>JBELIQ010000050.1:0-8447 GCA_042090795.1 Blastococcus sp. | reverse complement strand
GCGACGGCGTCGTCCACCGAGCGCACCGAGTGGTCCAGCCGGAGGCCGGCGTCCCACACCGGGTACCAGAGCGCGTCGGCGATCGCGGCGATCTCCGGGCGGCCGTCGTGGACCAGCACGAGGTCGAGGTCACCGTAGGGCGGCAGCTCACGGCGGCCCAGGCTCCCGACGGCCACCAGGGCCAGGCCGTCGGTGCCGGTGCGGGGCGGGGAGCCGCCCCGGCGCGGGAGCGGTGGCGGGGTGCCTGCGACGGCGTCGTCCAGCAGGCCGGCGAGCCAGGTGTCGACGACCTGCACGCGCTCGGCGCGGCTCAGTCCTGGCAGCGCCTCGGTGTCCAGCACGCGTTCCCCTCCGGTGTGCATGTGTCAGGAGTGCGCCGGCCGGGGCGGTGGAGGGACCCCACCACCCCGGCCGACGTGTGCACCGGCTGCGCTAGAGCGCGTCGTCCCCGCGCTCGCCGGTGCGGACGCGCACGATCTCGTCGATCGTGGTCACCCACACCTTGCCGTCACCGATCTGGCCGGTCGAGGCGGCCTCGACGACGGCGTCCACGACGCGGGCGGCGTCGAGCTCGCTGACGACCACCTCGATGCGGACCTTCGGCACGAAGTCCACCTGGTACTCCGCACCGCGGTAGACCTCGGTGTGGCCCCGCTGGCGGCCGAAGCCCTGGACCTCGCTGACGGTGAGCCCGGCGACGCCGATCAGCTCCAGTGCGTTCTTGACGTCGTCGAGCTTGAAGGGCTTGACGATCGCGGTGACGAGCTTCATGCCCGACTCCCTTCCGTGCTACGGGCCTCGGCGCGTGCCTGGCCGGCCAGTGGTGCGGTGGATCCGCTGCTGCCGAGCGAGGCGAAGTCGTATCCCGACTCCGCGTGCACGACGTTGTCGATACCGGTGATCTCGTCCTCCTCGCTGATCCGGAAGCCCATCGTCTTCTGGATCACGATGCCGATGATCAGCGTCACGACGAAGGAGAAGGCGAGCACCGCACCGGCGCCGACGACCTGGCGCCAGAGCTGGTCGACCCCTCCACCGTAGAAGAGTCCGTCGATGCCCGACGGCGAGTCCGCCGAGCCGAGGAAGCCGATGGCGATGGTGCCCCACAGGCCACCGACCAGGTGGACCCCGACGACGTCGAGGGAGTCGTCGTAGCCGAGCTTGTACTTCAGGCCGACAGCCAGGGCGCAGAGCGCACCGGCGATGACGCCGATGATGATGGCGCCGATCGGCGAGACCGCGTTGCAGGCGGGGGTGATGGCCACCAGGCCAGCGACGACGCCGGAGGCGGCGCCCAGCGACGTGGAGTGGCCGTCGCGCATCTTCTCCACCAGCAGCCAGCCGAGGATGGCCGCGCCGGTGGCGACCAGGGTGTTGACCCAGGCGACCGAGGCGGTGTTGTTCGCGGCGAGCGCGGAGCCGGCGTTGAAGCCGAACCAGCCGAACCACAGCAGCCCGGCACCGATCATCACCAGGGGCAGGTTGTGCGGGCGCATCGCCTCGCGGCCGAACCCGCGGCGCTTGCCGAGCACGAGGGCCAGGGCCAGGCCGGCCGCACCGGCGTTGATGTGGACCGCGGTGCCACCGGCGAAGTCCAGCGCCGCCAGGTCGTTGGCGATCCAGCCACCCACGATGTCGTCGCCGTCGAAGGCGAAGACCCAGTGCGCGACCGGGAAGTACACGATGGTCGCCCAGATGCCGGCGAAGACCATCCAGGAGCCGAACTTCGCCCGGTCGGCGATGGCGCCGGAGATCAGCGCGACGGTGATGATGGCGAAGACGGCCTGGAAGCCGACGAACGCCATGACGGGCAGGCCACCTTCCTCGCTGGTGGTGTCCTCCATCAGGCCGTTGAGGCCGAAGAACTCACCCGGGTCGCCGAGGATCCCGGCGCCCCCGACGCTGTCCCCGAAGGCGATCGAGTAGCCGTAGAGGACCCACAGGACGCTGATCAACGCCAGCGCCCCGAAGCTCATCATCATCATGTTCAGCACGCTCTTCGCGCGGACCATGCCGCCGTAGAAGAGCGCGAGGCCAGGGGTCATCAGCAGCACGAGCGCCGCGCTGGTGAGGATCCAGGCGGTGTCGCCGGTGTTGACCACGGCAACCTCCTGAGGGGGTCGTCGGCCGGGCGGCCGGTCGGTGGCGCCTGTCCCTGCGGGTGCGGGGCGACGTGGCGTTCACCGTGCCGGGGGCGTGTTTCTGTCGGCAGCGCCCCGCTGTTTCGCGGCGGTGAACTCCGCGCCGCGTGTCGGCCCCCCACGTTGCAGGCATGTTGCACGCACCCCCTCAGGGGGACCTCAGCCGACGATGCCCGTGCGTCTGCTTCCGCCCCCGGTCCGCTCCTCGCTCGCCGGAGCTCGCTGCGATGCTCCCGGCAGCGTCAGCCGACGATCGCCTCCGCGAAGGCGCGCGGCTCGAACGGCGCCAGGTCGTCGGCCCCCTCCCCCAGGCCGATGAGCTTCACCGGGATGCCCAGCTCCTGCTGCACGCGCACGACGATGCCGCCCTTCGCGGTGCCGTCGAGCTTGGTGAGCACCACGCCGGTGACCTCCACGGCCTCGGTGAACACCCGGGCCTGGACGACGCCGTTCTGCCCGGTCGTGGCATCCAGCACCAGCAGCACCTCGGTGACCGGAGCCTGCTTCTCCACGACCCGCTTGATCTTGCCCAGCTCGTCCATCAGCCCCGACTTGGTGTGCAGCCGGCCCGCGGTGTCGATGACGACGGTGTCCACCTCGGCCTCCGTGCCGGTGCGCACGGCCTCGAAGGCGACCGACGCGGGGTCACCGCCCTCGCGGCCGCGCACGGTCAGCACGCCGACCCGCTCGCCCCACGTCTCCAGCTGGTCGGCGGCCGCGGCGCGGAAGGTGTCGGCCGCCCCGAGCACCACGCTCCGGCCGTCGCCGACGAGCGCGCGGGCGATCTTGCCGACCGTCGTCGTCTTGCCGGCGCCGTTGACGCCCACGACCAGCACGACCCCGGGGCGCCCGTCGCGCCGGTCGGTGCCCAGCGTGCGGTCCAGGTCGGGTCCGAGGACGGCGGTGAGCTCGGAGACCAGGAGCTCGCGCAGATCGGCGCCGGACGCGGTGGCCAGCACCATGGACTGGGTGCGCAGGCGCTGCACGATCTGCGTGGTGGCCGCGATGCCGATGTCGGCGGCGAGGAGGGTCTCCTCGATCTCCTCCCAGTCGTCCTCGGTCAGCTTCTCGCGGGCCAGGACGGTGAGCAGGCCGCGGCCCAGCGAGGACTGCGAGCGCGCCAGCCGGGAGCGCAGCCGCACGAGGCGGCCGGCCGACGGCGGCGGGGTCTCGAAGACCAGGCCCGGCTCCGGCTCCGCCGGCGGCAGCTCGACGGTCTCCGGCGGCAGGCCCAGACCCGACGCGGTCGAGCCGGTGCGCGGCGGGGCCTCGGTCTCCACCGGTCGCGGGCGGGTCAGCGTGGTGCCGGCGGCGTCGTCGTCGTCGAGCCGGGTGGTCCGCCGTCCCGCGTTGACGAGCAGGCCGATCCCGGCGATCAGCGCGACGACGAGGATCCCGATCGCGATCAGCACGAATTCCATGACCCGAGTCTCCCAGCCCGGGCCGCCGCCGCCGACGCGGCTCCCGGCCCAGGCGGCTGCCAGGTCGGTAGGCCAGGCTGGCCCCATGGAGCCGACCCGACCGAGCGCCCCCACCCTCCTGCTCGGCCCCCTGCTGCGGCACGTCGACCCGGTCTCGGCGACCGTCTGGGTGGAGACCGACCGGCCCTGCGAGGTCGACGTCCTGGGCCGCACCGCGCGGACCTTCCGCGTCGGTGGTCACCACTACGCACTGGTCGTGGTGGAGGGCCTCGAACCGGGCGGCACGACGCCCTACGAGGTCCGGCTCGACGACGTCCGGGTGTGGCCGCCGCAGGATTCTGAGTTCCCGGCCAGCCGGATCCGGACGCCGGGACGCCCCGGCCCCTTCCGCCTCGCGTTCGGGTCCTGCCGCTACGCCAGCCCGGGCACCGTCGAGGATAGCGAGGGCATCCCACCCGATGCGCTGGACCTCTACGCCCAGCGGATCGCCGCCCAACCCGAGGACCGGTGGCCCGACGCCCTGGTGCTCCTGGGCGACCAGGTCTACGCCGACGAGCTCACGAAGCACACGCGGTCGCTGCTCCACCGCCGGCGCGACCGGCACGCCGCGGAGCCGTCCCCGGAGGACCAGGTCGCGGACTTCGAGGAGTACACCCGCCTCTACTACGAGTCGTGGCAGGACCCCCAGGTGCGGTGGCTGCTGTCCACGATCCCGTCGTCGATGATCTTCGACGACCACGAGATGATCGACGACTGGAACACCTCGGCGGCCTGGCGGGCGACCGCCTCGCAGGAGCCGTGGTGGCAGGGCCGGATCACCGGCGGCCTGGTCAGCTACTGGGTCTACCAGCACCTGGGCAACCTCAGCCCGCAGGAGCTGGCGACGAACAAGACGTGGCAGGCGATCGAGGGCATCGGGGCCGACGACCCCACCCGGGACGCCGAGCCGCTGCTGCGCGAGATGGCCGAGCTGGCCGACGCCGAACCGGCGACGATCCGGTGGAGCTACGTGCGGCACTGGGGCGACGTGCGGCTGCTCATGGTCGACAGCCGGGCCGGCCGGGTCCTGGAGGAGCAGCACCGCCGGATGCTCGACGAGGACGAGTTCGCCTGGGTGGAGGCCGCGATGCGCCGCGCCGTCGACGAGGGCGTGGAGCACCTCGTCGTCGGCACCTCGCTGCCCTGGCTGCTCCCCCACGCGATCCACAACCTGGAGCGGTGGAACGAGACCCTCAACGTGCGGCACCACACCAGCTGGCGCGGCCGGATCTCGGAGCGGATCCGTCAGGGGGCCGACCTCGAGCACTGGGCGGCGTTCGGGCACTCCTTCGAGCGGCTGGGCGCGGCGCTGACGGCGGTCGCCCGCGGCGAGCACGGCCGGGCACCGGCCACCGCGCTGGTCCTCTCCGGCGACGTCCACCACGCCTACGCGGCCGAGCTCGTGCGCCCCGGTGACCTGCAGGGCCGGGTGCACCAGCTCACCGTCTCGCCGCTGCACAACCAGGCGCCGCACCCGATCCGCATCGGGTTCAAGATCGGCTGGAGCCGGGCCGCGCGCCGCTGGACCGAGCGCCTGGCGCGGCTGGCCAAGGCCGAGCCCACGGAGCTGCAGTGGCACAAGCAGGCCGGTCCGTTCTTCGGCAACCAGATCGGCGAGCTGGTGCTGGAGGGCCGCGAGGCACGCTTCCTGCTCTCGGTCTCGGAGCTCGGCGACGAGTCCCTGCGGGAGGTGCTCGATGCCCCGCTGTCCGATGCCTGAGAGGCTGGCGCGGTGACCGACGCCTTCGGGATCCGACCCGCACCGGGGCCCGACCAGCCGCCCATCCCGGTCCGGCTGGTCACCTTCAACACCCACCACGGGGTCGGGGACGACGGCCGGCACGACCTGCCGCGGCTGGCCAGGGTGCTGGCCGACGCCGACGCCGACGTCATCTGCCTGCAGGAGGTGGACCGCTGGTTCGGCGAGCGCAGCGAGGACGTCGACCAGGCCCTGCTGCTGTCCCGCGCCCTGGACATGCAGCTGGCGTGGGGTCCGGCCATCGACGAGCCGCGGGCGGGTGGGGATGCCATGGACCGGCCGCGCCGCCAGTACGGCAACGCGCTGCTGTCGCGGCTGCCGATCCTGATCAGCGACGTCCACCCGCTGCCCGGCACCGGTGAGCCGCGCAGCGCGCTCCGCACCATGCTGGAGCTCGACGGCGGGACGCTCTGGGTGACCGCCACCCACCTGACCACCCGGTCGGCCGCCGAGCGCGAGCAGCAGGTCGCCGCCGTGGCCGCCCTGCACACCGAGCAGATGGCCTCCGGCGTCCTGGTGGGCGACTTCAACGCCCGGCCCGACGCTCCCGAGCTGCATCCCCTCCGGGAGCGCTTCACCGACGCCTGGGAGCTGGCCGAGGACCGTGGTGACCGGGCCGGCTGGCGCTTCTGGCAGCGGGACGAGGGGCACACGCACCCGGCGCACTCGCCGCACCGGCGCATCGACCAGGCGTGGGTCTCCTCCGATGTCACGGTCGCCGCGGCGCGGGTGCTCGATGCCGAGGGAGCGTCGGACCACCTGCCGTTCGTGGTCGACCTGCGGATCCCCTCCGGCGTCTGAACCCCGTGCCTGCGCTCGTCGCCGGGGACGATCCCCTCGCGTGCACGGTCAGTGGGACGTTCCACCGCGCCGTGGACCCGGCCCACCGCGCGGCCGCGCTCGCCGGCTCGCGGTCGGCCGGCCGGTACTCACCGGCGGACGTGCCGACGCTCTACCTCAGCGCCTCGCGCGAGGGTGTGGCCGCCGCGATGACCGCCCACACCGGTGCGCGCAGCCCGGCGCTCGACGTCCTGGCGTTCGAGGTGGCGGCCGACCGGATCGTCGACCTGCGTGCGCACGAGGCGCTGCGGTCGGTCGGCATCGACCCCGCGGATGCCGCCGCCGACTGGCAGGACACCGTCGCGGCCGGCGGCTCGCCGCCGTCGTGGCGGGTCCGGGACGCTCTCGAGCAGCTCGGGGCACACGGACTGATCGACCCGTCGCGCAGGCGGCCCGACCTCTGGCACCTGGTGCTCTTCCGGTGGAACCACCCGGGTGCGCCCAGCGTCCGCGAGCTCCCGGCCTGACGGTCGGTGGTGCGCACGCACCGCCGTCACGTGTCGGCCGCACCCACGTCGGCGTCGTCCCAGCCGGCCGGCAATCGCGGGACGCCCCACGCCGGGTCGGGACGCCAGCTGTCCCAGTCCTCCCCGAACGGCGGTTCGTTCGCCTCCAGCCGGCGGATGACGTCGGCCGCCTCTGCACGCACGCGCTCCCCGGTCACCGGATCGACGATCCCGCGGTCCAGGAGCTGGTCGAACTCGTCGGCGTCTTTCCACCACCAGACCCGGTCGGGGGTGGCGACGACGTCGAGCGCCAGGTCCATCGACTCGATCCCGATCGCCGTCCTGCGGACCGGGCGCTGCAGGTTGACGTACCACCCGTACCGCTCGCCGGTCGGTAGCCAGCTTGCCCACACGGCGTGCCAGTCACCGGGGCGGAGGATCCACAGGCAGGAGACGTCCCACACGTGGTCCACGTGCACCCAGTCGCCGCGGTCGAGCAGATCGATGATCCTGGCGGTCCGGTCCCCGGGGTCCTGCCGGTGCGGCGGGGTCATGGGCACCTTCCGCACCGTGCCGGCCGGGAGCCAGAACAGCATGCGGTCCGGCGAATCCTCTACGACGACGAGTGGGCGGGCCGCCCAGACGCGGTTGCGCCAGACCTCCTGGTGGACGACGACGTCGCCGGGTGCCCACGTCATCAGCCGATCCTGGCAGCACCCGGACCGGCTCAGGCGGCCGGGAGCTCCCGCAGCCGCTGGCTGATCACGCCGGTGATGCCGTCGCCGCGCATGCTCACGCCGTAGAGGGCATCGGCGATCTCCATCGTCCGCTTCTGGTGGGTGATGACGATCAGCTGGGAGGTGGACCGCAGCTGCTCGACCAGGGTGAGCAGCCGGCCGAGGTTGACGTCGTCCAGCGCTGCCTCGACCTCGTCGAGGACGTAGAACGGCGAGGGGCGGGCGCGGAAGATCGCGACCAGCAGCGCCACGGCCGTCAGCGACCGCTCACCGCCGGACAGCAGCGAGAGCCGCTTGACCTTCTTGCCCGGCGGGCGCGCCTCCACCTCGATGCCCGTGGTGAGCATGCTGTCGGGCTCGGTGAGCACCAGCCGGCCCTGCCCGCCCGGGAAGAGGGTGGCGAAGACGGCCTCGAACTCGCGGGCGACGTCGGCGAACGCCGCCGCGAAGACGTCGTGGATGCGGTCGTCCACCTCGCGGACGACGGTGAGCAGGTCGCGGCGGGTGCTCTTCAGGTCCTCGACCTGGGTGGCGAGGAACGTGTGCCGCTCCTCCAGGGCCGCGAACTCCTCCAGGGCGAGCGGGTTGACCTTGCCCAGCGTGGCCAGATCGCGCTCCGCACGGGCGGCCCGCCGCTCCTGCACCGCCCGGTCGTACGCACCCGGTGCCGGGGGCTCCTCTCCCGCGGCCTCCGCAGCGGCCTGCTCGGCCGGGGACGGCGGCACGGCGGCGGCCGGCCCGTACTCGGCGACCAGCGTCGGCAGGTCCACGCCGTACTCCTCGGCCGCCCGGCCCTCGAGTGCCTCGATCCGCAGCCGCTGCTCGGCCCGGGCGACCTCGTCGCGGTGCACCTCGTCGGTGAGCCGGTCCAGCTCGGCCGTGGCGGCGCGCACCCGACCGCGGACCTCGAGCAGCTCGGCCTCGGCCGCCGCCCGGCCGGTGGCCAGTGCGTCCCGCTCGGCCGCCGCCCGCGCGAGTGACGTGCCCAGGGCGACCAGCGCCCGCTCGGCGTCGGCACGGACCCCCTCGGCCACGGTCGCGCCGCGCCGGCGCGCGGCCCGGGC
>JBELIQ010000033.1:0-40998 GCA_042090795.1 Blastococcus sp. | reverse complement strand
GCCCGCGCAGCGTCGGCAGGTTCCCCGAGGCGAGTGCGTTGTCGGCCAGCTGCACCAGTGCGTCGCCCGCCTGCTGGGCGCGGGTGCGGGTGTCACCGGCCGGGCGGGCGGCCTGCTGGATCGACTCGACCGCGGTCAGCACCTTCTCCCCGCCCACCGCATCGAGGACGAACCGGCCGACCACCATGCCCTTGGCGTCCCGGGCGATGACCAGGCTGCGGCACTCGGTGGGGTCGGGTTCGGGGCCGTCGGGGTCGAGCCGGGCCAGGTAGTGCCCGACGGCCTGGCGCAGGTCGGCGTGCGACGCGGTCATCGCCGCCCGGGTCAGGGCTGCGTCGATCCCGGCGACGTCGACGTCCTGGGCATCGGCGGCAGCGAGCGTGTCCGGGGCGGCGATCGGCGCGATCGCGTTCACCGCCTCCGCGGTCACCGCACCCGCGGCGGCCGCCGCAGCCAGAGTCGGCAGCTGCTCCAGCGCCCGACCGGACCGCACCACCCGGCTCGCCTCGGCCTGGGACAGCCGGTGGTGCCCGCGCAGCCAGGACGCCATCGTGGCTTTGCCGTCGTGCTCCGCCGCCCCGGCCACCTCGCACTGCCGCACCGTGCGCGCGACCTCGGCGGACAGCCGGTTCCCCGCGATCAGCAGCGGACCGAGCCGCTCCAGCAGCGCGGGCCCGAACGACCCGTCCAGCCGCTCGCCCGCCAGCGCCTCCAGCGCACCGCCGAGGCATGCCAGCGGAGTCACACAGGCCGTCGAACACATGTACGGATACTACCGCTGGGGCAGGTCGAGGACCAGTCATATTCGCAGGTCAGAAGCTTGTCCACAGATGATGGAATGCCGTACCAGGGGGCACGTCCCTGTGTCAGCCGGCCGGCCCACCGGGGTTCGACGACGTCCTCCGTCGGCGTCCTCCGCCGGCAGGCCTGACGAGCACCGCGGGCCCGACTCCGCAGGCATGACGCCCAGGCGAGCCGGCCCAGCGCCGCCCGGAACGACCGTGGTGTTGAGCGCCTCGCGGGACGGCCGCCGGCCTCCTCCCGAGAGGACTCTTCACTGTGGTCCGTGGACGTCCGGGAATCGCCATGTCGCAGCCGCATTCCGGCGACTGCGCATGGCACAGTCCGCGCCGGTCCCGCCGCCGGCCGCCCGCCCCGCGTGCCGGTGCAGAGCCGGCCGCAGCTCAGCCGAGAGCGAGGAGCAGGCCCGTGAGGATCCGCGGAGGCAGACGCCCGACCGATGGCACGGCGCCGACCGTTGGCGCCGGCTCATGACTGCGCCGGGCCACCGCACATCGAGCCGCCGCGCGCCGTCCCCGCTCGGGACGCCGCTGACGCTCTCCCTCCTGGTCGTCGTCGTGCTCGCCACCTTCGGGAGCTTCGGCGCGGGCTTCGGCGTGCTGCAGACGTGCACCGACCTGTACAGCTACCGGGACGTCGAGGAAAGCACCCTCGCCGACCTCCCCGACCTCGGGAACCCCTGCGCATCCGCAGAGTCCTGGGTGAACACGGGCTGGGCGGTGCAGGGTGTGCTGCTGGTCGTCGGGTTGGTCCTGGCCGGCCTCACGCGGTGGGGGGTCCGCTCGAGCGCGGTCCGCTGGGCGTGCTGGCTGCTCGGGCCCTCGAGCATCGCGCTGCTGATCCTGACCACCTCGCTGGCACACGGCAGCTACTGACCTCATACGCGCGATCAGTTCCCGCGCCACCGCACGTCTACGTCATGACGGCTGCGAACGGGAACCGGCCACAGGAGGAGCACGGGATGACCGAGACCGACCATGACCGGACCGGGCACGACCTCCAGCCCTGGGTCGGCCGGACGTACGACGGCCTCGCCGATCTGCTGGCCGACGGCCCGGCCGCCACCTGGGACGCCGCCACGCTGTGCGCGGGCTGGCAGGTCCGGCACGTCGTCGCCCACGTGACGATGCCGGTGCGACTCACCCCCGAGTTGTTCGGCAGGGAGATGGCAGCAGCGGGCGGCGACTTCGGCCGGCTCTCCGACACCGTGGCCACCCGCGACGGGGCCCTCCCGGCCGGCGACCTGGTGGCCGACCTGCGCTCACCGGTGCTGCACGCGTGGCAGCCGCCGGGCGGTGGGGCGGCCGGCGCGCTGAGCCACGCCGTCATCCACTCCCTCGACGTCACCGTCCCGCTCGGCAGGCCGCCGGTGGCACCGGCCGAGGCGGTCGTCGCCGTCCTCGACCAGCTCACCGCTGCCGACGGCGCCCTCTTCGGCCTCGACCTGACCGGCGTCCGCCTCGAGGCGTCCGACGCCGAGTGGGCCTCGGGCGAGGGCGAGCCGGTCCGCGCCGGCACCGGCGAGCTGGTGGCGCTGCTGGGCGGCCGCACGCTGCCCGACGGCCGCACCCTGCGCCGCCCTTCCTAGGCGTCGTCCGGCCGCCGGTCGTCCTCGGCGAAGTCGATCATCTCCGCAGTCCGGACGTCGCCGGCATCGTCACACCGGACCGTCATGTCCCGGAACCACCGGTCTCCCCACCGGCCCACCGCTGTGATTCCGACCGGCTTCCCGACGCAGGCGTCACACGCGCCCCACCCGTCGGGGAGCATGAAGGGACCATTCCGTCCTACCCGGTAGACAGGTGACATGGAGAGCACTGCCGATCTCGACCTCCGCGACGCCGTGGCGCCGCGGACGGCGGCGATCTCCATCGAGATCACCTCCACCCCGGTGCTCAGCTACGCCCTCGCGCACAACGGCATCCCCGTCGTCCCGCGGCTGGCCCTGACCTCCGACCGCACCGTCCGCGGCGCCACCGTCCGCCTCTCGGTGCGCGACGCCGAGGGCCCGATCGCCCGCCCGGTGGAGCTGCTCGCCGACATCGACGCCGGCCGCACCACCGTGCTCACCGACGTCGGCCTGGTCATGGACCCGGCCGCGATGCTCCAGGTCGAGGAGCAGCGGCCCGGCGTCATCGACGTCGAGGTCCTCGTGGACGGCGAGGACGGCGAGGACGGCCCGGTCGTGGCCGGGGAGGCGTCCCGGCCCGTGCAGGTGCTGGCCGCCAACCAGTGGCTCGCCTCTCCCCTGCCGCTCGCGCTGGAGATGCTCGCCGCGCACGTCATGCCGAACCACCCGGCGGTCACCGCGCTGGTCGCCGAGGCCGTCGACCACCTGGAGTCCACCACCGGCAGCGGCGCCCTGGTCGGATACGCGGCGACGGCCGAGCGGGTCGACGAGGTGGTCGCCGCGATCGCCGGGACGCTGCGCGCCCGCGGCCTCCGGTACAGCGAGCCGCCGGCCACCTGGTCCGACGTCGGCCAGCAGGTGCGGACGCCGGGCGACGTCCTGACCTGGCGGGTCGGCACGCCCCTGGACACCGTGGTGCTGCTCGCCGCCGCCCTGGAGCAGGCCGGCATCCGGCCGCTGCTGTGGCTGGCCGAGGGGCACGCGTTCCTGGGCTACTGGCGGGAGGAGCGCAGCGCGGAGTCCGCGGCCACCACCGACGCCGCCGGCCTGGTGAACCTGGTCGACCTCGGGCTGATCGGCCTGGTCGAGACCACGCTGCTCACGGGCATGGGCGAGCCGGGCAGCGACCTGCACCGCCCCGCCTACGACGGCTGGCTCACCGGCGAGCTCGACCGGATCGTCGGGGTCACCGACGTGCACCGCGCCCGGCGCGACGGGATCGTGCCGCTGCCGGCCCGTGCGCGCGACGAGCAGGGGGTGCTGCAGGTCGTCGAGTACCGGGCGGCCGTGCACAGCGCACCCGCGCCCCCCGAGGGGACGACGACGTCGGCGCCCCGGCCCGAGGCGCCGGCGCGGGTGCAGCAGTGGAAGAACGCGCTGCTCGACCTCAGCCTGCGCAACCGGCTGATCAACTACACCGACCGCACCGGCCTGGCCCTGACCGTGCCGAGCGGCTCGCTGCCGGTGCTGGAGCGGTTCGTCCACGACGGCACCCCCATCACGCTGCTGCCCGGGGACAAGCTGGCCGCCGTCCAGACCGAGCGCGGCCTCACCGGCGCCGGGGACCTGCCCGCGCAGGCGCTGGCCGACCTGCTCGTCGAGCGCCGCGAGGTGCACGCCGACGTCACCACCGGCGGCTACCTGCCCCGGCTGCGCAACCTGGCCTACCGGGCCAAGACCGTGCAGGAGGAGACCGGCGCCAACAACCTGTACCTGGCGCTGGGCTCGCTGGTGTGGGAGCTCGACGGCCGGCCGCTGCGCTCGCCGCTCGTGCTCATCCCGGTCACGCTCACACCGCTGAGCCGCACCGGCTCCTACCGGCTGGCGCTGGACGAGTCGGGCACCAGCACGCCCAACTACTGCCTGCTGGAGAAGCTGCGCCAGCTGCACGGGATCACCATCCCGACGCTGACCGAGACCGCCGACGGCACGATGGACGTCGAGGCGGCGCTGGAGGCCATGCGGGTGGCGCTCGTCGGCCACGGCCTGCCCTACCGCGTCGAGGCGACCGCGGACCTCGCCGTCCTCCAGTTCGCGAAGTACCGGCTGTGGAAGGACCTCGACGAGCACTGGGCCGACTTCGCGGAGAACCCGCTGGTCTCCCACCTGGTGCACGCGCCGACCGAGCGCTTCGTCGACCCGGCGCTGGACACCGGCGCCTTCGTCGACCTCGACGACCTGGCGGGGCAGCTGCCGGCCGCCGCCGACTCCTCGCAGCTGCGGGCCATCGCGGAGGCCAGCGCCGGCCGCACCTTCGTGCTCGAGGGCCCGCCCGGGACGGGCAAGTCGCAGACCATCACCAACCTGCTGACCCGCGCCGTCGCCGAGGGCAAGCGGGTGCTGTTCGTGGCCGAGAAGCGGGCGGCCCTGGACGTCGTCGCGCGCCGCCTGGACGCCGTCGGCATGGGCATGTTCGCCCTCGACCTGCACGACAAGGGCAGCCGCGCCTCGATGGTG
The DNA here is from genome assembly GCA_042090795.1 of Blastococcus sp. Lineage (GTDB taxonomy): Bacteria > Actinomycetota > Actinomycetes > Mycobacteriales > Geodermatophilaceae > Blastococcus. The sequence continues at coordinate 36,110 of JBELIQ010000033.1, read as the reverse complement.
CGGGCGCAGATCCGGCTGGCGCTGGAGCACGCGGTCGCCGTCGACGAGCAGGGGCTGGCCACCGACTCCGAGAACCTGCGCTCGGCCCGCCGGCTGCTGGCCCGCTACGCCGACCGGCTGCACACCGAGAACGCGGCCGGGCTGTCGCTGTACACCGCCCGCACCGCCGAGCTGACCGCCGGCACCGACGTCGAGCCGCTGCCGGTCCCCCTGCCGTTCGTGGCCAACGCGCCTGCCGAGGTGCTCACCCAGCTGCGCCGCGCGCTCGCCCTGCTGCCCGAGATCGCCGACCTGACCCGGCCCTCGCTGCGCCACCCCTGGGCCTTCGTCGACTCCCCCGCCATCGACCTGCCGGCCACCCAGGCCGCGGCCACCGCCGTCGACGCGGCGGTGCGCGCGGTCGCCGGCCACCCCGAGCTGACGCAGGTGCTGCGGCACGCGCGGACGCCGGAGGACTTCGCCGCCCTCGGTCACCTGCTCGGCGGCCCGGCCGTCGGTCTCGACGTCCTCGACGAGACGTTCTCCGGCCGGTGGACGACGGCGACCGGCGCGGTCCTCGGCGAGATCGCCGCGTTCCTGGCCTTCCGGCACCCGGGCATGGACCTGGTCGAGCCCGAGGCCCTCGCGCTGCCGCTGGCCGACATCTACGTGGCCGCCCAGACCGCCGCGGCGTCGTCCTGGTGGGGCCGCCGGCGCCGGCTGATCGCCGTCCGCGACCGGTTGGCCCCGCACCTGCGCGTCCCGGCCAAGGTGAAGCCTGCGGACGTGCCCGCGCTGGTGGAGAACCTGTGGCGGGTGCAGACGGCGGTGCAGCAGATCGCCGGCCGGGTCACCGCGCTCCCGGGCATGGAGGTGCCCGACGGCTGGAACCCCTTCGTCGACCCGCAGCTGCCCGAGCGACGGGTCACCTGGCTGCGCCGGGCGGGCCAGGCCGTCGACGGGTCCTCGACCTTCCACGTGGCGCTGCGCAAGCTGATCGTCGCCGGCATGCCGGTGGACCCGGAGACGGCCGACGCCGTCACCCGGCTGCGCGACTCGGTGACGACGCTGCTGGACGTCTGCGGGGCCGGCGCCGACCAGCTCGCCACCTGGACCGGGGACGACGGCTTCACGCTGCGCTGGTCGATGACCCGGCCCGAGCGCGGCACCGACGGCTCGGTGCTCATGTCGCTGCGCCGCTGGGTCACCTTCCTCGACACCCTCGAGCCGCTGCGCTACGCGGGCCTGTTCGACGCGCGGCGGCTACTGGTCACCGGGGCGATCCCGGCCGACGACGCCATCCGCGCGCTGGACCGCGGGCTGGCCGTGGCGTCGGTGACCGAACGGCTGGACGCGACCGGCCTGGACCTGTTCGACGAGGGCATGCACGAGAAGGCCATCGCCCGGTTCACCGCGGCCTCGCGGGCGGTGCGGGAGCACCTGACCGCCGCGCTTCCGGCGTCGGTGCTGGCGTCCCGGCCCTTCGACGCCGCCTCGGGCGCCGGCCAGGTGGGTGCGCTGCAGCGCGAGCTGGCCAAGCAGCGCCGCGGGCTGGGCGTGCGCCAGCTGCTGGCGCAGTACGGCGAGCTGATCACCTCCGTCATGCCGTGCGTGCTCGTGTCGCCGGACTCGGTGGCCCGGTTCTTCCCGGCCGCGTCCGACCGGTTCGACCTGGTCGTCTTCGACGAGGCCTCGCAGATCCGGGTGGCCGACGCGGTCGGTGCGCTGGGCCGCGCGAGGGCCGCCGTCGTCGTCGGTGACTCGCGGCAGATGCCGCCGACGTCCTTCCTCGAGCCGACCGCCTCGGTCTCCGACGACGTGGTCGAGGTGGAGACCGCCGTCGAGGACGAGGAGTCGATCCTCAGCGAGTGCGTGCAGGCGCGGGTGCCGCGGCACTGGCTGTCCTGGCACTACCGCAGCCAGGACGAGTCGCTCATCGCGTTCTCCAACGCCCAGTACTACGAGAACCGGCTGTCGTCGTTCCCCGCGCCGACCCACGGCCGCGCCTCCGCCGAGCCCGACGGCCGCGGCGTCTCGCTGGTCCGCGTGCCCGGCACCTTCCACCGGTCCGGAGCCGGCCGGCTGCTGCGCACGAACCCGATCGAGGCCAAGGCGATCGTCGCGGAGATCCGCCGGCGGTTCGACGCGGTGCCCAAGTGGGACGGCGTGGACGCGGTGCCCTCGATCGGCGTGGTCACCTTCAACGCCCAGCAGCGCTCCTACATCGAGTCGCTGCTGCGCGACGCCGACGACGAGCGGCTGGCCGCGGCGCTGGACCGTACCGACGGCGAGGGCCTGTTCGTCAAGAACCTGGAGAACGTGCAGGGCGACGAGCGCGACGTCGTCTTCTTCTCCACCGGCTTCTCCCCCACCGCAGACGGCACGCTGCCGCTGAACTTCGGCCCGCTCAACCGCAGCGGTGGCGAGCGGCGGCTCAACGTCGCCATCACCCGCGCCCGGCGGCAGGTCGTCGTCTTCTCCTCCTTCGACCCGGAGCAGCTGCGGGCGGAGGAGACCAGCTCGGTCGGCATCAAGCACCTGCGCGCCTACCTCGACATGGCCGAGCGGGGCACCGACGTGCTCCCGCGTTCACCGCGGTCGGTGGCGGTCGTCGACCGGCACCGCGAGGAGATCGCCGCCGCCCTGCGCGAGCGCGGGCTCGTGGTGCGCACCGACGTCGGGCTCTCGGAGTTCCGTGTCGACCTGTCGATCAGCCGACCTGTCGACCCGGAGACGCCCGTGGCGGCGGTGCTCCTGGACGGTCCCGCGTGGGCGCGCCGGGGCACGGTCGGCGACCGCGACGGGCTGCCGATCGAGGTGCTGGACGGGCTGCTGCGCTGGCCGGTCGTCGAGCGGGTGTGGCTGCCCTCGTGGCTGCTGCACCCCTCCGCCGTGGTGGACCGCCTGGTCGAGGCGGTCGACGCCGCACCGGCGGCTGCCGTCGTCCCCGCGCCCATCCCCCTGCCGACGGCGGCGCTCGAGTCGTTCAAGGGCGTGGCCGCGCTGCGCTCGTCGGTGACCGCGTCGGTCGCCGTGCCCACCACCCCGGCGGTCAAGGCGCCCGCGAAGCCCACGCCCCGGAAGCCCGCCGGACCGGTCGTCATGGAGGGCGAGACCCCCTTCGTGCCGTGGATCCCGAAGACCGCCGGCGAGAAGTCCGTGCTCGACGAGCTGCCCGCGTCCAAGGCCGCGCGGGTGGTGCGCCGGGTGCTGGCCGCCGGGATCAAGGCCGAGGGCCCGATCCACGTGGACCGGCTGGCCAAGCTCACCGTCGGGGCCTTCGGCCTCAACCGGGCGACCGAGTCGCGGAAGTCGATGCTGCTGTCGCTGCTGCCGCCGTCGGCGGTGCAGGGCGAGCACCTGTGGCCCGAGGGCGTTCCGCCGGAGGGCTACGAGGGCTTCCGCCGGCAGGTGTCGAGCACCGACCGGCCGATCGACCAGGTCGCTCCCGAGGAGATCGCCAACGCGATGGCGGCGCTGTGCCGGGCCGCGGCCGGGATGGGCCGCGGCGAGCTGCTCACCCAGACCGCGGCGGTGTTCGGGCACAAGCGCCGGTCGCCGGCGGTGACGGCGGTGCTGGAGAAGGCGCTGACCGCGGCGATCGACCGCGGGAAGCTCACCGAGCAGCCGAACGGCCTGCTCACCCTCTGAGCCCAGAGCTGCTCGCTCTCGACGAGTCCGTCCGACATTCCTGTCGGACACCCGCGAGAAGCTGCCGCCGTGGCACATATGGACCTGACCCTTCCGGCGCACGCCTACTTCTTCGGGTTCGCACAGACCGATGGGAGTCTCTACGCGGGCGCCGGCCAGAAGGGTCGCTTCGCCATCGAACTATCCGTGCGGGACGAGGCCGTCCTCCACTCGTTCGCCGCCTTGTTCGACGTCTACTCGCGAGTCTCGTATCGCCAGCGGACGACGAACTTCGGGCCCCATCGCGCCGCTACGTGGTCGGTGTCCAACCTTGCATTTCGACGTGAGCTCATCGCGCTGGGACTGCCGACCGGACGAAAAGCGGCGACAGTCGCGCCACCGGAGGGCCCGGTCAGCGTCCGGGACTACCTGCGTGGGTTGGTCGACGGCGACGGCAGCGTCGGCTTCACTCGCACGGGCCGGCCATTCATCGGCTTCGCCACCGCCAGCCAGGCGCTCGCAGAGTTCTTCTGTGCTCAGGCACTGGCGGTGACCGGGGCACACCGGACGCCCAGCCGGAACACGCGCGACGGCGTCTACAACCTCATGGTCGCGGGGGATCCCGCCGCACCTCTGGCCGCTTGGCTCTATCCGAAAGGGTGCCTCGCGCTCGACCGGAAGCGGGACGCGGCCGCACGCGTGGCCGCGTGGACGAGGCCGGAGGGGATGCGAGCACGACCCGAGCCAGGTGTGCGTCGATGGACAGCGGCAGAGGACGCCGACGTGTTCTCCGGATCCGTCCGAGAGGCTGCCAGCCGGCTCGGCCGCAGCGAACGGTCCGTCAGCATGCGCCGAGTGCGTCTACGGAAGGCGACGGCCCTGTGTGCAGAAGCAATTCCCCTCGACACGTAGGCGAGGCCGTCGCAGCCTCGCCGATCGACGTCCGGCAGCCGGGGCGGCGCCCTCCCAGCCCGGTCTTCGGGACTCCCCGCATGTCGTCGAACCGACGCGGAATCCGAGACGGCACCTGTGCGAGTACTGCGCCAGGATCCGCTCATGTCACCGACCGTCGCCGACGTCTTCCGGGAGCACGCGGAGCACGAGGCCGAGCGCCGCTCACCGCTGATGCAGGCACTGCTGCTCGGCGCCGCCGACGACTGGGACGCCGGAGGCGTCAGCCGCACGGTGCTCGAGCCCCACGCCGGCGATCCCCCCGGCTCGGCGCTCCCCCTGCGGTTCGCCGCGGCGCTGCACCGCCTGGTGCTGACCGGGCGGGCGCCGGAGATGGCCGCGCACTACCCCACCGTCGGCGGCACGGCGGACCCCGGCGCGGCCTGGGCCCCGGCCCGGCGACTGCTGGAGCGCGAGACGGCACACGTGCGCGCGCTGACAGGGCAGCCCTGCCAGACCAACGAGGTCGGCCGGACGGTCCCGCTGCTGGTCGGCCTCGCCGAGGTGGCCCGCCGCACCGGCGGGCCCCTGCGGCTGTGGGAGATCGGCGCCTCCGCCGGGCTCAACCTCCTCGTCGACCGGTTCCGGTTCGGCGAGGTGTGGGGGCCGCCGCGCTCCCCGTGCCGGCTGCCCGCTCCGGGCGTCGACCTCGACCTCGACGGGCTTCGGATCACCGAGCGGGCCGGCTGCGACACGGCGCCGCTGGACCCGGTGGACGCCGACGCGCGCCTGCGGCTGACCTCCAGCGTGTGGGGCGACCAGGTGGACCGGATGCGCCGCCTCCGGGGCGCGCTCGAGGTCGCCACCATCTCCCGGGTGCCCGTCGAACGGGCCGGCGCCGCGGAGTGGCTGCGCCGCCGGCTCGCGTCCGGGCCGTCGGCGCAGCCGGGCGTCCCGGTCGTGTGGCACAGCATCGTCCGGACCTACGTCGACCCGGACGAGTGGCGGCAGGTGGAGGAGCTCACCGCACGGGCCGGCGTCTGGCGGCTGGCCTACGAGCCCGACGCCGACCGGGCCGCGCGCAGCGTGCCGCTGCGCCTGCACGGCCCCGACCTCGACCCCGCCGGGGAGATCCTGGTCCGCGGTACCGGCCACGGACCCCCGCTGACGGCCGTGGACCGGCACCCAGGATGACCGGCGGACAGCTGCCGCGATCCGGCACCGGACGGACCCGTTTCCGCTGGTCAACATGCCTGTCACACGCGACATCAGATCTTTACCGGCCTCGCATTGACGGTGAGGGTGGTCACGCTTACGTTCCACAGAAGCGAACGCCGTACGGCTAGGCGGAACACACTCTGCGAACGGAGGCCAGCGGATGACCGACCCCATGCGGGCCCCCGGCGGGCTGCTGTCGCCCTGCACGCTCGGTGAGCTCCACCTGCGCAACCGCGTGTTCGTGCCCGGCCACACGACGAACTTCGGCCGGCAGAACCGGCCCACCGAGCGCACCGCGGCCTACCACGCGGAGCGGGCCCGGGGCGGCGTCGGCCTGATCATCACCGAGGCCGTGCGGGTGCACCCGACCAGCGCCGGGCGCTCGATCAGCCTCGGTTCGTTCGACGACGAGTCGATCCCGGCCTACGCGGCGGTGACCGAGGCGGTGCACGCGGAGGGCGCGGCGATCCTCGCGCAGATCATGCACGCCGGACGCCAGGCCAACGGCGACGCCACCCGCACCGCCGCCTGGTCCTCCTCCGCGCTCCCCTGGAGCGCCGGCTCGCACATCCCGCACGCCATGGGCCGCGCGGACATCGCCACGATCGTCTCCGCGTTCGGCGACGCCGCGCGCCGGATGCGCACCGCCGGCTTCGACGGCCTCGAGGTGCACGCCGGCCACGGCCACCTGCTGCAGCAGTTCCTGTCGCCGGTCACCAACACCCGCACGGACGGGTACGGCGGCGACCTCGACGGGCGGCTGCGGCTGACCCGCGAGGTGCTGGCCTCGGTCCAGGCGGCGGCTCCGGGCCTGCCGGTGGGCCTGCGCGTCAGCGCCGACGAGTTCCTGCCCGGTGGGCTCACGCCGGACGCCGTCATCGAGATCACCGGCCTGCTCGCCGCCGAGTTCCCGCTGCTGTACGTGCACGTCAGCCACTCCGCGTACCACGGCTCGTGGTCGCTGAGCACCCAGATGGCCGACATGAGCTTCGGGCACGCGCCGTTCCGGCACCACGCCGCGATGTTCAAGAAGGCCCTGCCGGACCTGCCCGTCCTCGCCGTCTGCCGGCTGGACACGCTGCCCGAGGCCGCCGAGCTGATCGACGCCGGCGAGGCAGACCTGGCCGGCCTGGCCCGCCCGCACATCACCGACCCGCACCTGGTGCGCAAGGCGATGGAGGGGCGCGCGCACGAGACCCGCTCCTGCCTGGCCTGCAACCAGGCCTGCATCGGCCGTGTCGAGCAGAGCCTCCCGATCTCCTGCGTGGTCAACCCCGAGGTCGGCCTCGAGCACGAGTGGGCCGACGCCTGGGCGGCCGCCCCGACCACCCGGTCCCGCCGGGTGCTCGTCGTCGGCGGCGGTCCGGCCGGCCTCGAGGCCGCGCTGTCCGCGTCCCGCGCCGGCCACGACGTCACCCTCGCCGAGCGCTCGGCCGCACTCGGGGGGACCGTCGCGGTGGCCGCCCGGGTGCCCGGTCGCGAGCGGCTCGGCCTGCTCACCACCGAACTGGTCCGCGACGTCCGCGCCGCCGGGGTCGACGTCCGCACGCGCGTCGAGGTCGACGCCCGCACGGTGGCCGAGGGCAGGTGGGACGACGTCGTCGTCGCCACCGGTGCGCGCCCCTCGGCCCGCGCACTCGGCGACGGCGTCCCGGTGGTCGACGCCGTCCGCGCCGTCGACCTGGTCGGCCCCGACGCCACCGACCCGGCGCAGGGCACCGTCGTCGTCCTCGACGACGAGGGCGGCTGGGCCGCGGCGTCGATCGCCGAGGCGCTGGCCCGGCAGGGCTGCCGGGTGCACCTGGTCTCCCCCACCGCGTCGCTGGCCGCCCGGATCACCACCTACTCGAAGCTGGCGCTGGTGCCGCGCCTCCGCGAGCTGGGCGTGCGGGCGCACCTGATGCGCACCGCCGCCGTGACCGGCCCCGGGCGGGTCACGCTGACCGACACCCTCAGCGGCGACACCACCGAGCTCGAGGACGTGGCGCTGGTCGTCGACGTCGGCCTCCCGGCCGCCGCGGACGAGCTCTACCGCGCCCTCGACGCGGCCGACGGCGGGCCCCGCGTCCACCTGGTCGGCGACGCCAACGCACCGCGCACCGCCACCGAGGCGGTCTACGAGGGCCGGATCGCCGGCGCCTTCGTGGGCCGCGAGGAGACGCCGGAGGCACGGCTGGTCCGGCTGACCTACTGACCCCCACCCCTGGAACACGGAGCCGGACCCCCCGGACCCGAACGGACACCCGGGCCGCCTCGACCGAGTCGGCCGCGCAACGAGAGCAGAGGACCCACACATGAGGAAGACCTTGCGGTTGACCGCGGCCACCATGGCCGGAGCGCTGCTGCTGGCCGGCTGCGGCGGCGACGACGAGGGCGGCGGCTCGGGCTCCGGCGGCGGCGGCTCGGACGCATCGGCCGAGCTCACCTTCGTCATCCCCTCGGCCGTCACCGCGCCGAAGGAGGAGGTCGCGGTCGTCGCCGTCGGCCAGGAGATGGGCTACTTCGAGGAGGAGGGCCTGACCGTCGACACGGTCAACGCCGACGGCTCGGTGGCCGCGGTGCAGGCGATCGCCGGCGGCAACGGGGACATCACCCCGGCCGACGCCGGCTCCGTCCTCGCCGGCATCCAGGGCAACGTGCCGGTGACGGCCGTCGGCGGGCTGGTGCAGAACTGGCCGTGGCGGATCGCCACGCTCCCCGGCAGCGACGTGACCTCCCCCGAGGACCTCGACGGCCGCCGCATCGGCGTCATCTCGCTGGCGTCGGGCAGCGCGCCGTACGCCCGTGCGTTCGTCAACGACGCGGGCCTGGACCCCGAGGGCGACGTCGAGCTGGTCCCCGTGGGCGTCGGCGCCCAGGCCGCGGCCGCGCTCACCGGCGGCGACGTCGACGCGCTGGCCCTCTACACCCAGGCGTACCAGATCATCGAGGACTCCGGCACGACGCTGGAGTACCTGGACAACCCCGACATCTTCGACGGCATCCGCTCGCTGACCTACACGGTCGCCGAGAGCGCCATCGAGGAGGACCCCGAGGTCTACGAGCGCTTCCTGCGGGCGGCCTACAAGTCGCTGCTGTTCTCGGCCGCCAACCCCGAGGCCGCCATGCGCATGGGCTACGAGGCCTACCCCGCCATCCTCGGTGGCGCCGACCCCGAGTCGCGGCTCGACGCCGACGTCTCGGCCCTGACCGCCTGGCTCGAGACCGCCACCCCCGCCGAGGGCGAGCCCGCGGACTGGGACAACTGGGGCGAGATCACCGAGGAGGAGTGGGAGAAGACCCAGGACTACACCGTCTTCGCCGGCCAGATCGACGAGCCGCTGCCCCTGGAGGACGTCTACGACGACAGCCTGCTCGAGGCTGCCAACGACTTCGACGCCGAGGCCGTCCTCCAGGACGCCGAGGACTGGACTCCCTGACCGCATCCCCCCGCACCTAGGACGAGGAGCTCACCGTGGCGAACCAGCCAACACTGCAGGACGGCCGGTCCCCGGCCGGCGTCGACGAGTCCAGCTGGATCTCCGTCGACGGGCTGCACAAGCTCTACCAACCGCGGAAGTCAGAGCCGACGCACGCGCTGGCCGACATCGACTTCCGGGTTCGCCGCGGTGAGTTCATCTCCGTGGTCGGCCCCTCCGGCTGCGGGAAGACCACGCTGCTCAAGATCCTGGCCGGGCTCATCTCCCGGACCGAGGGCGGCGTCACCATCGCCGGTCACGACGTGACCAAGCCGCTGCCCGAGGTGGGGATGGTGTTCCAGGCGGCCACGCTGCTGCCCTGGCGCACCATCCTCGAGAACGTCATGGTGCCCGCCGAGATCCAGAAGCTGGACAAGACGACGCACCGCGCGAAGGCCATGGAGCTGATCGAGATGGTCGGGCTGCTGGGCTTCGAGGACAAGTACCCCTACGAGCTCAGCGGCGGCATGCAGCAGCGCGCCGGCATCTGCCGCGCGCTGGTGCACGACCCCGCCGTGCTGCTCATGGACGAGCCGTTCGGCGCGCTCGACGCCATGACCCGCGAGTACATGAACGTCGAGCTGCTCCGGATCTGGCAGGAGAAGGCCGCGACGATCGTGCTGGTCACCCACTCGATCTCCGAGGCCGTCTTCCTCTCCGACCGGGTCATCGTGATGAGCCCGCGGCCGGGGCGGATCACCGAGGTCGTCGACATCGACCTGGGCCGGCCGCGCGACCTGTCGGTCATGAACAGCGACCGCGCGGGCGTCTACGTCAGCCGGATCCGCCACCACTTCAACGCCGCCAGCGTCATCGACTGATCGAGGGATCCTCATGACCGACACCAGCACCGCCGACGTCGCCGGCAGCGACCGCGCCACCCCGGCCGCCCCGCCGCCGGTGAAGCAGAAGGACCGCGGCCGGTGGGACCTCCGCGAGCGCCCCGAGCTCGTCCTGGTCCCCGCCGTCTTCGTCGTCGTCGTCCTCCTGTGGGAGTTCGGCGTCCGGCTCTTCGACGTCGACGCCTTCGTCCTCCCGCCGCCCAGCGACATCGCCTCGTCGCTGGGGAACCAGCTGAGCGACGACCGGTTCTGGGGCCACTTCTGGGTGACCACCCAGGAGACGCTCGTCGGCTTCGCGATCGGCGTGACCGTGGCGCTGACCCTGGGCACGCTCATCTCGCAGGTGCCGATCCTCGAGAAGACCCTGATGCCCTACATCGTGGCCTTCCAGACGGTGCCCAAGGTGGCCCTCGCGCCGCTGTTCGTGGTCTGGTTCGGTTTCGGCCTGACCAGCAAGATCGTGATGGCCGCGGTCATCTCGTTCTTCCCGATCCTCATCAACGTCATCGAGGGCCTGCGCTCCGCGGACTCCGACCGCATCCAGATGCTCACCGTGTTCGGTGCCAGCCGGTCGCAGATCTTCCGCATGGTCCGGCTGCCCACCGCGCTGCCGTTCATCTTCGCGGGCCTGGACATCGGCATCGTCTTCGCGATCCTGGGCGCGGTCGTCGGCGAGTTCATCGGGGCGCAGGAGGGGCTGGGGTACCTGCTGCTGCAGACCAACTACAACTTCGACATCGCCGGCATGTTCGCCGTCCTCGTCGTCCTGTCGCTGATGGGCATGCTCGCCCACCTGCTGATCCGGTTCGCCCAGCGCAAGGTCGCGTTCTGGGCCGAGGAGAACCGGGTGATCGGCGCGTGAGCAGCACCCGACCGGACCCGAACCGCTTCGACGGCCGCGTCGCCCTCGTCACGGGGGCGGCGCGCGGGATCGGCGCGGTCATCGCCGCGACGCTCGCCGAGCGCGGCGCCACGGTGGCGCAGGCCGACGTCCTCCCGCTCGAGGACTGGGAGTCGGGCCTGGACGGCGGCGCGCACAGCCGGCACCTGGTCGACGTCCGCTCCGAGGAGTCCGTCCGGGCGCTGGTCGCCGAGGTGCTCGACACCCACGGGCAGCTGGACCACCTGGTGAACAACGCCGGCATCGTCCGGCGCGGGTCGGCGGCGGAGACCTCCCCCGAGGAGTTCTCGACCGTCCTCGACGTCAACCTCACCGGCACCTTCCGGATGTCGCAGGCGGCCTACCCCGCGCTGCGGCGCACCTCCGGCAGCGTGGTCAACATCGGCTCGACCAACGGCCACATCGCGGTGTTCAACACCGTGGCGTACTGCGTGAGCAAGGCCGGCGTCATGCACCTGGCCCGGGTGCTGGCCCTGGAGTGGGCGCCCGACGGCATCCGCGTCAACGCGGTCGGCCCGACCATCGTGCCGACCGACATGACCGCCGACGTGCGGTCGGACCCGGCGTACATGGCCGACAAGATGGCCAGCATCCCGCTCGGGCGGATGGCCGAGTCGCAGGACGTCGCCGACACCGTCACCTACCTGCTCAGTCCGGCCGCGGGCATGGTCACCGGCCAGACCGTCTTCGTCGACGGCGGCGTGACCATCACCTGACCAGCCCCCCATCTCCTGAGAGGAATCCTTGGTGACAAGCACAGACGAAGCGCAGCCCGAGGTGCTCTACACGGCGCGCGTGGCCGTGACCGGCGGCCGCGGCGGCTCCGCGAAGTCCGAGACCGGCTCGCTCCAGGTGGAGCTGGCCCGGCCCGCCGAGCGCGGCACCGGGAACGCCGGCACCGACCCGGAGGAGCTGTTCGCCGCGGGCTTCGCCGCCTGCTTCGACAGCGCCCTGGGCGTCGCCGCCCGCCGCGAGAAGATCAAGGTCGGGACGACGTCGACGACCGCCTCGGTCTCGCTCACGGCCGCCCCCGGGGGCCCGTACGCCCTCACCGTCTCGCTCGACGTGCAGGCGCCGGACTGCCCGCAGGCCGATCTCGAGCGCGCGGTCGCGGTGGCCGAGACCCTCTGCCCCTACGCCAACGCCGTGCGGGGCAACGTGCCCGTGGCCGTCCGGGCGCGCGGTCAGCAGTGAGCACCCCCGTGGACGACGAGACGACCCCGGGCGGCGCCGACGAGGCCGGGCCCCGTTCGGGCCTGGCCCGGGCGATGGCCGTCATCGAGCTGCTCGCCGAGCGGGCGCCGGAGACCCTCGGCGTCTCCACGGTGGCGCGGGCGCTGGACTACCCGAAGGCGGTGGCGCACCGGATCCTCAAGGAGCTGGTGACCGCCGGCTTCCTCGGCTTCGACGACCGCACCAAGCTCTACGGGCTGGGGCCCGGGGCGCTGAAGGTGGGCCTGGCCGCGCTGCGCTCCCTGGACGTCACCCGGGTCACCCGGCCCTACCTGGAGCAGCTCGTCGCCCGGACCCAGGAGACCGCGACGCTGTCCGCGCGCCAGGGCTGGAACCGCGTCTACGTCGACCAGGTGCTCTCCCCGCAGGAGATCCGCATGGCCGTCCCGCTGGGCACGCACCACGCGCTGCACGCGGGCTCGTCGTCCAAGGCGATCCTCGCCGCCCTCCCCCAGGACCAGGTCGACGAGTACCTGGCCGCGCACCGGCTGGAGGCGGTCACCGACGCCACCATCGTGGACGTCGAGGCGCTGCGGGCCGAGCTGGTCCGGGTGCGCCGGCTGGGCTACGCGATCAGCACCGGCGAGCGGCAGCCCGGTGCGGGCAGCGTCGCCGCGGCCGTCCGCAGCGCCAGCGGCGACGTGTGGGGCTCCATCTCGGTGTGCGGCCCCCTCGCCCGGTTCACCCCCGAGGCCTTCACCTCCCACGGCGAGCTGCTCGTCGAGGTGGCCGCTGCCATCAGCCTGGAGATCGGCTACCGCGAGCCGCACGCGGCGAGCACCCGTCCGTGACCGCACGACCTGAGGAGGGGCACGTGCCCGAAGGACCGCTGACCGGACTCCGCGTCCTGGACGTCTCCACGATCCTGGCCGGCCCGCTGTGCGCCCAGATCCTGGGCGACTTCGGCGCCGAGGTGATCAAGATCGAGCACCCCGTGGCCGGCGACAGCATGCGCGGCCACGGCCGCGCCAAGGACGGCGTCCCGCTGTGGTGGAAGGAGATCTCCCGCAACAAGCGGACGATCGGGCTGTCCCTGTCGTCGGCCGACGGCGCCGAGGTCTTCCTCAAGCTGGCCGCGACCGCCGACGTGATCGTGGAGAACTTCCGTCCCGGCACGCTGGAGCGCTGGGGCGTGGGCCCCGAGCAGCTGCACGCCGTCAACCCGGGCCTGGTCCTGGTGCGCATCACCGGCTTCGGCCAGACCGGCCCGTACTCCACCCGCCCCGGCTTCGGCACGCTCGCCGAGGCGATGAGCGGGTTCGCCCACCTGACCGGGCAGGCCGACGGCCCGCCGACCCTGCCGGCGTTCGGCCTGGCCGACAGCATCTGCGGCATCGCGGCGTCCTCGGCGGCGTCCATGGCGCTGCTCGCCCGGCACACGAACGGCGGGAAGGGGCAGGTCATCGACATGAACCTGCTGGAGCCGATCATGGCCGCCGTCGGCCCCGGGCCGACGAACTACCAGCAGCTCGGCGAGGTCGGCACCCGGCACGGCAACCGCTCCACGAACAACGCCCCGCGCAACACCTACCGCACCAAGGACGACAGCTGGGTCGCGGTCTCCACCAGCGCCCAGGTGATCGCCGAGCGGGTTCTGCGGCTGGTCGGGCACCCCGAGGTCATCGACGAGCCGTGGTTCCGCTCCGGCGGTGAACGCGCCGAGCACGCCGACCTGCTCGACGACATGGTCGGCGGCTGGATCGCGGAGCGCACCCGCGAGGAGGTCGTGCGCGCCTTCGAGGAGGCCGGCGCGGCCATCGCCCCGATCTACACCGCGCAGGACCTGGTGGAGGACGAGCACGTCCGCGCCACCGAGATGCTCACCACCGTGCCCGACGAGGACCTCGGCGAGGTCCTCATGCACAACGTGATGTGGCGGATGTCCGGGACCCCCGGGTCCATCCGCTTCCCCGGCCGCCACCTGGGCGCCGACACCGACGACATCGCCGGCGAGCTCGGCCTGGACGCGGAGACGGTGGCCGACCTCCGCGCCCGGCAGGTCCTCGCCTGACCCTCCTCGCCCGACCCCGCCCTCGCCTGATCCCCGCCCGCCCTCCCCTTGCCCCCTGACCCCTGAGGGACGAACTCCTGTGACGACCAGCTCCACCGATCCGCTCCTGCAGGCGCTCACCGGCCCGCTGCGCACCTACGACCTCGGCCGGCCGCTCACCGTGGGCATGCCGCAGTCGCCCAACCACCCCGCCTTCTGGCACACGCTGCCCCGCCGGCACGGCGACATGGTCCGGTCCGACGGCGGCTCCGCGGCCAACGACATGATCAGCATGGGCACCCACGTGGGCACCCACATCGACGCCCTCGCGCACGTCTCGCACGACGGCCGGCTCTTCGGTGGTGCCGACGCGGCGGAGGCCGGCGTGGGCGGCAAGTACGTCGAGCTCGGCGTGCACACGATCGCCCCGATGATCCGGCGCGGCGTGCTGCTGGACGTGCCCGCCGCTCTGGGCACCCCGGAGGGCTGCGCGCCCGGGTACGAGATCACCCCGGCCGACCTGACCGCGGCCGAGGAGCGCCAGGGCACCCCGGTGCGGTCCGGGGACGTCGTGCTGATCCGCAGCGGCTGGGGCCGCCACTTCACCGATCCCGACCGGACCGTCTACATCGGCGGCGCCACCGGCGTCCCCGGGGTCGGCGAGGACGGCGCCGTGTGGCTCGCCGAGCGCGGCGCGCACGCGGTCGGCGCCGACACGATCGCCTTCGAGTGCCTGCACCCGGGCGCGGGGCACAGCGTGCTGCCCGCCCACCGGGTGCTGCTGGTGGAGAACGGCATCTACATCGTCGAGGCGATGGCCCTGGAGGAGCTGGCCGCCGACGGCGTCCACGAGTTCATGTTCGTGCTCTCCCCCCTGCCGATCGTCGGCGCCACGGGCTCGCCGGTCCGCCCGCTGGCGGTGGTCACCCGTGGCTGAGCAGACCGCCGGCGAGCAGACGCTGGCCCAGCAGCTGGCCGCGTTCGCCGCGCACTCCTACACCGCCGGCGTGCCCGACGAGGTCGCCGCCAGCGTCCGGCAGCGCGTGCTCGACGTCGTCGGCCTCTGCGTGGCCGCGCACCGGCTGGAGACCAGCGCCGGTGCGGTGGCCTTCGTGCGCGAGCAGGGCGGCAACGGCCAGGCCACCGGCGTCGGGGTCGACGAGCAGCTGCCCGCCGCCCAGGCCGCCTTCCTCAACGGCGTGCTCGCCCACTCGCTGGACTACGACGACACCCACCTGCCCTCGGTGCTGCACCCCAGCGCGAGCGTCGTCCCGGCGGCGCTGGCCGCGGCCGAGGCCGGCGGGGCCACCGGTGAGCAGACGGTCGCGGCGATCGCGGTCGGCCTGGAGATCGCCGTCCGGCTCGGCATGGCCGGTTACGACGAGAAGCTGGGCAACTCGGTCTTCTTCGAGCACGGGCAGCACGCCACCTCCATCACCGGCGCGATGGGTGCCTCCGCGGCGGCCGCGCTGCTGCTGGGCACCGGCGCCGAGGGCGTCACGAACGCACTGGGCATCACCGCCTCCTTCGCCGCCGGGATCATCGAGGCCAACCGCACCGGGGGCACCGTCAAGCGGCTGCACTGCGGCTGGGCCGCGCACTCGGCGGTCACCGCCGCCCAGCTGGTGCGGCACGGCTTCACCGGGCCGCCGACGGTGCTCGAGGGCCGGTTCGGCTTCTTCGAGGCGTTCCTGCGCGACCAGGTGGACCTCGCCCAGGTCACCGACGGGCTGGGCACGCAGTGGGCGGTGCCGGGCATCTTCTTCAAGCCCTATCCGGCCAACCACTTCACCCACGCCGCCGTCGACGCCGGCCGCGCGCTGCGCGCCCGCGGCGTCGAGCTGGATCGGATCGAGCGCATCGAGCTGCGCGTGCCCACCGCCGTCGTCCGCACCATCGGCGACCCGATCGAGGGCAAGCGCGCCCCGGAGACCGGCTACCAGGCCCAGTTCAGCGGGCCCTACGCCGTCGTCGCCGGGCTGGTCGGCGGCTCCGGGCTGGGTGTGGGGCTCTCGGACTACACCGACGAGCTGGCCACCGACCCGTTCCGCCGGTCGCTGATGGCCCGGGTCGACGTGACCGGCGACGCCCGCTGCGACGAGATCTTCCCGATGCAGTTCCCCGCCGTCGTCACGGTCCGCACCGACGACGGCCAGGACTGGACCGAGGAGGTCCTCGTCAACCGCGGCGGTCCGCAGAACCCGCTGTCCGACGCCGAGCTGACCGTCAAGTTCCGGGAGAACGTCGCCGGCCGGCTCGACGACGACGCCGCCGGCCGGGTGCAGGAGTCCGTGCTGCACCTCGACCGCACCGACGACGTCGCCGCCGTGCTGGCGCCGCTGCGCCGGTTCACCACCACCGGCTGACTCCCGCTCCCCACGAACCCGCACATCCAGGAGGTACCGAAGTGAGCTACGACCTGTTGGTCCAGAACGTCCGCGTGGTCCGCCACGACCGCCCCGAGCCGGAGACCGCGGACATCGCCGTCACCGACGGGAAGATCGCCAAGGTCGCCGCCGGGATCGATCCGAGCGAGGCGCGCACCGTCGTCGACGGCGGCGGCAAGCTGGCCTTCCCCGGCGTGGTGGACGCCCACCAGCACTGGGGCATCTACAACCCGCTGTCCGAGGACACCGCCAGCGAGAGCCGCGCCTCGGCCCAGGGCGGGGTGACCACCGGCATCACCTACATGCGCACCGGCCAGTACTACCTGAACAAGGGCGGCCCCTACGCCGACTTCTTCCCCGAGGTGCTCCAGGCCTCCGAGGGCCGGGCCTACGTCGACTACGCCTTCCACCTGGCGCCGATGATGAAGCAGCACATCGAGGAGATCCCCTCGCTGGTGCGCGACCACGGCGTCACCTCCTTCAAGATCTTCATGTTCTACGGCAGCCACGGGCTGCACGGCCGGTCCACCGACCAGAGCTCGTTCCTCATGACCCCCGAGGGCGAGCGCTACGACTTCGCGCACTTCGAGTTCGTCATGCGCGGGGTGCAGAAGGCCCGCGAGCAGTTCCCGGAGCTGGCCGACCAGATCTCGCTGTCGCTGCACTGCGAGACCGCCGAGATCATGAGCGCCTACACGAAGATGGTCGAGGAGGAGGGCACGCTCACCGGCCTCGAGGCCTACTCCGCCTCCCGTCCCCCGCACTCCGAGGGCCTGGCCGTCAGCATCGCCTCCTACCTGGCGCACGAGACCGGCCTGCCCACGATCAACCTGCTGCACCTGTCCGGCGCCAAGGCGATGGACGCCGCGCTGCGGATGGCGCAGGCCTTCCCGCACATCGACTTCCGCCGCGAGGTCACCGTCGGGCACCTGCTGGCCGACATCACCACCGCCTCGGGCATCGGCGGCAAGGTCAACCCGCCGCTGCGCCCGCGCGAGGACGTCGAGGCGCTGTGGGAGCACGTGCTCGCGGGGAACATCGACTGGGTGGTCAGCGACCACGCCTGCTGCCGCGACGAGGTGAAGTTCGGCGAGCCGCGCGAGGACGTCTTCGTGGCCAAGTCCGGCTTCGGCGGTGCCGAGTACCTCCTGCCCGGCATGGTCAGCGAGGGCCGCAGGCGCGGGCTCCCCTACTCGACGATCGCCCAGCTGATCTCCTGGAACCCGGCGCAGCGCTTCGGCCTGCCCACCAAGGGCGCGATCATCGAGGGCCTGGACGCCGACTTCGCCCTGGTCGACGACGACCGCACCTGGACCGTGCGCGCCGCGGAGTCCGAGTCCACCCAGGAGTACACGCCGTTCGAGGGCTTCGAGCTCACCGCCGCGGTGACCGACACCTTCCTCCGCGGGCAGCAGATCCTGGACGGCGGGAAGGTCGTCGGCGAGCCGGCCGGCCGCTACCTGTTCCGCCCGACCGGGGAGTAGGCGCACCGCCATGGCCAGCGCACCACGCAGCTACCTCTACGTCCCGGGCGACCGGCCCGACCGGATGGCCACCGCGGCCGGCCGGGGCGCCGACGCGCTGATCCTCGACCTCGAGGACGCCGTCCCGGCCCCGGCCAAGGTCGCGGCGCGTGCGCACGTGCGCACGTTCCTGGCCACGGCGCCGGAGGGGCCGCAGTGGTGGGTGCGGATCAACGCGGAGTCGCTGGCCGTGGACGTCGCCGATGTCACCATCGGTCCTCAGCTGTCGGGGATCGTGCTGCCCAAGGCCGACCCTGCGCTGCTGGCGGAGCTGGACCGGCGGCTGTCGTCGGCCGAGAGGTCGGCCGGGCTGCCGGCCCGCTCCGTGCCGGTGCTCGCGCTCATCGAGAGCGCCCGGGGGCTGATGGCGGTCCAGCGGGTCACCACCGCCCCGCGCGTGGTCCGGGTCGGCCTGGGCGAGGCCGACCTCGCCGCGGAGCTGGGCCTGCAGCCCGGCCCCGACCGGGAGGAGCTGTGGCCGCTGCGCTCGCAGATCGTCGTCGCCTCCGCGGCCGCGGGCATCCTCCCGCCGGTCGGTCCGGTGGAGACGGCGATCCGCGACTCCGAGCGGCTGGTGCGCACCACGGCGCTGCTGCTCCGCCAGGGCTTCCGGGCGCGGACGGCGATCCACCCCGACCAGGTGGCCGTGGTGAACGAGACGTTCACGCCATCGGACGAGCAGGTGGCCGCCGCCCGCGACGTGCTCGACCGGCTGGCCGCGGCGCAGGAGGGCTCGGCCGGTGTGGCGCTGACGGCCGACGGCGGGTTCATCGACGAGGCGGTCGCGCGCAGCGCCCGCGAGGTCGTCGGCCGGGCGCACGCGGCGGAGACCACGGGGACCGGCAACGCCGACGACCAGGAGGAACAGTGATCGACATCGAGAACCGGCTGTCGCTCGACGAGCGGTCCGCCATCGACTTCGTGCTGGCGCTGCGCAAGCGCTGGGCGGACACCGTCTACCCCGCGCTCACGGCCGAGTTCGAGGCCACCGGCGCACCCGCGACCAGCGTCGAGGAGGCGGCGGAGACGCTGCACGCGCTCCCCACCTACCCGTGGTTCAGCCACCTGGAGCGCGCCCAGCAGAAGATGCTGTGGCGCCTGGCCGGTGACTCCGTGGTGCGCCGCCGCGAGGAGCTCCTGCACGAGCTCGAGCAGGTGCCGCTGCAGGGCGCCGGGACGCTCGCGCTGGACGC
This sequence comes from Blastococcus sp., assembly GCA_042090795.1. Classification (GTDB taxonomy): domain Bacteria; phylum Actinomycetota; class Actinomycetes; order Mycobacteriales; family Geodermatophilaceae; genus Blastococcus. The sequence continues at coordinate 16,865 of JBELIQ010000033.1, read as the reverse complement.
CGACGTGAGCCTGCCGGGCTGGTACACCGACTACGACATCCACGTGCAGCCGGGCAGCTTCTTCTCCGACGACATGTCCGCCTACGTCTACGAGATGGGCGCGCGGGTGGTCATGCTGCGCGACAACGACGGCTACAAGTTCCACCGCCTCTTCGCCGAGACCGCCTGCCCGGAGCTGCCCGGCGCCACCCGGGTGGTCGACGTCGGCTGCGGGTTCGGCAAGAGCACCCGCCCGCTGGTCGCCCGCTACCCCGACGCCGAGGTGATCGGCCTGGACCTGGCCGCCCCCGGGCTGCGCCTGGCGCACGCCGAGGCCGAGGACGAGTCCCTGGCGATCGCCTACCGCCAGGCCGACGCGCGGCACACCGGCCTGGAGACCGGGTCCTGCGACCTGGTCACCGGCACGATGCTGCTGCACGAGATGCCCGGGGAGGCGATCGAGCAGGTCGTGGCCGAGGCGGCCCGGCTGCTCCGGCCCGGTGGCGCGCTGCGCTTCCTGGAGTTCCAGCTGACCGGTGACCCGGTGCGCGACGCCACCGTCTACGAACACGCCGAGCGCAACAACGAGCCCTACTTCCGGGCGCTGTTCGCCACCGACGTCCTCGCCGCCTGCGCCCGCAGCGGGCTGGTCGATGCTGCCTGGACCCCGTTCGACGAGCGCGCCGAGGGCCTGCGCCCGGCCGGCTGGGGCACGCGCGCGGAGTGGCACTTCCCGTGGGCGGTGCTGTCGGCGACCAAGCCCGCGACGGACGCCGCGGCGCCCGCCCCCGACGCCACGGAGGTCGCCGCGTGACCACTCCCGAGGTGACCACGCCCGAGGTGACCACTCCCGAGGTGACCACGCCCGAGTACGACTGGTTCGGCTCCCCGCACGTCGCCAAGCTCGTCGACCTGGTCCTGCAGCTGGGCACCGAGGTGCACATCGCCACGCAGCGGGTGCGGGCGCTGGAGATGCTGCTGGTCCGCGCCGGCGTCATCGAGCCGGGCGCCGTCGACTCCTTCTTCCCCGACGACCGGGAGCAGGAGGTGCTCGACACGACCCGCGACCAGCTGCTCGAGCGGCTGCTGCGGATCATCACCGAGGACGGCCCCGCCCAGCACCCCCTGCGCGAGCAGTGGGAAGCCACCCTGCACCGGAAGAAGTCCTGATGGCCACCGCGTCGCTGCACCCCGCCGAGCTCGTGGACACCTACCTCCAGCTGTGCGAGGACCGGGACCTGGAGACGGCGGCGCGCCACCTCGCCCCCGGCGTCCGGCTGGAGTTCCCCGGCGGGGAGGTGTTCGGCTCGCTCGCCGAGCTGGTGGCCGCCTCCGGCGGCAAGTACCGCTGGGTGCGCAAGCGGCGCACCCGGTTCGCCGTCGGCGAGATCGAGGGGCAGACCACGGTCACCTCGATCGGCACGCTCTACGGCGAGGCGCTGGACGGCAGCCCGTTCGAGGGCATCCGCTACGTCGACTTCTTCGTCGTCGGCGCGGACGGGCTCATCCACGAGCAGCTGGTGTGGAACGACCTGGTGGTCACCGGCGTCGTCGCGCCGCCCGGCCGGCCGTGACCGGGCTCAAGGGCGGCTCCACGCGCGGCTACGCGTCGCTGCCGTGGGGCCAGGCCCACTACCGGGACGCCGGCGACGCCGGGGCGCCGACGGTGCTGATGCTGCACCAGTCCCCGCTGTCCTCGGCCACCTACGAGCCGGTGCTGCCGCTGCTGGCCGCCCACGGCCTGCGCGCCGTGGCCGTGGACACCACCGGCTACGGGATGTCCGACCCTCCGCCGGCGCCCTGGTCGATCACGGAGTACGCGCACGCCGCGTGGGCCATCGCCGACGTGCTCGATCTCGGCCGCGTGGTGCTGCTCGGCCAGCACACCGGGGCGGTGGTCGCTGCGGAGGCCGCCCGCCAGGCGCCGGCGCGCACCGCCGGGCTGGTGCTGCAGGGACTGCCGCTGTACTCGGCCGGGGAGCGCGCCGAGAAGATGCGGTCCTGGGCACCGGGCTACTCCCCGGCCGCCGACGGCAGCCACCTCGCGGCCGTGTGGCGCCGCATCCACGACCTCTACCCCGCGATCGGTCCGGAGAGCGCCGACCGGCAGGTCGTCGAGTACCTCAGCGTGGGCCCCGACTACGGGCCGGCCTACCGCGCCGTCTTCGGCCACCAGGTGGACACCGCGGCGCTGCTCGGGCTGCCCACGCTGCTCCTGCACGGCGAGCACGACCTGGTCGCGCGGATGGACGACGTCGTCACCGCCGCGCTGCCGCACGCGCGGCTGCACCACGTCGCCGGTGGCACCGACTTCGCGCACGAGGAGTTCCCCGAGGTCTTCGCCGACGTGCTGGCGGATTTCGTGCGGGACACCGCACCGGGCTGACCGCCCCTCCGATCCCCGGTCCGGGGGGTGAGCGGCCGCTTCGTGCGGCACGCCCCCCCGGACCGGTCGACCTGCGCCGCCGGGCTCAGCCCAGGGTGACCGAGCCGGTGCCGTTGGGCACGAGCTCGACCCAGGTGGTGCCCGGCGCGAGCTCCACCGGGGCACCGCCCGGCCCGGTGAGCACCACCGGCGCGGTCGGCGAGGCCTTGGACCAGGTGGCGTCCACGGTGCTGCCCCCGCTGGCGACGAGCGCCTCTCCCCCACCCACCATCACGGTCTCGGGCACCGGGTTGCCGGCGCCGTCGCGGGCCGCGGTGTTGACGACGTCGACCCGGAGCACGACCACGTTGGCGGCCCGCAGCCGCGCCCCGTCGGCACCGGTCGCGGGGGTGTCGCCCTCGGCCCGCAGCCAGCCGTCGTCGGGCTGGCTCCAGGTCCAGTTCGGCCGGCTGCTGGCCGACAGCTTCAGCTGCACCGCGGCGGCGGGCGCCCCGAGGGCCACCGCGGTGGCCGGCTGGCCGGCGCGGGCGAAGACGAACTCGCCGGCCGGCGACGCCTGGTGGCCGGGGTCGGCCCCGGCGACGAAGTCCGCCGGGTTCGCGTAGACGTTGTGCGGCGCGCTCCGGGTGTTCAGCCGGAAGAACCCGGGGGCGCCGGCGCCCTGGCTGAGCACCTGCACCCCGGTGCCGGCGATGGCGTCCACGTACTTCGGCTGGCCGCCCGAGAAGGCGAACAGCCCCTGCAGCGGGCCGGCGATCGCGGCGTCCATCGGGCGGACCGAGCGGATCGGCCCGATGTCCGGCGGCAGGGTGGAGTGGAAGACGGCGACGAACCGGGTGATGCCGCCCTCGACGACCTGCTCCCACACCACGTCGGCGGCGTTCAGGCCGCTCTGCGGGCGGGCGGCCACCGAGTTCTCGATCTTCACGGCCAGCGCGGGGCGCGCGGGCACCGCCTCGACCTCGACGCCGGTGAGCGGCCAGGGGACCAGGGCCGGCGGGGGCGGCGCGGCCGAGGTGCTGGCCGCGGCGGGCTCCGTCTTCTCCTCCGAGCCGCCGCAGCCCGCGGTGAAGGCCAGCGCGCCGATCGTGGTGAGGGCCGCGGCCGTGCGGCCCAGGCGGCGGGTGAGCATCCGGTGGGACATGAGTGTGCTCCTGCGTCGGCGTGCGTACGGACCGCCCGCCGAGCGGGCTCGGCGTCACGGTAGAACGCTTCGGCAGTCACAAGGCGTGACGCCACACCGGATGTGACGGGTGAGGCTCAGGTGCGGGCGAGCGCCAGCACGGTCACGTCGTCGAGGTCGGGCGGTGCCAGGGCACCCAGCACCGCGTCGAGCAACGGCTCGGGATCGGCCGGGCCGCCGGCGACCGCCTCGCGCAGTGCGTCCAGCCCCCGCTGCAGCCCACCACGACCCCGCTCGACCAGGCCGTCGCTGAACAGCAGCAGCCGGTCGTCGCCGGAGAGCGCCAGCCGGGCCTCGGCGTAGGTCGGCCGGTCCAGCACGCCGAGCGCCGGGCCCCGGCCACCCATCACGTACCCGACGCCGCCGTCGGTCGCGTGCAGCACCGGCAGGTGACCGGCGCTGGCGACGACGACGTCCCCGCTGGCCGGGTCGACCTCGGCGACGACGACGGTCGCCATCTCGCCGGGCAGCAGGGCGCTGGTGACCTCGTTGAGCAGCTCCAGGGCCGCGGCCGGCCCGCCGGCGCGCAGCAGCTGGGCGCGGAGCGCGTGCCGCAACTGGGCGGTGACCGCGGCGGCGGCCAGGCCGTGACCGGCGACGTCCCCGAGCACCACGGCGAGCTTCCCGCCCGGCAGCGGCACGAGGTCGTACCAGTCGCCGCCGACGACGTCCTCGGCGCTGGGCCGGTACCGGGCGGCCAGCGCCATGCCGGGCACCTCGGGCAGTTCTTGGAGCAGGAGCGTGCGCTGGAGTGCGCCGACGAGCCGGTTGTCCTCGTCCGAGCGGTTCAGGGTGGCGGCGGCGAGGTGGGCGGCCAGCGCGCGGGCGGCGGCCACCTCGTGGTCCCGCCACGGGCGGGACGTCCCGCGCACCGTCTCGCTCCAGGCGGCGAAGGAGCGCCGGGGGCTCAGCCGCGGCCCGTCGTCGGTCTGCGCGACCGTGGCGGCGTACGGGTTGCCGCCCCAGGTCACCTCGCGCAGCGTCTCGGGCCGGAACCAGGCCAGGAAGTCACCGGCGCCCACCGGGACGGCGAGCACCCCGCTGGCGGAGTCGAGCAGGTCCGCCGCGCCCGGCACGACGCGGGAGGCGGCGTCGGTCGCGGTCGCGCCGGTGGCCAGGAGTGCGCCGACGAGCTCGGTCACCCGGTCGGCGGGGGGCGTCGTCCCGAGCAGCCGGAGCTGCCCGTCCAGCCGGACGGCGGCGCCGGCGGCGGGCAGCAGGTCCAGCACGGTGACGTCCTGCTCGGTGAGCGCCGCGCCCAGGGCGCGGGGGGTGCGCCCCACGGCCGCGGCCAGCTCCGCGGCACGCTCGGCGACCTCGACCACGCCCTCGGTCTCCCCCTCGGCGACGACGGTGCGCAGCAGCAGCGAGGCGGTGCGGCCGAGGAACTCCGCGGCGGTGCGGTCGGCGTAGGAGGGGCGGTGCGGCCCGGCGTAGTGGTGGCAGGAGATGAGGCCCCAGAGCCGGCCGCGGTCGATCAGCGAGACCGACATCGAGGAGGCCACGCCCATGTTGGCCAGGTACTCCAGGTGCACCGGCGAGACGCTGCGCAGCATGGCGCCGGAGAGGTCCAGCGGGCGGCCGGTCAGCGGGTTGACCGCGGGCTCCAGGGGCACCCGCTCGTATCCGGCGTCGGGGATCAGCCGCATCCAGTTGGTCGTGTACAGCGCGCGGGCCTGGGCGGGGATGTCTCCGGCCGGGAACCACAGGCCGAGGAAGGGCTCGAGGTCCGCGCGGCGGTCCTCGGCGATCACCTCGCCGTTCCACTCCGGGTCGAAGCGGTAGACCATGACGCGGTCGAAACCGGTCAGCGTGCGCACCTCGCGGGCCAGCGTCGCGGACAGCCGCTCGAGCGTCGTCGACGACGACAGCCGCTGCAGCACGCCGGGCAGCCGCCGGTGCCAGGCGACGCCGGCCTGCTCGGCACCGGGCACCGGCTCCCATTCGGTGAGCAGCAGCCCGTCGGCCCGGTGCAGGACGAGGTCGACCTCGCGACCGCCGATGGTCGTCCGCAGCGGGTTGACCTCGCCGAGGTCCCCGGCGAGCCCGTCGCGCAGCCGGGTGAGCGCGTCGTCGTCGAGCACCTCGCCGAGGGTGCGCACCGGCCGGCCGAAGAACGAGCCGGCGTCGGCCGACGCGACGACGACGTCGAGGCCGGGCTCGGTGACGGCGAGCAGCACCCCGTGCGGCTGGACGGCCCCGGGGATCGCGATGGGCTCGTCGGCGCAGCGCTGCAGGGCCTCGTCGTCCACCCGCGGGGAGGTCACGTGCCGGCGTCGCGCCCGGCGATGCCCGTGGGGATCTCGCCGGCCGAGGCGACGAGCGGCACGAAGGCGCCGAGGTCGAGCAGGTCGATGGTCAGCCGCACCGGGCCGTTGGACCGGGGGGCGAGCACGTGCAGCCGGACACCGGCCGCGTCGGCCCTGCGGGCCACGGCGAGCAGGGTGCGCGCGCCGGAGGAGTCGAGGAACGTGGTGGGCGTCAGGTCGACGACCAGGGCGCCGTTCGACCCGCGCAGGGCCTCGTCGACCGCGGCGTCCAGACGCGGGGCGGTCGACAGATCCAGCTCACCCCGTACGGTGAGTGCGGGTCGCCCGGCGACGGTCGCCCGCTCCACGTCGAACTGCACCGCACCGCCCCTCTCACCTCGTCGTCCGGACGAGAGTAGGACATCGGTGCCGAGGGGACAGACCTGCCATGGACATCTCGTTCAGCGTCCGCCTGCCGAGGGACGCCCGCAGCCTGCCCCTGATGCGGGGACTGCTGCGGCAGGCCCTCGAGCACCTCGACGTGGCCACGCAGTCGATCGAGGAGATCGTGCTCGCGCTGACCGAGGCCTGCGCCAACGTCGTGCAGCACGCCGGCGAGCACGACGAGTACCAGGTCGACGTCGAGATCACCGACGACACCTGCCGGATCAGCGTGCTCGACGAGGGGCACGGGTTCGACCTGGAGAAGGCCACCGTGCCCGAGGGATCGCCTCTGGAGGCCGGCCGCGGGCTGGTGCTCATGAAGGCGCTCGTGGACGACCTGCAGTTCGTGAACGCCGAGGACGGCCGGCACCGGGTCGTGCTCGCGAAGCGGCTGCGCACCGGGCCCCAGCTGCGCCTGCTCCCGACCTGACCGTTCCCCCGCGGCGAGGCCCTCAGAGCTCGGGCACGCACTCCCCCCGGCCCAGCTGGACCAGCCCGGTCAGGTCACCGGACGCGAAGTCCAGCGCCGTCCCGGTCTCCGGGTACATCAGCTGGCTCGGGTCGCCGATGTGGGCCAGCCCGACCAGGTGGCCCACCTCGTGGAGCACGATCGCGCGGGCGACGGCCTGACCTCCCTGGGTGGCGAGGAGCTGCGCGAATTCGGCCGCGTCCAGCGTCACCGAGCCGGTGACGTAGACCCGTGGCCCTCCGGGGCGTGACACCCACGCGCTGCCGGCCGTACCGGCGGCGGTCACGAGGTCCGGGTTCTCCTGCTCCGTCTGCCACGTGACCAGGACCGGCGCCCACCGGTCGCCGTAGCGGTCCGGCTGGAAGGACGCCCGCTCCCCGGCGGGCTGCTCGTCGGTGAGCCCCTCGTCGACGAACTGCAGGCCGGTGATCGAGCCGACCCGGTCGAACGCCTCGCGCAGCAGCTCCGCGCCCCCGGGAGGAGCGTTGTCCGACCGCACGACGTAGCGGATCGGCCGGCAGGGGTCGTAGGCGACCGGCCGCCCCGATTCCGGCTGGGTGGCGACGAAGGCGTGCGTACCGCCGGCCGGGGGCGCCTCGATCGGGGCGCCGAGGGGTTCGCCGGCCGCGTCGCCCCCGGGCGAGGGGAAGCCGGTGTCGCCGGCCACCGGCGGCAGCGACCGGCTGCCCGGAAGACCGGGCCGGTCGACCAGGAGGGCGACCCCGACGAGAGCCACGAGGACGACCACCGCGGTCAGCCACCGGGGAAGGCGCGCGCGACCGCGACGTCCCGGTGCCGGTGTGCCCACGCCCGCCGGTGGTGACCCGGTCCGCCACGACTCGTGGTGCACCGGGCGTCCGGCGGCCTCGTCGCGGACCCACTGCGGCACGCGGCCGGACGACGAGGCGGGCAGCCGCCCGTCGTCACCCCGCTCCGGTCCCGTCATCCGCCCGCCCCTCCTCGTCCGGTCCTCCATCGTCCACGCCCTCGCCACCCGCGGGAGCAGGGCCGCGCGACGACCCAGCCCGGAGAGCGGCACCGCGGGGGCGCGACCGGCCTCCCTGCGGGCGCCCGCACCCGGTGGACGACGATGGCGGCGTGAGCGCCGCACCCCCCACCTCCGACCGCTTCTCCGCCGAGGTGCGCGACGCCGTCCGCCGGCTCGACGGCGTGGCCGAGCGGACGCCGTTGCAGCGCAGCGCCCGGCTCTCCGGGCTGACCGGTGCCGATGTGTGGCTCAAGCGCGAGGACCTGCAGGTCGGGCGCTCGTACAAGATCCGTGGCGCGTACACGATGATCTCCGCCCTCCCGGAGGCCGAGCGCGCCGCGGGGGTGGTGTGCGCCAGCGCCGGCAACCACGGGCAGGGCGTGGCCTACGCCTGCCGGGCGCTGCAGGTGCGGGGCCGGGTGTTCGTGCCGGGGACGACGCCTCGGCAGAAGCGGGAGCGGATCGCAGCGCTCGGCGGCGACATGGTGGAGCTGGTCGTCACCGGCGACTCCTACGACGACGCGGCGGCCGCGGCGGCGGCGTTCGCGACGGCGTCCGGGGCGACGCTGGTGCCGGCGTTCGACTCCCTCGCGACGGTGGCCGGGCAGGCGACCGTGGCGGTGGAGATCCTCGAGCAGCTGCCCGAGCGGCCCGACGTCGTCGTCCTGCCCGTGGGCGGGGGCGGGCTGCTCGCCGGCGCCGGGAGCTGGCTGCACGCGCACTCCCCCACGACCCGGCTGGTCGGGGTGGAGCCCGCGGGTGCGGCGAACATGGCCGCCGCGCTGGCCGCCGGGGGGCCGGTGGACCTGGCGGAGATGGACACGTTCGTCGACGGCGCGGCCGTGCGCCGGGCCGGGGCGGTGACCTATCCCCTGGTGCGCGACTCGGGCGCGCGGCTGCTGGCCGTGCCGGAGGGCCAGATCTGCACCGAGATGCTGGACCTGTACCAGGCCGACGGGATCATCGCCGAGCCCGCCGGGGCGATGGCGTCCGCGGCGCTGAGCGGCGGGCTGGTGGCCTTGGAGCCCGGGCAGACCGTCGTCTGCGTGCTGTCGGGCGGCAACAACGACGTGAGCCGGTACGCCGAGGTGGTGGAGCGCTCGCTGGTGCACCGCGGGCTCAAGCACTACTTCCTGGTGGAGTTCCCGCAGGAGCCGGGCGCGCTGCGCCGCTTCCTCGACGAGGTGCTGGGCCCCGACGACGACATCGTGCGTTTCGAGTACGTCAAGCGGGACAACCGGGAGACCGGCGCGGCGCTGACCGGCATCGAGCTGGGCCGGGTCGAGGGGCTGGCCGAGCTGCTGGAGCGCGTCGGGGCCAGCCCGCTGCGCATCGAGCACCTCACACCGGGCTCGACGGCCTACCGCTTCCTCGTCTGACCCGCACCCGAGCGGCCACTCCCGCACAGTCGGTGTCTGCTTCCCTTGCGGAGCAGACACCGACCGCCGCGCCCTCGGACGCTGCCCACCCGTGTGGGCACGGTCCGACTGCTTCCCGCTGCGCCGTCGGTCTCTGCTTCCCCTGCGAAGCAGAGACCGACTGTCCACGGACCTACTGCTCCAGCACCCGCACCGGGTCGCCGGCCACCCAGGCGGCGACGTCCTCCACCGCCTCGCGGTAGAAGACCTCGTAGGTGCCGCGGGTGACGTAGCCGAGGTGCGGGGTCAGCACGGTGCGCGGCGCGGAGCGCAGCGGGTGGTCGCGGGGCAGCGGCTCGGCCTCGAAGACGTCGAGCCCGGCCCCGGCGATGCGCCCGCCGTGGAGTGCGTCGAGCAGCGCCTGCTGGTCGACGATCGGCCCGCGGCTGGTGTTGACCAGCACCGCGGTGGGCTTCATGCGGGCGAGGTCGTCGGTGCCGATGAGCCCGCGGGTGCGCCGGGACAGCAGCAGGTGGATCGTCACGACGTCGGCGGTGGCGAACAGCTCGTCGCGTTCCACCCGGCGGACGCCGACCTCCGCGGCCCGCTCGTCGGTGAGGTTCTGGCTCCAGGCCACCACGTCCATCCCGAACGCGCGGCCGACGGCGGCGACGCGGCTGCCGAGCCGGCCCAGCCCGACGACCCCGAGCCGGGCGCCGTCGAGGTCGCCGCCCAGGGTCTGCTGCCAGCCGCCGGCGCGGACGGAGGAGTCCTCGCGCGGGATGTGCCGGAGGGTGGCGAGGACCAGCCCCCAGGTCAGCTCGGCGGTGGCGGCGGCACCGGCTCCGGTGCCGCAGACGGTGATGCCGAGCCCGGTGGCGGCGGCGACGTCGATCGCCCGGTTGCGCATGCCGGTGGTGACCAGCAGCCGCAGGTCCGGCAGCCGTTCGAGCAGGCTCCGGGGGAACTCGGTGCGCTCGCGCATGGCGACGACGACGTCGAACGGTTCCAGCCGGGCGGCGAGGGCGTCCTCGTCGGCGACGGCGTCGTGGAACTCCACGACGCGGACCGGGCCGGGAACCTGCGACCAGTCGCAGAACCCGGCGGCCGCGGACTGGTAGTCGTCGAGGACGGCGATGCGGTGCACGAGCCGGGTCTACTACATCCCGGGCGGTGTCAGTGCGGTCCGGGGTCCGGCGAGCCGGCCGCGTGAAGCGACCGGCTCCTGCCGGGAACGCCGGCGGCGAGCATCAGGGCCGCTTGGTGCCGGTGCCCTTGTCCTTGTTGGTGAAGCTGGAGATCGTGTCCTTGATCTTCTTCTGGTTCTGCGGCTTGCGCGCCTCGTCCATGACCTTCTTGGCGACGCCTGCCTTGCCGAGCTTGCTGAGGATTCCCATGCCCCGGTGGTTGCCCACGCGAGCCGTCACGGAACCCTCCCGGCCCGAACGTCATGGGCCCGTCATCCCTGCGGCGCTGCCATTCGTGCCGCGCCGTCACCCCTGCGGCGTCGCGCGGACGTCGTCGGCGTCCGGGTCGGCGTCGACGTCGCTCCCGGGGTCTCGCGCGAGCAGATAGGTCGCGCCACCGAGGACGACACCGGCGACCGCGGACAGCACGACGATGGCCGGCGTCCCGACGTCCCCCAGGACCCAGGTGAGCAGGTCCCGGGAGCGGGACGTCGGGTCGGCGAGGACGACGCCGACGAAGACGGCGACGAGCAGTCCGGCACCGGCGGAGACCACGTGCGCCAGCCGGCCGGAGAACCCCATGCGGTCGCCGACGCTGCGGGCGGCCTTGACGATCCGGCCGGCGCGGAGGATGCGGAGAGCACCGACCGTGCGGACCAGTCGGAGGATCTGCACCGGGCCGAGGGCGAAGACGATGGCGACGACGACCGCGAGGGTGAGCGCGATCAGGCCGAGGTGCCCGCGGATCCAGGCCCGCTTGCTCTCGGCGACGACCAGCAGGATGACCGTCTCGGCCACGAGAACGGCCCCGCTGGCGATGTCGATGAGATGACCGGCGGTGCCGACGACGCCGTCGGCGACGGTCAGGAACATCGCCGGGATGGAGGCGAGCGCGGCGACGAGCACGGGCAGGGCGAGCCGGTCCTGCCATCGTTCCTCGCGCGACTTCACCGGCTTCACCGACGCTCCCCCGGGAACGGGAGCGACCCCCGCGGGCGAGGCGTCTGCCTCGTCCGCGAGGGCCGCTCCTGCGGCACCGCCGGTACTGCGGTGTCCCACGAACCGATCAGCGGCGCTTGCCGCCGGAGTTCTTGTTCTGGAAGTCGGCGAGCATCTTCTTCAGCTTCGCCTGGTTCTGCGGCTTCTTGGCTTCCTGGAACACCTTCGCGGCGATCCCGGACATCACCAGCTTCCGGATCATCCCGGCCATGGTCGCCTCCTCGGTTGTCGACTGGAGTGCAGTCTGCCCCGTCGGACCGTCCGCCAACCCCGGTGTTCCCGGCGTCCGTCGATCGGGTCGACTCCTCGCCGTCCGGCGGCGTTCACCCGACCGACAGGTGGCCGCGGTACGGCGAGTGAGCGTTCACGCATCGTTTCGCCACGCCGCTGCGACGAAGTAAGCGACCGATTGCGCGCCGTAAGACTCTGGTGCCGCCACGCCCGGGGCGCCATCGGCGTCTCCCGTGGTCGGCTCGCGAGTCGTCCGTCCGGCACGGCTCCGCGGTCGTCCACCCGGAGCCGTCGGCGACGCACATTCGTCGCTTTGTGACGACCGGATGACCGACCTAGCGTCGTCGCCGTCCGGCCGAGGCCCGTTCGTCGCCGCCCCAGGTGACACCCGGTCGGACACCGCCGAACCGGCGCCGTACGTCTGGGCGCCGGGCCGGGGACCCACCGCATCACTGGGGTGAAGCGCGATCCGGCTCAGCCGGGAGCGCCGGGCGACCTCCCCGTCCGAACCCGTCAGCTAACTCGGTAGGCGGTAGATGGAGAACAGGAGAACGCGTCGTCCATGACGACTACTCGCACGTCCACGATCACCCGCCGCTCCTTCCGTGGGGCAGCGCTCGCCCTCCTCACCGGCGCGGGGATCGCGCTCTCCCCGATGGCCGCCTCGGCCAGCCCCGCCCCCGGCGCCGTCGCCTCGCTGCCGATGACCCAGGCCTCGGCACCGAACCTCGCCTACGGGATCGCCCCGCACGACCGGGCGCTGTCCGCGGCGCACGTGGCGCTCGGCCAGCTGGGCAAGCCGTACCGCTGGGGCGGCACGGGCCCCGGCGGCTTCGACTGCTCCGGGCTCGTCTACTCGTCCTTCCGGGCGGTCGGCGTCAACGTCCCGCGCACCTCCCGCGCCCAGTCGACGGCGGGGCACTACGTCAGCCGGCGCGATCTCCGGGCCGGTGACCTGATCTTCTTCTACTCCCCGGTCGGACACGTCGGCATCTACCTGGGCTACGGCGTGATGGTGCACTCCTCGACCTACGGCAAGCCGGTCTCCATCGTGCCGGTGAGCTCGGTGCCGGGCTACAACACCGCCCGCCGGGTCGCCTGACCCGTCTCGCTGGCCGGGGTCCTCTCCCGCATGCGGACGAGGACCCCGGCCCGGCGGTACGTCGACGGGGCGACACGTCGACGTATCGACAAATGGACACAAAGCGCCAAACGGACGGACCGGTTTCGGGGTGCTTACGCCGGAGCCGGGCAGGGTCGCCGCCGATAACGTTACGGAGAGAGAACGGCCCGTACTGGTCCGTCACCACCCCACTTCCCCTGGAGTGCTCCGTGTCTTCGTTCCGCCCCTTCCTCTCCCTGGTCCCCGACACGCCCTCGGCGGTCGAGGAGCCCACCTGGTCCCAGTGGGCCGAGCCCGCCACGGACTCCTGGTCCGAGCCGTGGACGGCGACACCGGCCGGCGGCGACGAGTCGTGGCGGCTGTCGGCGCTGTGCGGCGAGACCGACCCGGAGGCGTTCTTCCCGGAGAAGGGCGGCTCCACCCGCGACGCCAAGCGCGTCTGCACCGGCTGCGACGTGCGGGCCGAGTGCCTCGAGTTCGCGCTGAGCAACGACGAGCGCTTCGGCATCTGGGGCGGCCTGTCCGAGCGCGAGCGCCGTCGGCTGCGCCTGCAGCGCCGGGACGCCATCACCGCCTGATCCACCACAGCCGACGCATGGTCGCGACCACCCGGCAGGTCCGGGGTAGGACGACGGGGTGACCTCTCCCCCGCCGGTCCTGCTGCTCGACGTCGACGGCGTGCTGAACGCCGTGCGCCCGGACCTCCCCGAAGGATGGCAGCGCGGCCGGTTCAACGGCTACGTGCTGTCCTGGGACCCGACCGTCGTCGACCGGCTGCGCGTCCTGCACGAGACCGGGCGGGTCGAGCTGCAGTGGCTGACGACCTGGACCGAGCTGGCCGACCGGCTGCTGGCCGGACCGCTGGGCCTCCCCCGTGGACTGCGCACCCACAGCCGGGAGGTGCTGCCCACCGGGTTCGGCGGGGCGCTCGGCGGGATGGCCGGGTGGTGGAAGCTGGCCGCCGCGCAGGCGGTGGCCGAGGCCGAGCCCGGACGGCGCATCGTGTGGATCGACGACGACCTCGCCGACCAGGCCGAGGACACGCAGGAGTGGCTGGCCGCCAACGGCCAGGTGCTGGTCGTGGCGCCGCACTACGCGCGCGGGCTGGTGCACGCCGACCTGGACCGGATCGAGGCCTGGCTGGACCCCCCGGACTGACGACCCGGCCGCCGGGGTCGGCGGCGCTCACAGCTTGCCGACCTACCCTCGCAGACCGACACCGACCAGAGGAGCGCACCTCGTGGGCTCCTACGAGCCGGATCCCCGCCCGACCCGCCGGTTCCGCCGCGGACCGGCCGGCCCACCGCCGCCGCCGCACGAGGAGCCCGACCGGTACGACGAGTACGGCCGCCCCGTGCGCCGTCCCCGGTTCGACCGGCCCCCGCCGGCGGGGAACGACTGGTACGGCGCTCCCCCGGCCGACGAGCGGTACGGCCGCCCGGACGACGGCCGCTACGGCGGACCATCGCCCGCGGACGGCTGGTACGACACCCCGCCGCAGCGCCCCGAGCCCGGGCGGAGCTACCCCTCGGCGCGGCCGGGTCGCGCCACGGCGCCGCCGCGACCTCCCGTCCCGCCCGCTCCGGAGACCACGCGCCGGGGCCGGCGACCGGGCCGGAAGGTCGTGCGCCGCGTCGCGCGCCTGCTGGTGGTGCTCGCCGTCGTCCAGGCGCTCGTCGTCCTCTCGCTGCGCTGGGTCGATCCGCCGACGACGGCGTTCATGCTGGCCAACCCGGACGGCGCCATCCAGGAGTCGGTGCCGGTCGAGCACGTGTCCCGCACGTTCCTGGCCGCGGTGATCGCACACGAGGACTCGGCGCTCCCGACCCGCTCGGGCGCCTTCGAGTGGTCCGACCTCTGGGACCGCGCGCAGGCGCACCTGGCCGGCGAGGACGACCCGTCGGGCTCCACGATCCCGCAGCAGGTGACCAAGAACCTCTTCCTCAACCAGGAGCTGAGCGCCGTCCGGAAGGGCGTCGAGGCGCTACTGTCGGTCGAGGTGGCGGCGCTCATCGACGACCGCCGGATGCTGGAGCTCTACGTCAACTACGCGCAGTTCGGCCCCACGCTCTACGGCGTCTGCGCGGCGTCCTGGTACTACTTCGACGTCGCCCCGGCGGACCTGTCGCAGGCGCAGGCGGTGCGGATCGTGGGCCTGCTCCCCTCCCCCGGGCACGTGCAGCGGGCGCCGGGCGGCGGCATGGACTTCGAGGTGGACGACGGCCTGGGCTGGCTGTCCCGCTCGCACGTGCTCAACGCCGAGGCGCGGGTGCCCGGCCACCTGGACCGGCTGGGCACCCAGCCGGTCGAGGACATCGGCATCACCGGGTCGGCCGATGAGCAGGAGCCGTCGGGCGACGACTGCTCGACGCCGCCGGACGAGGTCACCGAGCTGATCGCGGCCGAGGGCACCGGCTGAGGCTCAGGAGCGCGGGGGCGCCCAGGTGGTCGCGCCGTCCGGGTGGCTCGAGGCCGTGTCGCTGACGAGCTCGGCCCGGCCGCGGCCGAGGATCTTGGCGTCGTACAGCGCGCGGTCGGCGCTGCGCATGAGCTGGGAGGCGCTGTCGCCGGTCCGGTACGGGGCCACGCCGCAGGACAGCGAGACCTCCGGGTGGGCGGCGCACACCCGCCGAACCAGGGCGAGCGCCGCGGTGGCCCGCATGCCGGGCAGCAGCAGGGAGAACTCGTCGCCGCCGTGCCGGGCCAGGAACGCCCGGTCCGGCACCGCGTCGCGCCACATGTCGGCGACCCGGCACAGCACCCGGTCGCCCTCCTCGTGGCCGTAGGTGTCGTTGACCGCCTTGAAGTGGTCGACGTCGATGAGCACCGCGGACAGCGGCTCACCGCTCCGCGACGCCTCGGACATCAGCTCGTCGAGCGCCTGGTCGAAGCCGCGCCGGTTGCTCAGCCCGGTCAGCGGGTCGAGGCTGGCGCGGGAGGCCAGGGTCACCAGCTGGCGGATGACGGTGCCGATGCTGACGAGCACCAGGTCGAGCCCCAGCGCCGCGCCCACCCCGACGTCACTGGCGGCCAGCGCGACGGTGGTGCCGACGACCGCGAGGCCCAGGTGGGCCAGCGCCGTCCGCGCGGAGAAGAAGAAGTGCGCGTCGACGACGACGAAGACGATCAGGGTCGCGGCTGCCAGGGACGTGACGGGATCGGGTGCCAGCGCGACGGCGCTGACGATGAGGACCGTCGCGGCGCCGACGGCCGGGTGGAAGAACGCCCGCGGCCAGCGGGCACCCCACCGGCCGGTGACGACGGAGGCGGCGAGAGCGAGGCAGCACAGGACGAAGAGGGCGGACCGGCGGTGGCCGGGCTCGGCGTCGAGGGTGATGAGCAGGCCTGCCGCACCGCCGAAGGCGTAGAAGGTGGCCAGGATCCGTGCCATGACGCGCGTCGTCGCCACCTCGGGGGCTGCGGACCGGCTCACCCGTACGTCGTCGGCTTTTCCGGCCGCGAGCTTGAGTGCGTCAGGTGGTCACAGGTACCCGCCCGGGTGACCCGCGGCCCGGTACGGGGACGGTGCGTCAGCCGGCGGGCAGGGTGACCGAGGACGGCACCGCGCCGCCGGTGCGGATCGTGTGGGTGACCGGCACGCCGGTGGTCGCCTGGCCGAGCGGTTCACCGGTGCCCAGGTTGCGGGCGTACCGCGGGTGGGCGCCGCCGGAGACCTGCAACCGGATGCGGTGGCCGGCGCGGAAGCGGTGCGCCGTCTCGACCAGGGTCAGCTCGACCGTCCGCTGTCCCGCGTGCGCCTGCTCCCCCGGCGCCGGGTCGAGGCGGACCAGCCGGTCGGTGACGTTGAGCGACGTGCCGCTGGGCTCGACGTCGCAGAGCCGGACGAAGAGGTCGGCGTACGGGTTGTCCGACTCGACCGTCAGCCGGACGCGCACGCCGCCCTGCACCTCGACCGGCGTGCGCAGCGGCGATGTGGTGAAGGTGCGGACGTCGTCGCGCGCCTCGAGCTCGCGGTTGTCCCGCTGGTCCGCGCTGCCGGCGAGGATCCGGCCGCCGACCGAGGGCGTGGGGTCCATCGGGTCGTAGGTGAACGTGGTCGCGCCGGCCGCGGTGGGTGCGTCGTCGGCCAGCCGGCCGTCGTCGGCCAGGTACCAGGTGCGGTCGGTGGTCGCCGGCGGCCAGTCGGGCATCGTGCGCCAGGTCCGCGCGCCGCTGACGTGCACGCGCACCCGGTCGGGCCGCGGCTCGGCGGGCGGGGCGCCGTCCACGGGCAGGTGGGTGCTGAGCCAGGCGAGGCTCTCCGGCGCG
>JBELIQ010000049.1:0-9090 GCA_042090795.1 Blastococcus sp. | reverse complement strand
GCGCTCGCGCCGCGGCTGATCCGCCAGGGCTGAGCCGCCGGGCGCCCGCATTGCCGCGGAGCCCTGCCGCGGAGCCCTGCCGCGGCGCCGCCCCGGAGCGGAGCCCGGCTGCGGAGCCCGGCTGCGGCATGGTGCGACGCCGGCATGGTGCGATGGCGGCATGCACCTGCTGCTCGAGTACGCCTTGGCTCCCGACTACCTCGAGCGGCGCGGCGCCCTGCGCGAGGAACACCTCGCCCTGGTGCGTGCGGCGCACGAGCGGGGCGAGCTGCTGCTCGCCGGCGCCCTGCCCGATCCCTTCGACCGGGGACTGCTCGTCTGGACCGCGCCGCGGGAGGTCGTGGAACGGTTCGCCGAGCAGGACCCGTACGTCGTCCAGGGCCTCGTCACCGCCTGGACGGTCCGGGAGTGGAACGTCGTCGTGGGCGGACCGCAGTAGCCCAGGCGCGGATCACTGCAGACGCGGCCGCAGGTTCTCCGTCCAGACGTCCCAGCCGAGGCGGACGATCAGCACGCTGACGACGACGAGGAACGCGACGCGGATGAAGCTGCTCCCGCGGGCGGCCGCGGTGCGTGCCCCGAGGTAGCCGCCGACCATGTTGGCCGCCCCCAGGAGCAGACCGAGGCCCCAGTACACCGAGCCGTGCGGCACGAAGAAGAGCAGCGCGCCCAGATTGGTGGCGAAGTTGACGATCTTGGCCTTGGCGCTGGCCTGGAGGAACGCGTAGCCCAGCAGCGAAACCATGGCGAAGACGAGGAACGATCCCGTGCCGGGCCCGAGGATGCCGTCGTAGAAGCCGATGGCTGCACCGATCGCGGCCGCCGTCCCGTGGTGGCGGCGGCCGGCGTGCCGCAGCGCGGTGACGTCGCCCAGCGCGGGCCGCAGGATCGTGAACGCGCCGATGCCGACCAGGGCGACGACGATGACCGGCTTGAAGACGCTGGCCGGCAACAGCGAGGCGATCGACGCGCCGCAGAAGCTGCCGACCAGGGCGATGCCGGCCATCGGCAGGGCGGTGCGCAGGTCGGGGTGGACGCGGCGGTAGTAGGTGATCGCGCTCGTCGTGGTGCCGAAGATGGAGCCCAGCTTGTTCGTCGCCAGCGCCTGCACCGGGCTGATGCCCGGCACCAGCAGCAGGGCCGGAAGCTGGACGAGACCACCGCCGCCGACGACGGCATCGATGAACCCGGCCGCCAGCCCGGCCAGCAGCACGAGTACCAGCGTGGTGACCTCGAGCCCTTCCGGCACGACGTCCAGCGCCAGCAGGTCGGTCATCCCAGTCCTCTCCGGCCCGCCGTCGTCCCCGGCGAGGCCGGGGCCAAGACACTCCACCACGGCACCGGAGAGGGCCGCGCACCGCCCTGCCTCAGGAGGCCCCACCGCCCTGCCTCAGGAGGCCCCACCGCCCTGCCTCAGGAGGCGTCGGCCCAGGACCGGACGACGTCGACGTCCAGCGGGAAGTCGATCGGGAAGGTCCCGAACAGCAGCCGCCCCGCCGCGGCCGCGGCCTGGCGCACCGCCTCCCCGACGTCGTCGGCCAGGTGCTCCGGGGTGTGCACGACGACCTCGTCGTGCAGGAAGAAGACCAGGTGTGGCCGCTCGTGCGGCGCGCCCTCCCCGAGCGCCCAGAGCCGGTTGCGCAGGTCGGCCAGCCAGCACAGCGCCCACTCCGCCGCCGTGCCCTGGACGACGAAGTTGCGGGTGAACCGGCCCCAGGACCGGCGCTGCCGGTCCCGGTCCTCCCGCGTCCCGCCGTCCTCCCGCGTCCCGCCCTCGACGGGTGCCTCGCCGAGGTCGGCCGAGCGATCGGCCCATCCGCCGGTCGGGAGCGGCGAGCCGCGGCCCAGCAGCGTGCGCACCACCTCGCCGCGCTCCCCTGCCCGCGCGGCGTCCTCGACGAGGCCGATGGCCCGCGGGAAGCGCCGGGTGAGCCGCGGCATCATCCGTCCGCTCTCGCCACGGGTGGCGCCGTAGAGCGCCCCGAGCATCCCCACCTTGGCCTCGGCGCGGGTCGCGACCACCCCGGCCGCGACGATGCCCTGGTACAGGTCGGCACCCCGGGCGGCGTCGGCCATCGCCGAGTCGCGGCTCATCCCGGCCAGCACCCGCGGCTCGAGCTGGGCGACGTCGGCGACGACGAAGCGCCACCCCTCGTCGGCGATGGCGGCCGGTCGCACCTGGGTGGGCATCGACAGCGCTCCCCCACCGTTGGACGCCCACCGGCCGGTGACCACGCCGCCGGGCACGAAGTACGAGCGGAACCGGCCCTCGCGCACCCAGCTGTCCAGCCAGGCCCAGCCGTTCGCCGTCAGCAGCCGGGAGAGCTTGCGGTACTCCAGCAGCGCCGGCATCGCGGGGTGCTCGAGCTGCTCGAGGGTCCAGGAACGGGTGTCGCCCACCGGCAGGCCGGTCGCCTGCAGGGCGCGCAGCAGGTCACCGGGCGAGTCGGGGTTGAGCCCCGGCGTGCCCAGCGCCGTGCGCACCTCCCCGGCCAGCCGCTCCAGCACCACCGGGCGGCGGCCGCCGGTCGGCCGCGGGCCGAGCAGCTCGGTGAGCAGCCGGTCGTGGACGTCGGCCCGCCACGGGAGGCCCGCGGAGGTCATCTCGGCCGCGACGAGCGCGCCCGAGGACTCGGCCGCCAGCAGGAGGTCGAGCCGGCCCCGCTCCGCCGAGGCGGCCAGCGCCGCCTGCTGCCGGTCGTGCTCGGCGACCGGGTCGAGCAGGTCGGCGGGGTCGGCCAGGGGGAAGAGCCCGGCGTCGACGGAGGTGACGGGCTGCAGCGCGTCCCAGCCGGCCGTCCCGGCGTCCGCGAACAGGGCCTGGTCGACGGCGGGCGACCGCCGCAGCACGGTGTGGCACAGCCGCAGGTCGGTGCACCGGGCGACGCGGACGCCCTGGGCCAGCAGCGCGGGGTACCAGCGGGTGGTGTCGTCCCAGACCCAGCGCACCGGTCCGGCCGCCTCCCGCCCGGCGACGAACGCCGCCAGGCCGGCGACGGGCACCCGGCTCGTCGCGGCCTGCTCCCGGACCCCGACGTCCTCACCGCGGCGCACGAGGACGATCCGGTTCACCACGGCAGTGTCGCCGACGGGTCCGACGGGCAGGCGGACATCGGTCCGTGGCCCGATCGAGGGCTGACGACGGCGCGACCGGGGTAGGGCGGGACCATGGATGCCATCTCGATGGGAAAGGCCGGCCTGCAGGGCTGGCGCGCGAAGGTCGCCGATGCGGTGGCGACCCCGGTCGCACGGCGCTCCGGGTTCAGCGACGACCAGGTGCGGGCGGTCCTGGGCGGAGCGTTCTTCGTGCTCTCCGTCATCTACGTCGTCCAGACCCTCCGGCAACAGCTGCAGCAGACCTGACCCGGCCTCGGGGAACGGGCACCGGTTACGGTGCGGCATGGCTGTCGATCCCCGTGGCTCGGACCTCAAGCGCTACCTGCAGGAGGACCCGGGCGGACCCGTCGTGATGCTCAACCTGCTCCGCTACGCCGAGGGCGGCAGGGAGACCTACGAGAAGTACTCCTCGGCGCTGCGGACGACCTTCCTCGCCCGCTACGGCGCCGAGGTGCTCTACGCCGGTGACGGGTCGACCGCGCTGGTCGCGGAGCCCGGGCAGGAGTGGGACGCGGTGCTGCTGGTCCGCTACCCCTCGCGCGAGGCGTTCAGCAAGATGGTGGCCGACCCGGAGTACCAGCAGTTCACCCACTTCCGCACCCAGGCGCTGACCGAGGCGGTGCTGCAGGCCACCGTCCCCCGGTGACGGCGGCCTGACCGCAGGACGGCGCCGCGCGGGCACTCGGGACGGCGCCGCGCGGTCACCGGGGATGGCGGCGGGCCCCGGGGATGATCGCGACCCCGGCGCCCCGCCCACCCCGGCCCACCGACGAGGCGGCCGGCGCCGTCCCCGCTCAGCCCACCAGTGCGCGGACGAACCAGGTGCGGGCGTCCTGGTTCCCGGCCCGCCCGCGCTCCGCGGCGGCGGTGACCGTGGCCGCGACGCCGTCGGCCCGCGTGCGCGCCAGCGCCTCGTCCAGCGCAGTCACCGACAGCTCCTCGCCCGGGACCAGCAGCGGCCATCCCAGCGCGCGGGCCTGCGCGGTCACCTTGGCGCCACCGACGACGGGGTCGACGGCGATGACCGGCCGGCCGTGCTTGAGGCCGAGCACCAGGGCGTGCAGCCGCATGCTGACCACGACGTCGGCCCGCCGGATCAGCTCCTCCACCTGGGCCGGGCGCCGGCGGTAGGGCTTCGTGTAGAGGTCCATGTCCAGCTCGAACCACGGCAGCGCCCGGGCGGCCAGCCACTCCTCGATGACGCCGCGCACCTGGTCGGACCGGCTCCGCTCCGCGTACTCGCCCTGAGCGGGGGCGAACGCCACGGCCACCACCGGCACCGCCTCCGTCCCCGCGGCCGGCCCCTCCACCGCCAGGTCCGGGCGGGCGACGCCGGAGGGGTCGTCCCGTTCCCACACCCGGTGGAACAGCTCCCGGCCGCTCTCCTCGACGACGGAGACGTTCACCGCCCAGCGGGTGCAGCCGTCGAAGGCCGCGCACAGCTCGCGCAGCAGCGGCTCGCCGCTGAGGGGACCGCTCACGAAGACCAGGTGCGTGTAGTCGGCCGGATCGACGTCGCGCCAGTGGACGCCGCGGCCCAGGTAGGGCGCCTCGGCCACGTCGAAGACCACCCCGAGCTCGCGGAGCCAGCCGACGACCGTGTCGGCACCCAGCTCGTCACCGACGGTCGCGATGACCTCGTCGAAACTGAACCAGCCGGCGACGAGGATCCGCATCTCTCCAGCCTCCAGCCGCTGCCGCGCCCTCGCGCGGCGAACCCCTGCAGTTCCGGCGTGATGCGGAACACCGGAGGAAGGGCACCCTAACCTGGGCTCCGGACCCGGACTACGGTTCGGGCAGAGGGCACCGGCCCCCGCGGCGAACGCGGGCCGCCGGCGCACCCACGAGCGTTCCGGAGGAGCTGGCATGACCGAGGCACGACGGGGTGGCCCGGGAGGCCGCCCGCCCCGCAAGCGGACGGCGCGCGTCGCCGAGGTGGTGCGCACCTCGCGGATCACGCCGCACATGGTCCGCGTCGTGCTCGGTGGGGAGGGGCTCGCCGGCTTCCCGGCCGGCGAGTTCACCGACCACTACGTGAAGCTCCAGCTGCCGCCGGCCGGCGCCTCCTACCAGGCGCCCTACGACGTCGACGAGCTCCGTGCGCAGCTCCCGCCGGAGCAGTGGCCGGTCACCCGCACCTACACGGTGCGCGCCTGGGACGCCGCGGCCGGCGAGCTCACCATCGACTTCGTCCACCACGGCGACGAGGGCGTGGCCGGGCCGTGGGCGGCGGCCGCGCAGCCCGGCGACCGCATCCAGTTCCTGGGCCCGGGCGGCGCCTACCGCCCGCACCCGGACGCCGACTGGCACCTGCTCGCCGGTGACGAGGCGGCGCTGCCCGCGATCGCGGCGGCGCTCGCCGGCATGCCCGCCGGCACACGTGCCCTGGCGTTCGTCGAGGTGGCCGGCCCGGAGGAGGAGCAGGACGACCTGGCCCTCTCCCCCGGCACCGAGCTGCGCTGGCTGCACCGCGGGGATGCCGCACCCGGCGAGGCCCTGGTGGCGGCGGTGCTCGGCACCGAGCTGCCGGCCGGCCGCGGGCACCTGTTCGTGCACGGCGAGGCCTACGCCGTCCGGGAGCTGCGGCGGCACCTCCGCGGCCTGTACGGCCTGGCTCCGGAGTGGACGTCGATCTCCGGCTACTGGCGGCGCGGGGACGACGAGGACGGCTGGCAGACCACCAAGCAGGAGTGGAACGCCGCGATCGCGGCCGAGGAGACCCCGGCGACCGCCTGACCCGCAGGGCGGGGGGCCGGCGGCGCCGCGGCGTCTGACAAGCTCGGGAGACACCGACCCCCACCTGCAGGAGGACCCGTGCGCGCCGCCCAGATCTCCACCCTCGACGGCCCCCGGGCGATCCAGGTCGTCGACGTCCCCGAGCCCGAGGCCGGCGACAAGGTCCTCATCGAGGTGCACGCCGCCGGCGTCACCTACCCCGAGGTCCTGCAGAGCCGCGGCGAGTACCAGCTGAAGCCGCAGCTGCCGTTCGTCCCCGGCAGCGAGGTCGCCGGCGTCGTCCGGTCCGCGCCCGAGGGCAGCGGTGTCACCGCGGGGCAGCGCGTGGCCGCCTTCCCGTCCCTCGGCGGCTTCGCCGAGGTCGTCGCCGCACCGCCGGCGATGGTGTTCCCGCTGCCCGACCGCACGAGCTTCGAGCAGGGCGCAGCGCTGCCGATGAACTACCTGACGATGCACTTCGCGCTGCGCCGCCGCGGGCAGCTCCGCGAGGGCGAGTCGGTGCTGGTGCACGGCGCGGCCGGCGGCCTCGGGACGGCCGCCGTCCAGCTGGCGAAGGCCTACGGCGCACGCGTGCTCGCCGTCGTGTCCAGCGACGCCAAGGGCGAGGTGGCGCGCGCGGCCGGCGCCGACGAGATCGTGCCCGCCGACGGCTTCCGCGACGCCGTCAAGGAGCTGACCGGCGGCCGCGGTGTCGACGTCGTGGTGGACCCGGTCGGCGGGGACCGGTTCACCGACTCGCTGCGCAGCCTGGGCCGCGAGGGCCGGATCCTGGTGCTCGGCTTCACCGGCGGCGAGATCCCCACGGTCAAGGTGAACCGGCTGCTGCTCAACAACGTCTCCGTCGTCGGCGTCGGCTGGGGTGCCTTCTGGTCGGGCAGCGCGCCGGGCTTCCCGAAGGAGCAGTGGCAGGAGCTCCACCCGCTGCTGGAGAGCGGCAAGCTCGACCCGGTGCTGGGCACCGTCCACCCGCTCGAGGACGTCGTCGCGGCGGTCACCGAGCTCGACGAGCGCCGGGCCGCCGGCAAGGTGCTCCTGCGCGTCCGCGGCTGACCGCCCCGCCCGACCGGCTGCGGCGCCTACTCCCCCACGAGGCGCCGCAGCCGCCGCGCGGGCTCGCACAGCACCGCACCGGGCAGGCGCAGGGCGGCCGAGGCGACCCGCACCCCGAAGCGCAGCAGGTCGGGCCACTCGGCCGGCCGGGGCGAGGGCGGCACGGGCGCCTCGCGCACGGGCGGCAGCACCGGCGGGAGCGGCAGCTCCGCGGATGCCGGGGGTGGCGCCAGCACGTCCATGGCCGCAGAGCGGCGGCGGGGTGCGCGCAGCGAGGCGAAGGACGGGATGGGCGGCGCCTGGGGGGACTCCCCCTCGCCGCTCCCCCGTCGGCGACCGGTCGTCGACACGGCGAATTCCTCCAGGTCGGGTTCCGGGATCCGGGCGGCGAGGGTCGAGCGGTGGCCGCCCCGGGCCGTCGACACTAGTGCCGGACCCGTGCCACGCCCGGCGCCGGTCGTCGACTCTCCCGACGGGCCGGGCGTCAGCGGTAGTTCACGTGGACGTGATCCATGTGGTTCGCGGTCGCGCCGCCACGGTTCTCCATCTGCTTCCAGGAGCCGCCGGGCGAGCTGAGCATCCGCTGCTGCCAGATGACGTACTCCACGCCGAGCTCGTTCCAGTGGGCCACGTGGTAGGCCGCGATCGCGTCGCCGAGCGCCGCGTTCGTCAGCACCATGTAGTCGACCGCCAGGCCGGAGGGGTGGCCGCCGGGGTCCGCGGCGCTGGGCCGGGTGCCCCCGAGGGTGATCGAGGCCGCCCCCGGGACGTTGCTGACGACGGCATCGGCGGCCGCCTGGGCCCGGGGGTTGATCGCACCGGCGGTGTTGGAGATCCGGGCGCGGATGGTGGCAGCGACCGAGCCGGCGGCCTGCGCCACGGCTGCGGGTGCCGACGGTGCGGGCCGTGTGGCGGCTCTCGGCTGCCCGGCCGTGGCGGCCCCGTCGGCGGCCTCCTCGGCGGCGCGGCGTGCGGCCGCCTCCGCCTCGGCCTGTGCTGCCGTCTCGGCCTGCGCTTCCGCCTCGGCACGGGCCAGGGCCTCGGCCTGCCGCTGGTCGATCACGGCCTGGTCGGCCGCGGCCTGCGTGAGCAGTGCTGCGGTCTCGTCGTCCTCGCGGGCGCTGCGGCTGGCGGCGATGTCGGCCAGGGGCTCCAGTTCGCGGGCGACGTCCTCCGGGGCGGGTGCGGCCTCGACGCCGAGCTGGCGGGCCACGCTCATGGACTCCGTGCCCACCGACTCGGCGCTCACCGACTCGGCCTGCGCGGCCGGGCCGACGCCGACGGCCAGGTTCACCAGGAGGGCGCCGGTGGCGGCCACGCCCAGGTAGATGCCGGGACGGCGGACGGCAGCCGGAGGCCGGCGTGAGCTCGACGGGCGGTGGGAGGCGGTGGTGCGGGGGTGCATGTGCGCGGGTGCTCCGGAGGTGCGTGCAGCAGCGTCCGACCAGGGACGACGAGGGGCTGCGACGGGTGTGCGGTCAGCGTGAACTGCGGCTCCGCGGTGACCCGGGGACGAGACTCAGCGGCGTCCGCGCGGACTTCCCCGGAGGGGACGTGGCGACCGGCGAACACAGCCACGGTAACCACCGTTACGGATCTGTGACAATGCCGATGGCGTGTCCCGGGCCGTGACACGGCCCCACGGCGCTCTCGGGCGCCGCGGAGCCACCACCGCCGGTCGTCGCGATGTGCGACGACCGGCGGTACGGCGTCAGCGGTAGTTCACGTGGACGTGGTCGAAGTGGTTGGCCGTCACGCTGCCCCGGTTCTCCATCTGCTTCCAGGCGCCACCGGGCGAGCCGAGGTAGCGCTGCTCCCAGATGATGTAGTCCACGCCGAGCTCGTCCCAGTGGGCGATGTGGTAGGCCGTGATGGCGTTCCCGAGCGCACGGTTGGACAGCACCATGTAGTCCAGCGCGAGGCCGGAGGGGTGCCCACCCGGGTCGGCCGCGCTGGCGCGCGTACCGCCGAGGGTGATCGAGCCGGCACCGGGCACGTTGCTGACCACCGCGTTCGCTGCGGCCTGCACCTGCGGCCGGATCGCTCCGGCGTTGTTGGTGATCCGCGCGACCCCACGGGCCGCCGGCGCGGCTGCCGGGAGGACGGGCGCCGCCGGCGCAGCGGCCACGGGCGGGGCGGGCACCCGGGGCGCGGGCGCTGCGGCCGCCCGGGGCGCGGGCGCTGCGG
>JBELIQ010000011.1:0-141035 GCA_042090795.1 Blastococcus sp. | reverse complement strand
GACCAGCTGCGCCGGGTCGTCGGCATCGTCAACGGGACGACGAACTACATCCTGTCCCGCATGGCCGAGACCGGCGCCGGCTTCGCCGAGGCGCTCGCCGAGGCCACCGAGCTGGGCTACGCCGAGGCCGACCCGACCGCCGACGTCGACGGCTTCGACGCCGCGGCCAAGGCGGCGATCCTGGCCTCGCTGGCCTTCCACACGCCGGTGTCGTCGGCCGACGTGCACCGGGAGGGCATCTCGGCCGTCTCGGCCACCGACGTCGCCCGGGCCGCGGAGATCGGCTGCACCGTGAAGCTGCTCGCCATCTGCGAGCGCGTGCCCAACGGAGCCACCGACTCCGTCGCCGTCCGCGTGCACCCGGCGATGATCCCGACCACGCACCCGCTGGCCTCGGTCGGCGGCGCCTTCAACGCCGTCTTCGTCGAGGCGGAGGCCGCCGGGCAGCTGATGTTCTACGGCCAGGGCGCCGGCGGCGAGCCCACCGCGAGCGCGGTCCTCGGCGACCTCGTGGCGGTGGCCCGCAACCGCGTCGCCGGCGCCTCGGGGCAGGGCCCGACCGGCTACGCCGACCTGGCCGTGCGCCCCATGGCCGAGACCCCCACCCGGTACCACGTCAGCCTCGACGTGGCCGACAAGCCGGGCGTCCTCGCCGCCGTCGCCCAGGAGTTCGCGCGGCAGGACGTGAGCATCTCCACGGTCCGCCAGACCGGGCGCGGCGACGCCGCCACGCTGGTCATCGTCACCCACAGCGCGCCCGACGCGGCGCTGTCGGCCACCATCGCCGCACTGCGGGACATGCCCGCCGTCCGAGGCGTCACCAGCGTCCTGCGCGTGGAGGGTCTGTCATGAGCGTCTCGCCGACCACGGTGTCCCCGGGCTGGCCGGGGCTGATCGAGGCCTACCGGTCGCGGCTCCCCGTCAGCGACAGCACGCCCGTCGTCACCCTCCACGAGGGCGCCACCCCGCTGCTGCCCGCCCGCGAGCTCAGCCGCCGCACCGGCTGCGACGTCTACCTCAAGGTCGAGGGCGCCAACCCGACCGGGTCGTTCAAGGACCGCGGCATGACGATGGCCATCAGCAAGGCCGTCGAGGAGGGCGCCAAGGCGGTCATCTGCGCTTCCACCGGCAACACCAGCGCCAGCGCGGCGGCCTACGCGGCGCGCGCCGGCATCACCTGCGCGGTGCTGGTACCCCAGGGCAAGATCGCCATGGGCAAGCTCGCGCAGGCGCTGGTGCACGGCGCCCAGCTCCTGCAGGTCGAGGGCAACTTCGACGACTGCCTCGCACTGGCCAGCAAGCTCGCCATCGACTACCCGGTGAGCCTGGTCAACAGCGTCAACCAGTTCCGCATCGAGGGCCAGAAGACGGCGTCGTTCGAGATCGTCGACGTCCTCGGCGACGCCCCGGACATCCACTGCCTCCCGGTCGGCAACGCCGGCAACATCACCGCCTACTGGCAGGGCTACCGCGAGTACCGCACCGACTCGCCGGCCCCCGGGCCCGCCTCGCACACCCCGCGCATGTGGGGGTTCCAGGCGGCCGGTGCCGCACCGATCGTGAACGGCGCGGTGGTCGAGAACCCGAGCACGATCGCCACCGCGATCCGCATCGGCAACCCGGCGTCCTGGACCAAGGCGCTGGCGGCCCGCGACGAGTCAGGCGGCCGCATCGACGCCGTCACCGATCGCGCGATCCTCTCGGCCTACCGGCTGCTGGCCCGCAGCGAGGCGGTGTTCGTCGAGCCCGCGTCCGCGGCGTCGGTGGCCGGCCTGCTCCAGGTGCACGCCGCCGGGGAGCTCGAGCCCGGTCAGCGGATCGTCTGCACGGTCACGGGCAACGGCCTCAAGGACCCCGAGTGGGCCATCTCCGGGGCGCCGGCGCCGATCACCATCCCGGTCGACGCGGCGGCGGCCGCAGCCCAGCTCGGCCTGTGAGCATCACGGACCCGGCCCGGGTCTCGGTGCGCGTCCCGGCGACCAGCGCCAACCTCGGACCGGCGTTCGACTGCGCCGGCCTGGCCCTGGCGCGGCACGATCTGCTGGACTTCTCCGTCGTCCCCGGCGGCCTCGCCGTCGACATCGCCGGTGTGGGCGCCGGTGAGCTGCCCACCGACGAGTCCCACCTGGTGGTGCGCGCCTTCCGGGCGGCCTGCGCCGAGCTCGGCTGGACGCCGTCCGGACTGGCGGTGTCCGCACGCAACGCCATCCCGCAGGGGAGGGGCATGGGGTCCTCGGCCGCCGCGGTCGTGGCGGGGGTCCTGGCCGCCTGGGCGCTGTGCCCGGACGTCGACGTCGTCGACGGGGCTGCCGTCCTGCGGCTGAGCACCGAGCTGGAGGGGCACCCCGACAACGTCGCGGCCTGCCTGCTCGGCGGCCTGACGCTGTCCTGGACGGGGGAGCGGGGTGTCGGGGCGGAGAGCCTGCCCGTGCACGAGAGCGTGCTGCCGGTCGTCCTGGTCCCCGACGCGACGCTGTCGACGGAGGTGGCCCGCGGCCTGCTCCCCGACGTCGTGCCGCACGCCGATGCCGCCTTCAACGCAGGACGGTCCGCGCTCCTCGTGCACGCGCTCACCTCCGGCGCCCTGCTGCTCGAGGCCACCGAGGACCGGCTGCACCAGCGGCAGCGCACCGCCGCCATGCCCGGCTCGCTGGCCCTGGTCGACCGGCTGCGGGCGGCGGGCCACGCCGCGGTCGTCTCCGGCGCGGGGCCCTCGGTGCTCGTGCTCGCCCGTCGCACGGCGGTGGCCGGGGACGGTCGTCCGGGCGACGGCGACGTGCGGGCCATCACCGGACTCGTGCCCGAGGGCTGGACGGTCCTGCCGCTGGACGTCGACCCCGCCGGGGCGCACGTCGACCGCCCGATGGCCCGGGTATCGTCTCGGTAACGAGGAAGACGCTGGAAACACCCGGTGTTGTCCTGGCCGTGGGCCGGCGTCTAGGCTCACGGCGTAGCCGCCCACTCGGGCGAGCCTCGCGTGGGGCCGAAGCCGGCGATACCGCCGCTGATCCGCTCCGCATTCTCGACCCGCTCCTGATCGTGCCCCCGCCTCATGCCCGGGCCCACAAGGAGCGGCGTACCCCCTGCGCTGGAACGCGCAGGTCACCGCAGGGAAGGACCTGTACGTGAGCGAAAGCACCGACCTCGCCATGACCGGCGCGCAGGACGCCGCCGGCACGAGCGAGGCACCCGCCGCTCCCGAGACGGCGGGCCGCGCCCGGCGCCGCGGCACCGGCCTGACCGGGATGCTGCTGCCCGAGTTGCAGCGCCTGGCCACCGAGCTGGGCATCTCCGGCACGGGACGCATGCGCAAGGGCGACCTCGTCGCCGCCATCTCCGCCCGCCAGGTCGGCGGCGAGAGCAGTGCCCCGGCACCGCGCGCCGAGACCCAGGACGACGGCGCCGACCGCGCCCGCGGCGTGGCCGCCACGGCCGAACCTCTCGAGGCGCCCATCAGCGGTGGCGCCAACGGCGGTCCCCTCACCACGGGCGACGCCGGCGCGCGGCCCACCCGTGCCCGTCGCGGCGCCAGCCGCCCCGCCGGGTCCCCGACCGCCGAGCAGTCACCGGCTCCCGAGGGCGACCGGTCCGGCGGCGAGTCCCGCGCGGCCGACGTCGAGACCGCCCCGGCGGACGACGCGGCCGGGACCGGCCCGCGCGACGGCGAGCAGTCCGACGGCGAGCAGCGCGACGGCGACCGCCCGCAGCGCAACCGCGACCGGAACCGCAACCGCGGCGACCGCGAGAACAACCGCGACGGTGGCAACCGGGACAACGGCAACCGCGAGGACGGCGACCGCGCCGAGCGGGGCAACCGCGACGGCGGCGACCGCACCGAGCGGGGCAACCGCGACGGCAACGACCGTGGCGACCGTCCCGAGCGCGGCAACCGCGAGGGCGGCGACCGGACCGAGCGGGGCAACCGCGACGGCAACGACCGGGGCGACCGTCCCGAGCGCGGCAACCGCGACGGCAACCGCGACGGCGCCCGTGACGGCGCCCGTGACGGCAATCGCGGTCCCGACCGCGGCGACCGCACCGAGCGCGACGGCCGCCCGGGCAACCGCACCGACAACCGGAACGACGCCGGCCGCGGACCGAACGCCACCGACGAGGACGACGACGACTTCGAGGGCGGCCGCGGGCGCCGCGGACGTCGCTACCGCGACCGGAACAAGCGCGGCACCGCCGTGGGTGGCCGCGAGCGCTTCGACCAGGGCGAGCCCACGATCAGCGAGGACGACGTCCTGCTGCCCGTCGCCGGCATCCTCGACGTGCTGGACAACTACGCCTTCGTGCGCACGTCGGGCTACCTCACCGGGCCGAACGACGTCTACGTGTCGCTGTCGCAGGTGCGCCGGTACGGGCTGCGCCGGGGTGACGCCATCACCGGCGCCGTCCGTCAGCCCCGCGAGGGCGAGCGCAAGGACAAGTACAACGCGCTGGTCCGGCTGGACACCGTCAACGGGCTGGACCCGGAGCAGGCCAAGAACCGCCCCGAGTTCACCAAGCTGACCCCGCTCTACCCGCAGGACCGCCTGCGGCTGGAGACCGAGCCGCACCTGCTCACCACGCGGGTCATCGACCTCGTCATGCCGATCGGCAAGGGGCAGCGGGCGCTGATCGTCTCGCCGCCGAAGGCCGGCAAGACGATGGTGCTGCAGTCGCTGGCCAACGCCATCACGACGAACAACCCCGAGTGCCACCTCATGGTCGTCCTCGTCGACGAGCGGCCCGAAGAGGTCACCGACATGCAGCGCTCGGTGAAGGGCGAGGTCATCGCCTCGACCTTCGACCGGCCGCCGTCGGACCACACCACCGTTGCGGAGCTGTCCATCGAGCGGGCCAAGCGCCTGGTCGAGATGGGCCACGACGTCGTCGTCCTGCTGGACTCGATCACCCGCCTGGGCCGCGCCTACAACCTGGCGGCCCCCGCCAGCGGGCGCATCCTCTCCGGTGGTGTCGACTCCACGGCTCTCTACCCGCCCAAGCGCTTCCTGGGGGCTGCCCGCAACATCGAGAACGGCGGCTCGCTCACGATCATCGCCTCGGCGCTGGTCGAGACCGGCTCCACGATGGACACGGTCATCTTCGAGGAGTTCAAGGGCACCGGGAACGCCGAGATCAAGCTCGACCGCCGGCTGGCGGACAAGCGGGTCTTCCCGGCGGTCGACGTCAACGCGTCGGGCACGCGCAAGGAGGAGATCCTCATGTCGCCCGACGAGCTGGCGATCGTCATCAAGCTGCGCCGGGTCCTCGGCGCGCTGGAGCCCCAGCAGGCGCTGGAGCTGCTGCTGGACAAGCTGAAGAAGACGCGGAACAACGTCGAGTTCCTCATGCAGATCCAGAAGACGACGCTCGGCCCCGACAAGGACTGAACGACCTCGTCCTCCTCACCCCTCGCATGCTCGGGGTGGGCCTCGGGACGAGGCCGGCCGGTCGGCCGGTCTCCCGATCTGGGAGACTGGTCGACCGAGCCCCGCCGGCGCCCGGGAAATAGCCCTCCGGTCCCCGGCGTTCACAGCACTGGACGACACAGACTTCGAAGAAGAGGCGCAGCCATGAAGCCCGACATCCACCCGGCCTACAACGTCACCACCGTGACCTGCGGCTGCGGCAACACCTTCCAGACCCGCAGCACCTCGCCGACCGGTTCGTTGACCGTCGAGACCTGCTCCGCCTGCCACCCCTTCTACACCGGCAAGCAGCGCATCCTCGACACCGGTGGCCGCGTGGCCCGCTTCGAGAAGCGGTTCGGCAAGCGCGCCGGCGCCGGCGCCGAGACCGCCGACAAGTAGCACTCCCGACGGCGCCCGTCCCACCTCGCGGTGGGGCGGGCGCCGTCGTCGTGTCCGCACCCCCTGGGGCCAGAATGGCCATTCCGGCCCTGTCGATGGAGGCCACCGTGAGCAGCACCGACACCGCCGCGCCCGACCGGCTGGCCGGCCTGCTCGCCGAGCACGCCTCGCTGGAGCAGGAGCTCGCCGACGCGTCGGTGCACGCCGACCAGGCACGCGCCCGTCGCCTGGGCCGCCGCTACGCCCAGCTGGCACCGCTGGTCGAGACGGCGCGGGCGCTGGAGGAGGTCCGCGGCGATCTCGCGACCGCCCGGGAGCTCGCCGCCGAGGATTCGTCGTTCCGTGCCGAGGCCGCGTCCCTGGAGCAGCGGATCCCCGAGCTGGAGGACCGCCTGCGGGAGCAGCTGCTGCCCAAGGACCCCGACGACGACAAGGACGTCATCCTCGAGATCAAGGCGGGGGAGGGCGGCGCGGAGTCGGCGTTGTTCGCCGGCGACCTGCTGCGCATGTACCTGCGCTACGCCGAGCGCCGGGGGTGGTCGACCGAGGTGCTCGACGCGCAGGACGCCGAGCTCGGTGGCTACAAGGACGTCGCGGTCGCCATCAAGTCGCGCACCGACGAGGGGATCTGGTCCCGCCTGAAGTTCGAGGGCGGGGTGCACCGTGTCCAGCGCGTGCCCGCCACCGAGAGCCAGGGCCGGATCCACACCTCCGCGGCCGGCGTCCTGGTGCTGCCGGAGGCCGAAGAGGTCGACGTGACGGTCGACCCGAACGACCTGCGCATCGACGTCTTCCGTTCCTCCGGGCCCGGTGGGCAGAGCGTCAACACCACCGACTCCGCCGTCCGCATCACCCACCTGCCCAGCGGCATCGTGGTGAGCTCGCAGAACGAGAAGAGCCAGCTCCAGAACCGGGAGTCCGCACTCCGCGTGCTGCGCTCGCGGCTGCTGGCCGCGGCCCGCGACGAGGCGGCGGCCACCGCCAGCGACCAGCGGCGCAGCCAGGTCCGCACCGTCGACCGAAGCGAGCGGGTGCGCACCTACAACTTCCCGGAGAACCGGATCTCCGACCACCGGGTCGGCTACAAGTCGCACAACCTCGACCAGGTGCTCGACGGAGAGCTGGACGCGGTGATCGACGCGCTGAGCAGCGCGCACACCGCCGAGCTGCTGGCCGCCGGGTCGTAGGGGTGGGGCGGCCGGGATCAGGGGTGGGTGGGTCGGGATCAGGGGTGGGTGGGTCGGGATCAGGGGTGGGTGGGTCGGGATGAAGGTCAGGACGCTGCTGGCCGACGCGGCCCGGCGGCTCGCCGAGGCCGGCGTCGAGTCACCCCGGGTGGACGCCGAGCTGCTGCTGGCGCACGTGGTCGGCCGCCCGCGCGCGGGTCTGCTCACGCTCGACGACGTTCCCGGCGACGCCGCCGCTCGGTTCGCCGGACTGCTCGACCAGCGCGCCGACCGGGTGCCGCTGCAGCACCTCACCGGCCGGGCTCCGTTCCGGCTGCTGGAGCTCGCCGTCGGCCCCGGGGTGTTCGTCCCGCGGCCGGAGACCGAGCTCCTGGTCGAGTGGGCGCTGGAGCAGCTGGCCGGACTCGACGGGCCGATCGTCGTGGACCTGGGCAGCGGGTCGGGCGCCATCGCGCTGTCGATCGCGCACGAGCACCCGGGCGCACGGGTGACCGCCGTCGAGCGCGACCCCGGGGCGCTGGCCTGGACGCGGCACAACGCGCTGACCCGGGCCGGGGCGCGCGACACCCCCGTGGGTGTCGTCGCCGGCGACATGACCGACGCAGGGCTGCTGACCGAGCTCGACGGCCGGGTCGACGTGGTCGTGTCCAACCCGCCGTACGTGCCCGACGGTGCCCGGGTGCCGCGGGAGGTCGCCGACCACGACCCGCCGCTGGCGCTGTGGGGCGGCCCGGACGGCCTCGACGTCGTCCGGGGCATGCTCGACGTCGCCGCCCGGCTGCTGCGCCCGGGCGGCCGGCTGGGCATCGAGCACGCCGACCAGCAGGGCACGGCGCTGCCGGCGGTGGTCCGGTCGCACGGTGCCTTCACCGAGGTGACCGACCATCCTGACCTCGCCGGCCGGCCGAGGTTCACCACCGCCCGGCGCGACTGACAGGAGGACCGGTGACCGAACCGCAGACCGGACTGCTCGCGAGCCGGTACCGCCTGGGATCGCTGATCGCCGGCGGCGGCATGGGTCAGGTGTACCGCGGCCGCGACACGCTGCTCGACCGCCCGGTGGCGGTCAAGGTGCTCCGCGACCAGTTCGCCGCGGACCCGGCCTTCCGCACCCGCTTCCGGGCGGAGGCGCAGCACGCCGCGACCCTCACCCATCCGCACATCGCCGCGGTGTTCGACTACGGCGAGGTCCCCGGCTCGGCCGGCACCGCGCCGGTGGCCTACCTGGTGATGGAGCTCGTCGAGGGGGAGTCGCTGGCCGACCTGCTGCACCGCGAGGGCCGCCTCGACGTGTCACGCACCCTGGACGTGCTCCGCCAGGCCGCCGACGGGCTCGGCGCCGCCCACGCCGCGGGCGTCGTGCACCGCGACATCAAGCCGGCCAACCTGCTGGTCACGCCCGACGGCCGGGTGAAGCTCACCGACTTCGGCATCGCCCGCTCGGCCTCCAGCGTCGCGATCACCGCCACGGGGCAGGTGCTCGGCACAGCGCACTACCTGTCCCCGGAGCAGGCCTCCGGACGACCGGCGAGCCCCGCGAGCGACGTCTACGCACTGGGCGCCGTCGGCTACGAGTGCCTCACCGGGAGGCGGGCGTTCGAGGGCGAGGGCGCCGTCCAGATCGCGGTCATGCAGATCCGCGAGCAGCCCGACCCGCTGCCGGCCGGGCTCCCGCCCGCCGTCCGGGCGCTGGTGGAGCGGGCCATGGCCAAGGACCCCGCCGTCCGCTTCCGGGACGGGGCCGCGCTGCGCGACGGGGTGGAGACCGTCCTCGCCGGTGGGCACGCCCCCGGCCTGGCGACGACAGCGGTCATGCCGGCCGTACCGGCAGGCGCATCGGCGCCGACCGCCGTCGCGCCTGTTGCGCGCCGGCGGAGGTGGCCGGTGGCGATCCTGCTGGCCCTGCTGCTGGTGGCCGGCGGTGCGGGACTCCTCGCGGCCGTGCTCCCCGACGGCTCCTCGTCCACGGCGGGGGAGGGATCGGACCTGACGGCGGGACCGAGCACCCCCGCAGGGGTGGACGTCGTGGCCGAGGACCTGCTCGGCCGGCCGGTCCGGGAGGTGCAGGCCGGGTTGATCGCCCGCGGCCTCCGGGTCGAGCTCGTCGCCGTGGAGACGGCGCAGGTGCCGCCCGGCCAGGTCACCTCCGTGGAGCCCGCCGGTCTCCTGCCGCCGGACACGCTCGTCCGCCTCGGCTACGCGGTGCCTCCGGTCCCCGCGCCCGCCCCGGTCCCGTCACCTGCCCCGGTGCCGGCTCCCGCTCCCGTGGGGGGCGGCGACGGCGGCCAGGAGAGCGGGAACGAGGGCAACCAGGGCAACGGGAACGGGAACGGCAACGGCAACGGCAACGGCAACGGCAACGGGAAGGTGAACGGGAACCAGGGCGGCGGGGACGACGACGGCGACGGCGGTGGCGACGAGGGCAGCGACGGCGAGGGCGACGACGACGGCGACGAGCGCGGCGGCGGCGAGGACTGAGCCCGGTCGCCGGTCGCCGCCCGGCCCGGTGACAGACTTCGTCCCCGTGGCCGATCTCTACGACTGCTCCGACCCCGACGTCCGCGCGGCCGGCCTCGACGCCGCCGCGGCGGCCATCTCCCGGGGCGAGCTGGTGCTGCTGCCCACGGACACCGTCTACGGCGTGGCCGCCGATGCGTTCAGCCCGAGGGCGGTCACCGCCCTGCTCGCCGCCAAGAACCGCGGCCGCGGGATGCCGGTGCCGGTGCTGATCGGCGAGGCCTCCACCCTGGCCGGGCTGGTCATGCAGACCCCGCCCGCGGCCACCGCGCTCGCCCAGGCGTTCTGGCCCGGCGGGCTCACCCTGGTCGTGGAACACGCGCCGTCGCTGGCCTGGGACCTGGGTGAGGCCGAGGGGACGGTGGCCGTCCGGCTGCCCGACGACGAGCTGACCCGGGACCTCCTCCGGCGCACCGGCCCGCTGGCGGTGTCCAGCGCCAACCGCTCCGGCCGCCCGGCCGCCACCACCGCGCAGGAGGCGGCGGTCCAGCTGGGCGAGCAGGCTGCGGTCATCCTCGACGGCGGGCCCCGCGCCGACTCCGCAGCCAGCACCATCGTCGACTGCACCGGTCCGGTGCCCCGCGTCCTGCGGGTCGGCGCCATCCCGGTCGACCGGCTCCGCGACGCCGTCGCCGAGCTGACCGACTGAGCCCGGGCGCGCGGTCCCCGGGCGCGGCTGCGGGTACGGGTCAGTCGCACCAGCGTGCGACGTGCCCGGGCTCCCCCTCCGGCACGAGTGCGAGATCCCGCCGGACGACCGACACCCCTGGCAGCTCCGCCGCGCAGGCGGCCCGGAAGGCCTCGTCGGTGTACTCGACCTCGAGGACGACGTCGAAGGCCGCCCGGTAGCGCTCGCACTCGTCGAACGCCGCGCACTCCTCGGTGACCGCGAAGTCGAGACCGAGATCGGTGCCGACCAGCTCGGCGGCGTTCTTCTGCGCCGCGGCGAGCCCGGCCGCGTGCGCGCGGTCCGTGAGCGCGCGAGCGGTGGCCTCGGCGTCGGACCTGGTGAGCAGCCCGCCGGATCGGGTCCAGCTGTCGAGGTTGTCCAGCTCCACGGCATCGAACCCGTCGTCGGCGCACCGGTCGATCCAGCCGCCGACGGTCTCCAGCACGGCCGTGCGCGCCGGGCCGGGGGAGACGTCGAGCAGGTACTCGCCGGGCCAGTCGGGATCCTCCACGCGGTTGCCGTCGTCGGCGCGGAGCAGCAGTTCCGGCGGCACCTCGTCCGCACCCGGCTGCGTCTGGAAGGCGTTGACGTAGCAGACCGACCACCGGTCCGGCTCCGGCGCGGCCATCCGGTCCCGGACGACGACGTCGACGGCCGGCGCCGGGGCGTAGGCGCCCCCGAGCTGGTAGTCGACCCTGGCCCCCGCCGGCGGCAGCGGTCCCCGCTCACCACCCGAGCAACCGGTGAGCGCGACGAGCAGCACAGTCGTCCCGACCCACCACCGCACGGACGCGAGGGTAGACGGGCCGGTCGCTGCGGCCGGCCGGGTCGCCGACGGAGGATACCGAGGGGTCCTCGCGCTACCGTGGGTCGACCGCCGCGCCGCCCAGAGGTGCCGCGGCACGACGACGTACGGGAGGGCGGCTGGATGAGCACGCCCGCTCTTCGGACCCGTCCCGAGCCGATCCGCGCCGGCTGAGCCGATGCGCGAGTACGCCGTCGTCATGCTCACCGCCGCGCTGGTCACCTTCCTGACCACGCCGGTGGTGCGGATGCTCGCCGTCCGCTTCCGGATGATGGCCGCGCCGCGGGAGCGCGACGTGCACTCCATCCCCACGCCGCGCGGCGGAGGCGTGGCCATGTACCTGGGCGTGGTCACCGCGGTGCTGGTCGCCAGCCGGCTGCCGGCGCTGCAGCGGACGTTCGACGACACCCAGACCTACGCGGTCCTGGTGGGCGGCGGCCTGATCTGCCTGCTGGGCGTGCTGGACGACAAGTGGGGCCTGGACGCCCTGACGAAACTCACCGGGCAGATCGCCGCCGCGGGCGTCATGGGCCTGCTGGGCGTCCAGCTGTCCATCCTGTTCCTGCCGGTGGCCGACATCGGCACGATCTCGCTGGGACCCGACGTCGGGTTGCCGCTGACCATCCTGCTGACCGTGCTGGTCGTCAACGCGCTGAACTTCATCGACGGCCTCGACGGCCTGGCCGCCGGGGTCTCGGCGATCGCGGCGCTGGCCTTCTTCGCCTACAGCTACCACCTGGGCCTGGTCGGGTACGACGACGTGGCGAGCGCACCGGCGCTGATCACCGCCGTGCTGGCCGGGGCCTGCCTGGGCTTCCTGCCGCACAACTTCAGCCCGGCGCGCATCTTCATGGGCGACTCCGGATCGATGATGGTCGGCCTGATGCTCTCGGCCGCGGCGGTCACGGCCACCGGGGGAGTGGACCCGCAGTCGTTCGACTCCGCGGCCACCCTCCTGCCGCTCACGCTGCCCCTGCTCGTGCCGGTGGCGGTGCTCTTCATCCCCTTCATCGACCTGGTGATGGCGGTGGTGCGGCGCACCCGGCAGGGCCGCTCGCCGTTCGCCCCGGACAAGATGCACCTGCACCACCGGTTGCTGTCGATCGGCCACTCGCACCGCCGCGCGGTGCTGGTCATGTACTTCTGGGCCGCGCTGCTGTCCTTCGGCGCGGTCGCCCTCTCCATCACCGGAGGGACGGCGGAGCTGCTGGTCGCCATCGCGGTGCTCCTGGTCGTGGGGCTCGTCGTCGTCCTCAGCCCGCGGGCCCGCCGCGCGGCGCGAGAGGCGCGGGCGGCCGAGCTGGCGGCGCAGCGGGAGCGCAGCCGCGCCGACCACCCGACCGCCCGGGCGGTGCGGCCACCCGGCAGCGAGACGCGCGCAGGACGGACCGCCGCCCGCAGCGCCCGCAAGAACGACGCCCCGGAGGTCGTCCGATGAGCTCCACCAGCACCAACCCCCCGGTGCCCGCCCGCAGCACGGCCCCCTGGGACGTGTCCTTCCTGCGCGTCGGGACGCTCCTCACCCTGACCGTCGCCGCGATCGCGGCGACGGTCGCCGGCCTGGTCGCCGGCTGGGACCACGCCGCCGCGATCGGGGTGTCCGCCGTCATCGTGACGGCGTTCTTCGCGGTGTCCGGTCTGGCGGTCGCCTTCGCGGGCCGCATAGGGGACACCCTGACCCTGCCGGCCGCGCTGCTGGCCTTCTTCGTCAAGGCGCTGGTGCTGTTCGCCGTCCTGGACGCGCTCCCCGCCGACGGGTGGCTGGACCGGCGCACCGTGGCGTGGGCCGTCGTCGTCGGGGCGCTGCTGTGGAGCGGCATCCAGCTGCGCTGGGTGTGGACCCGTCAGATCTTCTACGTGCCCCCGCCCGAGCCTCCGCCGGCGTCGTCCGACCAGGTGGTTGCCCGGGAGCCGGGAAGCGCCGGGAAGACCGGCTGATAGTGTCCGATCCGATGGCCGAGGACACCTCCGGAGACGGTGGAGCCCGACCACGCCCTGCGAGTCCAACCCGTCAGCCCAGTGGGGCCGACATGGGATGGGCGGTCACCGGGACGCTTCTCTCCGGGATGGCCGTGTGGGGCGGGGCCGGGTGGCTGATCGACCAATGGCTGGACATTCGCGTGTTCTTCCCGGTCGGCATCATCCTCGGCATGGCGGTGGCGATCTACGTGGTCGTCGTCAAGTACGGAGCCGCTGACCCGCACCCGGGTGAGTGGACGACAAGCACCACCCCGGGCGCAGGACGAAGCCGGCCCAG
The DNA here is from genome assembly GCA_042090795.1 of Blastococcus sp. GTDB lineage: Bacteria > Actinomycetota > Actinomycetes > Mycobacteriales > Geodermatophilaceae > Blastococcus. The sequence continues at coordinate 127,801 of JBELIQ010000011.1, read as the reverse complement.
GACGCAGAAAGGACAACGGTGACCTCAAGCGCCCGCGCACTCGGCGACGTCCTCGCCGTGGAGAGCGACCCCGGCGGCGGCTTCACCCCTCCGGGCATCGGGGAGTTCTTCCCCGAGGTGCTCTGGAGCCCCTCGGTGCTCGGCATCGAGTTCGAGATCACCCGCATCACGCTGCTGCTCTGGATCGCGACCGCCGCGGTGGTCGCCTTCCTGATGGCCACCGTGCGCAGCCCGCAGATCGTGCCGGGCAAGATGCAGTTCCTCGGTGAGTCGGGCTACTCGTTCGTCCGCGACGGCATCGCCCGCGACGTGATCGGCCCCAAGGGCCTCCCGTTCGCGCCCTTCCTGGCCGCGCTCTTCTTCTTCATCCTGGCGAACAACCTGATGGCGATCATCCCGTTCGCCCAGATCTCGCCGATGTCGAAGTTCGCCTTCCCGCTGGTCCTCGCACTCATCTGCTGGGTCGTCTACATCGCGGTCGGCATCAGGAACCAGGGCCTGTGGCCGTACTTCCGCGACATCATGTTCCTGCCCGGTGTGCCCAAGCCGATGTACGTGCTCATCACGCCGCTGGAGCTGCTGCAGAACTTCGTGGTCCGCCCGTTCACCCTGGCGATCCGACTCTTCGCCAACATGTTCGCCGGCCACATGCTGCTGGTGACGTTCTCCCTCGGCGCGGTCTACCTGCTGCAGGTGGGCAACTTCTCGGCCGTCTTCGGCCCGATCTCGGCGCTCATGGCGATCGTGATGACCTTCTTCGAACTGCTGGTCATCTTCCTGCAGGCCTACGTCTTCACCATGCTGATGGGCACGTACCTCAACGGTTCGGTCGAGGCCGCGCACTGACCCGACACGGTGGCCCTCGCCGGCCACCCCCCGCACTGCACCACCGCACGACGGCACCACCGCACGACCCCGCCAGCCGCCCGGTGACCACCGGGCGACGACACAGGAGGAACACCCCGCAATGATCGAGGTTCTCGCAGAGCTCGAAGGCAGCATCGGTTCGGTCGGCTACGGCATCGCCACGATCGGCCCGGGCATCGGTGTCGGTCTGGTGTGGGCGGCCTACATCCAGGCCACCGCCCGCCAGCCCGAGTCGGCCGGCCTGACCCGTACCTACGCCTTCCTGGGCTTCGCGCTCGCCGAGGCGTTGGCCCTGATCGGCTTCGTCGCCCCCCTCGTCTACGGCACCTGATCCGTACGCCTCCCGCGTACGGTCACCGATTCCAGACAGGGACGTTGAGAGCATGAGCATCCTGGCCGCTGAAGAACCGAGCGTCCTGGTACCGCCCCTCGGCGAGATCATCATCGGGCTGATCGCCTTCGCGATCGTGCTGTTCGTGGTGGTCAAGTTCGTCGCGCCCCGCTTCGAGCAGGTCTTCCAGGCCCGTCGCGCGGCGATCGAGGGCGGCATCGAGCGCGCCGAGGCCATGCAGGCCGAGGCCAAGGCGTCGCTGGAGCAGTACCGGGCCCAGCTCGCCGAGGCCCGCAACGAGGCGGCGCAGATCCGCGACGCCGCGCGCGCCGAAGGACAGCAGATCCTCGAGGAGCTGCGCACCCAGGCGCAGGAGGAGTCGGCCCGCATCGTCGCCCGCGGCGAGGAGCAGCTGACCGCCCAGCGGCAGCAGATCGTGCACGAGCTGCGCGGACAGATCGGCACGCTGGCCGTCGACCTCGCCGGCCGGGTGGTCGGCGAGTCGCTGGCCGACGACGCCCGCCGCAGCGGCACCGTCGATCGCTTCCTGGCCGAGCTCGACGGCATGGCCGCCGGCGACGGCCGGGGCGGCGCCGTGGCCGCCAGCGAGAGCAACCGCTGATGGAGGCGTCCAGCAGGGCGGCGACGCTCCAGGTGCACGAGCGCCTGGAGCAGCTGACGCGACCCGCTTCCGGGGTGCTCGAGCGGGCCAAGGACCGGATCACCGGCCAGCCCGCCCGTGCGGCGACCGGGCCGGAGCTGCTGGCGCTGGCCGACGAGCTGTTCGCGGTGTCGCGCGTGCTCACCGCACAGCTCTCGCTGCGCCGCGCCATGGCGGACCCGGCAGGGAAGCCGGAGGAGCGCGCCGAACTGGTGCGCCGCCTCTTCGCGTCCCAGTTGTCCTCGACCGCGCTGGACCTGGTCGAGACGATCGCCCGGCAGCGGTGGTCGCACCCGATCGACCTGGTCGACGCCACCGTCACCGTGGCCACCGAGGCGTCCCTGGACGCCGCGGACGCCCGAGGCGAGCTCGACGGCGTCGAGGACGAGCTCTTCCGGTTCGGGCGGATCGTCGCCGGCGACCGGGAGCTGGCCCGCGTCCTCAGTGACCGCAAGGCGTCGGTGGAGGGCCGCTCGGCCCTCCTGGACCGGTTGCTCTCCGGCCGGGTCAGCCCGGTGACCGAGCAGCTGCTGCGCAACGTCCTGACCGGCGCGCACGTCGGCAGCGCCGAGGTCGCCATCGAGCGGCTGTCCGATGTGGCCAGCCGCCGCCGCGGTCAGTCGGTGGCCCGCGTGACCAGCGCCGTCCCGCTCACCCCGATCCAGGAGCAGCGCCTGACGGAGGTGCTGAACCGCCTCTACGGGCGGGCCGTCGGACTCCAGGTGACCGTCGACCCCGACGTGCTGGGTGGCCTGGTCATCCAGGTCGGCGACGAGGTCATCGACGGCAGCATCGCCCACCGGCTGGAAGCCGCCCGCCGGCGGCTGGCCGGCTGACCGCCGCCCACTCCACAACGACACGAACCCTGCAGGGAAGAGGACCAGAGCCATGGCCGAGCTGACGATCTCCGCTGACGAGATCCGCAGTGCCATCCAGAACTACGTCACCGAGTACCGGCCCGACGTCTCCCGCGAGGAGGTCGGCACGGTCACCGAGGCGGGTGACGGCATCGCCCGCGTCGAGGGCCTGCCCTCGGTCATGACCAACGAGCTGCTCGAGTTCGAGAGCGGCGTCCGCGGTCTGGCCCTGAACCTCGACGTCCGCGAGATCGGTGTCGTCGTCCTGGGTGACTTCTCCGGGATCGAGGAGGGCCAGCAGGTCCGCCGCACCGGTGAGGTCCTCTCCGTCGCCGTCGGCGACGGGTACCTCGGCCGTGTCGTCGACCCGCTGGGCAACCCGATCGACGGCGGGGGACCGCTGGCCACCACCGGTCGCCGTGCCCTCGAGCTGCAGGCCCCCAACGTCATGCAGCGCCAGTCGGTGCACGAGCCGCTGCAGACCGGCATCAAGGCCATCGACGCCATGACGCCGGTCGGCCGTGGCCAGCGCCAGCTGATCATCGGTGACCGACAGACCGGCAAGACCGCCATCGCCATCGACGCGATCATCAACCAGAAGCAGGCGTGGGCCACCGGTGACCCTGCCCAGCAGGTGCGCTGCATCTACGTCGCCGTCGGCCAGAAGGGCTCGACGATCGCCGCGATCCGCTCGGCCCTCGAGGAGGCCGGCGCGATGGAGTACACGACCATCGTCGCCGCCCCGGCGTCGGAGGCCGCGGGCTTCAAGTACATCGCCCCCTACACCGGCTCGGCCATCGGGCAGCACTGGATGTACGAGGGCAAGCACGTCCTGATCGTCTTCGACGACCTGACCAAGCAGGCCGAGGCCTACCGCGCGGTGTCGCTGCTGCTGCGCCGTCCGCCGGGTCGCGAGGCCTACCCCGGCGACGTCTTCTACCTCCACTCCCGCCTGCTGGAGCGCTGCGCGAAGCTCTCCGACGACCTGGGTGCCGGTTCGATGACGGGTCTGCCGCTCATCGAGACCAAGGGCAACGACGTGTCGGCCTACATCCCGACCAACGTCATCTCGATCACCGACGGGCAGATCTTCCTCGAGACGGGTCTGTTCAACTCCGGTGTCCGCCCCGCCATCAACGTCGGCATCTCGGTGTCCCGCGTCGGCGGTTCGGCCCAGATCAAGGCGATGAAGTCCGTCGCCGGCCGGCTGCGCCTGGACCTGGCCCAGTTCCGCGAGCTCGAGGCGTTCTCCTCGTTCTCCTCGGACCTGGACGCCTCCAGCCGGGCCACGCTGGACCGCGGGCAGCGGCTCGTCGAGCTGCTCAAGCAGGGCCAGTACTCCCCGTTCCCCGTGGAGCGGCAGGTCGTCTCCCTGTGGCTGGGCACCACCGGCCGGCTCGACCGGGTGCCGGTCTCGGACGTCCGCCGCTTCGAGGGCGAGTTCCTCGACTACATCTCCCGCGGGGACAGCGGCATCCTCGACACGATCCGTTCGTCGAAGAAGCTCGAGGACGACACGGTGGGCGCTCTGGAGCGGGCCGTCGAGTCCTTCTACGGGCAGTTCACGACCTCCGACGGCGAGTCGCTCCTGGGCAACGAGCCCGAGGCCGAGGCCATGGACGCCTCGGAGCGGGGTCAGGAGCGCGTCCAGGTCAAGCGGAGCAGCTGACCCATGGCCGGTAACCTCCGCGCGCTGCGGCGCCGCATCCGCTCCACCCGGTCGACGAAGAAGATCTTCTCGGCCCAGGAGCTGATCGCCGGTGCCCGCATCGTTCGCGCCCAGGCCCGGGTGGAGGCCTCCAAGCCCTACGCCCGGGAGATCACGCGTGTGCTGTCGGCGCTGGCGTCGTCGGCGTCGCTGGACCACCCGCTGCTCACCGAGCGGGAGAACCCGCGGCGCGCGGCCGTCCTGGTCATCACCTCCGACCGTGGGTTCGCCGGCTCGTACAACGTCAACGTGCTGCGGCGCACCGAGGAGCTGCTCGCCCTGCTGCGCCAGGAGGGCAAGCAGCCGGTGCTCTACGTGGTCGGCCGCAAGGGGGAGACGTACTACCGCTTCCGCGACCGTGAGATGGAGCAGACCTTCACCGGCTTCTCCGAGCAGCCCGGGTACGCCGACGCGCAGGAGGTCGGGAACGCCCTGATCGACGTCTTCACCGCAGGTGAGGACGACGACGAGCAGGGCGGCGCCGGTGACGACGGGCTGCTGGGGGTGGACGAGCTGCACATCGTCTACACCGAGTTCCGCTCGCTGCTCGCCCAGGTGCCCGTCGCCAAGCGCATGGCGCCCCTGGAGGTCGAGGAGGTGGACGAGTTCGACTACGAGCGCGAGGCACGCGAGAGCGGGACCGCGACGGACTCCGGTGTCCCCACCTCCTACGAGTTCGAGCCGTCGGCCGAGGGGCTGCTGGACGCCCTGCTGCCGAAGTACGTCACCACCCGCATCTACGCGGCGATGCTGGAGGCCGCGGCCTCCGAGTCGGCGTCCCGTCGGCGGGCGATGAAGTCCGCCTCGGACAACGCCGAGGAGCTGGCGAAGAACCTCTCGCGCCAGGCCAACCAGATCCGCCAGGCAGAGATCACCCAGGAGATCAGCGAGATCGTCGGCGGCGCCGACGCACTGGTCTCCTCGGGCGCCAACGACTGAATCCACCGAACGAACCCCCGAGCCCCAGGGCAGGAGAGCACTACAGATGACCGTCACCGAGGACCGTCCGTCCACCACGCAGACGCAGGGCACCGGCCGCGTCGTGCGGGTCACCGGGCCGGTCGTCGACGTCGAGTTCCCCCGCGACGCGATGCCCGACCTCTTCAACGCGCTCAAGGTCGACGTCACGCTCGCCGACCTCAGCAAGACCCTCACCCTCGAGGTCGCGCAGCACCTGGGCGAGAACGTCGTCCGGACCATCTCGATGGCGCCGACCGACGGCCTGATCCGCGGGGCCGACGTCGCCGACACGGGCAAGCCGATCTCGGTCCCCGTCGGTGACGTCACCAAGGGCCACGTGTGGAACACCCTCGGCGAGTGCCTGGACACCCCCGGCCACGGCGCGGACGCGCTGCACTGGGGCATCCACCGGAACCCGCCGCGCTTCGACCAGCTCGAGGGCCGCACCGAGATGCTGGAGACCGGCATCAAGGTCATCGACCTGCTGACGCCCTACGTGGCGGGCGGGAAGATCGGCCTGTTCGGCGGTGCCGGCGTCGGCAAGACGGTCCTCATCCAGGAGATGATCCGTCGTGTCGCGCAGGAGTTCGGTGGCGTCTCGGTGTTCGCCGGCGTCGGCGAGCGCACCCGTGAGGGCAACGACCTCATCGCGGAGATGACCGAGTCCGGCGTCATCGAGTCCACCGCCCTGGTGTTCGGTCAGATGGACGAGCCGCCGGGCACCCGCCTGCGGGTGGCGCTGTCGGCGCTGACCATGGCCGAGTACTTCCGTGACGAGCAGAACCAGGACGTGCTGCTCTTCATCGACAACATCTTCCGGTTCACCCAGGCCGGCTCCGAGGTCTCCACGCTGCTGGGCCGCATGCCCTCGGCCGTGGGCTACCAGCCCACGCTGGCCGACGAGATGGGTCAGCTGCAGGAGCGGATCACCTCGACCCGGGGCCGCTCGATCACCTCGCTCCAGGCGATCTACGTGCCCGCCGACGACATCACCGACCCGGCGCCGCACACCACCTTCGCCCACCTGGACGCCACGACGAACCTGTCGCGGCCCATCTCCGAGAAGGGCATCTACCCGGCCGTGGACCCGCTGGACTCGACCAGCCGGATCCTCGACCCGCAGTACGTCGGGGAGGAGCACTACCAGATCGCCCAGCGCGTGAAGCAAATCCTGCAGCGCTACCAGGAGCTGCAGGACATCATCGCGATCCTCGGCATCGACGAGCTCGGCGAGGAGGACAAGGTCACGGTGAACCGGGCCCGGCGCATCGAGCGCTTCCTCTCGCAGAACATGTTCGTGGCCGAGGCCTTCACCGGTCAGCCCGGCTCGTTCGTGCCGCTGTCGGAGACCCTCGAGTCGTTCAAGGCGCTCACCGAGGGCACCTACGACAACGTCCCCGAGCAGGCCTTCTTCATGTGCGGTGGCCTCGAGGACCTCGAGCGCAACGCGGCCAAGCTCAAGAAGGCCTGACCCCCGCACCAACCGGCACCACGCGACGGCCGGGTCCCCTCGGGGGCCCGGCCGTCGGCGTCGGTGTCACCCGTCCGTGTGGTTCCGGCGCAGGGCCCCCTTCAGTTCCGGGGGAATCCCGCCGACCATCAGTGGTGGAGCGCCCGACCGGCGGGCGCCGTCGCAGAGGCCCGACGTGGAACCGACCAACGCAGCGCAGCAGCCCGCGGACAGCGGGCACGATCCCGCCTGGACGTGGGCTCCCTACGCGCCCGACGAGCCGGTCGACCTCGCGCGGTACCGCATCGACGAGTGGGCGCCGGCGTCCACGGTCCGCCATCCCTGGGTGCGCGTGGGCCGCTTCACCCTGCTCTACCGCCGCGCGGCCTGAAAGAGGGCCACCCTTCCCCCCGCGACTCGGAGAAGGACCCCGTCCCCCTCACGCCTCGCACGCTCGGCGTCAGCCTCTGGACGGCCCCGCCCTGAAGGGTGGCCGTTCCAGTCCAGCCCTCCGCCGCTAGAGTGGCCCTTCAGTTCCGTGCAACCCGAGGAGTGTCGTGGCGACCCTGCAGGTCGAGCTGGTGGCCGTGGAGCGCAAGATCTGGTCCGGTGAGGCCACGATGGTCATCGCCCGCACCACCGAGGGCGAGCTGGGTGTGCTGCCCGGCCACGCGCCGCTGCTGGGTCAGCTGGCCCCCGGCGGTGTGGTCACGATCCGCACCGACACCGGCGAGGACCTCACGGTCGCCGCGCACGGCGGCTTCCTGTCCGTGAGCGAGCAGGGTGTGTCGATCCTCGCGGAGACCGCCGAGATCTCCTCGGAGATCGACGTCGAGCGCGCCCGCGAGGCGCTGCGGCGGGCCGAGTCCGCCGGTGACGACCCGGACGCGGTGGACGCCGCCCGGCGGGCGCAGTCCCGGCTCCGCGCCGCCGGCCAGACCGTCTGAGCCAGCCGGCACCCCCAGCCCCGAACCGGCTCCTTCCGTGACCACGGTCCTGCTGGTCCTCCTCGGCCTGCTGCTGCTCGTGGTCGCCGTCGTCTTCCTGCTCCGCCGCCGCTTCCTGCTCTCCGGGCTGGGAGCGGTCACCATGTGGCTGCGCACCCCGAACTCGTCGCGATGGTCGGTGGGCGTCGCCTGGTACGGCGGGGACGCGCTGCTCTGGTACCGCGCCCTGTCGCTGTCCGTGCGGCCGCAGCACCGGCTCTGCCGGGCCACCTTCGCCGTGGAGTCGCAGCGCCGTCCCGGCCGGGAGGACCTCGCCCTGCCCGAGGACGTCGTCGTGCTCTCCTGCTCGACGGCCGACGGGCGCCGCGACCTGGCGATGGACCGGTCGACGGTGACCGGCTTCCTCTCCTGGGTCGAGTCCGCCCCGCCCCGGCACTGAAAGAGGACCTCCCTGCCCCCCACCGCTCGCAGGCTCGCGGCGGGCCCCTGCAGGGAGGCCGCCGTCACGCCTGCTGGTCGGTGACGTCGCCCCTGGTGGGCCCGCCCGGCTCCCAGAGGATGTCCCCGCCGGGGTTGGCGACCCGGGACAGGATGAACAGCAGGTCCGACAGCCGGTTGAGGTAGCGGGCCGTCTCCGCGTTGGAGCGCCCGGCGGAGCCGCCCGCCTCGTCCGCCTCGAGCAACGCCCACACGCTGCGCTCCGCCCGCCGGGCGACGACCCGGGCCTGGTGCAGGAGGGCGGCCAGGGGGGTGCCGCCGGGCAGGATGAAGCTGTTCAGCTTGGGCAGCGTCTCGTTGTACTCGTCGCAGGCCGCCTCCAGCCGCTCGGTGTAGGCGGCCGTGATGCGCAGCGGCGGGTACTGCGGGTCCGGTGTGATCGGCGTGCAGAGATCGGCGCCCACGTCGAACAGGTCGTTCTGGATGCTCCGCAGCAGGTCGGCGAGCGCCGGCTCGGGCGCGCCCAGCGCCAGCGCCGTCCCGAGCACGCTGTTGGCCTCGTCCACGTCGGCGTAGGCCACCAGCCGCGGATCGGTCTTCGACACCCGGCTCATGTCGCCCAGGTGGGTCTGGCCGGCGTCGCCGGTCTTCGTGTAGATGCGGGTCAGCCGGACGGTCATGCCCCGGAGCCTATGCCGCCGTACCGAGCGTCCCCGGCCGGCGCCGTAGGGTGGTCGGGTGGAGTGCTTCGAGGTGTCCGGTGGAACGGCCCTGTCGGGCCGGGTGCGGGTCACCGGGGCGAAGAACAGCGCACTGAAGCTCATGGCCGCCGCCCTGCTGGCGCCGGGGCGTACCTCGATCGACGAGGTGCCCGACATCCTCGACGTCTCGATCATGAGCGAGGTGCTGCGCCGGTTGGGGTGCGGGGTCACCTACACGCCCACGCCCGGCAGCGGGGGTGGCGGCCGGGTCGTCGTCGACGTGCCCGAGCAGCCGTCGACGGAGACCGACTACGACCTCGTGCGCCGCATGCGCGCGTCGATCAGCGTGCTGGGCCCGCTGGTCGCGCGCTGCGGCAGCGCCCGGGTCGCCCTGCCCGGCGGCGACGCCATCGGCTCCCGCGGGCTGGACATGCACATCGCCGGGCTGGAGCGGCTCGGCGCCACCGTCATCAGCGAGCACGGCTTCCTCGTCGCCACCGCCCCCCGGCTCACCGGCACCTCCATCTGGCTGGACTTCCCCTCCGTGGGCGCCACCGAGAACCTCGTCATGGCCGCGGTGCTCGCCGAGGGGACGACGGTCATCGACAACGCGGCCCGCGAGCCGGAGATCGTCGACCTCTGCGCGATGCTCCTGGCGATGGGGGCGCGGATCGACGGCGCGGGCACCTCGACGCTCACCGTCGAGGGGGTCGAGGGGCTCTCGCCGGTCACCTTCACCACCGTGCCCGACCGGATCGTCGCCGGCACGTGGGCGATCGGGGCCGTCATGACCCGGGGCGACGTGGTGATCGAGCGGGCGGTCGCCGGTCACCTGCGCGTGGCACTGGACAAGCTCGCCGACGCCGGCGCGACGATCGAGGAGCTGCCCGACGGGCTGCGCGTGGCGATGGCCGACCGGCCGCGGGCGGTCGACGTCGTCACGCTGCCCTTCCCGGGCTTCCCGACCGACCTGCAGCCCATGGCGGTGGCCCTGGCCGCGGTGTCCACCGGCACCGCCCTGATCACCGAGAACGTCTTCGAGGGCCGGTTCATGTTCGTCAACGAGCTCGTGCGCCTGGGCGCCGACGTGCGCATCGACGGCCACCACGCCGTCGTCCGCGGCCGGGAGCGGCTCTCCAGCGCGCCGGTCCTCGCCACCGACATCCGGGCCGGCGCCGGGCTGGTGCTGGCCGGCCTGCTCTCCGACGGCGTCACCGAGGTGCAGGACGTGCACCACGTCGACCGGGGGTACCCCGACTTCGTCCAGCAGCTGAGCGGCCTGGGCGCGCAGGTCGAGCGGACGCAGCGGCCCGGCTGACTCACCCGGAGAAGGACGCCGCCAGGACGCGGGCGCGGGCCGCGTCGTCCGGGAAGACCAGCACGTCGGTGCGGTGCGGGGCCGGGGTGCGCTGCGTGGAGCGGATGCCGGCATCGGAGAGCACCGCCCGGAGCGCGCGGGCGGTCTGCGGCGCCGAGACGGTGGCGACCAGCACGAGCAGTCCCTCCTCCGCGGGAACGGCGGGGCGCGCCGAGCGGCCGTAGCCGGGGCCGAAGGCCCATCGCATGACCAGCGCCAGGCCGACCAGGACCAGGACGATCACCAGCATCGGCCCCAGGGCCCCGATCCCTCTGGTCACGACGGTCCCTTTCCGGCCCCGTCCCGAGGCTCGCCCCGAGCGAGCGAGGGGGTGAGAAGGAGGGGATCCTTACGCCGAACGAGTGTGCCACCGGTCATCGATGCCCGGGCGGGGCTGCTCCGGCACCCGGACCGCCCTAGACTCCGCCGGTATGCCGTTCCCGTCATCGCCGGAGGAGCGTGACCGTCCCTGGGTCATGCGCACCTACGCCGGCCACTCCTCGCCGGCCGAGTCCAACGCGCTGTACCGGCGCAACCTGGCCAAGGGCCAGACCGGCCTCTCGGTGGCCTTCGACCTGCCGACGCAGACCGGGTACGACCCCGACGACGAGCTCGCCGTGGGCGAGGTCGGCAAGGTGGGCGTGCCGGTCACCCACATCGGTGACATGCGCGCCCTCTTCGACGGCATCCCGCTCGACGAGATGAACACGTCGATGACGATCAACGCCACCGCGATGTGGCTGCTCGCGCTCTACCAGGCCGTCGCCGAGGAGCACGGGCACGACGTCAGCAAGCTGGCGGGCACGACGCAGAACGACATCATCAAGGAGTACCTGTCGCGGGGGACCTACGTCTTCCCGCCGGCGCCCTCGATGCGGCTGATCACCGACATGGTCGCCTACACGGTCACGACCATGCCGAAGTGGAACCCGATCAACATCTGCAGCTACCACCTGCAGGAGGCCGGGGCGACGCCGGAGCAGGAGATCGCCTACGCCATCAGCACCGCCATCGCCGTGCTGGACTCGGTGCGCGACTCCGGCCAGGTGCCGCAGGAGAAGTTCGGCGAGGTCGTCGCCCGCATCTCCTTCTTCGTGAACGCGGGCGTCCGCTTCGTCGAGGAGATGTGCAAGATGCGCGCCTTCACGCAGCTCTGGGACGAGCTGACGCAGGAGCGCTACGGCGTGCAGGACGCCAAGCAGCGCCGGTTCCGCTACGGCGTCCAGGTCAACTCCCTGGGCCTGACCGAGGCCCAGCCGGAGAACAACGTCCAGCGCATCGTGCTGGAGATGCTGGCCGTCACCCTGTCCCGCGACTCCCGCGCCCGTGCCGTGCAGCTGCCGGCCTGGAACGAGGCGCTGGGCCTGCCCCGGCCGTGGGACCAGCAGTGGTCGCTCCGGCTGCAGCAGGTGCTGGCCTACGAGACCGACCTGCTCGAGTACGAGGACCTCTTCACCGGCTCGGTCGTGGTGGAGAAGAAGGTCGCCGACCTGGTCGAGGGCGCCAAGGCCGAGATGGCCCGCGTGGAGGAGCTCGGCGGTGCCGTGGCGGCCGTCGAGTCCGGCTACATGAAGAGCGCGATGGTCGGCTCGCTGGCCGAGCGCCGGCGCCGGATCGAGAGCGGTGAGGACGTCGTCGTCGGCGTCAACAAGTTCGAGACCACCGAGCCCAACCCGCTGACCGCCGACCTCGACGCCGCCATCATGGTCGTCGACCAGGCCGTGGAGGCCTCCGCGCAGGAGGCCGTCCGGAAGTGGCGGGCCGAGCGCGACCAGGCCACTGCCGACGCGGCGCTCGACGCCCTGCGTGCGGCGGCGGCCACCGACGTCAACCTGATGGCCGCCACCCTCGACTGCGCCCGCGCCGGCGTGACGACGGGGGAGTGGGCCGGGGTGCTGCGCGAGGTGTTCGGCGAGTACCGGGCGCCCACGGGCGTCGCGTCCGCCAGCAGCGGCGGCGAGGCCGACGACACCCTGATCGACATCCGTGAGCGCGTGCGCGCCACCGGTGAGGAGCTGGGCGGACGGCTGCGCTTCCTGGTCGGCAAGCCGGGTCTGGACGGGCACTCCAACGGTGCCGAGCAGATCGCCGTCCGTGCACGGGACGCCGGCTTCGAGGTCATCTACCAGGGCATCCGGCTGACCCCGGCGCAGATCGTCTCCGCCGCGGTGGAGGAGGACGTGCACGTCGTCGGGCTGTCGGTGCTCTCCGGCTCCCACCTGCAGGTGGTGCCGGCGGTGCTGCGCGGGCTCAAGGAGGCCGGCCTCGACGACGTCCCGGTCGTCGTCGGCGGGATCATCCCCGACAGCGACGCGCGCCGGCTGCGGGACCAGGGCGTGGCCCGGGTCTTCACGCCGAAGGACTTCGGCCTCACCGAGATCATGGGCTCGGTCGTGGACGTGATCCGCGAGGCCAACGGCCTCGACACGCTGGTTCCCGAACCGGCCTGACGGCGGTCAGCGCACGCGCGGTCCGAAGCGGACGTCGACGCCCGGGGAGAACAGCACGCTCTCCGGGCGTCCGTCCACGGCCAGCCCGGCCGCGGCGGTGAGATCCTCGTCGAGCGCGAGGACCGAGGCGGCGTGCAGGGGCCACTCCGGGTGCTCGTTCGGCCAGTAGGCGGTGCGGCCCCGTCGGTCGGTCTGGTGCAGCCCCCAGCGGCCGGTGAGGAAACGGGCCAGCGGCGGCGGGTCGGCCAGCCGTTCGCCCACGCGCAGGGCGAGGTCGCCGCGCACGCCCCGCGGACCCGGCCACCGTCGGCTGCAGGTGTAGGTGACGACGTCGCCGGCGCGGGTGCAGCGCATGCGCGCGTGGAGGTAGGGCAGCCCGGCGACCCAGCGGGCGGCGAGCACGGGGAGGAGCCGCTCGGCGTCCAGCGAGGCGAAGACGACGCCGCGGCGCCCCTGCGCGTCGACCGAGTACAGGCGCACGTTGGTCTCCAGGAACGAGCCCAGCCACGGGAGCCCGGGGGTGCCGAGCAGCCCGATCCGGCGCATCCGGAACGGGACGAGGCCCACGTAGGTGGCGCCTTCGTGCTCGTCGGGGCGGGTGCCCGGCGGGAGCAGCGGGGCGACCCGGCCGGGATCGACGGCCCAGTGCAGGAAGGCGACGTCCCGCCAGCCCTGCGTGAACAGCGTCCGCCCGGCGGGGCGCGGTGCGGTCGCGGTCACGGGCTCGGCATCTGCCACGGCACCAGCGTCCCAGGTGAGTCGGCCCACAGCCGGGATGACCGGGACGCGCTGCGCGCTTGATCCCCGCGTGCAGAACCTGTGGGGCCTCACGCGCCGGCGCGCGCTGGACCACGGCCGGACGACGACCACGAGCTGTTGACGCCCGCCGCTCCCGTCGTCCCCCCTCCTCCCGCAGATCGGTAGTCCTCCCGTGCTCGCTCGTCTCCGCCGTGTGCCCTTCGCGGCGCAGGTGCTCCTCGCCCTCGTCGTCGGCGTCGCCCTCGGGCTGGTCGCCCGTGAGATCGGCCCCGTCACCGACGGCTCGCCGAACTGGCTGACCAGCACCCTCCAGACCGTCGGCGGCAGCTTCGTCACGCTGCTCAAGGCGCTCGTCCCGCCGCTGATCGTCACCGCGGTCATCGTCTCCATCGCCAACCTCGGGCAGGTCTCCAACGCAGCGAGGCTGGCCGGCCAGACCCTGCTCTGGTTCGCCATCACCGCGCTCATCGCCGTCAGCATCGGCATCGGCCTGGGCCTGCTCACCCAGCCCGGTCGGAACAGCTCCGTCGACGCCGCGAGCGCGACCGACCCGGCCACGACCGGCGGCTGGTGGGACTTCCTGACCGGCCTGGTACCCGGCAACATCCTGGGCCTGCAGGCGTCCGCCGGCAGCGACGGCTCGATCGGCCTGTCGTTCAACGTGCTCCAGCTGATCGTCGTCTCGGTCGCCATCGGCATCGCGATCCTCAAGGTCGGCCCCGCCGCGGAGCCGTTCCTGAACCTCACCCGCTCGGCCCTGGCGGTCGTCCAGAAGGTGCTGTGGTGGGTCATCCTGCTGGCCCCGATCGGCACCGTCGGCCTCATCGGCAACGCCGTCGCCAGCTACGGCTGGAGCTCGCTGGGCTCCCTCGGCGTCTTCGCCGGTGCCGTCTACGCCGGGTTGGCCCTGGTGCTCTTCGTCGTCTACCCGATCCTGCTCCGCGCCCACGGCCTGTCGCCGCTGCGGTGGTTCGCCGGCGCCTGGCCGGCCATCCAGCTGGCCTTCGTCTCCCGCTCGTCGATCGGCACGCTGCCGGTCACCGAGCGCGTGACCGAGCAGAACCTCGGCGTCCCGCGGTCCTACGCGTCGTTCGCCGTGCCGCTGGGCGCGACGACCAAGATGGACGGCTGCGCCGCGATCTACCCGGCGCTGTCGGCGATCTTCGTGGCGCAGTTCTTCGGAGTCGACCTGTCGATCACCGACTACCTGCTCATCGTGCTGGTGTCGGTCATCGGCTCGGCGGCCACCGCCGGGGTCACCGGCGCGGTCGTCATGCTGACGCTGACGCTGTCGACCCTGGGGCTGCCGCTGGCCGGCGTGGGCCTGCTGCTGGCGATCGACCCCATCCTCGACATGGGCCGCACCGCGGTGAACGTCGCCGGTCAGGCGCTGGTGCCGACGATCGTGGCCAAGCGCGAGGGGATCCTCGACCTCGAGCGCTACAACGCGACCTCGACGGTGGACCCGCTGGTCAGCGCCGACGAGCACGGTGGCGTGGACGCCGACCTGCGGCAGCCGGCCACCGCCTGACGAAGGACCCCGTCCTCCCCCGACCCTCGCAGGCTCGGCCCGGGCCCCGGGACGGGGCCGCACGGGCCCGGTTCCTCCTCCCCGGAGGGGCCGGGCCCGTCGGCGTCTCAGCCCAGCAGGTCGGCGCAGCCCGACTCGTCCGGCAGCAGCGGACGGAAGGTGACCGACCACAGGGCGCCGTCCGGCGTCGCCCAGGGGGTCAGCCCGTTGGCGTCGCGGGCGGCCGCCAGGACGGCGACGGCCTGGTCGCCGGTGGCGGTCACGCAGCTGAGCTCCAGCAGCCCGCCCACGGGCTCGCCCGGCAGGGGAGGCCCGGGCCACGGCACGGGGGCCGGCGGGAGACCGGCGGTGACGTCCTCCTCGGGAGCCGACCACGGCCGCACGATCGCCGCCACCGAGGCAGGGACGTAGGAGTCGGGTGCCGGCAGCTGCTGGCCCAGCGCGTCGATCGCGTCCACCAGCTCCCGCAGCCGTGCGCGGGCGGCGACCTGCTGGTCGGTGAGCCCCGCCTCCGGCTGCTCGCCGCCGAGGCCCGGCACGGACAGCGCCTCCACCTCGCGCACGTGCGTCCCGTCGGCGGTGGTCACCGTGAAGCGGGTCGCCGGGACGTCGGCCACGTTGGGCGAGCCGAGGTCCCCGGTCTCCGCCACCCCGGCGGCGAGCGCCCGCTCCGCGAGGTCACGCACGGTCGCGGGGTCGAGCTCCTGGACCTGCACGTTCGGGAGCGCCGGGCCGGGATAGATGGCCGGCACGGGCCCCTCGGTGATCAACCGGCCGTC
The DNA here is from genome assembly GCA_042090795.1 of Blastococcus sp. GTDB lineage: Bacteria > Actinomycetota > Actinomycetes > Mycobacteriales > Geodermatophilaceae > Blastococcus. The sequence goes on along the minus strand of JBELIQ010000011.1, from coordinate 112,005 downwards.
GGCGTAGACCGAGTACCGGGGCAGGCGGGTGATGGCCGTCTCCGGCGTCGTGAACCCACCCACGTCCTCGACCCGGAGCACCAGCGCGTCCGGCTCCGCGGGCAGCTCGACGGGCTGCTCGACCGGCGGCTCCGGTTCGGCGTCGGGAGGCGGGCTGCCGACGGTGGAGGGGTCCGCGCAGGCAGCGAGGACCAGGACCATCAACAGGAGCACGGCGGCACGGGTGGGGACCACGGTCGGCATCCTCCCAGGACGACGGGGGCGCCGGGAGGGTTCCCGGGCCGGGTACCGTCGGCGCCCGTGCGTCTGGTCATCGCCCGCTGCTCCGTGGACTACATCGGGCGGCTCACCGCTCATCTGCCGATGGCGACCCGTCTGCTGCTGGTCAAGGCCGACGGGTCGGTGTCCATCCACGCCGACGACCGCGCCTACAAGCCGCTGAACTGGATGACCCCGCCCTGCACGCTCAGGGACGAGCTGGCCGACGGCTCGGGCACCTGGACGGTCACCAACAAGGCGGGCGAACAGCTGGTCATCACCATCGAGGCGGTCCTGCACGACCACGCCCAGGAGCTCGGGATCGACCCGGGACTGCAGAAGGACGGCGTCGAGGCCGAGCTGCAGCGGCTGCTCGCGATGCACGTGGAGACCTTCGGCGCGGGGTGGTCCCTGGTGCGCCGGGAGTACCCCACCGCGATCGGCCCGGTCGACCTGCTCTGCCGGGACGCGACCGGCACAACCGTCGCCGTGGAGATCAAGCGCCGCGGTGAGATCGACGGCGTGGAGCAGCTGACGCGCTACCTGGAGCTGCTCAACCGCGACCCGCTGCTGGCGCCGGTCAAGGGCGTCTTCGCCGCCCAGGAGATCAAGCCGCAGGCCCGGGTGCTGGCCGCGGACAGGGGCATCGACTGCCTGACCGTCGACTACGCCGTCCTCAAGGGCACCGACGACCCCTCGCAGCGCCTCTTCTGAAGAAGGGCCCCCTGCCCCACCGCTCGCACGCCCGCGGTGGGCCCCTGCAGAGGGGCCGGGGAGTCGTGGGTCACCGTAATGAGAGACTGCCCACCGATCACCGACGGAGGGATGGCAGCGTGGCCAGGGAATTGAACGAGGTCGGCATCGTGGGGCTGGGCACCGCGGGCGCCGCCATCGCGGAGGCATTCGCCCGGGCGGGCCTGTCGGTCACGGCCGTCGAGGTCGACGACGAGGCGGCCGCCCGCGGTCGCGCGGCGATCGAGCGCTCGGTCGCCGCCGGTGAGGCGGACGACGCCGCGCTGGGCCGCATCAGCTACAGCACCTCGCTCGAGGACCTCTCCGGCGCGGAGCTGGTCATCGAGGCCGTCCCCGAGCGCCTGGCGCTCAAGTCGGAGATCCTCGGCCGGCTCGACACGATCGTCGGACCGGACGCGATCCTCGCGACCAACACCTCCAGCCTGTCGGTCACCGAGCTCGCGGTGGGCACCGGCCGGCCGAGCAAGGTCATCGGTCTGCACTTCGCCAACTCCGTGCCGACGGCGACGCTGGTGCAGGTCGCCCGCACCGCCGTCACCGACCCGTCGGTGATCGAGGACGCGGTGGCCCTGGTCGAGCGCGTGGGCAAGGTCGCGGTGGCGGTGGGCGACCAGCCCGGGTTCATCACCGACGCCCTGCTCTTCGGCTACCTCAACCACGCCGTCTCGATGTTCGAGAACGGCTACGCCAGCCGTGAGGACATCGACGCCGCCATGCGGTTCGGCTGCGGCCTGCCCATGGGCCCGCTGCAGGTCCTGGACCTCATCGGTGTCGACACCGCCTACGACGTCCTCGACGCACTGCACGGGGTCTCGGGCAAGCGGCTGCACGCGCCCAGCCCCGTCCTCAAGCAGATGCGGACCGCCGGTCTGCTGGGCCGGAAGAGCGGCCGCGGCTTCTACACCTACGCCGAGGCCGGATCGGCCGAGGTCGTCGCCGACGCCGCCACCCCCACCCCGGGTGGTGCCGCCGAGGGCGCCCGCCCGGTGCAGAGCGTCGGCGTGGTCGGCTCGGGCACGATGGCCACCGGCATCATCGAGGTCGTCGCCAAGGCGGGCTACGCCGTCACCTTCATCGCCCGCTCGGACGAGAAGGTCGCCGGCGTCGAGAAGGCCCTGGCGAAGTCGCTGGACAAGCAGGTGGAGCGCGGCCGGCTCGACCAGTCCGTCCGCGACGAGGTCCTCGGCCGGGTCACCGGCGCCAGCTCGGTCGAGGCGCTCGGCGACGTCGACCTGGTCATCGAGGCGGTCATCGAGTCGCTGCCGGTCAAGGAGGCGCTCTTCGCCGACCTCGGCCGGATCGCCAAGCCGGGTGCGGTGCTCGCCACCACGACCTCGAGCCTGCCGGTCATCAAGTGCGCGCAGGCCAGCGGCCGGCCGGCCGACGTGGTGGGGATGCACTTCTTCAACCCCGCGACGGTCATGAAGCTGGTCGAGGTGGTCTCCACCGTCTCCACCGCTCCTGACGTGGCCGCCACGGTGCACGCCGTCACGGCGAAGATCAAGAAGACCGCGGTCTCCTGCAGCGACCGTGCCGGCTTCATCGTCAACGCCCTGCTCTTCCCCTACCTCAACGACGCGGTGTCGATGCTGGCGGCGCACTACGCCCCGGCGGGCGACATCGACACCGCCGTGAAGGCGGGCCTGGGCTACCCGATGGGTCCGTTCGAGCTCCTGGACGTCGTCGGCAACGACGTCTCGCTGGCGATCGAGCAGGAGCTGCACACCGAGTTCCGCGACCCGGCGCTGGCGCCGGCTCCGCTGCTCGAGCACCTGGTCACCGCGGGATACCTGGGCCGCAAGACCGGTCGTGGCTTCCACGACTACGCGCGTCGCTGACCCTTGCCCCGCAGGCGCCCCCGGCCCGGCTCCCGATCACCTGATCGGGAGCCGGGCCGTCGCGCCGAGCAGGTCGAGGAGGCCGGCGACGGCGACTGGGTCATCCGCACCCTCACCGGCGCGAGCACCGGCAAGACCTACCGCTGCCCGGGCTGTGACCAGGAGGTCCGCCCCGGGACACCGCACCTGGTGACCTGGCCGGCCTACGCGCGCGACTCCGACCTGGAGCCCTGGGACACCGACTCGGCTGCCGATCGGCGGCGGCACTGGCACACCACCTGCTGGCGCGCCCGCGAGCGCCGTCGCTAGTGGAAGGACCTCGGTGCCCCCCACCACTCGCAGGCTCGCGGTGGGACCCTGCACCGAGGCCGTCTCTCAGGACTTCTCGCGGGCGAAGACCACCACGTTGTCCGCGTAGCTGCCCGTGGCCGGGTCGAAGGCACCGCCGCAGGTGATCAGCCGCAGTTCCGCGCCGGGTACCGCCCCGTAGACGGCCGCGGTGGGGAAGTCCTCCTTGGGTGCCCGGACGACGCGGTCGACGGCGAAGCGGACGGAGCTGCCGTCGGCGCGGTCGACCACCACCTCGTCGCCGGGCACCAGGCGGTGCAGCCCGCCGAACACCGCCGGGCGGCCGGCCCAGTCCACGTGCCCGGTGAGCACCGCCGGTCCGGCCGCCCCGGGGGGAGGCCCGCCGACGTACCAGCCGGCGACGGCGGGGTCGGCCGGCACCGTCAGGGCGCCGGCGGGGTCCAGGCCGGAGCCGGTCAGGGCCGCATCGACCCCGGCCGTGGGCACCCGCACGCGCACCGGCGCCGTGTCCCCAGGGCGCCCGCGTCCGAGGCCCGAGGACAGGGCGGCGGCCAGCAGCGGGAACCGCGTCTGCAGCGCCGGGAGGACGTCCGGCCCGCCGCCGGCCGCCACGCCACCGCGGGGCACCGCGGCCGGGGCGGCCGCGTCGACGACCGCTCGTGCGGTCAGCCCCCCGTCGGGAGCGTCGAGGACGAGGAGGCTCACCACCGTCCCGGCCGCCAGGTCCACCGGCACGGTGGTGACCCGGTCCCCGGAGGCGAACCGCACCTGCACGGGCCCGGCCGGGACGGCGGCGTAGGGCGAGGAGGCGGGGAACGGGAGGTCCGTGGCCAGCGTCGGTCCGCCGTCGACCGAGACGTCCACGGCCGGAGCCCCGGCCGCTGCGGCGAGCACCCGCACGCGGGCCGTCCCGTCCGGCGGTGCGGTCAGGTCGTCGGCGAGCGGCTCCAGTGCGAAGGAGGCGAAGGCGCCGGAGAGCGCGAGCGTGCGCACCCCGCCGGCGGGCACGTCGACCCGGGCCGAGAGGGCCGGCGGCGTGGCCGGTGACGTCCCCGCCGGTCGCACGCTGACCGCGTAGCTGCCCGGGGCCAGGTCGCGGTAGCTGCCGACGTCGCCGTAGCCCAGTGCACGGGCCACGTCCGTGCCCGGGTCCACGGCGGGACCACCTGTCGGTGCCGGCGTCAGGGCGACGTCGACGGCGGGGGAGTCGGGGGAGAGGTGGGCGATCCGGAGCCGGCCGGGCTCATCGGCGGCCTGTGCGGGCGGCGCCCAGCCGACCAGCGCGAGGAGCGCGCAGAGCAGGCCGGCCGACGCGACCGCCAGCACCCTCCGCGGCACGGCCGGGGACGACCGTGCCGTGCGGAGGAACGGTGCCGTCAGGAGCGCCCCTGGCCGACGGGCTGGTCGATCGACTGGGTGGTCGGACCGCCGGCGGGAGCGGCGGTGGCACCCGCGGGGGCCTGGCCCGGCCGGGGCGGCAGGGGCAGCTGGCGGGTGGCGGGGGCCTCGGTCCGGTCGGGCTGCCGGGCGGTCGTGGGCTCGCCGTCGCCCCGCGACGCCGGCGACGCCGCGCTCGTGGGCAGGGCCGGCTCGGTGGACTGCTGCATGGCGGGAGCAGGCTGGGTGGCCCGGGGTGTGGGCTGGGGGCGCTGCTCGGTGGCCGTACGGGCCGTCTCGGGGCGCTCGGCCTCGGTGCGCGGGGCCTCGGCGGTGCGCGGGGTCTCGGCGGTGCGCGCGGTTTCGGTGGTGCGCGGGGCCTCCGCGGTGCGCGGGGCCTCCGCGGTGCGCGGGGCCTCCGCGGTGCGCGGGCTCTCGGTGCGCGGGGTCTCGGTGCGCGGGGCCTCGGCGGTGCGCGGGGTCTCGGCGGTGCGCGGGGTCTCGGCGGTGCGCGGGGCCTCCGCGGTGCGCGGGCTCTCGGTGCGCGGGGTCTCGGCGGTGCGCGCGGACTCCGGACGGGCCGACTCCGGACGGGCCGGCTCCGGACGTGCGGGCTGCTCCGCGCGCTCTGTGCGCTCCGTCGTGCCGGGCGCGGGCTGCTCGGCGCGGTCGCCGAGGTCGGGCAGGTTGTCCAGCAGGCGACGCGCCTGGACCAGCCGGCTGGTGAGCTCGTCGCGGACACCGCGGATGGCCTCCGCCTTGGCCTCGGCGTCGGCGACCAGGTGGGCGGCGTGCTGCTCCGCGCCGGCGATCCGCTGCCGGGCGGCCTGCGTGGAGATGCGCTCGCGCTCCTCCTCGGCGCGCGCGGCCTCGGCGCGGCGGGCGCGCTGGGCGATGTCGAAGTCCTCCTCGACCTTGGCGCGCCGGGCCTGCGACTCGGCGTCGAGACGGGCCACCCGCTCCTGGGCCTTCGCGACCAGCTCGTCGGCGCGCAGCTGCGCCTTCTGCATGATCTGCTCGGCGGCCTGCCGTGCCTCGCCGATCATCCGCTCGACCTCGGCCTGCCCGGCCGCGTGGCGCTCCAGCAGAGCGCGCTCCTCGGCGTCGGTCTGCTCGCGGACCGCCTGGGCGTCGAGCTGTGCGGCCCGGCGGATCTCGCCTGCCTCCTCCTCGGCGAGCTGCAGCATGTGCTGGATGCGCTCGCTGATGTTCTCGAAGGTGGGGGCCGAGGCGGTGGCGGCCTTGCGGCGCAGCGTCTCGATCTCGCCGTGCATCGCCGAGAGCTGACCGGCCAGATCGGCGGTGCGGGCGACAGCGGCGTCGCGGTCGGCCAGTGCGATGCGGAAGTCCGCCTCCAGCCGCTCGATCGTGTCGGCGACCTGGCTGCGGTCGTACCCCCGCAGCACCACGTCGAACGAGTGCTGGGCCTCGTGCATCGGCAGTTCGTGGCGGGGGTCGCTCATGGCCACATCCTCGCAGAAGCGGAACGGCTCGTCACCGTGCCCGGCACGTGCGATCCCAATCGTCCCGGATGCCCCGTCCGCCACGGGGAGGGCCGGCACGCCGAGGGCCCGGCCCCCGCGAGGGGAGCCGGGCCCACGAGACGTGATGGACGGCCCCCTCGCAGGGTCCCGGCGCGAGCGTGCGAGTGCCGGGGGGCGAGGGGGTCCTCTTTCAGACGCCGCGGAAGCGGTTGATCGCCTCGAGGTGCTTCTCGCGCTTCTCGGCGTTCTTCACGCCGAGCCCCTCCTCGGGGGCCAGGGTGAGGACGCCGACCTTGCCCTGGTGGGCGTTGCGGTGGACGTCGAGGGCGGCCTGGCCGACCTCCGCCATCGGGTACACCTTCGACAGGGTCGGGTGGACGAAGCCCTTGTCGATCAGCCGGTTGGCCTCCCACGCCTCCTTGTAGTTGGCGAAGTGCGAGCTGAGGATGTTCTTCAGGTTCATCCAGAGGTAGCGGTTGTCGTACTGGTGCATGTAGCCGCTGGTGGAGGCGCAGGTGACGATCGTCCCGCCCTTCTTGGCGACGTAGACGCTCGCACCGAAGGTCTCCCGGCCCGGGTGCTCGAAGACGATGTCGACGTCCTCGCCACCGGTCAGCTCACGGATCTTCTTGCCGAAGCGCTGCCACTCCTTGGGGTCCTGGTTGTGCTCGTCCTTCCAGAACTTGTAGCCCTCGGCGGAGCGGTCGATGACCAGCTCGGCGCCCATCTTGCGGACGATCTCGGCCTTCTCCGGGCTGCTGACCACGCACACCGGGATGGCGCCGCCGTTGAGCGCCATCTGGGTGGCGTAGGAGCCCAGGCCGCCCGAGGCGCCCCAGATGAGCACGGTGTCGCCCTGCTTCATGTGGGCGCCGTTGCGGCTGACCAGCTGGCGGTACGCGGTGGAGTTCACCAGGCCCGGGGCGGCGGCCTCCTCCCAGGAGAGGTGCGCCGGCTTGGGCATGAGCTGGTTGCTCTTCACGAGGGCCAGCTCGGCGAGCCCGCCGAAGTTGGTCTCGAAGCCCCAGATCCGCTGCTGCGGGTCCATCATCGTGTCGTCGTGGCCGGCCGGGTCCTCGAGCTCCACCGAGAGGCAGTGCGCGACGACCTCGTCGCCGGCCTTCCACTTGTTGACCCCGGGGCCGACCCGCAGCACGACGCCGGCGAGGTCGGAACCGACCACGTGGTAGGGCAGGTCGTGGCGCTTGGTGAGCTCCGACTGCCGGCCGTAGCGCTCGAGGAAGCCGAAGGTCGACACCGGCTCGAAGATCGACGTCCAGACGGTGTTGTAGTTCACCGAGGAGGCCATGACGGCGACGATGGCCTCGCCCGGGCCGAGCTCCGGGGTGGGCACCTCGTCGATGTGGAGGGACTTGCGGGGGTCCTTCTCCTTGGTGGGCACCCCCTGGAACATGTCCTGCTCGTCCTTGCGCACCACGACGGCGCGGTAGGACTCCGGCACGGCGAGGCCGGCCAGCGCGTCCAGTTGGTCGGCGAGGATGGCGTCCCTGATCTCGTTCACGCGAACTCCTGTTCGTGGAAGGCCGTCGACGGCCGGCTCCGAGGGCGGTACGGGCAGTGCAGTGCCGGAGGTTACCGAGCGTTAACCCGGCCGAGGCACGGTGGTACCGGCGGTCAGTGGGCGGAGGCCGCCGGCTGGACGAGCTCGACGAGCACACCGCCGGCGTCCTTCGGGTGGATGAAGTTCACCCGGCTGTCGGAGGTGCCGCGCTTGGGGACGTCGTAGAGCAGCCGCAGGCCGCGCTCGCGCAGGGTCGCGCTGACGGCCTCGACGTCGTCGACCCGGAAGGCCAGTTGCTGGAGGCCGGGACCGGAGCGGCCGATGAACTTGGCGATCGTCGACTCCGGTGTCAGCGGGGCGAGGAGCTGGATGCGGGTGTCCCCGTTGCCGACGGCGAGCATCGCCTCGCGGACGCCCTGCTCCTCGTTGGTCTCCTCGTGCACCGAGTGGACGCCGAAGGCCTGGGCGTAGAAGGCGATCGCCTCGTCCAGGTCGGGCACCGCGATGCCCACGTGGTCGATGGTGGTGAACAGCCCCTCGGGCAGCCCCGGGGACGGCGCATCGTTGGTGGTCACGTCGGGCATCCTGCCGCGCAACCGCGCGGGGCGACACTTCGGGGCGGCCCGCATGCCCGGGTCGGGTGACGGGAGTGGGCCACGCCACGTCCCTCGACCGGGGGCCCTATCCTGTATAGCGCCCGAAGCCGTGCGATCAGCGCGGCCGCTCTGTCATTCCTCGGTCGCCGGTGTCGGCGGCCCGGCACTGGAGGTCCCCCCATGAGCGAGAACAACAGAGCCCGTTCGGTCATCGTCAGCGGTGCCCGCACCCCGATGGGCCGGCTCCTCGGCGGGCTCAAGGACTTCTCGGCCGCCGACCTCGGTGGCGTCGCGATCAAGGCGGCCCTCGAGCGCGCCGGCATCTCCGGCGACCAGGTCGAGTACGTGATCATGGGCCAGGTCATCCAGGCCGGTGCCGGCCAGAACCCGGCCCGCCCCGCCGCCGTCGCCGGCGGCATCCCGATGTCGGTGCCCGCGCTGACCATCAACAAGGTCTGCCTCTCGGGCCTGTCCGCCATCGCGATGGCCGACCAGCTGATCCGCGCCGGCGAGTACGACATCGTCGTCGCCGGTGGCCAGGAGTCGATGACCCAGGCGCCGCACATCCTCGCCAACTCGCGCACCGGCACGAAGTTCGGCGACACCGCGCTCATCGACTCGATGTCGCACGACGGCCTCTCCGACACCTTCGACCAGGTGGCGATGGGCGCGCTGACCGAGCAGGCCAACTCCCGCTACGACCTGACCCGCGAGGAGCAGGACGAGTTCGCGGCGGCCAGCCACCAGAAGGCCGCGCGCTCGCACAAGGACGGCGTCTTCGCGGAGTCGATCACCCCCGTGCTCATCCCGCAGCGCAAGGGTGACCCCATCGAGTTCACCGACGACGAGGGCATCCGCCCCGACACGACCGCCGCGAGCCTGGGCAAGCTGAAGCCGGCCTTCGCCAAGGACGGCACGATCACCGCCGGCACCGCCTCGCAGATCTCCGACGGCGCCTGCGCCGTGGTCGTCATGAGCGCCGCCAAGGCCGCCGAGCTCGGCATCACCCCGATCGCCGAGATCGGCGCGCACGGCGTCGTCGCCGGCCCGGACGCCACGCTGCAGAGCCAGCCGTCCGGTGCCATCAAGAAGGCCTGCGCCCGCGAGGGCATCGACCCCAAGGACCTCGACGTCGTCGAGCTCAACGAGGCCTTCGCCGCCGTCGGCATCGTCTCCACGCGCGAGCTGGGTCTCGACCCCGAGAAGGTGAACCCCAACGGTGGTGCCATCGCCCTGGGGCACCCGATCGGGATGAGCGGTGCCCGCATCGTCCTCGACGTCGCGCTGGAGATCCGCCGCCGGGGTCTCAAGGTCGGTGCCGCCGCTCTCTGCGGCGGCGGTGGCCAGGGCGACGCGCTGATCCTGCACGCCCCCTCCCAGGCGTGACGGAGGTCCCTGCGGGGACCGCGGTCCAGACGTCCGCCCCCGCCGCCTCCGGGCGGCGGGGGCGGCGTGCTGTCGACGTCCCTGCGCTGGTCGAGCGGGCCCGCGAGGGTGACGCGCGCTCGGTGGCCCGGCTGATCTCGCTGGTCGAGGACGCCAGCCCGGTGCTGCGCGAGGTGGCCGCGGCGCTGGCACCGCACACCGGCCGGGCGCAGGTGCTGGGCCTCACCGGCTCACCGGGGGTCGGCAAGTCGACGACGACGACGGCGCTGGTGCGGGCGCTCCGGCAGGCCGGCAAGCGGGTCGGTGTGCTCGCCGTCGACCCGTCGTCCCCCTTCTCCGGCGGCGCCCTGCTCGGCGACCGCGTGCGCATGCAGGACCACGCCGGTGACGGCGGGGTCTTCATCCGTTCCATGGCATCGCGCGGGCACCTGGGCGGGCTGTCCTGGGCCACCCCCCAGGCGCTGCGCGTGCTGGACGCCGCCGGGTGCGACGTCGTGCTGATCGAGACCGTCGGGGTCGGTCAGTCCGAGCTGGAGATCGCCTCGCTCGCCGACACCACCCTGGTGCTGGTCGCGCCGGGGATGGGCGACGGCATCCAGGCGGCCAAGGCCGGCATCCTCGAGGTCGCCGACGTCTTCGTGGTGAACAAGGCCGACCGGGACGGTGCCTCCCAGGCGGTGCGCGACCTGCGCTACATGCAGTCGCTCGGGGGTCGCCACGCCGCCGCCGGTGGCTGGCGCCCGCCCATCTGCCGGACGGTGGCCTCCCGCGACACCGACAACGGCATCGACGACGTCCTGGCGAAGGTCGAGGACCACCGGCGATGGCTGGAGTCCTCCGGGGAGGGCCACCGACGGCGTGCCGAGCGCGCGGCGCGGGAGATCGAGGCGATCGCCCTCGCCGCGCTCCGCGCGCGGATCGGCGACCTGCGCGGCTCGGCGGCCCTCGGTGCGCTGGCCGAGCGGGTCGTGGCGGGGGAGGCCGACCCCTACGGCGCAGCCGACGAACTGGTCGCCAGGCTCTGAGGCTCCTGCTGTGCGACGCGGGCGGTCAGCCGCTCCCACGGCAGGATCGACAGGATCGCGACGACGTGCGGCAGGAAGATGATCGTCACGCCGGCGAAGACCACCAGGTGGAAGCCGACGAGGAAGAGCACCAGCCCGACGCGCGCGCGGTCGCTGCGCACGAAGAGGATCAGCGGCGCCGCCAGTTCGAGGATGACCATCACCCACTGCGCGGCGGTCAGCAGCCAGGGCACCTCGAGCGTCCAGTCCGACGCCCACGTGCCCCGGCGCAGCACGGCCCGGGTCAGCGTGGAGCCGGTCGGCCAGTCCCAGCCGCCGAAGCGGATCTTGGCCCAGGCGGCGAGGAAGTAGGTGAGCATCACGGCCACCAGCACCGCCGCCATCGCCCAGCCCGCGGCCTCCGAGCGGCGCCGGTCGCGGAACGTCGCCCGGCCGATCGTCGGGAGCACGGCCAGCGCGACCAGGAAGGCGATCCGGTCGTGGTCGACCTTCCCGTAGCTCATCGCGATCACCATCCACTCCAGGTAGAGGAGGAAGACGGCGGAGCCGAGCAGTCGCGGCGCCCGGCCGGAGGCGGCGGCCAGCGCGGTCAGCACCAGCGCCCACTGCACGACGACGATCAGCGTGTGGGTGGGGGTGGGCAGGTGCAGCACCCGCCCGATGAGCAGCGGGGCGTACCACTCGGTGGGCACGTCGGCGTGGGCGCGCACCCAGGCGGTGGTGAGGAAGACGTCGATCGGGATGAACAGGTAGGCGATCGCGCGGAACACCGCGATGCGCGCCAGGGGCACCGGGGCGAACCACCACCGGGCGGTCAGCGGCGCCGGCCCCGAGGACAGCACTGTGGACGTGGTGGTGTTCATCGCGGAGCTGCTCATGATGCGTCGTCCTCCAGGTCGAACTCGACGACGACGGTGTCGGTGTGGTCGCCCGTCGGCTTCCCGTCGGCCAGCTCGAGCTTGCGGTGCACCATCTGCACGGCCACGAGCTCCGGCGCGTCCGGGTTGGCGTCCTCGAACGCATCGGCGAGCAGCCCGAGCAGCTCCGGGTGCTCGCGCAGCCGGTTGATCTGCCCCTCGAACTCCGCGCGCCGCAGACCGACCTGGCCGCCGGAGAGGCGGACCTCCTCGCCGGCCGCCGTCAGCCCGACCGCCCGGGTGGAGATGACCGGGGTGTTCGGGTCGTTGCGCGTCGAGTACATGCGGAACGGGCCGAACGGGAAGGCGTCGTCGTCGCCCCAGACGGTGCCGGCGAGCATCAGCGCCAGGATGACGACCACGGCCCCGAGGCGGCTCCGGCGCCCGGCCGGTGTCAGCCGGAGCACCTCCGGCTCTGCCGTGGGTGGGGAATCGAGGGAGGACTGCACCGGCGCAGGCTAGATGCGGCCCCGCCCGGGCGGCCACGGGCACGCGCGCGCGGGCCGGCAGCGCGCCCCAGGTGCACGGCCCGACTCAGCAGCCACGGAACTTGCGCATCCGGGACGCCGTCGTGAGGATCACCCGGTGAGTGGGCGTGCTGGACGACCGGATGCCGTCGTCGTCGGGGCGGGGCCCAACGGGCTGGCCGCGGCCCTGCGGCTGTCCGCGGCGGGGCTGCGCGTGCAGGTGGTGGACGCCGGCGACCGGCCCGGCGGCGGGATGCGCACCGAGGAGCTGATCCACCCCGGCTTCCACCACGACGTCTGCTCGACGGTGCAGCCGATGGCCGTGGCCGCGCCCTTCTTCCGCGAGTTCGACGTGGAGAGCCGTGGCGTGCGGTTCGTCCACCCCGAGATCAGCTTCGCCCACCCGCTGGACGGCGGGCGGGCGGCCCTGTCCTTCCGCTCGCTGGAGGAGACGGCCGTCGGGCTGGGCGCGGACGCCGAGGCCTACCGCCGGCTGTTCGGCCCGCTGGTCGAGCACGGCACCGACGTCATCGACTTCTTCCTCTCCAGCCGGTTGCGCTCGCTGCCGACGAAGAGCGTCCCCCAGGTGACGAAGTTCGCCCTCACCGGTCTGCCGAACGTCAGCTGGCTGGCGAAGCGCTACTTCGACACCGAGGAGGGGCGCGCACTGCTCGCCGGGGCGGCGGCGCACGGGATGCTCGACCTGAGCCAGCCGCTCACCTCCGCGCTGGGCATGGTGCTGGCGATGCTCTCCCACCACGCCGGGTGGCCGGTGATCGAGGGCGGTTCGCAGAAGCTGGCCGACGCGATGGTGACCGCGCTCGAGGAGCAGGGCGGCGAGGTCGTGACCGGGCACCGGGTCACCGACCTCCGCGAGTTCGAGGGCGTGCCGGCGGTGCTGCTGGACACCACGCCCGAGGACTTCGTGACGATGGCGGGCGACCGGCTGAACGAGGGCTACCGGCGGTGGGTCGGGCGCTACAAGCACGGCGCCGGCGTCTTCAAGATCGACTGGATCCTGTCCGAGCCCGTGCCGTGGACCAACCCCGACGTCCGGCGGGCCGGCACCATCCACGTCGCCGGCGACCTGGCGGAGACGCTGGCAGGAGAGCGCGCGCCGAACCAGGGCCGGCTCACCGACAAGCCCTACGTGCTGGCCGTCCAGCCGACGGTGCCCGACCCGACGCGGGCACCGGAGGGCGGCCACATCTTCTGGGCCTACGTGCACGTGCCGCACGGTGCCGACGTCGACATGACCGGGCCGATCGAGGACCAGATCGAGCGCTTCGCGCCGGGGTTCAAGGACACCGTCGTCGCGCGGGCGACGAAGACCGCCGTGCAGATGGAGCAGTGGAACCCGAGCTACCTCGGGGGCGACATCTCCAACGGTCAGGCCACGCTGCGCCAGATGCTGTTCCGTCCCGTTCCGCGCTGGAACACCTACCGGACGCCGGTCGAGGGCGTGTACCTGGCCTCCTCGGCGACGCCGCCCGGGCCGGCCGTGCACGGCATGTGCGGCGACCTCGCCGCCCGGGTCGCACTCCGCGACGTCTTCGGCGTCCGGGAGGTCCCGCCGCTGCGCCCCGCGGCGGGCTGAGCCGGACCTGCCGACGGCGCCGGTAGCGTCGCGACCATGGTGCGACCGCTGGGGCTGCCGTTCGACCCGATCGAGCGCGCCGGGCAGACCTGGGAGCAGCGCTTCGGTCCCGCCGCCACGATGCGGGCCGCGACGTCGGTCTTCCGCGTGCAGCAGATCCTGCTGGCCCGCTTCGACGGGGTGCTCAAGCCGCACGGCCTGACCTTCGCGCGGTACGAGGTCCTGGTGCTGCTCACCTTCAGCCGCACCGGGGAGCTGCCGCTCAAGGTGATCGGGAGCCGCCTGATGGTGCACCCCACCAGCGTCACGAACGCCATCGACCGGCTCGTCGCGGCCGGCTACGTCGACCGCCGGCCCAATCCCGCCGACGGGCGCGGGGTGCTCGCGGCGATCACCGAGCCCGGGCGCGCGGTGGTCGAGGCCGGCACCCGTGCGCTCACGGACCTGGACTTCGGCCTGGGCGACCTCCGGGACGGCGAGCTCGACACCCTCTTCGACCTGCTGCGGCGGGTCCGCCTGGGGGCCGGGGACGTCGCAGGAGACGACGTGGCGGGTGGGGACGCCGGTGCAGGGCCGGCCGGCGCCCGTTCCTGACACACCCACCCGGCACCATGCGCGGCATGACCGACTCCACCGCCGCCAGGCACCACTCCATCGACTACGTCGAGCTCACCGTCACCGACCTCGCCGCGGCGAAGCGGTTCTACGGCGAGGCGTTCGGCTGGGGGTTCACCGACTACGGACCGGCGTACGCCGGCATCCGGGGCGCGACCGACGGAGCGCCCGAGGTCGGGGGCCTCCGGCTCGACGGGCAGCCGCCACGGCCGGGCGGCCCGCTGGTCCTGCTCTACTCCACCGACCTCGACCGGACGCTCGCCGCGGTCGAGGGCTCCGGGGGACGGGTCACCGACGGCCCGTACGCGTTTCCCGGGGGCCGCCGCTTCTCCTTCAGCGACCCGAGCGGCAACGAGCTGGGGGTCTGGGCCGAGCGCTGACCGACCCGCACCGGACGCCCCGGTCGGCGCGGTGGGATGATCGAGGTCATGCAGCCGACCCGTCCCGGACGCCCCGACCCGCGCCAGGCCCAGCTGGCCGCCACCATGGCCGGAGCCGTCGATCTCGCCGCCGTCCAAGCGCGGTCCGAGGCCGCCGCCCGCGCCCAGGCCGCGCCGCCGCCGAGCGCCGCCGCTCCGGCAGGGGCGCCCGGGAGCGCGGTCGTCGACGTCACCGAGGCCACCTTCCAGGCCGAGGTGCTGGACCGCTCCTTCCAGGTGCCGGTGGTGCTCGACCTGTGGGCCGAGTGGTGCGGTCCCTGCAAGCAGCTGTCGCCGGTGCTCGAGCGCCTCGCCGCCGAGGGGGGCGGCTCGTGGGTGCTGGCAAAGGTCGACGTCGACGCCAACCCGGCGCTGGCCCAGGGGCTGCGGGTGCAGGGCATCCCCGCGGTGAAGGCCGTGTGGCAGGGACAGCTGATCGCCGAGTTCAACGGCGCCATCCCCGAGGAGCAGGCGCGGGAGTTCGTCGCCGAGCTCGTCCGCGCCACCACCGGCGGAGCGGTCCCCGCCGACGGCGAGCCTGCCGAGGAGCCCGAGGACCCCCGCCTGGACGCCGCGGAGGCCGCGCTCGAGCGTGGGGACCTCGCCGCCGCGGAGGCCGCCTACGAGGCGATCCTCGCCGCGGAGCCGAACCATCCCGATGCCGGCATCGCGCTGCGCCAGGTGCAGGTGTTCCGCCGCGCCGAGGAGGCAGGGCCCGACGCGCTGGCCGCCGCGGACGCGGCGCCCGACGACATCGCCGCGCAGACCAGGGCGGCCGACTTCCTGCTCGGCACGGGCGACGTCGACGGCGCCTTCGGGCGGCTGCTCGACGTCATCCGCCGCACTGCGGGGGAGGAGCGCGACCAGGCCCGCAAGCACCTGGTGGAGCTGTTCACCGTCGTGGGCGACCAGGATCCGCGCGTGGGCCCCGCTCGCCGCGCGCTCACCACCGCGCTCTTCTAGAGAGGCCGTCGGTCAGGTGCCGAGGTCGCAGGCGTCCAGGCCCTGCACGAAGCCGTTGCGGAACAGGTCGACCAGCTGGAAGCCGGTCAGGTCGGCGGCCGGGACGACGGAGGGCTCGCTGCCGAAGGCCAGCAGGAACTGCACGCCCTCGTCCACGTCGCCGGGGGAGATGCTGATGTCCCCGCCGAGCCGTCCCGCGGAGAACTGCCCGGCGTACCAGCCGCTGAGGCAGACCGCCGAGCGCACGGCCCGCTCGTCGTCGGTGGACAGCCCGAGCTGGTCGCGCACGGCCAGCCCGTAGGGCAGCGCCACGGCGGTGGCGACGGCGAAGTCGCCGAGCTCCTCGTACGCCGGAGCGGCCAGATCGGTCCGGTCGAAGGCCACCAGGTTCTCGTCGGCGCAGTAGACGAGGTCGAGCCCGGGATCGGGAGCGCAGCCGGGGGCGTCGCGGTCGAACGATTCGATCGTGGGCGCCTCGAAGCCGGTCACCGCCTGCTCCCACGCGGCCGGCAGGGAGGTGTCGATGATGTCGCGCAGCTCGCCGTACGGGGCGTTCCCTCCCGTGGCGACGTCCCGACCGCTGGTGAAGGGTTCCTGGGTGAAGATCCGGTCCGGGCCGAAGTTGTCGCGGCAGGCCGCGGTGCCGCTGTCGAAGCCCTCCTGGAAGGCGGCGACCCGGTCGAAGTAGGAGCCGTGCGCCTGCTGCTGGTCGGGGTCGGTGCCCACCGGGTCGCGCAGCAGCAGGTAGCCGCGGAGCAGCTCGTCGAGCTCGGGGGTCCGCAGGATCGAGTGCTCGGCCTCGCCGTCGGCGACCCAGCGCGTCCAAGTGCCGGCGAGGCAGTCGGCCTGGGTCTCGACGGCGATCGAGGTCGGCGGCACGCCCACCCTCGCCTGCACCGCGTGACCGAACTCGTGCGCCATGACCAGCGCCGGGATGAAGCGGCCGTACTCCGTGCCGAGGTCGGCCAGGAAGGTGCGGTCGTAGCTGATCGAGTCGGAGTTCGGTGCGTCGCCGGCGACGCAGTAGAAGGCGTTGTCCTCCACGGCACCGGCGACGCTGCCGCAGCCGATGCCCCCGGGGTAGGCGGCCGGGTCGGCGTTGCCGGGATCGACGCTGAAGTAGCCGCCGGCCAGGGGCACGAAGGCGATGCCGTAGTCCGCGGGGAGCCGCTCGGCCCAGAACACCTCCAGGTCGGTGAGCGCGTTGCGGGCCAGCACGTCCACCGGCTCGTCGGTCACGCCGGTGATCCCGGTCTCCCCGGCGGCCACGTCGGTGACCGGTGGCCGGGCCGGGGTCGCCCGGCCGACCACGACCACCGAGCACCCGGTGAGGACGACGAGGGAGAACGCGACGGCGGTGAGCAGCGCCCACCGCCGTCGCGTGCTGCCCGCCCTCACGATGCGGACCGGTACCCCGCGCAGGCGCAGGTCAGGCCTCGTGCAGGAACCAGACGGTGCCCAGCGGAGGGGCGGCGATCGTGGCCGAGTACGGCTGTCCGTGCCAGGGCTCCGCGACGGCCTCGACGCCGCCCAGGTTGCCCACCCCGGAGCCGCCGTATCCCTCGGCGTCGGTGTTGAGCACCTCGCGCCAGTGGCCCGGGCGTGGCAGACCGATCCGGTACTCGTGGTGCGGGGTGCCGGCGAAGTTCACCACGCAGGCGAGCGCCGAACGGCTCGCGTCACGGGCGTCGTCCGCATCCTCGCCGTCGGCCACGTCCGGAGCGGTCGACTTCCCGTACCGCAGGAAGGACAGGGTGTTGCCGCTCGCGTCGTTGGCGTCGATCCACTGGAAACCCGACGGGTCGACGTCGTGCGCCCAGAGCGCGTCCAGCTCCCGGTAGCGGCCGTTGAGGTCGGTGACCAGCTGCAGGATGCCGCGGTGCGCGGGGTCGTCGAGGTGCCACCAGTCCAGCGACCGGCTCTCGGCCCACTCGGAGTCCTGGGCGAACTCCGAGCCCATGAACAGCAGCTGCTTGCCGGGGTGCGCCCACATGTAGGCGTAGTAGGCGCGCAGGTTGGCCAGCTGCTGCCACCGGTCGCCCGGCATCTTCCGCAGCATGGAGCCCTTCCCGTAGACCACCTCGTCGTGGCTGATCGGGAGCACGTAGTTCTCGGAGTAGGCGTAGTGCATGGAGAACGTGAGCTGGCCGTGGTGGAAGCTGCGGTGCACCGGCTCCCGCTCGACGTAGTCCAGCGAGTCGTGCATCCAGCCCATGTTCCACTTGAAGCCGAAGCCCAGGCCGCCCAGATGCGTGGGCCGGGTGACGCCCGGCCACGCGGTCGACTCCTCGGCGATCGTCATGATCCCGGGGACCTCCCGGTAGACGGTGGCGTTGAACTCCTGCAGGAACGCGACGGCCTCGAGATTCTCCCGGCCGCCGTACTGGTTCGGCAGCCACTCCTCGCGCGAGTAGTCGAGGTACAGCATCGAGGCGACCGCGTCGACGCGGATGCCGTCGATGTGGAACTCCTTGCACCAGAACAGCGCGTTCGCGACCAGGAAGTTGCGCACCTCGGAGCGGCCGAAGTCGAAGACCAGCGTGCCCCAGTCCAGCTGCTCGCCGCGGCGCGGGTCGCCGTGCTCGTACAGCGGGGTGCCGTCGAACCTGGCCAGCGCCCACTCGTCCTTCGGGAAGTGCGCGGGCACCCAGTCGACGATGACGCCGATGCCGGCCTGGTGGCAGCGGTCGACGAGGTAGCGGAAGTCGTCGGGGGAGCCGAACCGCGAGGTGGGGGCGTAGTAGGACGTGACCTGGTAGCCCCACGACCCGCCGAAGGGGTGCTCGGCCACCGGCATGCACTCGATGTGCGTGAAGCCCGCGGCGGTCACGTAGTCGACCAGCTCGTCGGCCATCTCCCGGTAGGAGAGGCCCTGCCGCCACGACCCCAGGTGCACCTCGTAGGCGCTGACCGGGCGCTCGTGCCAGTTGCCGGCGGCGCGGTCGGTCAGCCAGGCGTCGTCGTTCCACTCGTGGGTGGACTCGGTGACGACCGAGGCGTTCAGCGGGGGCACCTCGGTCGCGAAGGCCAGCGGGTCGGACTTCTCCCGCCAGACGCCGTCGGAACCGAGGACGTGGTACCGGTACCGGCTGCCGACCGGGACGCCGGGCACGAAGATCTCCCACACGCCCGAGGAGCCCAGGGAGCGCATCGGGTAGGCCCGCGCCTCCCAGTAGTCGAAGTCACCGGTGACCTTGACGCCCTGGGCGTTGGGCGCCCAGACGGCGAACGAGACGCCGTCGACGGTGCCGCGGGGGGTGTCGTAGCGCCGCACGTGCGCCCCGAGGACCTCCCACAGCCGCTCGTGCCGGCCCTCGCGGATGAGGTGCTCGTCGACCGGCCCGAGGGTCGGCAGCCACCGGTAGGGGTCGTCGACCGTGTAGCGGGTCGTGCCGCCTGCGCCGTCGGGGTAGTCGACCTCGATGCGGTAGTCACCCGGCTGCTGGGGCACCGCCGCCTCGTAGATGCCTCCGGCGTGCACCTGACGGGCCTCGTAGCGGCTGCCGTCCTCGTCGAGGACGGCCACCGAGACGGCGTCGGGGCGCAGGGTGCGCACGACCCAGCCCGTACCGGCGGCGTGCGCGCCGAGGACGCGGTGCGGGTCGTGCGACCAGCCCTCCACGATCGCGCGCAGGTCCTCGTCGCCCACCTCGCCGAGGGTGGGCTGGTCCCCGGCGGTGGCCGGCCCACCGGACGCAGCACCGTCGGACGCAGCACCGTCGGACGCACCACCGTGGGGCGCGGGCGCTGCCGGCGCGGTGGTGACCGGCTCGGCGGGCGAGCCGTCGTCCTCCGGCGCCTGCGGCGTGCTGGGAGTGGCCGGGTCCGGGTCAGGGGCCTCCGGCGGGGCAGCCGGAGCGCCGGACGGTTCGCCCGGCTCGGCGATCGGGGCCGGGGCCACCACCGGCGTCGCGGTGGTGCCGCCGCCCTCGGGGACGGTGGAGGCGGTGCTGTCCTGCTCTGCCGTCGTCGACACGTCGTCCGGAGCGGTGTTGCCGGCAGCGCGCTTCGCCGCCGGCGCACGCTTCGGTGCCGCCTTCTTCGCCGGGGCGGCCTTCTTCGCTGCCGGTGCGGCCTTCTTCGCGGGCGCGGCCTTCTTGGCCGCGGGCTTGGCGCCCGTGCGGGCGGCCTTCTTCGCCGGGGCGTTGATCACCGGCTCGGTGCCGGCGGCCTCCTCCGCGGCTGCCACGCGCTCCTCGACGGCTCGCTGCAGGTCGTCCTTGTCGGCCACCGGGTCCTTCCGGTCATCGCTGCTCATGTCTCGTCCTCTGCTCGGGTCCGTGGTGTCCGCGCGCTTCAGTCGCGGCTGGTGAGCCGGGACAGGGAGTCCAGCGGGATCATCAACCAGTGCGGACGGTTCCGTGCCTCGTAGACGCACTCGTAAACCGCCTTGTCGGCCTCGAACGCCCGAAGGAGTGGTGAGTCACCACACGGGTCCAGGCCGCTGGCGTCGGCGTAGCCGGTGCAGAATGCGGCCCGGTTGCGCTCGGCCCACTCCTGCGCGCGGTACGCACGCTGGGTGTCCTCGGGCTGCTCCACCAGCATGTGGCGCGCGGCATAGTCGAAGCTGCGCAGCATGCCCGCGACGTCGCGCAGCGGGCTGTCCAGCTCGCGGCGCGAGGCGAGGGGACGGGCCGGCTCGCCCTCGAAGTCGAGCACGATCCACCCGCTCACCGTCCGGAGCACCTGACCGAGGTGCAGGTCGCCGTGCACCCGCTGGCGCACCGCGGGCTCGGTGCTCTCGGCCACCTCCGCGTAGATCGCCCGCAGGCCGTCGGCGTGCTCGGCGAGCTGGGGGACGATCTCGATGGCGGCGTCCAGGCGCTCGCCCATCTGCCGGGCCACGGTGGCGTACCAGTTGCGGTCGGCGGGCTCGGTGGGCAGGACGGCGGCCATGTCGCCGTGGACCGACGCCGTCGCCGCGCCCAGCCGCTCGCTGTCGGCGGCGAAGTCGCCACCCACCTCGTCGGCGTGCAGGTCGCCCTCGGCGTACAGGTCCCGGACGCTCGCCGTCGCCAGGCGCCAGCCGTCGCTGGCGTTGGGGACGAAGGTCTGCAGCATCGCGACCGTCGCCGGCTCGTTCGACGGGTCGGGGTCGTCGATCTCGATGTGCCCGAGCAGCGGGGCGATGTGCGGGTTCTCCGCCCGGCGCAGCGCGTCGTGGATCTCCACGTCCGGGTTGAGCCCGGGCTCGAGCCGGCGGAACAGCTTGAGGATCGCCTCCTGGCCGTAGACCAGCGAGGTGTTGCTCTGCTCGGTCGACACGATGTCGCCGGGTACGCCCTCGGGGATGTACGCCACCCCGGCCGGGTGGAAGTGCATGGGCCCGACGGTCGAGGCGTTCACCAGGTGGATCAGCCAGGGCGTCGTCGCATCCCGGTCGCGGAGGGCGTCGTAGGCGTGGGACTGCTGATCGCCGTCGCCGGCCAGCGGGCCGATGTAGGCCGAGCCCAGGTCCTCGACCTCGGAGTCCCGCCAGGAGATCGGCACCAGGTAGGTGTCCCCGCCGCCGTCGGTGTAGGTCACCCGCACGCGGTGCACCGACAGCACCGGCTCGCTGCGGTCGAGGAAGAAGCCGTCCTCGGTGACGTCGGCCCACTCGCGGCCCTTGCTCCCGAACCACCGCTGCGCGGGCATCCACTCGCGGAGCAGCTCGGCCAGTGCGCTCATCGGTGTCCTCCGTCGAAGTCGTCGGGGGCCGGGAGGTTGTCGCCGGGCGTCTCCTCGGCGGCCTGCACCACCCCGGCCGCGAGCAGGGAGTCGGCGACCGGGCTGCTGCCCGTGGTCTCCCAGTCCTCGGGCTCGTCGGCGGCGGGCTCGGCGGGCTTGGACAGCTCGAACCAGTAGAAGCCGTGGCCCGCCAGGGTCAGCATGTACGGCAGCACACCGATCTGCGGGAACTCGACCCGGCCGGTCAGCTCGACGGGGGTGTACCCCTCGAACTGCCGGAGGTCCAGCTCCACCGGCTGCGGGAACCGGGACAGGTTGTTGACGCACAGCACGACGTCGTCGCCGAACCGCCGCACGAACGACAGCACCGTCGGGTTGCGCGAGCCGATCTCCTCGAAGGTGCCCAGGCCGAAGGTGGGGTGCTGGCCGCGCACCTGGATCATCCGGCGCACCCACTGCAGCAGCGAGTTGCTGTTGCGCAGCTGGGACTCGACGTTTGTGACCTGGAAGCCGTAGACCGGGTCCCCGTTGAGCGGCAGGTACATCCGCTGCGGGTCGGCGGTGGAGAACCCGCCGTTGCGGTCCGGGGTCCACTGCATCGGGGTGCGGACGCCGTCGCGGTCACCGAGCCAGATGTTGTCGCCCATGCCGATCTCGTCGCCGTAGTAGAGGACCGGTGACCCGGGCAGCGACAGCAGCAGGGCGTTGAACAGCTCGAGGGTGTTGACGTCGTTGTCCAGCAGCGGGGCCAGCCGCCGGCGGATGCCGATGTTGGCCTTCATGCGGGGGTCCTTGGCGTACTCGCCCCACATGTAGTCGCGTTCCTCGTCGGTGACCATCTCGAGGGTCAGCTCGTCGTGGTTGCGCAGGAAGACGCCCCACTGGCAGTTGTCGGGGATGTCCGGCGTCTGCGCCATGATCTCCGAGATCGGGAACCGCTGCTCCCGGCGCACCGCCATGAACAGGCGCGGCATGACGGGGAAGTGGAACGCCATCTGGCACTCGTCGCCGTCCTCGCCGAAGTACTCGACGACGTCGGCCGGCCACTGGTTGGCCTCGCAGAGCAGGACGACGTCCTGGTAGTTCGCGTCGACGACCCGCCGGACCTCCTTGAGGAACTCGTGGGTGCGCGGCAGGTTCTCGCAGTTGGTCCCCTCCTCCTCGAAGAGGTAGGGGACGGCGTCGAGCCGGAAGCCGTCGATGCCCAGGTCCAGCCAGAACCGGAGCGCGTCGATGATCGCCTCGCGCACCTTCGGGTTCTCGAAGTTGAGGTCGGGCTGGTGGGAGAAGAAGCGGTGCCAGAAGTACTGCCGGCGCACCGGGTCGAACGTCCAGTTCGAGCTCTCGGTGTCGACGAAGATGATCCGCGCGTCGGCGTAGCCGGTGTCGTCGTCGGCCCAGACGTAGAAGTCGCCGTAGGGGCCCTCGGGGTCGCTGCGGCTGGCCTGGAACCACGGGTGCTGGTCCGAGGTGTGGTTCATGACGAAGTCGATGATCACGCGCATGCCGCGCGAGTGGGCCGCGTCGAGGAACTCCTTGAAGTCCTCGATGTCGCCGAACTCGGGCAGCACGGCGGTGTAGTCGCTGACGTCGTAGCCGCCGTCGCGCAGGGGCGAGGCGAAGAACGGCGGCAGCCACAGGCAGTCGACGCCGAGCCACTGCAGGTAGTCCAGCTTGTCGATCATCCCGCGGATGTCACCCACGCCGTCGGAGTTGCTGTCGGCGAAGCCGCGGACGAGCACCTCGTAGAAGACGGCGCGCTTGTACCACTCGGGGTCGGTGCCCGGCGGGGGGAGGGCGGAGTGCGCGGGGGCGGACTCGGGAACGGGAACGGTCATCGCTGCAGGGAGCCCTCGGGAGTCGCGGGTGGTCGGTCGGACGTGCCCCGGGTCAGGAGACAGGGGGCGGGAACTGCACGGGCCGCGGGAAGGTGACCGCGAAGACGTGCGCGGGCTCGCGGAAGGGGTCGAGCTCCAGGTAGTTGAACTGACCCCAGTCGTAGGAGGCGCCGGTGAGCTCGTCGGTGACGGAGAACCGTTCGTGCCAGTCCAGGCCGAGGGCCTGCATGTCCAGCGCCGTCGTGCCGATGTGGGTGTCCCGGCTGGACAGGTTGACCACCACGAGGACGGCGTCGGCCGAGCCCGGGTCGGTCTTGGAGAAGCAGAGCAGGTTGGGGTTGTCCGTGGCGTGGAAGTGCAGCGTCCGCAGCTGCTGCAGGGCCGGGTGCGCCCGGCGGACCTCGTTGAGCCGGCGGAGGTAGGGGGCCAGGCTGCGCCCGGAGGCCTCGGCGCCCTCCCAGTCGCGGGGGCGCAACCGGTACTTCTCGCTGTCCAGGTACTCCTCGCTGCCCGGCTTGACGGCGACGTGCTCGAACAGCTCGAAGCCCGAGTAGACGCCCCACGTCGGGCTCAGCATGGCCGCCAGCGCGGCCCGGATCTTGAACATCGGCGGGCCGCCGAACTGCAGCGACTCGTGGAGGATGTCCGGGGTGTTCACGAAGAAGTTGGGCCGCATGTAGTGCGCGTTCTCGGCGAGCTCGCGCCCGTACTCCTCGAGCTCGTCGCGCTCGGTGCGCCAGGTGAAGTACGTGTACGACTGGGTGAAGCCGATCCGCGCCAGCTGGTGCATCATCGCCGGCCGGGTGAAGGCCTCGGCCAGGAACAGCACGTCGGGATCGGTCTTCTTGACCTCCCAGATCAACCAGTGCCAGAAGTTCAGCGGCTTGGTGTGCGGGTTGTCGACCCGGAAGATCTTCACCCCGGCCTCGATCCAAACCCGGATCACCCGCAGGCACTCGGCGTAGATGCCCTCGGGGTCGTTGTCGAAGTTGACCGGGTAGATGTCCTGGTACTTCTTCGGCGGGTTCTCGGCGTAGGCGATCGTGCCGTCGGGCTTGGTGGTGAACCACTCCGGATGGGCCTGGACCCACGGGTGGTCCGGCGCGGCCTGCAGCGCGAAGTCCAGCGCGACCTCCATGCCGAGCTCGCGGGTGCGGTCCACGAAGGCCCGGAAGTCCTCCATCGTGCCCAGCTGCGGGTGCACCGCGTCGTGGCCGCCCTCGGCGCTGCCGATGGCCCACGGCGAGCCGACGTCGTCCGGCGCGATCTCGTGCGGGTTGCCGCCGGGGAACTGGGCGGTGTTCGGACCCTTGCGGTTGACGGTGCCGATGGGATGGATCGGCGGCAGGTAGACCACGTCGAAGCCCATGTCCGCGACCGCCGGCAGGCGGTCGGCGGCGGTGGTGAACGTGCCGTGGGTGGGGACGCCGCCGACGACGGGGCCCTCCGAGCGCGGGAAGAACTCGTACCAGGAGCCGTACAGGGCCCGCGGCCGGTCGACCCACACCTCGTAGGGCTCCGTGCGGGTGACCAGCTCGCGGACCGGGTGCTCGGAGAGGTACCGCTGCAGGCCCGAGGCCAGCGCGGGAGCCACCCGGACGGTGAGCTCCTGGGAGTCGTCGCGCAGCGCGGCGGCCGCGGCGACGATCCGGTCGCGCCAGTCGGCGCCGGCGTCCGCGGCGACCCGGTCGAGGAGTCGGGCGCCCTCCTCCAGGTCGTTGGCCAGGTCCTCGGAGCCCTGACCTGCCTCGATCTTCACCTCGACGGCGTGCCGCCAGGTGGCCAGCGGGTCGCTCCACGCCTCGACGCGGAGGGTCCAGGGACCCTCGCGGTCGGGGACCACGGTGGCGATCCAGCGGTCGGGCTCCGGCGGGAGCTTCGCCATGCGCACGAAGGGGGCCGTCGCGTCGTCGTCACCCGGTGCGGTCCAGACGACGTTCGCGGCGACCGCGTCGTGGCCCTCGCGGAAGACGGTGGCGGTGATCGGCAGGTGCTCGCCGACGACGGCGCGGGCCGAGAAGGACCCGCAGGAGACGACGGGGGCGACATCGGTGATGCCGAGGCGGAGGTCAGCGCGGCCATTCATTGCCGCCACGCTATCGAGGTAGTGCGGCCCGGGCACCTCGGCAAGCACTCGTCCGGGTGGGGAGTGGGGGGACACGGCGGGGGAGACGGGGTGGGGCCGGGGGAGTGCACGGCGTGGGGAGGATGGGACGGGGGCGCCCAGAGATGTCCCGCGCACCCCTGGCGGTACCGCTCAGGCTGGCTAGTCTCGTCCGCGTGCGAGCCCTCCGTCGTTTCACCGTCCGCGCCGCGCTCCCGGAGCCGCTGCTCCCGCTCTCCCAGCTGGTGATGAACCTCCGCTGGTCGTGGCACCCCGAGACCCGGGATCTCTTCGAGACCCTGGACAGCGATCTCTGGCAGCGCTGCGGGGGTGACCCGGTCAAGGCCCTCGGCGAGGTGTCGGCCGAGCGGCTGGCCGCCCTGGCCAAGGACCGCCGGTTCGTGCGCCGCCTGCAGGACGCCGTCGACGACCTGGAGGAGTACCTCGCCACGCCGCGCTGGTACCAGTCGCTGGGTGCCGAGGCGCCGGCGAGCATCGCCTACTTCTCGGCGGAGTTCGGCATCACCGAGGTGCTTCCCCAGTACTCCGGTGGTCTGGGCATCCTCGCCGGTGACCACCTGAAGGCCGCCTCGGATCTCGGCGTCCCGCTCATCGGCGTGGGGCTGCTCTACCGCGCCGGCTACTTCGAGCAGGGGCTGTCGGCCGACGGGTGGCAGCTCGAGCACTACCCGTCCCTGGACCCGCACGGCCTCCCGGTCAAGCTGCTGCGCGAGCCCGACGGCACCGCGGTCGTCATCAACGTGCCGCTGCCCGAGGGGCGCACGCTCTACGCGCACGTCTGGCGGGCGCAGGTCGGCCGCGTCACCCTGCTGCTGCTCGACAGCGACATCGAGGAGAACGCGCCGGCCGAGCGGGGCGTGACCGACCGCCTCTACGGCGGCGACGAGGACCACCGCCTGCGCCAGGAGATGCTGCTGGGCATCGGCGGCGTGCGGGCGGTCCGCGCCCACTGCGCCCGCACCGGCACCCCGGTCCCGGAGGTCTTCCACGCCAACGAGGGTCACGCCGGGTTCCAGGGCCTCGAGCGGATCCGCGAGCTGATGGAGTCCCACGGCCTGGCCTTCGCCGAGGCGCTCCAGGCGGTGCGCGCGGGAACGGTGTTCACCACCCACACCCCGGTGCCGGCCGGCATCGACCGGTTCCCCCGGGCGCTCATCGAGCGGTACTTCGCCGGCTTCGGCGTGCCGCTGCACGACCTCCTCGCGCTCGGCGCGGAGGAGGACCCGGCGAAGTACAACATGGCGCACATGGGGCTGCGGCTGGGCCAGCGCGCCAACGGCGTGAGCGAGCTGCACGGCCACGTGAGCCGGGGCATGTTCAGCAACCTGTGGCCCGGCTTCGACGAGAGCGACGTGCCGATCGGATCCATCACCAACGGCGTGCACGCGCCGACGTGGACCGCGCGCGAGCTGGTCGACATGGGCACCCAGACCTCCAGCCAGGGTGACCCGGTCGACGTCGACGGCCCGGTGCACTTCGACGGCGTCGACAAGATCGCCGCCGGTGACCTCTGGGCCATCCGGCGCACGCTGCGCGGCCGGCTGGTCGAGGAGGTGCGACGTCGGGTCCGGGAGACCGCGCTGTCCCGCGGCGCCACCGAGGCCGAGGTCGGCTGGACCGACAGCGTCTTCGACCCGGACGTGCTGACCATCGGGTTCGCCCGCCGCGTGCCCAGCTACAAGCGCCTGACGCTGATGCTGCGCGACCCGGCCCGGCTCAAGGCGATGCTCCTGGACCTGGAGCGCCCCCTGCAGCTGGTCATCGCCGGGAAGAGCCACCCCGCCGACGACGGCGGCAAGAAGCTCATCCAGCAGATGGTGGAGTTCGCCGACGACCCCGAGATCCGGCACCGCATCGCCTTCCTGCCGGGCTACGACATCGGCATGGCCCGCTACCTGTACTGGGGCTGCGACGTCTGGCTGAACAACCCGCTGCGGCCGCTGGAGGCCTGCGGCACGTCGGGGATGAAGTCCGCGCTCAACGGCGGGTTGAACCTGTCCATCCGCGACGGGTGGTGGGACGAGTGGTTCGACGGCCAGAACGGCTGGGCGATCCCCACCGCCGACGGCGTCGCCGACGCCGACCGCCGCGACGAGGTGGAGGCGCGGGCCATCTACGACCTGCTCTCCAACCAGGTGCTGCCGCGGTTCTACGAGCGCGACGGCGAGGGGCTGCCCGCCCGGTGGGTGGAGATGGTGCGCCACACGCTGCGCGAGACCGGCCCCCGGGTGCTGGCCACCCGGATGGTGCGCGACTACGTGCAGGCGCTCTACGTGCCGGCGGCGCAGTCGGCCCGCGTCATGTCCGCGGAGGGCTACGGCCCCGCGCGGGCGGAGTCCACGCGACGGGCGCACCTGCTGCACAACTGGTCGACCGTCCGGGTCGCGCACGTGGAGGCCACCGGCGCCGGGGACACCCCCGAGATCGGGTCGACCCTCGCGCTGCGCGCGGAGGTCGAGCTGCCGGGGCTGGAGCCGGGCGACGTCCAGGTGCAGGCCGCCTACGGCCGGGTGGACGACGCCGACGGGCTGCACGAGGTCACCACGGTGCCCATGGCGCACGAGCAGACGGAGGGGTCGCGGCACTGGTTCACGGCCACCGTCCCGCTGGAGCGCACCGGCGCGTTCGGCTACACGGTGCGCGTCCTGCCGCAGTCCGAGCACCTGGCCGACCCGGCCGAGCTCGGCGTGGTGACGACCGCCTGAGCGCCTCGCCGGTGACACCTCGCGACGCTCCCGTCACGCTCGTCCCACCTGTCGGGTGTGACGTGGAGCGGTCACGGCGTGGCGGGGGCGGCCGTGCGCCGAAGCCCGTTGTGCATCACTAGGCTGGCCGCCATGCCCGACCGCTGTGAAGTCCTGCCCGGAGACGCCGTCGTCGCCCGCCGCGACGGCGGCATGCTGTGGGTCGACGCGCCCGGCTCCCCAGCCCTCGTCGCGGCTCTGCACGCCTGCCTCGGGGTCTCGGGCCCCGGGGCCGAGCAGGTGCTGACGGCCGTGGCCGCCCAGGCCGGATCGCTCGCCTCCGGTGGCGCCTCCTTCGCCCTCGTCCTGGCCGACGCCGGGACCGGTGCCGGCGTCGCGCTGTGGTCCGGCAAGGGCCAGCCGTCCGTGGACGGAGCGCCGGTATCCGGTTCCCCGGTGAACGGCGGCACGGTCGCCACCTTCTCGATGGGCCGCACGCTCTACGTGGGTCCCGGGTCGTCCGGCCCGCAGCCGGCACCGGGGGTCTCCTTCGACCTGGTCGAGGGCACCGTGCCCGGTTCCGGGGCGACGCTGCACGTGGCCGCTCCCGCGGCTCCGTCGTCCTCGCCGGCGCCGGCCCAGGCCGCGCCGTCCCCGTTCACCGCCGCGTCCGACTCGGGCTTCGGCTCCGGGGCCGGTGCGAGCCGCTCCGCCGCGCCGGCCGAGTCGGGGGAGCAGACCGCGTTCTGGCGTCCGGACTCCGACGCGGCCCCCGCCGACGACTCCCCGGTGCTGCGTTTCGACGACGGGCTGGTCGTCCCCGTCGACGGCGATCTCGTGCTCGGCCGCCGTCCCGACAACCACGAGATGGTCACCAACGGAACCGCCCGCCCGGTGCCGATCGCGGACACCCAGAACGTGCTGTCCTCCGCCCACGCCGCCCTGACGCGCGCGGGCAGCGAGGTGTCGCTGGTCGACCTCGGGTCCCTCAACGGAACCCACGTCGCCGGCCCCGAGGCCACCGAGTGGACCCAGCTCGAGCCCGGCATCGCCCACCCGCTCTCCGACGGCGACCGACTCCTCCTCGGCTGGACCGTCATCACCTTCGAGCAGGCCGAGTAGTCACACACCGCTGAATCCCAGAGGCCCAGGACCGCACCGGTCCTGGGCCTCTGGGGTTCAGCGCTCGTGCACGCCGATCCTGCTGTCGGGCGCATGCGGGTCCGGGACGCCGAGGATCTGCGCCACTGGAGCGTCGACCCGGAGCTCGGCCATCTGCTGCGCCTGTCCGACACCTGACCCGACCGACCGTTGAACCCGGGTGACTCAGAACCGGCTCAGTTCTGGGCTTCTGGGGTTCAACGGTGCCGCAGGGGGACCTGACCGCGCCGGGCTCAGGGGCGGCGCAGGACCTTGAGCACCCAGACGCAGCGGGCAGGCAGCTCCACGGGGCCCGGCGCGACGATCGCGGTCTCCGGTGGCGCGCCGGTCGCGTACTCGGTGGAGACGACGAGTTCGTACCCGTCGGCCCAGGGCGCGTCGGGCAACTGCACGGTCAGCGGCTCCGCGCCGGCGTGCAGCCACACCAGATAGCAGTCGTCGACCACCGGCCGGCCCAGGGCGTCGCGGTGCCGGATGCCGCGCCCGTCCAGGTACATGCCGACGGTCTGCAGGCCGGTGTCGAACCAGTCGGCCGTCGTGAGCTGCCCGCCGCCGGGGGCGAACCACGCGAGGTCGCGGGTGCCGCCGGTCCCGGGCAGCTCGTGGCCCTCGAAGAAGGCCTCCTGACGCAGCACCGGCGCGGAGCGGCGCAGCCGCAGCACGTGGGCGACGAACGCGCGCAGGTCCTCGTCGACCTGCGTCCAGTCCAGCCACGACAGCTCGTTGTCCTGGCAGTAGGCGTTGTTGTTGCCTCGCTGGGTGCGGCCCAGCTCGTCGCCGGCGGTGAGCATCGGCACCCCGGTCGAGAGCAGCAGCGTCGCCAGCAGGTTGCGCACCTGCCGCCCGCGCAGCGCGGTGATCCCGGGGTCGTCCGTCGGCCCCTCGACGCCGCAGTTCCAGTTCCGGTTGTGGCTCTCGCCGTCCCGGTTGTCCTCGCCGTTGGCCTCGTTGCGCTTGTGCTCGTAGGTGACCAGGTCGCGCATCGGGAAGCCGTCGTGCGCGGTGACGAAGTTGATGCTGGCGAAGGGACGGCGGCCGTCGGAGCGGTAGAGGTCCGAGGAGCCGGTGAGCCGGTAGGCCAGGTCGCGGACGCCGACGTGCGCCCCGGACCACACGTCGCGCACCGTGTCGCGGTACTTCCCGTTCCACTCCGTCCACGGCGGCGGGAAGTTGCCCACCTGGTAGCCGCCGGGGCCGACGTCCCACGGCTCGGCGATCAGCTTCACCCGGCTGACCACCGGGTCCTGGTGCACCACGTCGAAGAACGCCGACAGCCGGTCGACGTCGTGCATCGAGCGGGCCAGTGCCGACGCCAGGTCGAACCGGAACCCGTCGACGTGCATCTCGGTGACCCAGTAGCGCAGCGAGTCCATGAGCAGGCCCAGGACCGCGGGACGGCGGACGTCCAGGGTGTTCCCGCAGCCGGTGTAGTCGGTGTAGCGGGCCGGGTTCTGCGCATCGAGCCGGTAGTAGCCTGCGTTGTCGATGCCCTTGAGCGACAGCGTGGGGCCGGTCTGGTCGCCCTCGGCGGTGTGGTTGTAGACGACGTCGAGGATCACCTCGATGCCGGCGGCGTGCAGCGCCTTGACCATCGTCTTGAACTCGGTCACCTGCCCGCCCCCGCTGCCCGAGGAGCTGTAGGCGGCGTGCGGGGCGAAGAAGCCGAGGGTGTTGTAGCCCCAGTAGTTGGTCAGCCCGCGGCGCAGCAGGTGCGGCTCGCTGACGAAGTGGTGCACCGGCAGGAGCTCCACCGCCGTCACCCCGAGGGACTGCAGGTGCTCGACGAAGGCCGGGTGCGCCAGCCCGGCGTAGGTGCCGCGCAGCTGCGCCGGCACTCCGGGGTGGCGCATGGTCGCGCCCTTCGCGTGCACCTCGTAGATGACGGTGTCCGACCACGAGGTGCGCGGGGCGCGGTCGCCGTCCCACGGGAAGGTGTCGTGGACGACGACGCCGCGGGGCACGTGCGGCGCGGAGTCCTGCCCGTCGGGGACGGCGCTGTCGACGGCGTCGCCCGGGTGCCCGAACAGCGAGGGGTGCAGCTGCAGGCCGCCGTCCACCGCGCGGGCGTAGGGGTCCAGCAGCAGCTTGGCGGGGTTGTACCGGTGCCCGGTGGCCGGGTCGTAGGAGCCGTGCACCCGGTAGCCGTAGCGCTGACCGGGACCGATGCCGGTGACCCGGCCGTGCCACACCTGGTGGGTGCTCTCGGTCAGCGGGTGCCGGTGCTCGGTCCCGTCCGGGTCGAAGAGGCACAGCTCCACCGCGTGCGCGCCGGCCGACCACAGGGCGAAGTTCGTGCCCGTGCCGTCCCAGTGCGCGCCCAGCGGGGCGGGGGAGCCGGGCAGGACCTCGACGGCCGGGGATGCGGTCACCGGGCGATCGTGCCAAGTCTTGGGGGAGACGGCGTGCAGGGAGCGTGCGCGGGGTGGGGTTGGATGGGGTCGTGACGAGCTCAGACGCCCCGGACGGCGCCGTCGTAGGGATGACCGGGGTCGACGTCGTGCGAGGCGAGACCCACCTGCTGCGCGGCGTCGACTGGCGCGTGGAGGCCGACCACCGGTGGGTGGTGCTGGGGCCCAACGGGGCGGGCAAGACGACGCTGCTGCAGCTGGCCGGGGCGCTCATGCACCCCAGCCGCGGCGAGGTGCAGCTGCTGGGGGAGACGCTCGGCGCGGTCGACGTCTTCGAGCTGCGCCCGCGCATCGGGCTGACCAGCGCGGCGCTGTCCCAGCGGATCGAGCCGGCGGAGAAGACGGGCGACGTCGTCGTGTCCGCCGGGTACGCCGTCGTCGGCCGGTGGCGGGAGCGCTACGACGTCCACGACCTGACCCGCGCCGGGATGCTCATGGAGCAGTGGGGCGTCGCCCAGTTCGCGCACCGGCCGTTCGGGACGCTGAGCGAGGGCGAGCGCAAGCGGGCCCAGATCGCCCGGGCGCTGATGCCCGACCCCGAACTGCTGCTGCTGGACGAGCCGGGTGCCGGCCTGGACCTGGGCGGCCGGGAGGACCTGGTGGCCCGGCTGTCGGACCTGGCGCGCTACCTCTACGCCCCGGCGCAGGTGCTGGTCACCCACCACGTCGAGGAGATCCCGCCGGGCTACACCCATGCGCTGCTGCTGCGCGGCGGGGAGGTGGTCGCCTCGGGCGCCGCCGACGACGTGCTGACCGCCGGCACCCTGTCGGACACCTTCGGCCTGCCGCTGGAGCTGACCCGGACCGACGGCCGCTTCACCGCCCGCCGCGCTCAGTAAGGTGCCGCGCATGGCTGAGCCCGAGTTCGTGACCCTGCAGGTGACCGACGGGGTGGGCACCATCCGCCTCGACCGCCCGAAGATGAACGCCATCGACGAGCAGTTGCACCTCGAGGTGCGCGCCGCGGCGACCGAGGCGGGGGAGCGCGCGGACGTGCGCGCCGTCGTCCTCTACGGCGGCGAGCGGGTGTTCGCCGCCGGCGCCGACATCAAGGCCATGTCGCAGCTCGACGCCGCAGGCATGCGGGAGTGGGGCCGGGAGCTGCAGGACTCCTTCCGCGCCGTCGCGGGCATCCCGAAGCCGGTCATCGCCGCCGTCACCGGCTACGCCCTGGGCGGCGGCTACGAGCTGGCCCTGTGCGCGGACTTCCGCGTGCTGGGCACACGGGCCAAGATCGGCCAGCCCGAGATCCTGCTGGGTGTCATCCCCGGGGCCGGCGGAACCCAGCGCCTGGCCCGCCTGGTCGGCCCGGCCAAGGCCAAGGACCTGGTCTTCACGGGCCGGCACGTGGGCGCCGAGGAGGCCCTGGAGATCGGCCTGGCCGACGCCGTCGTCCCCGACGCCGAGGTGTACGAGACCGCCGTGGCCATGGCGCGCAAGTTCGCCGCCGGGCCGCCGCTGGCCCTGGCCGCCGCCAAGCGCGCCGTCGACGAGGGCCTGGAGCTGCCCCTCGACGAGGCGCTCACGCTCGAGACGGCGCTGTTCGCCGAGCTGTTCGACACCGAGGACCAGAAGACCGGCATGCGCTCGTTCCTGGAGAGCGGACCGGGCAAGGCGGAGTTCACCGGCCGCTGAGCCAGGCCTGGCGTAGCGTCGGGGGCGTCCTGGTCCTCCCTCGCGCACCGGCCGTCTGCACCCGCTGCCGGGACCAGGAGCACACCGTGGGCCGGCTGTCCGGCCCAGTCAGGTCCGCCATGACTTCGGCACCGTCCACCACCCCCGCCGTCGAGCACGTCCCGGCGGATGCCTGCGGCAACTGCCCGCACCCGCTGAGCGCGCACGACACCATCTCGCTGCGGTTCTGCCGCGCCACCCGGGCCGGCGACCTGCCGCGCGGATGCGCCTGCCCGTCGTCCTGACGGCGGGCGATGCGTGATCATGCGGGGGTGAACGCTCCCGGGGGTCCCGCCGTCGTCGACCGCTCCGATCCCGGTGGCCGGGCCTGGGTGGACCGTGCGGTCGCGATGGTCGAGGCCGACGCCCGGCGCAGCGCCGACACGCACCTGCTGGTCTACCCGCTGCCGCCGGCGTGGGGGATCGACCTCTACCTCAAGGACGAGTCGACCCACCCCACCGGCAGCCTCAAGCACCGGCTTGCCCGGTCGCTGTTCCTCTACGGGCTGTGCTCGGGTCAGATCACCGAGGGCAGCACCGTGGTGGAGGCGTCCAGCGGGTCGACGGCGGTGAGCGAGGCGTACTTCGCGCGGATGCTGGGCCTGCCGTTCGTCGCGGTGATGCCCCGGTCGACCAGCGCCGAGAAGGTGGCGCTCATCGAGTTCCACGGCGGGCGCTGCACCTTCGTGGACCGGGCGCCGGAGATGTACGAGGCGGCCCGCCGCCTGGCCGCCGAGTGCGGTGGCCACTACCTCGACCAGTTCACCTTCGCCGAGCGGGCCACCGACTGGCGCGGCAACAACAACATCGCCGAGTCGATCTTCGACCAGCTCTCCGAGGAACGGCACCCGATCCCGGAGTGGGTGGTCGTGGGCGCCGGCACGGGCGGGACGAGCGCCACCATCGGCCGCTACCTGCGCTACCGCAGGCACCCCACCCGACTGGCCGTCGTCGACCCGGAGAACTCCGCGTTCCTCCCCGGCTACGCCAGCGGGAACCCGGACACCACCACCGGGGTGCCGTCCCGGATCGAAGGCATCGGCCGGCCCCGGGTGGAGCCCTCCTTCGTGCCGACCATCGTCGACCGGATGGTCGGCGTACCCGACGCCGCCTCGCTGGCGGCGATGCGGCACCTGGCCGAGGTGACCGGGCGGCGGGCCGGCGGCTCCACCGGCACCAACCTCTGGGGCGCCTTCGGCCTGGTGGCCGAGATGCTGGCGGCGGGGCGCACCGGCAGCGTCGTCACCCTGCTGTGCGACGGGGGCGAGCGCTACGCCCGCACCTACTACTCCGACGAGTGGGTCGCGGACCAGGGCCTGGACCTCGCTCCGCACGCCCGCACGCTGCGCGGGTTCGCAGCGACCGGGGCGTGGGAGCCCGCGGGGTGACGTGGCTCACCGGGCCCTCTTTCGTGAGGACCTTAACCGGGCGGTAACCTCGGGAGTCGGAGCTGGGCGGGCCATCTGCCCGCGCCCCATGACCCCGTCCCGGAGGTAGGTCTGGCGTGAACATCGTCGTTCTGGTCAAGCAGGTCCCCGATTCAGGTAGCGAGCGCAAGATGGACGCGGCGGACAACACCGTCGAGCGCGCCGCCGCCGACAACGTCGTGAACGAGATCGACGAGTACGCCATCGAAGAGGCGCTCGTGGTCAAGGAGGCGCACGGCGGCGAGGTCACCGTCCTGACGGTCGGCCCGGACAGCGCCACCGACGCCATCCGCAAGGCCCTCTCGATGGGCGCCGACAAGGCGGTCCACGTCTCCGACGAGGCCATCAAGGGCTCCGACGCCGTCCAGATCAGCGCCGTCCTGGCCGCTGCGCTGGGTCAGCTCGAGTTCGACCTGGTCATCTGCGGGGCCGAGGCGACCGACAGCCAGATGAGCGTCATGCCGGCGCTGCTGGCCGAGCGGATGGGCCTCCCGCAGCTCTCGGGCGCCCGCAAGCTCACCGTCGACGGGGGCATGGCCCGCATCGAGCGGCAGACCGACGGCGGCTACTGGGCCGTCGAGGCGCCGATGCCGGCGATCGTCTCCACGTGGGACACGATCAACGAGCCGCGCTACCCCTCGTTCAAGGGGATCATGGCCGCCAAGAAGAAGCCGGTCGAGACCAAGACGCTCGCCGACCTCGGCGTCGACGCCTCGGCCGTCGGCCAGGCCAACGCCACCACCCAGGTCCTCGACTTCTCCGGGCGCCCGCCGAAGGGCGAGGGCGTCAAGGTGACCGACGAGGGCGACGGCGCGGAGAAGTTCGTCGACTTCCTCGCCGGCCAGAAGATCGTCTGAGCAAGGCCCGGTTCCACAGACCGATTGCAGAGGAGAACTAGTTATGGCAGAGGTCCTGGTCCTGGCCGAGCTCAACCCGGCCGGTGAAGGTGTCCGCAAGACGACCCTCGAGGCGCTGACCGCTGCGCGTGCGCTCGGTGAGCCGTCCGCGGTCGTCATCGCCGCCCCCGGCGCCGCCGCGGGCGTGAAGGACGCGCTGGCCGAGTACGGCGCAGCTGTCGTCTACGTCGCCGAGGCCCCCGAGATCGACGAGTTCCTCGTCGCTCCCAAGGCCGAGGTGCTGGCCCAGCTGGTGCAGGAGAAGTCGCCCGCCGCGGTCGTCATCCCCTCCTCGCCCGAGGGCAAGGAGATCGCTGCCCGGCTGGCGATCAAGATCGGCAGCGGTTTCCTGACCGACGTCACGGAGATCACCGCCGACGGCACCGCGACCCAGGTCGCGTTCGCCGGCTCGGTGATCGTCCACTCCAAGGTCGCCGCCGGCACCCCGATCTACACGCTGCGCGGCAACTCGGTCACCCCCGAGCCGGCCGCCGGTGCGGGCACCGAGGAGGCCGTGTCCGTGTCGGTCTCCGACGCCGCCAAGCAGGCCAAGGTCACCGACCGGGTCGTCGAGCAGAAGAGCAGCCGCCCCGAGCTCGCCGAGGCCGCGATCGTGGTCTCCGGTGGGCGTGGTGTGGCCAGCGCCGAGAACTTCTCGGTCATCGAGGGCCTGGCCGACTCGCTGGGTGCCGCCGTCGGCGCCTCGCGCGCCGCGGTCGACTCCGGCTTCTACCCGCACACCTTCCAGGTCGGGCAGACCGGCAAGACCGTCTCGCCGAACCTCTACGTCGCCGTCGGCATCTCCGGTGCGATCCAGCACCGCGCCGGCATGCAGACGTCGAAGACGATCGTCGCCATCAACAAGGACCCGGAGGCGCCGATCTTCGAGCTCGCCGACTTCGGTGTCATCGGTGACCTGAACACGGTCGTCCCGCAGGCGACCGAGCAGATCAACGCCCGCAAGTAGCAGTCGCACAGCACCACCCGCCGAGCGCCGGTCCCCGTCCAGGGGGCCGGCGCTCGACGTCTGTCCGGGCTCGGGAGCAATGCCATCGCCGGTGGCGGGAAGCAGGGACGGCGGCGCGTGGTTGTCGCCGTTCGTGGAGGGGACTGCGCAGCCGGGCATCTGGGACGCCGGCCACCGTCGCACCACGATCGGCCTCCTCACCCTCGTCACGCTGGTCGCCTTCGAGGCGATGGCCGTGGGGACGGCGATGCCCAGCGCCGTCGGCGAGCTCGACGGCATCGCCTGGTACGCGTGGCCCTTCAGCGCCTTCCTGATCACCTCCGTCGTCGGCATGGTCGTCGGGGGAGAGGTCGGTGACCGGCGGTCCCCCCGGCCCGGCGTGCTCGCCGGCGTGGTCGTCTTCGCCACGGGCCTGCTGATCGCCGGGATCGCCCAGCACATGGCCGTGCTCGTGCTCGGCCGGGCGGTGCAGGGCCTGGGTGCCGGCGTCGTCATCGTGCTGCTGTACGTGATCGCCGGGCAGGGGTACTCCTCGAAGCTGAGGCCCCGGTTGTTCGGCGCCTTCGCGGCCGCCTGGGTGCTGCCCGCCCTGATCGGGCCGCTCGCCGCCGGGCTGGTGACCACCCACCTGGGCTGGCGCGGGGTGTTCCTGCTGCTGCTGCCCCTGGTCGCAGCCGGTCTGGTCCTGCTGCTGAGCGCCGGCGCCGATGAGGCGCCCGAGCGACAGCCCGGCACCCGGGGCCGCCGCAGCAACGCGCCCTGGGCGGTGCTGGCCGGTGCCGGCATCGCCGGGTTGCAGTACGCCGCCCAGCGCCTCGATCTGCCCGCCGTCCTCCTCGCCCTCGCCGGGGTCGCAGCTCTGGCCGCGGGCCTGCGCCGGCTGCTGCCCCGCGGCACCGTCCGGGCCCGCCCGGGGATCCCGGCGGTCATCGCGTGCCGCGGTCTGCTGGCCGGTGCGTTCTTCGGCATGGACGCGCTGCTCCCGTTCGTCCTGACCGAGCAGCACGGGTGGAGCGCCGCCACCGCGGGCCTGCCGCTGACCGCCGGAGCCGTGGGCTGGGTGGCCGCCGCCCAGCTGCAGGGCCGCCGGCCGGACGTGCCGCGGCAGCGGGTGCTGCGCGTCGGTTTCCTCGTGCTGACCGCGGGACTGCTCGCCACCGCCACGACCGCGGTGCCCGCCCTGGGGGGCTGGCCCGCGTACCTCACCTGGGCAGTGGCCGGGGTCGGCATGGGGCTCGGGATGCCCAGCGTCGGCGTGCTGCTGCTGGACCAGTCCCCGGAGGCCGACCGCGGCGCCAACTCTGCGGCCTTCCAGATCTCGGACGTCACCGCATCGGCCCTGTGCGTCGGCCTCTCGGGCGTGCTCGTGGCAGGGGCGGCGAACGGCGACGGTGCGCTCCTGCCGGCGGTGCTCGCCGCGGTGGCCGTGCTCTCGGTCCCCGCCCTGCTCGGCGTCCGGGTGGCCGGGCGCACCGTCCCGCCGGGCCAGGCGGCCCCGGCGCCCGCGACTACCCTGGCGGCGACATGACGTATCTGGACCATGCGGCGACGACGCCGATGCTGCCCGAGGTGCTGGCGGCGATGACCGGGCAGCTGGCGCGGGTCGGCAACGCCTCGTCGTTGCACGCCAGCGGCCGGGCCGCCCGCCGGGTGGCCGAGCAGTCGCGCGAGCGGCTCGCCGACGCGCTCGGTGCCCGGCCGTCGGAAGTGCTCTTCACCGGCGGTGGCACCGAGAGCGACAACCTCGCGGTCAAGGGCCTGTTCTGGGCTCGGCGGGCGGCCGACACCCGGCGCCGCCGGTTGGTGGTCAGCCCGGCCGAGCACCATGCCGTGCTGGACAGCGTCGAGTGGCTGGTCAAGCACGACGGCGCCGAGGTGACCTGGCTGCCGGTGGAGCCCAGCGGCCGGATCCGGCCCGAGGCGCTGGCCGAGGCCCTCGGGG
Source organism: Blastococcus sp. (assembly GCA_042090795.1). GTDB lineage: Bacteria > Actinomycetota > Actinomycetes > Mycobacteriales > Geodermatophilaceae > Blastococcus. Next base: position 73,687 of record JBELIQ010000011.1, on the reverse strand, counting down.
ACGGCCGGGACGTCGCGGTGGCCAGCGTCATGTGGGCGAACAACGAGATCGGCACGGTCAGCGACATCGCCGCGCTCGCCGCGACCGCGCACGCCGTCGGCGTCCCGCTGCACACCGACGCCGTCCAGGCCGTCGGGCAGGTGCCGGTCGACTTCGGTGCGTGCGGGGTCGACGCCCTCACGATGACCGGGCACAAGCTGGGCGGGCCGATGGGCGCGGGCGTGCTGCTGCTGCGCCGCGACGCGGAGTGCACCCCGCTGCTGCACGGCGGTGGCCAGGAGCGCGACGTGCGCTCGGGCACCCTCGACGTCGCCGCGATCGTCGGCCTCGCCGTCGCGACGGAGACCGCGGTGGCCCGCCGCGTCGAGCGTGCGGAGCGGGTGGGCGCACTGCGCGACCGGCTGGTCCGCGGGGTGACCGCCGAGGTTCCCGACGTCCAGCTCAACGGGCCCGCGCTGGACGACGTGCTGGCCGGTGGCCCCGGCCGGCTGCCCGGCAACGCGCACCTGTCCTTCCCGGGCGCCGAGGGCGACGCGCTGCTCATGCTGCTCGACGCCCGCGGTATCGAGTGCTCGACGGGCTCGGCGTGCAGCGCCGGCGTGGCCCGTCCCAGCCACGTGCTGCTGGCGGTGGGCGCCGACGGCGAGCGCGCCCGCAGCTCCCTGCGGTTCAGCCTCGGGCACACCTCGACCGACGCCGACGTCGACGCCGTCCTCGAGGTCATCGGTCCGGTCGTGGAGCGGGCCCGCCGGGCGGGACTGGGCCGAGGCGTCAGGAAGTGAGCATCGCAGTGAGCGCCGGCGGGCGAGGAGCGGAGCGACCGCGGAGCCGGGCGGGGGCGCAGCGATGAGGGTGCTCGCCGCGATGAGCGGCGGGGTCGACTCCGCCGTCGCCGCCGCACTGGCCGTCGACGCGGGCCACGACGTCACCGGTGTGCACCTGGCGCTGTCGCAGAACCGGCAGACGCTGCGCAGCGGCTCGCGGGGGTGCTGCAGCGTGGAGGACTCCCACGACGCGCGCCGGGTGGCCGACGAGCTGGGCATCCCCTTCTACGTCTGGGACCTGGCCGAGCGGTTCACCGAGGACGTCGTCGACGACTTCGTGGCCGAGTACGCGGCGGGGCGCACCCCGAACCCGTGCCTGCGCTGCAACGAGAAGATCAAGTTCTCCGCGGTGCTCGACCGGGCCCTCTCGCTGGGCTTCGACAGCGTCGTCACCGGGCACCACGCGCGGCTGTCGGACGGCGAGCTGCGCCGCTCGGTCGATGCCGCCAAGGACCAGTCCTACGTGCTCGGGGTCCTGACCGCGGACCAGCTGGCCGCGGCCTGGTTCCCGCTGGGGGACATGACCAAGGACCGGGTGCGCGAGATCGCCGCCGAGCGCGGGTTCGCCGTGGCGACCAAGCCCGACTCCCACGACATCTGCTTCATCCCCGACGGCGACACCCGGGGCTTCCTCGCCCGACGGCTCGGCAGCCGCCCCGGACCGGTGGTCGACGCGGGAACCGGGAGGACGGTCGGCGAGCACGACGGCACCTACGGGTTCACGATCGGCCAGCGGCGCGGTCTGGGCGTGCGCGTCGGTGACTCGGCGCCGCGGTACGTGCTGGGCATCGAGCCGGTCAGTCGCACGGTCACCATCGGCACCGCCGAGCAGGCCACGGTCGAGGAGGTGCGCACCGGCGTCGCCACCTGGACGGGCGCCGCGCCGACGTTGCCCGCCCGCCTCGAGGTGCAGCTCCGGGCGCACGGCGTCCCCGTGCCCTGCGAGGTCACCGCCGGGGACGGCGGCCTGCGCATCGCCCTGGCGCAGTCCCAGCGCGGTGTCGCCCCCGGGCAGTCCGCCGTCCTGTACGAGCCGGACCCGCACCGCGGGGACCGGGTCGTCGGCCAGGCCGCGGTGACGTCCGCCGGCTGAACCGGATCTCCGGTTCCGCGCGTCATTCGATGGTGGACGGGTATGCGTCCGGCTCGTGCTGCCGCCCGTCCCGTGGTCGGCTGGACGACCGACGGGGGCCGGGGGGACGAGGGTGCGCAGTTGCCGCGCAGTGGCCGGGGCGTGCCTGGTCACGTTGGCGCTGACCGCTGCCGCGTGCACGGGCGGGCAGACCTCGGTGCACGAGGACCCGATCGTGGAGGCGGCTGCGCCGCGCGATCCGGTGGCCACCCCGGTGCAGATCCTGGCGATCAACGACCTGCACGGCCGGATCGCGCCGCCGCCCGACGACGAGGCCGTCGCCGTCGTGGACGACGGCCCCGGCCCGGACGGGCTGCCGGGCACTCCTGACGACGGCACCGCCGTGCTCGGTGGAGCGGCGCACCTCGCGGCCACGGTCGAGCGGGTGCGGACCGACTTCGGGGGACCGGAGGAGGACAGCCTGCTCGTCGCCGCCGGTGACCTCGTCGGCGCCTCGACCTGGGCGTCGGCGACGTTCGCGGACGAGCCGACCATCGAGGTCCTGGACGCACTGGGCCTGGTCGCGTCCGCAGCCGGCAATCACGAGTTCGACAGCGGCCAGGCCGAGCTGTTCCGGCTCTCCGGTGCGACCGACGGCACCTACCTCGACGACGTCGGCGCGTGCGACGACGTCGGCACCGTCGGCGGAACCTGCTTCCGCGACAGCACGGGGGAGCGGTTCGAGGGCGCCGGCTTCCCATACCTGGCGGCCAACGTCGTCGACCGCGAGAGCGGCGAGCCGGCGCTGCCGCCGTACGAGATCGTGCGGACCAGCACCGGCGCACGGATCGGGCTCATCGGCGTCGTCACCACCGACACCGAGCTGTTCGTGCGGCCCTCGGGCATGTCCGGCCTCGTCGTCGAGGAGCCCGTGGAGGCGGCGAACAGGTACGCCTCCGAGCTCCAGGAACGAGGCGTCGAGGCGATCGTGCTGCTCGCGCACGAGGGTGGCCGGCAGGGACCGGGCGGGCGGCTGGACTCCTGCGCGGGGGATCTGGTGGACAGCCCCATGGGGCGGCTCAACGCGGCGCTGTCGCCGGCCGTGGACGCCGTCGTCGGCGGGCACACCCACAGCCCGTACACCTGCCTGCTGCCCGACCCGGACGGGCAGCTGCGCCCGGTCACCCAGGCGCTGACCTCCGGCCGCTCCCTCACCGACCTGCGCTTCGTGGTGCGCCCGGACGGCGACGTCGACCGGGCGTCGGTGACGGTGGCCGCGGTGCCGGTCACCCGGAAGGCGGAGGACGAGCGGATCGCCGCGATCGTCGACGACTGGGTGCAGCGGGGAGAGGCCGGCGGGAACCGGCCGGTGGCCACGCTCGTCGACGACGTGCGGGAGGCGCGGCAGCCGGACTCCCCGTTGGGCGTCCTGGTGGCCGATGCGCTCCTCGCCGCCGTGCGGGGGCCGGAGTTCGGCGACCCGGTGCTGGCCTTCATGAACCACGGGATGCTGCGCAGCGACCTCGTGCGCGGCAGCAGCGCTCCGGGGGATCCCGAGGGCGTGGTGACCCAGCGGGAGGTGTTCCGCACCATGCCGATGCGGTTCCCGGTGGAGGTCGTCACGGTGACCGGCGCCGACATCCGGGCGGCCCTGGAGCAGCAGTTCACCGGTTCGCCGGCTCTCCTGCTGAGCACGTCCCAGGGGCTCGCGTACCGCTACGACCCGGCGCGGCCGGCCGGTGACCGGGTGGACCCGTGCTCGCTGGTCCTCGCCGGGGCCCGCGTCGATCCGGCCGGCAGCTACCGCGTCGCCATGACCGCCTACCTGCGCGAGGGCGGCGACGGGTACACCTCCTTCGCCGGCGGGGCGGACCTCGCCTCGTCCACCACCGGCACCGACGCGCTCTCCGCCCATCTGGCCGCGACGTCACCGGTGAGCCCGCCTCCCGGTGGGGCGGTGCCCACGGCGGAGCGGCTCTCCTGCTGAGACGGCCCTCACCCGGCCCGCTGGGGGACGGCTACCGTCGCCCCTGTGACCACCCCCCTCGACCCTGCCGACCTGCCGGGCGGGTCCGACGGCGCGGCCCACCCGGGTCCGACGTGGGGTCCGGCCACGGGCGTCGGGTCCCTCCCGGGGACCGACCCGGCCGAGGCGCAGCGCCTGGTCCTCGGCGAGCTGCCCGGGATGCCGCACCTTCCCGAGCTGCCCGGCCGCGGCGCGGGTGCGGACATGATCGGGCGGACCGCGAGCCTGCTCGTCGACCTCGCCGTGGACCTCACGCCGGCCGGCTGGCGGCTCGTGCCGCGCTCCGGCGTGGACCAGCGACGCGCCCAGGAGTTCCTGGCACGGGACCTCGACGCGCTGCACGAGCAGGCCGAGGGCTACGCGGGGCCGTTCAAGCTGCAGGTCGCCGGCCCCTGGACGATGGCCGCCTCCCTGGAGCGCACCCGCGGGGAGCGGGCCGTCGTCGATCCGGGCGCGCGGCGCGACCTGGCGCAGTCGCTCACCGAGGGGCTGCGGGCGCACGTGGCCGCGGTCGGCGCGCGGCTGCCGGGCGCCCGCATCGTGGTGCAACTGGACGAGCCGAGCGTGCCGGCGGCGCTGCAGGGCGGGCTGCCCACGGCGACCGGGTTCGGGCGCCTGCCAGCCGTTCCCGCCGAGGCCGTCGAGCAGGAGCTGCGGGCGGTCCTGGCGGCCGTGCCGGTGCCGGTGGTCGTGCACTGCTGTGCGCCGCGGATGCCGCTGACGCTGTTCCGCGCCGCCGGTGCGGCCGGGCTGTCCTTCGACCTCTCGCTGGTGCAGGACCTCGACGCCGTGGGGGAGGCCGTCGACGCCGGCGTCCACCTGCTGGCCGGTGTCATCCCGGGTACCGACGCGACGCTGCCGACCGCCAAGGCGACCGCCTCGCGGGTGCAGGGCTGGTGGCGGGAGCTCGGCTTCCGCGCCGAGCAGCTGCCCGATGCGGTCACCCTCACGCCGTCCTGCGGTCTCGCCGGTGCCACGCCCGGCTACGCCCGCACGGCGATGGCCCACCTGGCCGAGGCCGCGAGGTACCTGCAGCCGGAGTGAGGCCGCGACACGTGCGGTGGTCCGCGCTGCGGGGCGGCGGCGGCCCTACCCTTCGCCGGTGCGCGAGACGCTGATCGACGGGATCCCGGCCTTCCTGGCGGAGGGGCCGGCGCCCACCACCGTCGGACTCGTGTTCGGCGTCGGCCGGGCCGACGAGACCTTCGTCCGGGGCGGGCTCACCCATCTCGTCGAGCACCTGGTGATGAGTGCGGTGGGGCGGACGGCGTACGACTCGAACGCCTCGGTCGACCTGGACCGGACGGAGTTCACCGCCTCCGGGACACCGGACCAGGTCCGGGACTTCCTGACCCGCGTCTGCCTGGCCCTGGGCGAGCTCCCGGTCGACCGGCTGCGCGTGGAGGCCGACGTGCTCCGGACCGAGGGGGCCGCGGCGGCGCCTCCGGCGGTCGGGATCCTGCTCACCGAGCGGTACGGGCCGGTGGGTCCGGGGCTCGGGGGTGTGCGCGAACCGGCCATCCGGTCGCTGACGGGGGAGGACGTGCAGGCCTGGGTGCGCACCTGGTTCACCCGGCAGAACGCGGCGCTCTGGCTGAGCGGTCCCGTGCCCGAGGGGCTGGCGCTGCCGCTGGCCGACGGGGTACCCCCGCTCCGGCGCCCGCTGGAGCGCAGGGAGGTGTCGACGCCGGGATGGCTGGAGACGCCGGTGGAGGGGGCGGTCGCGCTGAGTGCGGAGCTGCCGCCGGGGATCGCGGGCTCGATGACGCTCGAGCTGCTGCGCCGCCGGCTCGAGGACGAGTTGCGCCACCGCCGCGGAGTCGCGTACGCGGTGGTGGCCGACCGGTTCGCCCTCGATGCGGAGACCCGCTTCGGCGTCGTCGTCACCGACGTGCGGCCGGGGCAGGAGGACCTCGTGGCCGCCGTGCTCTGGCGCGAGGTGGAGCGGCTGGCCGGCGAGGGGCCCACCGCTGAGGAGCTCGATGCCGAGCGCGCGGTCCTCGCCTCCGAGCTCGACGATCCCGGGGACCGGATCGACGAGGTGGTCTCCCACGCCGTGGCCCGGGTGACGGGCGTGCCGGTCTACGCCGCGGGGGACCTGCGCCGGGAGGTCGCCGCGCTCACCACGGCGGGGATCCGGGAGACGGCGGGCCGGCTCCGCGACGGCGCCCTCCTCGCCGTCCCCCAGGCCCTGGACCCGGCCCCACCCGGGCTCACCCAGGTGCCGATGTGGTCGGCGGAGGCGGTGCGCGGCCGGGTCTTCCAGCGGCGCAGGCTCACCGGCGTGCCGAAGGGGGCCACCCTGGTCGTCGGTGACGCCGGCGTCAGCGTGGTGCTCGACCAGGGGCCGATCACCGTGCGCTGGGCCGACGCGGTCGGGCTGGTCCGCCAGGGTCCGGGGGAGTACCTGCTCCTCGGGCGGGACGGGTTCAGCCTGCCGCTGTCCGAGTCGGACTGGCGGGACGGCGAGGAGGCCCTCGCCCTGATCCGGGCCGCGGTGCCGGCCGAGCTGCAGGTGGACGACGACGACGTCGACGAGCCCGCCGGGCTGCTGCTCCTCCGGGCTCCGGAGCACCGGGTGCGCGAGGCGATCGCGATGTCGAACCACGGCGCCACCGTGGTCGCGAGCGGTGAGTGGACGGCGGTCGTCGCCGACGACGCCCCGGACTCCACGGTGCGGCTGGCCGAGCTGTCGGCACCGCTGGGGAGGGGCACGGTCGCGCTGGTGCTGCGGCAGACCCACGCCGACCTGGAGTACGTGCTCTTCCGGGGGCGCACGGAGGTCGCCCGCCACCGGTGGGGCATCGCTGCCGCCGATCCACGGCCGCTGGCCGAGGCCGCGCTGCGCCCCGAGGACGTGGTCGCCCGGCTGCACGCCGCCGTCGGGTCCCCGCGCGACATCGCCGATCAGGCCGTCGCGGCGCTGGGGCTGCCGGCCCAGGTGCCGGCGCTCCTGGCGGGTGGGTCGGCGAGCGGCGGACAGCGGATCGAGGGGGCAGGCGCGCTCGGGGGCTTCCGCGCGTCGATGCGCGGTGACTTCCTCCCCCGGCAGGGGAAGGGGAGGCCCCTGGAGCGGTACCAGGCGCTGGCCCGTCGACGCCCGGGCTGGTTCCGTGCGTTGAACGCGGCCGGTGTGGTGGCGTACGCGCTGCTCCTGTGGGGCCTGTTCTCCTGGCGCGAGCACCTCGACGGCTGGCAGTTCTGGTCGCTGCTCGTGCTCTGCGGGGCCAGCCTGCTCAACGCCGGCTGGGACGCGCGGCCGCCGCGGCCGCCCGCCGACCCCGACGTCGTCCCGTCCGAGCCGGAGCGGACCCCGACCGGGTGAGGACCGGTTCGCCGTCGTACCTGCCGGATAACGTCTCCGCGTGAGCACCGACCCCGCCGCGCTGGACGAACCGGTCGTCGAGGCCGCGACCGACCGGGAGGACCTCACCGAGGTCCCCGACGACGCGCGCACCCGGCACCGCGACCTCTCGGAGGAACTGGACCGGTACGCCTTCGCCTACTACGTGCGCGACGAGCCGCTGGTCAGCGACGGTCGGTACGACGAGCTGATGGGCGAGCTCGGGGCGCTCGAGGCCGCGCACCCGGCGCTGGTCACTCCCGACTCGCCCAGCCAGAAGGTCAACGGCGGGTTCACCGCGACGTTCGCGCCGGTCCAGCACCTGGAGCGGATGCAGAGCCTGGACAACGCGTTCAGCAGCGACGAGCTGTCGGCCTGGGCCGCGCGGGTCGAGCGCGAGGGCGCGGCCGGTGCCAGCTACCTGTGCGAGCTCAAGGTCGACGGGGTCGCCGTCGCCATCGTCTACGAGCGGGGCCGCCTGGTCCGGGCCGCGACCCGGGGCGACGGGACGACGGGGGAGGACGTCACCGCCAATGTCCGCACCATGGCCAACGTCCCCCAGCAGCTGACCGGTGCCGACGTGCCCACGCTGCTCGAGGTCCGGGGCGAGATCTACTTCCCGGTGGCCGGCTTCGCCGACGTCAACGCCGGTCTGGTCGAGGCGGGCAAGGCGCCCTTCGCCAACCCGCGCAACGCCGCGGCGGGATCGCTCCGGCAGAAGGACCCGAAGGTCACCGCGTCCCGCCCGCTGCGCCTCGTGGTGCACGGTGTCGGCGCGCACCGCGGTTTCGACGTCGACCGGCAGTCCGCCGCCTACGACCGCCTGCGCGAGCTGGGACTGCCGGTGAGCGACCGGTACGAGGTGGTGGACGACCTCGAGGCCGTGTGGGCCTACATCGAGCGGACGCGGGAGCAGCGGCACTCGGTCGAGCACGAGATCGACGGGGTCGTCGTGAAGGTGGACCAGTACGCCCTGCAGCGGCGGCTCGGGTCGACCTCGCGGGCCCCGCGCTGGGCGATCGCGTTCAAGTACCCGCCGGAGGAGGCCACCACCACGCTCCTGGACATCAAGGTCAACGTCGGGCGCACCGGCCGGGTCACGCCGTTCGCGTACATGGAGCCGGTGAAGGTCGCCGGTTCGACGGTGCAGATGGCCACCTTGCACAACGCCTCGGAGGTGAAGCGCAAGGGGGTGCTGATCGGCGACACCGTCGTGATCCGCAAGGCCGGTGACGTCATCCCCGAGGTGCTCGGCCCGGTGGTCGCTGCCCGGGACGGTTCCGAGGTCGAGTTCGTCATGCCCTCGCACTGCCCGGAGTGCGGCACCGAGCTCCGGCCGGAGAAGGAGGGCGACGCCGACATCCGCTGCCCCAACTCCCGGTCGTGCCCCGCGCAGCTGCGGGAGCGGGTGTTCCACGTCGCCGGCCGCGGTGCCTTCGACATCGAGAACCTCGGCTACGAGGCGGCGACCGCGCTGTTGCAGAGCCACCTCCTCCAGGACGAGGGCGACGTCTTCTTCCTCGACGCCGAGCAGTTGCAGCGCTCGTCGTTCTTCACGAAGAAGGACGGCACCCTGAGCGCCAACGGCGCGAAGCTCCTGACGAACCTGCAGAGCCGCAAGGACGTCCCGCTCTGGCGCGTACTGGTGGCGCTCTCCATCCGGCACGTCGGGCCGACCGCCGCCCAGGCGCTGGCCCGTGACTTCCGCTCGCTGGACCGCATCGTCGAGGCGTCCGAGGAGGAGCTGGCCGCGGCCGACGGGGTCGGTCCGACGATCGCGACGTCGATCCGCGACTGGTTCGAGGTCGACTGGCACCGCGAACTGGTCGAGAAGTGGCGCTCGGCGGGTGTGCGGATGGCGGACGAGGGCGAGGACGCCGGCCCCGGTCCGCTGACCGGCGTCACCGTCGTCGTCACCGGCTCGCTCCGCGACTACAGCCGCGACGAGGCGACGGCGGCGATCCAGCAGCGCGGCGGCAAGGTCACCGGCTCGGTGTCGAAGAAGACCGGCTTCGTCGTCGTCGGCGCGGACCCCGGCAGCAAGTACGACAAGGCGGTGCAGGTCAAGGCACCCGTTCTCGACGACGACGGTTTCCGGGTGCTGCTCGAGGACGGCCCGGACGCCGCCCGCGAGGTCGCCACCATCGGTGACGGGAGCACTCCGGCCGAGGAGTGAGCCGGCCGGCGGCGTCGCCGAGGTTCGCCACCGGTCGTCGGCCCGGCGGAGTCGCCGAGGTTCGGGGAGCGGTCGCCTGCGCGTCTGCGTGACGGCGTGACGGCGTGACCGGGATCTGCTCCTCAGAACGGTGGGGGATCGGTGGACGCGACCAGGCCGGTCGGTGTGGTGACGGTGAGCGTTCCGTCCTCCGCCAGGTGGTGCTGCCATCCGGGGGCCTGATGCTTGCCGCGGTGGTGCCCGGTGCAGTAGCCGACGAGGCCGCCGGCGCTGGTCGGCCCCTCCGGCCACGGGCGGTCGTGGTCGAGCTCGCCGCCCATCGGCACCCGCCGCCGGCAGCCAGGGAACCGGCAGCGTCGGTCGCGGGCGCGGACGAATCGATCGAGGGCAGCACCCGGTCGGTAGCCGTCGCTCGCCGCGGGCGCACCGAGGCCGGGGCGATCGGTGAGGTCGTGGTCGCAGCGCCCCGGGTCCCGACGGCAGGCGCGGGCGCCGCACGTGGCGTGCCGGCGCAGCTCGTCGCTGTCGGTGAGGGCCAGCAGCGCGCCGGTGAGCTCGTCGACGACGGCGATGCGTGGCCGGTCGAGCAGTCCGCCGCCCGCTGACGCGTCGAGCAGTGCCCCGAGAGCGTCCCGCTGCTCGACGGTGGCACCGGTCAGGGCCTGGAGGGTGTCCGTCGCCGTGGTCAGCCGCCCGGCCGGGCCGTTCCGCCATCCGTCCTCGTCGTACGCGTCCGCGCGGACCGCGTCGGCGACCGCCCGGCCGGCGCGCGTCGTCGCGCGTCGCAGCTCCAGCAGCAGTGCGCCTGCGTCGTCCACCGCCCGGTCGGCCCGCGCCCAGGCTCCGGTGGTGCGGGTCGGCGGAGTGGCGACGGGGTGCTGCGCCGGCTGGGCGTCGCCCCGCCCGGCCTCACCTCGCCTGGCCTCGCCCGAGCCGGTTCCGCCGGACCCGGCCTCGTCAGGGGCGGCGGCCGTGGACGGGTCGTCCCATCCGGTGTCGTCACCTGTGTCGGCCGGTGCGTCGGCCGTGAGAGCCCACCACCGTTCCAGCTCGTCCGGCGGGGGATCGTCCGCTCCGCCCCATTCACCGCGGAGGGCCCGCGCCTCGATCTCGGCCCACCAGCGTTCGTCGGCCGCCCGCAGTACGTCGGCCCGCGCCTCGGCGGGCGGCTCGTCCGGCCACAGGTCGTTCCCGGCGAGAGACAGGGCGGCCGGGGCAGCGGGCACCCCGGGCAGCAGACCGAGGGCCCGGGCCAGCGCCCGCACCAGCTCGGCGGGTACGGGTTCGCCGCCGATCTCGCCCGGCTCGTCACCGCCGGCCAGGGTGCGTACCCCGGCGACGACGGTGAGCCGCGCCTGCACCGGAGGGCCTGCGTGCTCGTCGGGCCGCAGCACCAGGTCGAGGAGACAGTCGGCCATCCGCTGGCTCCGGGTGCGGGTGTCGAGCGGGTCGTCCACCGCATCGGCGTACTGCCCCAGCACGTCGAGCAGGGCCTGCGCCTCCGGGACGGTCAGCAGCGCGTCGAACACCGCCATGCCGTCGCGGCGGTCGGCCCGGACGGCGACGCCCCGCTCGCGCACGGCCGCCACCAGCCGTTGCGCCGCTGCCCGCGCGCCGAGGCGGAGCACCGTTCGCCGCACCTTCGCGCCCAGTTGGGCCGGCGTGGTGACCTGACGGCCGGCTGCCCAGTCGAGGACCTCGGCCTCCACCCGGGCGCGGACCGCGGCGTCGGTGATCGCGGCGACCCGATCGAGGAGCGACCACAGGTGGCCGCCGTGGATCAGCCCGCACTCGAGGGCCCCCAGGGTGCGGGGGAGCCGGTGCACCAGCGTGAGGGAGCGCTCCAGCAGGTTCTCCGCCGCGGTCGTGGTGAGGGACAGGGCCACCGCCAGCTCCTGCGCGGCCCACTCGCTGACCTCGGCGAGCACCTCCGGCCGGGCGGCCCGGCGCTCGGCGCTCATGGCGCCCGGGGTGCCGGCCGGGCGGTCGGCCGAGGCGGGCCTGGTCCCGGCGAACTCGGCGACCGCCCGGGCACGGAGAGCCGTCTGGCGACCGATCTCCCGGTCCGCCGCCTGCACGGCACCGAGCGGCCCGGTCGCCCACCCGACGGGCGGCGCAGGTGCAGGCGGATCGGAACGGGGGGCGACGTCAGGCACAGTTCGATCGTATGTTCGACCACCGACGGTTTCCGGGCACCGCCGACCCTGCCGGCTCGTCTCCCGCCCCGGCCCGCTCGGAGCCTGCCCGCGCGGCTCGGACCGACGGTCGGCGCGGGCCTCAGGCCGGCGGCAGGTGCGCGACGGTGGAGGCGATGCCCGTGAGGTGCACCAGCCGCAGGAGCTCGGACCGGCGGAACGCCGGCCCACCGGACCGCCCGACGACGACCGCCCGCTCCTCGCCGCCGAAGGGCGTCGCCATCATCTCGATCGCCATCTCCTGCCAGCGCTCGGGCAGCCAGTCGTCGTCGCTGGGCAGCAGCCGCGGAGCCGGCAGCGGCATCCACGGCAGCTCCATCCCCTCGAACGCCGGCGCCGCCTCCGATGCCGCCCGGACCTCTCCGGCGCGGCCGGGAGTGCCGTCGAGCACCACGGCCCAGCCGCTGTGGAACACCCGTGGCAGCTCGGTGGCCAGCAGCTTCTCCGCCGTGCCACCACCGGCGTGCGCCAGCGCGTCGAGCAGCTCCAGCTCGCGGTGGGTGTCCAGCGGGCCGGCGAAGGGGCGCAGTGACTCCACCCGCACGTCGGGCACGCTCTGGGCCACGGTGATCAGGCTGTCGGGCAGCCGGTCGGGTGGCAGGTCGACCACGACGTCGTCCACGGCCACACCGGTCCCGCGCTCGAGTACGTCCAGGGACACGATGTCGATGCCGGCGGTGCCCAGGGCGGTGGCCACCGCGCCGAGGATGCCGGGACGGTCGGGCATGACCAGACGCAGGAGATAGGACACGGTTCCTCCGAGGATCGTTCCGGCCCCCTGCAGGGTCCTGGTGCGAGCGAGCGAGTGCCGGGGGGCAGGGGGTCCTTCGTCGATCTCCGTTGATCGCAAGCGGGGGCAGCCTCTCACGGTGACGACCTGCCCAGACCCCCCACGTACAGTGGGAAGGTCCGGTTGCGGCCCCAGACCGCGGTGGCCCCGGCCGATCGTTCCCCCTGGAAGTGGAGTTCCCTCCCGCATGAGCACGCCGTCCCGCAAGGACCGACTCACCCGTGACGAGGTGGCCCACCTGGCGCACCTGTCGCGGCTGGCCGTGACCGACGAGGAGCTCGACCTCTTCGCCGGCCAGCTGGGCGCGGTGCTCGACGCCGTCGCGCAGGTGGGCGGGGCCGACGTCGCCGACGTGCCGCCGACGACCCACGCGGTCCCCATGACCAACGTGTTCCGCGAGGACGTCGCCCGGCCCAGCCTGCCCCGCGACGTCGTGCTGGCCGGTGCGCCGGCCGCCGAGGACGGCCGGATCCGCGTGCCGCGCATCCTGGGGGAGGAGGCGTGAACGAGCTGACCACCACGGACGCCGCGGAGCTCGGCCGCCTGCTCTCCGCCGGAGAGGTGACCGCCGTCGACGTGACGAAGGCGTACCTGGACCGCATCGCGGCCGAGGACGGCGCCCTGGGTGCCTACCTGCACGTCGACGCCGACGCCGCCCTGCGCACCGCGGAGCAGGTCGACTCGGCCCGCTCGGACGGCGGCGCGCTCGGCCCGCTGGCCGGGATCCCGCTCGCCCTCAAGGACGTCGTCGTCACCGAGGGCGTGCCGACGACGAGCGGCTCCAAGATCCTCGAAGGGTGGCGCCCGCCGTACGACGCGACGCTGGCCGCCCGGCTCAAGGTCGCGGGCACCGTGCTGCTCGGCAAGACCAACATGGACGAGTTCGCGATGGGCTCCTCCACCGAGAACTCCGCCTACCGGGTCACCCGCAACCCCTGGGACCACGACCGGATCCCCGGCGGGTCGTCCGGAGGCTCCTCCGCGGCGGTCGCCGGCGGGCTGGCGCCGTGGGCGATCGGCACCGACACCGGTGGCTCGATCCGCCAGCCCGCCGCCGTCACCGGGCTGGTCGGGCACAAGCCCACCTACGGCTCGGTCTCCCGCTACGGGCTCATCGCGTTCTCCTCCAGCCTCGACCAGGCCGGCCCGATGGCGCGCACCGTCCTGGACGCCGCACTGCTGCACGAGGCGATCGCCGGGCACGACCCGCTGGACTCCACCAGCATCGACTCCCCGGCGCCCGTCCTCTCCGAGGCCGCCCGCCGGGGTGCCGACGGCGAGCTGGCCGGCCTCCGGGTCGGCGTCGTCACCGAGCTCGGTGGCGACGGGCATGCGGGTGGCTACGACGAGGGCGTGCTCGCGCGCACCGCCGAGACCGTGGCACTGCTGGAGAGCCTCGGCGCGGAGGTGCGCCCGGTGTCCTGCCCGGCGTTCGACCTGGCGCTCCCGGCCTACTACCTGATCGCCCCCAGCGAGGCGTCGTCCAACCTCGCCCGCTTCGACGGCGTCCGGTACGGCCTCCGGGTCGGCGACGACGGCAACCGCGACCTGGACGAGGTCATGGCGCTCACCCGCGAGCAGGGCTTCGGCCCCGAGGTGAAGCGCCGGATCATCCTGGGCACCTACGCGCTCTCCAGCGGCTACTACGACGCCTACTACGGGCAGGCGCAGAAGGTCCGCACGCTGATCAACCGCGACTTCACCAGCGCCTGGGGCGACGTGGACGTGCTGGTCAGCCCCACCAGCCCGACCGTCGCGTGGCCGGTGGGCGCCCGCGTCGACGACCCGATCGCCATGTACGCCGCGGACCTGTGCACGCTGCCGGCGAGCCTCGCCGGGGTCCCGGCGATCTCGGTACCGTGCGGGCTCTCCGAGGGGCTGCCGGTCGGCTTCCAGATCATGGCGCCGGCCCTGGCCGACGACCGCTGCTACCGGGTCGCCGCGGCACTCGAGGCGGCGCAGGACGCCGCCCGCGGCTCCCGGTTCCTGGACCAGCTGACCGCGGGGAGCGCTGCATGAGCGCGCCGCTGAAGGCCGCGTGGGTCCTGACCGCGTTCGTCATCGTCGCCGGCATCGTCGGCTGGGTGGTCACCGACCGCGCCGTGTTCGCCGTGTTCCTCGTCATGGGCGTGCTGACCGCCGTCGGCGCCGTGATCACCGGCCGCGCCGAGCGTGCTGCCCGGCCTGCCGCACCCAAGGAGGACCCGTCCGCGTGAGCACCGACAAGCTGGTCGACTTCGACGAGGTCCTCACCCGCTACGAGCCGGTGATGGGACTGGAGACCCACGTCGAGCTGGGCACCGCGTCCAAGATGTTCTGCGGCTGCTCCACCACGTTCGGCGCCGAGCCCAACACGCAGACCTGCCCGACCTGCCTGGGCCTGCCCGGCTCGCTGCCGGCGGCCAACGCCGCCGCCATCGAGTCGACGATCCGCATCGGCCTGGCGCTGGGCTGCCGCATCGCCACCTGGGCGCGGTTCTCCCGGAAGAACTACTTCTACCCGGACATCCCCAAGGGCTTCCAGACGACGCAGTACGACGAGCCGCTGTGCACCGCCGGGCACCTGGACGTCGAGGTGGACGGCGAGACCTACCGCGTGGAGATCGAGCGCGTGCACCTGGAGGAGGACACCGGCAAGAACCTGCACGTCGGTGGCTCGACCGGGCGCATCCACGGCGCCGACCACTCGCTGATCGACTACAACCGCGCCGGCATCCCGCTCGTGGAGATCGTCACCCGGCCCATCCCGGGCGCGGGTGCCAAGGCCCCCGAGGTCGCGAAGGCCTACGTCACCGAGCTCCGCGAGGTCCTGGTGACCCTCGGCGTCTCGGAGGTCCGCATGGAGCAGGGCAACCTGCGCTGCGACGTGAACACCTCGCTGGCCCCGATCGGCAGCCTGGAGTGGGGCACCCGCACCGAGACCAAGAACGTCAACTCGCTGCGCTCGGTGGAGCGCGCGGTGCGCTTCGAGATGCGCCGCCAGGCCGCCCTGCTCGACGAGGGCGTCGCGATCCGGCAGGAGACCCGGCACTTCCACGAGGACACCGGTTCCACCTCGCCCGGCCGCAGCAAGGAGGAGGCGACCGACTACCGGTACTTCCCCGAGCCCGACCTGGTCCCGGTGGCTCCCGACGAGGAGTGGGTCGCCTCGCTCCTGGCCGCGCTGCCCGAGCTCCCGGCCGCCCGACGCGCGCGGCTGTCCGACGAGTGGGGCATCTCGCCGACGGAGATGGCCTGGCTGGTCAACGCCGGCGCCGTCGAGCTGGTGAGCGACACGGTCGCCGCGGGCGCCTCGCCCGCCGATGCCCGCAAGTGGTGGCTGGGCGATCTCGCCCGCCGCGCGAACGACACCGGCACGGACCTCGGCGAACTGGCCGTCACCCCCGTGCAGGTCGCCGAGCTGATCGGGCTGATCTCCGCCGGCACGATCAACGACCAGCTCGCCCGCCAGGCGCTGGACGGCGTGCTGGCCGGCGAGGGTGATCCCGCGGCCGTCGTCGAGGCCCGCGGCCTCGCCGTCATGGGGGAGTCCGACGAGCTGGTGAGCGCCGTCGACGCCGCCATCGAGGGCAACCCCGACGTCGCCGACAAGGTGCGCGGCGGCAAGGTGCAGGCGATCGGCGCGCTCGTGGGAGCGGTCATGAAGACCACCCGCGGCAAGGCCGATGCGGCCACCGTGAAGCGGATGCTCGAGGAGCGCCTGGTCTCTTCCTAGTCCTGTCGAACCCGGTGCGGGGCCCGGAGGGCCCCCGCCGGGGTCGACGGTCGGGCTCGGCGCAGCCCGGGGACGGCACCTGGCCGCGGTGCGATCCGGAGGATCGCGGTGTCACAGCGGTGCGATCCGGAGGATCGCGGTGTCACAGCGGTGCGATCCGGAGGATCGCGGTGTCACAGGGGGGAGCCGCCCGCTGAGGACGGCGGGGTGATGCGCAGCACCTTGTCGTCGTCCTCGGCCGGGGTCCCGATCCCGTCCCGGTTGGACGTGGTGATCCACAGCGCGCCCTGGGCATCGGCCACGACGGTCCGCAGCCGGCCGTACTCGCCGGTGAGGAACTCCTCGAGCTCGCCGGCGACCGTGTTCGCCTCGTCGACGGGGACGGCGTGCACCGACTGGCCCTCGAGCGCGCCGAGGAACACCGCATCCCCCAGGACGGCGCAGCCGCCCAGCCCGTCCTCGCCCGGCGGGATCTCGACCACCGCGCCGGCGGCACCGGTGTAGTCGCCGCCCTCGCTCAGGGCGTTCAGCTCGTCGGGTCCCTGGCGCGAGGCGTCGGCGGCGAACAGCCGGTCCTCCGCGCCGGCGCACAGGGCGGCGACGTCGCGGTGCCCACTGGTGAACACCGGTCCCGGGCCCAGCGGCGCGCCGAAGACGTCCACCCGGAGCACCTTGCCGGCCAGGGAGCCGGGAGCGGTGGCCAGCGCGGGGTTCCCGGTGTCGCCGGTGCCGACGTACAGGGCGCCGTCGGCGCCGAACGCCAGGCCGCCGCCGTTGTTCACCTCGCCGCGCGGGATGCCCGTCAGCACCGCGTTGGGCGTCCCCCCGATCGGGAAGCGCACCACGCGGTTGTCCGCCGCCGTGGACAGGTAGGCGTAGAGCAGCCCGTCCTCGGCGTACGTGGGGGAGACGGCGAGACCGAGGAGGCCGCCGTCCCCGGCGGGATCCACCCCCGGGACGGTCATCAGCTCGCGAGCGGGGGAGCGGTCGGGGAAGACCTGCAGGATGCGGCCGGTGTCGCGTTCCCCGACGACCGCGGTGCCGTCGGGGAGCAGGGCCAGGCCCGTCGGCACGGCCAGCCCGGTGGCGACGACGTTCGGGTCGCCGGCGTCCTCCGCCGCACCGGGCTCGGCCGGGCGGCCGGGGACCGGCGCGGTCGACGGGGGCGGACCCACCTCGGGCGGCGCCCCCTCGGGCAGGGGGCGGAAGGGGCCGGCGGGCTCGTAGCCGTCGCTGCCGCACCCGGCGAGCAGCACCGCGGCCGCCAGCAGCGCACCTGCCGAGACCCGCCGCATGTCCTCCACAGTACGTGCGCCGTGTGGGCGGGGCGGGTGGTTGCGCCTACTGTCAGCGCTCGTGAGCGAACCGCTGGTCGGCCCCGACGAGGTGCTCGACGTCCTGGTCCCTTCCCGTGCGCTCGGGGCCGCTGCCGAGGCCGTGTCGCCGCGCGTGCGCGCCCACCGGTGGTCGGCGCTCGACGGGCCGCCCGCCGGCGACGCCACCCGTTCCAAGGTCTGGGTCCCGCGCTCCGGCGGAGCGGACCTGCCGGACGGCGAGTTCTTCGCCGCGCTGCCGGACCTCCGCGTCGTCCAGCTGCTCAGTGCGGGCGCGGAGCGCTTCGCCGGCCGGCTGCCCGACGGCGTCGCCCTGTGCAACGCCCGGGGCGCGCACACCCCCTCGACGGCCGAGTGGGCGGTGGCCGCCACGCTCGCCGCCCAGCGCGGGCTGCCCTTCTTCGTCCGCGAGCAGGACGACGGGCGCTGGACACCCCGCACCCACGCCACGCTCGTCGGCGCGAAGGTCCTGGTCGTCGGCGCCGGCGACATCGGCCGCCGCATCGGCCGGATGCTGGACGGTTTCGACGTCGACCTCACCTACGTCGCCCGCACGGCCCGCGAGGACGTCCGGCCGACCAGCGACCTGCCCGAGCTGCTGCCGCAGGCCGACGTCGTGATCGTCATCGTGCCGGTGACCGAGGAGACGATCGGGCTGGTCGACGCCGGGTTCCTCGCCGCCATGCGCGACGGCGCGCTGCTGGTCAACGCGGCCCGGGGGGTCGTCGTGGACACCGACGCCCTGCTCGCCGAGCTGACCGCCGGCCGGCTGCGCGCCGCGGTCGACGTGACCGAGCCGGAGCCGCTGCCCGAGGGGCATCCGCTGTGGGAGGCGCCGAACCTGCTGATCACACCGCACGTCGGCGGGGACGTGCCCGGGACCAACGAGCGCGCCGCCGCGGCCGTGTCCGAGCAGCTGCGCCGGATCCTGGCCGGCGAACCGCTGGTGAACGTGGTCGACCGCTACTGAAGAAGGACCCCCTTCTTCCCCACCCTTCGCAGGCTCAGGGCGGGCCCGCGGAAGAGGGCCGTCTCAGTCCGTGCCGGTGACGGGGATGCGGCCCTCCGACGCCCGCCCGATGGCCGGCAGGTCGCGGGCGCGGACCGCAGGCAGCCGCACCTCCGTCCCGCCGGTGGTGACCAGCCAGAGGTCCCCGCGCTCGCCGACCCGGACGCCGGCGACCTCCGACCACGGCACGCGGCGCCGTCCGAGCAGGGACCGGATGGTGACGGCGTCGCCGTCGACGTCGAAGCCGGTGCGCAGCACCCAGGCCGCGAGCACGGCCGGCACCAGCAGGACCAGCAGGAACCAGGGCGAGGCCGCCGTCAGCGTGGTCAGGCAGAGGGCGAAGGCGAGCACGCCGAGCAGCGTGGCGCGGTTCGTGCGGAAGCGGGCCGGGGTGTCCACGAGCGTCGATCCTCCCAGAGGGTCAGGCGGCCAGGCGCGACAGCTTGGCCGCGCTGCCCGGCTCGGCCGCGGTGTAGACCACCAGCTGGAGCCCCGGAGCGTCCGCCGGGGTGAGCTGGTGGTGCTCCAGCACGAGCGTGCCGACCGCCGGGTGCTCGAACCGGCGCTCGGTGGAGGTGAACCGGTCGACGTCGTGGCTGGCCCACCCCTCGCGGAAGGAAGGGCTGGCCGACTGCAGCCGCGTCACCAGGTCCACCACCTCCGGATCGGCCAGTCGCGGACCGACCTCGGCGCGGAACTGGGTGAGGAAGCGCCGGCTGTCGGCACCCCAGTCGCCCAGGAGCTCGCGGACGGCGGGATCGGTGAAGACGACCCAGAGCAGGTTCCGGTCCCCGGCGGGGAGCTCGGCCACCCCGGGATAGAGGCGCTCGTAGGCGTCGTTCCAGCCGACGATCGACCAGCTCGAGGTGATCGCGTAGGCGGGGGAGGAGCCGAGCGCGTCCATCAGTCCCTGCAGGTGCGCCGGCATCGCGTCGACCGCCGCATCGGCGCGCGCCGGTTCGTTGCCGGAGAGCCGCAGCACGTACTCGCGCTCGGCCGCCGACAGCTGCAGGGTGCGGGCCAGGGCGTCGATCACCTGGCGGGAGGGCCGGATGTCCCGTCCCTGCTCCAGCCACGTGTACCAGGTGTGGCTCACCCCGGCGAGGAGCGCGACCTCCTCCCGCCGGAGCCCCGGGGTCCGCCGGTTGGCCCCGGCCGGCAGGCCGACCGCGCCCGGCGCGAGCTGGCGGCGACGGGAGCCGAGGAAGTCGGCCAGTTCACGGCGGGCGGAGGCGGTCACGGGTCTCCCCGGTCGGTGGTGGTACCGGTACTAGTACCAGTGCAGCCTCGGGGATGTCGCCGGCCGGGCCTAGCATTCCCTCTCGTGACGATCGGCGAGGACCTCATCCCAGGCAACGACTCCGCCAGCGCGACCCGCAGCCCGATGAAGCCGCGCAGCTACGAGGTGACCGACGGCGACGCCAAGGCGCCCGCGCGCGCCATGCTCCGCGCCGTCGGCATGGGCGACGACGACATGGTCAAGCCGCAGATCGGTGTGGCCTCGTCGTGGAACGAGATCACGCCGTGCAACCTGTCCCTGGACAGGCTGGCCAAGCGCGCGAAGGACGGCGTCCGCGCCGCCGGTGGCTTCCCGATGGAGTTCGGCACCATCTCGGTGTCCGACGGCATCTCCATGGGCCACGAGGGGATGCGCGCCTCGCTGGTGTCCCGCGAGGTCATCGCCGACTCGGTCGAGACGGTCATGTTCGCCGAGCGGCTGGACGGCTCGGTGCTGCTGGCCGGCTGCGACAAGTCGCTCCCCGGCATGCTCATGGCCGCCGCGAGGTTGGACCTGGCCAGCGTCTTCCTCTACTCGGGCTCGACGATGCCCGGCAAGCTCGGCGACCGGGACCTCACGATCATCGACGTCTTCGAGGCCGTCGGCGCCTGCGCCCGCGGCCTCATCACCCGCGACGAGCTGGTCGAGATCGAGAAGGCCGCCTGCCCCGGGCAGGGTTCGTGTGGCGGCATGTACACCGCCAACACGATGGCCAGCGTCGCCGAGGCCCTCGGCATGGCGCTGCCCGGCAGCGCCGCCCCGCCGGCCCCCGACAGCCGCCGCGACGACTACGCGGTCGCCTCGGGCGAGGCGGTCGTGAACCTGCTCCGCCTGGGCATCACGGCGCGGCAGATCATGACGAAGAAGGCGTTCGAGAACGCGATCACCGTCGTCATGGCGCTGGGCGGCTCGACCAACGCCGTCCTGCACCTCATGGCCATCGCGCACGAGGCACAGGTCGACCTCGAGCTCGAAGACTTCAACCGCATCGGCGACCGCACCCCGCTGCTGGCCGACGTGAAGCCGTTCGGCCGGTTCGTCATGACCGACGTCGACCGCATCGGCGGCGTCCCGGTCGTCATGCGCGCGCTCCTGGACGCCGGGCTGCTGCACGGCGACGTGCTCACCGTGACCGGGCGGACCATGGCCGAGAACCTGGCCGAGATCTCCCCGCCGGACCCCGACGGCGCGATCATCCACGCCATGAACGACCCGATCCACGCGACCGGGGGGCTGTCGATCCTCCGCGGGTCCCTCTCGCCCGAGGGGGCCGTGGTGAAGTCCGCCGGCTTCGACACCGAGGTCTTCGAGGGCACCGCCCGGGTCTTCGACGGCGAGCAGGGCGCCATGGACGCCGTCACCGAGGGCACCCTGAAGCCCGGCGACGTCGTCGTCATCCGCTACGAGGGGCCGCGCGGCGGCCCCGGCATGCGGGAGATGCTCGCCGTCACCGGCGCGATCAAGGGTGCGGGCCTGGGCAAGGACGTCCTGCTGCTCACCGACGGCCGCTTCTCCGGGGGCACCACGGGCCTGTGCATCGGCCACGTCGCGCCCGAGGCCACCGACGGCGGGCCCATCGCCTTCGTCCGCGACGGCGACGCGATCCGCCTGGACCTGACCACCCGCACGCTGGACCTGCTGGTGGACGACGCGGAGCTCGCCCGCCGCAGGGAGGGCTGGGAGCCGCTGCCGCCGCGGTACACCACCGGGGTGCTCGGCAAGTACGCCAAGCTCGTCGGATCGGCGGCCCAGGGGGCGATCTGCGGCTGACGGCGGGGGAGACCCACCCCCCTCCCATGGGGTGAGGTCGCCCGCCTCCGGCTTGGCCCGGCCCTCCCCGGTGCCGAGAGATGGGGTGTGGACCCGCGCCGCTGGTGGTTGCTCGCGGTGGCCGTGCCGGCGTTCCTCGCCTGCGCCGCCGCCGCCACGACGCCTGCCCTCCGTGACGTCGGCGACCTGGCCGTCGTCCTCGTCGGCCTGACCGCCTCAGCCGTCCTCTGGACCGCCGGGCGCCGCCCCGGGCGCCCTGCGGCCTGGCGGTTGCTGGCGTTCGCCCCGCTCTTCCCGGTGCTCGGTGCGGTCCTGGCTGCGGTGGTCGACGCCACCGATCCGCTGGACCGGGTCGTCGTCCGCTGGCTGCCCACGGTCCCCGGCTACGTCATCGCCATCGTGGCGCTGCTCGGGCTGGCCGGGCGTTCCCGCCTGCGTACCGGACGCCGCGCGGCCGCCGAGGCCGCGCTCTTCCTGACCTCGAGCCTGGTCGCCGTCCGCCTGCTCGTCGCGGGCCCCGTCGGTGACCGGGTCGAGATGCACCTGCCCGAGCACCTGGTCCTGGGCGCCGCCGTGGTCGTCACCTCGGTCACCATGACCGCCGCGCTGGTGCTGCTCGGCGTCGTCGAGCCGGCCCGCCGGCGCATGGCCGTGGTGCTGCTCGCCGGCACGGTCCTGCTGACCAGCGGCCGCGGGCTGGGCACCTCCGCCGTCCTCGCCGACGCGGCCGCCTTCTCCGCCCTGGCCCGCTTCCTCGTGGTGGGTGGGCTGCTGCTGCTCGCCCTCGCCGTCCTGGTCGACCCCGGCTGGAGCACGCCGGCACCGGCGGCGAGCGGACTGCCCCGCTCCGTCGAGGTCGGGCAGTTGCTGCCCATGGGGGCGCTCCTCGTGGCCGTCACCGCCGCCGGCGTCGTCCGGCTCCTCGGCTCCTCCCTGGACATGCTCACCTGGGCCGGGCTGATGCTCGCCGTCGTCCTCGCCCTGGTGCACCGGTGGACCACCGCGTGCCAGGAGCACCACCTCGCCTCCCGCCTGCGGCGCAGCGAGGCCTACTTCCGCTCCCTCGTGCACTCCGGCGTCGACGCCGTCGTGATCCTCGACGACGCGCTGCGGGTCACCTGGGCCTCCCCGGCCCTGGACCGGGCGCTCGGGTCCTCGGCCGCGCAGCTCGTCGGACGTCCCCTGCTGGAGGCCGTGCACCCGGAGGACCAGCCGGCGCTGGCCGAGGCGCTGTCGGCCGACGCCGGGGCACCGGCCCTCCTCGGCCTGCGGCTCCGCGACGCGGACGGGGTGTGGCGCTGCCTGGAGGCCGGCATCGCCGATCTCCGCGACGACCCCGACGTCGGAGCCGTCGTCGTGCAGTGCCGGGACATGACCGAACGACAGGCCCGCGAGCGCTCGCTGCAGAGCGTCGCCTACACCGATCCGATGACCGGCCTGCCCAACCGCGCGGGCATGCTGCAGCTGCTCGACGAGCGGCTGACCTCGGCTGCCTGCGACGACGAGTGCGGCACCCTGCTGATGGTCGAGCTCGACGGCATCCTCTCGGCACGGCAGCACGCCGGCCGCGACGTGGTCGGTGCGGTGGTGGCCGAGGTCGGTCGCCGGCTGCGGGCCACCGTCCGCGGCGAGGACGTCGTGGCGCGGATGGGTGGCGGGGCCTTCGCCGTGCTGGCCGCGGGCCAGGGCGCCGACGCCGACCAGCTGGCCGGCCGGATCCTCTCCGTGGTCGAGCAGCCCATCCTCACCGCCGCCGGCATCGTCGACCTGACCGCCGGGGTGGGCCTGGTCGAGCTCGAGGCAGGTCTCGCCGTCGAGGACCTCCTCGTCCGGGCCGACCTGGCCCTGCGGGCGGCCAGCGACGCCGGCACGGGGATGGCTCAGCGCTACCGTCCCTCCCTGGGGCAGGCCGCCGCGCGCCGCGACCAGCTCCGCACCGACCTGCGCTCGGCACCTGCCCGCGGTGAGCTGTTCCTGCTCTTCCAGCCCGTCGTGTCCCTCACCGAGCAGCGGGTGGCCGGCGTGGAGGCGCTGCTGCGCTGGCGGCACCCGACCCTCGGTGAGATCCCGCCGGCGGAGTTCCTGCCGATCGCCGAGCAGTCCGGGCTCATCGGTGAGCTGCAGCGGTTCGCCCTCGAGCAGGCGGCGCTCGCGGCCGTCGCCATGCCCGAATCCGCCTCCGACGTGCGCATCGGGATCGACGCGCCCGCCGGGTACGTCGCCACCGGCGCGATGATCGCCGACGTCGAGGCCGCGCTGCGCCGGTCGGGGCTCGCCCCCGAGCGGCTGGTGCTCGAGATCGGCGACGGCACCGTGACCTCCAGCGAGGAGCGCGACGGACTGGACGTGTCGACCCTGCGGCTCATGGGCGTGCACGTGGCGCTCGCCGGCTTCGGTGGCGACTCCTCCATGCTCACCCACCTCACCAAGCTGCCCATCGACATGGTCAAGCTCGACCGGGCCTTCGTGTCCCGGATCGACCGGGACCCGAAGACGCGGGCGCTGTGCGAGTCGATCGTCGGCATCGGCCGGGCCCTCGGCATGGCCGTCATCGCCGAGGGCGTGGAGACCTCCGCGCAGCTGGCGGTGCTGAGCGGCTTCGGCTGCGACTTCGCCCAGGGCTTCCTGCTGGCGCGGCCGATGCCGCTGGAGCAGCTGATGGCGCTGCTGTCCGACGGGGCCGGTGCGGCGTGGCCGGGCCTCGTCACCTCCCGGTGACGAGCGCGACGTGACCGCGCTCCCGGGAGCCCCGTGGCCGCGGCGACCCGTCCTGCTCTCGCTCGCGTGCACGGTGGCGGTGGCGATCGCGTTGCTGCTCGTGCTCCCGCGCCAGGCCGGCTGGACCGTTCCGGCGCTCCTGGCCGTGACGACCCTCGTCGTCGCGGGGCAGGTGGGTCGCCACTGCCGTCGGCTCGACCCGGGTACGGCCGCCATCTGGCGCGCGGTCGCCATCATCGCGGTGCTGCTGGCCGTGGGCCTGCTGTTCCGTGCCGCGGCCGGGGTGGGCGTCACGCCGGACGCCGCGGGCCCCTCCGACCTCTTCCTGGCCGGCACCAGCCCGGTTGCCGTGCTGCTCTGCGTGCGGCTGATGCGGTCCGGTGGTGGTCGCGTCCGGCTGCCCGTCCTGGTGGACGCCTCGGTCGCCCTCGTCTCCCTCGGCGTGCTGCTCGAGCTGCTCGTACCGCTCACGGCCGGGCACGCCGGCTCTCCCGGCGACCGCCTGCTGTCCGTCGGGTACCCGGTCGTGGCGGCCGTCCTCTGCGCGGTCGGGCTGGTGACCTTCGGGGTGGTGGCCGCGCCGCGGCGTGCCGCGGCGGGGTGGCTGCTGCTGAGCTTCGCCTCGCTCGGAGTCGTGACCGCAGGCAGCGCCCTCGCGGTGGGTGCTTCCTCCCCGCTGCTCGACGGGGTCGTGACCGTGGCGTACCTGACCATGCTCGCCACCGCGACGCTGGCCCTGGCCGGGGATCCCGGACCGGGCGCGACGGGCGACGAGCTCCCCCTCGTGCCGTTGACCAGCGTGGTCGTGAGCTTCCTGCTGAGTTCCGTCGTCCTCCTGCTGCTGCTCGGCTGCCTGGCCGCGGGCCGACCCCTGGTGGTGCTGGAGGCGGCCACCGTCGCCCTGCTCATGGCGCTGACCTTCGGGCGCACCCTCGTCTGGGCCGCCGACGGTGCGCGCCTGACCCGGCGCGTGCTGCGCACGGAGGCCTACTTCCGGACCCTGGTCCACGACACCGCCGACGTCACCCTCGTCCTGGACGGCAGCGGGCGGATCACCTGGACGGCGGTGTCCGCGGCGGAGATCGCGGCGTGGCTGCCGCGCGATCTGGAGGGCCGCGCCCTGCGCGACGTCGTGCACCCCGAGGACCGCCACGAACTGCACCGCGCCGTGGACCCCCGCGGTCCCTCGGCCGACCGGCGCAACCCGGTGGTCCGCCTGCGCGGCCGCGACGGTTCGTGGCGCGCGTTCGAGTCGGTCCGGGCGGCGTCCTCCGCCGTCCTGTCGACCGGGGCGGACGACGTCACCGGGGCGCGCGCCGACGGCCTGATGCTGCACCTGCGGGACGTCGCGGGGCAGCGCAGCGTCGAGGTGGAGCTCGAGCGGCTGGCCTACACGGACTACCTGACCGGCCTGCCGAACCGGGCGCGGCTGATGGCGGCGATGACCGACGCGCGGGCGCGGGCCGCCCGCGGCGACCCCTCCTCCTTCCTGCTGCTGGACCTCGACGGGTTCAAGCTGGTCAACGACGTCGCCGGCCACCAGGCGGGGGACGACGTGCTGGTGCAGGTCGCGGCGCGGCTGCGGGCCGCGGTGCGCGACGGCGACCTGGTCGCCCGGCTCGGCGGCGACGAGTTCGCCGTCCTGGTGCCCGGCACGCTGGACGAGTCCGTCGCCCTCGCCGAGCGGATCGTCGCCGATCTCCGCACGGTCCGCCCCGCCGCCGGCCTGGCCGGTCGTGCCGCCGGCGTGGTCTTCGACGTGTCGGGCAGCGTCGGCGTCACCGAGCTGGACCCGGCCGACGAGGTCTCGGCCACCATCCGGCAGGCCGACGTGGCCCTGCGAGCCGCGAAGGCCGCGGGGAAGTGCTGTGTCCGGACGGCGGCGCACGCCATCGACACCGCGACGGGCCGGCGGGCGCGGCTGGCCCGCGACCTGCCCGCAGCGCTCGAGCAGGAGCAGTTCCGCATGGTCTACCAGCCGGTGGTGGGGGCCGGTGAGCGGCGCATCCTCGGGGTGGAGTCCCTGGTCCGGTGGGACCACCCGCAGCTGGGCACCGTGCCCCCCGACGAGTTCATCTCCCTGGCCGAGGACGAGGGACTCATCGTCCCCCTGCAGCGCTGGGTGCTCCGCCGTGCGACGCGGGACGCCGCCGCCCTGCTCGCCGCCGGGGAGGAGGTGATGACCAGCGTCAACGTCTCGGTCCGCCACCTCCAGGCCGGCTGCCTCGCACCGGACGTGGCCTCCGCGCTGGCGGAGGCCGGCCTGCCGCCCCACAAGCTCATCCTCGAGATCACCGAGTCGGTGATGCTCGACGCCGAGGACCGGCTCCAGGGCGACCTCGCCACGCTGAAGGCGATGGGCTGCGTGCTGTCGATCGACGACTTCGGACGCGGCTACTCCTCCCTGGCCTACCTGGCTCACCTGCCGGTCGCCATCCTCAAGCTGGACCGGGAGTTCCTCGCCGACATCGACACCGACGAGCGCAGCGCCACCCTGGTCGCGGGCGTCATCGACCTGGGGCGCAGGCTCGGCATGGACGTCGTCGCGGAGGGCGTCGAGACCCCCGCCCAGCTGCACGCCCTGCGCGACATGGGCTGCTCCTACCTGCAGGGATGGTTGTTCGGGCGTCCCGTCGACGTCGTGGAGCTCTCGGCCGTGCTGGCCGGCTTCGACCCGGCTGTGCTGGACGCCACGCCGAACGTGGACACATCAGTCCATCCAGTGGGACGGGTCGGTTGACGGCGGGCCGCATCGAGGCGCACAGTGTGCAGGTGCCCCACGCCTGCCTGCTCGTCGACGGCTGCCGCCGCAGCGTCCTCGTAGTTCCCTAGCGCGCCGGTCGTCCCCGACCGACGCGCTGACCCCTCCGTGCCTGTGGCACGAGGGGTTTTTTGTTGCCCGACAGCTGTCGACGACCCGCCGGCACCCGCACCCGTCCCGCACGGCCCAGGAGAGACGCCGACATGAGCACCAGCCAGAGCGAGTCAGCCACCCGCGAGGCCGCCGCCGCCCTCACCGGCGTCGAGACCACGGCCCGCTCCCTCGCCGACGCCGCCGTCGAGCCGGCCGAGGGGATCACCGGGGCGCAGAGCCTCGTCCGCTCGCTGGAGGCGATCGGTGTCGACGTCGTCTTCGGCATCCCGGGCGGCGCGATCCTGCCGCTCTACGACCCGATGTTCGACTCCTCGGTCCGCCACGTCCTGGTGCGCCACGAGCAGGGTGCCGGGCACGCCGCCACCGGGTACGCCCAGGCCACCGGCCGCGTCGGGGTCTGCATGGCCACCTCGGGTCCGGGCGCGACCAACCTGGTCACCCCGCTGGCCGACGCCTACATGGACTCGGTCCCGATCGTGGCGATCACCGGCCAGGTGCCCAGTGCCTCGATCGGCACCGACGCCTTCCAGGAGGCGGACATCCGGGGCATCACGATGCCGATCACGAAGCACAACTTCCTGGTGACCGACGCCGCGGACATCCCGCAGCGCATCGCCGAGGCGTTCCACCTGGCTTCCACGGGCCGCCCCGGCCCGGTGCTGGTCGACGTCCCCAAGGACGTCCTGCAGGCGACGACCGACTTCGTCTGGCCGCCGCGGATGGACCTGCCCGGCTACCGGCCGACCACCCGGCCCCACGGCAAGCAGGTGCGCGAGGCCGCGGCGCTGATCGCCGGCGCGAGCCGGCCGGTGCTCTACGTGGGCGGAGGGGTGCTCAAGGCCGGCGCGACCGAGGAGCTCGCGGAGCTGGCGGCGCTGACCGGCGCGCCCGTGGTCACCACGCTCATGGCCCGGGGCGCCTTCCCGGACAGCGACCCGCAGCACCTGGGCATGCCCGGCATGCACGGCACGGTCGCCGCGGTCACGGCGTTGCAGAAGTCCGACGTGCTCATCGCGCTCGGTGCCCGGTTCGACGACCGGGTGACCGGCCAGCTGGCCACCTTCGCGCCGGACGCGCTGGTCGTGCACGCCGACATCGACCCGGCCGAGATCGGCAAGAACCGCAAGGCCGACGTCCCGATCGTGGGCGACGCCAAGGAGACGATCGGTCAGCTCGTGACCGCGCTGCGGGCCGAGCACGAGGCCGGTCGCACCCCGGACCTGGCCGCCTGGTGGACCCAGCTGGACAGCTGGCGGGACCGGTACCCGCTGGGCTACGACGAGCCCGAGGACGGCGCGCTGTCGCCGCAGTACGTCATCGAGCGGCTCGGCGCGATCGCCGGACCCGACGCGATCTACACCTCCGGCGTGGGCCAGCACCAGATGTGGGCCGCGCAGTTCATCAAGTACGAGAAGCCCGGCACCTGGCTCAACAGCGGTGGCCTCGGGACCATGGGGTACGCCGTTCCCGCGGCCATGGGCGCCAAGCAGGGCTGCCCGGACACCACGGTGTGGGCCATCGACGGCGACGGCTGTTTCCAGATGACCAACCAGGAGCTGGCCACCTGCGCGATCGAGGGCATCCCGATCAAGGTCGCCGTCATCAACAACGGCAACCTCGGCATGGTCCGGCAGTGGCAGACCCTGTTCTACGAGGGCCGCTACTCGAACACGAAGCTGCACGCCCAGAATCCGGACGGGACGCCCAAGGCGGTGCGCATCCCCGACTTCGTGACGCTGGCCGAGGCGCTCGGGTGCGTCGGGCTGCGGTGCGAGAGCAAGGACGACGTCGACGCCGTCATCGAGAAGGCCATGGCGATCACCGACGCCCCGGTCGTCATCGACTTCGTCGTCGGCTCCGACGCCCAGGTGTGGCCGATGGTGGCCGCCGGCTCGAGCAACGACGACATCCTGGCCGCACGCGACGTGCGGCCCGTCTTCGGAGAGGGTCAGGTCTGATGCCCCGCCACACGCTCTCGGTGCTGGTCGAGAACAAGTCCGGTGTCCTGGCCCGCGTCTCGGCGCTGTTCAGCCGGCGCGCGTTCAACATCGAGTCGCTCGCGGTCGGGCCGACGGAGAACCCCGGCCTGTCGCGCATGACGATCGTCGTGGACGCCGAGGCCCAGCCGCTCGAGCAGATCACCAAGCAGCTCAACAAGCTGATCGAGGTCATCAAGATCGTCGAGCTGGAGACGGGCGCCGCGGTGCAGCGCGAGCTGCTCCTGGTCAAGGTGCGCGCGCCGCTGGCCGAGCGCACCCAGGTGCTCCAGACCGCGGAGCTCTTCCGGGCCCGCGTCATCGACGTCAACCCCGAGACGGTGACCCTCGAGGCCACCGGCACCCCGGACAAGCTGCAGGCGCTGTTGGCCGTCCTGGCGCCGCTGGGGATCAAGGAGATGGCCCAGTCGGGCACCGTGGCCCTGGGCCGCGGGCCGAGGTCCATGTCGGGCACCGGTACCTTGCGCCCGGTCGAGCGCACCGCCTGAGCTCCGCTCCATCCATCCGCTCCACCCCCGAACAACCGAAGGGAACAGCACACAGCATGGCTGCCGAGATCTTCTACGACGACGACGCCGACCTCTCGATCATCCAGGGGCGCACCGTCGCCGTCCTGGGTTACGGCAGCCAGGGGCACGCGCACGCGCTGTCCCTGCGCGACTCGGGCGTCGACGTCCGCGTCGGCCTCCCCGAGGGCAGCAAGAGCCGGGCCAAGGCGGAGGCCGAGGGCCTGCGGGTGGTCACGCCCGCCGAGGCGTCCGCCGAGGCAGACCTGATCATGATCCTGGCGCCGGACCACGTGCAGCGGACGCTGTACACCGAGTCCGTCGAGCCCAACCTGCAGGACGGCGACGCGCTCTTCTTCGGCCACGGCTTCAACATCCGCTTCGGGTACATCGTGCCTCCGGCCGGCGTCGACGTCGCGATGGTCGCCCCCAAGGGCCCCGGCCACCTGGTGCGCCGCGAGTTCGAGAACGGCAAGGGCGTGCCCTGCCTCATCGCCGTGGAGCAGGACGCCAGCGGCGGCGCCCAGGCGCTCGCGCTGTCCTACGCCAAGGCCATCGGTGGCTCGCGCGCCGGCGTCATCAAGACGACGTTCGCCGAGGAGACCGAGACCGACCTCTTCGGTGAGCAGGCCGTGCTCTGCGGTGGCGCCAGCGCGCTGATCACCGCCGGCTTCGAGACCCTGACCGAGGCCGGCTACCAGCCCGAGGTCGCCTACTTCGAGTGCCTGCACGAGCTGAAGCTGATCGTCGACCTCATGTACGAGGGCGGCATCGCCAAGCAGCGCTGGTCGGTGTCCGACACCGCCGAGTACGGCGACTACACCTCCGGCCCGAAGGTCATCGACGCCCGCGTCAAGTCCTCGATGAAGGACGTCCTCACCGCGATCCAGGACGGCTCGTGGGCCGCGGCCTTCATCGCCGACCAGGACGCCGGCGCGCCGGACTTCAGGGCCAAGCGCGCCGCGGCCGAGGCGCACCCCATCGAGGAGACCGGGCGCAAGCTGCGCGGCCTGATGAGCTGGGTGTCGGCCTCCGACGACTACACCGGGACCGCCGCGCGCTGAGGAAGGCCCCCCGCCACGCGCAGGCTCGCGGCGGGACCCTGCAGGGAGCCATGGCCGAACGGGCCCCGTCACCGCGAGGTGACGGGGCCCGTTGCGTGCGGTGCCGGGGTCAGTAGCCGGGGCCGCCGGCGGCCTGGTACTTCGGCGACGGGCCGTACTGGTTCGGGCCGGGCTGGCTGTCCTGGACGAAGAAGACGATCAGGACGATGAAGCCGACCAGCGGCACGAATCCGATCAGCAGCCACCAGCCGGACTTACCGGTGTCGTGCAGCCGCCGGACGCTGACCGCGATGCTCGGGACGAGCAGCGCCAGGGAGAGCGCCAGGTTGACGATGCCCATCCCGGCGACCACCTCGCTGCCGATCGCCAGGTCGATGATCGAGGCGACGATCGAGGCGAGGAACGAGGCGAGGGCGAACCACCAGTACTCCGAGCGCCGGGCGCGGCCGGTGAAGGTGGCGTACTGCGTCAGGACGCTGGTGACGGCCGTGCCGATGTCCAGCATCGGGGTGGTGGCGGAGGGGGCGTCGTAGCCGGGAGCCGCGGGGTAGGGCTGGCCGTAGCCGGGCGCCTGGCCGTAGCCGGGCTGCTGACCGTAGGGCGGCTGCTGGCCGTATCCCTGCTGGCCGTATCCCTGCTGGGGCTGGGCGCCCCAGCCCGGCTGGTCCTCCGGAGGCAGGTTCGACCCGCTGCCGGGTGGGTTCGTCACGAGGCGTCGTCCTTCTGTCGAGGGGGTCCCGCCGAGGTGGGCGAGCTCTGGCGCGCGGAGTCTAGGGGCCCGGAGCGACCGTTCCAGGTGTCGTCGCCGAACCGCAACCCGCTCGGGTGGGTACACCGGCCCGTCCCTACGCTGCCTTCCCGTGACCGTCACCGTGCCGGGGGCCGTGCCCGTCGTCCTGATCGCCGAAGAACTGGCCCCCAGCGTCCTCGAGGTGCTCGGGACCGACGTCGAGATCCGGCACGTGGACGGGGCCGACCGGTCCGTCCTGCTGCCCGCGCTCGCCGACGCCGCGGCCGTCATGATCCGCAGCGCCACGCAGATCGATGCCGAGGCACTGGCCGCCGCGCCCCACCTGAAGGTCGTGGCGCGCGCGGGCATCGGCCTGGACAACGTCGACGTCGCCGCCGCCACCGAGCGCGGCGTGATGGTCGTCAACGCGCCGACGTCGAACATCGTCAGCGCCGCCGAGCACGCCGTGGCCCTGCTGCTCGCGGCCGCCCGACAGATCCCCGCCGCCGACGCGACCCTGCGCGAGGGCCGGTGGCAGCGGTCCTCGTTCATGGGCGTCGAGGTCACCGGGAAGACCGTCGGCGTCGTCGGCCTGGGCCGGATCGGCGTCCTGTTCGCGCAGCGGCTCGCGGCCTTCGACGTCGAGCTCGTCGCCTACGACCCCTACATCCAGCCCGGCCGCGCCGCCCAGCTCGGCGTCCGCCTGGTCTCGCTGGAGGAGCTGCTCCGCGAGTCGGACTTCATCTCCATCCACCTGCCCAGGACCCCGGAGACGCTGGGGCTGATCGGCGCCGAGCAGCTGGCCATGACCAAGCGCGGCGTGATCATCGTCAACGCCGCGCGCGGTGGGCTCGTCGACGAGGCCGCGCTGGCCGACGCGCTCACGTCCGGTCAGGTGGGCGCCGCGGGCCTCGACGTGTACGCCACGGAGCCCACCACCGACAGCCCGCTGTTCGCGCTGCCGAACACCGTCGTCACCCCGCACCTGGGCGCCTCGACCACCGAGGCCCAGGACAAGGCCGGCACCGCCGTGGCGCGCTCGGTGCGGCTGGCGCTGCAGGGCGAGTTCGTTTCCGACGCGGTGAACGTGCAGGCCGGCGGCGTCGTCGCGGAGGACGTGCGCCCGGGCCTGCCGCTGGCGGAGAAGCTCGGCCGGGTGTTCACCGCCGTCGCCGGTGGGCTGGCCCAGTCGGTGACCGTGGACGTGCGCGGCAAGCTCGCCGAGTTCGACGTCGCGGTGCTGCAGCTCGCCGTCCTCAAGGGCGTCTTCTCCGACGTGATCGAGGAGCAGGTCACCTACGTCAACGCTCCGCTGTTCGCCGGGCAGCGCGGGCTCGAGGTGGCGCTGACCAGCGACCCGGAGAGCCCCACCTACCGCAACCTGGTCACCGTGCGGGGCGCCATGGCCGACGGCCGGCAGGTCACCGTCTCGGGCACGCTGTACGGGAAGAACCAGGTGGCCCGCCTCACCGAGGTGGCCGGCTTCGAGATCGACCTGGCCGCCAGCGGCCGGTTGCTCTTCTTCACCTACGCCGACCGCCCGGGCGTCGTCGGCGCGGTCGGTGCCGCGCTGGGGGAGGCCGGGATCAACATCGCCGGTGCCCAGGTCAGCCGCACCACCGAGGGGGGCGAGGCGCTCATGGCCGTGACGGTCGACAGCCCGGTGAGCCCCGAGCTGCTCGAGGCAATCGCCGGACGCATCGGCGCCCGCGAGGCCCGCGCCGCGGACCTCGACACCCTCTGACCTAGGGTCGGTCCCCATGCGCCTGGCAGTGATCCCCGGAGACGGCATCGGCCCCGAGGTCGTGGCGGAGGGACTCAAGGTCCTCCGCGAGGTCGCCCCCGACCTCGAGACGACGCCCTACGACCTCGGCGCGGCCCGCTGGCAGCGGACCGGTGAGCTGCTGCCCGACACGGTGCTCGACGAGCTGCGCGGGCACGACGCGATCCTGCTCGGCGCGATCGGCGACCCGAGCGTGCCCCCGGGCATCCTGGAGCGCGGGCTGCTGCTCCGGCTGCGCTTCGAGCTCGACCACCACGTGAACCTGCGGCCGGCCCGGCTGTTCGACGGCGTCCGGGGGCCGCTCGCGGCCGAGGGCCCGATCGACATGCTCTGCGTCCGCGAGGGCACCGAGGGCCCCTACGTGGGCAACGGCGGCGTGCTGCGCAAGGACACGCGGCACGAGGTCGCGACCGAGGTCAGCCTCAACACCGCCTTCGGCGTCGAGCGGGTGGTCCGCTACGCCTTCGAGCGGGCTGTCGCGCGGCCGCGCAAGCACCTGACGCTGATCCACAAGACCAACGTGCTCACCCACGCCGGTGGCCTGTGGTCGCGGATCGTGGAGGAGCTCTCCTCGGAGTTCCCCGACGTCCAGGTGGCCTACCAGCACGTCGACGCCGCCTCGATGTTCTTCATCACCGATCCGGGCCGCTACGACGTGATCGTCACCGACAACCTCTTCGGCGACATCGTCACCGACATCGCCGCCGCCGTCACCGGTGGCATCGGGCTGGCCGCCAGCGGGAACCTCGACGCCTCCGGCACGAACCCGAGCATGTTCGAGCCGGTGCACGGCTCGGCCCCCGACATCGCCGGCCAGGGCATCGCCGACCCCACCGCCACGGTGCTGTCGGTCGGGCTGCTGCTGGAGCACCTCGGCCGCACGGAGCAGGCGAAGAAGGTCAACGCCGCCGTCGCCTTCGACCTGTCGACGCGGGACCCGCAGCAGCAGCTCCGGACGTCGGAGGTCGGCGACCGGCTGGCCGCGCTCGCGTCCGGCTGAGTCACGCCGCGGGCGGCTCCTCTCGCAGGCGGTCGCCGACCGGGACCGGCAGCAGCGCGCGGCCGGTCTCACCGGGTGCGGGCCACTCCGGGCGCACGGTGCAGCCGGCGGGGGAGGACTCGACCAGCACCACCGCCTGCCAGGTCCAGTCTTCGTCCGGTCTCCCGGCGTCGACCACACCGGTCATCGGCTCGCCGGGCAGTCGCGCCCACCAGCGGCGGTCGAGCGCGGCCAGGCCGCGGGAGCGCAGCACCTCGGTCGCCTCAGCCTCGCTGCCGGCCGGCGCGAACGGCGTGCCGGTGAGCAGCAGCGGCTGGACGAGGCCGGGGGCGCCGTCGGGTGCGAGCCAGCCGACCAGTTCGCCGTCGGCGCGGTACACGGGGGTCCAGTCGGGAGGGATCACGGCGGAGCAGCCTGCCGGCGAGGTGCGTGCACCGGCGCATGATTTACTCGTGGCGATGTACGCCACCCGCACGATCATCATCGTTTAGCGCGCAGTCCCTTCTCCGACTGCGCGCAGACCTCCCGTACCCGGGGGGTCTTTTTCGTGTTCGGGCCGGCCGCACCCCCACCCGGGAGATCCCATGACCACCAGCGCGACCGACTTCCACGTCTTCGACACGACGCTGCGCGACGGCGCCCAGCGCGAGGGCGTCAGCTACTCCGTGGCGGACAAGCTCGCCGTCGCCCGGCTGCTGGACGAGATCGGGGTCGGTTTCATCGAGGGCGGCTGGCCCGGGGCACTGCCCAAGGACACGGAGTTCTTCTCCCGCGCCCGCACCGAGCTGAAGCTGCGGCACGCCCTGCTGGTCGCCTTCGGGTCCACCCGCAAGGCCGGGGTGCGGGTGGAGGACGACGCCCAGGTGCGCGCGCTGCTCGACGCCGGGACGCCGGTGGTCTGCCTGGTCGCGAAGTCCGACGTCCGGCACGTCCGCGAGGCGCTGCGGACGACGCTGGAGGAGAACCTGGCGATGGTGGCCGACACCGTCGCCTTCTTCGTCGCCCACGGCCGTCGGGTGTTCCTCGACTGCGAGCACTTCTTCGACGGGTACGCCACCGACGCCGACTACGGGGTGGCGGTGCTGCAGGCGGCGTTCGACGCCGGCGCCGAGGTCGGCGTCCTCTGCGACACCAACGGCGGGATGCTGCCCTCGGGCGTGAGCCGGGTCGTCACCGACGTCCGCGCGAGGGTGAGCGGCCGGCTGGGCATCCACTGCCAGGACGACACCGGGTGCGCGGTGGCCAACTCGCTGGCCGCCGTCGAGGCCGGGGTCACCCACGTGCAGGGCACCGCCAACGGCTACGGCGAGCGGGCCGGCAACGCCGACACCTTCGCGCTGATCGGCAACCTGGTCACCAAGATGGGGCTGCCCGTGGTGCCGGCCGAGTGCCTGCCCGAGCTGCAGCGGGTCAGCCACGCGATCGCCGAGCTGGCCAACATCGCCCCCGACGACCACCAGCCCTTCGTCGGCGCCTCGGCGTTCGCGCACAAGGCCGGGCTGCACGCCAGCGCCATCAAGGTGAGCCCGCAGCTCTACAACCACCTCGACCCCGCCGTCGTCGGCAACGACATGCGCATCCTGGTCACCGAGATGGCCGGCCGGGCCTCGGTCGAGCTCAAGGGCCGCGAGCTCGGCGTCGACCTGACCGGCCAGTCGGACGCCATCGGGCGGGTGGTCGACCGGGTCAAGGTGCTCGAGGCCGACGGCTGGTCGTTCGAGGCGGCCGACGCCTCCTTCGAGCTGCTGCTGCGCGGCCAGCTCCCCGACGCCCCCGCGCCGCTGTTCGAGCTGGAGAGCTACCGGACCTCCGTCGAGCACTGGGGCAACGGCGTCGTGGTCAGCGAGGCCACCGTGAAGGTGCACGTCGACGGCGAGCGCGTCATCAGCACCGCCGAGGGCAACGGCCCGGTGAACGCGCTGGACAACGCGCTGCGGCAGGCGCTGGTCGGCCGGTACCCGCAGCTGGCCGACGTCGCCCTGGCCGACTACAAGGTCCGCATCCTGGGCTGGCGCGGCGGCACGAGCGCCACGACCCGCGTGCTCGTCGACACCACCGACGGGGTGGGTGAGTGGACCACCGTCGGCGTGCACGCCAACATCGTCGAGGCCTCGTGGCACGCGCTGGTCGACGCCATGACCTACGCCGTGCTGCGCCGGCCCTCGGCGACGGACTGACCGTTCAGCGGGGCTGGATCTCGCCCATCGGGCCCCAGCCGGGGACGTCCGGTGCGTCGACGTAGATGATCTGCGGCTGTGCGGCGACGAGGTCCGGTGCCTGCTCGACGAAGCGCTTGAACGCGTCCGTGCCGACGTGGGTCGCGCCGGCGTCGGCGTCGCGGAAGCCCTCGACGCAGACGAAGGTCTCCGGCTCGTCCAGGCTGCGGGACCACTCGAAGAACAGCGAGCCCTCCTCGGCGTCCACCGCGCGGGCGTAGTCGGCGGCCAGCGCCACCCACTCGTCGGCGCGCTCCGGGCGGACGGGAAATTTCACGACGATGAGGATCAAGGCGGGGCCTTTCTGTCTGGTCGTCCCGAGTGGGCCCCGAAGGGGTCCGCGCAGGGGCGACGGGTGGGCTCAGCTCGACGGGGGGACGGCACGTGGCCGCGGTTGCTGCCCGGAGGGCAGCCGGGCGCGCAGCAGGCAGAACTCGTTGCCCTCGGGATCGGCGAGCACGTGCCAGCCCTCCTCCCCGGACTGGCCGACGTCGGCCGGGACGGCACCCAGGTCGAGCAGGCGCTGCAGTTCGGCGTCCTGGTCGCGGTCGGTGGGGTTCAGGTCGATGTGCAGGCGGCGCCGGCCCGGCGTGGGGTCGGCCACCGGTCCGAAGACCAGCGTGGGTGCGGCGCCACCGAAGCCCTCGGCCGGGCCGATCTCCACCGAGCCGTCCTCTTCCCGGCCCAGCACCCGGTAGTCCAGCACCGCGGCCCAGAACGCGGCGAGTGCCTCGGGGTCGCGGCTGTTGACGACGAGTTCGCTGAAACGGCAGGCCACGGCGGGGAGCGTAGGGGAGGTCAAGGCCGCGGGCAGGTCGGCGATGAGTCCCGGGCCCGTTCCCGGTCAGGACCCGTGACGGCTCGACGACGACGACCCGAGGAGGCCTCATGGGCACGGGGAAGCCGCTGTTCCTGCTGCTGCACGGTGCGGGCGACTCGGGCTGGTACTGGCACCTCGTGGAGGAGCACCTGCGCCGCTGCGGGGCGGCCACGGCGGCACCCGATCTGCCGGCCGGGCGGACCGCGATGGTGGAGCAGGTGGACGCCGCGGTGGCGGCGGCGCAGGGGGCCGGCGAGGTCGTCGTCGTCGGCCAGTCGGTCGGCGCGTTCGCCGCCGTCCTGGCCGCCGGCCGGCTGCCCACCTCGCTCCTGGTGCTCGTGGCCGGCATGGTGCCGCGGCCGGGGGA
The DNA here is from genome assembly GCA_042090795.1 of Blastococcus sp. Classification (GTDB taxonomy): domain Bacteria; phylum Actinomycetota; class Actinomycetes; order Mycobacteriales; family Geodermatophilaceae; genus Blastococcus. Next base: position 36,078 of record JBELIQ010000011.1, on the reverse strand, counting down.
GGCGCCGCGTGACTGGTGGGCCGCGACGGGCTGGTCGGCCGCGGTGCACCGGCAGGCGGCCGCGGACGGCGGGCTCACCGGGCACGAGGACCCGTACGTCACCTTCTTCCACGACGTCCCCCGCCCCCTGGCCGACGAGGCGATGCGGCGCGAGCGGACCGGTGTGCTGCTCGACGAGGACGCGCCCGTTCCGCTGGCGGCCTGGCCGGACGTACCGACGCGCTTCCTCCTGTGCACCGAGGACCGCTTCTTCCCCGCGGAGTTCCTGCGCGCGGTGGTGGCGGACCGGCTGGGCGTGGTGCCCGACGAGCTCCGCAGCGGCCACTGCCCGGCGCTGAGCAGGCCCACGGAGCTGGCCGACTACCTCCTGGGGCTCCACCCGGTCCGGACGCCGGGAGGCGGCGGGGCGGGGGCCGACTAACCTCGCGCTGTGCGCATCGTCCGTTTCGCCTCACCCCAGGGCATGTCCTTCGGCGTCCTCGACGGAGACGGCCAGGTGGCCCAGATCGAGGGCCACCCGTTCGGCCAGATCTCCTTCACCGGCGCCCGGTTCGACCAGGCCGACATCCGGCTGCTGTCGCCGATCCTGCCCAGCAAGGTGGTGTGCGTGGGCAAGAACTACGCCGACCACATCGCGGAGATGAAGGGGGCGACCGGCGACGCCCCGACGGAGCCGCTGCTGTTCCTCAAGCCGTCGACGTCGGTGATCGGCCCGGGCGACGCCATCCGCATCCCCTCGGGCAGCACGAACGTGCACCACGAGGCCGAGCTGGCGGTCGTCATCGGTGCTCGTGGCGCCCGCAACGTCTCTCCGGAGCAGGCCCTGTCCAGCGTCTTCGGCTACACGATCGGCAACGACGTCACCGAGCGGGACATGCAGAAGAGCGACGGGCAGTGGACCCGCGCCAAGGGCTTCGACTCGTTCTGCCCGATCGGGCCCTGGATCGAGACCGACCTCCCGGCGGTGGGCCTGGACGCCGCCGACCTGGAGGTGACCTGCACCGTCGACGGCGAGCGCCGCCAGCACGGTCGCACCAGCTCGCTCATCTTCGGCATCCCGACGCTGATCTCCTACATCTCGCGCGTGATGACGCTGCTGCCCGGCGACGTCGTCCTCACCGGCACCCCTGCCGGCGTCGGGCCGATCCGCGCCGGTCAGCGGGTCGAGTGCAGCATCGAGGGGCTGGGCACGCTGGCCAACTCGGTCACCGACGCCGACGCCGTCTCCACCGCCGGAGGCGCCCGATGACGGAGTCCGCCCCGCCCACCGCCCCGCCAACGACCGTTCCCGGACCGGTCCGCACGCGCTTCTGCCCGTCGCCGACCGGCATGGTGCACGTGGGCCTGATGCGGACGGCGCTGTTCAACTGGGCGCACGCCCGGCACACCGGCGGCACGTTCGTCTTCCGGATCGAGGACACCGACGCCGCACGCGACTCCGAGGAGTCCTACCGGCACCTGCTGGACTGCCTGCGCTGGCTCGGGCTGGAGTGGGACGAGGGCCCCGAGGTGGGTGGCTCGTTCGGCCCCTACCGGCAGTCGGAGCGGTCGGAGGTCTACCGCGACGTCGCAGCGAAGCTGCTCGAGTCCGGCCACGCCTACGAGTCCTTCTCGACCAACGAGGAGGTCGACGCACGCCGCCGGGCCGCGGGACAGGACCCGAAGCTCGGCTACGACAACCACGACCGCTTCCTCACCGACGCCCAGAAGGCCGCCTTCCGCGACGAGGGCCGCTCCCCGGTGCTGCGGCTGGCGATGCCCGACGAGGACCTCGTCTGGACCGACCTGGTCCGCGGGGAGGTGCGGTTCGCCGCGGGCTCCGTGCCCGACTTCGTGCTCGTGCGCGGCAACGGCGCGCCGCTCTACCCGTTCGTCAACCCGGTCGACGACGCGCTGATGCAGATCACCGACGTGCTCCGCGGCGAGGACCTGCTGCCCTCCACCCCGCGCCAGCTCGCGCTGTACGGCGCGCTCACCGACATCGGCGTCGCCCAGGGCACCCCGCGCTTCGGTCATCTGCCCTACGTCACCGGCGAGGGGAGCAAGAAGCTCTCCAAGCGCGACCCGCAGTCCAACCTCGACGTCTACCGCGAGCGCGGCTTCCTGCCCGAGGGCTTCGCCAACTACCTGGCGCTGCTCGGCTGGTCGATCGCCGAGGACCGGGACATCTTCTCGATGGCCGAGCTGGTGGAGGCCTTCGACGTCACCCGGGTCAGCGCCAACCCGGCGCGGTTCGACCTGAAGAAGGCCGAGGCGATCAACGCCACCCACCTGCGGGCGCTGCCGGTCGAGGAGTTCACCGAGCGGGTCGTGCCGTACCTGGCCGCCGCCGGCCTCGTGGCCGAGCCGCCGACCGCCGACCAGCAGCGGACGCTGGCCGTGATCGCCCCGATGGCGCAGGAACGCATGATCGTGCTCTCCGAGGCGGTCGGGCTGCTGGGCTTCCTCTTCGTGGAGGACGTCGAGATCGAACCGGCCGCCGCCGAGAAGCAGCTGGCCGGCGACGGCGCCGTCGCCGTCCTCGACGCCGCGACGGCGTCCCTGCGCGAGCTGGGGGAGTGGAGCACGCCGGAGATCGAGGCGGCGCTGAAGTCCGCCCTCGTCGACGGGCTGGGCCTCAAGCCCCGGCAGGCGTTCGGCCCGGTGCGGGTCGCCGTCAGCGGACGCACCGTCTCGCCGCCGCTGTACGAGTCGATGGAGCTGCTCGGGCGCGAGCGCACGCTGGCCCGGCTCACCGCGGCGCGCGCGGTCGCCGGCGGATGACCGCCGCGGTGCCGGAGGAGACGGCGCCGGGGGAGAGGGTGCCGGTCTACGCCGGGCCGCCGCCCACGCTGCGGCCGTCGCCGGACCTGTTGCCGCCGGCTCCGCCCCGCCCGGAGGTCGCCGAGGAAGTGCCGGAGCCGGCCGGGCCGGTGCCGCCGTACCTGCTGGCCATGCGCACGGCCGGGTGGGCCTGGTGGCGGCCGCTCGCCGGTCTGCTGGTGATCGCCTTCCTGCTCGCCGTCGGGTTCGTCCTGACCCGCATCGTCGACCTGCTCACCGGTACCGGCGCCGACCTCGACCCGGTGCCGCTCACCTGGCCGGGACTGCTGGTCACCGGCCTCCTCCTCGCCGTCGCGCTGCCGGCGGTGCTGCTGGCCTGGCCGCTGGTGCACGGAGTGGGACCGGGACGGGGGCTCTCGGTCGCGGGACGTCTGCGGTGGCCGCTGCTGGGCCGGTTCTCCCTGCTCGCGCTCGCCACCGTGGGCGCAGCCGTGGTCCTGGGCGTGGCGGGTGCTGCGTTGCTCGGCGACCGGGAGATCACCGGACCGGTGCCGGAGCTGCCGTGGGTGCTGGTCATCGGGCTGATGACGGTGCCGCTGCGGGCCGCCGGCGAGGAGCTGCTGCTCCGGGGGTACCTCAGCCAGACGGTGGCCGGCTGGGTCGGCCGGCCCGTCGCCGGCGCCGTCGTCGCGGCGGTCGTCAGTGCACTGCTCGGCGCCGCGTCGCACGGCATCGACGACGGGACCGCCTTCCTCGGCCGCGTCGCCCTCGCACTGGCCGCGTCGGCCGTCGTGGTGCTGACCGGTGGCATCGAGGCGGCCGTCGCCCTGCACGCGGTCTGCGGCGTCGTGGTGCTGCTGCTGGCTGCCGGGCTCGGCGAGGACGCCGTGCCGGGACTCACGTCCGGAGCAGCCGCACCGGCGTTCCTGCTGGTCACGGCGGTGGGGTTGCTCGGGTTCACCGCGCTCGTCGCCCGCCGGGGCGCGCGGACGTAGAGGGGGGTCCTCCCCGCGGCGAGGACGTCGGGTATTGTTCTCTGCGGCGCCGTGAGAACGGCCCATGGGGTATGGGGTAATTGGCAGCCCGACGGTTTCTGGTTCCGTTAGTCTAGGTTCGAGTCCTGGTACCCCAGCGAGGCAATGGCATGGCTTCCACCGAAGATGTGCCAGCGCCTCCGCTGGAGCACGATCGCAGCACTGTCCGGCCCCGTCGTCTAGCGGCCCAGGACGCCGCCCTCTCACGGCGGTAGCGAGGGTTCGAATCCCTTCGGGGCTACAACGCACGAGAGCCCCCGACCGGCAACGGTCGGGGGCTCTCGGCGTTCCGGCCCCCGTGCGGGGCGGCCGGGCGGGCATGGCAGAATGTCGGTGTCCGGCCCCGTCGTCTAGCGGCCTAGGACGCCGCCCTCTCACGGCGGTAGCGAGGGTTCGAATCCCTTCGGGGCTACAACGCACGAGAGCCCCCGACCTCCAACGGTCGGGGGCTCTCGGCGTTCCGGGGCTGTCGCTGTCCTGGCCCTCGGTGTCCGGGCGCTCAGGCCTCCAGGGTGAGGGTGGCCTCCAGCGGGAGGTCCACCGCGCTCGTGCCCACCCGCAGCCGGTGGTCGCCCGGCTCGTACCGCCAGCCGTCGGCCCAGTACGCCAGCAGGCGCGTAGGCACGGCGACCTCCACCTGCGCGGTCTCCCCGGCGGGGACGCGCACCGGGGCGGAACCGACCAGCCAGCGCACCGGCCGGTCGACGGCGGAGTCCGGCCGCTCGGCGTAGACCTGCACCACCTGCTTGCCGGTGCGCTCGCCGCGGTTGGTGACGGTGACGGTGAGGGTCACGACGTCGCCCGCGCCGGCGGTCGCCGGCACATCGGCGCCGGTCACGTCGATCCGGGTGTAGCCGCGACCGCTGCCGAACCAGTAGGCCGGGGCGGCGTCCTGCCGCAGCCAGGCCCGGTAGCCGATGTGGATGCCCTCGGCGTACGCGACGGCGCCGTCGACCGGCGTGCAGGACAGCACCGGCACGTCGGCCTCCGCCGCCGGCCACGTCGTCGGCAGCCGCCCGCCGGGCTCGGCTGCGCCGAGCACGACCTCGGCGACGGCGTTGCCGAACTCCTGACCGCCGAACCAGCCGACGAGCAGCGCGGCGACGTCGTCCCGCCACGGCATGAGCACCGGGGAGCCGGCGTTGACCAGGACCACCGTGCGGGGGTTGGCGGCCACGACGGCGCGGACCAGGTCGTCCTGCCGGCCGGGCAGGGCCAGCGTGCGGCGGTCGTAGCCCTCGGACTCGACGATCGAGTTGGTGCCGACCACGACCAGCGCCACGTCGGCCGCGGCGGCCGCCTCCGCCGCCTCGGCGATCAGCGCGTCGGCGTCGACGTCGGCCGGCTCGGTGCCCAGGCGCAGGGACATGGCCCGCGCACCCATGCCACGACGGCGCCGCAGGTCGTACACCAGCCGCAGGTCGACCGGCGTCCCGGCGGTGAGCCGGACCTCCGCCGAGGCGGTGGGCGGGTTGGTGAACGCCGCACCCAGGGCGTCCGCGTTCGGCCGCAGCTTCTCGTCGACGAGCAGCTCGCCGTCGACGTACAGCCGGGCGGATCCCACGAGGGCGACGCCGAGCCGGACGACGCCGCCGTCCGACGGGGTCCACCGCGTGGTCAGCTCGAAGTCGGCTGCCGCCTCGATGGGGGCGTCGCCGCCGAAGTAGACGAGGTTGCTCGCACGGCGGTCCTCGGCGAGCAGCTCGGCGCCGTCCTCGTCCAGGAAGCGCGCACGCAGGCCGCGCTCCCCGGTGGCCGGGTTGGTCAGCTCGTCCAGCGGCAGCTCCACGACGCCGTCCTGCACCACGGCGCCGACGGAGTAGGTGACCTCGACGCCGGGCAGGGCACGGCGCAGGCCCGCGAGCGGGGACACGGTGTACTCCGGCACCACGGTCGCGCTGCCGCCGCCCTGGGTGCGTGCCGCGGCGGCGTTGTTGCCGATCACGGCGACCGACGTCAGGGCCGCGGCGTCCCACGGCAGCTCGCCGCGGTTCTCGAGCAGGACGGTGCCCTCGACGGCTGCTTCCCTGGCCAGTGCCACGCCGTCCTCCACCCAGACCGGCTCGGCCGGCTCGGTGCCGGGGAGAGCCCCGACGCGCTGGGCCAGCCGGAGGATGCGCAGCACCTTGCGGTCGACGTCGCCCTCGTCGATCTCGCCGTCGCGCACGGCCGCGACCAGCGCGTCGCCCCACGGGCCGGTCGGCCCGGGCATGACCAGGTCCTGCGATGCCTTCGCGGCCTCCAGGCTGCGCACGCCGGTCCAGTCGCTGATGACGACGCCGTCGAAGCCCCACTCGCTGTTCAGGGGCGTCTCGAGCAGGTCGTTCTCGCTGGCGGTGGCGCCGTTGATCGAGTTGTAGGAGCTCATGACCAGCCAGGCCCGGGCCTCGGTGACCGCCTTCTCGAAGGCCAGCAGGTACAGCTCGCGGAGGGTCCGGTCGTCGGCGCGCACGTCGACGGTGAAGCGGTCGGTCTCGAAGTCGTTGGCGATGTAGTGCTTCGGCGTCGCGCCCACGCCGTTGTCCTGCACGCCGGACACGTACGCGGCCGCGAGCTCCGCGGTGAGCACCGGGTCCTCGCTGAAGCACTCGAAGTGCCGACCCCCGAGCGGTGAGCGGTGCAGGTTGATCGTCGGGCCGAGCACGACGTCGACGCCCTTGCGCCGGGCCTCGACGGCCGCCGCCGCGCCGTAGCGGCGGGCGATGCCGGGATCCCAGGCAGAGGCCAGGGCGGTGGCCGAGGGCAGGTTCAGCGACGGGTCGCGCTCGTCCCACACCTCGCCCCGGACGCCGGAGGGGCCGTCGGACACGAGGATGCGGCGCAGGCCGATCCGCTCGATCGGCCAGGTGGTCCAGAAGTCGCGCCCGGTGAGCAGCTGCACCTTCTCCTCGAGGGAGAGGACGGTGAGGGCTTCGGTCAGCTGGTCGTCGGTGGAGCGGGTGGTGCTCGTCGTCATGTGCCCGTCCTCGTGAGGTTCGTCGGCATCCACGCTCGGCGCGCGGTGCCGGGACCCACCGCGGCAGGAGGTCCCGGACGCCGCGCGCTGTGGTCCAGGGCACAAGGTAGGGGTCGGCGCCGACGGACGGCCCGATGGACGCCGCCGTCAGCCGGCCACGTCCGCGTCGGCCCCGGCTCAGGGCAGCACGGTGACCGGCACGCGCTGCACGAGATTGTTGGCCATCCCCTGGCGGTTCCACTCCTGCGCGACCGGCTGGGTGCCGAGCTCGTCGGTGGCCCGCACCAGCAGGTCGTGCCTGCCCGCCACCGCGGTCCAGTCGTAGGTCCAAGCCCTCCAGGCGAAGGGGTGCTCGCGATCGGCCGGTGCGAGCGCGGCGTCGGCCCACGTCCCGTCGCCGTCGGTGCAGACCTCCACCCGGGTGACCGGCGCACGACCCGACCAGGCCCGCCCGGACAGCGGGACGACGCCGGCGCGGACGAAGCGCTCCCGCGTCATGAAGTCCGGCCACCCCGGAGGGGCCATGAGCGCGCGCGGCCGGATGCGGGAGACCGGCTCGCCGGCCTCGTCGGCCGCCACCTTCAACCGGTACGCCGTGGCGTTCTGGTAGCCGGTGAACGGCTCGGTCAGGACGTCGATCCGGGTCAGCCACTTCACCTGTGCCATGCCGTACCAGCCGGGGATCAGCAGCCGGAGGGGAGCGCCGTGCTGCGGCGGGAGCGGCCGGCCGTCCATCGCCCAGACCAGCAGCACGTCTGGCCGCAGCGCCTCGGCCAGCGGCAGCCCGCGGGCGTAGTCCTGCTCGACCCCCCGCTCCACGCCGTGGTCGGCGCCGGTGAAGACGACGTCGACCGCGCGCGAGGAGATGCCCGACTCCTCCAGCAGCGGGGCCAGCGGCGTGCCGGTCCACTCGGCCGTCCCGACGGCCTCGAGGAGCCACGGCTGGCTCACCGGACGCGGTTCGAGTCGCGCCCGGCCGTTCCCGGCGCACTCGAGCAGCACGCGGGAGGTGACGGCGGGGCGTTCCTCCAGGTCGCGCAGGCCCACGGTCAGCGGCCGGTCCACCGCGCCGCCGATCCGGAGCTCCCAGGACCCCGGATCGATCGCGGGGATGTCGAAGTGCGTGAGCACGTAATGCAGGCCTGGCGGGGTCACGTCGTACCGCAGTGCCTCCAGCGGCAGGCCGTGGTTGCGGGTGGCCAGGGCCAGCTCGTCGAGGCCGATGCCTTCGCCGACGTCGGCGACGCGGGCATGGCCAGCCGGAGCGAGCTCCTCCGGGGCGGCGTCTGCGCTCATCCGGCGAGTGTGGTCCGCCCGGCCACGCGGGACCAGGGTCTTCCGCCGGTTCTCGGAGGCCCCGGTCAGCAGAAGGCGCCGGTCATCGGGAGGTCCGCGCAGGCGGGATCCACGCTCTCGGCGGTGACGGAGCCGACGGCGGGATCGTCGCCCGCCTGGACCGCCTGGACCGCCAGGGTGACGGCGACCGCGGCCCCAACGGCGACGGTGACGGCGAGCACGAGCAGCAGGGCGCGATGCGCGGCGGCCCAGGTGCCCTTCCGTGCGGCGCAGGCGACCTCTGCGTCGTCCCGGGCCGACGGATTGCTGCGTCCGCACCTGCACGAGGTGTGGCTCGACGCCGAACGGCGGCGGTCCGGCGCGCCTCCGCTGTCGCCCCGCGAGCGAGGGTGAGGTGCTGGCGCTGGCGGGAGGGGACTGTCCACCGCGGAGATCGCCGCCGGGCTCTGGATCTCGGTCGGCACCGCCCGCGAGCACATGGAGCACATCCGCGAGCAGACCGGCGTCCACTCCATCACCGCCGCCGCCGCCGGCGTCCACTCCATCGCCGCCGCCGCCCGGGCGCTCCCGCACTGGCCCGGGCGCTCCCGCACCGGCCCGGGGTCCGGGACATCGCCCGGGGCCTCCTCCAGTAGGAAGGGGCACTGCCGGCGGGCACGGTCCTCTCAGCGGGCGGCGCGGGCGATCGCGGCGGCGGCGTCGAGCACCGCGCCGACCACCTCGGGGGCCGGCCGCCGGCCGAGCCGCTCGACCGGTCCGGAGATGGACACCGCACCCAGGACCGCGCCGGAGCCGTCGCGCACCGGCGCCGAGAGCGAGGCGACCCCCGGCTCCCGCTCGGCGACGCTGTGCGCCCAGCCGCGACGGCGCACGTCGAGCAGCGTGCGCGCGGTGAAGCTCGCCGACGGCAGCAGCCGGGTGACCTCGTCGGCGGGGGTGAAGGCCAGCAGTGCGTGCGCGGCCGACCCCGCGGTCATGGGCAGCCGTGCGCCGACCGGCACGGTGTCGCGCAGGCCGCTGGTCCGTTCGGCGGCGGCGACGCACACCCGGCTGGCGCCGTCGCGGACGTAGAACTGGGCGCTCTCCCCGGTGGTGTCCCGCAGGGTGACCAGGTGCCGGCCGGCGACGTCGCCGAGGTCGGCCGACCCGCGGCCCAGCTCGGCCAGCGCCGGGCCCGGGGCCCAGGTGCCGGTGTCGGTGCGCCGCACGAGGCGGTGCCCCTCGAGCGCGACCGCCAGCCGGTGTGCCGTGGCGCGCGGCAGCCCGGTGCGGGCCACGAGCTCGGCCAGGGTGGCCGGATCGTCGGCGACGGCACGGAGGATCGCGACCGCTTTGTCCAGAACGGCAACGGGGTTAGGCTGTCCCACACAGCAATACTTGCATCTCACTGTATGAGAAAACAAGCCACCGTGAGACGCAAGCGCGACCAGCCGGGCGATCCCCGGCGAGAGGACGGACCCGTGCCCAAGACCCTGGCCGAGAAGGTCTACGACGCCCACGTGGTGCGTAGCGCCGCCGGAGAGCCCGACCTGCTCTACATCGACCTGCACCTCGTGCACGAGGTCACCAGTCCGCAGGCCTTCGACGGCCTGCGCGCCGCTGGGCGCACCGTGCGCCGTCCTGACCTCACGATGGCCACCGAGGACCACAACGTCCCGACGCTGGACATCCTCAAGCCCATCGCCGACCCGGTCAGCCGGGCCCAGGTCGACGCGCTGCGCCGGAACACCGCGGAGTTCGGCATCCGGCTGGCCCCCATGGGCGACCGCGACCAGGGCATCGTGCACGTCATCGGCCCGCAGCTGGGGCTCACCCAGCCGGGGATGACCATCGTGTGCGGCGACAGCCACACCTCCACCCACGGTGCCTTCGGCGCCCTGGCGTTCGGCATCGGCACCAGCGAGGTCGAGCACGTGCTGGCCACCCAGACGCTGCCCCAGTACCGGCCCAAGCAGATGGCGGTCACCGTCGACGGCGAGCTGCCCCCCGGCGTGAGCGCCAAGGACGTCATCCTCGCCGTCATCGCCCAGATCGGGACCGGCGGCGGTCAGGGCCACGTCATCGAGTACCGCGGCAGCGCCATCGAGGGTCTGTCGATGGAGGCCCGGATGACCATCTGCAACATGTCGATCGAGGCCGGGGCCAAGGCCGGCCTCATCGCACCCGACCAGACGACCTTCGACTTCCTGCAGGGCCGCCCGCACGCACCGCAGGGGGCGGACTGGGACGCCGCCGTCGCCCACTGGTCGACGCTGCGCACCGACGAGGACGCGGTCTTCGACGCCGAGGTGGTCATCGACGCCGCGAGCCTCACGCCGTTCGTCACCTGGGGCACCAACCCGGGCCAGGGCCTGCCGATCGGCGCGAGCGTCCCGGACCCGGCCGACTTCGCCGACGAGGGCGACCGCCGCGCGGCCGAGCAGGCGCTGGAGTACATGGGCCTGACCGCCGGTACGCCGCTGCGCGACATCGAGGTCGACACCGTCTTCCTCGGTTCCTGCACCAACGGCCGGATCGAGGACCTGCGGGTCGCCGCCGAGCTGCTGCGCGGCAAGCGGATCGACCCGGACACCCGGATGCTCGTCGTCCCCGGGTCGGTGGCGGTCAAGGCGCAGGCCGAGACCGAGGGGCTGGACCGGGTCTTCACCGAGGCCGGCGCCGAGTGGCGGGGCGCGGGGTGCTCGATGTGCCTGGGCATGAACCCCGACCAGCTCAAGCCGGGGGAGCGGTCGGCCTCCACCAGCAACCGCAACTTCCAGGGCCGGCAGGGCAAGGGCGGGCGCACCCACCTGGTGAGCCCGGCCGTGGCCGCGGCGACCGCGCTGACCGGTCGCCTGACCGCGCCCGCCGACCTGACGACCGTCGAAGCCTGAGCTCTGGAGTTCCCGATATGGACGCCTTCGTCACCCACACCGGCACCGCCGCACCGCTGCGCCGCACCAACGTCGACACCGACCAGATCATCCCGGCCGAGTACCTCAAGCGGATCACCCGCACCGGGTTCGAGGACGGCCTGTTCGTCGCCTGGCGCACCAACGAGCCCGACTTCGTGCTCAACCGCCCGGAGTACGCGAACGCCTCGATCCTCGTCGCGGGACCGGACTTCGGCACCGGCTCCTCCCGCGAGCACGCCAACTGGGCGCTGCTGGACGGCGGGTTCCGGGTGGTCATCAGCCCGCGGTTCGCCGACATCTTCCGGAACAACTCCACCAAGGCCGGGCTGCTCACCGTCGTCCTGCCCGAGGCCGACGTCGAGGCGCTGTGGGCGGCCGTCGAGGCCGATCCGGCGCTGCCGGTGACGGTGGACCTGCAGGCCGAGCAGGTCACCTACGGCGACACGACCGTGCCGTTCGAGATCGACCCGTACACCCGCTGGCGGCTGCTCGAGGGCCTCGACGACGTCGGCCTGACCGAGCGGCACCTCGACGACGTCCAGGCCTTCGAGTCCTCCCGGCCGGCCTGGCTGCCCCGGGCGCTGCCCGCCGTCTGAACAGGGACGCCCGTCCCCCCACGGCCTCGCACGCTCGCCGCGGGACCCCGGAGGGGGCCCTTCCCGCACGTCACGGAGCCGGGGCATCAGGATCGGGCTCGAAGTCCCGGTAGTAGTCCGCGCTCAGCGCTCCCGGCCGGCCGCCCAGGGCCCACACACTGCCCTTGGCGGCCGGCGGGAGCAGCCCGGTCACCCCGTGACCGTGCACGCCCAGGGCCTGGAGCACCTGGGGGATGACCCCGCCCTGGCTGCAGGCCACCGCCACGCCCGGACGGTCCTGCCGGCCCAGCAGCCGCTCCACCAGGGCCATGCCCTGCTGCGGGTCGGCGGCGAAGCCGTCCTCACCGAGCTCGGGCGCGGCCTGCACGTCCAGACCCATCCGCTCGGCGAGCGGCTCGATCGTCTCGACGCAACGGGTCCTCGGGGCGCTGTACGCCTCGTCCGCGAAGAACCACCCCAGTGCCTCGGCCAGCCGCTGCGCCTGCCGCCGTCCCTTCGAGTCCAGCGGCCGGAGGTCGTCGGGGCCCTCGAAGTCCCCCTTGTCGCCGGCCCGGCCGTGCCGGACCAGGAGCAGGGAGATCTCCCGGGGCAGGTCGGTTCGCGCCGCGTCGGCGATCACCGAGCGGTCGTGCTCGTGGGTGACCAGGTCGGCCGCCTCGCCCGGTGGCAACCAGCGCAGCTCGTCGCACTCGTCGTCGGCCGGGGCGCCGCTGCCGACGCAGCGCATGAGCCAGTAGTCCACCCGCTTGGGCACCCCGTCGACCGAGTAGTGCGTGGTGAGCCCGCGGCGGCCGAGGACCACGCCCAGGCCGGTCTCCTCGGCCACCTCGCGGCAGGCCGCCTGCAGGGCGTGCTCGCCGGCGTCCAGCTTGCCCTTGGGCAGCGACCAGTCGTCGTACCGCAGCCGGTGCACCACGGCGATCTCGATACCTCCGCCGTCGCCCGCCGGCCGCCAGACGACCCCACCCGCAGCCGCGATCACGCGGCGTCAGCCGGCGAGCTCATGGATGCGATCCATGAGCTCGGCCTGGTAGTCACGTCCCTCGAGGTGCTCCCAGCTGCCGTCGCTGCGCAGCTCCCAGCACCGGACGCCGGGCGTCATGGCCGGGGCCAGCGTCCGCTCGAGCTGGGTGCGCGCCCGCTCGTCGCAGACGCGCATGAGCACCTCGACCCGCCGGTCGAGGTTGCGGTGCATGAGGTCGGCGCTGCCGAGCCACCACTCGTCCTCCCCGCCGTTCACGAAGGAGATCACGCGGGAGTGCTCGAGGAACCGGCCGACGATCGAGCGCACCCGGATGTTCTCCGACAGCCCCGGCACGCCGGGACGCAGCGCGCAGATCCCGCGCACGAAGAGCTCCACCCGGACGCCGGCCCGGGACGCCTCGTACAGCGCGTCGATGATCCGCTCGTCGACGATCGAGTTGGCCTTGATCCGGATGCCGGCGGGGCGGCCCTCGGCGAGGTGCCGGATCTCGCGGCGGATCTTCTCGATCAGGCCGTTGCGGATCCCGTGCGGCGCCACCATCAGCGTGCGGTAGTTCGTCTGCCGCGAGTAGCCGGTGAGCACGTTGAACAGGTCGGTGAGGTCCGCGCCCACCCGCGGGTCGGCGGTGAGGATGCCCAGGTCCTCGTAGATGCGCGCCGTCTTCGGGTTGTAGTTGCCCGTGCCGATGTGGCAGTAGCGGCGGATGACTCCCTGCTCGCGGCGCACGACCAGCGCCGTCTTGCAGTGCGTCTTCAGACCCACCAGCCCGTACACGACGTGGCAGCCGGCGCGCTCCAGCGAGCGGGCCCAGCTGATGTTGGCCTCCTCGTCGAACCGGGCCTTGATCTCCACCAGGACGACGACCTGCTTGCCGGCCTCCGCCGCCTCGATCAGCGCGTTGACGATGGGGGAGTCGCCGGAGGTCCGGTAGAGCGTCTGCTTGATCGCCAGCACGTTCGGGTCGGCGGCCGCCTGCTCGATGAACCGCTGCACGCTGGTGGCGAACGAGTGGTAAGGGTGGTGCACCAGCACGTCACCTTCGCGCAGGGTCGCGAAGACGCTCTTCGGCGTCTCGCCCTCGCTCAGCCGCGGGTGGGTGGTCGGGACGAACGGCTCGTCCTTGAGCTCGGGGCGGTCCAGGTCGTACAGGGCCATGAGCGAGGCGAGGTCGAGCAGCCCCGGCACGTGCACGACGTCGTCCGGGGACACCTCCAGCTCGGACATCAGCACGTCGAGGATCCGCGGGTCCATCGGCTCGGCGACCTCCAGCCGCACCGCGGGCCCGAAGCGGCGCCGGGCCAGCTCGCGCTCCAGGGCCTGCAGCAGGTCCTCGTCCCGGTCCTCCTCCACCTCCACGTCGGCGTTGCGGGTCACGCGGAAGAAGTGGTGGTCCAGCACGTCGAGGCCCGGGAACAGCTGGTTCAGGTGGGCGGCGATGAGGTCCTCGAGCGGCAGGAAGACCGCGGTGGCGGGGTCCTGCGCCGCCGCCGCGTGGACGGGCACGAACCGGGGCACGTTGTTGGGCACCTTGAGGCGGGCGAAGCGGGGTGCGTTCGTGTCGGGGTCGTGCACCGACACCGCGAGGTTCAGCGACAGCCCGCTGATGTAGGGGAAGGGGTGTGCCGGGTCGACCGCGAGCGGGGTGAGCACGGGGAAGACCTGGTCGCGGAAGTACTCCTTCAGGCGCAGCGCCGACTTCTCGTCCAGCTGGTCCCAGCGGACGATCTGGATGCCGGTGTCCTCCAGGCGCGGCAGCACGTCCTTGTTGAACACGTCGGAGTGCCGCTGCACCAGCTCCTGGGTGCGCGCGGTGATCCGCTCGAGCTGCTCGCGGATGGTGAGCCCGTCGGGTGAGCGGACGGTGAGCCCGGTGCTCTGCCGGCGCTTCAGGCCGGCGATGCGGACCATGTAGAACTCGTCGAGGTTGCTGGCGAAGATGGCCAGGAACTTCACCCGCTCCAGCAACGGCAGCCTGTCGTCCTCCGCCAGTTCCAGCACCCGGGCGTTGAAGTCCAGCCAGGACAGCTCGCGGTTCAGGAAACGGTCGGGGGGCAGCGGGGCGTCGTCGGGGGAAGGCACACGATCATCGTGCCGCACCCAGCTGAACGGCGAGAGTCGGAGAGGCGGCGAGCAGGTCCGCCGTGTGCCGTCCCACCCCCAGCGCGAGGGCGGCCCGCAGGTCGGCCAGGGCGTCGACGTCGCGCAGCAGACCTGGCCATTCACCGGAGAGGGCGACGGCGCCGTCGTCCCGGTGGGCCCGCGCCGATCCGGTGCCGAACCGTGGGCGCAGCGGCGTGCCGACCGCGGTGAGCAACGTGGTGCCCGTGCCGTGCACGTCGGGCACGAAGCAGCGCGGCGCCCTCGCCGCGGCGCCGAGCGCCGCGGCGAGCTCCGCGGCGCGCAGCGCGGGGAGGTCGGAGGAGAGCGCCGCGACGGCGTCGCCCGCGGCCGCCCGGGCACCGTGCCCGAGGGCGGCGTTCAGGCCGCCGTCCGGCTCGTCGCCCACCGTCCGCGCGCCGAGGCGCTGCACCAGCGACGCCGCCGCCGGCTCGTCGGTGACCACCACGACCTCGGCCACCGGTGGACAGGCCAGGGCGGCGGCCACCGTGTCGGCCAGCAGGGCCAGCACCAGCGCCTCGTGGGCGGCCGGGGGACGGTCGGCGCGGTCGGTCAGGGGCCGCAGCCGGGTCTTGGCCACGGCGAGCCGCTTCGCCGGGACGACGACCGACCAGGCAGGCACGGCGACCATGTCAGCACATCGCCCCGTGCAGGTCTCGCCCGCCCGGGACCCGGTGGTCCTCCGGGGGCGGGGATGGGTCGATCATGGGGCAGATCACAGCGACGGGGAGGCGATCCGATGGCGGAGGCGAGGTCCTCGACGGACCCGGCACCGGCCGGTGCTCCGCCGGCGAGGCGACCGGCGAGGCGACCGGTGACACGACCGGTGACGCGCCCGGGGGAGCGGCCGGGGAGCCGCCGTCCCGGCCGGTGGCGCACCCGGGGTCGCATCGGCTGGGCGTTGTGGCTCTGCATCGCGGTGGTGTTCCCCGCGTCGAAGCTGATGTTCCGCATCCGGTACCGGCACGGCGAGCGCTTCCCTGCCGACGGGCCGGTGCTGCTCGTGGCCAACCACGTCTCGATCCTGGACCCCCTCGCCTGCGCCCGGCTGGTCTTCGACCACGGCCGGATGCCGCACTTCCTGGCCAAGGAGGCGGTGTTCAAGGGACTGGCCGGCACGATCCTGCGGTCGGCCGGGCAGATCCCGGTCGCCCGGTACTCGACCGAGGCGCAGGGCGCGCTCGCCGCCGCCCAGGCAGACCTCGCCGCGGGCAACGTCGTGATCATCTACCCCGAGGGCTCGGTCACCCGCGATCCGAACTGGTGGCCGATGGAGGCGCGCACGGGGGCGGCGCGGCTGGCGCTCACCACCGACGCCGTCGTGCTGCCCGTCGCCCAGTGGGGCCCCCAGCGCCTGCACGACTACCACGCCAAGAAGCTGCACCTGCGGCTGCGCACCTCCACCGACTACCTGGTCGGCGAGCCGATCGACCTCGCCGGGCTGCGCGCCGAGCTGCGGGCCGGCCGGCCGCTGACCACCGACCTGCTACGGGAGACGACCGACCTCATGATGGGCCGTGTACGGGACCAGCTGGCCGAACTGCGCGGGGAGCCGGCGCCGGCGCTGTTCCACCCGCGACCGCGGCGCGAGCTGCCCGGTGACCTGCCCGGGAGCCGAGCGTGAAGCGGGTCGCGGTCCTGGGTGCGGGCTCCTGGGGGACGACGTTCGCGAAGGTCCTCGCCGACGCCGGGTGCGACGTCGCCCTGCACGCCCGGCGTCCCGAGCTGGTGCAGGCCATCACCGCGGACGGCGAGAACCGCGACTACCTGCCGGGCATCCGCCTGCCGTCGGCCGTGCGGGCCACCGCAGACGCAGCCGAGGCCCTGGCCGACGCCGACGTCGTGGTGCTCGCGGTGCCCTCGCAGTCGTTGCGGGAGAACCTCACCGCCTGGGCGCCGCTCCTGCCCTCCGACGCCACCCTGCTCAGCCTGATGAAGGGCATCGAGCTCGGGACGACGAAGCGGATGAGCGAGGTCATCTGCGAGGTGACCGGCGCCGGCGCTGATCGGGTGGCGGCCCTCTCCGGGCCGAACCTGGCCCGCGAGATCGCCGAGGAGCAGCCCGCCGCCACGGTCATCGCCTGCACGGACCTCGACCGGGCCGCGGCGCTGCAGGTCGCCTGCCACACCCGGTACTTCCGGCCCTACACGAACGCCGACCTGGTGGGCTGCGAGCTGGGCGGGGCGCTGAAGAACGTCATCGCGCTGGCCTGCGGCATCGCGGAGGGCCTCGGCTTCGGCGACAACACACGGGCCTCGCTGATCACCCGGGGCCTGGCCGAGACCGCCCGCCTGGGCCTGGAACTGGGCGCGGAGCTGACCACCTTCGCCGGTCTCGCGGGCCTCGGTGACCTCGTCGCCACCTGCAGCTCGCCGCTGTCGCGCAACCGGACCTTCGGCGAGAAGCTCGGCCGCGGGATGAGCGTGCAGGAGGTGCAGGAGAGCACCCGGCAGACCGCGGAGGGCGTGAAGAGCTGCCGGTCGGTGCTGGACCTCGCCCGCGCGCACGGTGTCGACGTCCCGATCACCGAGGCGATCGTCCGGGTCTGCCACGAGGGTGAGTCACCGGCGCGGATGGTGAAGGAGATCATGTCGCGCGAGGCGAAGCCGGAATGAGCGGACCGGGCCCGACGGGGGCAGAGACCTGGGGCGACGGCACGCGGTCGGTGCGGGCGGGGGAGCAGCCCGCCGTCCCGGGCGCCCCGCTGCGTCCCTCGCCGGTGTTCGCCGCTCCCTTCCACCTCGGCGACCTGCCGCCGCGGGCCGGGGGTGCCGACGCCTACGCCCGCACCGAGCAGCCCACCCTGCGCGATTTCGAGGCCGCTGTCGGCGAGCTCGACGGCGGCCGCTGCCTGTCCTTCGCCACCGGCATGGCGGCGCTCACCGCCGCGGTGCTGGCCTGCGCCGGCAGCGGTGACCGGGTGGTGCTGCCCTCGGACGGCTACTACGCGACCCGGCTGCTGGGCGCCGAGGAGCTGACCCGCTTCGGCATCGAGGTCGTCCAGGTGGCGACGCCGGACGTCGAGCGGTTCGCCGCCGACGGCGGGCTCGAGGGCGCGCGCATGGTGTTGCTGGAGACGCCGAGCAACCCGCTGCTCGACGTCTGCGACATCGCCGCGGTGGCCCGGGCCGCGCGGGCGGCGGGTGCGCTGGTCGCGGTCGACAACACCACCGCCACGCCGCTGGGCCAGCGACCGCTGGCCCTCGGCGCGCACCTCACCGTCGGCAGCGACACCAAGGCGCTGACCGGCCACAGCGACCTGCTGCTCGGCCACGTCAGCACGACCGACGACGAGCTGCATGCGCGGCTGAAGGGCTTCCGCGACCGCACCGGCAGCACGCCCGGCCCGTTCGAGGCCTGGCTCGGGCACCGGTCGATGAGCACCCTGGACCTGCGGCTGGCCCGGCAGGCCGTGAACGCCGCCGCCGTCGCCGGGCTGCTGGCGTCCTCGCCCGCGGTCACCGGGCTGCGCTGGCCGTGGCGGGCCGGCGACCCCTCCGCCGAGCTGGCCGCGCGGCAGATGCTGCGGCCGAACGGAGTGCTCTCCTGCGAGCTCGCCGACGAGGCCGCGGTGCTCCGGCTGCTCGGCGCCACCCGGCTGTGGGCGGCGGCGACGAGCTTCGGCGGGGTGCACAGCACGATCGACCGCCGGGCCCAGTGGGGCGGCGACGCCGTCGCGCCGGGGTTCGTGCGGCTGTCCTGCGGCATCGAGGACACCGCCGACCTGGTCGAGGACCTAGGCCGCGGGCTGGCCGCTCTCGGCTGACCGCCCGCTGCCGGCCACCGTCAGCCACACGCTCACGCAGGTGTAGTAGACGGGGTAGGCGAGGCTCAGGGCCACGGTCACCGGGTGCGGGTCGGGGTACTGCAGGACCAGCACGGCGACCGAGATCAGCCAGACGGTGGCCAGCGCCATGTTCAGCCCGCGCAGCAGCGGGGTCCGCGAGGGGTACACGTACTTGATCGGGACGAACACCAGCACGGTCAGGACCACGAGCGTGACGGCCACCGCGGTGGTGCCGAAGTCCAGGACGATCGCGTACAGGGCGACGATGTTCCAGTAGCTCGGGAAGCCCAGGAAGTAGTGGTCCTCGGTCTTCGCGTCGACGCGGCAGAACTGGTAGCAGGAGGCCAGCAGCGGCAGCGCGGCCACCACCCAGCCGACCCCGCCGTCGGGCAGCCGATCGTCGGCCCAGAGCAGCACGACCGCCACGAAGGTGAAGGTCAGGTAGTCGACGATGTTGTCGAGCAGGGCGCCGTCGAACCAGGGGATCGTCTCCTTGACCCGCAGGCGGCGGGCCAGCATCCCGTCGGTGCCGTCGACGAGGATCGTGACCAGCACCAGCCACAGGGCGGTCTCGATCTCGCCCTCGATGGCCGCGAGGACGGTGAGCAGGCCCAGGACCGCACCGAACGCCGTGTACAGGTGCACGGCCCAGCCGGCGAGCCGGAACCCGCGCGAGAAGGTGTGCGCCGGGGCGCCAGCGGCCGGCGGACCGGCCGGTGGCGGGGGAGCGGCGGAATCGTGCATCAGCCGAGGCTGCCACACCCCGCGCCGTCCGGCCCGGACGGCGCGGGGCCCGGGCACCGGCAGCTAGGGTCGACGCGATGAACGGGCAGGCAGGCAAGGTGCGCGTCGCGGTCGTGTTCGGAGGGCGCAGCGCCGAGCACGCCATCTCCTGCGTCTCGGCGGGGAGCGTGATGGCAGCCCTGGATCCCGAGCGCTACGAGGTGGTGCCGGTCGGCATCGCCCGGGACGGCCGCTGGGTGCTGGCCGACCCCGACCAGCAGCTGGCGATCACCGACGGCGCGCTCCCCGAGGTCTCCGGCGGGACGGCGGTCTCCCTCGTCGGCGACCCCGGGGGACGCGGGCTGGCCGTGCTGGAACCGGAGGAGGCCGTTGGCCGGGCGCTCACCGAGGTCGACGTCGTCTTCCCGGTGCTGCACGGGGCCTACGGCGAGGACGGCACGATCCAGGGGCTGCTGGAGATGACCGGGCTGCCCTACGTCGGCTCCGGGGTGTTCGCCAGCGCTGCCTCCATGGACAAGGAGTTCACCAAGAAGCTCCTGGCCGCCGCCGGCCTGCCGCAGGGCGAGCACGTCGTCCTGCGCGACGCGCACGGCGCCGTCTGCGCCGATCCGGCCGTCCTGGACGAGGCGGCGCGGGACCGGCTGGGCCTGCCGGTGTTCGTCAAGCCCGCCCGCGCGGGCTCCAGCATCGGCATCACGCGGGTCACCGACTGGTCGCAGTTCCCCGCCGCGGTCGCCGAGGCCGCCGCCCACGACGCGAAGGTCATCGTCGAGGCCGCCGTCCCGGGCCGCGAGATCGAGTGCGGGGTGCTCGCCTCGCGAGGCACCGGCCTGCCCGAGGCCAGCCTCCCTGCGGAGATCCGGCTGCACGAGGGGGTCGGCTGGTACGACTTCGCCGCCAAGTACCTCGACGACGCCGCCGAGTTCGACATCCCCGCCGATCTCACGCCCGAGCAGACCGCGGCGGTGCAGGCGGCCGCGCGGCGGGCCTACCTCGCCCTGGACTGCCGTGGGCTGGCGCGGGTCGACTTCTTCCTCGGCACCGGCCCCGACGGCGGTGACCTGCTGGTGATCAACGAGGTGAACACGATGCCGGGGTTCACGCCGATCTCGATGTTCGCCCGCATGTGGGCGGCCACCGGCGTGGACTTCGCCGAGCTGGTCGACCGGCTGGTGGCCGGCGCCCTGGCCCCACGGTGAACGGCGGACGGTGGTCCCGCGCGCAGCGGGTCGCCGTCCTGCTCGCGCTCGTCCCCGTCCTGACCGCCTCGGGCTGCGGGCGGGAGGACGAGGGCGCGACCGTCGCCGCGCCGGCACCGTCCGGTCCCGCAGGCCCCGAGGAGCTCGAGCCGCTGGTCGTCGACGAGGTGCCCTCGGGCCTGACCCGCCTGCCGGACGACGCGATCGAGCCGCCGGCGGGTGCCAAGCGGGTGGAGGACGTGGCGGGCTACTCCGACGACCCGGTGCGGGAGCGGTCGGTCCTCGAGGACTACGGCTACCGGTACGGCTGGGAGCGGTTCTGGGGCGCCGGGACGGGAGAGGGGCCGCAGACCAGCGTCTTCGTCGACCACTTCGACGGCGAGCAGGGCGCCCTCGCCTACGCCGAGGACCTGGCGCGCAACGACGCCGAGCACTACGGCGGTCTGCTCAGCGAGGGGTCACCCGACCTGCCGGAGGGCTGCCGGCGCCTGGTCGTCGACGAGCCCGGTCCCGAGGAGGAGCTGTCGGGCCCGGCGGCGTTCGCCTGGTGCACGCGCGGACCGTTCAGCGTCGCGGTCAGCGCCGTCGCCGGCTCGCTCGAGGCCGCGAACGAGGAGGTCAGCGCGGTCGTGGCCGACCAGCTGGAGCGGTTGCCCGCCGGGTGACCGGGCGCAGCGCCGGCTCACTCGCCTGGATCGGGCTCCTGGTAGGGCAGCGCCTCCGCCAGCCCCGGGGTCAGCGCCGTCACCGGTGCGCTGTCGACGCCGGCCGGCAGGCTGACCTCGACGTACACCGGCCGGTCGACGGTGGTCCACACCGTGGTGTCCGGGTCGCTGGTGTCGACGTGCCACTGGACGCCGTTGATCTGGATCGCCGAGGCCCCCACGACCCAGCCGGCCGGCCGGTCGACGCCGCAGACGAGGACGACCGGCGGCTCGCCCCACGCGTAGGCGAACGGCGAGTCGGAGTCGACCGGCCGCGACTGTTCGCCGGCCAGCTCGAGCGGCAGGGTCCGCATCACGGCCGGGCACCACTCGTCGGACTCGGGGGTCACCGGCGGGACCTCCACCGGCAGCGGCGGGAGCTCGGCGCGCTCGGGTGCAGCCGTGCCCCCGATGTCCGCAGGCCCGCGGGCGGCGGCGTCGTCGTCCCCGGCATCGTTCCCGAGCACGTTGGCGAGGATCACCAGCACCACCACCACCGGGACCAGGACGGCCGTCGCGATCAGGGCGATGCGGCGCAGCGGGTCGGCGGGGCGTTCCGGCGGGGGCGGGTGCTCGGTCAGGGCGTCAGCGCTCGCAGGGGTCGGCCGGGCGTGGTCGTGCGCCCGTCAGATGTTGACGACGGGGCAGGTCAGCGTGCGGGTGATGCCGTCGACCGACTGCACGCGGGCGACCACCAGCCGGCCGAGGTCGTCGACGGTCTCCGCTTCGGCGCGGACGATCACGTCGTAGGGGCCGGTGACGTCCTCCGCCCGGGTGACGCCGCTGATCTCGCCGATCGTGGCGGCTACCTGGGCGGCCTTGCCGACCTCGGTCTGGATGAGGATGTAGGCGTGGACCACGGGAGATCCTTCCTCCGGCAACTCGGCCGATACGTCGTCCCCGCCGGGTGGCGGACAGTTCGGCAACCTACCCCAGTGACCGGAGGCACCTCGTGACTCGGCCCCGCCCGCTCGTGCCGCGCCCGGACCAGACCGACAGCGTCCGGGCGGTGGGGGAGTTCGGCGTCATCGCCCGTGTCGTGGCCCGGTCCGGCGCAGCCGCCCTCGCGGAGGTCGGTCCGGGCGACGACGCCGCGGTGCTGACCACGCCCGACGGCCGCGTCGTCGCGACCACCGACGTGCTGGTCGAGGGCCGCCACTTCCGGCGGGACTGGTCCTCCGCCGAGGACGTCGGGCACAAGGCGGCGGCGGCGAACCTGGCCGACGTCGCCGCGATGGGGGCCACGACGACCGCGCTGCTGGTCGGCCTGGCGTGCCCGCCGGACACCCCCACGAGCTGGCTCGAGGGCGTCGCGACGGGGCTGGCCGAGGAGTGCGCCCCGCTCGGTGCCGCCGTCGTGGGCGGTGACACGGTCGCGGCCGCCCCCCGCAGCGACGCCGTCGTCCTGTCGGTGACGGCCCTCGGCGACCTGGGCGGGCGCCCGCCGGTGCTGCGGTCCGGGGCGCGCCCCGGCGACGTGGTCGCGCTCGCCGGCCGGCTGGGCTGGTCGGCGTGCGGGCTGGCGGTGCTCCGGCGCGGGTTCAGCAGCCCGCTGGCCGTCGTCGCCGCGCACCGCCGTCCCTCGCCGCCCTACGCGGCCGGCCCGGCCGCGGCGGCGGCCGGCGCGACCGCCATGTGCGACGTGAGCGACGGCCTGCTGGCCGACACCGGCCACATCGCGGCCGCGAGCGGTGTGGTGCTCGACCTGGACCGGGGCGCGCTCGTCGCGGCCTGCCTGGTCCCGGACGGTCCGCTGCAGCAGGTGGGCGCGGCGCTGGGCACCGACCCGCTGGCCTGGGTGCTCACCGGCGGCGAGGACCATGCCCTCGTCGCGACCTTCCCGGCGGGCACCGCGTTGCCCGAGGGCTGGACCGGGATCGGCGTCGTGCGCGCGGCGGAGGCCTCGGCCGGCGTCCTGGTGGACGGCGTGCCGGCCGACGAGGCAGCCCGCGCGGCCGGGGCGGAGGGAACCGGGCATGCCCACTTCGGCTGAGCGGCTGCCCGGCGGGGCGACCCTGCGGATGCGGGCGCTGCCCTACGACGACCCGGTCGCCCAGGACCTGGTCGAGCGGGTGCAGCAGGAGTACGTCGTGCGCTACGGCGGGCGGGACGAGGCGGTGGTGGACGCCGCCGAGTTCGAACCGCCGGCCGGCCTCTTCCTCGTCGCGGAGGTGGACGGGGTGCCGGCCGGCTGCGGGGCCTGGCGGCTGCTCCCCTCGGGCGAGGTGGAGATCAAGCGGGTCTACGTCGAGCCGTCCTTCCGGCGCCGCGGCCTCGCGCAGCGGCTCATGGCCGCGCTGGAGTCCAGTGCGGCCCGGGCCGGGCACCGCTCCGTCGTCCTCAACAGCGGGCAGGAGCAGCCCGAGGCGCTGGCTCTGTACGACCGGCTGGGCTACCGGCCGGTACGGGGCTACGGGGTGTACGCATGTGCGCCGGACGCGGTGTTCCTGGGCAGGGAGCTCGGGCCGCGCGACGAAGTGACCGAGGCGACGAAGGGGAACTCATGGGCGTCGTGACGCTGTCGGCGGCCTACGGGGCGGGAGGGCCGGAGATCGGGCCGGCCGTCGCCGAGCACCTGCAGCTGCCCTTCCACGACCGGATGATCCCGGCCCAGGTCGCCGGCCGGCTGGGCGTGCCGGTCGAGGAGGCCGAGGCCAACGACGAGACCGTCGTCGGGGGTCTGTGGCGGCTGGTGGCCGGGCTCGGCACCATGCCCGACACGGTCGGCGGCGTCATGCCGGGCCCGGGGATCCCCGACGCGCGCGCGTTCCGCGAGCAGACCGAACGGGTGCTCACCGAGATCGCCTCACCGGCCGGCGTCGGGGGGGTGGTGCTCGGGCGGGCGGCGGCGATGGTGCTGGGCGACCGGCCCGACGTGCTCCACGTGCGTCTCGCGGGGCCGCGGCAGCGGCGCCTGGAGGTGGCCGTGGCGCGCTACGGCCGGACGCCCGCGGAGATCCGTCGCGAGATGGACGCCAACGACCGCGCCCGCGAGGCCTACGTCCGGCACTTCTACCGTGCCGACGCGTCCTCGCCCAAGCACTACCACCTGGTGATCGACAGCACGGCGCTGTCGGTGGACACCGTCGTCGACCTCGTCGTGACGGCGGCCCGGAGCCGGGGGATCGGCGCGGGCTGAGCGTGCGCCGGGCACGCACGACGAACCCCGGAGGTCCGAGGACCTCCGGGGTTCGAGGTGACGTGCTGGAACGGCCCCCTTCAGGGTCCCGCGCCGAGCGTGCGAGGCGTGGGGGGAAGGGGGTCCTTCCTCAGGCGCGCACGACCTTGCCCGCGCGGATGCACGAGGTGCAGGCGTTGATGCGCCGGCGGTTGCCGGGGGCGATCAGCGCCCGCACGGACTGGATGTTCGGGTTCCAACGGCGCGGCGTGCGGCGGTGCGAGTGAGACACCGACATACCGAAACCGGGGCCCTTGCCACAGACATCGCACACGGCAGCCACGGTGGATCACTCCCAGAAAAGAATCGTTCACAGACGGCGGGGCAAGGATGCACCCGCAACAAGACCGTCCAGGAGTCTAACCGCTCCCGGGACGGCGTGCCGCCACTGCCCCCACCCGGGGGTCGTGGCCGCCTGCGCCGTCGGCATCCACGGGTACCCTCCGGCCGTGCTGGAGGCCCTGGACGAGGCCGCGGTCGGCCGGTGGTGCCGCACCGCGGTCGATGCGCTGTCCGGAGCACGCAGCCACCTCGACGAGATGAACGTCTTCCCGGTGCCCGACGGTGACACCGGCACCAACCTGCTGCTCACCGCCCAGGCCGCGCTCGCCGCCCTCGAGCGGGAGGGCGCCCGCACCACCGAGCCGTCCTGGTCGGTGCTCTCCCGGGGTGCGGTGCTGGGTGCGCGCGGCAACTCCGGGACGATCCTCGCGCAGTTGCTGCGCGGCCTCGCCGACCAGCTCGCCGGCCAGCCCCCGGCCGACGGTCCCGCGCTCGCCGCGGCCCTGCAGAAGGCCGCCGACACCGCCTACACCGCCGTGGCCGACCCGGAGGAGGGCACGTTCCTCAGCGTGGCCCGGGGCGCGGCCGAGGCGGCGGTGGCCGAGGTGGAGGCCGGGCGCACCACGCTGGCCGACGTCGTCACCGGGGCGGCCGACGGCGCACGGGTGGCGCTGGACCGCACCCCCGGCCAGCTGGCGGCGCTGCGGGACGCCGGTGTGGTCGACGCCGGCGGTGCCGGGCTGTGCCTCGTGCTCGACGCCCTGGTCACGACGGTGACCGGCGTGGAACCGGCCCGCCCACCGCTGGCCACCCGTCGGGAGGCCGGCCACTCCCGTGCCCACGCCCACCGCCCCGACCCGCAGCACGTCCCGCACCAGCCCCCGCCCGGGCCCGGCAGCGAGGTGCAGTACCTGCTGGCCGACTCCGGCGAGCAGGCCGTCGCGCGGCTGCAGACCCGGCTCGCCGAGCTCGGGGACAGCCTCGTCGTCGTCGGCGTGGACACCCCCACCGGGCGCGAGTGGAACGTCCACGTGCACGTCTCCGACGTCGGCGCGGCGATCGAGGCCGGCATCGAGGCCGGCCGGCCCTACCGGATCTCGGTCACCCCGCTGGCCCCCGTCCTCCCGCCCCAGCCGGTGGCCGGCACCCGCGCGCTGGTCGCCGTCGTGTCCAGCGACGGGCTGGCGGAGCTCTTCGCCGCCGCGGGCGTCCAGGTGGTCACCTGCGGTCCCGAGGGCGTGACCGAGGACGACGTCCTGGACGAGATCGTCGCCTCCGCGGCGCACGAGGTGGCCGTGCTGCCCAACGACGCCGACCTGCTGGCCGTCGCCGCGCGCGCCGCCGCCCGGGCCCGCGAGCTGGGCCGCGAGGTCGGTGTCGTGCCGACGCGCTCCCCGGTCCAGGGGCTGGCCGCCTGCGCCGTCGGCGATCCCGGCCGGCGCTTCGGGGATGACGTCATCGCCATGGCGGAGGCCGCCGCCGCCACCCGCTGGGCCGAGGTCACGCGGGCCGAGCAGGAGGCGCTCACCTCGGCCGGCCGCTGCCAGCCCGGGGACGTGCTGGGGTCGGCAGAGGGAGACGTGGTCGTCATCGGCCAGGACCTCGCCGACGTGGCCCGCGACCTGCTCGACCGCCTGCTGTCGGCCGGCGGGGAGATGGCCACGCTGCTCGTCGGCCCGGACGAGGTGCTCGGCGACGCCGTCTGCGCCCACCTCGCCTCGCGGCACCCCACCATCGAGGTGGTGCGCTACGGCGGTGGGCCCGCCGCGATCCCCCTGCAGGTGGGCGTCGAGTGAGCCGGCGAGGCTGACGTGGCCGTGACGATGGGGACGCCGCTGGCGCGCGTGCTCGGCCCGAAGACGGCCGGCAGCATGGGCGACCAGCTGGGGCTGGAGACCGTCGGCGACCTGCTCCGGCACTACCCGCGCCGTTACGCCAGCCGGGGCGAGCAGGCCGACCTCGCCGACGTCCAGGTGGGCGACCGGGTGACCGTGCTCGCGCAGGTCCGCAGCGTGACCACCCGGCCGATGCGCAACCGGCGCGGCTCGCTCACCGAGGTCGTCGTGGGCGACGGCAGCGGGCGCATGAAGCTGGTGTTCTTCAACCACCGGCACGCGCAGCTGAAGCCCAACGCCTGGGGGATGTTCGCCGGCACCGTGGGCGAGTGGCGCGGGGAGAAGCAGTTCGCCCACCCCGACATGCACCTGCTGGAGGGGGTCGACGACGAGGACGACTGGGCCCGCGCGCTCGTGCCGATCTACCCCGCGAGCAAGGACGTCTCCAGCTGGGTGATCCAGAAGTCGGTCAAGCTGCTGCTCGGCGCCTCCGGCGGGCTGGAGGAGCTGATCGAGGACCCGCTGCCCGAGGAGATCCGTACCCGGCACGGCCTGCTCCCGTTGCCCGCCGCGCTGCTCGACATCCACCGGCCCACGACCATGGACGACGTCGAGCGCGCCGCGTCCCGGCTCAAGTGGGACGAGGCGCTGGTCCTGCAGCTCACCCTCGCCGCCCGCCGCCGGGCCGCCGCCCTCGAACCGGGCACCGCCCGGCCGCGCCGCGCCGGCGGACTGCTGGACGCCGTCGACGCCGCGCTGCCGTTCGCGCTCACCGAGGGCCAGCGGGACGTGGGGGAGGAGCTCGCCGCCGAGCTCGACCGCGACCAGCCGATGCACCGGCTGCTGCAGGGCGAGGTGGGCTCGGGCAAGACGGTGGTGGCCCTGCGGGCGATGGCCCAGGTGGTCGACGCCGGCGGCCAGGCCGCCCTGCTCGCCCCCACCGAGGTGCTCGCGGGCCAGCACGCCCGCGGCATCCGCCAGCTCCTGGGCACGCTGGGCCGGGCCGGCGAGCTGGACGGCGACCCGGCCGGCACCCGCGTCACCCTGCTCACCGGTTCGCTCAAGGCGGCGGCGAGGCGGCAGGCGCTGGCCGAGGTGGCCGACGGCAGCGCCGGCATCGTCGTCGGCACCCATGCGCTGCTGCAGGAGGGCGTGCAGTTCGCCGACCTCGGTCTGGTCGTCGTCGACGAGCAGCACCGGTTCGGCGTGGAGCAGCGTGACGCGCTGCGCGCCAAGGGCACCCGCCCGCCGCACGTGCTGGTCATGACCGCCACGCCGATCCCGCGCACCGTCGCGATGACCGTCTACGGCGACCTGGAGATCTCCACCCTGCGGCAGCTCCCCAGCGGGCGCGGGGGCGTCTCCAGCTCCGTCGTGCCGGCGGTCGAGAAGCCCGGCTGGGTCGACCGCGCCTGGGTGCGGCTGCGCGAGGAGGTCGACGCCGGGCGGCAGGCCTACGTCGTCTGCCCGCGGATCGGTGACCTGCCCGGGGACGAGCCCGAGGACGCCGACGGCGCGCCGGCCGAGGACGACGGTGCGGGCACCGACCGCCGTCCGCCCCTGGCCGTCCTCGACGTCGCCGAGCTGCTCCGCAGCGGCCCGCTGGCCGGGCTGCGGCTGGACGTCCTGCACGGCCGGATGACGCCGGAGGAGAAGGACGGCAGCATGCGCGCCTTCGCCGCCGGCGAGACGCAGGTGCTGGTGGCCACCACCGTCGTGGAGGTGGGGGTCGACGTGCCGAACGCGACCGTCATGGTCGTCATGGACGCCGACCGGTTCGGGGTCAGCCAGCTGCACCAGCTGCGCGGGCGGGTCGCCCGGGGGAAGCACGCGGGCCTCTGCCTGCTGGTCACCGAGGCGCCCACGGCGTCGCCGACCGGCCAGCGGCTGGCCGCCGTCGCCGCGACCTCCGACGGGTTCGAGCTGGCCCGGCTGGACCTGGAGACCCGCCGGGAGGGCGACGTGCTGGGGGCGGCCCAGTCCGGGCGCCGCTCCGGCATCCGGCTGCTCTCCCTCCTGGAGGACGAGGAGCTCATCGCCACCGCCCGCACCGAGGCCACCGCCCTCCTGGCCACCGACCGCGGTCTCGCCGACCACCCCGGGCTGGCGGCCGAGGTCGCCGCGCTGGCCACCGACGAGCGCGCCGACTACCTGGAGAAGGCATGAAGAAGGGCCCCCGTGCCCCCCGCCACTCGCAGGCTCGCGGCGGGCCCCTGCACGGGGGCCGTTCCGACCGGAGGAAGCCATGACCCGGGTGATCGCGGGGCTGGCCGGTGGGCGGCGGCTGGCCGTTCCCCGCACCGGTGTGCGGCCGACCGGCGACAAGGCCCGGGGGGCGCTGTTCAACAGCCTCGCCTCGATGCTGGACCTGGAGGGCGCTGCCGTCCTGGACCTCTACGCAGGCTCCGGCGCGCTGGGCATCGAGGCGCTGAGCAGGGGAGCGCGCTCGGTGCTGTTCGTGGAGAACGGAGGTGGGGTGCTGCCGGTGTTGCGCGCGAACCTGGCGACCGTGAGCCTCGCCGGCGGGCGGGTGCAGGCCGGATCCGTGCCCACCGTCGTCGCCGGTCCGCCGCCGGAGCGCTACGACCTCGTCCTCGCCGATCCGCCGTATGCGACGCCGGTGGGTGAGGTGCTCGAGGTCCTGGGATCGCTGCTCTCGGGCGGCTGGCTGGCGCCCGACGCGGTGGTGGTCGTGGAGCGCGGCCGCCGCGAGGAGCCCTGGGAATGGCCGACACCCCTGACCGGAGTGCGCGATCGGCGCTACGGGGAGGCCGTGCTCCGGTACGGTCGGCTGTCGTGAGACGCGCCGTGTGCCCCGGATCGTTCGACCCGGTCACCAACGGCCACGTCGACGTCATCAACCGCGCTTCGGCGCTGTACGACGAGCTCGTCGTGGCGGTGCTGGTGAACCCGGGCAAGGCGGGCTTCTTCCCGGTCGAGGAGCGCATGGAGCTGCTGCGCGAGTCCGTCGCCCACCTGCCCAACGTCCGCGTGGACAGCTTCCAGGGGCTGCTGGTCGACTACTGCGGCGCCCACGACATCCCCGTGATCGTCAAGGGCCTGCGCGCGGTGAGCGACTTCGAGTACGAGCTGCAGATGGCGCAGATGAACCGCGAGCTGGCCGCCGTCGAGACGCTGTTCGTCCCGACCGCCCCGCAGGTGGGCCACCTGTCCTCGAGCCTGGTCAAGCAGGTCGCGACCTTCGGCGGTGACGTCTCCCGGCTGGTGCCGAAGGTCGTGGACGACCGGCTCCGCGAGCGCGCCGCCCGGGGGAAGTCCACGTGACGCGTCCGGGCCGTCCCGGGCGCACGCACACCACCGAGGTCGTCTACCGCCTCTACGAGACCGTCGACGAGCTCACCACCGTCATCGAGAACGCGCGCAGCGTCCCGATGTCGAGTTCCTGCATGGTCCCGCGGGACCACGTCCTGGACCTGCTCGACGACCTGCGGGAGTCCCTGCCCGAGGACGTCCAGGCAGCGGGCGCCATCGTCGAGCAGCGCACCGAGATCCTGCAGCAGGCCCAGGCCGAGGCCGAGCGGCTGACGACGCAGACCCGCGAGGAGGCCGAGCGGCTGCTCGAGGCGGGACGTCGGCAGCGCGACGAGCTGCTGGGCACCGCCCGGCGGCAGCGCGACGAGCTGATCGCCCAGGCGCAGGCAGACGCCGAGGCGCTGCTCGTCGAGGCGGAGGCCGAGGCGGAGGTGCTGATCGCCGACGGCCGCCGCCGGCGCGAGGCGATGATCGCCGAGGCCCAGGCCGAGCACGAGCGGCTCATCACCGAGACAGAGGTCTACCGCACCGCGGTCGACCGGTCCGACGAGCTCGGGGCGCAGGCGCACAGCGAGGCCGCCCGCATGCGGGCGGAGGTCGACGAGTACGTCGACACCCGCCTGGCCGACTTCGGCACGGCCCTCGAGCGGATGCTGCGCTCGGTCGAGAAGGCGCGCACGACCCTCCGCGAGTGAAAGGACCCCCTCCCTCTCACCGCTCGCACGCTCGCGGTGAGCCTCCGGAGGGGGCCTGACGGCGGCCGCCGTTCGGGCACGTCCCATCGGGTAGGCTGGCGTCTCGGTTCGACTCCCGGTGGTTCCGCCCCGGGTCGGGCCGCTCCCTACTTCCTACCGCGAGTACTGACATGCCTGCCGCTCCTGCGCCCCGCCGCGACGCCCCCCGCACCCCGGGCCGGCGTCCCTCCGCCAACCCCTGGCGGATCGACCTCCGGGAGCTCGGCCGGCGTGCGGGCGCGATGCAGGAGCTGGCGCGCACGGTGCCCGCGCCCGAGGAGTGGAAGGTCGAGCTCATCGGCGTCCCCGCCGGGGCCGACGTGCACCTGCGGCTGCGCCTGGAGTCGGTGATGGAGGGCGTCCTCGTCTCCGGCGAGATCCAGGTGCCGCTCGTCGGGTCCTGCGCCCGCTGCCTCGAGCCGATCGAGGACTCGCTCACCCTCGACGTGCAGGAGCTCTACGCCTACGAGGGCAGCACCACCGAGGCGACCAGCGAGGAGGACGAGGTCCGTCTCGTCGACGGCGACTTCATCGACCTGGAGCCCCTGGCCCGCGACACCGTCGTCCTCAGCCTGCCGCTCTCGCCGGTCTGCGACGAGGACTGCGCGGGGCTGTGCGTCGACTGCGGCCAGCGTCTCGACGACCTCCCCGCCGACCACGCCCACGAGCTCATCGACCCGCGCTGGGCCGGACTGGCCCAGCGCTTCGGTGGCTCGCCCGCCGAACCCCTCGACTCCTCACCGGGCACCCCCGGTGACGACACCACCAAGGAGAACTGATGGCCGTCCCGAAGCGGAAGATGTCCCGCGCCAACACCCGCATGCGCCGCTCGCAGTGGAAGGCCGTCGCCCCCACGCTCGCGCCGTGCCCCAACCGCGCCTGCGGTGAGCTCAAGCCGCCGCACATCGCCTGCCCGAACTGCGGTCAGCACGCCGGCCGCCAGGTCCTGTCGGTCTGATCGACGACCGCATCGCCGGGGGAGGGCGGCCGCTGTGACGCACCCCGAGCAGGGGAGCACCACCGGCCGTCCCCCGGGCGGTCCGGAGCACTCCGCGCGCGCCGCCGCGTGGGCGCGGGCCGCGCTCGACGTCGAGCTGCCCGGCGGGCTGCTCGACCTGGCCCTGACCCACCGGTCGTTCGCGTACGAGAACGGCGGTCTGCCGACCAACGAGCGCCTCGAGTTCCTCGGCGACTCGGTGCTCGGCCTCGTCGTGACCGACGAGCTCTACCGCAGCCAGCCGGACCTGCCCGAGGGGCAGCTGGCGAAGCTGCGCGCCTCCGTGGTCAACATGACCTCGCTCGCCGGCGTGGCCCGCCGGCTCGGCGAGGGCGGGGTCGGGCCGCACCTGCTCCTCGGTCGTGGCGAGGAGACCACGGGGGGCCGCGAGAAGGACTCGATCCTGGCCGACGCCGTCGAGGCGCTGATCGGCGCGGTGCACCTCGGCTGCGGGCTGGACACCGCGTCCGCGCTCGTCCACCGGCTGTTCGACCCGTTGCTCGTCGAGTCCGCGACCCGCGGTGCCGGCCTGGACTGGAAGACCAGCCTGCAGGAGCTCGGCGCAGCGCTCGGTCTGGGCGCCCCGGGCTACGAGACCCAGGACGAGGGTCCCGACCACGCGAAGACCTTCACCGCCGCCGTGCTGCTGGCCGGCACCGTGCACGGCCGGGGCCGGGGTCGCACCAAGAAGGCGGCCGAGCAGGAGGCCGCCGAGGTGGCCTGGCGCAGCCTCTCCACCGAGGCCTGACGCCGTGCCCGAACTGCCCGAGGTCGAGGTCGTCCGGCGGGGTCTGGCGCAGTGGGTCGCCGGGCGCACGGTGGCCTCCGTCCAGGTGCACCACCCGCGCGCGATCCGCCGTCACCTGGAGGGCGCCGACTCCTTCGTCCAGGCGCTGACCGGCCGCACCCTGACCGCCGCCCACCGCCGCGGCAAGTACCTGTGGCTGCCGGTCGCCGAGCCCGGAGGTGCCCCCACCGGCCGGGCGCTCGTCGCCCACCTGGGCATGAGCGGGCAGCTGCTGGTCGAGAAGCCCTCCGCACGCGACGAGACCCACCTGCGCGCCCGGTTCACCTTCACCGACGGTGGCCGCGAGCTGCGCTTCGTCGACCAGCGCACGTTCGGCGGGCTGGCGGTCGAGGAGCTGGGTGACGGGGACTCCGTGCCGCCGCGGCTGGCGCACATCGCGATCGACCCGCTCGACGAGACCTTCGACGTGGACGCCTTCTCCGCAGCGCTCCGCCGCCGCCGCACCGAGGTCAAGCGGGCCCTGCTGGACCAGACCCTGATCGGCGGCGTGGGCAACATCTACGCCGACGAGGCGCTCTGGCGGGCCCGGCTGCACGGAGCCCGGCCCACCGACAAGCTGACCCGCGCCCAGGTCGCCGATCTCCTCGAGGGGGTCCGCGACGTGCTGGGGGAGGCGCTGGCCCAGGGCGGCACCTCGTTCGACTCGCTCTACGTCGACGTCAACGGGCAGAGCGGCTACTTCTCCCGCTTCCTCGCCGTCTACGGGCAGCTCGACCGGCCCTGCCCCCGCTGCGGGACGCCGATCCGCCGCGAGTCCTTCATGAACCGCTCCAGCTACAGCTGCCCGGTCTGCCAGCCGTCCCCGCGGGCCCGGCGGAGACCGGCAGAGCCGCGCGCTCGGCGGGCCTGACCGGTCCCCACGTCACCGGAGAGTGACGAAAACGACATCCCCCGGACACGGTGGGCGAGCATCGTTGCCGTTGACCTGTGTCTGCGGGCCTGTCACGCTTCTACCACCACAGCCGCGCCGACCGGGTCCCGGGGCGCCGGCTCACCCTCCCGCTGTCTGAAAGGCCGCTCCAGCCATGGCCAAGGCCCTGTTCGGTCACGTCGTCGCTCCCGCGCACCTGCGCCTGGTCGAGGAGAACGCCGTCCTGCGCACCAGGGTGCGGCGCCTGGAGCAGGAGCTCGAGGAGCTGCGCGCCCAGCGTGACGCCGCGATCGCCCACGAGCTCCTCTCGCTCACCGGAGCCGGCGAGCCCGCGCTCGCCTAGCCTGTCCCAGCCGCACCACCGGCCCCGACAGGCCCCTACCGGACGGCCGGCAGCACTAAGCTCCCCGTCCCGTGCACCTCTCCAGCCTGACGCTCAAGGGCTTCAAGTCCTTCGCGTCCGCGACGACGCTCCGGCTGGAGCCCGGCATCACCGCCGTCGTCGGCCCCAACGGGTCGGGCAAGTCCAACGTCGTGGACGCCATCGCCTGGGTCCTCGGCGAGCAGGGTGCCAAGAGCCTGCGCGGCGGCAAGATGGAGGACGTCATCTTCGCCGGCACCGCCGGGCGGCCCGCGCTGGGCCGCGCCGAGGTGACGCTGACCATCGACAACACCGACGGCGCGCTGCCCATCGCGTACACCGAGGTGTCGATCACCCGCCGCATGTACCGCTCCGGGGAGAGCGAGTACGAGATCAACGGCGACAAGGTGCGCCTGCTCGACGTCCAGGAGCTGCTCA
Organism: Blastococcus sp.; assembly: GCA_042090795.1. Lineage (GTDB taxonomy): Bacteria > Actinomycetota > Actinomycetes > Mycobacteriales > Geodermatophilaceae > Blastococcus. Next base: position 2,224 of record JBELIQ010000011.1, on the reverse strand, counting down.
GCGACTCCGGCATCGGCCGCGAGATGCACGTCATCGTCGGCCAGGGCCAGCTCGACGCCGTCCTCTCCGGGCGACCGGAGGACCGCCGCGCCTTCATCGAGGAGGCCGCCGGCGTCCTCAAGCACCGCAAGCGCAAGGAGAAGGCGCTCCGCAAGCTCGACGGGATGCAGGCCAACCTCGACCGGCTGGGCGACCTCACCGCGGAGCTCCGCCGGCAGCTCAAGCCGCTGGGCCGGCAGGCCGAGGTGGCGCGCCGCGCGGCCGGGGTGCAGGCCGACCTGCGCGACGCCCGTCTCCGGCTGCTGGCCGACGACCTCGTGCAGCTGCGCGACGCCCTCGACAAGGACGTCGCGGACGAGGACGCCGCCCGCGCGCGCCGGTCGGAGGTCGAGCAGACCCTGGCGGTCGTCTCCCGGCGAGAGGCCGAGCTGGAGTCGGGCCTGGCGGAGAGCGCACCAAAGCTCGCCGCGGCCTCCGACACCTGGTACCGGCTCTCCGCCCTGACGGAGCGGTTCCGCGGCGTCGCCTCGCTGGCGGCCGAGCGGTCCCGGCACCTGTCGGCCGCCGCTCCGGCCGCGACGGCGGGCCGTGACCCCGACCAGCTGGACGCCGAGGCCGATCGCGTCGCCGCGAACGAGACCGAGCTGGCGGCCGGCCTGGAGGCCGAGCGGAGCCGGCTGGCCGGCGTCGTCGCCGAGCGCGGCCGGCTGGAATCGGCCCTCGCCGAGGCGGAGGCGGCCTGGGTCACCGCAGCCCGTGCCCTGGCCGACCGCCGCGAAGGGCTCGCCCGGCTCTCCGGCGAGGTGGCTGCGGCCCGGTCCCGGGCGACCGCGGGTCAGGCCGAGATCGAGCGTCTGGCGCTGGCCGCGGCCGAGGCCACCGAGCGCGCCGAGGCCGCCGCGGACCGGCTCGCCGAGCGGCGCGCCGAGGTGGCCGAGCGGGAGGACTCCGACGTCGCCCTCGTCACCGCCCACCAGGACGCCGTCGCCGCGCATGCCGCCGCCGCCACGGCGGTCACCGAGCTGACCGCCGCCGAGCGCGCCGCGGAGCGCGACCGCGCCTCCTGGCAGGCCCGTCGCGACGCCCTGGCCCTCGGCCTCACCCCGGCCGACGGCGCCGCCGCCGTGCTCGCCGCCGGACTGCCGGGTGTCCTCGGGCCGGTCGCCGAGCGGCTCACCGTCCACCCCGGCGACGAGGTGGCGCTCGCCGCCGCGCTGGGCGGGATGGCCGACGCCGTGATCGTGGCCGGGGTGGCCGACGCCGCCGCTGCGCTGGAGCACCTGGGCACCGCCGGCGGAGGCCGTGCGGGGCTGCTCGTCACCGGGGGGCTCCCGCCGGTTCCCCGGGACGGCTGGCCGGAGCTCCCAGCGGGTGCCCGCTGGGCGCTGGACGCGGTGGAGGCACCCGGGGAGCTGCGGCCGGCGCTCGCCCGCACCCTGGAGCGGGTGGCGCTCGTGCCCGATCTCGCCGCGGCGGTCGAGCTGGTCGCCACGCACCCGCGGGTCCGCGCCGTCACCGCCGAGGGCGACCTGCTCGGCGCCGACTGGGCGCTGGGGGGCCAGCGGGATGCGCCGTCCAACCTGGAGGTCCGCGCCCGGGTCGACGACGCGGAGCGCGAGCTGGCCGCCGCGGTCACCCGTGCCGCGACCCTCGCCGACGAGCTGGCGGCCGCGCGGGACGCGGCCCGTGCGCACTCCGCCGAGGTCGACCGGACCCAGGCCGCCCGGCAGGCCGCCGACCGCGGGCGGTCCGCGGTCGCCGCGGAGCTGGCCGAGCTGGGCGCGGCTTCTCGGTCGGCCGCCGCGGAGGCCGAGCGGCACGAGAGCGCGCGGGTGCGCGCCGAGGGGGCGCTGGAGGCGGCGCAGCTCGCGCTCGGTGGCCTGGAGAGCAGGCTGGCCGAGGCCGAGGCGGCGCCGGTCGAGGAGGAGCCCCCCACCGAGGAGCGCGACCGGCTGCGCGCGGAGGTCGCGGCGGCCCGGCAGGGGGAGACCGAGGCGCGGCTGGCGGTGCGCACCGCCGAGGAACGCGCGCGGGCGCTGCACGGCCGCGCCGAGTCCCTGCGCCGCCAGGCCCGCCAGGAGCGGGCCGCCCGGGAGCGCGCGGCCGCAGCGCGACACCGAGAACTTGGGCGGGTTGAGGAAGCACATCTTCGACCAGAGCGTCGAGCCGTCGTCGCCGCCGCCGCCGACACCGCGCGCGCCCTTCTTCGGTCGCGTCATCGCAC
>JBELIQ010000010.1:125079-146350 GCA_042090795.1 Blastococcus sp. | reverse complement strand
CTCGAAGCAGGCCTCGCCATGGCTTGACATCCATAGGAGCGTCCCTCCGGGCCCCGCTCGTCGGGACTGTTGAACCCGGACGGTTCAGGTGGGCTGTTGTCGTGGGTCGCCAGGGTTCAGCGGTCGGCCGCCCCCGCTCGTCGGGACCACTGTGACGTCTGTTCCGACCTGCGGTCCCTGGCACCCGCGCTGGTAGCGTTCTGGCAGTGGCAGACCGTGCTGAGACCGTCGCTGGGACCGAGGGCGGAGCGCTTCCGCCGCTGACCGGGTCGCTTCCGTCGCTGAGAGCACTGGACCCCGCCGGCTCCTTCGCCGCCCGGCACATCGGGCCGCGCGGTGACGAGACCGCCGCGATGCTCCAGGTGGTGGGCCATCCCAGCCTCGAGTCGCTGGCCGATGCCTGCGTGCCCGAGAAGGTGCGGGACCGGACGCCGCTGGCGCTCCCCGCGGCCGCCGACGAGGCGGCGGTGCTGGCCGAGCTGCGCGAGCGAGCAGGCGAGAACGACGTGCTCACCTCGATGATCGGGCTGGGGTACTACGGCACCGTCACCCCGACGGTCATCCAGCGGACCGTGCTGGAGAACCCCGCCTGGTACACCGCCTACACGCCCTACCAGCCCGAGATCAGCCAGGGCCGGCTCGAGGCGCTGATCAACTTCCAGACGATGGTCGCCGACCTCACCGGGCTCGACGTCGCCGGCGCCTCGATGCTCGACGAGTCCACGGCCGCCGCCGAGGCGATGACTCTCGTGCGCCGCGCAGGGCGGGCCAAGCCCGACGCGGTCTTCGTCGTCGACGCCGACACGCTCCCGCAGACGCTGGCCGTCCTCGAGACGCGCGCCGAGCCCCTCGGCATCGCCCTGCACGTCACCGACCTGTCGCAGGGCTGGCCCACCGACCTGCCCGAGGCCGGCGCCTTCGGCGTGCTGCTGTCCTACCCCGGGGCCAGCGGGGCCGTCCGCGACCACCGGGCCCTCGCCGCAGCCGCCCACGAGGCCGGCGCGGCGGTCGTCGTCGCCGCCGACCTGCTCGCCCTCACGCTGCTGGAGGCGCCGGGGGAGTGGGGCGCCGACGTCGCCTGCGGCACCACCCAGCGCTTCGGCGTCCCCATGGGGTACGGCGGGCCGCACGCCGGCTACCTCTCCGTCCGCGAGGGGCTGGCCCGGCAGCTGCCCGGCCGGCTGGTCGGCGTCTCGGTCGACGCCGACGGCGACGTCGCCTATCGCCTGGCGCTGCAGACCCGCGAGCAGCACATCCGCCGAGAGAAGGCGACCAGCAACATCTGCACCGCGCAGGTGCTGCTCGCCGTCATGGCCGGCGCCTACGCGGTCTACCACGGTCCCGAGGGGCTGGCGGCGATCGCGGCCCGCGTCCACCGCAGCGCCCACGCCCTGGCCGGCGCCCTGCGGAACGGTGGCCTGGCCCTCGCGCACGAGCACTTCTTCGACACGCTGACCGTCGCCGTCCCCGGTCGTGCCGCCGAGGTCGTCGCGGCGGCCGCGGAGCGCCGGATCAACCTGCGCCCGGTCGACGCCGACACGGTCGCGATCGCCTGCGACGAGACCACGACGCCGGAGATCCTCCGCGCGGTCGCCGAGTCGTTCGGCGTCGCGTTCGACGACGCCGCCCTGGACGACGACGGCGGGGACGCCCTGCCCGCCGAGCTGCGCCGGCAGACCGCCTACCTGACCCACCCGGTGTTCTCCGCGCACCGCTCCGAGACCGCGATGCTGCGCTACCTGCGCATGCTCAGCGACAAGGACCTCGCGCTGGACCGCACGATGATCCCGCTCGGCTCGTGCACGATGAAGCTCAACTCGGCGACCGAGATGGCCGCCATCACCTGGCCGGAGTTCGCCGGGCTGCACCCCTTCGCGCCGGCCGACCAGGCCCGCGGCTACACCCGGCTGATCGACGAGCTCTGCGGCTGGCTGGCCGAGGTCACCGGCTACGCAGCCGTGAGCGTGCAGCCCAACGCCGGCTCGCAGGGCGAGTTCGCCGGGCTGCTGGCCATCCGCGGGTACCACCGCTCCCGCGGTGACGAGAGCCGCGACGTCTGCCTGATCCCCAGCTCCGCGCACGGCACGAACGCCGCCAGCGCCGTGATGGCCGGCATGCGCGTGGTCGTGGTGGCCTGCGACGAGGCCGGCAACGTCGACCTGGGTGACCTGCGCGCCAAGGTCGACCAGCACGCCGACCGGCTGGCCGCGATCATGCTCACGTACCCCTCGACCCACGGCGTCTACGAGACCGAGGTGCGGGAGATCTGCGCCGCGGTGCACGACGCCGGCGGTCAGGTGTACGTGGACGGGGCCAACCTCAACGCCCTGGTCGGCCTCGCCCGCCCGGGCCGGTTCGGCTCCGACGTCAGCCACCTCAACCTGCACAAGACGTTCTGCATCCCGCACGGTGGTGGCGGTCCCGGCGTCGGCCCGATCGGCGTCGCCGAGCACCTCGTGCCCTTCCTGCCCGGTCACCCGCTGGTCGACACCGGCGCCAAGGGGCCGGCCGTCTCCGGTGCGCCGTACGGTTCGGCGGGCATCCTGCCCATCTCCTGGGCCTACGTCCGGCTGATGGGGCCCGACGGCCTCACCCGGGCCACCGAGCACGCGATCCTCGGGGCCAACTACCTGGCCGCGCGGCTGCGCGAGCACTTCCCGGTGCTCTACACCGGTGCGGACGGCATGGTCGCCCACGAGTGCATCCTCGACATCCGGCCGCTCACCAAGGCCACCGGGATCACCAACGACGACATCGCCAAGCGGCTCATCGACTTCGGCTTCCACGCCCCGACGATGAGCTTCCCGGTCGCCGGCACGCTGATGGTCGAGCCGACCGAGAGCGAGGACAAGGCGGAGCTCGACCGCTTCGTCGAGGCGATGGTGACCATCCGGGGCGAGATCGAGAAGGTGGCCTCGGGGGAGTACGACGCCACCGACAACCCGCTGCGCAACGCACCGCACACGCTGGCCATGCTGGCGGGGGAGTGGGAGCGGCCCTATCCGCGGACGAGCGCGATCTACCCGGTCCGCGGGCTGCAGGGGCGGAGCTACCTGAGCCCCGTCCGGCGGATCGACCAGGCCTACGGCGACCGCAACCTGGTCTGCGCCTGCCCGCCCATCGAGGCGTTCGCCGAGCACGACTTCGGCGAGCACGCGCCCCCGGTGGACGGCGCGACCCCCGAGCGTCCGGCCGGGGCACCGGACGACCTCGGGACGACGGCCGACGTCGTGGGTGCCTCCGCGTGAGCGGCTGAGGAGGCGCCGGCAACCCGGATGACGATGTCGTACCCGCGTGCGACGGTGTCGTCCGTGACCGCTGACGACGACGCCAAGGCCCACCTGCGCACCTACCTGCAGGAGGGCCGCGACGTCCTGCTGTTCAAGCTCGACGGGCTGTCCGAGTACGACCTCCGGCGTCCGCTGACCCCGACCGGGACCAACCTGCTCGGGTTGCTCAAGCACCTGGCGTTCGTGGAGATGGGCTACTTCGGCCCGGCATTCGGCCGCCCCGTCCCCGAGGTCGAGGCGTGGATGGCCGAGGAGGTCGAGCCCAACTCCGACATGTGGGCCACGGCGGAGGAGAGCCCGGCGGACGTCGTCGCCCTCTACCACCGGGCCTGGGCGGTCACCGACGCCACGGTCGCGCAGCTGCCGCTCGACGCGGTTGGGCGGGTGCCCTGGTGGTCGGTCCCGGAGGTGACCCTGCACCGGGTGCTCGTGCACGTCATCGCGGAGACCCACCGGCACGCCGGCCACGCCGACATCGTGCGGGAGCTCATCGACGGATCGGTCGGCAGCCAGGGCGTCGGCGACAACCTGCCCGACCGCGACGCCGGCTGGTGGGCGGAGTACCGCGGGCAGCTCCAGCGCGTGGCGGAGGATGCCCGGGACCACCCGCGGCGGCAGTGACCGATCCGATCTTCGCCGACCCCCGGCTGGCGGCGGTGTACGACGCCTTCGACGGCGCGCGGGACGACCTGGCGCCGTACCTGGCCCTCGTCGACGAGTTCGACGCCAGGACGGTCGTGGACATCGGCTGCGGGACCGGGACCCTTGCGTGTCTGCTCGCTGCCCGCGGGGTGCGGGTGGTCGGCGTGGACCCGGCCGCGGCCTCGCTCGACGTGGCCCGCGGCAAGCCGCACGCGGACGAGGTCCGGTGGGTGCACGGCGATGCGACGACGCTGACCCCGCTGCAGGTGGACCTCGTCACCATGACCGCCAACGTGGCGCAGGTGTTCCTCGACGACGGCGCATGGGCGGCCACGCTGCGCGCGGGTCGGAGCGCGCTACGGCCCGGCGGGCGGCTGGTCTTCGAGAGCCGTCGGCCGGAGCGGCGGGCCTGGCTGGAGTGGGACCGCCAGCGGTCGCTCCGCCGCGTCGTCGTCCCGGGCGCCGGGGCCGTGCAGGCGTGGGTGGAGGTCACCGACATCCGCGAGGACCTCGTGTCGTTCCGGTGGACCACCGTGTTCGAGGTCGACGGTGCGGTCCTGACCTCGGACTCGACGCTCCGCTTCCGCAGCCGCACCGAACTGACCGAGTCGGTCACCGCGGCGGGCTTCGTGGTCGACGACGTGCGGGATGCGCCCGACCGGCCCGGGGCCGAGTACGTCGTCCTCGCCCGGCGGCCGGGCTGACCGCACCGCGGGGGAGTGCGGTCGCGCCGGTCAGGCGCCGACGAGCTCCGGCGCCAGCCAGGTGTGCGGGTGGGAGACCGCGCGCCCGTCGGGGAGCAGCTCGCCGTCGTCGTCGAAGAGGACGACGCCGTTGCACAGGAGGTTCCAGCCCTGCTCCGGGTGGCTGCGCACGATGGCGGCGAGGTCGCGCGCGTCGCTGTCGGCGTCGGGGCACGGGGTTACGTGAACGCACATGGTGGGGTTCCGTCCGTCCGGGCCGCAGGGGCGCCGGTAGCTGAAGGTGAGCGATCGATGACCGAACGTGGCTCAGTCTGCGCGTGGCGTCCCCGCAGGAGAAGTGACCCAGATCACCAGATCATCCCGTCGAGTGGTGCGATGTTGCCAAGGAGTGCACGCACCGGCCTCCCGGCCGGTGCGTGCCGCTCCGTGCATGCGGCTCAGAGCTTGCGGAGCAGGATCCGGCGGACGGAGTGGTCGGCCGCCTTCTGCAGCACGAGCCGGGCCCGCGACCTCGTCGGCGCGATGTTCGAGCGCAGATTGGGGGCATTGACCGCCGACCAGATGCCCAGGGCGGTCTCCCGGGCCTGCTCGTCGGTCAGGTCGGCGAACCGGTGGAAGAAGGCGGACGAGTCGGCGAACGCCGTCCGCCGCAGCGCCAGGAACCGCTCGACGTACCAGCTCTGGATGTCGCCCTCAGCGGCGTCGACGTAGACCGAGAAGTCGAAGAAGTCGGAGGCGAACACCTCGGGAGCGGTGCCGTCGGAGCGGCGTCCGGCCTGCAGCACGTTGAGCCCCTCGACGACGAGGATGTCCGGCCGGTCCACGGCCTGCTGCCTGTCGGGCACGATGTCGTAGGACTGGTGGTCGTACACCGGGGCGAAGACCTCCTCGCGGCCGCTCTTCACGTCGGCGAGGAACCGCAGGAGCGCCCGGCGGTCGTAGCTCTCGGGGAAGCCCTTGCGTCCCATGAGGCCGCGCGAATCGAGCGCGGCGTTGGGCATGAGGAACCCGTCGGTGGTCACCAGGTCGACGCGCGGCGATCCGGGGCTGGCGGCCAGCAGCGTCTGCAGCAGCCGGGCGGTGGTGCTCTTGCCGACGGCGACGCTGCCGGCGACGGCGATGACGAACGGCACCTTGGCGGTCGAGTCGCCCAGGAACTCGCTCTGCGCCGCCCAGAGGCGCCGGCTGGCCGTGACGTGCAGCCCGAGCAGCTGCGCGAGCGGCAGGTAGACCGTGGCCACCTCGTCGAGGTCGATCCGGTCGCCCAGCGAGGCGAGCGCGGACAGGTCCGCCTCGTCCAGCGGGAGCTGGGAGCCGGCGGCGAGCGCTCGCCACGAGGCGCGGTCGAAGACCGCGTAGGGCGAGATGGAGCCGCGTGTCCCTGCCGTCACGCCCCCATCGTGCCGTCCGGCACCCCGGACCCCTGCGCGCGGGTCACCCGTGCGGGTAGGGAAGCGGGCGCGGCAGGCGCCGCCGGGCGTGCATCGCGGCAGGGGCGGTCTAGGGTTCGCCCTGTGCCAGCCCGCCCGGGACTGCTCGAGTGCATCGAGCGCTACTACTCCGCCGCCCCGCTCGCGGACGCGCGGATCGTGCACGCGGGCGCTCTCGAGGTCCCGCTCGGTGATCCGGCCTGGCCGTACCCGGCCCGACCCACCCGTGGGACGCAGGCGAAGGTGACCGTCGCCGATGTGCGCGCGGCCGCGACGCTGCAGCAGGAGGCGGACCTTCCCGTCGCGCTGGAGTGGATCCCGGAGTGCAGCCCCGAGGTCGCGGCCTCGGCGCGTGCGGCCGGGCTCGAGGTGGACGAGTTGCCGCTGCTGGTGGCCGACGAACCGGTCGAGCTGCTCTTCCCCGCCGGGGTGCGGCTCTACGTCGTGGGCGCCGACGACCCGGAGCTGCCGCACTACCTGGAGGTCTCCGCGGTCGCCTTCGCCCACCCCGGCGGCCCGGCCGACGTGCAGGCCATCCGGCCCGAGCCCGACCAGCGCGACGCCGCGGCGACGGCGGTGCTGCGCGAACGCATCGCGACCGGCGCGACGGTGATGATGGTGGCCATCGAGCACGGTGCGCCGGTGGCCGTCGGGCTGCACCAGCCCGTGGACATCGACGGCGCGGTCGTCAGCGAGATCCTGGGCCTGGCGACCGCACCGCGGCTGCGCGGACGTGGGCTGGGCGCCGGGATCGCCTCCGCGCTCGTCGCCCACGCGCGCGAGACGGCCGACCTGGTCTTCCTGGCCGCCGGCGACGACGACGTGGCCCGCGTCTACGAGCGGATCGGCTTCGCCTGGCTCGCCAGGGTCGCCGTGGCCGGCCCTCCGGAAGGCGGCCGATGACGGTTCGCGGACGAACGATCAGGAGCGCTCGGCGAGGGTGGACGCGGCGGCGGTGAGTCCCTCGGCCAACGTCGGGTAGCCGACCCGCGGCTCGGACTGCGCGAGCAGTGCCACCGCGACGCCGTCCAGGACGCCGCCGGAGTGCAGCACCCGGATCCCGTCCAGGCAGCAGGACCAGCCCTGCTTGACCGCCGCCTCGCCGTTGCCGGCGCCGAAGAGCCCGAACCCCTGGTCGAAGCCGTCTGCGGCGATCGGTGCGGTCGAGCGCATCCACTCCAGCAGCAACGCCGAGTCCTCCGTCCCGGCGCGCGACGGCAGCAGCGCGAAGAAGCAGGCGAGGTCATCGGCGGTGGTCGTGGTCTGCCCCCACTGACCGGGGTCGTCCGCGGGCGGGGCCGTCGCGGTGAGCCCGTACCTCGCCGCCAGGTCGGTGACCAACTCCTCCCCGCCGTACCGGACCCAGAGCTCGGACATCGCGCTGTCGTCGGACTTGACCACCATCGCCTCCATCAGGGCGCGGTCCTCGGCGCGCAGCTGCACCTCGCCCGTCCGGTCGCGGTGCAGCAGCTCGGCGATCACGTAGACCTTGACCAGCGACGCGGTGGCGGACGGTCCGGTGTCGCCGGCGCGGGCCACCGGCACCGCATCACCCGCGCAGGTCGCGAACGGGCCGGCGTCGGTCTGCACCGCGGCGAGCGCCACCGACACCGTCCCCAGGTCGCCGAAGGCGTCGGCCAGGGCCGTCGCGGGCCACGGGACCGCCGTGCGTCCGGCCGGCTCGTCCGTCGGCCCGCCGGCTCCCGTGCCGGTTCGCGCGCCGGTTCGCGCGCCGGCCTCCGCATCGGCTTCGCGCGCATCGGCGTCCGTGCCGGGCTGCGCGCCGGCGTCCGCATCGGCGCCCGCGCCCGCGCCTGCATCGGCGTCCGTGCCGGCCGGGCGATCCCCACCCGCCAGCGGACCGGCTCGCCCCACCGCTCCTGAGCAGGACGTGGTGGCGAGTGCCAGGGCCGTCAGGAGAACCGCACCGGCAGCGCGGGTACGTGATGCGGCGCGAGCCGTGGTCGTCGTCGGCACCCCAGGGGCCGTACCCCCGGCCGGTGACATCGAAGCCACCCAACCGGATCGTGTGCTACCCGGATGCGCAGCAGAGCCGACCGTGCGCATCCGGGACGTGAGGAGAGAGGTCCCTACTGCTCGTAGGTGGCGACCAGGGTGGCCCGCGCCAGCGTGTGGAAGAACAGGTTGAAGCCGAGCACGGCCGGCGTGGTGTCGCCGTCGACGTCGAGCGTCTCGGTGTCCACCGCGTGCACGACGACGAAGTAGCGGTGCGGCCCGTGGCCGGCCGGGGGAGCGGCGCCCACGTAGCCGGCGAAGCCCCCGTCGTTGCGCAGCTGCAGCGCGCCGTCGGGCAGCGCGGGGGAGTCCTTGCTGCCCGCGTCGGCCGGCAGCTCGGTCACCGACGCGGGGATGTTGGCCACCGCCCAGTGCCAGAACCCGCTGGCGGTGGGGGCGTCGGGGTCGTAGACGGTGACGGCGAAGCTGCGGGTGCCCTCGGGGAAGCCGGACCACGACAGCTGCGGCGACCGGTCCTCGCCGCCAGCGCCCATCACGCCGCTGACGTGCGGCATCGGCAGGACGGCGCCGTCGGACACGTCGGCGCTGGTCACCGAGAAGGACGGGACCTGCGGCAGGAAGTCGTAGGGGTTCGGCGGGGTGGGCCGGTCGGCCATGTCGGTCCTCTCGACGGCGGGTCGGACGTGGACGTCGTCCCGGGGACGGGTCCTCGGAGCGACCCTAGGCAGCGGGGGAGCGCCGCGCGCGTCGGCGGAGCGCGGGGCCCGTGGTGCACGGAACACGCGCGTCTCCCCGTCGACACGGTGGCGGGACGTCCGCGCCGGTAGCGTCGTCGCCGTGCCTGCATCCGGCCTGGGGCTGCCCGAGTCCATCCGCGCCTGCCTCTTCGACCTCGACGGTGTGCTCACGCGCACCGCCACCGTGCACATGGCCGCCTGGAAACGCACCTTCGACGGGTACCTGCAGGAGACCGATCCCGCGCAGCGCCCCTTCGACCAGGACGACTACAACCGCCACGTCGACGGCAAGCCACGCGCCGACGGCGTGCGGGACTTCCTCGTCAGCCGCGGCATCTCCCTGCCCGAGGGCGCGGCCGGGGACGCACCCGATGCAGCGACGGTGCAGGGCATCGCCGCCCGCAAGAACGTCCTGGTCCTGCGCGAGCTCGACGAGCACGGCGTGGAGGTCTACCCGGGCTCGGTCCGGTACCTGCGCGCGGTCAAGGCAGCCGGCCTGCCGACCGCGGTCGTGACGGCGTCGGCCAACGGCGAGCAGGTCATCTCCGTCGGCGGGTTCGCCGACCTCATCGACGCCCGCGTGGACGGGGTCGTCGCCGCCCGCGAGGGGCTGCGCGGCAAGCCGGCGCCCGACACCTTCCTGGCCGGCGCCCGGCTCCTCGGGGTCGACCCCGCGCAGGCCGTCGTCTTCGAGGACGCGCTGTCGGGGGTGGCGGCCGGCCGCGCCGGGGAGTTCGGCTACGTCGTCGGCGTCGACCGGGTGGGGCAGGCCGAGGGCCTGGCCGCCGCGGGCGCCGACGTCGTCGTCACCGACCTCGACCAGCTGCTGGCGGAGGGCTCGTGAGCGCAGGGCCGCAGGTCACCACGGCCGCGGGCGCCGTGGGGGAGCCGCAGTGACCGAGGGGCGGCCCAGCTTCCCGATCGAGCCCTGGTCGCTGACCGAGGTCGGCCTGGACCACTCGTCGCTGGGCGTGCACGAGTCGGTGTTCGCGCTGGCCAACGGGCACATCGGCATGCGGGGTTCCTTCGACGAGGGCGAGCCCGTCGTCGTCCCCGGCACCTACCTCAACGGCTTCTTCGAGGAGCGTCCGCTGCCCTACGCGGAGGCGGGCTACGGATATCCCGAGCAGGGCCAGACGGTCGTCAACGTCACCGACGGCAAGCTGATCCGGCTGCTGGTCAAGGACTCACCGCTCGACCTCAACTACGGCGAGATCCTGGAGCACCGCCGCACGCTCGACCTGCGGGGCGGTGTGCTGCGGCGGATCACCGAGTGGCGCTCGCCCGGCGGGCGCAGCGTCCGGGTGACCAGCACCCGGTTGGTCTCCCTCGCCCGGCGGTCCATCGCCGCGATCGAGTACCAGGTGGAGGTCATCGACGACCTCGGAGACCTCTACGTCGCCCTGCAGTCCGACCTCCTGGCCAACGAGTCCAACGCCACCGGCAGCGACGACCCGCGGGCCGCGGCGTCGCTCGATCGCCCGCTGGAGGCCGAGTTCTCCGCCGGTCGTGGCCGGCGCGCCGTCCTGGTGCACCGGACCGCCCGGAGCCGGCTGCGGATAGCGGCGGGCATGGACCACGTCGTGGACATCCCGGACACCAGCACCGAGGACATCCTGGCCAACGGCGACCTCGCCCGGTACACCCTCGCCGCGCGCATCCCGCCCGGCGGATCGCTCAAGCTGGTCAAGTTCCTGTCCTACGGCTGGTCCTCCCGGCGTTCCGGGGCGGCCCTGCGCGACCAGGTCGAGGCCGCGCTGGCCACCGCCAAGCTGGCGGGGTTCGACCGGCTCCTGCGCGAGCAGCGGGAACTGCTCGACCAGCACTGGGACGAGGCCGACGTCGAGATCGAGGGCGATGACGAGCTGCAGCAGGCGGTGCGGGTGGGCATGTTCCACGTCCTGCAGGCGGGGCTGCGCGGCGAGCGCCAGCCCATCCCGGCCAAGGGGCTCACCGGCCCCGGGTACGACGGGCACACCTTCTGGGACACCGAGACCTACGTGCTCCCGGTGCTGACCTACACCGCTCCGCAGGCCGCCCGCGACGCGCTGCGCTGGCGGCACTCGATCCTGGAGCTGGCCCGCGAGCGCGCCCGGGTGCTGGGGTTGCGGGGGGCGGTCTTCCCGTGGCGGACCATCCGCGGGGAGGAGACCTCGGGGTACTGGCCGGCGGGGACGGCGGCCTTCCACATCAACGCCGACATCGCCGACGCCGTCGTCCGCTACTACAACGCCACGCTGGACGAGGACTTCGATCGCGACTTCGGCGCCGAGCTGCTCGTCGAGACCGCGCGGCTGTGGGCCTCGCTGGGGCACTTCGACGACGAGCACGGGTTCCGGATCGACGGCGTGACCGGTCCGGACGAGTACACCGCGGTCGTCGACAACAACGTCTTCACCAACCTGATGGCGCAGCGGAACCTCCGGGAGGGGGCGCGGGCGGTGGCCCGGCAGCCCGAGGTGGCCAGCCGGCTGGGCGTGGCCGACGACGAGGTCGAGGTGTGGCTGCGGGCCGCGGCGCTCATGGCGGTGCCCTACGACACCCAGCACGGCGTGCACATGCAGTCCGACGGGTTCACCCACCACGAGGAGTGGGACTTCGCCGGCACGCCCGCCGACCACTATCCGCTGCTGCTGCACTACCCCTACTTCGAGCTCTACCGGAAGCAGGTCGTCAAGCAGGCGGACCTGGTGATGGCGCTGCACCTGCGCGGCGACGCGTTCACCCTCGAGGAGAAGATCGCCAACTTCGCCTACTACGAGGCGCGGACCACCCGGGACTCGTCCCTGTCGGCCAGCGAGCAGGGCGTCGTCGCGGCCGAGACCGGGCACCTGGACCTCGCCTACGACTACTGGGCCGAGGCGGCGCTCACCGACCTGCAGAACCTGCACCACAACTCCGGCCACGGGCTGCACATCGCCTCGCTGGCCGGCGGCTGGACCGTGGCGGTCGCGGGCTTCGGCGGCCTGCGCGACCACGACGGGGAGCTCACCTTCGCGCCCCGGCTGCCCAGCAGGCTGACCCGGCTGCGCTTCCGGGTGGTCTACCGGGGTCGCAAGCTGCTGGTCACGGTGACACCGACGCAGGCCACCTACCGCCTCGACGACGGCGATCCGCTGGAGATCCGGCACCACGGGCGCCAGGTGACCGTCGACCACGCCGACGTCGTCCTGGACATCCCGCCGCCGCTCGACGTGGACCCGGTCCGCCAGCCGCCGGGCTGCGAGCCCCGTCGGCGGAGTCGCTCCGGGGCGGCGCCGCGCGAGCACCGCACGCTCGACTGACGCCGGCCGCGCCGTCAGGTCAACAGCCAGCTGCCCCCGAGCAGCAGCGCCCCGACGTCCACGGCGAGGAAGACGCCGACCCAGACCACCCCGGGGATCCGGGTCAGCCGGGCCAGCTGGTCGGCGTCGGAGTCCGGCGCCTGCCGGCGGTGGCGGGCCCGCTGCAGCTCGACGACGGCACGCGGTGCCGCCAGCAGCAGGAACCAGGTGGTGACGGCGGCGACGCCGGCCTGAGCCTCCGGCGGGAGCCACCAGGTGGCGGCGAACACGAGCCCGCCGCTGACCAGCACCGACCAGAGGCCGTACCAGTTGCGGATCTGCACCAGGAGCAGCCCCAGCAGCGCGACCATCGCCCACAGGAGCCCCACCGGGTGGCCGGCCGAGAGCAGCGCGGCCGCGCCCAGCCCGAGCAGACCAGGGCCGGTGTAACCCGCGGCGCAGGTGAGCACCATGCCTCCGCCGGTCGGCCGCCCGGAGGAGACGGTGACCCCCGAGGTGTCGGAGTGCAGCCGGATGCCCGCCAGCCGTCGCCCCACCGCCAGCGCGACCACGCCGTGCGCACCCTCGTGCGCGATGGTCACCGCATGCCGGGTCACCCGCCACAACGGCGAGTACAGGACCAGCACGGCCGCGACCGCCGCCGTGCCGAGGAGGAGGGCGGGGGAAAGGTCGGGGGTGGGGGCGCTGACCTGGTCCCAGAACCGGCCGGCAGCGTCCACGCCGGGCAGTCAACCGCACGCACCCGGGTACGCCCGGCAGCTCGCCGGTCAGTTCCCGGGCTTCACCGCCTTGCCGCGCTCCCGGTCGTCGTCGTCGGCCTCGTACGCGCCGGGCACGGCGGCCGCGGACCCGTCGTCGCCCGGGGTGGCCGGCTTGCGGATCAGGTCGTCCTGGCCATGCGTGGGGGAGCCGCCGGGCTCGGCGCGCTCGTCGGTGTCGGGGCGTGGGTCAGCCACGGTGGGTCCTCCAGAGGTGTCGTCGTCCGGGGGCGGCTACCCGCCGGGCCGGGGGTCCAAGCAGCCGGCGCCGGTCGACCTCGCGGGCGTGCACGTCCGCCGGCGGTCAGACCAGGCCGGCGTCGTGCACGACGAGCGCCACCTGCACCCGGTTGGCCGCCTCCAGCTTGGTGAGCAGCCGGGAGACGTGCGCCTTGACCGTCGCGACGCTCATGAACGCCTCGCCGGCGATCTGCGCGTTCGACAGCCCCCTCCCGACGGCCAGCGCGACCTCGCGCTCGCGGTCGCTGAGCCGGTCCAGCAGTGCCCGGGCGGTGGCCCTCCGGTCGTCCGGTCCGGGCGGCGTGCCGCCGTCGGCCTCGGCGATGTGCGCCATCAGCTGGCGGGTCACGGTGGGGGAGAGCATGGGCTCACCCGCGGCCACCCGGCGCACGGCGTCCACGATGGCGGCCGGCGGGGTGTCCTTGAGCAGGAACCCGCTGGCGCCCGCCCGCAGCGCCCGGAGCACCGAGGCGTCGGCGTCGAACGTGGTGAGCACGATGACCTCCGGCCCACCGGGGCTCGCGCGCAGCCGTTCGGTGGCGGTCAGACCGTCGACGTGGGGCATGCGGATGTCCATCAGGACGACGTCCGGCGCGTGCGCGGCGACCGCCGCGGGGGCCTCCTCGCCGTCGGCGGCCTCGCCGACGAGGACGCAGTCCCCGGAGCCGCCCAGGACCATGGCCAGCGCGGCCCGGACCAGCGGGTCGTCGTCGACCACGAGCACGCGGATCGGTCCGGTCACGCCCGGGCCGCCGACTGCGGCCAGGGGAGCCGGGCGCACAGCCGGAACTCGCCCTCGGCGGTCCAGCCGTGCTCGAGCGACCCCCCGGCCAGGCCGACGCGCTCGACGAGGCCGATCAGCCCGGTGCCCGAGCCCGGCAGCGGGCCGTCGCCGTCGGCCACCAGCGGCGCCGGGTTGCTCACCGTCACCTCGATGCCCTCGTCCGGGTCGGCGGTCACGCGGACGACGGCGACGGTGCCCGAGGCGTGCTTGCGCACGTTGGTCAGCGCCTCCTGGACGACGCGGTAGACGGTGCGGCCCATGACCGGCGGCACGGTGGCGCCGTTGGGCACCCGGTACTCCAAGCGCACCCGCAGCCCCGCGGCGCGCGACTGCTCGACCAGCGCGGCGAGATCGGCCAGCGTGGGCTGAGGGCGGTCCGACGGCGTGCCGTCGCCGGTGTCGCGCAGGACGCCGATCACGTCGCGCAGGTCCTCCAGCGCACCCCGGGCGCTGGCCCGGATCACGCCCGCTGCCCGTGCCACCTCGGCCGGCGTGGCGTCGGGCCGGTACTCCAGCGCGCCGGCGTGCATGCTCAGCAGCGAGAGCCGGTGGGCCAGGACGTCGTGCATCTCCCGGGCGATCCGGGTGCGCTCGAGCTGCCGGGCCTGGTCGACGCGCAACCGCTGCTCGGACTCCGCGCGGCAGGCGCGGTCGTGCAGCGACACGACCAGCTGCCGCCGGGCGCGGACGAACATGCCCCAGGCGACGACCGCGGCGGTGAGGACCGCCCCCAGCGCCAGGGTGAGCAGCCGGGGGAGTTCCGGGTCCGGCCGGAAGTGGTCGTAGACCACGAAGGCCACCATGTTGACCGCGCCGAGCACCAGGACCGTGCGCCAGGTGCGGTGCACCGCGACGGTGAAGAGGGCGATGAGGACCGCCACCCCGCTGGTGGCCGAGAAGGCGCCGACGACCGCCAGCACCGCCGCCACCGCCACCGGCCGGCGACGTCGTCCCCACAGCAGCAGGCAGGCGATCAGCCCCGCGACCAGGTCGACCAGCACGACGCCGTCCGAGGGCGGGTCCGCGCGGTTCGTGGACTCGAAGAGCAGCAGCAGCCCCAGGCCGACCGCCGACAGGAACAGAGCCACGTCGACGACCCAGTCCCGCACGCTGCGGCGCACCGGTTGCCGTGCGTCCCCGTCGGTGCCGGGGGAGAGGGAGTCGGCCAGCAGCAGCGCGGGTACGAGCGAGGGGTGGTCCACGCCCGCGTACGGCCGGTGCGGCGGGCGGAGGACGGTGCTCACCCCAGCAATCTACGGACGACGCCGCGCCGGGGACATGGTCGAAGGTCTAGCGACGCCGGCGCGCCCTAGACCTTCGTCGCGGCCGAATCGCCGTCCGGCTGACGCGTGATCGTGTCCCGGCGCGAGAGGGTGACCGCGTGATCAACGTCGAACACCTGACCAAGCGGTACGGCGCCCAGCTCGCCGTCTCCGATGTGTCCTTCTCCTGCGCGCCCGGCACCGTGACCGGTTTCCTCGGCCCCAACGGGGCCGGCAAGTCGACCACGCTGCGCGCCGTCTGCGGGCTGACCCTGCCGACCAGCGGCACCACCACCATCGGCGGGCGCCCCTACCGCGACCTGCCCAACGCCGGCCGGCGCGTCGGCGTGCTGCTCGACGCCGGCGCGCAGCACTCCGGCCGGACCGGGAAGGAGACCCTCACCCTCGCCTCCCTCGTCATGGGCGTCGCCCCTGTGCGCGTCGACGAGGTGCTCGAGCTGGTCGGCCTCTCGGGCAAGCCGGCCGGCAAGCGGGTGGGCAAGTACTCCCTGGGGATGCGGCAGCGGCTCGGCCTGGCCACGGCGCTGCTGGGGGAGCCGGAGGTGCTGATCCTGGACGAGCCGGCCAACGGACTGGACCCCGACGGCATCTTCTGGATGCGCGGGCTGCTGCGCAGCTTCGCCGACCGGGGCGGCACGGTGCTGCTCTCCTCCCACCTGCTGCGCGAGGTCGAGGCGGTGGCCGACCAGCTCGTCGTCATCGCCGGCGGCCGCATCGTGGCCCAGGGGAGCAGCGAGGAGCTGCTGGCCAGCACGGGCACGCTGGTGCGCGCCCGCGACCTCGACGCCCTCACCGGCGCGCTGGCCACCGCGGGCATCGGCGTCGTCCCCGGTCCGGCGGAGGCGCTGGTCGCCGACGGCCCGGCGGAGGCGGTCGGCATCGCCGCCGCCCAGGCCGGCGTGCCCCTGCTGGAGCTCCGGCCGGCCGGGGGAGACCGGCTGGAGGAGCTGTTCCGATCGCTGACCGGCCCGTCCGCCGGCGGCGCCCCCGCCACCCCCCAGATGCAGGAGACCCGGGCATGAGCACCGCGACCATCGACCCCACCGCGGCACCGCGAGCGGGGGAGTCCGCCACCGCGCCCTCGATGCTGCGGCTGACCCGCGTCGAGCTGCGCAAGTCCTACGACACGCGGGCCGGGTTCTGGCTGCTGCTCGTCGTCGCGCTCGCCGCGCTGGCCGTCGTGACGCTGCAGCTGTTCTTCGCGGAGGAGCCGGACCGGACCTTCGCCGCGTTCTTCGCCTCCGCCCAGCTACCCGTGAGCCTGCTGCTCCCCGTGCTGGGCATCCTGCTGGTGACCAGCGAGTGGTCGCAGCGGACGAGCATGACCACCTTCACCCTGGTGCCGGCCCGGTCGCGGGTCCTGACGGCCAAGGTGCTCGCCGCCACCGTCCTCGGCCTGCTGGGCGTGGCTGCCGCCGCGCTGGCTGCCGCGCTGGCCACGCTGCTGACCCCGCTCATCCACTCCGACGCGTCGGACTGGGACATCTCGGCGTCGCAGGTCGGTCAGGCCGTCCTGGTCCAGGTGATCGTGATCCTCGTCGGCGTCGCCTTCGGCATGCTGCTGCTGAACTCACCGCTGGCGATCGTCCTGTACTTCGTCCTGCCGACGGTCGTGACCATCCTGTCGAACACGGTCGGTGCGCTGACCTGGATGCGGGACTGGCTGGACCTCAACACGACGACGACGGGGCTCTACGACGGCTCGCTCGACGGGCAGGGCTGGGCCCAGCTGGCGACGTCGGTGGTGGCGTGGGGGCTGCTGCCGATGGTGGCCGGCTGGATCCGCATCGTGCGCATCGAGATCGGCTGACGGGTTCCGGCCGCCTCCCGCGCGCGGGGGCGGCCGGACCCACCCACCCCGTCGAACGGACGACGCGTCACGTGACGGAAGTCCCTGCTGTCCCGGGCCCTCGGTCCGGGGCGAACCGGCCCCGCGCGTAGCGCTCGATGATCAGGATCATGACGAGACCGGCGATCACGGCCGCGGCATCGGCGGCCCGGGTGATGCCGAGCGCACCGGCCAGGAAGCCGGTCGCACCGACGGCGGCCACGGCACCGCCGAGCAGGTGGAACATCGATTCGCGGAAGGCCGCCGCGAACGGGATGAAGTGCAGTCCGACGACGGTGGCGATCAGCGCCGGCTGCAGCTCGCTGCGGCCCGCCGCGAGCAGGGCCTGTGAACCGACCGCGATGAGCGCGATCTCGCCCACGACGCACGCGAGGTAGACCGCCAGGGCCCACGGGCTCGGACGGGGGAGCGGGCCGAGCGCCACCGGGCGGACGTAGTGGGCGACCAGCGCCGCGACGACCCCGGCCAGCCCGGCTCCCCAGGCGATCGTCGACACCACGGGGCCGAGCGACGACGAGTAGCTGCCGACGAACACCATGCCGCCGACCAGCCCGACGAGGCTCCCGATGCGCCGCGGGTCGACCAGTGGTGGTGGCTCGCCGACGGCAGGACCGTAAGACCGGCCCGCCATCGGCTCCCGGTCCGCTGTGACGAGGTCGTCTTCGCCGGCCGAGTCGGTCATCCGTAGATGCTCGCACGCGGCGGCGGTCGGTCTGCTCGTCTCCGCCGGGGCCGGGTGAGAACGACGACTTGACATAATGTGCATTATCGGCGCACGAACCAGGCGGCTCGAGAGAGGCGTCCAGCCAGGTGTCCGGACCCCTGCGCACCGACCGCCCGATCGCCTCGACTCCACGACGATGCGTGTCCGCCACCGGCGTCCAGCCCTGCTGCGGCACGCAGGGCCGGCCCACACGCATGACCGACCCCCGTCCGGACGCCTGTGGCTTCAACGGGCCCGGCGGCCCCAACGGGGCGCTCGAGCCCGGCGGCCGGGTCGGCCGGGTCGGCCCGGTCGACCCTCAAGACTGTTGCCCACGACTCCCCCGTGATGATCTTGTCGCTGTGATGATCTTGTTGTGCCGATGGCTGCCCTTCCCGATCATCGGAACGGCCGAGCGTCGACCCGGATCAGGCCCGAGTGGGGGCCGTCGGGCCGACCGGGAAGCCCACACGGCGCACTCCCCCCATCCCGCTGCACCACCCGAATTACGTAACAGTGACGAAAGCAAGCAGGCTACGAGAGTTCGACGGGCGCACCGCCGCAGGTCTTCGTAGGGTCGGGACATGGAGATCCGACGCCCTCTCGCCGCTGTCCTGGCCTCTCTGGCGTTGTTCGGCGGCGGCGCCACTCTGACCGGCTGCGGGAACTGGGGCCCGACGACGCCCAACGAGGGGACGACGGACGACGAGATCGAGGTCGGCGACAGCGTCAACGAGCCCGACCGCGAGCGTCCCGGCGGCAACCTGCCCAACAACTCGGACCCGGAGGTCGAGCAGGAACTCGACGAGGACACCAGCGACCCGGACTGACCATCCCGGGGCGTCGCACGCGGCCGCCTCAGCTGCGTTCGGTCACCCAGAGCCGGTCCAGCCGCCCGGTGGAGTGCACGAGGTCGGACAGCGAGCGCTCGAGTTCGGCTTTCGTGGGCTTCTCGGTCAGCAGCGTCTGGACGTCCTCCAGCGCACAGCGCAGCTGGTACAGCCGGTCCTGCAACCCGTCGAGCTCGGACCTGGAGACGAGGACGACGTCGGCGGGCAGGCCGGCCTTGGCCGTCGCCGAGCGCTGCTCGTAGGCGCGCTGCCGGCACGCCTGTCCGCAGTACAGCCGCGGGCGCCCGACCGTGCCCTGCTCCGGGAGGACCCGGCGACACCAGCCGCACCGCCGGTCCTCACCGCTCCCCCGGTTGGGCGCAGGGGAGATGGGGACGTGCGTCACCGTGCCGGTCGCGTGCTGTGCCACGTATCGGCACGCTAGACGTCACCGGCGACAGGACGCGGCGAACACGCCAGGGGCGCCCTCGATCCGCTGCTCCCGGCGTCGATCCGGCCCGGACGGCCTCCGTCGCCGCGCCGCAGCACGGGGCGCAGCAGGGGGCCTGCAGCGCGGGTCCGGGCGGTCTGACTAGCGTGTTCCCGTGCCCCCCGCGCGGTTCGCCTTCCTCGACGCGCCGACGCCTCTCGCCATGGCCCACCGCGGCGGTGCCATCGAGCACCTGGAGAACACGCTGCCGGCATTCCAGGCCTGCGTGGACCTCGGCTACCGGTACCTCGAGACCGACGTGCAGATCACCGCGGACGGCACGCTGGTGGCCTTCCACGACGCCACCCTGGAGCGGGTGACCGACCGGACCGGCCGGGTGGACGCGCTCCCCTGGTCCGAGCTGTCCGACGCCCGCATCGGGGGCCGCGAGCCGATCATGCGCCTCGAGGACCTGCTCGGTGCCTGGCCCGACGTGCGGTTCAACCTCGACATCAAGGCCGCCGGCGTCCTGGCGCCGCTCGTCCGGCTGGTGCAGCGGATGGACGTCGCCGACCGGATCTGCCTCGGCTCGTTCTCCGACGCACGCATCGCAGCCGCCCGCCGGTTGTTCGGCCCGGCTGTGTGCACCTCCCTGGGCCCGCGCGGGGTCGCGGCGCTGCGGCTGTCCTCCTACTCCCCCCGCGCGGCAGGCCTCGTGCGCATCCAGGCCGGCTGCGCGCAGGTACCGCTGCAGCTCGGCGGCCGGGCCCTGGTCGACGAGCGGTTCCTGGCCGCCGCGCACGCCCGCGGCCTGCAGGTGCACGTCTGGACGGTCGACGATCCCGACGAGGCCCGGGCGATGCTCGACCTCGGCGTCGACGGCATCATGACCGACCGCCCGGCGATGCTGCGCGGCGTTCTCGAGGAGCGCGGCCTGTGGGCGCCGCGGTGACGGCACCGACCGTCGGCACGGCCCGCACCGACCTGTGGTGAGCGACACCACCCCCGCGGACGGGCGGCCTGGACCGTCGGTGATCCCGGCGTCCGGGGACCGGAGGCGCCATCCGGCGCCGGCGCACCTGCGCTTCTTCCACGGCCCCATGGACTGCGGGAAGTCGACCTTGGCACTGCAGGTCGACCACAACCAGAGCCGGCAGGGCCGGCACGGAGTGCTGGTGACCCAGGGCGACCGGTCGGCCGAACCCCGCATCAGCTCACGCGTCGGCCTGTCCCGCCCCGCGATCGAGATCGACGCCGGAACCGACCTGCGGCTGCTCGTCCGCGACCGCTGGGCAGCGGGCGACCGGGTCGACTACCTGCTCGTCGACGAGGCCCAGTTCCTCACCGCCGCACAGGTCGACCAGCTGGCCGAGCTGGTCGACGAGTTCCACGTCGACGTCTACGCCTTCGGCCTGACCACCGACTTCCGCACCCAGCTGTTCCCGGGCACCCGGAGGCTGCTGGAGGTCGCCGACGACGTCCAGCGGGTCCAGGTCGAGGTGCTGTGCTGGTGCGGCCTGCCGGGGCTGCTGAACGCCCGCGTGGTGGACGGCGTGATGGTGCGGGCGGGCGAGACAGTGGTGGTGGCGGACACCGCCCCGGCCCAGCTGCCGGGCGGAACGCCTGGTCCATCCCCCGCCGTGAGGTACCAGGTGCTGTGCCGGCGGCACCACGTGCGGGGCCAGCTGGGACCCACGGCGGCCGGTCCGGGCCAGCTCGCACTGCCCTGATCCGCCGGGCTCACCCTCCCGAGGGGTGGCAGAGGGCCCTCTTCTCCCCCCATGCGATGATGAGCAACCACTTCGGCGGAATCTCTTCGCCAATTCTGTCGTTCATCTCTGTGACTCCTCGGTACGTGGGTATGTGCCCGCTACCGGAGTCGAGTCCCGACCGACACCACGTACGAGAGGACGGTGTGCAATGGGCGAGCGTTCCTTGCGCGGCAGCCGACTGGGCAGCGTCAGCTACGAGACCGAACGGAACACCGCGCCCATCGAGCGCCAGTACGCCGAGTACCGGTGCCCCTCGGGTCACCTGTTCACGGTGCCCTTCGCCGATGACGCCGAGCTCCCCGACACGTGGGAGTGCAAGTTCGACGGTGCCGCGGCCAAGCTCGTGGGCGGTTCGGAGCCGGCTCCCAAGAAGGTCAAGCCGCCGCGCACCCACTGGGACATGCTGCTCGAGCGTCGTTCCGTCGAGGACCTCGAAGAGGTCCTGGCCGAGCGCCTCGAGGTGCTGCGCGGCCGGCGGACCCGCGCCAGCTGAGAAAGGACCTTCCTCCTTCCCACCGTTCGCACGCTCACGGCGGGCTCCTGGAGGCAGGCCGTTCC
>JBELIQ010000010.1:92468-124979 GCA_042090795.1 Blastococcus sp. | reverse complement strand
TCCTCCTTCCCACCGTTCGCACGCTCACGGCGGGCTCCTGGAGGCAGGCCGTTCCATCGCCTCACCAGAACGGCCCCGGTGGATCCCACCGGGGCCGTTCCTCGTCCGGAGCCGACAGCCGCCGGACGGGTCAGCTCACCGCCGGTCGGACCGACCCGCCGGCCGACGCGTCAGCCCGCCGCCGGATGCGTCAGCGCAGCGGCCGACCGTCGGGGTCCCGGAGGACCTCTCCCTCGATGACCATCGGCGCGCGGCGGGCGCCGTCCTGGTGGACGTCGTCCTGCCGGGGCGTCTGCGCCGTGCGGACGCTGTCCACCCGGACCGGCGGCCGGAGCCCGACCGGCAGCCGGGAAGCGATCAGCCGGACCAGCGCCGCCCGGACGAGGGACCGCGTTCCCGGTAGCAGGCAGAGCAGCCCGACGACGTCGCCGATGAAGCCGGGCAGCACCATGAGTAGCCCGCCGACGGCCACGAGACCGGCGTTGCCCAGGTCCCGGCCGGCGCCGGCCGGGCGGGTGCGGGCGTTCTCGCGCAACTCGGTGAGGGCCTTGGTGCCCTGACGGGCCAGCAGCGCCCAGCCCAGCGCGCTGGTGGCCAGGGCGGCGAGCACGGTGGCCCCCGCCCCGATCCACTGGGCCACGAGGACGAACACGACCACCTCGGCCAGCGCGAGGAGTGCTACGGCGATACGGATGCGACGTCCCACGCTGGTTCCAACGCGCGAGGGGGTCACGATGCTCCCGGGCCCGGAGCGGACCTCGTGCGCTGCCGGAAGGCGGCCCCCACGGCGGCCAGGCCCAGGGCGGTGAGGAACCACTCCGGCCCAGCACCGAGCCGGGCGGCGATGCTGCGGGAATCGCGCTGCGCGATCTCCTCGACGAAGACGTCGGGGGTGAACAGCTCGGAGGACCGGACGACGGTGCCGTCCGGTGCGACGATCGCCGAGATCCCGCTCGTCGCCACGACGGCGACGCTGCGGCCGTGCTCGACCGCGCGCAGCCGGCTCATCGCCAGCTGCTGCTCGCTCTCGGCCGTGTAGCCGAAGGTGGCGTTGTTGGTCTGGACGACGAGCATGCCGGCCCCGGCGACGTCGGCGACCAGCCCGTCGTAGACCACCTCGAAGCAGATCAGGTCGCCGATCCGGATGCCTCCGATGTCGAGCAGCCCCGGTTCGTCCCCGGCCTTCTGGTCGGTGACCCGGTCGACCTGGGTGCTGAAGAACCGGAAGAAGCTCCGGGCGGGGACGTACTCGCCGAGCGGGACGGGGTGCCGCTTCACGTAGGTGTCCCCCGGGCCGTCCTCGGGGTCCCAGACGATGGCGGTGTTGCTGATGAACCGCCCCGGGCCCTGGACGACGGCGCCGACCAGGATGGGCGCGTCGACGGCACGGGCCGCGCGGTCGATCTGCCGGGCCGCGTCGTCGTTGATGTAGGGGTCGATGTCGGAGCTGTTCTCCGGCCACAGCACGACATCGGGCTGCGGCTGCTCTCCCGCCTCCACCGCCTCGGCGAGCTCCAGCGTGCGCTGCACGTGGTTGTCGAGCACCGCGCGGCGCTGGGCGTTGAAGTCCAGGCCGGCGCGCGGCACGTTGCCCTGGATGACCGCGACGGTCGACGTCGGCCCGCCCTCGGTGAGCGACGGACCCGGGAGCGGCAGCCACGCCAGCTGGCCGACCAACGGGATCGCGACCGCCCCGGCGAGGGCACCGGCGAGCAGGCGGACGGCGTTCCGCCGCTGCGCAGCCTCCGCGCGCCGCAGCCGCGCCAGAGCGAGGAGCGCAGCGGCAAGCAGTGTGCCGATGAGCGCGACCGCGAAGCTGACCAGGGGCACTCCCCCGTACGCCGCGAGGGAGAGCAGCGGGCCGTCGGTCTGGCTGAACCCCAGCCGTCCCCATGGGAAGCCGCCCAGGACGACCCGGCCACGCAACGCCTCGTCGGCGACCCACAGCGCGGCCGCCCAGACCGGCCACCAGCGCAGACGGGACACCCAGGCGGTGGCCGCGCCGAGGAGGGCGAGGTGCAGCGCCTCGAACACCGCCAGGGCCAGCCACGGGAACGCCCCGACGTAGATGCCGGTCCAGCTCAGCAGCGGCACGAAGAAGGCCAGTCCCCAGACGAGGCCGAGCCACAGGCCTCCACGGGCGCTGCGACCGTGCACCGCGAGCGCCAGGGCGGCCGGACCGAGCACGGCCAACGGGACCAGCCCGTACCCGGGGAAGGACAGCATGGTGGCCAGTCCGCCGGCGGCCGCGAGCAGGGTTCGCCAGGGGAGCTGCCGGGACGCGCCGCCCGTCGGCGGACGGCCCGGCTCGGGCGCGGGACGGAGCAGCGTGCCAGGTGCTGCGGTCACGCTCGCCTCCCGGGAAACCGTCGTCCGGGCGCGCGGGGGTGCCCCGGCCTCCGGACTCTCGCCCCGATCCGGTCGGACGGGGGGTCGGGACCGCCGCGCTCGTCGCTGCGGCCCTGACCCAGCATCCCACCCCGGCTGGTTCCGGGGCCCGGCCACGTCGCACGGGCCCCCGGTGGTGCCGGAGATGTCCCGCAACCGGGCTGCGCCGACGGACCGCCCTCCTCGGCGCCGCGTCTTCGGGCCGGACGGCCGGGCGCTGGCTGCGCACGGCTCGACCGTTGTCTGATGACGTGGTCCTCGGGGACTCCGCCGGTTTCGCCGGACGCTCCCCCGGAGCTCACGGCGGCCCCCACGGCCCGGATGGGCACGGTCGGCGCGGAGCCGTCCGTGCCGACCGGAGGGTCCGCACGCTCGATCCGGGGATGCACGTCTCGGTGCTCCCGGTGAAGAACTGCAGGGACTGTAAGAACAGTCAGCGCCCGATCAGGCACCTACGGTGATGATGTGGGTCACTGTAACCGGATCGTTACCACTGCCCCGGCCAATCGGGTGCGATCGGTCAGCGGCGACGCAGCAGCCCGGTGACCCGCTGCAGCGGGGTCTTCCTCGGCGCCTTGGGCCCGTCACCCGCCGCGCGGGCGGAGTCGGCCACGAGGGCCTCCTCCGGCGTGGGCGCGGTGCCGCCGAGGTGCACGGGGAGCCACCAGCGCTCGTCGGGGCCGGCCGGCTGCTCCGGGTACTCCCGCTGCGCCTCGTCGAGCAGGGCCTCCATCGCAGCCCGCGTGCGGCGCAGCAGCGGCTGAACCTTCTCCCCCGGCTCCGGGACGATCGGCTCGCCGAGGAAGACCATCACGGGGACACCGCGACGGAGCTCGACCTTGTGCCCCTTGGTGGCCACGCGGTGCCCACCCCACACGGCGGCCGGGATGATCGGCACGCCGGCGTCGATCGCCATCCGGGCGGCGCCGGCCTTCAGGTCCTTGACCGTGAAGCTGCGGCTGATGGTCGCCTCGGGGAAGACCCCCACCACCTCGCCGTCCTTGAGCGCGCGGACGGCGGCGTCGAAGGCGGCCGCGCCGGCCTTCCGGTCCACCGGGATGTGGCGCATGGCGCGCATGAACGGCCCGGCGAACCAATGGCCGAAGACGGCCGACTTGGCCATGAACCGCACCAGCCGGTGCTGGGAGATGGCGCCCAGGCCGAGGAACGTGAAGTCGAAGAAGCTGACGTGGTTGCTGCAGATGATCGCGCCACCGGTGACCGGGACGTGCTCGGAGCCCCGCACGTCGAACCGGAAGCGGAACAGGTGGAACACGACCAGGCACAGCCGGATCACGAACCGGTACGGGCGGTCGCGGCGGCTCGGTGAGGCGCCGAAGAGGTCCCTGCGTACGACGTCGCGCCAGCTCGCGGTGTACATGGGCGGACCCTAACCAACCCGGCCTGCCGTCGCCCGGCCGGTGTAGGTGCCCCCCGGGGTTGGTGACACGCCGCCCGGAGGGTGGCGCCGCGTGTCGTCGGCAGGTGACCACAAACCCGAAGTGGCATTGTTGTTGGGGATAACGGTAGTGTCCCGTCATGTCGCGCGCGTGGCAGCAGCCGTTGCCCGAGATGCCCGCCCCACCACCGGACCGCGCCTGGCACCGGTGGCCGCCCCCGCCGGGCTACGAGGCGCAGTGGCGGCGGCTCGCCGAGGCTGCGCTGGAGCTGGGGATCGGCCCGGACGAACTCGCGCAGACCGGCCTGGGTCCGCTGGCCGCGGCGCGCGGGTGGAAGCCGGCGACCGTGGCGCTCTACAGCAAGGTCGCCCGCTACGGCGGCCTCGCCCTGCACCGTGCGCCCACTCCCGAGCCGGACCCGGTGCAGCTCGACCTGCGGGCGCTGACCGAGGTGCGGGACCAGGACCCCGAGCACGTGCGTGCCGTGGCCTGGTGCGCCCTCGCGCTCGCGTGGCCGGCCCCGGTCGGCATGTTCCGCTCCCTGCGCCGGGACCAGGTCCAGGCCGGCTCCCGGCGGCTGGTGCTGCGCACGGTCGACGGCGGGTGGACGGTCGCCGGCGCGCTGACCGCCTGGCACGCGTGGGAGACCGTGCGCGGGCGCTACCCGGCGCTCGCGGCCAGCCCGTGGGTGCTGCCCGCGTTGCGCCGCGGGCCGGGCCTGGACTCGAGGATCGGCGGACGGCTGTCCAACCAGGCGCTGCAGACGACGTTCGCCAAGCACGCCGGCCGCACGGCCCACCACCTCCGGGCCACCGCTCCCCCGTCGCGCGAGGAGGCCGTGGCCGAGCTGGCGTCGGCCTACCGCGAGCTGTCCTACGATTCGTTCCGCCGCCTCGCGCTGGCCGCGGGCGCACAGCCGGTGTCCGCGCGCGGGGTGGTGCGGGCCGCACGCACCGTGGCCCGCACGAGCCGGAGCGCACGCCTCGCCGGCTGAGCCCAACCGCCGCCGGCGCGGTCCCCGTGCGGTACGCGGTCGAAGAGGATCCGCAGCCGGCACTCAGAGCAGGGTGAGCTGTTCGCCGCCGTCCGCCGGCTCCGGGACGGTCGGCGCGACGTCGGCCCGGTCCCCCGCGGGACGGACGTCCGGCAGGCCGCCGGTGGGCAGGCTGCCGGCGGGGAACCCGACCGCCTCGTCGCCCGGGACGCCGGTGGCCGGCGCGCCGTCCGCCCCCCGCGCCACTCCCCCGGACTGCCGGTCCAGCCCGTGCCGGGACAGCAGCGGTGCGACCCGCTGGGCCAGCCAGGCGCGGTACTCGGCCGGGACGTAGGCGCGGCGGGCGTACATCCGCTCGTAGCGCGGCCCCAGCTCCGGGTGCGCGCTCCGGAGCCAGGCCATGAACCACTCCCGGGCCCCGGGGCGGAGGTGCAGCGGGATGACCGTGACGCCGGTGGCCCCCGCGGCCGCGATCGCACCGAGTGCGGCGTCGAGCGAGTCCTCGTCGTCGGTCAGCCCCGGCAGCACGGGTGCGAGGAAGACACCGCAGGGCAGGCCCGCGTCCGCCAGCGCCCGCACCAGGTCCAGCCGCGCCCGCGGTGTGGGGACGCCGGGCTCGAGTGCCTCGTGCAGGTCGTCGTCCCAGATGGCCATGGAGACGCCCAGGCCCAGGGGCGCCCGCGCGGCGGCCGCTTCCAGCAGTGCGACGTCCCGGCGCAGCAGCGTGCCCTTGGTGAGGATGGAGAACGGCGTCCCCGACTCCGCCAGTGCCCGGATGACGCCGGGCATGAGCCGGTAACGGCCCTCGGCGCGCTGGTACGGGTCGGTGTTCGTGCCCAGGGCGACGTGCTCGCGGGCCCACGTGGGCCGGGCCAGTTCGCGCCGCAGCACCTCGGCGAGGTTCGTCTTCACCACGACCTGGGTGTCGAAATCACGGCCGGAATCGAATTCGAGCCATTCGTGCGTTTTCCGAGCAAAGCAATAAACGCAGGAATGGCTGCATCCCCGATATGGATTGATGGTATAAGGAAATGGCATGGCGGAGTCCCCGGGCACCTTGTTCAGTGCCGACCGGGCCCGGACCTCGTGGAACGTCAGCCCGGGGAACTCCGGCACCTGCACGCTGCGCAGCAGACCACGGATGCTGGGCATGCCGGGCAAGGTCGTGGGCTCGTCGAGGTCGAGCCGCTGCGCATCCCACCGCATGGCGCCATACGAACACGTGTTCGAACAGATGTCCAGCCGGGGTCAGACCGGCGGGCGGTCCTCGTAGAGGGTGGAGAGCACGACCGTCGTCCGCGTGGACACGTTGGCGCACGCCCGGATCTCGCGGAGCAGCAGCTCGAGGGCGTCGGGCGAGGCGACCCGCACCTTGAGGATGTAGCTCTCCTGCCCCGCGACCGAGTGGCACTCCTCGATGGCCGACAGGTGGGCGAGCAGCGCGGGCGGGTCCTCGTTCTGGGCCCCGATGGGGGTGATCGAGACGAACGCCGTCAGCGGCAGGCCCAGCAGCTTCGGGTCGAGCGTGGCCCGGTACCCGGTGATCAGCCCGCGCTGCTCGAGCCGCCGGACGCGCTGGTGCACGGCCGAGACGGACAGGCCCACCTTCTCGGCGAGCTCGGTGTAGCTGGCCCGCCCGTCGCGCGCCAGGGCCGCGAGCAGCAGCCGGTCCACGTCCACAGGGACGGCTCCGGGCTCAGCCGGGGAGTTCGACGAGCTCACGCGGACCGACGTTCAGCGAGCGGACACCGTCGTCGGTGCAGACGACGATGTCCTCGATCCGGGCGCCGCAGCGGCCGGCGAGGTAGATGCCCGGTTCCACCGAGAACGCCATGCCCGGGACCAGCGGCAGATCGTTGCCCGCGACGATGTAGGGCGCCTCGTGCGAGTCCAGCCCGATGCCGTGGCCCGTCCGGTGGATGAAGTGCTCGCCCCAGCCTGCGTCGGCGATCACGTCCCTGGCGGCGGCGTCGACCTGCTCCGCGGTCACGCCCGGCCGGACGGCGGCCACCGCGGCCTGCTGCGCGGCGTGCAGGACGGCGTACCACTCGGCGACGTCGGGCTCGGCGCGACCGCCGACCACGTAGGTGCGCGTGCAGTCCGAGCGGTAGCCGGTCGCCGTCTCCCCGCCGATGTCGATGACGACGACGTCGCCGGCCTGCACCGTCCGGTCGGACAGCTCGTGGTGCGGGCTGGCGCCGTTCGGGCCCGACCCGACGATGGTGAAGTCCACGCCGACGTGGCCGTCGGCGAGGATCGCCGCGGCGATGTCGGCCCCCACGGCGGCCTCGGTGCGGCCGACGGTGAGGAACTCCGCCATGCGGGCGTGCACCCGGTCGATGGCCGCACCGGCCAGCGCCAGCTCCTCGATCTCGGCGGCCGACTTCACCATGCGCAGCCGGTCCAGCACGGGTCCGGCCAGCTCCAGCGCCGAGCCGGGCAGCGCCCGCTGCACCCCCAGGGCGTGCTCGGCCCAGGTGCGTGCGCCGACGGCGACGCGGTGGGGCGCCGCACCCAGCCGTGCCGTCGCGGCCCCGGCGAGCAGCGCGAAGGGGTCGTCGGTCTCGTCCCAGGCGAGGACGTCGAGGCCCAGGGCGCCCGCCGGGCTGACGCCGACCATGGGCGCCTCCAGCCGCGGCACGACCAGGAAGGGCTCACCCGTGCGCGGCACGGCCAGCGCGGTCAGCCGCTCCATGGCGTGTGCGTCGTAGCCGGTCAGGTACCGCAGGTCCGAGCCGGGCGTGAGCACCAGCAGATCGGTGCCGGTCTCGGCGGCCAGCGCCCGGGCGGCGTGCACCCGGGCGGGGGTCACGAGCGGGCCGGTTCCCGACGGCGCTGAGGCTGTTCCCACCGGCGCAGACTAACGACGGGCCCCGACGATCTCCGCACGCGCTACCCGACCGCTAGCGTCCCCTCCCGTGACGACCATGCTGCTGGACGCCGCCTCGCTGTACTTCCGCGCCTTCTACGGCGTGCCCACCAGCGTGACGACGCCCGACGGCCGGCCGATCAACGCCGTCCGCGGCTTCCTGGACATGACCGCCCGGCTGCTCACCGCGCACGGCCCCGACCGGCTCGTCGCCTGCTGGGACGACGACTGGCGGCCGGCGTTCCGGGTCGAGGCGCTGCCGTCGTACAAGGCGCACCGGGTGGCGACCGAGGGCGGTGAGGAGGTGCCCGACGAGCTGAGCCCGCAGGTGCCGGTCCTCGTCGATGTGCTGGCCGCCGCCGGCATCGGCCGTGTCGGCGCCCCGGGCTACGAGGCCGACGACGTGATCGGCACCCTCGCCACCCGCGCCCGCGGACCCGTCGACATCGTGACCGGTGACCGCGACCTGTTCCAGCTGGTCGACGACGAACGCGGCGTCCGGGTGCTGTACACGAACCGCGGCATCGCCGACATCGAGAGCGTGGACGAGGCCGCCGTCGCCGCGAAGTACGGCATCCCGGGTCGCGCCTACGCCGACTTCGCCGTCCTCCGCGGCGATCCCAGCGACGGGCTGCCGGGCGTGGCCGGCGTCGGCGCCAAGACCGCCGCCGCACTGATCAACTCGTTCGGCGACCTGGCCGGCATCCGCGCCGCGGCCGCGCGCACCGTCGTCCCGAAGGCACCGCTGACCGCCGCCGTCCTGAAGAAGCTATACGCGGCCGCCGACTACCTCGACCGCGCCCCGGTGGTCGTGGCCGTGGCGACGGGCATCGACATGCCCGCGGTGGACGGTGCGCTCCCCCGCTCCCCCGCCGACCGGGATGCCCTCGGGAAGCTCGCCGAGACGCACGGACTGCAGTCCTCGCTCGGTCGCCTGGGGGCCGCGCTCGGCTGGCCCACCGACGCCCTGGGCTGAGCCGGGCCGCTCAGTCGACGTCCCAGCTGTAGAGGGCGTCCTCCTCGTCGGTGATCGTGATGACCAGCTCGACGTCCTCGCCGTCGTCGGTCTCCCCGACGCACTCGTGGTCGCGCCCCTCGACGACCTCCATGCCCTGCGGGCAGTCGACGTCGATGGCGTCGCCGTAGAGCTGCTCGAACTGGGTCGCGACGTCGCGCTCGACCTCGCCGGTGTCGAGGAGCGTCGGGCCCAGGCCGAGCCAGCGGCTCAGCGCGAGGGCCAGCAGGATGAGCAGCCCGACGACGAGGACCCCGCCGTAGAACGGGGCGCGCGACCGCCGGGCCGGAGCCGACGAGGAGTGGTCCAGGTCGGGGTCGGACATCCCGCCACCACGCTCCTCCGGTGCACCGGGCGGGGTGGTCACGGTCAGCCGCCCACGGCGACGGCGACGACGCCCCGCCGGACCCTGCCGACGGCGGCCCTCGCCACGGAGGCCACCGACTCGTCGGCCACCTTCCCCAGCTGGTCCAGCAGGTCGATCAGCTGGCGCATCCAGCGGACGAAGTCCCCGCCGGACAGCTCGGTGCCGGCCTGCTCCGCGCCGGCGAGCACGCGGTCGAGGCTCTGGCCGTCGGCCCACCGGTAGGCGGCCCAGGCGAAGCCCAGGTCGAGGTCACGGGTGGCCCGCACGCCGTGGGCGGCCTCGACGTCGGACAGCCGTGCCTTGACCTGACGCATCTCCGCCACCGCGGCGGTCACCTTGCCGGTCGGGATGGCGGGCAGGGAGACGAGGTCGCGGCGGGCCTCGAACACCAGTGTGGAGACGGCCGCGGCCAGCTCGGTCGCGTTCAGCCCGCGCCACGCCCGCGCCCGCAGGCATTCGGCGACGAGCAGGTCGGCTTCGGACCAGATGCGGGCGAGCCGCCGGCCGTCGTCGGTGACCAGCGGGACGTCGTCGGTGGCCCCGATCACCGACGTGTCGGCGGGCACCAGCGGCGCCGGCTCGGGCACCAGGTAGCCCAGCTCCTCGAGGACGTCGCAGGTGGCGTCGAACTGCCGCGTCAGCGAACCGGTGCGCTCGGCCATGGTCCGGTGCAGCGCCTCGGCCTCCCGGACCGCACGCAGCCAGCGCTCGGCCACCCGGACCCGCTCCTCGCGGTCGGGCAGCGCGTGCACCGGGTGGCGGCGCAGCGCTGACCGCAGGTCGGCCAGCACCGGGTCGTCCGCGGCGGCCGACCGGCCCTTGCGCACCATGCGGGCGCCCAGGCCGTGCTCGACGCGTGCGTTGCGCAGCGTGGCGGCGAGGTCCCGGCGGGCGTGCGGGCTCCGGTGGTTGAAGTTCTTGGGCACGCGCACGCGGGCCAGCGAGGACACCGGCGTCGGGAAGTCGATGGTCGACAGCCGGCCGGCCCACTTGTCCTCGGTGAGCACCAGCGGGCGGGGTTCGGCGAGGTCGGTGACGCCGGGGTCGAGGACGACGGCCAGGCCCTGCCGCCGCCCGGACGGCACCCGGATCACGTCACCGGGACGCAGCGCGGCCAGCGCGTCGGCGGCCTCCATCCGGCGCTTGGCCTGCGAGTCGCGGGAGAGGTGCTTCTCGCGGTCGGAGATGTCCCGGCGCAGCTGCGCGTACTCCCCCACGTCACCGCGGTCGGAGTGCATGTCCGCGGCGTTGCTCTCGGCCTCGCGCTCGTGCCGCGCCGCGGCCCGGGCCAGGCCCACCACGGAGCGGTCGGCCTGGAACTGGGCGAACGACGACGCCAGCAGCTCCCGCGCCCGAGCACGGCCGAAGGAGCTGACCAGGTTGACCGCCATGTTGTAGCTGGGCCGGAAGCTCGACCGCAGCGGGTACGTGCGGGTGCTGGCCAGGCCCGCGACGACCGAGGGGTCCATGCCGGGCGCCCAGACGACGACGGCGTGACCCTCCACGTCGATGCCGCGCCGCCCGGCCCGGCCGGTGAGCTGGGTGTACTCCCCCGCCGTGACGTCGACGTGCGCCTCGCCGTTCCACTTCACCAACCGCTCGAGGACGACGGTGCGCGCCGGCATGTTGATGCCCAGCGCGAGGGTCTCGGTGGCGAAGACCGCCTTCACCAGGCCGCGGACGAAGCACTCCTCCACGGTCTCCTTGAAGGCGGGTACCAGGCCGGCGTGGTGGGCGGCGAGCCCGGCGAGCAGCCCCTCGCGCCACTCCCAGAAACCGAGGACGTGCAGGTCCTCCTCGGGCAGCGAGCCGGTGCGCTCGTCGATGATGGCGGCGATCTCGGCCCGCTCCGCCTCGTCGGTCAGGCGCAGCCCGCTCAGCAGGCACTGGTGGACGGCGGCGTCGCAGCCGTTGCGGCTGAACACGAAGGTGATCGCCGGCAGCAGACCCGCCTTGTCCAGCCGCTCGATGACGTCGGAGCGCGCCGGGGGCCGGTACCGGGGCTTGTGCGAGGACTCCCGCCGGCTGGGGCCGCCCCAGCCCTCGATCCGCCGCTCGTGCTCTCGCACGTACCGCACCAGCTCGGGGTCGACCACCGACGCCCCACGCTCACGGGTGGACAGCGGGCGCGGGCTGTCGCCGTGCTCGGCGGCATGGGCGGCCGGGCGCAGCGAGAACAGGTCGAAGACCCGGTTGCCCACGAGCATGTGCTGCCACAGCGGGATGGGCCGCACCTCGCTGACCACGACCTCGGTGTCCCCGCGCACGGTGACCAGCCAGTCGGCGAACTCCTCGGCGTTGCTGACCGTCGCCGACAGCGAGACCAGGGTGACCGACGGCGGGAGGTGGATGATCACCTCCTCCCAGACCGCCCCGCGGAAGCGGTCGGCCAGGTAGTGCACCTCGTCCATGACCACGTAGCCGAGGCCGAGCAGCGCCGGCGACTCGGCGTAGAGCATGTTGCGCAGCACCTCGGTGGTCATCACGACCACGGGGGCGTCGCCGTTGATCGCGTTGTCACCGGTCAGCAGGCCGACGCGCTCGGGCCCGTAGCGCTCGACGAGGTCGTTGTACTTCTGGTTCGACAGCGCCTTGATCGGCGTCGTGTAGAACGCCTTGCGGCCCTCCGACAGCGCCTTGTGGACGGCGAACTCGCCGACGACGGTCTTCCCGGCGCCGGTGGGGGCGCAGACCAGCACGCCGGAACCGCGGTCGAGCGCCTCGCACGCCTCGACCTGGAACGCATCGAGGGAGAAGCCCAGTTCGGCGGTGAACTCGGCGAGGGCCGGGTGGGCCGTCCGGCGCCGGGCCGCGGCGTACCGCTCAGCGGGGCTGGACATGCCCCCACGTTATGCGGGGCCCCGGCGATCGGCTCGCCGCCACGATCAGGGGTCCCTGGTCGTGGCGCGTCCTCCCTCACGTCCCACGGTGAGGGAGGACGCCCGACGATCAGGTCAGCTGGTCGTCGCCACCGGTGCCGAGGACGCGCACCGCCCCGGGGACGCACTCCACGACCACGGGCAGCGGCGCCACGAGCTCGCCGTCGGCGTACGTCGAGACGCCGGCACAGGACAGCTCCACGCGCGCGGCGCGGAACACCGACACCGCCGGGTCGCCCACGTGCGAGCCGTCGGCCAGCCGGGGCCGGGCCCTGATCAGCTCCCGCCGGCCGAGGGGCCCGACGACGGTGACGTCGAGCAGGCCGTCGGCGGGGTCGGCGCCCGGGCAGATCGGGAGCCCGCCCCCGTACCAGGCCGTGTTGCCGACGGCGATCATCGTGGCCGGCAGCGTGCGCACCTCGCCGTCCAGGCCCAGGGTGATCTCGTAGGGGCGCAGCCGGGCCAGCTCCACCAGCACGGCCAGGTCGTACCGCCGCCGGCCGCGCGGCCAGCGCAGCCGGTTGGCCCGGTCGGTGACGGCGGAGTCGAACCCGCAGCACAGCACGGTGGCCCACCAGCGGTCTCCCACGCGTCCTGCGTCCAGGGTCCGCGCGCGCCCGGCCGCGAGATCGGCGGCCAGGGCGCGCACGGCGGCGCGGGGGTCGGCCGGCACCCCGAGCGCCAGGGCCAGGTCGTTGCCGGTGCCCGCGGCCACCAGTCCCAGCGGCGTCCCGGTCCCCGCCACGGCCTGCAGCGCGGCGTGCGCCGTGCCGTCGCCGCCGACGGCCACCACCGCGGCGGCGCCGGCGGTCACCGCCGCCCGCGCCCGCCCGGCGGCTTCCGCGCCGGTGGTCGCCGGCAGCACCTGCGGGCGCAGCCCCGCGGCGCGGAGTTCCTGGAGAACGGTCCCGCCGAGGGCCCGAGCCCGTCCCCGCCCGGCGGCGGCGCTGACGAGGACGGCGACGTCCACGGGGTGACCGCTCAGCCGCGGGACGACGTGGGGGTGGAGCCGTGCGGCTCGTCCAGGGACGACGGCCGTGCATCCAGCGGGGAGGCCTCGTCGTCGGGCAGGCCGGTGAAGTGCGCGGCGGCGTCGCGGCGCGCCCGGCGCCGGTCCACGAAGCGGGCGATCTGGATGGCCACCTCGAACAGCAGGATCATGGGGCCGGCCATCGCCAGCATGGTGAACGGATCCTGGGTGGGCGTGACGAAGGCTGCGAAGACGATGGTGAGGAAGAAGATCCAGCGCCGGCTCTTCGCGAGTACCTGGTAGCTGAGGATGCCGACCAGGTTCAGCGCCACCGCCAGCAGCGGCAGCTCCAGCGAGAGCCCGAAGGCGACGAGCAGGCTGATCACGAAGCCCAGGTAGTCCGGCGCGGTCAGCTGGAAGGCGACCTCGTCACCGGCCAGCGAGAGCAGCAGCTCCAGGCCCTTGCGGAGCGTCAGCCAGGCCAGAAAGGCGCCCGCGGCGAACAGCAGCGTCGCCGAGCCGACGAACGCGACCGTGTAGCGCCGCTCGTTGCGCTGCAGACCGGGGGTGATGAACGCCCAGAGCTGGTAGAGCCAGAACGGCGCGGACAGCACCGCGCCGGCGATCAGGCCGACCTTCAGCCGCAGCAGCACGCCGCCGAACACGTCGAGAACCACCAGTCGGCACTCCTGGTCCTGGAGCGCGCGGAAGTCGGCCGGCAGCGCGCAGTACGGCTCGGTGAGGAAGGTGAGCAGACCGTTGTCGTACCAGAGGAAGCCGACCACGGTGCCCAGGGCGAGCGCGAGCAGCGCCTTGGCGACCCGGTTGCGCAGTTCCGTCAGGTGGCCGACCAACGGCATGGTGGCCTGCGGGTCGCGGGCCTTCCGGCGCCTGCGCCGCGGCGGCGCCTCGCTCACCGTCGTCCGGTCCGGTGCTGGGGTCAGGAGGGGCGGTCGGACGTGCGGGCCTGCTCGGCGCGGGCGCGCAGCTCCGCCGCGCGCGCCTCGGCGAGCCGGGCCTCGTCCTCCAGCTGACCGCTCAGGTCACCCTGCCCAGGCGCCGTCGAGCCGGCCGGCGCGACGATCTCGCCGCGGACCGGTGTCGTGCGCGCGGGGTCCTTGGCGGAGACGTCGTCGTCCTTCATGCCCTTCATCTCGCCCTTGAAGATGCGCAGCGAGCGGCCCAGCGACCGCGAGGCGTCGGGCAGCTTCTTGTAGCCGAACAGCACGAGGACGGCCAGGATGATCAGGGCGATCTCCAGCGCACCGAGGTTGGGCATGGTCGACACTCCGTAGGTTGGCGGCGTCGTCCATGCTACGTGGCCGGCGAGCGTCCGCCGTCCCCGAGTTGGGGGGTCAGCTGGGCTTCTGCCTCTGGCGGTCCCGGGCCCCGGCCGCCTGGGCCTCGGTGAGCAGCGGCCGCACGTCGCGTTCGAAGGCGGTGATCTCCCGCGCGAGCCGGGCGCGGGCGCCCATCACGCCGTGAGCCAGCGCGCCCAGCACGACGACGGACAGCACCACGACGACGATCCACACGACCAGCAGCAGCACGCCGCGACCCTAGCCGGTGGTGCCGGCCGGAGCCGGCGCGTCGACGCCGTAGCGGGCCAGCGCGGCCCGGGCGCCGGCGGCCACCTCCTGGCCGAGGCCGGCCGGCTCGTCGACCAGCGCGTCCCCACCGAGGGAGGCGACCAGCCTGCGGGCCCAGGCGAGGTCGGCGGTGCGCACGGTGACGGCGAGCCCGCCCGGCGGCTCGTCCACGGGCGTGGCCGAGTCGACCGGGTAGTACTCCGCGACCCAGCGGGCACGGCGGGCCAGCCGCAGCCGGACCACCGGCGCATCGGGCGCCGGCTGGTAGACCCCGCCCTCGACGTCGCGGCCGTGCGCCTCGGGCGGCGGAGCGGCCGGCTCGTCGAGCACGACGACGTCGTCGACCCGGTCGAGGCGGAACAGCCGCACTCCCTCGACCCGGCGGCACCAGGCCTCCAGGTACCAGCGCCCGTCGACCAGCAGCAGCCGCATCGGGTCGACGGTGCGCTCGGTGCGCTCGTCGCGGGTGGGCACGTAGTAGTGCAGGTGCAGCGCCCGGTTGCGCTGCAGCGCCTCCCGGACGACGGCGAGGGTCTCCTCGCGGGCGTCCACGCTGACGGCCACCGGGGTGGACTCCGCGGCGTGCCCGGCCGTGGCCGACACCTTGGCCAGCGCGCGGCTGACCGCCTCCCGCTCGGCGAGACCCGGCAGCTCGAGCAGGGTCTTCAGGGCCACGACCAGCGCGACGGCCTCGTCGGTGGTCAACCGCAGCGGCCGGACCATGCCCGCCGGGAAGGTGACGTGCACCCGGTCGCCCTCGAAGGACAGGTCGATGAGGTCGCCGGGGCCGTGGCCGGGCAGGCCGCACATCCACAGCAGCTCCAGGTCGCTGCGCAGCTGCCGCTCGGTCACGCCGAAGTCGCGGGCCGCCTCCTGCAGACGGACGCCGTCGGGCCGGGCCGTGAGGTACGGGATGAGGGCGAGCAGCCGGGTCATCCGGTCGGGTGTGCCGGTCATCCCGGGGTCCCCGCGGGGACGTGGCGCACCGGCGGGGCGTCGTCGTGGGGCGCGTTCATGCGGGGGCTCCCATCCCGGCCAGGCGGGTGAGCCGGGCGATGACCGCCTCGCGGACCTCGGCCGGTGACTCGACGACGACGTCGGCACCGAGTGCGGCCAGCTGGCCGGCCAGCCCCCACGGCTCGGTGGTGCGCAGCTCCAGCCGGTCCTCCCGCCCGTCGTCGGTCGGGCCCAGCGAGGTGGCCCAGCGGCGCAGGCCGACCGCGGTGCCCGGGCGGGCGCGCACGACGACCACGTGCTCCTGCCCGCCCACCTGGGCGGCGACCATGGCGCCGAGGTCGAGGTCGGCGGGGGGCTCGAACGCCCCGGCGGGGCCGGTGGCCTTCGGCATGCCGACGACGCGGGAGAGCCGGAACATCCGTGGCTGCTCCCGGTCGAGGTCCAGGCCACCCACGTACCAGCGGCCGTGCCAGGCGATGACCCCCCAGGGCTGCACCCGCCGACGGGCCGGGCTGTCCTCGTCGGGGCGCTGGTAGTCGAACTGCAGGGTCCGGCGGTCGCGGGCGGCGGCGTAGACCGGCTCGAACGCCGGCTCACCGGCGTCCAGCCGCGGCTGAAGCGGGATGCCGCCCCCGGCCTCGACGTCGACCCCGGCGGCCCTGAGCTTGACCAGCGCGCTCTGCGCGGCTCCCGCCAGCTGGGCGGACTCCCACAGCCGGAGCGCCAGACCGACCGCGGCCGCTTCCTCGCCGGTGAGCTGGATCTCGGGGAGCTCGTAGTCGGCCCGGGCGATGCGGTAGCCGTCCTCGGTGTCGAAGGCGCTCGTGCGGCCGGTCTCCAGCGGGACGCCCATCTCGCGGAGCTCGGCCTTGTCCCGCTCGAACATCCGCTTGAACGCCTCGTCCGCGCGGTCGGTGCCGTCGTCGGCCTCGTAGCCGGGCACCGTGGACCGGATGCGCGCCGCCGTGACGTACTGGCGGGTGCTCAGCAGCGCGATGACCAGGTTCACCAGTCGTTCCGCCCGCTTGGCCGCCATGCTGCCCAGGCTAGAGGAAAGACCCGCTGCCCCCCGCCACTCGCATGCGCGCAGCGAGCCCCTGCTCCGGGCCCGCCGACCGGCCGTCCCCCGGCTCGCTGGTTAGCCTGCGGACATGAGCTCTCCCGTCCCGACCCGCATCCGCTGGCGTCGTGGCGAGGTGACCGCGCTGGGACGTGCAGGCCACGACTCGCTGGAGCTCACGGTGGCCGTGCCCGACGACGGCGACGTCCGCGCCCTGGCCTATCCCTCGCTGGTCGGCGTGCCGCAGGTGGGCGACGCGGTGCTGTTGAACACCACCGCGTGGGCGCAGAACCTGGGCACCGGCGGGTACGCGCTGGTGGTCGCCGTCCCCGACCGGCTGCCGGCCGATCCGACCGGGCCCGGGCACCTGGTGAAGGCCCGGTACACGCCGTTGCAGGCGACCGTGCAGGGCGTCGACGAGCAGGACACCGAGCACCACGCGACGCTGGCCGAGGCCGACGACCTCGGCGGCATGCCGGTGGTGGTGGCCGACCTGCACTCCGCGCTCCCGGCGGTGCTCATCGGTGCGCTGGCCACCGACCCCGACCTCAAGGTCGCCTACGTGATGACCGACGGCGGGGCGCTCGCGGCCGGCTTCTCCCGCACGGTCGACGCGCTGCACAAGTCGCTGGCCGGCGTGGTCACCGTGGGTCAGGCCTTCGGCGGCGACCTCGAGGCGGTCACCGTGCACACCGGCCTGCTGGCGGCCCGGCACGTGCTGGGCGCGGACCTGGCGATCGTGACGCAGGGCCCGGGCAACCTCGGCACGGGGACGCCGTGGGGCTTCTCGGGAGTGGCCGCCGGCGAGGCGTGCAACGCGGTCGCGGTGCTCGGCGGTCAGGCCGTCGGGGCGCTGCGCATCTCCGACGCCGATCCCCGGCCGCGCCACCGCGGGGTGTCGCACCACTCGCTGACCGCCTTCGGCCGCGTGGCCCTCGGCGGGGTGACCCTGGTGGCGCCCCGCGGGCTCGGCTCGGAGCTGGGGTCGCAGGTCGACGAGGACCTCGCCGGCCAGCCCGCCCGCAACCCGGTCGTCTGGGTGGACACCGACGGGCTGGAGGAGGCGCTGGGCCTCTCCCCCGTGCCGTTGCGCACCATGGGACGCGGCATGCCCGAGGAGCGCGCCTACTTCCTCGCCGCCGCGGCCGCCGGGCGGTACGCGGCCCTGGCTGTCCCGGTGGACCCCCACGCCGAGCCGGCGCCGGCGGGCGGCTCCTGACCGGTCACCGCCGGAAGCCGCCCTCGGCGTCGATGGTCTGCCCGGTGACCGAGCGCGCGTCCGGACCGGTCAGCCAGCCCACGACCGCGGCGGCCTCGTCGGCAGACCCCCACCGGCCCCGAGGCAGGGCGTAAGCGAGCTGGTCGGCGAGCTCCGGCGGAGCCCAGCCGGTGTCCGTGGGACCCGGGTTCAGGCAGTTCACCGTGATCCCCCGCCCGGCCAGCTCGTCGGCGAGGGTGGCGGTGATCTGCTGGACCGCGCCCTTGCTCAGCGCGTAGGCCACCTCCCCGGCCATGGGGCCGCGGTGCTGGCCGGAGGTGAACAGCACCACGGAGCCGGGACCGGCGGCCGGGTCGTACTGGGCTGCGAAGGCCTGGGTCAGCAGTACGGCCGCGCGGGCGTTCACGGCGAAGGAGACGTCGAGCTCGGCGGCCGTCACCTCCGCGAGACTCCCGGCCGAGCTGCGCGCATGGTTCACCACGAGGGTCGTCAACGGTCCGAGGGCATCGCGCGCGCCGGCCACCAGCGCGTGTGGCGCCGCGGGGTCGGCGAGGTCGGCCACGAGGTGCGGCGGGCGGCCCAGCTCGTCGAGCACCACGTCGGCGTCGTCCCCACCCCAGGGCTGCTCGTGGTCGTGCGGTGCCCAGGCGTGGACGGCGACGCGGTCACCGCGCGCCGCCAGCCGGCGGGCGACAGCGAACCCGATGCCGGCACGGCGGCTGACGCCGGTGACGAGGACGGTCCGGGGCGCGGCGGGCACCGGCTCACATGCTCGCGATGAGCTTCTCGACGCGGTCGTCGACGGCCTTGAACGGGTCCTTGCACAGCACGGTGCGCTGGGCCTGGTCGTTGAGCTTGAGGTGCACCCAGTCGACGGTGAAGTCGCGGCGCTTCTCCTGGGCCTTCCGGATGAACTCGCCGCGCAGCTTGGCGCGGGTGGTCTGCGGCGGCACGTTCTTGGCCTCGAAGACGCGCGGCTCGTGGGCCACCCGGTCGACCTGACCGGCGCGCTCCAACAGGTAGTACAGGCCGCGGGTGCGGCTGATGTCGTGGTAGGCGAGGTCCATCTGGGCGACCCGTGGCGAGGACAGCGGCAGGTCCCGCTTGGCCCGGTAGCGCTCGATGAGGCTGTACTTGATCGCCCAGTCGATCTCGCGGTCGATGAGGCCGAGGTCCTCCCCGTCGACGGCCTTGAGCACCCGCCCCCACAGCTCCAGCATCTGGCGGTGCACCGGCGAGACGCCCTCGCGGTCGGCGAACTCCAGGGCGCGGTCGTGGTACTCGCGCTGGATCTCCAGCGCCGACATCTCCCGGCCGTTGGACAGCCGCACCTTGCGCCGGCCGGTCATGTCGTGGCTGATCTCGCGGATGGCGCGGATCGGGTTCTCCAGCGTCATGTCCCGGATCGGGACGCCCGCCTCGATCATGCGCAGCACGAGGTCGGTCATGGCGACCTTGAGCAGCGTCGTCGTCTCGCTCATGTTGGAGTCGCCGACGATGACGTGCAGCCGCCGGTACTTCTCGGCATCGGCGTGCGGCTCGTCGCGGGTGTTGATGATCGGCCGGGACCGGGTGGTGGCGCTGGAGACGCCCTCCCAGATGTGCTCGGCGCGCTGGCTGACGCAGTAGACCGCACCCCGCGGGGTCTGCAGCACCTTCCCGGCGCCGACGACGATCTGCCTGCTGACCAGGAACGGGATCAGCACGTCGGCCAGCCGGCTGAACTCGCCGTGCCGGCCCACCAGGTAGTTCTCGTGGCAGCCGTAGCTGTTGCCCGCCGAGTCGGTGTTGTTCTTGAACAGGTAGATGTCGCCGGTGACGCCCTCCTCGGCCAGCCGCTGCTCGGCGTCGACCAGCAGCCCTTCCAGGATCCGCTCCCCCGCCTTGTCGTGGACGACCAGCTCGGTGAGGTCGTCGCACTCGGCGGTGGCGTACTCGGGGTGGCTGCCGACGTCCAGGTACAGCCGGGAGCCGTTGCGCAGGAAGACGTTGGAGCTCCGCCCCCACGAGACCACCCGCCGGAACAGGTAGCGGGCGACCTCGTCCGGGGAGAGCCGCCGCTGCCCCTTGAAGGTGCACGTGACGCCGTACTCGGTCTCGATCCCGAAGATCCGTCGCTCCACGATCCGAGACTAGGCGCCGGGAGCGACAGCGCGCCCGTCCCGCGCCCCTGGGCCGGTCACGAACGGTCGGATCGCTGCCGCCTCAGGACCGCGCTCCCCGTCCGGCCGCCCAGCAGGTCGTCAGGAGCCCAGCGGCACTCGGGCGTTCAGCCCTCGCCGCCGTCCTCGTCGTGGGGGTCGAACCCGGCGCCACCGGCCGTGTCGGGGTTGGCCGGGTCGCCCAGGCCGGCGGGCGTGCCCGGCTCGGGAACGCTCGGTGCATGGGCGGTGGTGGCCGGGGCGTCGTCCACGACGTCCGGGGTGGGCTCGTCCCCGAGCAGCCGCCGGAGGGACGACCCGGTGATGCGGCGGAAGGCCCGCTTGGCGCGCCGCCGGTCGAGCACGGCCACCTCGAGCTGGGCGGCGGTGAGCTGGGCCGGTCCGCCGTTGCCTGCGCCGGCGGTGACGGGGCTGACCGCGGACAGCGCCCGGACACCCACCTGCAGCGCATCGGCCAGGCCCATGCCGGGCAGGAAGTGCTCGCGGAGATGACCGGTGACGGCCTCGGCCTGACCGCCCATGACGACGAAGTCGGGCTCGTCGACGACGGAGCCGTCGAAGGTGAGCCGGTAGAGCTGGTCGGTCTCGGGGCGGTCGCCCACCTCGGCGACGCAGAGCTCCACCTCGTAGGGCTTCATCTGCTCGGTGAAGATCGCGCCGAGGGTCTGGGCGTAGGCGTTGGCGATCACCCGGCCGGTGACGTCCCGGCGGTTGTAGGAGTAGCCGCGGACGTCGGCGAGGCGGACGCCGGCCACCCGCAGGCTCTCGAACTCGCTGTACCGGCCGACGGCGGCGAACCCGATGCGGTCGTAGATCTCCCCGACCTTGTGCAGCGTCGAGCTGGGGTTCTCGGCGATGAAGAGCACGCCGTCGGCGTAGGTGACGACGGCGACGCTGCGGCCGCGGGAGATGCCCTTGCGGGCGTACTCCGAGCGGTCCCGCATGACCTGCTCGGCGGAGGCGTAGTACG
The DNA here is from genome assembly GCA_042090795.1 of Blastococcus sp. Lineage (GTDB taxonomy): Bacteria > Actinomycetota > Actinomycetes > Mycobacteriales > Geodermatophilaceae > Blastococcus. The sequence continues at coordinate 104,140 of JBELIQ010000010.1, read as the reverse complement.
GCATCGTCATGGGTCAGCCCTCCCCGTCCGTGGTCCGGCGGTCGGCGATGATCGTGTCGGCGACGGCGGCGACCTCGGCGTCGGTGAGCCGGACCGCGCCCTCGGCGTCGACGCGGTAGACGATCGGGTAGAGCCTGCGGACCGGGTCGGGGCCGCCGGTGGCCGAGTCGTCGTCGGCGGCGTCGTAGAGGGCCTCCACGACGGTGCGGGTCGCGGCCTCGGCCGCGAGGCCGCTGCGCCAGGTCTTCTTGAGCGAGTTCTTGGCGAACAACGAGCCCGAGCCGACGGCGGCGTAGCCCCGCTCCTCGTAGTTCCCGCCGGTGATGTCGTAGCTGAAGATGCGCCCGGGTGCGGCGCCCTCGGCGGCGTCGAGGTCGAAGCCGGCGAACAGCGGGACCACCGCCAGCCCCTGCATCGCCGCACCCAGGTTGCCCCGGATCATCGCGGCGAGCCGGTTGGCCTTGCCGTCGAGGGACATCGTGAGGCCCTCGATCTTCTCGTAGTGCTCGAGCTCGACCTGGTAGAGCTTCACCATCTCGATGGCGATGCCCGCCGCGCCCGCGATGCCGATGACGCTGTACGAGTCGGCCGGGTAGACCTTCTCGATGTCCCGGGAACTGATCAGGTTGCCCATGGTGGCGCGCCGGTCACCCCCCATGAGGACGCCCCCGTCGTAGGTGACGGCGACGATCGTCGTGCCGTGCGGGGCGAGGTCGGCCATGGGCGTGACGGGCACCGGGCGGCGGCCGGGCAGCAGGTCAGGCGCGGTGGTGGAGAGGAAGTCGGTGAACGAGGAGCCCACCCGGTCCAGGTAGGCGGGCGGGAACCCGCTCCGGCCAGTCGACTGATCGCTCACGCGCCCGCCTCGCCGGCGCTCGGCGTCCGCGTGAGCGGCGCTGCTGTGTTCTCCGTTGAGCTCGCGAGCTCGCTCACGTATCCACCTCTCCCGCCTGCTCGCGCCGGCGTGCACCACTGGTCCGCCCGGTGCTCCGCGTGGTGGTCCCGCGGGCGTCTGGGCGTCGCTGCGACCCTACCGGCGGCTCCCCCGGCCGGCTGGGCACGCCTGTCCCCGAGCGGAGCGCTTCAATCTCGGCCGCCACCTGCTGCCGCGCAGTGTGCAGCGCCACGTAGTACGCCGCCGCGTGCAAGAAGTACGGGTTGTCCCGGAAGAGGCCCAGGCCGTGGGGGCACCGCTGGCACAGCAGTGTGCGGGTGGCGCCGCTGGCGTGATCGTGGTCGAGATGCTGCGGTTCAGGATCGCCGCAGATGGCGCCTCCATCGTCCTGAGCCATTCGCATGTCAGCGATCTGCCGCTTCGTCAGCTTGTACCGGCGGTAGAAGTACGACTCACTGTTGGCCCCGTTGGCCCCGTTGGCGCCAGCGCGACACATGCTGCCGAAGCCGGAAGCGCTCGTGGCGTTGCGCGAATAGTCCTCGTGCGCAACCGGCTGACGACACGAGGGACACCATCGGAAGCCGTCGGGGATCCAGGAGTGATCCCGAACCTCCTTACCGAGAGATCGGCGGCTCTGGCGATACCAGGAGTTGCTCCGCTGCCGATTGCAACTCAGGCAGTAGAACGAGAGGCCATCCGTCAGTGCGCGATTGCGCCCGAATTCGGCCGCGGGCTTCGTCTCTCTACACGCCGGACAGACCTTCACGTTAAGCTACCGTTGATAACTCTAAGTGTTCACTCCCCTCCTTTCTGGACATACGCCCTCACGAAGTCTTCTGCATTTGACTCGAGCACCTCGTCGATCTCGTCGAGAATGGAGTCGACGTCGTCGGTCAACTCCTGGCGGCGCTCGGTGGCTTCGGTGTCGACCGAGGCCTCGACCTCGTCGGTCTCCTCGCGCGACCGCGTCGCCTTCTGCTGCCCGCCGGTGTCCCTGGTGGCCATGGCCTGCCCCTCCCGTCGTGGGAACTGCTGCTGGAACTGAAAGCTACCCGCCGGGTGTGACATCGGGAGGTCGTTGCGGAGCACCCGTGGTGGACCTCCGGTCCCTGCGCCGGCTCTGTCCGCGACCGGCCCGGATGTTGCGGGTCTGTCATCGGAAGGTCACGGGTTTGCACTCGTGGTCCGCGCAGGGACGGGAACACCCCCTGCAGGAGGTTGCGCAGCCCACCCGACCCGGCGGCCTCCGGCCGCACAGCCGCACGGACGGCGGCGGGCACCAGCAGAGTCGATGAACGAGGAGACAGACGTGAACCTGCGACTTCGAGCACGACGAGGAACTGTGACGGGCGCCGGCGCGGCAGCCCTGACCGCGGCCGCGGTCTTCATGGCCCCGGCCGCCGCTGCCGCCCCGGCCGACCAGCTGGAGGACGCCGCCCAGGCGGCGCAGGAAGAGGCCGAGCAGGCCATCGATCAGGCCCAGGAGTCGCTCGAGGACGCCCGGGACGAGGCCGAACAGGCCGTCGACGGAGGCAGTGACGATGCCCGCGAGAGCGCGCAGCAGGCGATCGAGGACGCCCAGCAGGCGCTCGAGAACGCCCGGGACGAGGCCGAGCAGGCCGTCGAGGCGGGCGGCGACGAGGCCCAGGAACGCGCGCAGCAGGCGATCGAGGAGGCCCAGCAGGCGCTCGATAACGCGCGGGACGAGGCCGAGCAGGCCGTCGAGGAGGGCAGCAACGAGGCCCAGGAACGCGCGCAGCAGGCGATCGAGGAGGCCCAGCAGACGCTCGAGAACGCCCAGGACGAGGCCGAGCAGGCCGTCGACCGGGCCCGCGGGGACGCTGCCGACGTCTTCGGCAGCATGCCGCAGATCGGCATGGGCGACTGGCTGCCGGATGACCTGAGGCGCGACCTGCAGGAACTGCAGGACCTGCCCGCGGACGAGCGGGGCCAGGAGCTGCAGGACATCGCCCGGGAGGGTCTGAGCGGGAGCTACGGCGACGAGGTGGAGGACTGGACCGAACGCATCGGCGGGCTGATCTCGTCACTGCCGAGGGAGCTCCGCCAGGACATCCAGGCCGTCTTCGGGCAGGAGCCCGAGGAGGCCCGCGGCGATCTGCGCCAGATCATGGAGGGTGCTGTCGACGGCGAGTACGGGGAGGATGTCGAGCAGTGGGCCGACTGGCTGCGCGACAACGCGCAGCGGTGGGACCTCGCGCGCATCATCCAGGGCAGCTCGGGCGCCGGACAGGACGACGGCGGCAGCTGACCCACCCGCAGGACGGGACCCCGCACCGGCCGGCCGCGCGCCGGGCGGCCGGCGGGGTGCCGTCCCGCGCGCCCTGCACGACCACCGGCCAGCGGGGCCGGATCAGCCGCCGGTGATGGTGTCGACCAGTTCCTGCGCCGTCGCGGAGGCCTCGAACAGCGCTCCGACGTGCTCCCGCGTGCCCCGGAGCGGCTCCATCGTGGGGATGCGCACCAGGTTCTCCCGCCCGAGGTCGAAGACCACCGAGTCCCAGGACGCTGCCGCCACCTGCGCGGGGAACCGGCGCAGGCACTCGCCGCGGAAGAACGCGCGGGTGTCGGCCGGCGCGTGGACGACGGCCCGGTCCACCTCCTCGTCGGTCAGCAGCCGCTGCATCGAGCCGCGGGCCACGAGCCGGTTGTAGAGGCCCTTGTCCGGCCGCACGTCCGAGTACTGCAGGTCGACGAGCTTCAGGCGCGAGTCGCCCCAGTCCAGCCCGTCGCGGGAGCGGTACCCCTCGAGCAGCCGCAGCTTCGCCGGCCAGTCCAGCCGGTCGGCACAGCGCATCGGGTCGATCGCGAGGTCCTCGAGCACCTCGGCCCACCGGCGCAGGACGTCGTCGGTCTGCTCGTCGTCCTCCCCGCGCTGGGCGACGAACTTCTGCGCGTGCTCCAGGTAGGCCTGCTGCATGTCCAGGGCCGTCATCCGGCGCCCGTCGCGCAGCCGCACCGTGTGCCTCAGCGACGGGTCGTGGCTGATCGCCCGCAGCGCCTCCACCGGCTCCTCGAGCGAGAGGTCGTGCGGCAGGAAGCGGGCCTCGATCATGGCCAGCACCAGGGACGTCGTCCCGACCTTGAGGTAGGTGGACAGCTCGGCGAGGTTCGCGTCACCGATGATCACGTGCAGCCGCCGGTACTTCTCGGCGTCGGCGTGCGGTTCGTCCCGGGTGTTGATGATCGGCCGCTTGAGCGTCGTCTCCAGCCCGACCTCGACCTCGAAGAAGTCCGCCCGCGAGGAGATCTGGAAGCCGTGCCCCCGGCTCTCCGCGCCGATGCCCACCCGCCCCGCGCCGGCGAACACCTGCCGCGTCACGAAGAACGGCACCAGACCCCGGATGATGTCGACGAACGGCGTTCGGCGGTCCATGAGGTAGTTCTCGTGGGCGCCGTAGGAGGCGCCCTTCCCGTCGGTGTTGTTCTTGTACAGCTGGATGGGCTCGGTGCCCGGCACGCGCGCGGCCCGGCGGCTGGCCTCGGCCATCACCCGCTCCCCCGCCTTGTCCCAGAGGACGATGTCGCGCGGGTTGGTGACCTCCGGCGTCGAGTACTCCGGGTGCGCGTGGTCCACGTAGAGCCGGGCCCCGTTGGTGAGGATGACGTTGGCCATCCCGGTGTCCTCGTCCAGGTCGTTGTGGTCCAGCGCCTGCGCCGGTGTGAGGTCGAACCCGCGGGCGTCGCGCAGCGGGGACTCCTCCTCGAAGTCCCAGCGCGGGCGACGCCGCGTCGGCGCGTCGGCCACCGCCCAGGCGTTGACCACCTGGCTGGACAACGTCGTCGGGTTGGCCGTGGGGTGCCCCGGCACGGAGACCCCGTATTCGACCTCGGTCCCCATGACCCGCCGCACGCTCATGCACCAACCCTAGGCCGCGCGGCGGCCGGGACCGCCGGGCCAGGGAGGACCGACGCCGGAACTGGCACATAACGAAACGATTACGTAGCCTTGGCGTCGCCCGGGCCACAGCAGAGCGGCCGCGGGTTGCAGCACGGACATCCTGGCCGTCGAGCCGACCGTGCGCTTCCTGGACACGTCGCGCGCCCCTCTCCACCCTGCGGCCGTGCTCCTCCGTCTTCCTGGCTCCGTGGGTGGAGCGAGCCGCGCCCGTCCGGGCTGTGCTGCGTGGGGCGCCCGCCTTTCGAGAGGACCATGACGAACCCCAGCAACACCACCGCCTCCACCCGCTCCTACCGCCGCCGCGCGGCGTGCCTCGCCGCCGCCGGCGCCGTGTTCCTGGGCCCGTTCCTGGCCACCGGGACGGCGGCCGCCGCCGACGGGGCCACGTGGGACCGCCTGGCCCAGTGCGAGAGCACCGGCAACTGGTCGATCAACACCGGCAACGGCTACTACGGCGGCCTGCAGTTCTCGCAGAGCACCTGGGAGGCCTTCGGCGGCACCGCCTATGCGCCGCGTGCCGATCTGGCCACCCGCGCGCAGCAGATCGTGACGGCCGAGAAGACCCTGGCGCGGCAGGGGTGGGGCGCCTGGCCGGCGTGCTCGGCCAAGCTGGGGCTCGGTGCCGCCGACCGGGCAGGAAGCCCTCCCGCTCCCGCCCCCGCCCCGGCTCCCCAGGCGGCCGCTCCCGCTCCGGCCCCGGCACCGGCGCCGGTTCCCGCGCCGGCCCCCGCTCCGGCCCCGCAGGCCGCCGTTCCGGCTCCGGCACCTCGGGCCGAGGCCCCGGCGCCGGCACCCGAGCGGGTCGTCACGGGCGCGACGTACACGGTGCGCTCCGGTGACACGCTTTCCCGGATCGCGGCGGCCAACGGTCTCGGCTGGCGCGACCTCTACGCCGCCAACCGGGACGTCATCTCCGACCCCTCGCTGATCCGCCCCGGCCAGGTGCTGCGGCTGGGTGGCGCTGCGGCCGCTCCGGCGCCCGCGACGTCCTCGGGTGAGTCGTACACGGTGCGCTCCGGTGACACGCTGTCTCGGATCGCGGCGGCCAACGGTCTCGGCTGGCGCGACCTCTACGCCGCCAACCGGGACGTCATCGGCGGCAACCCGGCGCTGATCATCCCGGGCCAGGTGCTGTCGCTCGGCTGATCCGCCCGGAACGCCGACGGCCCGGCCCCCCTCGGGGGGGCCGGGCCGTCGGTGCATCGGGGCTACAGGTACTGGCCGGTGTTCGTGGCGGTGTCGATCGCGCGGCCGGACTCATTGCCCTTGCCACTGATCAGCGTGCGGATGTAGACGATCCGCTCGCCCTTCTTGCCCGAGATCCGCGCCCAGTCGTCGGGGTTGGTCGTGTTGGGCAGGTCCTCGTTCTCCTTGAACTCGTCGATGCACGCCTGCATGAGGTGGCCTACCCGGAGGCCTCCGGTACCGGTCTCCAGGCGCTCCTTGATCGCCATCTTCTTGGCGCGGTCGACGATGTTCTGCAGCATCGCGCCGGAGTTGAAGTCCTTGAAGTACAGGACCTCCTTGTCACCGTTGGCGTAGGTGACCTCGAGGAAGCGGTTCTCCTCGATCTCGGTGTACATGCGCTCGACGGTGCGCTGGATCATCCCGGCGATCGTCGCCTCGCGGCTCCCGCCGTGCTCGGCGAGGTCGTCGGGGTGCAGCGGCAGCGTCGGCAGCAGGTACTTGCCGAAGATGTCCCGCGCGGCCTCGGCGTCCGGCCGCTCGATCTTGATCTTCACGTCCAGCCGGCCCGGCCGCAGGATCGCCGGGTCGATCATGTCCTCCCGGTTGGAGGCACCGATGACGATGACGTTCTCCAGGCCCTCGACGCCGTCGATCTCGCTGAGCAGCTGCGGCACGATCGTCGACTCGACGTCGGAGGACACCCCCGACCCACGCGTCCGGAAGATCGAGTCCATCTCGTCGAAGAAGACGATGACCGGCGTGCCCTCGCTGGCCTTCTCGCGCGCCCGCTGGAAGACCAGCCTGATGTGCCGCTCGGTCTCCCCGACGTACTTGTTGAGCAGCTCGGGGCCCTTGATGTTGAGGAAGTAGGACTTGCCCTGCCCCTCCCCCTTGAGCGCCGACACCTTCTTGGCCAGCGAGTTCGCGACCGCCTTGGCGATCAGCGTCTTGCCGCAGCCGGGCGGGCCGTACAGCAGGATCCCCTTCGGCGGGCGCAGCTGGTACTCGCGGAACAGGTCCGCGTGCAGGAACGGCAGCTCCACGGCGTCCCGGATCTGCTCGATCTGCCGCGAGAGGCCACCGATGTCGGCGTAGTCGATGTCCGGGACCTCTTCGAGGACCAGCTCCTCGACCTCGCTCTTCGGAATCCGCTCGTAGACGTAGCCGGAGCGCGACTCCAGCAGGAGCGAGTCACCGGCGCGGATCGGCTGGTCGGCCAACGAGTCGGCGAGGTAGACGACCCGCTCCTCGTCGGTGTGCCCGATCACCAGCGCCCGCTGGGTGACGCCGTCGACCGGCTCCAGCAGCTCCTTGAGCATGACGACGTCGCCGGCGCGCTCGAAGCCGCGCGCCTCGACGACGTTCATCGCCTCGTTGAGCATGACCTCCTGGCCGGGCCGCAGCTCCAGGCCCTCCACGTTGGGCGAGAGCGTCACCCGCAGCTTGCGGCCGCTGGTGAAGACGTCGACCGTCCCGTCGTCGTGTCGCGCCAGGAAGACGCCGTAGCCGGACGGGGGCTGTCCGAGCCGGTCGACCTCCTCCTTGAGCGTGATCAGCTGCTCGCGGGCATCGCGGAGGGTGCCGGCGAGCTTGTCGTTCCGCTCGGACAGGAAGGCGGCGCGGCCTTCCGCCTCGGTGATGCGCTCCTCGAGCGCCCTCGTCTGCCGCGGGCTGTCCGCCACCTTGCGACGGAGGAGGCCGATCTCCTCCTCGAGGTAGGCGATCTGGGTCAGCAGGGCAGCGACATCACGCTCGCGCCGCGCCTTGAACTCGTCGGGACCATCGGTCGGACCTGTGCCCATCGCGCACCTCCGCAGTGTCGGGGGAGCCAGGACGCAAATCTATACACGCGGGACGACAGTTCGCCGTGGGCTCGCGGTCGCCGTGGGAACGTGCTGGAACGGCCCTCCTGCAGGGGCCCGGCCCGAGCTCGCGGGGGCTGGGGGGCAGGAGGGTCCTTTCTCAGATCTTCTGCGCGCGCCGCTGCCGGATGGGGGCCACCGTGCCCTCGGCGAGCCGCCGGGCGGTGACCAGGAAGGCGGTGTGGGCCACCATCCGGTGCTCCGGGCGCACGGCCAGGCCCACCGCGTGCCACGGCCGCAGGAGAGACTCCCAGGCGTGCGGCTCGGTCCACACGCCCTGGGCCCGCAGCGCCTCCACGTAGGTGGACAGCTGCGTCGTCGTCGCCACGTAGCCCACCAGGACCCCGCCGGGCCGGAGCGCGGCTGCCACCGTCGGCAGCACCGCCCAGGGCTCCAGCATGTCGAGGACGACCCTGTCGACGACCTCGGTGGCCGGGTGGTCGGCCAGGTCGCCCAGCCGCAGGCTCCAGTTGTCCGGCACCTCGCCGAAGAAGGCGCCCACGTTGCCCCGTGCGACGTCGAGGAAGTCCTCCCGGCGCTCGTAGCTGGTCAGGGAGCCCTCGGAGCCCACCGCACGGAGCAGCGAGCAGCTCAGCGCGCCGGAGCCCGCGCCGGCCTCCAGGACCCGCATGCCGGGGCCGACGTCGCCGAAGCCCACGATCTGGGCCGCGTCCTTGGGGTAGATGACCTGCGCACCGCGGGGCATGGAGAGCACGTAGTCGGCGAGCAGCGGCCGCAGCGCCAGGTAGCCGGTGTTGGCGGTGGAGTGCACGACCGAGCCCTCGGGGGACCCGATGAGGTCGTCGTGCTGGATCGCGCCGCGATGGGTGTGGAACTGCTTGCCGGGCTCCAGCACGACCGTGTGCAGCCGCCCCTTGGGGTCGGTCAGCTGCACCCGGTCGCCGGCCACGAAGGCGCCGGGAACCGGCGCCGGTCGCTCGGCGGACGCGACATCGGGTGCGGCGTCGGCCCCGTCGTCAGGAGCGGCGTCGGGAGCGGCGTCGGACGCGACGTCGGGCGTCCCGACCGTCCCGGCGGGGGCGTCGGGATCGGTCTCGGGCTGGGTGTCCACGGGCGCCGAGCGTACGGACGGGACCGGTGTGACCCGTGCCCCCGGTGCGGCGCGGACACTCGGAACTGTCGGTGCCCCGACCTAGCCTCGGACCCATGACGGTGACGGTGGATACGAACGCCACGCTCGGCCAGGCCCCCGCGCCGGGCCCCGCACCGGCCCCCGCACCGGGCCAGGCGCCGGGCCAGGCGCCCCGGCGACCATCGCTGTCCCCCAGCCGGGCGGCCGATTTCAAGACCTGCCCGCTGCTCTACCGGTTCCGCACCATCGACCGCCTCCCCGAGCGCAAGAGCCTGGCCATGGTGCGCGGGACGCTGGTCCACTCGGTGCTCGAGCGGCTCTACGACCTCCCGCCGGCGCAGCGCACCGTCGATGGTGCGCTGCAGCTGCTCGAGCCGGCCTGGGCGGACCTGCAGACCGAACCGGAGGTGGCGGAGCTGTTCGCGACCGTCCAGGGCGAGGGCGCCGAGACCGATGTGAACGCACCCGAGTCGGTGGAGGCGTGGCTGGCGTCGGCCGGGAAGCTGGTCGAGCGCTACTTCACGATCGAGGACCCGACGCGCATCCAGCCCGAGGGCCGCGAGGAGCTGGTCGAGGTCACCCTGCCGGACGGGCTGCTGCTGCGCGGCTTCGTCGACCGGCTCGACGTCGCGCCCAGCGGCGCGCTGCGGGTGGTCGACTACAAGACCGGCTCGATGCCCCGCGAGGCGTTCGAGAACAAGGCGCTGTTCCAGATGAAGTTCTACGCGCTGGTGCTCTGGCGCACCCGCGGCGTGGTGGCCGCCCAGCTGAAGCTGATCTACCTCGGCGACGGCGACGCGCTCACCTACTCCCCCGACGAGGCGGAGCTGCTCCGGTTCGAGCGCACGCTGCTGGCGATCTGGTCGGCCATCGAACGGGCGGTCAGCACCGGTGACTTCCGACCCAACAAGTCCCGACTGTGCGGCTGGTGCGACCACCAGGCGGTCTGCCCGGCGTTCGGCGGCACTCCCCCGCCGTTCCCGACCGAGGCCGCCGCAGCGGCCGGCTGGCAGACCCTGCCGATCGTCGAGCGCGACTGACCTCAGGTCGTCGGCTCGGCGCTCCTCACGGAGCAGCGGGCGGTGGCGTCGTGGCCGCAGTCATCGGTGCGGACGGCGCGGCCGGCCGGAATTCATCGGGCCGCGGTCTCCTGCCACCGCCGGGCGGCGAGCACGTCGGCCAGCTCGGGCAGCCCGACGCCGCCCAGCGAGTCGACCTGCACCAGACCGGGCGCCGGCGGAACCGGCTGCAGCCCGGCCACGCCCAGGACCGCAGCCCCCGCCGCCAGGCCGGAGGTGACCCCCACCAGCGAGTCCTCGATCACCACGGACTCCCCCGGCGAGACGCCCAGGGCGGCCATCGCCTGCAGGTAGGGCGCCGGATCGGGCTTGCGCGCAGGGACCTCGTCCCCGCAGACCGTCACGTCGAACGGGCCGTCGTCGAAAGCGGCCTCGATGTGCGTGATCACCAGATCGGCGAGCCGGCGCGGCGTCGTCGTCACCAGGGCGGTGCGCAGCCCGGCCTCGTGGACGGCGGTGAGCAGCTCCTGCGCCCCGGGCAGCCAGATCAGCCGCTCGGTCATCATGCGGGCCACGGCGTCCATGACCTGCGTCGTGTCGGCCTGGAGCTGGTCCTCGGTGCGGGTCACGCCGATATCGGCGTACAGGATGCCCATGGCCACGCGCATGGGGGTGCCCACCGTCGCGGCGCGGGCCTCGCCCGACATCCGCCCGCCCAGCTGGCCGGCGAGGGCGAACATCGCCTCGCCCCAGTACTCCTCGGTCTCCACGAGCGTGCCGTCCATGTCGAACAGCACCGCCCGCAGCCCGGCGGTGGTCACCGGCTCTGCTGCGTTCCCTGGAGCCATGGCCACGCGCCGAAGTCTAGGGACGCGGGACGGGCCGGCCGGACCAGCCACCCGGGGTCAGGCGGGGAGGGTCCGCACCAGGGTGGCGAAGGCGATCACGTTGTCCTCGTAGCTGCGCACCGAGGAGTTGAAGTCGCCCCCGCAGGTGATCAGCCGGAGCTGGGAGTCGTCGGTGTTGCCGTAGACCTCGAGGGTCGGGAACTCGTCCTTGGGGTGGGTCTCCACCCGGTCGACGGCGAAGACCGCGGTCGTGCCGTCCTCGCGGGCCACGGTGATCTCGTCGCCGGGGCTGAGGCCGCCGAGCTCGAAGAAGATCCCGGGGCCGTGCTCCGCGGAGTCGACGTGGCCGAGCAGGATCGCCGGGCCGGTGGCGCCGGGTGCCGGTCCTCGCTCGTACCAGCCGGCCTGGTCGTCCGGGCCCAGGGGCGGCACCTCGACCGTTCCGTCGTCGTTCAGGCCCAGCCGGAGCAGCTCACTGGTGACGTCGATGCTCGGGATGCTGACCGAGACCGGCTCGGCCACGGCCTCCTCGGCGGGCGTCTCCGGACCGGCCGGAGGCGCGGGAGCAGTCGGTGCAGCGGACTCGGACCGGTCGGTCGACGCGGACCGGTCGGTCGACGCGGCAGGTTGCGGCGCCTGCTGCTGCCCCGTCACCGCCACCACGATGGCGACCGCGGCCACGACGGCCAGCGCGACGGCCAGCGCGATCCAGGTGCGGAAGCCGGGGCGTCGGGGGCTCTGCTCGGTCACGGAGGTCCTTCCAGAAGGGGTTGAGCGGGGGTGTGCCCGGTCGTGGGGGGGGGGGCGGGGCGCCCCCCCCCCCCCCCCCCCGCCGCCCACCCCGGCGG
>JBELIQ010000010.1:0-92458 GCA_042090795.1 Blastococcus sp. | reverse complement strand
GGGGGGGGGCGGGCGCCGGCCCGGCGCCGCCCGCCCGGGGGGGGGGGGGGGGGGGGGGCGGGGGGGGGGGGGCCGCCCCCCCCCCCCCCCACGACCGGGCAGCCGGATCAGGCCTGGTCGGCCTGACGACGGCGGTAGGCCACAGCACCCGCAGCGGCAGCACCGACGGCGGCGAGAGCGCCGACGCCGATCGCACCCTGCGACTCGATGCCGGACGTGCTGCCGGCACCGGTCTCGGCACCGCCGGCAGGCGCGGCACCCATCTGCGCGACCTCGAGAGCGCCACAGGCGGCCGGGGCGGTGGCCTCCATGGGCAGGGACGGGTCGAGGTCGCTCACGACGTCACCGTCGTAGGCGCCACTGCCGTCCTTGTCGATGCCGTGCACCACGAGCACGGCGGTGCCGGCCTCGAACGCCTTGTGCACGTCATCGGTGACCTCGAAGGTCCGCTCGTAGGAGACCGAGCCACCCTCGGCGGTCGGGAAGCGGTCGACGGCCAGGCCGCTGTCCGGGCTGGTGTCGCCCTCGGTGGTCAGCGAGGTGCCGATGGCGCCGTAGTACTTCGCGGCCTCGCTGACGCTGACGAAGCCGTCGCCGTCCGCGTCATCCGACAGGTCGTTCGTGGGGCACTGCCCCAGCGCGCCGATGTGGAAGTGCTGGGCGTGCGGCGAGCCGGCGAGCAGACCGTCGGCCTCGATCATGACGGTGGCGGTGTTGCCGTCCAGGGTCACCATGCCGGTGCCGGAGACGCCGGACATGTTCACCGCGCCGAGGTCGGCCTGGTAGCTGTGCGAGCCCTCGTGCGCCGAAGCGGAGGACATGGCCAGCAGCGGGAACGCCGCAGCGGCGAGAGCGACGGTGGGGAGTGCGAGTGCCTTGCGCAAGGTGTGCTCCTCATGCTCGAAGTGGTGCTGAGGCGGCGGCGTGAACCGTTCGCCTTCCTGCCGGACGACGCAATCGGTGCGCCGGCCGTCTCTCCGGTCGGATGACCCAGGTCAGCGATCGGATGACCGGCAGGAGGGTTCCTGCCGCCGCGCTGTCCGTCTGACCTTCGGCTCCGGTGCCCGGAACGGTTCACTCCATGTCGGATTCTTCTACAGACGACCCGATCGTGTACGTCTGCATTGCACGCGTCCTATCAATCGGACACGCTGAGCGCCGCCCCGACATCCGGAAACACCGGCCTCGACGAAGGATGGGTATGACTCGTTCTCGTCGTGCTTGCTGGGGGCTGGCCCTCCACCGGGCGGCGACCGTCCTGATCCTGGTCACCGGGCTCGGCGCGGTGCACCTCGGCACCTCGTCCGCTGCGCTCGCGCACGACGGCCTCCTCGGCACCACTCCGGTGGCCGGGAGCACGGTTCCCGAGGGCCCGGACACCGTCGAGCTGGACTTCACGGCCGAGCCGCTCCCGATCGGCACGCTGGTGGCGGTGACCGCACCCGATGGCGCGTCCGTGTCCTCCGGAGGCGCCGAGATCCGGGGGACGACGGTGGTCCAGCCCCTCGCCGGGACCGGGTCCGCCGGGACCTACCGCGTCGAGTGGCGGAGTTCGTCGTCCGACGGGCACGCCCTGTCCGGCGCCTTCGACTTCACGGTGACCGCCGGGGGCACCCCGTCCGGCGCGCCGTCCGCCGTTCCGGACACCGCCGCATCCCCCGACCCGGACACCGCCGCATCCCGCGACCCGGACACCGCCGCCGCCGGTGACCCGGACACCGCCGCCGCCGAGGCCGATCCCGCGTTCCCGGTGGTCTGGGTCGCGGGTGCCGTGCTCCTCGTCGGGCTCGGCGTGGTGCTGGTCAGCCGGCTCCGGCGACGCGGGTGAGCAGCGTCGCGCCGGCCGTGGCGCCCCCGGCGGACCTGCCCGGGCACGAGCTCCCCCGTTCCGGCCGGCAGCGTCGGTACCTGCTCGCGGCACTCGCCACCACGGTGGCCCTGCTGGGCCTGCTGTTCTGGGCGCTGGCCGTGGGCTCGGGAGAGCCGGCCGAGGGACCGACCGGCCTCCCCGAGGCCGGCCGCGTCGTGGAGTGGGGCCTGCCGGCGGCAACCCTCGCGGGCCGGATCGCGGCCGTCGGGACGATCGGCACGCTGCTGTTCGTCGCCGTCCTGCTGCCCGGACGGGGCACGGCGTTGCCCGCGCAGTCGCGGAGGGCGCTGCGCGCCGCGTCGTCCTGGGCCCTGGCCTGGGCCGCGGCGACGGCGATCGGCGCGCTCCTCGCGCTCAGCCGGCTGCTCGGCACGGGGCCCACCTCGGTGTCGTGGAGCTCCCTGCGCGTGTTCGTCGAGGACACCGGCACCGGTCGGGCCGCACTGCTCGTGGTCGCGCTCGCCCTGGTCGTCGCGGCCGCCGCATCCCGGTGCACCGCGGCCGGCGCGCGGATCCTGCTGCTGCTGGCGCTGTCGGCACTGGTGCTCCCGGTCGTGCTCAGCGGCCACTCGTCCGGGGCCGAGGACCACCTGCTCGCCGTGACCACCCTCGGCGTGCACGTCGTGGCCGCCACCGTCTGGATCGGCGGGCTGGTGGCGCTGCTGGTCCACGGGCGCAGCGCCGAGACCCTGCCGGCGATCGCGGCACGGTTCAGCTCCCTGGCCCTCGCCGCGTTCCTGGCGACGGCGCTCTCGGGCGCGCTCGCCGCGTGGGTCGTGCTGGGCGGCCGCGTTGCGGTGCTCGACGCGCTCGGCACCGGCTACGGAGCCCTGCTGCTCGCCAAGACCGCCGGCCTGCTGCTCCTCGGTCTGCTCGGGTGGCAGCACCGCCGCCGCTCCCTCCCCCGGCTCCGCGCCGGGGACGGCCGGGCGTTCCGCCGCTTCGCCGCCGGCGAGGTGCTGGTCATGCTGGCCACCGTGGCCCTCGCCGTGGCGCTGGCTGCCTCGCCTCCCCCGGCGGACGCAGCGACCGGGCCCGGGTCCGGCGCGCCGGCGGCTGCCACCTCGTCCGAGGCCGCCGCCGACCCGATGGCCGGGCACGACCACGGTGAGCTGTCGGTGGGGGTCCTGGTCGACGAGGAGCGGTTCCACGTCGCCCGGCCGGTCGTCGCCGGTTCCCGGGTCACCGTGTTCAACGGCAGCGACGCCGAGGTGACCCTCACCGCGGCCGACGGCTCGTTCGACCTCGCCGTCCCCCCAGGGACGCTGACGACCTTCCTCGCCCCCGAGGAGCCGGGCGAGCACCCCTTCACCAGCGCCCACTCGGAGTCCTACGCCGACGTGCTCGTCGTCGAGTGACGTGATGGAACGGCCCCGGTGCAGGGTCCCGCCGCGAGCGTGCGAGCGGTGGGGGGCACCGGGGCCCTGTCATTCGTCCTCGGTGCGGTAGCCCAGGTTCGGCGACAGCCACTTCTCGGCCTCGTCCACCGTCCAGCCCTTGCGCCCGGCGTAGTCCTCGACCTGGTCCCGGCCGACCCGGCCCAGCACGAAGTACTGCGACTCCGGGTGGGCGAAGTACAGCCCGCTCACCGCAGCGCCCGGCCACATGGCCATGCTCTCGGTCAGCTCGATCCCGGTGTGGGCCTCGACGTCGAGCAGCTCCCAGATCGTCTGCTTCTCCGTGTGCTCCGGGCATGCGGGGTAGCCCGGCGCGGGCCGGATGCCGGCGTACTTCTCCGCGATCAGCCCATCGGCGTCGAGGTGCTCGTCCGGGGCGTAACCCCAGAACTCCTTGCGCACCCGCTCGTGCAGGCGCTCGGCGAACGCCTCGGCCAGCCGGTCGGCCAGGGCCTCGAGCATGATCGCGTTGTAGTCGTCGTTGTCCTTCTTGAACGCCGCCACCCGCTCGGCAGAGCCCAGGCCGGCGGTGACGGCGAAGGCCCCGACGTAGTCGCGCAGCCCGCTCTCCTTCGGCGCCACGAAGTCGGCCAGCGACTTCCGGGGCGATCCGTCCCGGCCCTCCGTCTGCTGCCGGAGCTGGTGCAGGACGGTGCGCACCTCGGCGCGCGACTCGTCGGTGTAGACCTCGACGTCGTCCCCGGCGACCTGGTTGGCCGGGAAGAGCCCGAACACACCGGCGGCGCGCAGCCACTTCTCCCCGACGATCCGGTCCAGCATCGCCTGCGCGTCCTCGTAGAGCCGCCGTGCGGCCTCGCCGGTCGTCGGGTTGTGCAGGATGTCGGGGAACCGGCCGCGCATCTCCCACGCGTTGAAGAACGGCTGCCAGTCGATGTACTCGCGCAGCTCCGCCAGCGGGTAGTCGGGCAGCGCCTTCACGAACTGGGTGGCCCGGTCGTGCACGTGGTCGCAGGTGGGACCCGTGCAGACGTCCTTGGCCTGCTGCAGCAGCATGCGCGGGCGCGGCGGCGCGTAGCCCGACCAGTCGATCGGCGTCGCCGCCTCGCGGGCGGCCGCGATCGGCAGCAGCGACCGGCTGTCCTGCCGGGCGGCGTGCCGCTCCCGCAGCGTCGCGTACTCGGTGTCGGTGTCGGCCAGCAGCTTCGGCCGCTGCTCGTCCGACAGCAGTGCGGCCACGACCGGCACCGAGCGGGAGGCGTCCTTCACCCAGATCACCGGGCCGGAGTACTTCTGCGCCACCTTGACCGCGGTGTGCGCCCGCGACGTCGTCGCCCCGCCGATGAGCAGCGGGATGGTGAAGCCCTGGCGCTCCATCTCCGAGGCCAGGTTGACCATCTCGTCCAGCGACGGCGTGATCAGCCCGGACAGGCCGATGACATCGGCTCCCTCGGCCTTGGCGGCGTCCAGGATCTTCTGGGCGGGGACCATCACCCCGAGGTCGACGACGTCGTAGTTGTTGCACTGCAGCACGACGCCGACGATGTTCTTGCCGATGTCGTGGACGTCGCCCTTCACGGTGGCCATGACGACCTTGCCGTTGCTGCGCTCCACGTCGCCGGGCTTCTTCTCCGCCTCGATGTAGGGGATGAGGTGGGCCACGGCCTTCTTCATGACGCGGGCGGACTTCACCACCTGCGGCAGGAACATCTTCCCGGCGCCGAACAGGTCGCCGACGACGTTCATGCCGTCCATCAGCGGGCCCTCGATGACCTCGATCGGCCGGCCACCGCGCTCGCTGATCAGTACGCGCAGCTCCTCGGTGTCGTCCTCGACGAAGCCGTCGATGCCCTTCACCAGCGCGTGTGTGATCCGCTCCCCCACCGGCAGGTTGCGCCACTCCTCGGTGGCGACCTCCTTGACGCTGCCGTCGCCGGCGAAGTCGCCGGCGATCTCCAGCAGCCGCTCGGTGCTGTCGGGACGGCGGTTGAGGATCACGTCCTCGATCCGCTCGCGCAGCAGCTCCGGCACCTCGTCGTAGACCTCGAGCGCGCCGGCGTTGACGATGCCCATGTCCATGCCGGCCCTGATCGCGTGGAACAGGAAGACCGCGTGGATGGCCTCGCGCACCGGGTTGTTGCCGCGGAAGGAGAAGGAGACGTTGGAGACGCCGCCGGACACCAGTGCGCCGGGCAGGTTCTGCTTGATCCAGCGGGTGGCCTCGATGAAGTCCAGCCCGTAGTTGGCGTGCTCCTCGATGCCCGTGGCGACGGCGAAGACGTTCGGGTCGAAGATGATGTCCTCGGCCGGGAAGCCGACCTGCCCGGTGAGGATGTCGTAGGCCCGCCGGCAGATCTGCTTGCGCCGCTCCAGGTCGTCGGCTTGGCCGTCCTCGTCGAAGGCCATCACGACCACCGCGGCGCCGTACTTGCGGCACAGTCGGGCCTCGCGGACGAACTTCTCCTCGCCCTCCTTGAGGGAGATGGAGTTGACGATCGACTTGCCCTGGACGGTCTTGAGCCCGGCCTCGATGACCTCCCACTTGGAGGAGTCGACCATCACCGGCACGCGGCAGATGTCGGGCTCGGCGGCGACGAGCTTGGTGAAGCGGTCCATCGCCTCGACGCCGTCGATCATCCCCTCGTCCATGTTGACGTCGATGACCTGGGCGCCGGCCTCGACCTGCTGGCGGGCGACGGCGAGGGCGGCCGGGTAGTCGCCGGCCTTGATCAGGTTCCGGAAGCGGGCCGAGCCGGTGATGTTGGTGCGCTCGCCGACGTTGACGAACAGCGTCTCCTCGGTGACGGTCACCGGCTCCAGCCCGGACAGGTGCAGCGCGGGCCGGACCTCGGCCGGGACGCGCGGCGTCTTCCCCGCCACGTCGCGCGCGATCGCCGCGATGTGCCCGGGGGTGGTGCCGCAGCAGCCGCCGACGAGGTTGACGAAGCCGGCGTCGGCGAACTCGGCGACGATCGCGGCGGTCTCGTCGGGCGACTCGTCGTACTCGCCGAAGGCGTTGGGCAGCCCGGCGTTGGGATAGCAGGAGACGAACGTGTCGGCGAGCCGGGAGATCTCGGCGATGTAGGGCCGCATCTCCTTGGCGCCGAGCGCGCAGTTGAGGCCCACCATGAGCGGCCGGACGTGTCGCACCGAGTACCAGAACGCCTCGGTGACCTGCCCGGACAGGGTGCGCCCGGACGCGTCGGTGATGGTGCCGGAGATCATGACCGGCCAGCGGCGGCCGCGCTCCTCGAACAGCGTCTCCAGGGCGAAGATCGCCGCTTTCGCGTTGAGGGTGTCGAAGATCGTCTCGATCAGCAGCAGGTCCGACCCGCCGTTGACCAGGCCGTTGGCCTGATCGAGGTAGGCCTCGACCAGCTCGTCGAAGGTGACGTTGCGGGCGCCGGGGTCGTTGACGTCCGGCGAGATGGACGCCGTCCGGCTGGTCGGGCCGATCGCGCCGACGACGTAGCGCGGCTTGTCCGGCGTGCGGGCGGTCATCGCGTCGCACTCGCGGCGGGCCAGCCGCGCGGAGGCCAGGTTGAGCTCGTAGGCGAGCTCGGACATGCCGTAGTCGCCCAGCGAGATCGTGGTGGCGTTGAAGGTGTTCGTCTCGACGAGGTCGGCGCCGGCCTCGAGGTACTCGCGGTGGATGCCGGCGATGATCTCGGGCCGGGTGATGCTGAGCAGGTCGTTGTTGCCCTGGACGTCGCTCGGCCAGTCCGCGAAGCGCTCGCCGCGGTAGCCGGCCTCGTCCGGGCGGTCCCGCTGGATGGCGGTGCCCATGGCGCCGTCGAGCACGAGGATGCGCTGCTCCAGCAGGGCGGTCAGCTCGGCCGTCACGTCGGGGCGGAGAGCGGATGAGTCGGACACAGGTGTTCCCCAGAACTGCTCGTCTGTGGGTGTGCGGGCCCAGGCGCGGTGGCCGGGCTCCGGCACCCCCGGCGGGTCTGCCCAGGCTTGGGCGGTCCCGATGTCGAACCCATGGTCTCACTTCGGCGCGTCGGCGCAGCGGACTCGGGGCTCGTTCACACGCAGGGGTTCCCCACCTCGCCCGGCGGGCGGATCGACGTAGGCTCGCAAGGGTGATCGATCCCAAGTCCGGCGCCGAGGACCTGCCCGAACTCACCGACCCCCTGGTGGTCGTTGCGTTCGAGGGCTGGAACGACGCCGGCGACGCCGCCACCGGCGCGGTCGAGCACCTGGAGCTGATCTGGGACGCCACGCCGCTGGCCGCGCTGGACCCCGAGGACTACTACGACTTCCAGGTCAACCGCCCGACGGTGTCGCTCATCGACGGGGTGAGCCGCAGCATCGAGTGGCCGACGACGCGCATCTCCGTGGCCCGCCCCCCGGGCAGCGAGCGCGACGTCGTGCTCATCCGCGGGATCGAGCCCAACATGCGCTGGCGCGGGTTCTGCGCGGAGCTCATCGGCCTGCTGCACGAGCTCGACGCGCAGACGGTCGTCTCGCTGGGCGCGCTGCTGGCCGACACCCCGCACACCCGCCCGACGCCGGTGACCGGGTCGGCCTACGACGACGACTCGGCGCAGGCCTACGGGCTGGAGACCTCGCGCTACCAGGGCCCGACCGGCATCCTCGGCGTCTTCCAGGACGCGTGCGTGCAGGCGGGGCTCCCGGCGATCAGCTTCTGGGCGGCGGTGCCGCACTACGTGTCCCAGCCCCCCTCGCCCCGGGCGACGCTCGCGCTCCTGCGGCGGGTCGAGGAGGTCCTGGAGATCGCCGTGCCGGTCGGGGGGCTCCCCCAGCAGGCCGAGGACTGGGTGAAGACCGTCGACGAGATGGCCAACGAGGACGAGGAGGTCGTCGAGTACGTGCGCTCGCTCGAGGAGCGCGCCACCGAGGTCGACCTGTCCCAGGCCAACGGCGACCAGATCGCCCGCGAGTTCGAGCGCTACCTCAAGCGACGGGACGGCTCGGCCGGCGGCGCCTGACCGTGCGGGACGCGGCGGTTCTGCCGGCGGCCGACACACCCACCTCGGCGAGCCGTGACGGCGCACGCACGGACCTGAGCCCTAGCGTGGCGGCATGGAGCAGGGTGTCGGTGACTTCGAGTTGGTCTTCCTGGTGGTCTTCGGCCTCGCTGCCGCGTTCATCCTGGTCGTCGCCGTCGTGATCGTGGTGGGTCTCACGCGCAGCCGGAAGGTGCTGCGCGACAGCGGTCTGGATCCGCTGGCCGCGCCCGCCCAGGTGGCCGCCCGCCTGGCGCAGGGCCCGCTGGCCGCCCCGGTGCGCAGCCTGGAGCAGCGGCTGACCGAGCTCGACGACCTGCACCGCCGCGGGGTGATCTCCGACGCCGAGCACGAGGCCGGCCGGCGGGCCGCGCTCGGCGAGGGCTAGTCCCCCCGGATCAGGCGGCGCGGTGGGCGCCGTCGCGGATCACGCGGACCGGAGCAGCGGGCGCATCCGGGTGGCGGCGTCGTCGTCGAAGAGCCGGTCGTGCGTGGCCAGCGCGAACCGGTCGGTCATGCCCGAGACGTAGTCGACGACCTGGGTGACCGCGTCGGCCTCGGTGTCGCGGTAGGACGCCGGCAGCAGCTCCGGATGCGCCAGGTGGTGGTCGACCAGCCGGCGGATGACGTCGACGGCCACGTGCTTCTGCCCGGCGGCGGTCTCCGACTCGTACACCCGCTGGAACATGAAGGCGCGCAGCTCGTGCATCGCCTCCAGCGCCTCGGCCGCCATGCGCACGGCGCCGGTGTTCCCGGGTGCGAGCGACCCCTCGACGACGGCATCGATCATGGCGCCCACCATCTGGCTGCCCGGGTCGCCGAAGACCGCGCGGGTGCGGGCCGGCAGCTCGTCGGGGCGCAGCACGCCGGCGCGGACCGCGTCGAGCGCGTCGTGGGACAGGTAGCCGATGCGGTCGGCGTAGCGCACGCACTCGGCCTCACGGGTCGACGGCGGTGGGGCGATCTTCCAGCTGTGCGCCCGGACCCCGTCCCGCACCTCCCAGGTGAGGTTGAGGTCCTCGAGCACCTCGACGATGCGCACGCCCTGGGCGGCGTGGTGCCACCCGCCGGGCACGTAGGGGTCGAACGCGTCCTCGCCGATGTGGCCGAACGGCGAGTGCCCGACGTCGTGGGCCAGCGCGATCGCCTCGGCGAGCGTCTCGTTGAGGCCCAGCGCGCGGGCCAGCGAGCGCGCCACCTGGGTGACCTGCAGCGTGTGGGTCAGCCGGGTGACGAAGTGGTCGCCGTCGGGGTTGAGGAAGACCTGCGTCTTGTGCTTGAGCCGCCGGAAGGCCTTGGCGTGCAGGATCCGGTCGCGATCCCGCTCGAACGCCGTCCGCAGCCGGTCCTCCGGTTCCGGCCGGGCGCGCCCCCTGCTCCCCGCCGACCGGCAGGCCGACGGCGCGAGCTGCTCCTCGGCCAGCTCGCGCGCGGCCCGGTCGGTGAACCGGAACGGGGCGGCGGTCATCAGCCGTCCTGCGGCGCAGGCGCCGGGGCGCTCGGGTCCAGCGCCACGCCCAGCAGCGCGTCGACGGCGTCGCCGACGATCGCCGGCGCCTGCTCCTCGCGCTCCCCGGCACCGGACAGCGTCGCCACGGCCCACGCGTCGACCACCGCGATCGCCCCGGGGCTGTCCAGGTCGTCGGTGAGCCGCTCGCGGAGCCCGTGCAGCACGGGGGCCGCGGGCGCCCCGCTGTGCTGCGAGACGGCGCGGCGCCAGGTGCCCAGCCGCTCCTGCGCCTCGCGGAGCAGCGTCGGTGTCCAGGCGCGATCGGTGCGGTAGTGCCCCGAGAGCAGGGCCAGGCGGATGGCCATCGGGTCCGTGCCCTCGCCGCGCAGCTTGGAGACGAAGACCAGGTTGCCCCGGCTCTTGCTCATCTTCTCGCCGTCCAGGCCGATCATCGCCGCGTGCACGTAGGCCTGGGCGAAGGGCTTGGTGGCGGTCAGGGCCTCGGCGTGCACGGCGGAGTACTCGTGGTGCGGGAAGACCAGGTCGCTGCCACCGCCCTGCACGTCGAAGCCCATGCCGATGGTGTCCAGCGCGATCGCGGCGCACTCGATGTGCCAGCCGGGCCGGCCGAGGGTGCCGCGCGGGCCGGACCAGGAGGGCTCGCCGGGTCGTGCCCCGCGCCAGAGCATCGGGTCCAGCGGCTGCCGCTTCCCCGCGCGGTCGGGGTCTCCCCCGCGTTCGGCGAAGAAGCCGAGCATCGTGGCCTCGTCGTAGCGGGACTCGCTGCCGAAGCCCGGGGCCTGCGCGACGTCGTGGTAGACGTCGTCGGTGCCGTCGTCGAGCACGTACGCCAGGCCGGCGTCGAGCAGGTGCTCGATGTGGCCGACGATGCGCGGGATCGACTCCACCGCGCCGACGAAGTCCTCGGGCGGCAGCACCCGCAGCGCCGTCATGTCCTCGCGGAACAGCGCCGTCTCCCGCATGGCGAGGACGATCCAGTCCTCGCCGTCGCGGTCGGCGCGCTCGAGCAGCGGGTCGTCGATGTCGGTGACGTTCTGCACGTAGTGCACGGCGTGACCGGCGTCGCGCCACACGCGGTTGATCAGGTCGAAGGCCAGGTAGGTGGCGGCATGGCCGAGGTGCGTGGCGTCGTAGGGCGTGATGCCGCAGACGTACATCCGGGCCGTCCGGTCCGGGCTGGTGTCCACCACCTCACCGCGGGCGGTGTCGTGGACCTTGAGCGCGGGACCGGTGCCCGGCAGGGTCGGCAGGAGAGGGGCGGGCCAGGAGAGCACGACCCGAGCCTAGATTGCAGGTCCGACGTCACCGCCCCGCACGTCCGGAGCGGTCGTCGGCGGAGGAGGCACGCCATGGAGACCCACGAGTACCTGCCGTCGCTGCGGCGGTCGAACGCGCGGTTCGCGGAGGCGGCGGCCGCGGCCGTCCTGGCCCACGGCTGGACGGCGCGGGTGCCGGGCTGTCCCGACTGGTCGCTGGCCGACCTCGTCTGGCACCTGGCCGAGGTGCAGCGCTTCTGGGCGTGGGTGGTCCGTACCCGCGCCCAGAACCCCTCCGCCTACGAGGAGCCCGCACGGCACCCCGACGACGAGCTGCTCGGCTACGCGGCCGCCCGCAGCGCGGAGCTGGAGGCGGCGCTGGCCGGCGCGGACCCCGCGGAGCGCGTCTGGACCTGGGCACCGCAGCGCGACGTGGCCTTCGTACTGCGCCGGCAGGTCCAGGAGGCGGCGGTGCACACCGCGGACGCGGAGCAGGTGCTCGGCGACGTCCGCCCGATCCCGGCCGACATCGGGCTCGACGGGCTGGACGAGTGGCTGGACGTCATGGTGCCGGCCACGCTGCCGGACGGACCACCGGCGGACGCCCACCCCGTCGTGTTCCGCGCCGTCGACGCCGGCGCCGAGCGCACCCTCTTCGCCGGCACGCGGGACGTCCAGGTCGCGACCCTGACCGGCAACGCCGGCGACCTGCTCCTCGCGGTGTGGCGGCGGGTACCGGTGGACGTGCTCACCGTCGACGGCGACGGTCTCCAGGCGGCCGCGATGATCGGTCTCGTCGACCTCGAGTAGCGCTCAGGGCCAGGTCGCCACCGATCCGCGGCTCGAGTCAGCCCTGCACATCCGCGACGATCCGCCACGGGAAGCCAGGACCGCGCCGTTCGGCGAGGTGGTTGACCGGCAGCTGCCGCAGAGGTGCCAGGTCCTCGGCCATCTCGTCGAAGAGGTGGTGGGCATGGGTGAGCATGAGGTGGTCCACATCCACCGGTAGCCCATCGAGGAACTGCCAACTGCCGTCGAGGTCGTGGACGACCAGCCGCAGTGGCTCCGAGCCGTCGACGACTCGTGTGGAGGCCATCGACAGCCGCTCCCGCCGGCTGCACGAGTGCTGCCGGCGAGGATGGGGTCGGCGGGCCCGCCTCTTCTTCGGGCTCACGGCCAGGTCACCGCGTGCCGGTCGAACTGCTCGCCGGTCTGCACTCCCACGACGCAGAAGACCATCCCGGCCGGATCGAGCAGCTGCCAGAAGCTGCCGCCCTCGACGAAGCGGTGCCGGGTGGCGCCCAGCGCCTCGAGCCGGGCCAGCTCGGCGGGGATGTCGTCGGTCTCGATGTCCACGTGCCAGCGCGGCGGCGTCCCCTCCCCCGTCCGCTGGATCTCGACGTGCCAGCCGTCGGCGAAGGAGCCCAGCGAGGCCCAGGCGCCGTCCGCCGGGTCGGGTGCGGCGGGGCGGCCGGTGGCTCCGGACCAGAACGCGGTGCCGCCGGAGTGGTGCTCCGGTGGCAGGTCGAGCAGCAGGATCGACAGCCGGGATCGATGGGTCATGCCTGGGATCCTGACGCCCGGCACCGACATTTCGACCGGGACACCGCTCCGGGCGGCTCTGCGCGCCGGTCCGCCATCTGATTCCGGCGGGGTGCCGACGCAGCGCGTCCCCGGTGCCAGGCTGCAGCAATGGACGACGAGACGCTGCAGGCCGAGATCGCCGCGTGCCGGGAGGCGCACCGCCGGGTGCACGCGCGGGTGGCCGACCTCGACGACGCGACGCTCCGCCGTCCCAGCCGGCTACCCGGGTGGACCGTCGCCCATGTGCTCACCCACCTGGCCCGCAACGCCGACAGCGTCGTCCGCCGGCTGGACGGAGCACGCGCGGGGGAACTCGTGGAGCAGTACGCCGGTGGCGCCGCGGCCCGATCAGCGGACATCGAGGCCGGAGCCGCGCGGCCGGCCCGCGACGTGGTGGCCGACCTGGTGCGCGCCGACGACGCCGTCGACCGCGCGTTCGCGGCGGCGGACGACGGCCTGTGGACGGCGACCGTGCACCTCGGCGGCGGCTCGACGGGCCTTGCCCGGGAACTCGTCTTCCGCCGGTGGCGGGAGGTGGAGGTCCACCTCGTGGACGTGGGGCTTGGCTACGAGTGGACGGACTGGCCGGATGAGCTGGTGCAGCGCTGGCTGCCGTCGCTGCTCGCCTCCCTTCCCCACCGGGCCGGCGGACATGCCCTGGTGGCGTGGGCCACCGGCCGAGGTCCCGCGCCGGCGCTGCCGCCCTGGGGATGACCCCGAGGACGGCTCAGGAAGGCAGGCGGCGGTAGAGGCACTGACCCCCACCGGAGGCGTGCAGCTTCCCGCTCGGCGACCACACGTTCGCCCGCCAGCCGAACATCCCCCGGGTGGACACCGGCGCCGAGCCGTCGCAGAGCAGCCAGGGCTCGTCGACGGCCGGCCGGTGGAAGGCGACGTTCAGGTCCAGCGTGGGGGCGGTGAACGCCGGCCGCTGCCAGGCGTGCGGGCGGACGGCGGCCGGCCAGCTGGGCAGGTCGACCAGGACCAGCGACCGGGTCGCGTCGACCCACGGGTCCGCGAAGGTCGGCGTCTCGCGGAACCTGAGCCACTGCTGCCAGACGGCGGGACGCGGACCCTCGGGACGTGAGGTCTCGGTGTGGACCGGCCGGCTCTCGATGTTGTTCCAGAACGGGATCGACGACGCCGAGCCCTCCCGGCGGCCCAGCGCGTCGAGGGAGGGGAGCTCGTCGGGCCCGGGGACGTCGGGCGGCACCGACTCGTCGTGCTCGAGGCCCTCGACGCCGGCGACCGCCCACACCATCGCGTTCAGGATGGGCTTCCCCTCCTGGGTGATCGCGACGGTCGACGAGCCGGCCGTGCGGCCCGGCTTGGCGCTGCGCACCTCGATCTCGATCGGCTCCGGGCGGGCGACCCCGAGGTAGTGGCACGAGAACGCGGCCGGTTCGTGGTCCGGGACCGTCGCGCCCACGGCCCGCAGGGCGAAGGAGGCGATGTAGCCCCCCATCGGCCCCCAGATGTTCCACTCGGGCGACGGGATCGCCCGGAAGCGCCCCTCGTCGACCTGCTCCACCTGCGTGTCCGTGCCGAGGTCGCCCACCCGGACACCTTCTCCGAGCCGGTGCACGAAACGCAAACGACGAGTCCCGCGTCCGGGCACGCACCCACATCGGCGATCTGGTCGCCACGAGGCACGGGAGTCCCCACATCGGCGATCTGGTCGTCACGAGTCGCGGGAGGCACCCACATCGCCGATGTGGGCAGGACCGGCTGGCCGCGGTGCGATCCGGAGGATCGCGGTGTCACAGCTCAGAAGGGCGGCCAGGGCAGGGCGGGCCAGTCGCCGCTGGGCTCGGGGTGCAGCTTGGTGCGCAGCAGGTCGGCCACGCGCTGCTGGGTGCGGCGCACCTCGCGGCGGGTCAGGTGCTCGTGCAGCTGCTCCCCCAGGTCGCCCCGCAGGTCCTCGGCCAGCCGCTCCAGCACCTCCAGGGCCGCCAGCGGGATCGGCCGGCCCGCCCAGCGCCACAGCAGCGTGCGCAGCTTCGGGTCGACGGAGAAGCAGATGCCGTGGTCCACGCCGTACACGTGGCCGTCGGGCATCGGGATGATGTGCCCGCCCTTGCGGTCGGCGTTGTTCACGACGGCGTCGAACACCGCCATGCGCCGCAGCGCCGGGTCGTCGCGGCGCACGAACTCGGCGAGGTCGACGTCCTCGTCGCCGTCGCCGTCGCCGTCGATCCACAGCTGGACCATCCCGTGCCCGAACGGGCCGTCGCGCAGCACGGTCGGTGGGACGACCCGCCAGCCGGTGGCCTCGGAGACGAGGAACGCCGAGATCTCCCGGCCGGCGAGCGTGCCGTCCGGGAAGTCCCACAGCGGCCGCTCGCCCGCCACCGGCTTGTAGACGCACTCCCCCCCGACGTCGCCGGACCGGATGGTGCCGACCAGGGTCACGTTCGAGGCGTCGAGCATCCGGCCCTCGAGGTCGATCTCCCCGGTGTGCAGCAGGTGCAGGGCCTCGGCGTCGTCGGCGGGTGCCCGGAGGACCGGCTCGGCTGGTTGCTCGCTCATCAGCTGCCGCCGGTCAGCGGCGGTAGCCGTTCTGCCGCGGGCACACGTGGCCGGTGGCGTCCAGCGGGAGCGAGCACAGCGGGCACGACGGGCGGCCCGCGGAGATCACGCGCCGGGCCCGCGCGATGAAGGCCCGCGCCGCCATCGGGGTGATCGTCACCCGCAGCGCGTCGGGGCCCTCGTCGCTGTCGGAGAGGATCGCGTCCTCCTCGATCGGCTCCTCGCCCGCCGCCACCGCCTCGACGACGACGGACTGCGCGGCGCCGTCCCAGGCCAGGCCCATGGCGGCCACCCGGAACTCCTCGTCCACGGGAGGGGTGAGCGGATCGAGGTCGTCGACGTCGGCGTCGGGCGGGATGACCGCGTCGGCGCGGTCGGCGACCTCGTCGAGCAGTTCGGACATGCGATCGGCCAGCACCTGGACCTGGTTCTTCTCCAGCGCAACGCTGACCGTACGGCCGCTGCCGTCGGAGGCCTGCAGGTAGAAGGTGCGGTCCCCTGGCTGGCCCACGGTGCCGGCGACGAACCGGCTCGGGCGGTCGAAGAGATGGACCTGACGGGGCACGCGATCAGGTTACGCGGTGGACGGACCCCGCCCCCCGCACGTCTCGCTGACCTCGGCGCGAGCCGCCGGACGGGGCCGCGACGTGCCGGGACGGCGTGGCGTCAGGCGGGCGCGCCGGACCCGCCGCCCACGACGGCGTCCGAGGAGGCCTTCCGGCGACCGCGCTTCTTCGGCGGCGGGATCAGCGCGGAGACGTCTCCCCCGGTGTCGTTCATGCGGGCGACGAACGGCCGGGTGTCGGTGTAGCTGATCACCGAGATCGACGCCGGGTCCACGACGATCCGCTGGAACTGGTCCAGGTGCAGACCCAGCGCGTCGGCGAGGATCGCCTTGATCACGTCCCCGTGGCTGCACGCGAGCCACACGGCGTCCGGACCGAGCTCGGCGTTCCAGGCGCGGACGGCGGCCACCGCGCGGGCCTGCGTGTGCGCCAGCCCTTCCCCCTCGGACCCGGGGAAGACGGCGGCGGAGGGGTGCTGCTGCACGACCTTCCAGAGCGGCTCCTTGACCAGCTCCTTGATCGCCCGGCCGGTCCAGTCGCCGTAGCGGGCCTCGCCGAGCCGGTCGTCGGTCCGCGGCTCGAGGTCCCGCCCGGCGGTGACCGCCGAGGCCGTCTGCACGCAGCGCTCCAGCGGGCTGCTGACGACGGCCGCCAGCGGCACCTTCGCCAGCCGCTCCCCCACCGCGGCGACCTGCGCCGCGCCGGTCTCGTCGAGCTGCACACCGGGGGTCCAGCCGGCGAGGATGCCCCCGGCGTTGGCCGTCGTCCGCCCGTGCCGGAGCAGGATCACCGTGGTCACGGGCGCGAGCCTACGGCCGGGGAGCTACGACCCGATCGGCTCCGGGTCGAGCACCCCGGCGAAGACGAGCACCAGCACCAGCGCGCCGAGGGCGATGCGGTAGACGACGAACGGCGCGAACGATCCGCGCTGGAGGTAGCGCAGCAGCCAGGCGATGACGGTCAGGCCCACGCCGAAGGCGAGCACCGTGGCGAGGATCGTCGGCCCCCAGGAGACGCCGACGCCGGGTCCGCCACCGCTGAGCTCGTCGTAGGCCTGGTAGAAGCCCGACGCCAGCACCGCCGGGATGGCGAGCAGGAAGGAGTAGCGCGCGGCCGCGGCGCGGGAGTAGCCGAGGAACAGCCCCGCGGTGATCGTGCCGCCGGACCGGGAGACCCCGGGGATGAGGGCCAGCGCCTGGGCGAACCCGTAGCCGATGCCGTGGGGCACGGTGAGCTGGTCGAGCTGCCGCTCCTTGGCGCCCACCCGGTCGGCCCAGTACAGGATCAGCGAGAACACGATCAGCGCCGTCGCCACGATGCGCAGGTCGCGGAAGGTCGTCTCGATGTCGTCCTCGAAGAGCAGCCCCAGGACGCCGATGGGCAGGCTGCCCACGATGATCAGCCAGCCCATCCGCGCGTCGGGGTCACCCTTCCGGCGGCCACCGAGCGAGGCGACCCACGCGGTGAGGATCCGCCAGATGTCGTGGCGGAAGTACAGCAGGACGGCGGCCTCGGTACCGATCTGCGTGATCGCGGTGAAGGCGGCGCCGGGGTCGTCCCAGCCGAACGCCTCGCCGACGATGCGCAGGTGGGCGCTGGAGGAGATCGGCAGGAACTCGGTCAGGCCCTGGACGACGCCCAGGACGACGGCCTCCACCCAGCCCATCAGCGCAGCCCTCCGCCGGCGAGAGCTGCCCGGCCCGCGCCTCCCGCGGACGCATGCCCCGACCGGGCAGTTCTGGGGGCGGACGACGTCGGCAGCAGGCAGGCACGCACGAGCGGTCACCCTAGGCGTCGCCCACGACGGGTTCCGGCGCGCCGCTCCGAGGCTGTGGGTGCTCGCCGGTGGGAGCGGCCGGGCGCCGGTAGGTTGGCCGGTCGTGGAACAACGGGCGCTCGGGCGCAGCGGTCTGGTCGTGAGCCGGCTGGCGCTGGGCACGATGACCTGGGGCCGCGACACCGACGAGGACGAGGCGGCGATGCAGCTCACCGCCTTCGTCGACGCCGGCGGCACGCTGGTCGACACCGCCGACGTGTACTGCGACGGCGAGAGCGAGCGCCTCCTCGGCCACCTGCTCGCCGACGTCGTCCCCCGCTCCGACGTGCTCGTCGCCACGAAGGCCGCCGGCCGGACCGGGCCCGGCCCGATGGGGCGCGGCGCCTCCCGCGGGCACCTGCTGGCCGCCCTGGACGCCTCCCTGCAGCGGCTCGGGCTGGACCACGTCGACCTGTGGCAGGTGCACGCCTGGGACGACGCCACGCCCCTGGAGGAGACGCTGGCCGCCTGCGATCTGGCCGTCTCCTCCGGCCGGGCCCGCTACATCGGCGTCAGCAACTTCAGCGGCTGGCAGACCGCGCAGGCCGCCACCTGGCAGCGCGCCTGGCCGGGCCGCACGCCGATCGTCAGCACGCAGATGGAGTACTCGCTGCTGCAGCGCGGCGTCGAGCGCGAGGTCGTGCCGGCCGCCGAAGCGCTGGGCCTCGGGGTGCTGGCCTGGTCGCCGCTGGGCCGGGGGCTGCTCACCGGCAAGTACCGGCACAGCACCCCCTCGGAGTCCCGGGGTGCCTCGCCGCAGTGGCAGCAGTTCATCGACGGCCTGCGCTCGCGGAAGTCCGACCGGATCGTCGAGGCGGTGATCACCGCCGCCGAGGGGCTGGGCACCAGCCCGCTGGGCGTGGCGCTGGCCTGGGTGCGCGACCGGCCCGGCGTCGTCGCCCCCATCGTGGGTGCGCGCACGGCCCAGCAGCTGCAGGCCTCCCTCGACGCCGACGGCGTCCGGCTGCCGGCGGCCATCCGCACCGCCCTGGAGGACGTCTCCGCCGCGCCCGCGGGCTACCCCGAGCGCATGGCCGACCGATGAGCGCACCCGCTCCGGGCGGCGACCCGGTCTTCGCCGCCTTCTGCGCCGCCGGTCTCTGGCCCGGACTGGGCCGGCGGACGGCGGCCGAGCTGCCCGCCGTCGACATCACCGCCCCGGACGACGTCACCGCCGACCGGCTGCTCAAGCTCCCGCGGGTCGGCCGGCAGCGGGCCGAGCGGTTGTTCTCCAGCTTCCTCGCCGCGCAGCCCACCTACGAGGTCGTCGAGATGCTGGTCGGCGCCGGACTGGCGGCCAAGCTGGCCTCCGGCGTGGCCGACGCGCTGGGCCCCGACGCCGCGCGGCGGCTGCGCGACGACCCCTGGGCGCTGCTCGCCCTGTCGGGGGTGTCGCTGGCCGATGCCGACCGGCTGGCCATCGCCGTCCTCTCGGGCGCCGACCGGCAGGACGGCCGCCGCGGACGGGCCATCGTCGGGCTCACCCTGCGCACCGCGACGCGGGACGGCCACACGGTGCTGCCCGCCGACCTGGTCGTCGCCGCGCTGCGCGCCGAGGGCATCGCCGACCCCGCGGCCGCCGTCGTGGCGGCCGTCGAGTCCGGCGACGTGCTGGAGCACGAACCACCGCTCCCGGACGACGACGACGGCGCGGGTGGGGATGCCGACACAGCCGAGCCCGCCGAGCCCGCAGAAGGACCTCCGTCTCCCCTCCACTCGCACGCTCGCGAGGGAACCCGGACCGAGGCCGCCGAGCGGATGCTCTCGCTGGCCCGGTTCGGCATGGCCGAGGAGGCCGTGGCCGAGAACGTCGCCCGGCTGGCCGCGACGGCGGAGCGGATCGCCGACCCGGCCTCGGTGCGCTCGGTGGCCAAGGGGCTGGACGAGGCGCAGAAGCAGGCCGTCGCGCAGGTGCTGGGCGCCGGGGTGAGCCTGCTGACCGGCGGGCCGGGTACCGGCAAGAGCCGCACGGTCGCCGCGATCGTGAAGCTGCTGCGGGCGAAGGGCACCGAGGTGGCGCTGGCCGCTCCCACCGGCCGGGCGGCCAAGCGGCTGGAGGAGCTCACCGACCACCCCGCGGTCACCGTGCACCGGCTGCTCGGCGCCCAGGGCATGACCGGCGGGTTCGCCCGCAACGAGGAGTGGCCGCTGGACGCCGACGTCGTCGTCGTCGACGAGGCCTCGATGCTCGACGTGGAACTGACCGCGGCGCTGCTGGAGGCGTGCCCGGACGGCACCCACCTGCTCCTGGTGGGCGACCCCGCACAGCTGCCCTCGATCGGCCCCGGCCACGTGCTCGGCGACCTGATCGACTCCGGCGCCGTGCCGGTCACCGAGCTCACCACGCTCTACCGGCAGGCCGAGGGTGGCGCGATCGCCCGCCTGGCCACCGGGGTGCGGGGCGGCGAGCTGCCGCCGGTCGACTCCCCCGACCGCGAGGTGGTGATCGTCCCGGCCACCGGCTCGGCCGAGGCGGCCCGGCGGGTGGTGCAGCTGGTCACCGACTCGATCCCCCGCGCGCTCGGGATCGACCCCGGCGGCGTCCAGGTCGTGACGCCGGTGCACCGCGGGCCGGCCGGCACGATCGAGCTGAACAAGGCGCTCAAGGCGGTGCTCAACCCCGGCGAGGGCACGGTGTTCGGCTTCGACCCCGGCGACCGCGTGGTGGCCACGGCCAACCACCTCGACCTCGAGCCGATCGGCTTCGCCAACGGCGAGGTCGGTGTCGTGACCAAGGCCGGCGACGGCACGCTGGGCATCGACTTCTCCTCCGGTCCGGTGACGGTGACCGGCACGGCGCTGTCCGACCTGCGGCACGGGTGGGCGATCACCGTGCACCGGGCGCAGGGGTCGGAGTGGCCGGGCGTCGTCGTCGTGCTGCCGCCCGAGGCCGGCGGGATGCTGTCGCGCCCGCTGGTGTACACCGCGCTGACCCGCGCGCAGAAGCACCTGTCGATCGTGCACGCCAGCGGCTCGGCGCTCATGCGGGCCGTGCGCGAGGTCGACGTGCGCCCGCGGCGCACCCGGCTGGCCGGGCTGCTGGCCGAGCAGGCCGCCGACCTCGCCGACTGAGCCCGGTCAGTCCCGGTTCAGCTCCACCGCCCGGCGCGTCCGCCACGAGAAGAGCGCCACCGGGGCGACCAACGCGGTCAGCCAGACGAGCTGCCAGGCGACGGCCCCCCATCGGCCCTCGACGACGGCGGCGAGCGCGCGACCCACCACCAGCACCACCCACAGGAAGAGCAGGCCGATCATCAGCCGGCGGGCCAGCGGGTTCCGGCGCCGGTACTCGGCCATCTCGTCCCGGCTCGACGTGGCCCAGTCCACCGCGGCGGCGCGCAGCCGCGGGTCGTCGAGTCGTCGTCCCCAGGTGACGGCGCTCTCGACCTCCGGTGTCTCGGCAGGACGCAGTCCGTGCCGCCGGACGATCTCGCGGTAGAGGTCCCGCTGCGTGCCTGCCTGCGCACGGGACCAGAACGAACGACCGCCGAGCCACCAGGCGACGAGGGGCAGGCCGATCAGGATCAGCAGGATCGTCGCCATCGCGGTCACGCCGCGATCCTGCCGGGCTGTGGCGCCCGCTACCTGGCAGGACCCGGCGGGTCATCCGATCGGGCGCACCCCACCCGGGGCACCGGTGGGTGCTGCGTCCTCGTGGCCGTCGACCGGCGATGGCCACGAGGGCGCACCGGGCGGCCACGACGGGCCGCCACGGACGAGAACGGGCGCGGTCCCCGTCGTCGTTGACGGAGACCGCGCCCGTGGTCGGCGGCGCTGAGGTCAGCTCTTGAGAGCGTCCTCGACGTCCGGGTTCTCCTCGAACCAGGCCTCGACGGCCTCCTCGTACTGGCCCTCGCCGTACTCGTTGACGACCATGTTCTCCAGCGAGCCGTACTGCTCGTCGGTGAGGGTGAAGTCGCCCATCAGCTCGGCGACCTCCGCGCAGTCGTCGGAGAAGCCGGTGCGGGCCAGCGTGTGCAGGCCCTCGGTCTCGCCGAGCGCGCCTTCCGGGTCCTCGAGGTCCTTCATCGGGAACTCGCTGTTGGCCCAGAAC
This sequence comes from Blastococcus sp., assembly GCA_042090795.1. Lineage (GTDB taxonomy): Bacteria > Actinomycetota > Actinomycetes > Mycobacteriales > Geodermatophilaceae > Blastococcus. The sequence continues at coordinate 70,984 of JBELIQ010000010.1, read as the reverse complement.
GGACGCCACAGGGTGACGACGATGTCCTCTTCCGCGTCCACGGCGGAGGACAGCTCGGCCAGCATGGCCGTGGTGGAGGACTCGACCAGCTCGTAGGAGTCACCGAGCTCGTAGGCCGGGATGACCTCCTCCTTGGTGATCCGGGTCAGCCCCGCGCCCGGCTCGATGCCGACGATCCGGCCGCCGAACCGGTCGGCGTTGCCGGTCAGGTCGGCGATGGAGTCGATGTCGACGTACTCGGGGACGGCGAGGGTGAGCACGGCGCCGTCGTACCAGGCGCCGAGGTCCTCGATGTCGTCCCCGAACTCGTCCATGTAGTCGGCGTGGGTGACCTCCGACCAGCCGGACGGGTAGACGTCGACGTCCCCACCGGCGAGGCCGGCGTACAGCGGCGCGGCCTCGGAGATCTCGGTGAACTCGACGTCGACCCCCCGGTCCTCCAGCACGTTCTGCCACAGGTAGGCGGTGCTCAGACCGTCGGTCCAGGACGGCAGGAAGCCGAGGTTCACCGACTCGCAGTTCCCTGCGTCGCCCCCGGTCCCGGTGGCCGTGGTGTCGCTTCCCTCGTCGTCGCCGCCGCAGGCGGTGGCGGTCAGGGCGACGGCGGCCAGGCCGGCCGCCAGTCGGAAGCTGCGGCGCTTGGCGAACGCGCTCATGGTCGTGCTCCTCTCATCGGTGCCGCCCGCGGTAGCACGGACGGCGTCGTGCAGCGCGGAGGCCCGGGCGCGCGCCGGAAGGCGCCCGCGCGGGTCCGCGCAGTCGGTGGGCCGCTGCAGGTCAGCGGCGGCCTGCGGGCTCCTGCGCCGGATGCGGCGTCGTGCCGGTGGTCGCGTCGGCCGTGGCCGGGGTGGCGCTCGGAGGACGGCGGCGGCGCTGAGCGAGCGCGGCGAAGATCCCGCGTCGTCCCTGCCCGCTCCCGCCGAAGGACGCGGTGAGCCGGTCGAGGTAGATCGCGAGGATCACCACGGCCAGCCCGGCCTCGAAGCCCAGGCCGACGTCGAGCCGGGAGATGCTGGTGACCACGAGGCCACCGAGCCCGCCGGCGCCGATGAGACCGGCGATGACCGCCATCGACAGCGCCAGCATGATCACCTGGTTGACGCCGGCCATGATCGTGGGCCGGGCCAGCGGCAGCTCGATGCCGCGCAGGATCTGCCCGGGCGAACTGCCGAACGCCTGCCCGGCCTCCACGGTCTCCCGGTCCACCTGCCGGATGCCCAGCTCGGTGAGCCGGACGCCGGGCGGCATCGCGAAGATGACGGTGATGATCGCGGCGGGCACCACGCCGAGCCCGAAGAAGATCACCCCGGGCACCAGGTAGACGAAGGCCGGCATCGTCTGCATGAAGTCCAGCACCGGCCGCAGCGCTGCGCTGACCCGGTCGTTCTTCGCCGCGGCGATGCCGAACGGCACCCCGACGAGCACCGACGCCAGTGCCGCGACGATCAGCAGTGCCAGGGTCTCCATGGCTTCGGACCAGATGCCCATGCTCTGGACCAGCAGCAGCCCGGCCAGCGAGCCCAGGGCGAACACCACCGAGCGGGCGAGCAGGCCGAGCCCGGCGAACAGCAGCGCCAGCACCAGCGGCGGGAAGAACAGCAGGCCGTCGGTCACCCCGTCGACGGCGGCCAGCGTCGCGTCGCTGATCGCATCGATGACGGGCTCGAAGTTGTCCTGGATCCAGTCCAGGCCGGTCTCGACCCACTCCCCCAGCGGGATGCGGGGAAGGGGACTGTCCTCGACGGCGAGCACGGTCGTCGGCTCAGCCACGGGAACCCTCCAGCTGCTCGGCGCGGTCGTCGACGGAGCCGGCCGGGGGCCGCCCGTCGTCCGTCGCTCCGGCCAGCGCGGCCAGCACGGCCCGCGCGTCGACGAGCCCGCACGGACGGCCGGCGTCGTCGATGACGGCCACCGGGGCGTCGCTCGCCCCCGCGGGGCCGAGCAGCTCGGCCAGCGTCGCGGTGCCCGGTACCTGGGCGGCCGGCGGCCGGACGGCGGCGGTCACGTCTCCCGCGGCCGCGCGCAGGTCCGCCGGGCTGACCACGCCCATGAGCTTTCCGGCCGGGTCCACCACGGCGAGGGCGGTCACGCCTGGACCGTCCAGGGTCTCCAGCGCGACGGCCGGGGGGACGTCGACAGGGACGACGGCGACCGGGGCCATCACGTCGGCGGCGGTGTAGACGCGGGCCCGGTCGACGTCGGCGAGGAAGCGCTCGACGTACTCGTCACCGGGGTCGTCCAGGATCGACTCGGGCGTGCCGAGCCGCACGACCCGCCCGTCCCGCATGACCGCGACCCGGTCGCCGAGCCGCATGGCCTCGTTGAGGTCGTGGGTGATGAAGACGATGGTCTTGCCCAACCGGGCCTGCAGCTCCAGCAACTGGTCCTGCATCTCGCGCCGGATGAGCGGGTCCAAGGCGCTGAACGCCTCGTCCATCAGCAGCACGTCGGCCTCGGACGCGAGCGCCCGGGCCAGTCCCACACGCTGCTGCATGCCGCCGGACAGCTCGTCGGGGCGCTTGTCGGCCTGTCCGTCGAGGCCCACCATCGCCAGCGCCTCGTTCGCCGCGGCCAGCCGGGTGCGGCGGTCGACGCCGCGGACCTCGAGCGCGTAGGCGGCGTTGTCGACGACGCTGCGGTGCGGCAGGAGCGCGAAGTGCTGGAAGACCATGCTGATGCGGCGCTGGCGCACCTCGCGCAGGGCCTTGCCGGTCAGCGCGGTGATCTCGTCGTCCCCGACGTGCACCGTGCCGGCCGTGGGCTCGAGCAGCCCGTTGAGCATCCGCAGCAGGGTCGACTTGCCAGAGCCCGACAGCCCCATGACGACGAAGATCTCGCCCGGCTCGACCGCCAGGCTGACGTCGATCACCGCGGGGGTCCCACCGTCGGCGCGGATCTCGTCGGCCGAGGCGCCGGCACGGAGCCGGTCCACCGACTGGTCAGCATGCCGACCGAAGACCTTGAACAAGCCGTCGACGCGTAGTGCGGTCACATGTTCCTCTCGCCTCGAGTCCGTCGGTCGTGCGACCGACAGCACCGGTGGTCCGGGGATGCGGGAGCACCTCCGACCAGCGGTGACCGGCGCTCCGGGTCGGTGTCCCGCCCTCCGGCGAGTCCGGTCACGGAGGCTCCGGCACGCCCGTCGGGCCACCCTGGAGCGACCCGACGGGCGACGCTACCGGCGGAACCGACCGCGAAGGCCCGGCGATTGGAGATCGACCGGTTTCCGCAATGCGATCGTCACATGCGAGCGACGGTCGTCGTCACCCGCGCAGGTCGTCCTCGTCGGTCGGCACGTCGGTCGCCTGTTCCAGGAGGTCGGCCTCATCGGCCTCGCGGTCGCCGACCGGACGCGCAGGGCCACCCGCCTCGCCGGGGCGGGCGGCGAGCTGCTGCTCGAGGGCATCCGCCTCGGGCACGCCGTCGCCGGGGGCAGCGGCGTCGCCGGCCACGGAGACCGGGGCCGGGTCGACGAGGGCCTCCTGCTCCGCGCGGTCGGCGTCGTTGGCAGCACCGGGGTCGGTCACGTCGTCCTCCGTCGGGTCAGCGGTCAGGCCGGAGTCCATCCTGCCGTCCACCGGCCGGTCCGGCAGGACGGCAGGGGCCGGAAGGGGACGACGGGGTGACCATCGGGCGGGCATTGGGCACAATCGGGCCGATGGAGGCGTCCACGGAGTACGAGTTCGCGCCGCTGCGGATCCCACCGGGCACGTCCCGGTCCGCGGCGGCGACCATGCTGAGTCTCCAGTCCGACGTGGGCGGCTGGGAGCTCGCCCGGCTGCAGCTGCATCCGGACGGCACCCGGAAGGTGATCCTCCGGCGTCGCTCCCGGCTGTCCTACCTGCCCGGTCCGGTCATCTAGACAGCGCGCACCCAGCCGAGTCCTGCATCCTGCTGCGTTCACCCAGCCGAGTCCTGCTGCCAGTGCCCGGGGCGCTGCATCCCGGGCGGGAGCAGCGTGCCGGTGTCGCCCCGGGCCGCCTCGAGCTGCGGCCGGGTGAGGAACAGGCAGGCCGACAGATCGGTGCCCCGGACGTCGGCCGCCCGGAGATCGGCGCCGAGCAGGTCCGCCGGCCCGAGGTCCACCCCGCGCAGGTCGGCACCGATGAGGTAGGCGCCCCGCAGGCTCGCCGCGCGCAGCCGTGCCCGGCGCAGATCGCGGCCCATGAGGTCCGCGCCGCGGCGGTCCGGGCGGCCCGGGCCACGGACGGCGTCGCTCACCCGCTGCAGCAGCGCCCCTACCTCGGCGCGGTGGGCGCCGACGTCCAGGCTGCGCAGGGCGTCGGCGTCCGTCGCGGCCAGCCGGTCGGTCGCGACGCGGGCCCGCTCCACCTCCGGGTGCAGCCCGGCGGCAGCCGGCAGGGTCGCCGCCTCGGCCAGGTACCAGAGGATCTCGTGCAGCTGGCGCATCACCGGCATGACCGCGAACTGCCCCGCCGCGAGCTCCGGGGACTCCCGCCAGGTGCGGCCCCCGAAGGTCTGCTGGGTGATCCGCTGGCCGGCGCCGAAGCAGTCGAAGACGGTGCACCCCGGGAAGCCCTCCGGCCGTAGCCGGTCGTGGATGCCGCAGCGGAAGTCGTCCTGCAGGTGCCGGCACGGCGTGCCGGCGGGCTTGTCGATCGCGAAGTCGGCCGATGCCGCGAACGCCGGCGCCACGCAGCACAGCCCGGCGCAGCGGGAGCAGTCGGCGGACAGTCCGTCCCGCGCCGGGACGATCGGCAGCGGGCGGGAGGTCATGACCGGGCCAGCCTAGGACGGCGCCGCGGCGCGGCGACTACGGGACGAGGACGACCGCGCCGACTACGGGACGAGGACGACCTTGCCGACGGTGCCGCGGTCGCCCAGCCGGGCCAGTGCCTGCGGAGCCTGGTCCAACGGCAGCACGTCGCCGACCAGGGGGTCGATGAGGCCCTCGTCGACCAGCCGGACGAGGTCCGCGTGGACCTGCGGGAACAGCGCCGGGTCGTGCTTGCGGTAGAGGCCCCAGTGCAACCCGACGACGCTGTAGTTCTTCACCAGCACGTGGTTGGCCGGCGCCGACGGGTGCACACCGCTGGTGAAGCCGACGACCAGCAGCCGCCCCTCGAAGGCGATGCACCGGCGCGACTTGTCGAACACCTCGCCACCGACCGGGTCGTAGACGACGTCCGCGCCGTGGCCGCCGGTGATCTCCTTGACGATCGGGACGAAGTCCTCGGTCGTGTAGTCGATGACGTGGTCGGCGCCGAGCTCGCGGCAGATCTCGGTCTTGCGGGACCCCCCGGCGGTGGCGATCACCCGGGCCCCGGCGGCCTTGCCGAGCTGGATGGCGGCCGACCCCACGCCTCCGGCACCGGCGTGCACGAGCAGCCACTCCCCCGCCTGCAGGTGGGATCGGCGGTGCAGGCCGACGTGCCCGGTCGAGTACGTCAGGTAGAGCGAGGCGGCCTTCTCGTCGGAGAGCCCTGCGGGCGCGGGGTAGGCGGCCGCGGCGTCCATCACCGCGTACTCGGCGAAGGCACCGGGCCCACCTGCGGGCGAACCGATGACCCGCTGCCCCGTCCCGACGATCTCGCCGCAGAGCTCGACACCGGGGGTGTACGGCAGCGGCGGCTTCTCCTGGTACAGCCCCTGGGCCATGAGGATGTCCGGGAAGTTGAGGGCTGCGGCCCGCACCTTCACGAGCACCTGGCCCTCCCCCGGGGTCGGTGTCTCGACCTCGTCGAAGCTCATGACCTCCGAGGGGTCGCCCAGCTCGTGGACCCGCCATGCACGCATGGTCCGACCCTGCCAGACACGACGTGACGACGGTCACCTGCCCCTGGTCTCCGTTCGCTGCACCCCCGGCGGCGTGGCAGTGTGCTGTCGACCACGCCCGGCCCGAACCACGAGGACCGCATGAGACAGCACCTGACGGACCCGCTGCGATTCTTCGCGGCCTTCGTCGCGCACCCCCGTCAGATGGGCGCGGTGCTCCCCACGTCCCGCACCGCGGTGCGGGACATGCTCGACCTGGCCGACGTCCCCGCCGCCGGGCTGGTGGTGGAACTCGGGGCCGGCACCGGTGTGCAGACCGGGGAGATCCTGGCCCGGCTGAAGCCGGACGCCCGGCTGGTGGCCGTGGAGATCGACCGGAAGCTGTCGGCGCTGCTGCGCGAGCGCTACGCCGGTGACGACCGGCTGCAGGTCGTCACCGACTCGGCCGAGAACGTGGCCGCCTACCTGGACGGGCAGCGGGCCGACGTGCTGGTCTCCGCGATCCCCTTCACCTCGCTCGACGGCAAGCTGCGGCAGCGGATCCTGGACGCGCTCCCCGGGCTGCTCACGCCGCAGGGCGTCATGGTGATGATCCAGTACTCGCCACTGATGATGGGCGAGCTCCGTCGCCGGTTCCGCTCGGTGCGCTGGCGGATCACGCCGTGGAACGTGCCGCCGGCGCTCCTGTTCGCCTGCTCCCAGGACGACCCGGCCTGATCAGGCGCGCGACTCCAGCACCCGCTGCCGCAGGGCGTCGTTCATCGCCCGGAAGCCGGCCAGCGTGCCGCCGTCGAGGAAACCCCGGAGCGGCCGCACGAGCACGCCGCTGAAGGACTCGCTGTGCACCAGGTGGGCGCCCTGCGCGGTCGGCGTCAGCTCGAAGCGGTGCCGCCCGTCGAAGAGCCCGGGGACGCCGAGGTGTCCCAGCCACTCGAAGGCAGAACCGTCGACCACCTCGGTGACCGTCGGCCGGATCGGCAGCGCACGGCCGCCGGGCGGCTGCAGCCGGAGCGACAGCCGCTCCCCCGGGCGCAGATCCCCCGAGGCCGAGGGGATGAAGGGGTTCCACTCCGCCCAGCCGGGCAGGTCGGCCAGCTGAGCCCAGACGGCGTCCGGTGGTGCCTCGATGTCGATCTCCGTGCTGATCCGGTGTCGCATCGGTGCACCCCTCGGAACGGTCCTGGCCCGGGCGGTGCAGTCTGCCCGACCGGACGCCGTCCGTGGAGCTGTGCGTCCCCCGCGGGATGCGGCTCAGGTCGCCGTCCCCGGGCGCAGGGCCCCGGGGACGCCGGCGGTCTCCCCGGTCGCGGTCTTGGCCGCGGGCACGCCCTTGAACTTGTAGGGCACCGCGCCGATGCCGGGCTGGACGATGTAGGCCCCGCCCGGCTCGCCCGAGGTCCACGCGGCGATCATCGCGTCGGCGACCTCCTCGGCGGAGAGGATCGGGAAGTTGTTGTCCAGGAACGTCTGGCGGATGCCGTCGATGATCGCGGTGTCGGCGAAGCCGGGGCAGATCGCGGTCATGGTGATGTTCTCGTCGATCACCCGCGCGGCCATGGAGCGCACGAAGGTGATCGCGCCGCCCTTGGCGACGCTGTAGCCGGGGTCGGTGGCCAGCGGCGCGAGACCGGCCAGGGACGCGGTGACGACGATCGAGCCGCCCCCGGCCCGGCGCAGCGCCGGCAGCGCGGCCTCTGTGCCGTAGACGACGCCGAACAGGTCGATGTCCATGACCCGGATGAACTCGTCGACGTCGAGGGCCATCCGCGACTTGCCGGCGATGCCGGCATTGAGGAAGGCGGCGTCCAGGCGGCCGTGGTCGGCCTCGACCTGCGCCACGACGGCGGCGTTGGCCGCGCGGTCGGAGACGTCGAGGACGACGAACGGGCAGCCGAGCTCGTCGGCCACCTGCCGGTTGCGCTCGCTGTCGAGGTCGGCGAGGACGACGGTGACGTCGAGCGCCTTCAGCTTGGTGGCGAGGGCGCGGCCGAAGCCACCCGTGCCTCCCGTGATGAGGGCGACGGAACCGGACTTCGGGGCAGGCGTGGTGGAGGTCACCGACGCATCAGATCACGCCGAGCGGAGGAAGCGGTCCAGCACCCGGACGCCGAACCTCAGCGACTCGACCGGCACCCGCTCGTCGATGCCGTGGAACAGCGAGGCGAAGTCCAGGTCGGCGGGCAGGCGCAGCGGCGAGAAGCCGAAGCACCGCATGCCCAGGCGCTGGAAGCTCTTGGCGTCGGTGCCCCCGCTCATGGTGAAGGGCACCGGCCGGGCACCGTCGTCCTCGGCCTTGAGCGCGGTGACCATCTGGTCGACCAGCGGGCCGTCGAACGTCGTCTCCACGGCCTGGTCGTGCACCAGCCACTCCCGCTGCACCCCTTCGCCGACGAGGGCGGCGAGCTGGCGCTCGAACTCCTGCTCCTCGCCGTAGAGGAACCGGCCGTCGACGGTGGCGCTCGCGGTGCCCGGGATGACGTTGGCCTTGTAGCCGGCCTCGAGCATCGTGGGGTTGGCGGTGTTGCGCAGTGCCGCGCCGATCATCCGGCTGATGCTGCCCAGTCGCGCCAGCGCGAGCTCGGGCTCGTCCGGGTCGATCTCGACCCCGTAGGCGTCCTCGATCGCGGCGAGGAACTGGCGCATCGGCGGGGTGAGGGTCAGCGGGAAGCGGTGGCTGCCGATCCGGGCGACCGCCTCGCAGAGCCGGGTGACGGCGTTGTCGTCGTGGACGAAGGAGCCGTGCCCGGGCTTCCCGGCGGCGGTCAGCCGCATCCAGGCCAGCCCCTTCTCGGCGGTCTGCACCAGGTACAGGCGCAGGTCGTCGCGGACGGTGATGCTGAAGCCGCCGACCTCGCTGATCGCCTCGGTGCAGCCCTCGAGCAGGTCGGGGTGCTCGTCGACGAGGTAGTGGGCGCCGAGCTTCCCGCCGGCCTCCTCGTCGGCGACGAAGGCGAGCACGATGTCGCGGTCGGGCTGCACACCGGTGCGGGCCCAGTCGCGGACCAGCGCGAGCACCATCGCGTCCATGTCCTTCATGTCCACCGCGCCACGGCCCCAGATGTAGCCATCCCGCTCCTCGCCGGAGAACGGGTGCACGCTCCACTCGGCCGGGTCGGCCGGGACGACGTCGAGGTGGCCGTGCACCAGCAGCGCCGGGCGGCCGGGGTCGGCGCCCGGGATGCGGGCGACGAGGCTGGCCCGGCCGCGCTCGGACTCGTGGATGACCGAGGGGATGCCGACCTCGTCGAGCTTCCCGGCGACCCACTCCGCGGCGGCCCGCTCCCCCGCGCTGGTGGCCGTGTTGCCGGTGTTCGTCGTGTCGATCCGGATCAGCTCGGAGAGCAGCTCGGCGACCTCGTCCTGGGCTCGGCTCAGCGGCTGTGCCGCGTCCTCGGTCATGCAGCGATGGTGCCACCGGCCCGTCTCCTCCCACAGGGTGAAACGAGGCTGAACCGTCCGTTTGACCAGGTCGAATGGGATCCCGTGGACATGCCGAGGGCGCTGCGGGCGCGGGATCCCCGCGCGGCGGCGCACAGCGCCTTCCTGATCCTGGGCGCGAGCTCGCTGGTCATGGCCCTGCTGCCGCTGCTCCAGCTGGCCCAGGGCGAGGACGGGGAGTGGGGGCTGCACGGTGCGGCCGTCCTCGGCCTCGGCGCGGCGGCGCTCGCCTGCCGGCTCACTCCCGCGCGGCTGCTGGACCGCTACGCCGTCGGGGCGGCGCTCGCCCTGAGCGCGGTCGGGCTCATCTGCACGCTCAACCTGCTCACCCGCGACACCTCGGCCGGCGCACAGGCCTTCTACGCGCTCCCCGTGCTCTGGGTGGCCTCGCACCTGCGGGCGCCCGCGGTGGTCCTGGTGACGACGATGGCGCTGGCCGCCGACTGCCTGACGCTGTTCCAGCTGCTGCCCGCTGCCGCCGCGGCGAGCGACTTCCTCATCTTCGGCGCCGTGCTGGCGGTCATGGCCGTGATGCTCACCCGCAGCATCCGCGTCCAGGAGGCGCTGGTGGAGGCGCTCCAGGAGCAGCTCACCGTCGACTCGCTGACCGGCCTGGCCACCCGGCGCGAGTTCGACCGGGCGCTCGCCTTCGCCCTGCGTCGCCCCGTGCCGGGCGGGACGGCGCTCGTGCTCATCGACGTCGACTCGTTCAAGACGATCAACGACAGCCACGGCCACCCGGTCGGCGACGACGTCCTCGTCCACCTGGCGGCGGTGCTGCGCGGCCGGGTCCGGGCGGAGGACGCCGTCCTGTCCCGGCTGGGCGGCGACGAGCTCGCCGTCCTCATGCCCGGGTGCGGCCGGAGCACTGCGGTGCAGCGGGCCGAGGCGCTGCTGGACGCCGTGCGCTCCACGCCGATGACGCTGCCCGACGGGCAGCTCCTGGCGCTCTCGATCAGCGCCGGGGTCGCGCACCTCCCCCGGCACGCGACCGACCGGCGGGGCCTCTACGCGGCCGCCGACGCGGCGCTGTACGACGCCAAGCGGGCCGGCCGTGGACGGGTGTCGGTCGCCACGGCCTGAGCGGCAGGGGGTGCGCGGGACGGCGGACCGGTTCCGGTAGTCTTGCCCCGCACTCGTCCGGGTGGCGGAATGGCAGACGCGCTAGCTTGAGGTGCTAGTGCCCTTTATCGGGCGTGGGGGTTCAAGTCCCCCCTCGGACACAGCCACACCCCGGTGTTCCTGCAGGTCAGGAGCCCGGGGTGTTCTGCTGTTCAGGCCTTTGAGGTCTTCGTGATACCCGCGTGATACTTCGGGCCGCGGATCAGCCCTTTAGTAGCGCCGCGAAACGGTCCGCTGCCTGACGGCCCATGCCGGGATGCACGTGCTGGTAGACGGTCAGCGTGATCGTGGCGCTCGCGTGACCCAGGCGCTCCGAGACGACCTTCACCGGCACGCCGTCGGCCAGCAGCAGGGTGGCGTGGGTGTGGCGGAGGTCGTGCAGTCGGATCACCGGCAGTCGCTCCTCGCCCAGGCTTTTGCGCGCCCGGACGACCTGGCCGGCGAAGCGGCGGGAGAACCGCTCCGGGTGCCGGTGGGTGCCGTCGAGATCGCTGAGAACGAGAGCCGAATCTCGGACGAGGTCTAGGGCCAGCAGCCCGCGAGCCGCCCGGTAGGCGCGGAGCGCCGCCACGGTGCCCGCGTCCAGGTCGACCACGCGAGCCTGGCCTGTCTTGGTCGGGCCCTCGATCAGCTGCTCGCCGGCGCCCTTGGTCTTCACCACGCCGACGCTGCGGCGGACTGCGAGCCGGCCCGCGTCCAGATCGATGTCGCGCCAACGAAGGGCGAGCGCCTCGCCGCGGCGCATCCCGGTGGCCGCCAGCAGTCGCCACCCCATTGCGAGGTCCCGGTCGTAGTCCTCAGCCCAGCGGAGGAATCGGCCGAGCTCGGCTGCGGTCCACGCTTGCATCTCCGGTGGACGGGCCTCCGAAGGGCTCGGCGGCGTCGACCGGTCAGTCGGGTTGACCGAGAGCCGCCCCTGCTTCACCGCGTCACCCAGCGCCGACCGCAGGATCGTGTACACGTAGCGGACCGTCCGGGCGGACAGGCCGCCCTGGCCGTCGGCCCGCCCGGACTCCTCCAGCCTGCGCATCCAGGCGTCCACCGCCGGACCGGTGAGCCGGGCGACCGGCTGAGCACCGAGGTACGGGTCGATGTGCAGCCGAATGTTCTTCCGGTAGGAGGCCAGCGTGGCCGGACTGAGCCGCTGGCCCTGAACCCACTCGGCGAGGTACGCGTCGAGACGCTGCTTCGACGGCTCGACCCACTCCCCTACTTCGGTCTTGCGGACCTCCGCGCGCAGAGCCGCTGCGGCGTCCCTCCTGGTCTGGAAGCCGCGCTTGAGGACGACGCGCTTCGTCCCGTCCGGTCGCTGAGCGGTGAACTTGATCAGAAAGCGCGGACCAGCCTTGGTCATGTACTCGCTGATTCCGCCCTCGCCCGCCTGCCGTCTCCGTGGCTTCGCCATCGCAGACCTCCATCGTTCGACCCCGCCCACCCGCTGCCAGCCGGATGACTGCTACAGGCAGCCACTGGCTACGACTACGGAACAAGCAGGCTGAGTCCAGCGGCCGGCATCGGCTTGGATCTGTGGACGCGAGTCGAACCTGTGGACCACGGCCAGCAACAGGACCGCGCGGCCGAGTGCCAGTACCCGCGACACTCTGTACGAGCGGCCTACCGAACTCCTCCCGTCCTTCTCCGGTAGGGCCTCCAGGGGGTAGTTTGCGCGCCGACAAAGTCGATCGCCCGCCCGCCCCGACACGCCGTCGACGTCGGAAAGAATGGGTCCATGCAGGGAGCGGCGCGATTCCCAGCCTTCCAAGCTGACTGTGCGGGTTCGATTCCCGTCACCCGCTCCAATGCGATATCGCGGGACACCTCATCACAGGTGTCGCGCGAGTTCGTTGAGGGAGTCTCGGCGCCGAGGTTGAGCGCGTCGGAACTCGTGCGGTCACCGCTGTGCTCACCCATCGACACGGTCAGTTCCTGTGGCGTCATGGCCATCGAAGGCACCGGACCGGAGCACTCTCCCGTCCAGAGTGACGAGGATCGCTCGCGCTTCGGTGAGCCGCTCCAGCCAGCCGAGAGCGTCGGGGCCGTGGGCCACAGCGGCGGTCGCGTAGGCGTCGGCCAGCACGAGGTCCGGACCCATCACGGTGGCGGAGGCGAGGCGCTGGACGGGCTGCTGAGTGTCCGGGTCGATGGCGAGCGGCCCGCGTTCGTACGAGGCGGAGGTGGCCACACCCGTCCCCGTCACCCGGACGGAGTCGAGCACCCGACCGGGGTTCCCCGGATCGAGGACGCCGACGCGCCAGCCGGAGCCGTCGTCGCGGCCCGAGGCGTTGCCGGTGACTGCCAGGTCACCGGCGGCGTTGACCACCGCGTGCCGGATCCCGTGCCGGGTCAGCGCGCGCAGGGCCCGCTGGGCCGCCCAGCCCTTGACCAGCCCGGTCGGGTCCACGCCGCCGGGCATGGCCCAGGCATCGAACCATCCTTCGGTCTGCGCGTAGGCGACGTCGCACACCGCGAGAACGTGTGCGACGTCCGCTGGGCACTCCGCGAGGGCCGCGGTGCCGCGTCGGAGCCGGCTGATGCTGCTGTCCGGGTCATAGGTGGAGAAGACCCGGTCGGCTTCGTGGAGGACGGCGACGGCGGTTGCGAGGGCTGACTCCAGCCGTTGCGGACTCACCTCCGGGTCGCGGACGTCGAGGGTCACGGTGGTGCCCATGACCGGCTCCACGTGTACCCATCCGGTGGCGACGACGTCGTTCTTGGGAGACGGCGCGCGATCCCGGCCGCTCACGGCCTGCCCTGGCCCTGCTGCGCCGAGACGGCGCGTGCGGTGTCGAGCGCGGCCTGCAGGCTGCGCCGGTAACCGTCGCTGGTGTAGGAGGCGCCCGACACCGTGTCGACGCCGGCGCCTTGGGTGGCGACGGCGGCCTGGTCGAGCCGTGGGCCGGCGTAGCTGCTGATCTGTCGTGACTGTCCGTCTCCGTCCGGGAGCTGCACGGCAGTCGCCGCCACCACACGGCTGCCGGTGACGGTGACCTTCACCTGGACGGGCCCGTACCGGGTGCCGACGACGGGCCCGGTGGCCGTCACCTGCAGGGCACCCGTTGCGGTTCCTCCCGCGGCGGTCGGCCCGGGCGCGGACTCAATGATGACCGCGGGCGTGGTGGCGTCGACCTGGGCGCGGGCCAGGGGCAGCACCGCTGTCAGGCCGACCGCAGCGCCGGTGATGGTCAGGAGCAGGGGGCGCATCGGATTCCTCGTCACATCTGGAAGGACTCGGCGTGGATCTGCCCGGCGGGGAGGCCAAGCTCATGGAGCGTGTCGAGCAGTTGCGCGGTCAGCCCGGGCGGCCCGCACAGGTACACGTCGCGGCGGGCCACATCGGGGACGAGGGTCTGCAGGTGCCACATGCTCAATGGGCTGGACGGGGAACCCGCCGCTCCACGAGGTCCGGTCACGAGGTGCAGCTGGGTCCGCGGCCGAGCCGCGGCCAGCTCGGCCAGTTCGGCGTGGAGAACCGCCTCGGCCTCATGGGACGCGCGCTGCAGCACGACGGTGTCGACGTCGGGTGACAGGTCCTCCAGCAGCGCGCGGATCGGGGCGATGCCGAGTCCGGCGCCGATGAGGAGCACCCGGTCCCGGGTGCGGGCGGCCGCGGTCAGCACGCCGTAGGGCCCCTCGACCAGGACCCGGGTGCCGGGCCGGAGACGGGTCAGTGCGCGTGTTCCGTCGCCGATCTCGCGGGCGGTGAGCCGCAGCACGTCACCTGCTGGGGCGGCCGACAGGCTGAACGGGTGCGCGCGCCACCAATGGGTGGCGTCGAGGAAGCGCCAGACGAGGAACTGTCCGCCCCGGGCCGCCAGCCGGTCCACGCCCCTCCCCGCCACGGTGACCGTGACGACGTCGTCGGCGTCGCGTCGGACGCCGACGACCCGCAGGTCGTGGCGCGCCGAGCGCAGCAGCGACAGCCCGACCCGGTAGACCACGGCCGCGGCGAGCACGAGGACCAACTGAGTAGTCCACCAGCCACGGACCAGCACTCCCTGCAGCACCGTGGATCCGGCCGTGAGCTGGTGCGCGAAGGCCAGCAGGACGGCGCCGTAGGTGGTCAGGTGCAGCAGGTGCCATCCCTCGTAGGGCAGCCGCCGTCGAACCATCCGCACGGAAACGGCGGAGGCCAGCAGGAACAGCGCGGTTCCGGCGACCGCGTCGCCGGTGGTGCTGCCCAGTGACAGCAGCGAGGTCCACCAGGCTCCGGAGGAGCCGGCGTAGCCGAAGGCCAGCAGCAGCGGATGGGCGACGATCGCGACCAGCGCACCGGGCGCGAGCCACCGGTGCCAGCGCACCAGCCGGTCCTGTCCGACCGCCCGCTCCAGCCAGGGGACGCGAGCGACGAGCAGCACCATGGCGAGGACCAGTACCTCGGCGAGGAGTCCGGTCATCCGCCCCGCCCAGGTGGCCAGGCCGCCGGGGACCAGAAGGTCCACCGGCAGCCGGGCGATCCCCAGAGCGGCCACGGCGCCGAGGTTCATCCCCATGGCCAGCAGCAGGAGCCTGGCCGGCCAGGGACGCAGCCCCGGCGGCGGAGCCGGGCTGGCGGAGGTCGTCGCCGACGGCGGGGCGGTGATCGTCGCCATGGAGGTGCTCCTTCGGAAAGGGTGCTGGGGAGGCGGATTCCTTCGGCGCCGCGGTCAGGCGCCCTCATGTCCTGCCACGCCCCCGCGCCGTGGGGGACGACGGGAGGTCTACCTCGGTCCGGATTGCCCGCCGACGTCCGCGGATGCGGGCTCGCGAGCCGGTGCTCCGTCGTCGACCTCCGCCGAGGGCTGCCGGCCCATCCCGCGCATGAGGAAGAACATGGCCGCGAGCATCGCCAGGCAGGCGAGCAGCGGAATTCCGAACGCCAGGGGCAGGATCGACCCGCCGGGCAGCAGGACGACGGCGAGCAGGCCGACGCCGGCGAGCGCCGCCATCAGCCACAGGTGCGAGCGGTGGTTCATGCGTCTGTCCTCCAGGAGCGGTTGGGGCGGCCGGCAGTGATCGCCGTGCCGCCGGGTCGATGCGGGCTGCCCGACCTCGGAATCCGACGCTAGGGAGCCATCGGTTAGCGCACGGTTACTCCCGGGTTCGGATCCGGAGCGGTATGTCTTGCCGTCCGCTCACCATCGAGCGGCAGCGTCGTTAACCGGCGGTCACGAAGGCTGGGGCGGTCCCGGAACGCCCCCGCCGCCCATCCCAGGAGATGCTCGTGACCAGCAGTTCTTCCGTCCGCCCGCTCCGTCGCCGTCCGTGACAGCACGTCGGGTCGCTGCGGCCGCGATCGCAGCCGCCGGCCTGCTGCACCTCGTCCTGGTGCCGGAGTACCTGGCCGAGGCGCCGCTGATCGGCGTCCTCTTCCTCGCCTCTGCGCCGCTGACCGGTTGGGCCGCCTGGCGGCTGTGGCGACGGGAGGACCTGCCCGCCTGGCTGCTGGGTGTGGCCGTCGCGGCCGGCATGATCGGCGGGTTCGTTCTCAGCCGCACGGTGGGCTTGATGGGTTACAGCTCCGCCGAATGGGCAGAGGGCGTCCCGGCGCTGCTCGTCGAGGGCGTGTTCCTGGCCATCGCCGCCCGCCTGGTGCCGACTCTCCTGTCGCGCCGGAGGGGGCCGAACGCTGCTGGCTGGCTGGGTCGACGCTGAGTCACGGCCGGCGCGGTCGAACCTAGGATCCGCACGTGAGCCCGCGCATCCTCCTCGTCGAGGACGACCCGCTGATCGGGGCGAGCCTGCAGCGAGCCCTCGATGCCAACGGCTACTCCGCCGACTGGGTGACCGACGGGGCCGCGGCACTCGCCGCGGCCCGGTCGGGCCGGCCGTCCCTGGTGCTGCTCGATCTCGGGCTGCCCGACACCGACGGGGTAGACCTGGCGCGCGCCCTGCTCACCCTCGACCCGACGCTGCCCGTCGTCATGCTGACCGCCCGCGCGGAGGAGGCCGACATCGTGACCGGTCTCCACGCCGGAGCGGTGGACTACGTCACGAAGCCGTTCCGGCTGGCCGAGCTGTTGGCCCGCGTGCAGGCCCACCTGCGCACCGCCGAGCACCGCGAAACAGCCGCTCGCGTGATCACCGTCGGGGACCTTCGGCTCGACGTCGGAGCCCGGCGGCTGTGGGTGGGCGGGAACGAGGTGGAACTGCGCGCCAAGGAGTTCGACCTGCTGGCCCGCCTGGCCCGTGAACCCGGCCAGGTCGTCACCCGGCAGAAGCTGCTGGCCGACGTGTGGGACGAGCACTGGTACGGGTCGACCAAGACGCTGGACGTGCACGTCGCCGGCCTCCGCCGCCGCTTGGGCGAACGCCCCGGGGCCCCCAGCCGGATCACCGCCCTGCGGGGCATCGGCTACCGCCTCGAGCTGCCGTGACCCGCCGGATCATGGCCACCGTCCTGGTCGTGTGCACCCTGGCGGTGGCACTGTTCTTCGTGCCGATGGCGCTCGTCGTGCGCAACCAGTACCGCCACACCGACCTCCTGGAGCTGCAGCGGCTGTCCGCCGTCGCCGTCCGCAGCGTGCCCGACACCGCGACCGAACAGACCCGGTGGACCCCTCCGTCGAATGCCGAGGCGGACCACCGCTACGCGCTCTACGACGCCTGGGGCCGGCGCGTCACCGGCGCCGGCCCCGAGCGCGCTGACCCGGCCGTCACCGAGGCGCTGCGAGGGGACGTGGCCGGCGGCGCCACCCCCGAGGAGATCGTGGCCGCCACGCCGCTCGGCTCAGGTCCTCGACCCAGCGGTGCCCTGCGGATCGCCGAACCGCTGTCGGAGAGCACCGCTCGCACCGCGACCGCGATCGCCTGGATGTTCGCGCTGGCGGTAGCGGCGATCCTGCTCGCCGCCGGAGCCGGCTGGTGGCTGGTCCGCCGACTGCTCGGCCCGGTGAAGGCTCTGCGGGTGGCTGCGGAGCGACTCGGACAGGGCGACTTCACCGTCGAGGTTCCGAGGACTGCGCTGGCCGAGATGGACGACGTCGGTCGAGCGCTGGCGGCCAGCGGCGCCCGTATCGGCCGCCTCGTAGGGCGGGAACGAGCCTTCTCTGCCGATGCCTCGCACCAGCTGCGGACCCCCGTGGCCGGAGCGATCCTCGCACTCGAGACAGAACTCGTCGCCCCCCGCGCCGATCGGCGGACCGTGCTGGTCGAGAGCATCGCCGCGCTCACCCGACTCCAGGCCACCGTCGAAGACCTGCTCCGGCTGGCCCGCGACACCCCCGCTGAACGGACAGCGGTCGACGTCCGCGAACTGGTCGACGACGTCGGCGCAGACTGGCTGCCCCGATACCGCGCCGCCGACCGACCGTTCCACGTCCAGGGTCAGAACCTGCCGCGGGTATCCATCTCTGCCGTGGCGCTCCGGCACATCCTCGACGTCCTGCTGGACAACGCGCTGCACCACGGGCGGGGGCTGGTGACACTGGCCGCCGACCCCGCGCGCGGCGGCGTGGCCGTCACCGTCACCGACGAAGGCCCCGGCCCCGCCCACCCCGAGCGGCTCTTCACCCGCCGCGACGCGAACGCCTCCGGTACCGGCATCGGCCTGGCCCTCGCCCGCTCACTCGCCGACGCCGAGGGCGCACGGCTGCGACTGCGCGCCGCCGCCCCGACGACCTTCGAACTCCTTGTCCCCCTCAGTCCGCAGGACGGCGAGACGGTCCCAGCCGCAGGCCCACAGGGGATTCCCCCCACCCCGGAACAGAGCCCGGCCAGACGAGAGCAGGACGCGTGAGAGCACACCAGGAGAACCACACCGGAGGGCGCGCGGCATGGCTGCGCGCGGCCGTCCTCGGCGCCGACGACGGCATCGTGTCCACCGCCGGGCTCATGGCCGGGGTCTCCGCCGCCGCCGGGTCGGCGGCCGCGGTGCTCACCGCCGGCCTCGCCGGGCTTGCCGCAGGAGCCATGTCCATGGCCGCCGGCGAATACGTGTCCGTCTCCTCCCAGCGTGACGCCGAGCGCGCCGACGTGGCCAAGGAGCGGCAGGAACTCGCCGACGACCCCGACGCCGAACGCCTGGAGCTGACCCGCATCTACCAATCCCGGGGCTTGGAGCGACCGCTGGCAGAGCAGGTCGCGCGTGCCCTCACCGAGCAGGACGCACTCGGCGCGCACCTTCGTGACGAACTCGGACACGCCGAGCAGACCGCAGCCCGGCCGGTCCAGGCGGCGGTCGTGTCCGCGCTCGCCTTCGCTCTCGGCGCGCTCATCCCGATCGTCGCTGTGATCCTCGGCACGGCCTCGGCCCGGTTGGCGGTTCTGTTCGGGGCCACGCTGCTGGCCCTCGCTGTCCTCGGGGCCGTCGGCGGCCGCCTCGGTGGAGCCAGCCCAGGCCGCGGAGCAGCCCGCGTCCTGGCCGGGGGCGCAGCAGCCCTGCTGGTGACCACCGCAGTAGGACGACTGGTCAGCATCTCGGGTCTCTAACCTCGCCCCGCGGCAAGCCGGGAGGGGCCGAGCGACGAGGCATCAGAACATCCGCATCGAGGTCGCGTCCCGGCCGAGACGTGAGCGTCGCTCCTCGGCGTTCAGTGTGCGTGGGTCTGCGTTCGAGCACGCCCGGACGGGGCCGGCGTCAGTCGGACAGCTGCTCCGTCTGCATCGACAAGGTCACCCAGTCGTGCATGCCGCCGCGGTAGTACGCGAGGGCCCGGGCGGGGTAGCCGGCCCCGAGCAGGCTGCGGATGGCGTGCGGCGACTGAGGGCACTGGGGACCGTTGCAGTACAGGATCGAGAGCCGCTGCCGGTCCAGCTCGGCCTGCCGGTTCACGATCTCGTCGTGCGGGATGCGCACCGATCCCGGGATCGTGCGACCTCCGTAGGAGCCGGCGGTCCGGCAGTCGATCAGTACAGCTCCTGCGTTCATCATCTCCACCAGTTCCAGCTCGCCGACCGTCGGCACGTCGGGGGCGGCGTGCAGCCGCTGCACGATGCCCCACGTCGTGTCGACGGCGACGACGTCCTGCTCACCGTCGAGTGGCCACGGCACGCTGCGCGGCTGATGCTGCCGGGTCCTGTCCTGACGCTGCATCTGGCATCCCTCTCGTCGACCGGCGACCTCGGATCGCCAGAGTCCCTGCTGTCGCCGCAACGGCAACTGCGCGCTCGCCTGTCAGGAAGCGCGTTGCGCCTCCACGACGCCCATCATGCCGTTGTCTTCGTGGTCGAGGATGTGGCAGTGGTAGACGGTGCGCCCACCGAATTCGTCGAAGGCCACTCGGACGGTGACATCGCTCCTGGCCGGGACGTTGACGACGTCCTGCCGGATCACCCCGTCCACGGGGCGACCGGCCTCGGCCACGATCTGCATGGGCCACACGTGCAGGTGCACGGGGTGGTCCATGGAGGAGGCGTTGGTGAGCGTCCACTCCTCGACGGTCCCGACCTGCACGGTCTGGTCGATCCGCTGGGCGTCGAACTCCTTGCCGTCGATGGTGAAGCTCATGCCGGCCCCTCCCATGCCCATGGCGAAGGTCAGCCGGCGCCGGGCGGCGGGCTCGACGCCTCGCAGATCCACCGGGGCGGGCTGGGCCGGCATCGCCGGAAGTTCCGGCCCGGGGGTCCCGGTCACCTGCAGCGTCGCCAGGGCACCCACGTTCCCGGACGGGGTGCCTGATCCGCCCATCATGCCCGCCGAGCCCCGGTCGACGGCGAGGCCGTCCAGGGTGCTGGCGCCCTCGGCGGCGGTGACCAGCAGGTCGGCCCGGTTGCCGGTGGCTAGCACCACCTCGTCCAGGTCGCGGGGCTGCGGGAAGCGGCCGGAGTCGATGCCGAGGAGCTGCATCTGCTGCCCGTCCAGGCGCAGTCGCAGATAGCGGGCGGAGCAGGCGTTGATGATCCGCCACCGTTCCCGTTCCCCGGGGCGGGCGGTCAGCGCGGGCCGCACCTGCCCGTTCACGAGAACCAGCTCGCCCTCGCGGCCCATCATCCGGGCCATGGTGGAGGGCTGCCGCAGCCGGCCGGCGTCGTCGAGGGTGATGTCGGAGACGACCAGGACCCGCTCCCGGGTGACCGGCGGTTCGTCGGGGTCCTCCACGATGATCGCCCCGTACAGGCCGCCGAAGACTTGGTCGGCGACCATCCCGTGGTGGTGCGGGTGGTACCAGTACACCCCGGGCGGATGGTCGTCGGGCAGCTGGTAGTCGTAGTCGAAGGACTCCCCCGGCTGCACGGCGACGAACACGTTGTCCCCGTTGCCCTCCGGGGAGACGTAGAGGCCGTGGACGTGCAAATTGGTCACCGCGTCCAGCCGGTTCACCAGCTGCACCTGCAACCGGTCCCCCGGGCGCAGGCGCAGGGTGGGCCCCGGCAGACCGCCGTTGTAGCCGTAGGCGGTCGCCTCCCGGCCGGCGATGGTCAGTGGCCCCTCGGCGGCCTCGAGACGGGCCCGGAGCAAGCCATTCTCGCTGCTCAGCAGCTTCGGCTCCGACCAGTCCGCACCGGTCCGCGGATCGAGCACCGACTCGCGCGACCAGGCCAGCCCCGTGCCACCCAGGGCGACGCCGGCCAGGCCCAGACCCCCGAGCTGCAGCGCCCGCCGTCGACTGATCGGCTGCACTACGAATCGTCTCCCAGCGTCTGCAGCCGCTCCCGATACTCCTCGGTGGTCAGCTCGCCGCGGGCGTAGCGCTCGTCGAGGAGCTCCCGCGCCCGGCTCCGCGCCGCCGGTTGACTGCTACCGGCGCCGCGCGTGACCCCTCCGCCCAGCGCCCGGACGGCGACCACGACCAGCAGGATCACGCCCACCACCATCACCAGCCAGAACAGCCAGCCCCATCCCATGCCCATCCCGGAGCCCATCGCGCTACCTCTCCCTCATTCGATTCTGCTCTGCCATGGACCGGGCTCGTCGGGACCACTGCCCGGACCTTCGAGTTCTGGCCCGGTCGACCGGCCGCGCCGAGGCGAGCGAAGCTCGTAACGCCGCAGCGCCAGCTCCGCTCCCCGCCCCCGCCACTTCCCCTGCCGCCGACCGGGTGCGGCGATCCGCCAGGTGACGAGGACGAGGAGCGCGAGAACCGCTCCGGCCACCAGCCAGGCGGTGGTGCTGGTCCACCCACTGCCCACTCCCGCCGGTCCACCGGGACCGGCGCTGAGGTGCTGCCCGATCTCCACGCTGGTCCCCGCATCTCCGTCGTCTGTTCCCACCATCACCGCGACCTCAGGCCTGCCGCCGCTGTTCCGTCGCCATCGACCGCCCTCGTCACGGCGCGACGGCGCGACGGTGCGCGTCAGCCACCCGGTCAAAGGTACCCCCGGGGGAATGCGGTGAAGCCTGGGGCCGTTAAGACCGACATACCCCCCAGGGTACCTGCCAAGAACCGACTACCAGGAGCTGACGTGATCCCCGAGATCGACCAGAACACCTTTGCCGACCGCCTCGCGCAGGGTGACGCCCTCGTCGTCGACGTCCGCGAGGCCGGCGAGTACCGCCCCGGCCATGTGCCGGGCGCCCAGAACGTGCCGCTGAGCGCGCTGCCGGACCGCCTGCCGGAGCTGCCCAAGGACCAGCCCGTCTACGTGATCTGCCAGGCCGGTGGGCGCAGCGCCCAGGCCACCGAGCTCATGCGCGCCGTCGGCATCGACGCCACGAGCGTGACCGACGGCACCGGCGCCTGGATCGAGGCCGGTCGTCCGGTCGAGTCCGCCACCTGACCTGTCGTCGAGGTGGCTCCCGCTCGGCGCTCGTGGCGAGCCGCGCGGCAGCAGCACAGCGACGCAGCCGCCGCGAATGACTCGTATCGGGGAGGGTGCCTCCGGGAATGGGGCGCGCTCCCCGATACTTGTCTGAGCAGTACCCACCCCGGTATCTCGGGTGGCCACGAGAGGATGCAGGACATGCAGCTGGAGAACGCTCAGGTCGTCGGCGACGTCATCAAGCGGCTCCGCCGCGCCGAGGGCCAGATCGCGGGCGTGATCCGCATGCTCGAAGCGGGGCGCAACTGCGAGGACGTCGTGACGCAGCTGGCCGCCGTATCCCGCGCCCTCGATAAGGCCGGGTTCGCGATCATCGCCACGGGCCTCGAGCAGTGCATCACCGCGGGCGAAGACGGCGACGTCCTCGACCGTGCCCGGCTCGAGAAGCTGTTCCTCTCCCTCGCCTGAGCACCAGACTCCACGCTGCCCGCGCCGGTCCCACCGGCCGCGGGCCGCCGCGCGTCCGCTTCCGGGTGGTTTCACCGACACGTGCGAGGGGCACGGCGTCCCGTCACGCCCCACAACGTCTCACCGAGCGCCTCGAACGTGAGCGGCTGGACGGATCGCCCGGTACGCGACGGCGCCGCGGGAAACAGTTTCCCAGCACCTGTACGGCCTGGACCGGAAGTGGGACGTCGATTGCAAGCTCGAAGCGAATGCCGCCACGTTGATGCTCGTGGCTGTCCTGCTTTCCGCCACGCGCTCCACGAGGTGGCTCGTGCTCGCCGGCGTGGTGCCTGCGTTTCTGCTGCAGCACGCCGTCAGGGTTGGTGCCCGCCGATCGCCGTCTTCCGCGCCCTCGGCGCCCGGTCGCGTAACGAGATGGACGCCGAGCGCACCGCCATCACGGCCCTCCGCGGGGACTTCGCCGGGCTGGAGCCGGGGCCCGACGCGGCCGAGCGCGCCCTCGCAGCGGCCGGCTCCCGCTGACCAGACGAACCCGCAGCTCGGCTCAGCCGGTCGCGCCCTCGGAAGCCGGCTACTCCTCCAGCCCCGCCTTCCCAGCGGCGTCGTAGGAGTCGTTGATCAGGACGACGGATCGGCCGGGTCGGTCCAGCACCGAGGCGGCGATCGATGCCCGGTAGCCCGAGCCGCAGTAGACCCACAGCTCGCCCTGCGGCACCTCGTCGAGCCGGTCGGCGAGCTGGTGCAGCGGGATGTGCTGCGAACCGCGGACGAAGCCGTTCGCACGCTCGTCGTTGCGCCGGGCATCGAGGACCTGCACCGGCCCGCGCTCCATCGCCTCGGCCAGGCCGGCGAAGTCGCTGACCGGATACGAGCGCAACGGCTGCCCGTCGGCGAGCGACTCGATGTCCCCGATCGCAGCGCCGGCCAACTCGTCGACGCCGATCCGCACCAGTTCGCGGCGCGCCTCGGCCACCTGCTCCTCGCTCTCCCCGATCAGGGTCAGCGGCTCGCCGTAGCGGTAGAGCCACCCGAGGTAGGTCACGAAGTTGGTGCCGAGCTCGACGTTCATCGAGTCGGTCAGGTGCCCGGCCGCGAAGGCGGTGCGCTCGCGCAGGTCGACCACCCACTCGCCGGCCTCGATCCGCCGGCGCAAGTCCGCCGGGTCGACCCGCTCCGGACGGGAGAGGTCGACCGGCGCGGGTCCCCGTCGGTTGATCGGGGCCATGCGTGCGTAGTAGGCGGGGTAGACGTCCAGCCCCGCGAGCAGGGTGTCGACGTACTCCTGCTCGGCCTGCGTCAGCGCGGGGTTGACGCGCTGCTGCTCACCGACGGTCGACGACGTCCCGCTGGTGGGGGTCGCCGAGCAGAAGCTGCCGAAACCGTGGGTCGGGAACACCTGAGCCTCGGCCGGCAGCTCACGAGCCAGTCGCCGCACCGAGTGGTACTGCGCGTGGGTCAGCTCGTCGGTGGCCTCGGGACTGACCAGGTCGGTGCGGCCGGTGGCCCCGTAGAGCATCGATCCGCCGGTGAACACAGCCTGCACGGTGCCGTCGCCATCGGCCAGGGCGTAGCTGACGTGGTGATGGGTGTGCCCGGGAGTGTGCAGCACCTTCAGGCGCATCCGGCCGGCCTCGATCACCTCGCCGTCGGACACCGCGATGTGGTCGACCTCCGCGTCGCTCCCGCTCGGCATGACGTAGGCCGCCCCTGCCTGCCGGGCGAGCTCTGGGCCGCCGGTCAGGTAGTCGTTGTGGACGTGGGTCTCGAGGACGTGGGTGATCCGCACGTCCCGTCCAGCGACCAGGTCAAGCACCCGGTCGATGTCACGCTGGGGATCGATCACGATGGCTACCTCGCCGTCGTCGACGAGGTAGCTCCGGTCGCCCAGGCTGGAGGTCTCGATCGTCTGCAAGTCGAACATGCTCGTCGTCCTTCCCTACCCCGTAGGGTGTGCAAACCCGAACGACGGGCTTCAGCTCCTGAGCGCGGTCAGCGCCGCGTCCAGGCGACGACCGGCCTCGTCGGCCATCGGCTGCAGCTCCGGCCGGCCGGTCATCGACACCATGGTCTGCGGGTCGAGAACCTGCACCGTGGAGCCGTCCCCGGCCTGGCTGACCACGACGTTGCAGGGCAGGAGCACGCCGACGCCGTGCTCCACCTCCAGCGCCTGCTGCGCCAGGTCCGGGGCGCAGGCGCCCAGGATCAGATAGGGCTCCATCTCCACTCCCCGCTTTTGACGCAGAGTGGCCTGCACGTCGATCTCGGTGAGAATGCCGAAGCCCTGCTCGGCCAGGGCTTCCTTTGTGCGTGTCACCGCCTCCGCGAACGGGAGAGCGAGGTCGAGGGTTCGTCGGTACTCCATGGGGACTCCTTCCGGGACGCCGCCCGACGCCAGCTCAGCGGCCCACCGGCCCGGACCGCCGGTCGGTGCGACGAGGTCTCGGCATCGGTACCCACGTCGCCGCATTCGTACCGCCGGAGAACCCGTGCCGGCGTGGCACGGCGGCCGTTCGCTTGACCTGCGACGTTGCCCCGATCCTCGCTCTCTGCGTAATCTCGACCTATGTACTGGGGTTATGTCACGAGTCGGCCCGCGTTCCGCGTGTGCCTGTTCGCGGTCACCCCCCTCGCGGTCGACGACCGACTGTGTCCGGGCGGCACGCCCTCCCGCTGAGCCGACGCTCAGCGGACCCGTGTCCGCCCGCACGCCAGTCGAAGGAACCCCGTTGACCGAGATCGCCGCGCCCGTTCCCACACCCTTGCCGCTCGCCCGAGCAGTCGAGGCGGCCACCCCCGCCGCCACGCCGGCTGAGAACAGCTCTGCCCCGGCCCGCCGATCGCGATGGCGGCGCCTGGCCTCCGCCGTCGCTGACACGCACCGGGCAGCCGTCCCCTTCTGACGACGCTCGCTCCGCTGTGGCACGCGCCGCGTACTCACACAGCGGCGGGAGCGCTGCTCGACGTCGCGGTCCGCACCCGGGCGGGTACTCGCCCGGTGCGGCGGTACCAGGCGGTGAACAGCGCGACGAGCAGCAGGAGGTCCGCGACGTGGCCGCCGTAGTACATCAACTGTGCGGCGGCCTCGACCTCCGCGGCGTCGTGCCCCCCGCCCACCGGCAGAGTTGGCGCACGGGAGTAGAGCAGCTTGGCCAGGAAGGCGTGGAAGCCGCCGGCGGCGACGAGGACGGCCAGGCGGACCGCCATGCCGGGGCGGCGCGGCGCGGGATCGGGGCCCGCCACCGCCCAGGCAAACAGGTACCCGGCCAGCAGGAAGTGCAGGTGCAGCAGGTGGTGCACGACCTCCGACCGGGCGCTGAGGGCGTACAGCGGCGTCAGGTAGAGCAGGTACAACCTGCCGACGCTGAGCACCGCGGCGGTGGCCACGTGGGACAGCGCGTGCAGCGCCCGGGATCGCAGCAGCACGGCCACCGGTCGTCGGGCGGACACGGGCAGGCCGGAGAGCAGCAGGGTCAGCGGGGCGCCCAGCACCAGGGCGATGGGCGCGAACATGCCCAGCAGCAGGTGCTGAGCCATGTCCCCGCCTGCTGTGCCGGCGTCGACAGCCGGAGACAGCGCGGCGCCGATCAGGGCGGCCCCCAGCAGGAAGCTCACTGTCCGTCCACCGCTCCAGCTACGGCCGCTCCCGCGCAGCCGGACGACGCCGGTCAGGTAGCCGGCGCCGAGCACGACGGTGACCAGTACCGGCAGCAGCCACGCCGCCGCGGAGGAGCCCGCCCCGTGCGAACCGCCGTGCGCCAGCACGGCGGCTCCGCCCAGCGTGCTCACCGCCGGTCGGCCCGGGTCCGCCCCTCGTCCCGGGACCGCCAGAGCATGATTGCGCCCACCAGCAGTAACACCAGCGCGGCGCCGTTCCAGGCCAGGTCGTAGGGCAGCACGTCGACGCCGTAGCGGATCTCGTGCAGATCCAGGAGCTTGTGGTCCACGATCCCGTCAAACAACTGGAAGGCGCCCAGGCCGAGGACGAAGCCTCCCCACGCCGACCGCCGCGCCAGGGTCCCGCGGCGGCGCAGGTCGGCGAACCAGAAGAACCCGGCGACCAGCAGCACCAGGTAGACCGTCTGCAGCAACCCGTCCGACAGCAGGCTGATGTCGGGGGTCGACCGGTCGTAGAAGTGGTGCCAGCTCAGCATCTGATGGAACACGATCTCGTCGACCGCAGCCATGATCGCGATACCGAGCATGATGCCCGTCAGCACCGATCGGCGGCGGTCCTCCGTGACCGGCCGGGTCTCCGTGCCCGTCATACCGTTCCCTTCTGCGTCAGTGGCTGGTCAGCCCGCGACGGGACTGCAGGGAGGGCGGGATCCACCGCTCGGCGATCAGCCCGGTCGTGACCGAGTAGACGGCCTTGTGCAGGACGTCGACGATGTGCTCCTTCCGGGGCCAGACCATCGGCGGGGCCCCCACCCCGGTGGTGTTCTCCAGCGTCTGGTCGGTCGACAGCCGCACGATGGTGTGCGCCACGTGCGCCTGCGGGCCACGGAGCCCGACCGCAGCCCAGACGCCGCGCAAGGCTCCCAGCGCGGCCCCGGTTCCGTAGTGCATCGCCCAGTTCCAGCCGGTCGGCCGGTCGGCGTCGGACGGATGGCGGCCGAGCAGGGCCAGCAGGGTCCGGGCAGGGATGTAGGAGTTGGGCCGGCGGGTGACGGCCTGCTCGAGCTTCTCGGCTGCCGTCATCACGGCCACCCCCACCAGACCGGCGGCCGCTCCGCGGCCGGCTGCCGGAAGCAGTGCACGGACACGACCCGCCTCGTTCGCAGACACCATGGAGTTCCTCCTGATGAGAGTTGCGGGCGGTCATAGCCCCTCGGCGCGGATCTACACCGTCGTCAAGGACGCTGCGCGAAGAGCAGCGTGTCCACGGCGGTGCCGGAGTCGGTGTCCCGATCGATCCGCTCGAGGCGCGAGTTGCTCCAGCCCGGGACCGTCCCGCCGAGCAACTCGGGGTCGTAGAGCACGTCGGGGTCCTGCGGGCCGCCGATGCCGCGAGTGAGGTTCTCCCGGTCGTGGCCGAGGACCAGCAGGTGCCCGCCCAGGCGGACGGCGTCGGCGGACCGTGCGAGGACGTCGACCAGCTGGGGGCGCGGAAGGTGCAGGTACAGCACCAGCACCAGGTCGAACTCCACGGAGCCGAGATCGGTGGTCAGCACGTCCTCGACCCGCCACGTGACGCGCGCCCCTGGCGGCGAGTTCTCCTGCCCCCGCCGGAGACCGACGGCCGAGAAGTCAATCGCGTCGACCTCCCATCCCCTGCCGGCCAGCCACAGCGCCATGCGTCCCTCACCCGCGGCGACGTCCAGCGCCCGCCCGGGGGGCAGCCCCGCGGTTAGCTCGGCGGCAGTGCGGTTCGGTTCGACGGACCACTGCCGCGCCTCGGCGTAGCGCCGGTCCCACTCAGCGGCTTCCATGTCACTCCTCTCGACCAGGTCCGGTCGGCATCAGCGGACCGCGCCGGCGTGCGGCCGTGCCGGCACGGCGCAGGCGACCTGCCCCCGCAGTCTGCGGGTCAGCGCCCACGCCAGCAGGAGCAGCGCGAGGACGGAGAGGACGGGCTGCACCGGCTCGAAGTACGTCATCGCGCCGCTGGCGCCCAGGGCCAGCAGGACGAGCTTGTTGCAGACCGGGCAGCCGACGGCGAAGAAGGTCAGCAGTCCGCCGGCACCGCCCTCCCAATGCGACCGGCGCTCGCCCTCGGCCGGAGGCGGGTCCGGTGAACCCGGCTCCCGCACGTAGGTGGCTACGAGCAGCCCGGCGAGCGCCGCGCTCGTCAGCAGCGCGGGCCAGGACCACCACGTGGGTGGCACCTCCCGGCTGAAGGCCGGCGTGTCGATGAGGTCGGTCGGGACGGCGACCACCAGCACGCCCACGGCGGTCATCGCGAGCGCGGTGAGCCAGCGGCGGCGGTCCCAAGCCCGGAGCGCCAGGTACATCGAGGTCATCGGGACTCCTGTCGCTCGAGCGCTTCGATGGTGTCGTCGTCAGGGCGGGCATCGGTGGTCTGGTTGCGGATCCGGTGCAGGCGGAGCGCGATGATGCCGAGGAGGAGCGCCGCGGCGGCCGCCAGCAACCAGACGTCGAGGTTGCGCGCCGACAGCTCGGCGATCCAGCTCTGCGCGTCGAACTCGAGGTCCGTGGTGTCCCCGAACCCGAGGACGCCGGTGATGCCGGCGGTTCCGTCGAAGCGGAGGAACAGCCAGCCGATGGCGACGAACAGCGCGCCGGAGATCAGCTGGCTCGTGTGCAGGTCTCGGCCGGCGATGCGCACCGTGCGGCCACGCAGCCACCGGCGCCGCCCGAGGTCGAACCGGTCCCACAGCAGCGCGAGCACGAACATCGGCGCCGCCATCCCGAGGGCGTAGACGGCCAGCAGGATCCCTCCGCCCACCACGCCCCCGTCGGTCGCGGCGAGCGTGAGAACGGCGCCAAGGATCGGTCCGGAGCAGAACCCGGCGAGGCCGTAGACCGCACCCAGCGCGAAGGTCCCCGGCCACCCACGGCCTCGGCCCGGGGTGACGACCCGGGCCCGGAGCCGGTCAGCTCCGGGCAGACCGAACCCGCCGCCGAGCAGCTGCACGACCCCGAGGCCGATGATCGTCCACCCGGCGACGGCGATCAGCACCTCCCGGTGCCCGTAGAAGAGCGTCGAGACCAGCGCCGATCCCACCCCGAGGGGCACCAGCGTGAGGCAGAGGCCCAGCCAGAAGACGACGGTCCGGGCGAGCAGCTCCCGCGGGTGCGCGAACGCGTAGGCGAAGAACGACGGCAGCAGGAGCGCACTGCAGGGGCTGATCAGCGTGAGCGCGCCACCGAGGAACGCGGCCGCAAGCCCCAGCTCACCCATCGGCCCCGGCCTCGTCGGCCGCCTGCTCGATCGCCGCGACGAAGGTGTCGGTGGGCTGCGCGCCCATGATCGGCCGGCCGTTCAGGAGGAAGGCGGGCGTCCCGGAGATGCCGAGCTGCTGGCCCTCCTGGAAGTCGGCGGTGACCGCGTCGAGCGTCTCCTGCGACTGCATGGTTGCGGTGAACCGCTCGACGTCCAGGTCGAGATCGCGAGCGAGACCGATCAGCACCTCGTCGGTCAGCTGGCCGCTGTTCGGCGGGAAGCCCAGCGCGTAGGCCGCGTCGTGGAACTTCCAGAAGGCGTCCTGCTCCCCCGCTGCCCGCGCGGCCCGTGCCGCCTGGACCGACTGCTCACCGAAGTAGGGGAAGTCCCGCCACTCCAGCCGGAGGATGCCGTCCTCGACGAAGCGGTCGACGAGCACGGGCTTGGTCTCCTGGGCGAACTTCGCGCAGAAGGGGCACTGGAAGTCCTCCCACATGACCAGGACGACCGGCGCGTCGGCGTCCCCTTGTGCCAGCGGGTCGCCGGGAACCCGCCGGGCCTGCGTGTCGGCCGGCTCCCCCTGCCCTTGCACACTGTCCTGCTGCACGTCCGCCACCGCGGTGGACCCATCGGTCGCATCGTTCCCGCTGCCGAGCCCCCAGACGACGGCGACGACGCCGAGCACGAGGACCGCTACGAGGGCGATCAAGGGTCCCCGCAGCGCCCGGGCGGCGCTCGGACGCCCCGCTCCGGAGCCGGCGGTGCCGGTAGAGCGACGGTCTGGACTGGTGGCCATGGGTTCCCCTCTGCGGTCGGATCTCGCTCGGTCGCGGCAGCGGTCGTTCGTCACGCGCGCAGGTAGCTCCAGCCGACCTGCTGCCGACGCACGAGATGCCCGACACCCGACGGTGTCGTCCGCGCCCCCTCGACCAGGTCCACGGCCGTCAATCCGCGGCTCCGCAGGGTGTTGTCGCAGGCCACGAAGACAACGCCCAGCTCCTGGAGGTCATGCATCAGGTCGGCGATACGTCCCGGCGTCAGGAGGAGGTCGAGCCCGGCACCGTGCGCGACCACCTCGATCTGGACGTCGGCCGGCCGCAAGTCGGCAAGCAGGTTCGCGGCCTGCCGCAGCAGCCGCTCGTGCACGCCCGCTTCCCCGTCCACGAGCTGCCAGACGACCCGGTGAGCCGACGCGGAATCGGCCTCGGGAGCGGATGCCTTCCGGGGGATCGACGCCGTCATGAAAGATCCTCGATAGTTGTACGGTCAGGTGATCTACAGTTGACCGTACAGGTAGGCGCGGTGTCGATCGCGAGCATCGTTCCAGGCGTTCCGCCGCACACCTGCCCATCGGCGCGCTCGGGAGATAGACATGAGCCGGACAACAACTGCTTCAGCGCCGTTCGGGCTTTTGGACAAGGCTGCGAGCGCCGCCTTGTGGCGCCAACTGGCAGCGGATTTGCGGACCCGCCTCGAGCGTGGCGACTTCGCCTCTGGACTACCCGGCGAACTCGAACTGGGCCGTCAGTACGCCGTGAGCCGGCACACCGTCCGCGAAGCCCTCCGCCAGCTCCGGACGGACGGGGTGATCACCACGGGGCGCGGCAGGCGCCCCCGACTCGCGGAAACACAGCCGGTGATCGCCCAGCCCACGGGGATCGCCTACTCGCTGTTCTCCTCCGTCGAGGCCTGCGGGCTGGCGCAGACGTCGGTGGTGCGCGTGCTGACCGTACGGGCGGACGGCGTCATCGCCCCCCGACTGGGACTGGAGGAGTCGACGCCCCTGGTCCACCTCGAGCGGCTGCGCCTGGCCGACGACCGGCCACTGGCCCTCGACCGCGTCTGGCTCCCTGCGTCCGTCGGCGAACCGCTGTTGGACATCGACTTCCGGCGCACCAGCCTCTACGAGGAGCTGGCGCGAACGGGCATCGCCGTCACGGGCGGGCAGGAGACCGTTCGGGCGATGATCCCGAGCAGAGCCGAGCACGACGCTCTCGGCCTGCAGCC
This sequence comes from Blastococcus sp., assembly GCA_042090795.1. Lineage (GTDB taxonomy): Bacteria > Actinomycetota > Actinomycetes > Mycobacteriales > Geodermatophilaceae > Blastococcus. The sequence continues at coordinate 39,753 of JBELIQ010000010.1, read as the reverse complement.
GCCGTCGGCGGTGTTCTCCGTCGAGCGAACGGGAACGAGCTCCGGCGTCCCCATCGAGTGGCGGCACACCCTGATCCGGGCCGACCGTTTTGCCCTAATCAGCACGCTGGACCCCCGGCCGGGAGCGGCCGAGCCGCCCAGCGGTGACTTCTCCACCTCAGCGCTCACGCCGAGCTTCGGCTGACCCCCAGGAAGGAACGACGATGACCGAGCCGTCCTACACCAACCGGCTCCCCGACCTGGATCCCGGCCGCGCAGCCGAGCTCCTCGAGCGGGGCGAGGCCGTGCTCCTCGACGTCCGAGAGCCACAGGAGTGGGCAGCGGGCCACGCCCCGCAGGCCGAGCACCTCCCGCTCGGTCTCCTCACCCCGGAGGCGGTCCCGCAGGACCGGCCGGTCATCGCCGTCTGCCGCTCGGGCAACCGCTCGGGCAAGGCCGCCGACGCGCTGGCCGCCGCGGGCGTGCGGGTGCACAACCTGGCGGGCGGCATGAAGGCGTGGACCCAGGCCGGCCTGCCGGTCGTCACCGACCACGGAAAGCCGGGCACCGTCGCGTGATCGTCGCCGCCACGCTCGGGCTCGGCCTGCTCATCGGCCTGAGCCTGGGCGCACTGGGCGGCGGCGGATCCATCCTCACCGTGCCCGCCCTGGTCTACGTCATCGGCCAGGACGCCCGCGCGGCCACGACCAGCAGCCTGTTCATCGTCGGCCTCACCTCGGTCATCGCCGCGCTCGGCCACGCCCGCAGTGGGCGGGTGCGCTGGGGCGTCGGCGTCGCCTTCGGGGTCACCGGCATCGCAGCCGGCTTCGCCGGGACCGCGGTCAACCGGCTCGTGGACCCCGATGTCCTCCTGCTCGCCTTCGCCGCGGTGATCGTCGTCGCCGCCGTGGGCATGCTCGCCAACAGCCGCAGCGAGGACCCCGCGCCGCAGGAGGGCGACGCTCCGCACCCTGCACGACGCTGGACCCCCGGGAAGATCGGACGGATCGTGGGCGCCGGCTTGCTCGTCGGTTTCATGACCGGCTTCTTCGGCGTCGGCGGGGGCTTCGTGATCGTCCCGGCACTCACCCTGGCCCTAGGCATGTCCATGCCGCAGGCGGTCGCCACATCGCTGGTCGTCATCTCGATCAACTCCGCCGGCGCGCTGCTTGCCCGCGCCGGCACGGCACACTTCGACTGGGCAGTGATCATCCCCTTCACGCTGGCCGCCGTCGCCGGCTCATTCGGGGGGAAGGTGGTCGCCGACCGCGTCTCCGGCGCGACCCTCACCCGCGCCTTCGCCATCCTGCTCGTCGCCGTCGCCGGCTACACCGCCACGTCGAGCCTGATCTCGCTGCTCGGCTGACCGCCGGGGAACAGGTGCCCTCCTCTCCGGTTTATACCCTCGCGGGTATCAGACAACGAAAGGGCTACGGCAGCCGTGACGGCATCGTGCTGGTCGACTTCTGGGCCGGCTGGCGCGCCCCCTGCCGGGCCTTCGCCCGGTCTTCAAGGCCGCGGCGCAGCAGCACGCCGACATCGTCTTCGGCAAGGTCGACACCGAGGCCGAGCAGGAGCTGGCCGCCGCTGCCGGGATCCGGTCGATCCCGACCCTGATGGCCTTCCGCGACGGCGTCCTCGTCTTCGCACAACCCGGCCCGCCGAGGCGCTCGAGGAACTCGCCACCGCGGTGCGCGGGCTGGACATGGACCAGGTGCACACCGACCTCGCCGACCAGCGTCGCAGCGCCTGACGAACCCGTACCGGACGGTGATCCGCTCATGAGCCGCGGTTCCCGGCGACAGCGCACGGCCCCGACTGGATACTCCGGTCGAGCCGTAAGCGGCGACATGTCATCTTCGACCCGGCTGGGTCTGGGCCAAGCCGCGCAGTTCGACCTGCTCGTCTCGGTCAACGCCCTGGACGGCTGCTGAAGCACTACATCTCCGCCCGAAGCCCCAGACTGCCCGGCGCCGAAGAATTGACGTATGCCACGTCCAGCGCGCAGGGGTCGGCGGCAGCTTGGTTGTGACACCGACCGCGGGGACCCGCCGATGCGGTCGGGCGGGGCAGCGACCAGCTCCACGGGCACCGGACCGGCGACTCCCCGCATGTTCGCGCTGGCGGCGGTCTTGGCTAAGCGCGACCACACCCGGTCCGATCCCCAGCAACCGCGGTGGTCTCTCACGCCCGGTTGCGCATACCCCGGGGGGTATGTACGTTGGACGTCATGGACATCCCCCAGGACGAGCTCACCGACGTCGTCAAGCGGCTCCGCCGCATCGAGGGTCAGATCGACGGCATCGTCCGCATGATCGAGGAAGGCCGGGACTGCTCGGCCGTGGTCACCCAGCTGGCCGCCGCGTCCAAGGCGCTGAACAAGGCCGGCTTCGCCGTCATCTCCACCGGGATGCGCCACTGCTCGACCGCCGAGGACGACCAGACCCGCGAGGTCGACCTGCGCGAGCTCGAGCGCCTGTTCCTGACCCTCGCCTGACCGTCGCCGACACTAGGAGTACGCCATGAACGCCCAGATTCCCCAGCTGACCCCCGCTCAAGCCGCTGACCGCACCGAGGCCGTCCTGCTCGACGTCCGCGAGGCCTCCGAGCTCGCCGAGGGCCGCATCGCCGGCAGCACCCACATCCCCTTGGGGCAACTACCCGCCCGTGCCTTTGAGCTCGACCGAAGCCGCCCGATCATCACCGTGTGCCGCAGCGGGGGGCGCAGCTCGCAGGCCGCCCAGTTCCTCGCCGGGCAGGGCTACGACGTTGCCAACCTCGACGGCGGCATGACGGAGTGGGCCGCCGAGGGTCGGCCCACCGTCTGACCGATTCCATTTCAGTCGCTTATACCCGTGCCCCGTACCGTATTTAGGAGCTCCCTGTGCAGATCGACATGATCGAGACCACCGGCCTCGGCGACCGCAGCTACCTGGTAAGCGCCAATGGTGTCGGCGTGGTTATCGACCCGCAGCGCGACATCGACCGGGTGCTGGCACTGGCCGAGAAGCGGAACGTCCGGATCGCGCTCGTCGCCGACACGCACATCCATAACGACTTCGTCGCGGGATCGCTGGACCTGGCCCGCACCGTCGGTGCCGACTACGCCCTTCCCGCCGGGGACACCGTCGCCTTCGACCGGACCCCGGCCGCCGACGGCGACGTGCTCGCCGCCGGCCCGATGCGGTTGCGGGTGATGCACACCCCCGGGCACACCCATCACCACGTCAGCTACGTGCTCACCGACGCCGAGGGTGCGGTGCAGGCGGTGTTCACCGGCGGCTCCATGCTCTATGGCGCGACCGGCCGCACTGACCTGGTCGGACCGGAGCACACCGACGAGCTGACCCATGCGCAGTACCACTCGGTGCGCCGGCTGGCCGACGAGTTGCCGGCCGGCACCCCGGTGTTCCCGAGCCACGGCTTCGGCTCGTTCTGCGCGGCCACCCCGACCAGCGGCGACTCCTCCACGGTCGGCGAGCAGGCGCAGGCGAACCCGGCGCTGACCCAGGACGAGCAGACCTTCGTCGACCAGCTGATCGCCGGGCTCACCGCAATCCCCGCCTGGTACGCCCACATGGGCCCCGCCAACGCCGCCGGCCCGGCGCCGGTGGACCTGTCCATGCCGCGGCTGGTCGACCCCGAGGAGCTGACCGGCCGGCTGGCCGCCGGCGAGTGGGTGATCGACCTGCGCAGCCGGACCGCGTTCGCCGCCGGGCACCTGCCGGGCGCGCTGAACTTCGAGCTGGCGATCGCCAACTTCGTGACCTACGTCGGCTGGCTTATCCCGTGGGGGGCACCGATCACCCTGGTCGGGGAGACCGAGCAGCAGGTGGCCGACGCACGCCGCGAGCTGGTCCGCATCGGCATCGACCGGCTCGCCGGCGCCGCGGTCGGCAGCCCCGAGGCCCTGGCCGCCGGCAGGGAGCTGGCCTCCTACCCGGTCAGCGACTTCAGCGGCCTTGCCGCTGCCATGGCCGCCGACACCGACCTGGTGGTCCTCGACGCCCGCCGCGACGACGAGCGCGCCGATGGCGGCGTGCGTGGCTCCCGGCACATCCCCATCCACGATCTGGCCGACCGCATCGACGAGGTCCCCGACGGCGACGTCTGGGTGTACTGCGGCTCCGGCTACCGCGCCTCCATCGCCGCCTCGATGCTCGCCCGCACCGGCCGCCGCCCGGTGCTGGTCAACGGCGGCTACGGCGACCCCGACACCGGTGCCGACGCCGTTGGCCTGCACGACGACTCCGTCTCCCGCTGACCCGGCGGCCGTCACCGGCCGCCACCCTTCCCTTCGGACGAAAGCGACCTACCAGTGACCACGACGGCCCCCAGCCGCCAGCCCGACCTCCCATCCACTACGTTCCGCCCAGGCCCGCTCGGCCGACTGGGGGTCTGGGTCACCGCACACGCCAAGGCGACGACCGTCGTCTGGCTGCTGCTCATCGTCGGCCTCGGCTTCTTCGCCCCCCGCGTCGAGGCCGCCCTGTCCGGAGCCGGCTGGCAGGCCGACGGCTCGGAGTCCGTCGCCGTCCGCGAGCTCGCCGTGAACCACTTCGGTGGGAACGCCAGCTCCGCGATCCAGGTTGTCGTCAACAGCACCGACGGCCCGGTCACCGAGGGTGAAGGAGCCGAGGTCCTCGCCCAGGCCACCAACCTGCTCGCCGCCGATGACCGCATCGGCACCGTGGTCCAGCCGCAACCTGGCGCCACGCTCAGCCCGGACGGCACCACCGCCGTCCTGCTCGCCGGAGCCGGCGCCGACACCAACGAAATGGTCCGGGTCGCCGACGACCTCAAGGGGCCCCTGGAGGCGATGTCCACGGGGTCGGTGGAGGTCAATCCGACCGGGGCGTCGCTGCTGTGGTCGGACTTCAACGAGGCCAACCTCGACGCGATGCTCAAATCGGAGATGCTTTCCTGGCCGGTGACCCTCGGCATCCTCGTGCTCGCCTTCGGCGCGCTGGTCGCCGCCGGCCTGCCGCTGATCCTCACCCTGGCCGGCCTGGTCGCCTCGGCCGGCTCGCTGGTGCTCATCAACGAGCTCGTCCCGGTCTCCATCTGGGCCATGAACTTCGCGATGATGTTCGCCTTGGCCCTCGGGATCGACTACGCCCTGTTCCTGGTGGTGCGCTACCGGGCGGCGCGGATGGGCGCGGGCGCGCCACCGGTGCGCGCGATCGCCGAGACCATGGACACCGCCGGCAAGGCCGTGCTGCTGTCGGGTGCGACAGTGCTCGTTTCTCTCTCCGCGGTGATGCTGGTCCCCTCGCCGTCGTTCCGGTCGATGGCCGGCGGCATCATGCTCGCCGTCGTCTTCGTCCTCTCCGCCACCCTGACCCTGCTCCCCCTGGTCCTGTTCAAGCTGGACCTGAAGATCAACCGGATCGCACTGCCCTGGGTCCGCACCGGGGAACACCGCTCCGCTCGGTTCGCCGCGTGGGGGGAACGCCTCTGGAAGCGCCCGCTGGCTTACGGCATCGGCTCGCTGCTCGTCCTGCTGGCCCTCGCCGCGCCGATCATCGGCCTGCAGACCGCGATGCCCTCGATCAAGGTGCTTCCCGACGACGCCAGCGCCCGGGTCGGCTACGACCAGGTGCAGCAGGCCTTCGGCGACGGCGCCCCCGGCACGCTGCAGGTCGTCGTCGACCCGGCCGACGCCTCGGCGGCTGCCGACGTGCTCGGGGAGGACCCGGCCGTCGCCGGTGTGCTGCCGGCGATGCCGGCGTCGGACGGCACCGATCTGGCGATGATCCAGGCGGTCCCCACGATGGATCCCTCGGACCCCGCGCTGTCCGCGCTGGTCGACCGGCTGCGCGCCGACCTGCCCGACTCCGCGCTGGTCGGCGGTGCGCCGGTGGAGAACCTCGACCTCAAGTCCCAGTTGGACGAGTCCACCCCCCTGGTGATCGGGGTTGTGCTGGTACTGGGCTTCCTGCTGCTGCTCATCGCACTCCAGGCGCCACTGATCTCGCTGCTGGGCACGCTGGCCAGCCTGCTCTCCACCGCGGCCGCGTTCGGGGTCGCCAGGCTGGTCTTCCAGGAGGGCTTCGGGGCCGGCTTCTTCGGATTCGAGAGCCAGGGCTTCCTCGACGCCTGGGCCCCGGTGTTCTTCTTCGCGATGATCTTCGCCATCGCGATGGACTACACGGTCTTCTTGCTGGCCAGCGCCAAGGAGCACTACGAGCGGTCGGGTGATCCGCGCGAGGCGATGATCGGCGCCCTGGCGCACTCCGGCCGGGTCATCTTCGCCGCCGGCGCGGTCATGGTCGCGGTGTTCTTCACCTTCGCCCTGTCCGGGCCGCTGCCGCCCAAGGAGATGGGCATCATCCTCGGCGTCGCGGTCCTGCTCGACGCCTTCCTCGTCCGCCTCGTGCTGCTGCCCGTGATGCTCCGGCTCACCGGCGCGGCCGCCTGGTGGAGCCCGGCGTGGCTCACCCGGGTCCTGCCGAACATCCGCTTCGCCCACGACTGAGCCTGTGGCCGACGGCCACCCCACCCACCAAGTACGAGGAGACCCATCATGTGCCGAGCAGTCACCTGCAAGACCTGCGGTAAGACCACCTGGGCCGGATGCGGCCAGCACGTCGACCAGGTCATGTCTCGCGTTCCCAGCGCGCAGCGGTGCCCGGGCCACCCCCGCCCCGAGCGGTCCGGCGGCTGGTTCAAGAAGCTGCTGAGCCGCGGCTGATCCAGCAGTCACCGGCCCGGCTAGTCCCGATCGTCGTCGCCCGACGATCGGCGCCAGCCGGGCCACTGGTCGTCAGAGCGGTGAAGCTGACTCCACCCCGTCGGTATCAAGCCGGCTGCCTGGCCGAGCGTGTATCGCCCGCAGGAGTGGCCGACGGATCCCCTTAGAAATGCGAGCCCGGTTTTCGCGTCCTCGGGTGGTTGCGTTCAGTGGTCACCAGAGATACCGCAGTCCTTGGCTACCTGGGCGACCGACGCCTCGCTCCCTGCGGCCCACCGCGATCACGCCAGGACGGAGTCCCACGACGCTGGCGCCGGCCAGAACGCGACGAGCAGCAGCGACACCTCGGCCGGCGCCGCGCCCGGCTCCGAGCCGGGCGCGGGGGCGGACTTCAACGACGCTGACGTCACCTTCGCCGCCGAGATGCTTCCGCACCACGAGTCGGCCATCGAGATGGCGCAGCTGGCCGAAGGCCGCGCCGCCGACCCCCGCGTGCTCGACCTCGCTGCCCGGATCGAGGCCGCGCAGGGACCGGAGATCGACATCCTGTCCGGTTGGGCTCGAGCAGTGGGGCGCCGACGAAGAGACCGGCATGGACCATGGTTCGGGCGGGATGATGTCCGAGCAGGACATGCAGGCGCTGATGAACGCGACCGGTGCCGAGTTCGACCGGTTGTTCCTCACCCAGATGGTCGCCCATCACACCGGCGCGGTGGAGATGGCGCAGACCGAGGCCGCCGAGGGCCGCAACTCCGGTGCGCTGGGGATGGCGGAGTCCATCCGCGACAGCCAGAGTGCCGAGATCGCCGAGATGGAGCAGCTGCTGGACGAGCTGGGCGGCTGACCACCTGCGACGGCGGGGCGGCACGTTGTCCGCCCCGCAGTCCCGGGCGAACCCCTCCCCTTCCCGCACTTCCGGAGTCCTTTCATGCGCGCTCTTCGCGTTCCCTTTCCTGTCCGTCGCCACCAGCGCCGGGTGCTGCGCGCCACTGCCGCAGGCGCCGTCGTGGTCGCCCTTGCCGCTAACTGCTCTTCCTCGGACTCCGGCTCACCCGCCGCGGCCCCATCGGCCGAGGCCGGCGTCCTGCCGTCCGGGCACGTGCACGCCGTGGCCGTCGACCCCGGTGACGGTGCGCTCCTGCTAGCCACCCACGAGGGGCTCATCGAGGTCGGCCCAGAGGGCGAGCTCGCGCCGACTGGGCCGGCCATCGACCTGATGGGGTTCACCGTCATCGGCCCCGACCACTACCTGGCCTCAGGTCACGTCACCGCACACCTCGCACGAAGCTGACTGTGCGGGTTCGATTTCTGTCACCCGCTCCACCACGGTGTCGCGTGACACCCGCCACGGGTGTCCCGCGATTCCGCCGATGTGTAGGCGGTTGCTGCCTCCTCATGCCTCGCGTCCGTCCGGCGGATGAGGACCTGCATCAGCCCGGCGCGGGACAGCCCGCTGGAGAATGACCTTCGCCGCTGCGATCGCCGGCGCCGAGTGGCTCGGTCAATCCCCTCCCGTTCCGACAGGCGCGGTGGTGGCCGACCAGTGCGTCGGCTGCACCGGGCGGAGCGCGACTAGGACCACGACGAGGGCGACAGCTGCGCCGAAGAGGCTCAGCGTGGCGTAGCTGGTCGCGGCGGTGACCATGCTGCTGGCCATGCCGCCGGTGGCCCCGGCCAGGGCGACGGCGAGGTCGACTCGCCCCTGCGTGCGGGCGCGGAAGGCGAGCGGGACCGCGGCGGTAACCAGGGTGGTGCCGCCGAGCAGGCCGAGGTTCCAGCCCAGTCCCAGCAGCGCCAGTGCCAGGGCGAGCAGGGCGACCGATCCGCCGGGCGCGGTGGCCGCGAGTCCGCCGGCGGTGAGCAGCGCCAGGCCGCCGGCGGCCAGCACGGGGCGGGCGCCGTACCGGTCGGCGAGCCGTCCGGTGACCGGGGAGGGCAGCTACATGGCGCCGATGTGGACGCCGATGACCAGCCCGGTGGCGGCCAGGCCGTGTTGGTGGTCGCGCATGTGGATCGGGGTCATGGTCATGACCGCGACCATGACCACCTGGGTGAGGACCATCGCGGTGGTGCCGAGCCGCAGCGCGGCGGTGTCCCAGCCGCTGGCGGCTTCCGGGACCGCGGCGGGGTTCTGGTCGCCGGTGGGCCGGTCGCTGTCGGCTGCGGCCAGGGCCCGGGCGGTCAGCAGTGGGTCGGGTCGCAGCCAGCTCAGCAGCACAGTGCCGGCGGCGGCGTAGGCGACGGTGGCGAGCAGGAACGGCCCGCTCAAGGCCGGCAGGCCCAAGGCGATCGCCAGGTCGCCGGTCGGGTCGACGAGGTTCGGTCCGGCGACTGCTCCGACGGTGGTGGCGACGAGGATGCTGCTGATGGAGGCGCCGCGGCGCTCTGCCGGTGCGAGGTCGGCGCCGGCGTAGCGGGCCTGCAGGTTGGTGGCGGTGCCCGCGCCGTAGACCAGCAGGCTGATCAGCAGCAGCCAGATGTTGTCCAGCGCGGCGGCCGCCACGACGCCGGCGCCTCCGACAGCGCCGGCCGAGTAGCCGGCGGCCAGCCCAGGCCGTCGGCCCGACCGCTGGCTGAGCTGCCCGACCAGCAGCGCTGCGCCGGCCGAGCCGAGGGTGAACAGGCCGGCAGGTAGCCCGGACAGCTGGGTGGAGCCGAGCATGTCCTCGGCCAACAGTGCGCCGACGGTGACCCCGGCCGCCAGGCCGGCCCCGCCGAGCAGCTGGGAGACCATGAGGACCCGAAGGCCACGGCGGTGCAGCGCCGGGACGTCGACGACCGCGACGGACGGCTGCCAGGCGGCGGTCATGCCGTGGCTCGGGTGACGGGCAGGCCGGCGGCGGCCCACTCGGGCAGTCCGTCGACCAGTCGCAGCGCCGGCCGCCCGGCCGCGTTGAGCGCGCGGACGGCGGTGTCGGCGTAGGCGCACAATGGACCGCGACAGTAGGCGACGACCGGCTGCCCGGCTGGCAGTTCGGCCAGTCGGGCCTCGAGCTCGGCGGGTGGCACGTTGACCGCGTCGGGCAGATGACCGGCTGCGTACTCGGCCGGCGGGCGCACGTCGAGGACGACGACCTCTCCGGCGCGCATCCGTCCCAGCAGCTCCTCGCGGCCGATGGTCGCCAGCTGCGACCGGTCGCCGAGGTAGGCCGAAGCGAGCTCGTCGATGCGGGACACGTGCGCACCGGCGACCTCCCGCATGGACCGCCACAGCGCACCCACGTCCTCGCTGGCCAGCGAGTAGAACACCCGTGGCCCGTCGCGGCGGGTGCGCACCAACCCGGCCCGCAACAGCACCTGCAGGTGCTGGCTGGCGTTGGCCACGGTCTGGCCGATCTCGCCGGCGAGCTCCTCCACGCTGCGCTCTCCCTGGGCCAGCACGTCGACCAGCTCGGCGCGCCGGCCGTTTCCCAGCGCCTTCGCCACCGACGCCAACGCATCGAACAGCGTGTCCTTGGCCTGTCGAGTCCCCACCCTGACCTCCTTGTTCAAGCATTCTCTTGACAGTGCATCGGGGTGGCGGCACTGTCAAGGCATGGCACCGGAGCTGGTCCCCGTCGTCGACGACGGCCTGGGCAACACCACGTGGCTCGTCGACCTGGGTGACGGCCGGGCGCTGGTCGTCGACGCGTCCCGCGACCTGCGGGCGGTGCACGCCGCGGCGAACAAGCGCGGGCTGACCATCGCCTACGCCGCCGACAGCCACCTGCACGCCGACTTCCTCACCGGGGCGGTGCAACTGGCCCACGACGCGGGCGCGCAGGTGCTCGCCTCCGCCGCCGGGCACCGCGAGTTCCCGCACCGCGGGCTCGCCGACGGTGATGAGGTGGACCTCGGCGGGCTGACGCTGCGGGCGTTGGGTACGCCGGGGCACACCGACGAGCACCTGTCCTACCTGCTCGCCGACGGTGAACGCCCGCTCGGGGTGTTCACCGGCGGCTCGCTGATCGTCGGTGCCGCCGCCCGCACCGACCTGGTCGACCCCGACCGCACCGAAGACCTGGCCCGCGCCCAGTACGCCTCGCTGCGCCGGCTGGCCACGCTGCCCGACGACGTGGCGGTGTGGCCCACCCACGGCGCCGGCTCGTTCTGCTCCGCACCGCCCGGCGCGGCCCGCAGCAGCACCATCGGTCAGGAGAAGGCGACGAATCCCCTCCTGGCCACGGTCGACGAGGACGCCTTCGTCGTCCAGCTGCTCGCCAGCCTGGGGTCCTACCCGGCGTACTTCCAGCGGCTCGGTGAGGTCAACCGCCGCGGGCCGGCCGTGTTGGACGCCACGACCGGCCGGCTGGCTCCGCTGCCGTTGAGCGAGGTGGACCGGCTGGCCCGCGACGGTGCGCTGATCGTCGACGTGCGGCCGGTCCTCGACTACGCGGCCGCGCACATGCCCGGCGCGCTGTCAATCCCGCTGCGGGACCAGTTCGCCAGCTGGCTGGGCTGGCTCGCCGACCCGGACCGGCCGGTGGTGCTGATCGCCAACCCGGACCAGGACCTCGCCGACGCCGTGTGGCAGGCCCTGAAGATCGGCTACGAGCAGTTGGCCGGCGTGCTCGCCGGCGGGATGTCCGCCTGGGTCGCCGCCGGGCGCCCCGTGTCCAGCACCGAGCTGGTCGGACCGGACGAGCTCACCGGGCGACGGGTGCTCGACATCCGGCAGGACGCGGAGTTCGCCGCCGGCCACTTACCCGGGGCCGAGCACATCGAGTTCGGTTCGCTCGCCGGCGTCGCCGACCGGCTCGGAAGGGAGCCGACCGTGGTCATGTGCGGCCACGGTGAGCGCGCTGCCGGCGCGGCAAGCCTGCTGGAGCGCGCCGGGCACCGCGACCTCGCCGTCCTCATCGGCGGCCCCGAGGACTGGGCCCGGGGCACGGGCCTGGCCTTGGCGTCCGACTCGTGACCGCCGGAACGTCGGCGCCGATCCGACTGGGCCTGCGCGCCAACACCGCACAGTTCGCGCTGCTCGTCGCGGTCAACGCCCTGGTCGGCGGGATGGTCGGCCAGCAGCAGTCGGTGCTCCCGCTGCTCGCCGAGGACGAGTTCGGCCTCACTGGCTACACGTTCATCTTCACCTATGTCGCCGCGTTCGGGATCACGAAGGCCGCCGCGAACTGGTTCGCCGGCACCTTCTCCGACCGCTACGGGCGCAAGCCCGTGCTGCTGGTGGGGTGGCTGTTCGCCATCCCGGTCCCGCTGATGCTGATCGCCGCCCCCAACTGGGGCTGGGTCGTGGCCGCCAACGTGCTGCTCGGCATCAACCAGGGACTGACGTGGTCCACCACCGTGGTCATGAAGATCGACCTCGTCGGGCCCCGTCAGCGCGGTCTGGCCATGGGATTGAACGAGGCGGCCGGCTACGGCGCGGTCGCGATCACCTCCTTGCTCGCCGGCTACCTGGCCGGGGAGTTCGGACTGCGGCCGGCCCCGTTCCTGCTCGGGCTCTTCTACATCGCCCTGGCGCTGCTGCTGTCCGGCGTGTTCGTGAAGGAGACCCGCGGCCACGCCCGCCTCGAGGCGGGGATGCACACGGCCCGGGCCGACGGCTTGCACAACCACCTGCACGCTGGCCTGACCGACCGGCAGATCTGGGCGCAGACCAGCCTGAAGGAGCCAGCGCTGTCCTCGGCCAGCCAGGCCGGACTGGTGAACAACCTTAACTTCGGCTTGTCCTGGGGCCTGTTCCCGCTGCTGTTCGCCACCGCCGACCTGCCGGTCGGCCAGATCGGTCTCCTGTTCGCGTTGTACCCCGGGGTGTGGGGCGCGGGGCAGCTGGTTACCGGCGCCCTCTCCGACCGGATCGGGCGCAAGCACCTAGTCACCGCGGGCATGACCACCCAGGCCGCCGCCCTCGCGGTCATCGCCGCCTCCGACGGTTTCGCCGGCTGGGCCGCCGGCACGATGCTGCTCGGCGCAGGCACCGCGATGGTCTACCCCACCCTGCTGGCGGTGATCGGCGACGTGGCGCACCCCGCCTGGCGCGGGCGGGCCGTGGGCGTCTACCGGGTCTGGCGCGACCTCGGCTACGCCGTCGGGGCCATCCTCGGCGGCATCGTGGCCGACCTCCTGGGCCTACGCGCCGCCGTCTGGGTTGCCGCAGCGATCAGCGCCGGCTCGGCCGTCGTCGTCGCCGTCCGGATGTATGAGACGCACGGTCGTCCATCGAGGACTTCGAGTTCGGTCGGGCCGGTGGGATAGTCCCGCCATGGCCGGCTGCTGTGATCCCCGCGGCTGCGACCGGATCTTCGACGACCGGTTCGCGAAGCGGATGGCGGCCCGCTACCGGAAGAGGGGCCTGGACAAGACCGCCCGCCGGATGGTTGCCCTGCTCACCGACAGCGACGTACGCGGCGCGACGGTGCTGGAGATCGGCGGCGGGGTCGGCGAGATCGGACTCGAACTGCTCCGCCGGGGCGCGGCGACAGTGACCAACCTCGAGCTCTCGCCCAACTACCAGCAGGAGGCGGCGGCGCTGGCAGCCGAGGCGGGTGTGACCGGCAGGGCGGTGTACCGCCGGGTCGACATCGCCGCCGACCCGGCCGCGGTCGAGCCGGCCGACCTTGTGGTCCTGCACCGAGTCGTCTGCTGCTACCCCGACTACACGACGCTGCTCGGGGTGGCCGCCGACCACGCCCGCCGCCAGCTGCTATTCAGCTTCCCGCCGCGCAATCTGGCCTCGCGCGCGTTCGTGGCCACGCAGAACGCGCTGCTGCGCCTGAGCGGCCGGCAGTTCCGCACGTTCGCGCACCCGCCGGGCGCGATGCTGGCAGTGCTCGCCGACCACGGGATGCGGCCGGCCGGGATCCATCACGGCCCGGTGTGGCAGGTCGCGCACGCGACCCGCTGAGCGCGTCCCGATGGTGACTGCCACCCCAGAACGGCAAGGTGGCACTACGCGGGCAGCCGTAACCGGGCGTTTTGCAGCGAGCGCCGCCTGCAACGCAGCCCGGCATGCGATGACCCATCCCTACCGCCCCGCTCGAGCAGCAGTCCCCTTTTGGCCATCTTTACCGGAGGCCAGCTCGACAGAGGCCGCGGCGATAAGGCACGCGGAAGGCACGGCTTGCGCCCGACTTGGCGCTGACCAGGAAATATGGCGCCTGGAGGACCAAGCCTTCCAAGCTGGCCATGCCGGTTCGATCCCGGTCACCCGCTCCACGTACTGACCAGCTCGTTTGCTCGTCTGCGCAGTTCAGCGCGGCATTGGCGCCGCTCCCGTGCCTTGACGGTGCTGACCCCTGTTGACCGCTGACCGCCCGTTTTGACCGGTGCTTAAGGCACGCGTAAGGCACGGCCTGAGCGCTCGCCGGCATGAGACTCCGAGCGGCAGGCGGGCATCAGCCCGGCAGAGAAGGACCGTCGAGCCGCCAAGCGCGAGGCCGCAGAACAACTCTCGCTCGCGGCGACCACCTGCTGGGTGAAGCGGACTTGCCCCTTCTGCACGACGATCGAGTGCTGCACCGGAGTGGCCGGCCCGGCCTGCTGGGCGCGACCCCACATGCCGTGGAACAAGCGGTTCCGAGCCTTGAGCGCGCTCTTGGCTGCCTCGAGCCATGCAATGACTCGGCTGCGGTGAGGGTCCTCGAGGGATGCGTTCGCTACCCAGAGACACTTCTCGATCACTTTCCCTGCCGGCAGGTCGCCGGTGATCAGATACGCGACCGCCTGATCGGCGCCAGCTAGGCGGGCGAGCAACATCTTCTGCAGGTACTCAACGCGACTCCATGCCATCACGATGTGGCCCAGGTCCGCGTACAGCGCCTGGTCGAAGGGGTCGTACTCCTCGAAGTCGTCGTCCACGCCGAGGAGTGTGCCGCGCTCCAGCTGTGGACGTCCCCGCCTGTGGACAACCCGGTGGGCGGGCCGCGAGCTCTGCCACCCTGGCGTCGTCGGCGAGGTCACCCGCCGTCTGGCCGCGTCTCCACTGTCGCCGTCCACTCGAACCATGTCCGGCCGCGAGCCCCGGGCACCTCGACGGGCCCGTGAACCGCGAGCGTCCCCCAGTCCGGCGTCGCGTCGTCGCAGCCGGCCATCACCCGCAGCTGCCCGCGCAGCCCAGAGGTGGCCCGCTCGCGGTCGTTGTACGGCAGGGCCGCGGCCGCCCGGTACATCACGACACCAGGGTGACCCTGGCCCCCGGCACTTCAACCGTCGCGGCGTGGGCCGTCACCCCCACGAGCGAGTAGGTGCGCCGGGCCCCGCCCGTCGGTCCCACGCCTCAAGCTCGCAGCAGCGCCCCGCCTCGGGCGATTGTTCCTCTCCCCCGGGGTCACCTAGGCGGATCGCCAACGCAGCCGCGAGTCGGTCGCCGTCGTTGTGCAGGCCATCGGCGTCCCGGCCTTCGTGACGCCAGTCGCTCCGGCTGTCGAGCAGAACGATCCCGGATGCACCGTGCCGCCAGGCGCCGGAGCGGGGGCCGGCGGAGGTGGAGGCGGCGGCGGCGCGGGAGCAGGCGCGGGAGCTGGCGCCGGCCTCGGCGCCGGAGGCGGCGGTGGTGGTGGTGGTGGTGGTGGCGGTGGCGCCTGCACCACCGGAGGAGCTGGCCGCGGCGCCGGCACGACCACCACGGGCGGTCGGTCCTGCTGGGGCTGCGCTACCGGCGGCGGAGGAGGCACCTGCCGTTCCGGCAGCGTCACCACCACCCCCGCTGGCAGCGGCTCGTTCGGGCAGCCCGCGAGGATTGTGGCGATCGCGTTCTTCTCCGCCTGCGTCATCCACAGGTCGTAGGTGGCCTTCACCGCCACCTGCCGGGCCACGTACTCGCACCGGTAGCCGCGCACCGGCGGCAGCCAGGTGGCCGCGTCCCCGTCGCCCTTCTGCATGTTCAGCGGACCGTCGACGGCGAGCAGGTTGAGCGGGTCGTTGGCGAACGCCCGCCGCTGCTGTTCGCTCAGCTGCTGCGCGCCCTTCTGCCAGGCGTCCGACAGGGCAACGACGTGGTCGATCTGCACGTCCGAACTGGTGTCTTGCCCGCGCTGGAAGGCGATGGTTCGCCCCGAGTAGGGGTCGGCCAGGCTGCCGGTGAGCACCACGCAGTTGCGCGTGCCCGGCTTGAACGTCTCCCCGGTCAGGTCCCGCTCGAGGATGTCGTTGCGGCTGTCGCAACCGTTGCGGTCTACGTCTGCCCACGCCGGGCCGAATCGGTCCCGGTCGTAGTCGGTGCGTGGCGCCCGGCCCTTCACCTCGATGGCGGCCAGCGCGGCCAGCGCGGTCGTCTCGCCGGCCTGCGCGACGGCTCGGTCAGCGGCGGCGTCGGTCAGCTGGCCGGGCGCGCCGCTGCCTTCGGGCACGGCCCGTTCGTCGGCGGCGGCCAGGGACTTCTCTGCTGCCCGGATGGCGGCCTCTTCGGCCGCCTCCGCTTCTGCCTCGGCCTTCTCGGCTTCCCGCTCGCGGGCCTCCGCCTCGGCCTCTTCCTCGGCCGCCTCGGCCTCTGCTTCCGCCTGCGAATCCGACGACGCCGTGCTGGTGTCGGTGGGCGGAGCCGTGGCCGTGCCGACAACCAGCAGTAGCGCGGCGACGCCTGCGACCCCGCCAGCCACCTTCCGACTGGCGATGCCCGGCAGCCGGCCACGGACGGCGGCGACCAGGGCCACCAGCAGGCCGACCAGACCGAGCATGGCCAGCCCAACGGACAAGCCGCCCGAAGCGAACCCGACGATCACCAGCAGCAGAGCGAACCCCGCGGCCACCCAGCCCACACTGCGCCAAACGTGCGCGCTACCACCGCCGGCCATCCGGCCCCCGTCCCATAAGTGGAACTGGAACGTAGCGGTTACCGGCCCTCTACCGACAGGGGTTCGCTGACGCCGCCCCGCCGCAGTGGTGTCGTATTCCTGTCCCAGCCAGCAAGCTCCCTGCCCGGTCGCCGACCGCAGCGCCAACGACAATGCCCGTCTCGCCATCCATGCGGGACAGGCCGCTCTTCAGGACGTGGGCGGATCGCAGTCCTGGAAGAAATACGCCGTGCCGTCGAGGATCGTCACGTGCACCTGACTGTTGACCGTCTGCACGCCCACAGCCGGATCCGACTGGGTGAACTCCAGCGGCAAGATGTACCTGCGACCGGTGGGGACCAGGCCGGTGTACCGCCCGGCCGGCAACGCCCAGCCAGGGTCTGGGGCCATCGCCGCGACGTCGGGCACTGCGCTCACGCTGTAGTTGTCCGTGAGTCCCTGGTTCCTCAGACTGCTTTCACACTCGGCGACAGAGTAGGCGTGCTCTGGGTGCTGGTTGGCCGCCATGAAGGCGGCGATCTGCTCGAGCCCGCCCTCTGATGACTGGGAATAGCCGTAGTAGAGCGACCGAGTCAGCGCTTGGTCAGCCACCAGGGGGTCCACGGGTGTCGGCGACGGGGACGGCTGGGGGCTTTCGCTCGTCGCAGGAGCGGGTGCGGAACTCGTCTCCTTCGGCTTAGGTGCGGCTTGCTCTGTCGTTTCACTGCCGCACCCGGCGGTGAGCATGACCGCAGCGGCGATCAGCATGGCTGTGGTCTTGCGCATGGCGCCCCCGTTCGTTGGTGGACGGAACCGTACCGGTAGTGCGTCAGCAGCCCCGGCCACAGCAGAAGACCCCCACCCGTCTCGGGTGGGGGTCTTCTTGTCGTTCCGGAACGTCAGCGGCCGCACCGCTGCACGAACATCTCCTCGCTCAGCTCGCGATCAGCCAGCGTCGCCATCGTCGGCCCGTCACAGACGAACGTCGCACCATCCACCGTGACCGAGAAGGACGGCAGCGACTCCGGCCGGATCGAGTCCGGCACATCCTCACCCCAGAACAGCTGCGAGAAGTCCGTCGTCAGGTCGTAGGCCATCTCGGGCACGTACGTGGCGGTGCTGAACGTGGACGTCACGGCGAGCACGATGGTCCTGGCCGGCTCATCGAAGCGGAAATCCGTCTGCGCCTCCACGAGGCCGTTCGACTTCACCAACTCCGTCGAGATCGCCTCCCGGTTGTCGTTAAAGCTCCTCGCGGTCACGGAAGCGACGATGTCCGCCTCCTGCTCCGGCGATAGCGTGGGCGAGGGGGTCGGCGTGGCCGTCGTCCTGGGCGCCCGTGATGTAGTCGTCCGAGCTGCCGAGGAGGGCGTCGTCTCCGATGCGGTCGCGGTGGCCTCCGCCCGCGACTCCTCGTTCTCCCCTCCTCCGCAGGCCGTCAGGACCGCCGCGGCGGCGAGCAGGGGCAGTGCCTTGCGCATGGGCCGTCCCGTCCTCGTAGGTGAACGAGACGGTACCGAGACTCGCGCACGGGGCGCGATGAGGTCACGGATGAGGTCAGGAACGAGTCAGGCCGTCCTCCGGATCGGAGAACGGCCTGGTCATCGGGGTCGAGCTGAGGGGACTGGAACCCCTGAACCCCACAGTGCCAGGCCGACCTGATCGCCTTCGCAGTTGTTCATTACCGTTTCGTAAGCCCTTTGACCTGCCGGTTCGTACGGCGGCGAACATCGGCGCACGGGCACGAACGCCGCCAACTGCAACCACAACTGCAACCACGTCGGAAGTGCCGCTCCACTCGGAGCATAGCGCGCCGGCGAAGTCAGATCTTCCGCACTGTCACTCCTGTGGAAGTTTTGCCCGACCGATCCAGCGGACTGAAGCGGTCTTGTCATGCGCAGGAATGAAGTGCACCTTAGAACTTCGTGGCCTTCCGTCAACAAGATCGCCTGGATCAACGCGGGCCGCCCTAAAGTGGGCGAACTGCAACCCGAGATCTATCTCCACGCCCCCGACGGTGACGGAAAGTGGGAAACTAGTAGCTACGGTAAATGCGCCGGAGAGGATGTTATCGAGGGAGGCATCCTCTTCAAGGTCAACACTGACCCGGTCCCAGCTCAGGTCGACGGTGTCCCCATTGAGCATTCGGGCGGCCCGTTCCCATTCGCGCGCCTGCCCCCTTGCGGTCTGCGTGAAGTCGGGTATGCGGATGGGCGTCAATGCGTGCCGCTGGATGGTCGCGAGACTCTCGCACAGGGGAATGAGATCCTCGGCATCTCCCCCTATGGCTTCGGGGAACTCGCGGGGACCGTCGAGTGTGGGGCCATTGCGAACTCTGATAGCGAAGCGGTTCGGTGGATGGAGCGCCGCGAGCGTGTAAAGCCCAGGGAGAACGTCGGCAGGAACTTTCCCGGTCAATTCCTGGGACGTCAGGGAGAAGAGTAACCTCATGTCGACTGGATCAACTCGGAGGGTTATTGAGAAGACACCGTGCCGCTCTTGACCAGCGATCGCGAACCGGCGACCGTCCAAGCCCGTAGTGGGCGGGTTCATCTCCAGATCCGCGAGAGCGATTTCGAGGTCTTCCTTCGGGTCCAGGACGACAAGCTGCAGCTGCGTCGACTGCGCCGTTTCTCGGCGGGCCTCCCCAAGGGAGATCATCCCTTCGTCGCGTTCGGTCCCTAGGCCGCCCGGCAGGTCGATACTCAGATCTCGTACCGGGATGTTCGACATAGGGATGCCGTACTCAAGGAAGTTGCGCACCGCTTCAGCCTCGGCTGTGCCGGGTTCGGCAACGAGCGTGAAGCGTCCGGGTACCGGACGATCCGACGTGGCCTCGCGATAGCGCGCGAAGATGCGAAAGACGACGGCTCTGCCGTTTCTCGCTGCCACCGTCGCCGCAACAAGCCCCGGTTCGTCATGCGGAGTGGGGGGGCGCCCCTCCTCGAAGGCGGTGACGGAGAAGTCGTAACGATAGTGAGGGTCATGTGCATTTATTGCCGCGTGGATCGCTTCCAAGCCTGGAGCAGCGCCAGCGGGGGTGGAGATGTCACCCCCGCCTCCGATCGCCCCCACAGCCGACAGCAAGTCGCGCAGAGCCTCTTGCAGTCGCTCCTTCCCGTCGAAAAAGTAATAATCGATGACCGATGGATGGTCGGCCGCCAGCGCCTCACAATGGTCAAGGCCCTGCCATGCGCAAGGAAACTCCGCCTCCACGGTGACTTCGTCCAGGAATGCCTGATCCTCCCAAGTCGGATTCTCGGGACGGATCAGGTACCAAGCCTTGATCTTGAGGCCTCTATCTTTCACCAAGGCCGCAAACGCGTCCCAGGCCTTCCTGATCTGGCGCTTCTGGGATGGGCTCAACGAGCCGGTAAAGGACTTCACCTGGTAGACGGTCCATCCCTCGCCTGATGGAACGTAGACGTCGACTCCTTTATCCCCGCGCGACGGGCGAACGCGGATGGAGGCTGGGTTCGCGCGGCAGAGCATGATGCCGATGACCGTTTCGATCTCATCGGCCGTGCGCCGCGTCCACTCCACGCGCGACATGGCACTCCTCCCTACGGGCTGCGGCAAGACGGGCGACTATGGACGGCCTAGGACCATGCGCGCGACCACCAGCTTGTGCCGTCGGTTGCCAGTGTCCCCGATCCTGGCTCGATCTCGGCGGGCGCTTCTCCGGAATGGCAGCAGGGTGCTCGAAGCGGGGCTGCGTGAGCAGCAGTCTTCTAGGCCCCAGGACGTCCATGGCGTAAGGGTTCGCGTCATCCCTCCGCCGAAGCTGCGCCATGTGGACGCGCCATTGGCCGGCCGTCGGCTCTCGTGCGGGCACATGCGGCTACTCGAACCCAGTCTCGCTCGGCATGGGTGCGATCGGATACCAAGGGCGACGTCGGAACTTGGACCAGATGCGCCTCCCCCAGGGCGTCAGCTCGGAGCCCAGCGCCTCGTTCGTCTCGTTGACCGTCCTCTGGACCGCATCGAACACATTGAGCCGGGCCGCCGCCAGGCGCTGTGCACTCAGCGCCATCGGGTTGGGATCGCGCGCCAGGATCGCGTCCACTCCGGCAGCGCGAGCACGGTCGAAGGCTGCGAGGGCCCGCTGAAGCTCGTCGGAGGCGTAGACGTACCGTCTTGTCAGTACGTCTCGCCAAGTTTCATCTGTTGCCGCGATGCGCTCTTCGTCGATCTCCGACCGCCGCCCGAGTACGCCATCGGCGGCTATCCCGTAGATGAGCACGACGAGGTCAACGGCACTGCAGACGTCGGCCAGATATGTCGTACGACGGTCAACCTGACTAATCAGCATCTCGCGGCTCCAACGCCTCCGGTCACGGGTCGAGGTAAGAAACGACCCGAGCAGGACTCCCACGAGCGTTCCAACCACGCCGATTAGGGGACTACTCCACACGCTCAACGGAGATCCTCAGCCCGAGGTCACCGCCGGCTCCACAGGCTGGAGCGAGCTGTTCGTGACGCCGTAGGGGATATGCACGCTGGGTACTACTCGAGCGGCAGAGTTGACATGACTTATCTGATCGTCGAAGAAGATATGGGGACGGAGGATCTCCAACACCTTGCCCTTGTCGATGCCGCCGAGGAAAAAGGCGTCGTTCACCGTCACGCCCCAATCCATCAAGCTGCGCACGGCACGCTCGTGCGACGGGGCATTGCGCGCCGTGACGATGGAGACGTGGACCCGAATCTTGTAGTCCTGGTCCTCCTGCCGTCGCTCCTCCTCGCGACGCTGGATTACGTTGATCTTGGCGAGGAAGTCCCGAAGCGGGCCGGGGTTGTGGGGGGTGACGTCGTTAGTCACCTCGTGCTGGTGGAAGGCAGCCATCCCGTCGGTTTGGAAAACTCGCTCGGACTGGTCGTCAGCAAGCACGCCATCGAAGTCAAAGGCGATG
Organism: Blastococcus sp.; assembly: GCA_042090795.1. Classification (GTDB taxonomy): domain Bacteria; phylum Actinomycetota; class Actinomycetes; order Mycobacteriales; family Geodermatophilaceae; genus Blastococcus. The sequence goes on along the minus strand of JBELIQ010000010.1, from coordinate 18,460 downwards.
CGGAGGTCGTCGTCCTCATCGGTCACCGCCGGGGACTCCCGGACATGTCCTGCAGGGAGACCTAGTTCAGTGGCTTCGCGAACGTCGCTCGCGCTTGCTGAAAGGAAGAGGGACATGTCCAGCGCCGGCATGAACTTGTAGGGCGACCGTCCCTGCATGAAGACCGCCCGGCTGATCGCCAGGTGGTGATGCTGCGCCGAGCGCATGACGCGAAGGCCAGTGAAGGGGTCGTTGCGCGACATCACGATCACCTCCACCAGGGGCGGGCCGCCGGCCACGCTCAGGTCGTTGAGGGACAGCAGTCGCTGAACGAAGGCGAAGGCGACCCCCGGGTCAAGAGGATCGCTGATGTGCTTGTCCTGGTATGCGCGGTAGGTGGCTTCCCCCTGGCTCCGGAAGACCTCATCGGACTCCGAGAGGTCGAAGAGGGCGCTCGACGCAATTCCGATGACCAGACTGTTGCTGAGCTCGTACGGGATGTTGGCCTCCGGGTGTCTGGTAGTGACGTCCGAGACGCTACTTGCGCCGTCCGACGCCTCGGCGCGCGAGCGACCAGGAATTGGGACGGCGCGCCACATACCGGTGCTGGCCCCCGTCGTCGACGTCGCTATCCGCGGATTCAAGTGCAGGCACAACCATGGCGAGTTCGTCGGTGTCCCTGAGCCGCCCTCTGGAGACCTCCGCGGCCGCTCGCGATGGAGCTCCCACACAGCGGATGCTTCCACCCCCGACTCCGCAGAGAGGCCACCAACGTCGGTCGATCCCTGCTGCAGGTTCACAAGATCAAGTGCCACACACGTCTTGCATCTCGGCCGGCGGCGTCCCGCAGCATCGGGCTGGCGAGGGATCGGGGTCCGCTCTCACGTAGTGGTTTGAGCGTCCGTGAACGGAGCCTTGGTCGTTGCGCGCAAGACCAAGTCGCCGGCTCCGCGAGCGACAGCTCCCGGTTCCGAAGTTCCCGCGCCCCTTGGCACTGGAGAAGTGCGGCAGCCGTAGTGCAGTCCGCCTTCCTACGGTCCGCCTCTGTGATGACGCTGCACAAGCTGACTGCCGGGGACGGCTACACGTACCTGACGCGGCAGGTGGCAGCGCTCGACGCGACGGAGCGGGGTCACACCGGCCTAGGTGACTACTACTCCCAGAGCGGCGAGTCCCCGGGGAGGTGGACCGGCAGCGGCCTGACCGGGCTCAGCGGAATGCGCGCCGGGCAGCCCGTCACCGAAGAGCAGATGAAGTCGCTCTTCGGGGAGGGGCGGCATCCCGACGCCGATCGACTCGAGAAGGAGGCCGTGGCTCGAGGACAGACGCCGCAGGAGGCGCGGGCGGCGGGAGCCCTGGGGCGGGCCTTCTACGTCTTCGCTCCTCAAGCCGACGGCTTCCGAGCCCGCTGCGCAGAGGAGTTCGCCGCCTTCAACACTGCCCGCGGGCAGCCGGCCACAGCGCCGGTCCCGGACGACGAACGAGCGAAGATGCGCAGCGACCTCGCCCGGGTCATGTTCGCCGAGACCTACGGCCGCGCGCCGCACGATGCCCGCGAGTTGTCGGGGTTCCTCGCCCGCATCTCACGGCCGGCAACGACGGCGGTGGCCGGCTACGACCTCACCTTCTCCCCCGTCAAGTCGGTGTCGGCGTTGTGGGCGCTGGCACCTCGGGCGGTGGCTGAGCAGATCGAGGCCGCCCACACCGCCGCGGTCGCCGACGCCCTGGCCTGGCTGGAAGCCAACGCGTCCTTCACCCGGCTGGGCACGGACGGGGTGCGACAGGTGGAGACCACCGGGTTGGTCGCCGCGGTGTTCACCCACCGCGACTCCCGCGCCGGAGACCCCGATCTGCACAGCCACGTGGCGGTGAGCAACAAGGTGCAGACCCGTGACGGGCACTGGCGGGCGCTGGACGGGCGGGTGCTGCACAAGGCCGCCGTCGCCGCCTCCGAGCGCTACGACACCCGACTGGAGGCCCACCTGGTCACTCGCCTGGGTGTCCGGTTCGCCAACCGCCACGGCCCCACGCCAGGACGGCGGACGGTGCGCGAGATCGCCGGCATGGAGGAGGGACTCCTGACGGCGTGGTCATCGCGGCGGCGGGACATCAATGCCCGCCGCGCGGTGCTGGCCGGCGACTTCCACCGCGACCACGGCCGGCCGCCCACGGCGGTGGAGGCGATCGCGTTGGCGCAGCAGGCGACGTTGGAGACCCGCGGCCCCAAGCACGAGCCGCGCTCCCTCGCCGAGCAGCGGGCCACCTGGCGGCGGGAGGCCGCCGCCGTCCTCGGCGGGCCCGACCGCATCACTCGGATGCTCGGTCGCGTACTGGGCGCTCGCGGGTCCCCGCACCCGGGGGTCACCGAGGCCTGGGTCCGGTCGGCCGCCGTCCGGGTGCTGGACACCGTCTCGGCAGCGCGGGCCACCTGGCAGGTCTGGCACGTGCGCGCCGAGAGTGAGCGGGTGGTGCGCGCGGCCGGCCTGACACCGGACGATGTGGACGTCGCGGTCACCCGGGTCACCGAGGGCGTGCTCTCCCCCGATCTGTCCGTTCCGCTGGGCGAGGCGGACCCGGTGGTCGAGCCGCCGGAGCTGCGGCGATCGGACGGGGCCAGCGTCTACACCGTCGCCGGCGCCCGGCTCTACACCAGCCAGGCGGTATTGGACGCCGAGACGCTGCTCCTCGGCGCCGCCGGCCGCAGCGACGGACGGCGCGCCGATCCGGCCACCGTGGAGCTCGCGCTGCTGGAAACTACCGCCAACGGCGCCGAGCTCAATCCCGGCCAGGCGCAGCTGGTGCGCGAGCTCGCGGGCAGCGGCGCCCGGGTGCAACTGGCACTCGCCCCAGCCGGAGCGGGCAAGACGACAGCGCTGGCGACCCTGGCCCGCGCCTGGACCGCCGGCGGTGGGACGGTGCTCGGCCTGGCGCCCTCCGCCGTGGCCACCGCCGGGCTCCGCGACTCCCTGAGAGCTCCGTGCGACACGCTGGCCAAGCTCATCTGGTGCCTCGACGCCGGGCAGGCACCCGACTGGGTGGCCGGCATTGGGCCGACCACGCTGGTGGTCGTCGACGAGGCCGGCATGGCCGGCACCCGTGAGCTGGCGCGCGCCGTCGAGTACGTCCAGGGTCGGGGCGGATCGGTGCGGCTGGTCGGCGACCACCAGCAGCTGACCTCGGTCGCCGCCGGCGGCGTGCTGGCCGAGATCGCCGCCAGCCACGGGGCAGTCACCCTCACCCAGTTGGTGCGCTTCACCGACCCGGCCGAGGCCGCGGCCACCGTCGCCGTCCGGGACGGCGACACCCTCGGGCTCGGCTTCTATCTCGACTCCGGCCGGGTGCACGTCGGGGACCTGGCCGCCTGCACTGAGCAGGCCTACGCCGCTTGGGCCGCCGACTCGGCGCGCGGCGCGGACGCACTGCTGCTGGCCGCCACCCGGGACCTGGTCACACACCTCAACGAGCGGGCGCGGGCCGACCGGCTGGCAGGCGCCGCCTCCTTCCCGGGTGCGGAGGTCGAGCTGGCCGACGGCACCCGCGCCGGGGTTGGGGACCCGGTTATCACCCGTGCGAACAACCGGCGGCTGCCGATCTTCGCCACCGAGTGGGTGAAGAACGGTGACCGCTTCACCGTTCGAGCCGTCGGCCGGGACGGCGCCCTCGACGTCACACACACGGGCACCGGACGGCGGATCACCCTGCCGGCGGGCTACGTCGCCGAGCACGTGCAGCTGGGCTACGCGACCACGGTGCACGGCGCCCAGGGCGTCACCGCCGATGTCTGCCACACCGTGCTCACGGGCGGCGAGTCGCGACAGCTGCTCTACGTCGCGCTCTCCCGCGGGCGCGCCGCCAACCACCTGTACCTGGCCACAGTCGGCGACGGCGATCCGCACAGCATCGTCACCCCGGCCGCCGTGTTCCCGCCCACCGCCACCGACCTGCTGGCCGGCATGCTGGCCCGCGACGGCGCGCAGGCCTCCGCCGCCGGCGCCCGACGCGCGCTGACCGACCCGGCCGAGCAACTGCACGCCGCCGCCACCCGGTACGCCGACGCGCTCCGCGTCGCCGCCGACCACCGCCTGGATGCCGCGGCTGCAGAAGAACTGGAGAACGCCGCCGAGCGCCTGCACGCCGGGCTGACCAGCGCGCCGGCATGGCCGGCACTGCGCGGACACCTGGCGCTGCTCGCGCTCACCGGCGCCAACCCAGTCGTCGTCCTGAGGACGACGGCCGAGGCGCGGGAGCTGGAGACGGCGACCGACCCCGCCGCCGTCCTCGACCACCGGCTGCCCGTGTCCGGTCCGGCCGGCCCGCTGTCGTGGCTGCCCGGCATTCCGGCCGCCCTGGTCGACGATCCGCGGTGGGGGCCCTACCTGACCGCCCGCGCCGATTACGTCACCGCCCGCGCGGCGCGGATCGCCTCCACCGCGACCGAGATGACCGCTGCCACTGCACCGGTCTGGGCCCAGCGCCTGCTGGGCCCAGACCACGAGGCACTGCGGGCCGACCTCGCCGTCTGGCGCGCAGCACTAGCGGTTCCCGACAGCGACCGGTGCCCCACCGGACCGCCCCGGCGGCCGGCTGCGGAACGTCGATCCCAGACGCAACTGGACGAGGCGGTGACCGCCGCCGGTCCCGTCCGGGACAGCTCCGTGTGGGCGGCGCTGGCCGACGGCATCGACCCTCATATCCGACGCGACGAGCACTGGCCGGTTCTCGTCGACCGGCTGGCCGCCGCCGACCGCGCCGGTCTCGATGCCGCCGGCATGCTCGCCGCCGTCGCCGCGCAGCGCTCCCTGCCCGATGACCTGCCCGCCGCGGCCCTGTGGTGGCGGCTGTCGCCCCACGTCGCTCCGGCCACCGTACCCGCGCAGGGCTCGGCCGGACCGCGCCCGGATTGGTGCGCCACTCTGCTGGGCCGGCTGCCCGACGAGCAGGCACGGCGCGTGCTGGCCGATGCCGCGTGGCCGGCGCTGGTCGCTGCGGTCACCACCGGCATCCGCACCGGCTGGTCCCCCGCCGACCTGCTCACCACCGCATTCGTCGGGCTGCCACCCGCCGTAACCAGCGACGCGACCGGGCTCGCCGAGGCGCTCGTCTTCCGGGTCGCCGCCCTCACCGACCCAGCCCCCGTGCACCATCCCGAGCCGCTGCCGGTCGATCTGCAGCCACCCGACGACGCGCACCTGCTGCCGCCCGTGCCTGCCCCTACCACCGCCACCGACCCGGCAGACGTGCCGCCCGGCGACGAGGACGTGCCGTTCAACCCCGACTACGACACCCCTCCCCCGGCGTCGCCGCCGCGGTACCTCACGCCGGATCCGTTAACCCTCACCGGCGCGGTCGAGGCCGCCGACGACGCGGACTACCTGCTCGAGCAGCACTTCTGGGCCACCGCCGTGGTCGGCCGCGACCGGCTCATCGAACTCAACACCCAGGCCGCCGCCTTCTTCACCGACCGCTACTCCGCCTCCTGGGCGGCGAGCTACCTGCGCGACCGGCTGGGCACCGACCTCACCACCGATCCACGGTTCGCCCCGGGCTACGCCCCCGCCGGCTGGACGGCGCTCGTCGACCACCTGCGTGGCCTCGGCGCCACCGATACAGAACTGGTCGCCGCAGGCCTCGCCCAGCGCGCCCGCACCGGCGCGCTGATCGACCGGTTCCGCGACCGGCTCACCTTCCCGATCCACGACGTCGACGGCGCCATCGTCGGCTTCATCGCCCGCCGCAACCCCACCGCATCCGATGACGGACGCGCCGGACCCAAATACCTCAACACCCCCGGCACCGACCTCTATCGCAAGGGCGAGCACCTCTTCGGCCTTCACGAGACCCGAGCCGCGCTTGCCGCGGGAACCACCCCGGCTCTCGTCGAAGGACCATTGGACGCGATCGTCCTCACGCTGGCCGGTGCCGGACGGACGGTCGGCGTCGCGACGCTCGGTACCGCGCTCACCGACCGGCAAGCCGACCTACTCGGCCACTACATCGGCGCCGACGGTCCAGGCATCCTCGTGGCCACCGACAATGACGTGGCGGGTCAGCAGGCCGCCGAGCGCATCTACTGGCAGCTCACCGGCCGTGGGGATGCCCCGCGCCGTCTCGCCCTACCCGAGGGGCTCGATCCCGCCGACCTCTTCCACCGTGACGGCGCCACCGCGCTGCGGACGGCCATCGACTCTTCACGCGGCCTCGCGGACACCCTTCTGGACGCTCGGGTCATCCCGGCTCTGTGCGAGAGGAGCGACTCGGACATCCATGCGGCACTGCGCGAGGCCGGCGCGATCATCGTTGCCCTGCCACCCAGCCGGTGGCTGGCGCACATCGATCGGGTCACCGAGGCACTTGGCGTGCCACCCGGCGCCGTCCACCAGGCCGTGCTCGACGCCGAGTCGCAACCCTCGGCGCCTCGCAGAAGCACGGCCGGTCACTCATGGCCGTCCCGCTCAACGCCCTCGATCGGGGAGCCTCTACGGACGCTTCAACAGGGGCAGGCGCCGCGGGGAAACTCGCCCGACCCGGGGCATTCCCGGTAAACGGCGCTCCGCCGAAACGGAACGTCCCCGTGGGCGGTGCTGCTGCCACACCGTTCCCTCACGGCCGCGTCACAGAAGGCGGCTTCAGAGACAGACCCGGGGCGGGAGGCAGCCGCATCGGCAGTGGCACCCTCTCGCCCATGGCTATCGAGGAACTGCTGCTCGTCGGTGGCGCAGCAGGAGTGGGCAAATCGAGCGTCGCGTGGGAAGTGTCCGCTCAGCCGCCCACGCCGCGGTTGCAGTGGCAGGCGCCGAACACGAAGAGCACCTGCGGGCCGGCATGACCAACCGGGACGTCATCGGGCAGGCGAAGGGCATTCTGATGGAGCGGCACAAGGTGACCGCCGACCAGGCCTTCGGTGTCCTCTCCCGCGTCTCCCAGGAGATGAATCGCAAGCTGGTCGACGTCGCCCACGAGGTCACCGACACGGGAGTCATCCCCGGCAGGAACATCCGCCGCGACTGACACGGTCGTGCGGCCGCCGCCGGGCCACGCCAAGGGCCCACCCTGGCGGGTTCAGCGGTGCTCCCCAGGCTGGGGGCCTAGTCTCCGCCCATGCCGACCTATCGCCTCATCACTGGGTACGGCGTGACGCTCGAGTCGTTCGAGGCTGACGACGATGTCGTGGCCCGGGTGTGCGGGCGGGAGCTGGCAGCAAACCACGCGGCCTCCAACTCCGATCTGTTCGGCCGACCCGGGAACTTCGTCGTGGAACGCCGCATGGAGGACCGCTGGGCGCCTATCGCCGCCTGGGTACCGCGGCCCCGGGTCCAGGCTGACGGGTCGACCCGGCCGGCTCACCCAACGCACTAGCCCCCAGGGCGCACTCCGGGCGTCGCCCCAGTCGCCCTAAACGCCCCACTTAGGGACACCCGTCGTGATCTAAAGGGGGCGACGGTGCTGCGCCGGAGGTGACCAGTCCGCTACTGGCCGGTCGCCGAAGACGAGGACCGGCCAGTGATTGCCTGCGCGAAGCAAAGCAACGCGGCAGTCTGCAGTCCATACGCGTAGCCCAGACTGTATCGACATGGAGGCGACCTCATGGTGGACAGCCCACCTGAAGAAGAAGTGACCGGCACATGGTGGGCCCAGGAGAAGCCTGAGGAGAAGTTCTATGGCCGCCTGGCGTTTGGCAATTCGACGCCGACATTGGAGTTGGAGGGCGCACCCGCCGAAGACTTGCAGCGTGACGAGGTAGCACCCCCTAGGACCTTTCATGGCGAGGCTCTATCCAGGACTTTCACAATTCATCGGGTTGTCCTGTCTGAAACTCGCTGGTCGGGCCCTAGGGCTCAGGTCTCCTATCGCGCCCAAGCCGTTATCGAGGGATGCCTTATCGACCCGAATCGCACGCTGCTACGCGATGTGTTCGTTCGGTTCGCCGGGCTGGAGCGATGGATAGGCGATGACGTCTTCCGGACCAATTTTGCCTGGGACGACGACGAGGCCGACAAGATCGAGTATCGCCCAGGGCCGATCAGAAAAGTCCCGGTGGCCGGTCGCATGCCCGGGCAGCTGCAAATCTCCACGAGCAGCTCGATCCAGGGCGGCGGGGCCGGTTCGCGGAGTGCTCGCATCGACCACTCATCGCACTTCGCTTTTTCAGCAATAGACGAGATGACCTTTGACCATGCAATGCAGGTTGCCTTTCACCTGAAGCAGGCGATGAGCATGTTCATCGACTCGGCTGCGATCAAGGAGTCCGTGTCGGTCCGATTGGTCGATAACGAGCCCTATCGTCTTCACTCCGTCCACGACGAGACCATCACTGCTGACGCTGACGTCGATGCCTTCGCTGCGCGGTCAAATCTGACGCGCTTCTCAGAAGTAGGACTGGGGGCGGCCGCGACGTGGCTGTTGCTTGCGCCGCGCTACTCAGAGGTCGCCTCCCTAGCGATCGAGGCGCTGCATGGTCGACTTCCCATTCAGAGCAGCCTGATCGCCGCTACGTCGGCGGCCGAGGGTCTGCACCGGATCCTAATGCCCCAGGATCGTGAACTAGATAAGACTGCAACGCGCGCCCTGCGGAGGCGATTGATAACGGCCTCGCCGCCTGAGTATCGAGAGATGGTGCAGAGGAGCATAACTCAGCTTGGTGAGCCGACCCTGCGGATGCGGTTGCGCCACCTGGCGGAAAGCCTAGGCCCAGCCATGCCAGAACTCGTGAGCGACCCAGAGGCCTTCGGCCGCCGGTTGGCGTGGTTCAGAAACCGCCACTCGCACTTGCATGACGATGAGATGCCGCCGCTGGTCAATGGTGACAAGGAGGATGCCGAGTGGATCGCCCAGATAGCACTTACGCGCATCTGCGCGCGGATCGTCATCACGAGACTGCTCATGATGTGCGGGTGTGATGCGCTGATGCTGAGGGGTGCGCTCAACCTCTCTAGCGACGTCAACTCGTGGAAAAGCCGCGCCCGCGAACTGATGCCTGAAGTTGTGGCTCCGCCGCCGCCACCAAATTGGCCTTGACATGTCATAATAGTCGTTAGCTAGTCCGGCATTAGCGGGTCTGTGGCCCGCCGCTCTGACAAGCGTCCACGCGCTCGGCTGTCTGGTTGACGCGCGAGTCCCACACCGTCAGCACCCGGTCACAGGCGTACCAACCGTCAAGCCGCAGTGGGATGCCCCAGAATTCGCCCGCCCGCACGTGAGCCGTCGACTTCGGCTCGGACGGATAGTCGGGGCGCTTTTGCACGCAGCGAGTATCGGCGAGGCGGACCCGGCTCAAGAGTCGCCCTCTGCCCATAGCGGCCCACTAAGGGACGCGCTGGCGCGCGCTCCTTGAACCTCGCGCGTGTCCGCCGGGAGCTCCACCATCGGCATGGCTTCGCTGCTGGAGCGAGTGCCAAGGGATGCGACCTCAGGGCTCCCGATAGAATTCGATTTCCGCCACGGCCACGTTCTGCGTCTCGAGTCGACCCTGGACCGTTTCGCTGACAACTCGCAGCCCTGCGAAGACTGAAACCACGCGCAATCTGACGCCGTCCGTCGAGCCCGTGTTGAATCGCAGCGCTTGCGCGCTTTGCATGGTCTCGGTGGACAGGACGGTCAAAGGAGAGACTCGTGGGTCCGAAGCGGCATCCGTTGTGACCGCAAACTGCCGAACCTTTCCTGCATTCAAATACTCCTGAACTCCGGAGGGCTGACCGTTCACCACGCAGATAAGCGCTAGATCCGTTGGATCGGAAAAGGTGAAAGCGACGTCCGTGCCGATCGCGGACGAGGGATCCGCGGTGTCTTGCTGAGGCACCCAGGGTGTCGCCGTATCGCCATCGACAAGTCGGTCCGCCTCCCAGTCCCCCTGAGCGCCTTCGACTGGCGCCTGAGTAGGTGACGAGTTCGCTGGATCGATCCTGACCTCCTCGTTCGGTACGCGGATGAGGTCCTTTGGGTCCGAGCAACTGGCGGGGCTCACCCAGTCGGCGAAGGTCTGCGAGTAAGCCGCAGTCGCCCAGAGGGCCCCGACGACGCCGACGAACGCCACTACAAGCGGCAGAATCAAGTGTTCAGCGACCCAACGGCCACGCTTCCCCAACGAGGACGCCATCTGGAGAGCCTAGAACTTTGAGGCCTGCGCATGAGGTTGGTCTCGCGCCGTCCCTCGCGGACTTGCCGCGTCCTGCCGCGAATGCCGCAGTGGCGTACTTTCCGGTGAGCTCACTGGTTCGCTGGCTGGAATCGCAAAGACGGCCACGTTCAGATCCTTTTACCGGTCCGATCGAGACGCTACTAGGCATGCTGGGCGACTGTCCCTGAAGCCGCCTTCAGAGACAGGCCCGAGGTCTGGTCCGTTGTTGTGACCACCGAGTGTTTGCTATGGGGAGGGTGGGGTCTGTCGTGGCGCGTGCAGCAGCCGGATCCCCGTGCTATCGCGGTCGACGGCGTGGGCACGACTGAGCAGACGCTCGGCATCGCCCGGCACCTTCGCTCCCCGGTCAAGCCGGTCGGTTCGGTGCCGTTGCGCCACTTCCCCTATCCCGGCGGCGCGGTTCAGCGCATCGCCCAGTCCTGTCGACAGATCAGCGGCCCGACCGACGACCTGCCGAAGACCGTCGAGGTCAGCGCCGCTGGCCCGCACGTGTCTCCCGGCGAGCACCGCCTCGATCCGGTCCTCTGGCATGGCCTCCATGCGTGGCAGGTCTCGGGCGTTCGCGAAAAGCTGGCCAGTTCGTGACCAGCGCTCGACCGCCATGGTGAGCCGGTCGGCGAGGAACGGAATGTGGCTCGCGACCTGCTGGACCGCTGCTGCCCGGTCCGCGGGCACCCTGTGATCGCGCGGCTCGCCTTTGTCGGCGGGCGCGCCGACCTCGCTGCGTAGAGCGCGGGCGAGCGCCTGCGACGACGCGACGACACCTCCGCCGTCGCCTGCCGCCCCCGGGCGTCCGTCGTGAAAAACCATGCTGGCGTGACCGGCACGTTGCCAGGCAAGCCCGGCGACCAGCAGCGGTCCGGCGTCCCTTCCCGTCATGCCCGCCGCGACGGCGGCATAGCGACTCGTGAGCTCGGCGGCGGCAACAGCGGCACGGAAGTCCCGCAAGGTCAGGTCCTCGGCTCGCTGTGCACGGTCGAGCGCAGCCAGGAGACCCGCGGCGGCGTCCAGAACGGTCACCTCGGCCTCTCCGGAGGGCGGCCCTGGCAAGGGAACCAGACGGTCGAGCGCCACGGAGGCCGCAGCGGTCGGCGGATCAGCCTGCGCATCGCGCTCGATGGTCGCGGCCCACTGGCGGACGACGTCCAGCTCCGGAGCCGCCGCCTCCGGCAGCAGACGGCGACCGAGCCGGGCGCAGTGGTCAGCAACCTCGGCCACCTCGACGGTGGTCGCCCAGCGGTGGGAGCGGCCCATGACGGACCGGTCGCGACCGGTGAGATCGGCGGCGGCACCGGCGAGGTCGGTGAGCGGCCCGCCGCTGTGCGGCCACAGCCGGCCGGCGGTCGTGCACGCGGCTGCCAGTGCGGTGGCGTTGCGCTGCCGGTGGCTGTCGCCGGGGGTGAGCCCATCCTCGGCCAGTCCGGACAGCGCCCGGCCCAAGTGGGCCAGTGCTCCGCTGACATCCTCGATGTTCGCCGCTGCGGGGCGGGCACCGGCTCGATCGGTGAGGTCGGCGAGCAGCTGCCGCAGGGTCGTGACCACCGCTCAGCCCAGCCGTCGCAAGGCGTGGCGGGCGGCGCGCGCGGCGCCGAGGACCGGTGTGCTGGCGAAGGTGTGCTCGTCGAGGAGGCCGAGTGCGTTCATCGCTGCGCGGATGCTGGCGGCGGGGTCGCCGTCGATCAGCGGAACCGGTTCGGCGCGTGCGCCGGCGCGCTCGAGCAGCTCTGCGGCGTAAAGGCACTCCAAGGCGATGTCGGCAGGCACCTGCTCCCGGTCGGCGCCGACGGCGTCGAGCAGCGAAGCGGCATAACCGAGCGGGTCGCTGACCGTGTCGATGGTCATGAGACACGTCCTTTCCTCAGGGGTTGGTTCTGTCGACGCTTGCGTCGCCGCGGCCCGCTGCGGGAGCGTCGCGGGACATCTGTGGAAGACCGACCGGGCTGTGCGCGTTCGAGGAGCGGTCGGTGGCGCTGCGCGCGGGTAGGGCGGCAGCGCAGTCATCGAGCAGCCGCCAGTGCAATTCGCGAGCGGGGTGCCGGGCGGGCAGCGGAGCGGCGGCGGCCAGCACGGGCAGACGGCTAGCGACGTCGTAGCCGGCAGCCGCGGCGCGGGCGAGCGCGGCAGCCAGCGGCAGCCAGTCCGGGCCGCGGACGAGGCGGGCGTCGACTCGGGCCACGAGCTGCCGCCAGGCTGTCTCGGTGGCTGCGTCGTCGTCGCCGTGCTCGGGTTCGCTCTCCAGGTGAGCGGCGATCTGGACGATGCGTGCGGCGATCGCGCGCCGCTCGACGACGGTCGCGGCGTCGCACCAGGCAGCCAGCAGGTTCGGGGCGTGCCGGATCATCCATGCGCGGCTGATCCGTACGCCGGCGAGCATCGACACCCAGTCGCCGCGGTCGGACGGTAAGGCGGTGGCCATCACTGGCCTCCTGCCGCTTCGGGAGTGTGGCCGGTCGAAGTGGCGCCGAGGTCGCCGTCGAACAGCGCTTGCCGCGCTGCGGTCGCCTGCGGGCTGTTGTATTCGGCGGCCCAGGAGCGGGCTGGCCAGTCGGTGTGCCGGCCGGGTGGGCAGCCGATGCCGAGACGCTCGGCCAGGCGGGCGTGGAAGGCGGGCAGCGCGTAGCGGTGCCACTCCTCCAACGCGTGCGGAGCCACCGCGTCGGCGGCGGTGGCCCGCAGGCAGGCGAGGACGGCGAGTTCGTGCACGAGGTGGGGATGGGCAGGCCAGCAGGAGGGGATGGCCTGCGTCGTCTGCCATGCGTAGTTGTGGTTGAGCCAGGCGGCGACGTCGTCCAGCCACGGCCACAGTCGGGTGCGCACATGAGCCGAGCAGGTCGCCGGGTCCCAGGGCCGGTCCAGCAGCCGCAGGCCGGCGGGCTCCAGGCCGGCGTCCTCGGCCTGCCGGAGTTGCTCGAGGGCCATGCGGATTTCCCGCGGTGGTGGCGGGAACGGCACGACCAGGCCGCGACCGGTCATCGAAGGCCCCGCTCGACAGGGCTGAGGCCCGCGCGGGTAGCCGCGGCGTGCGCGCGACCGGTGCGCTCGGCCACGCTGGTGGTGTGCTCGCGGGCGACGGCGACACGGTCGCGAGCCGAGGCCTGCGCGGTGAGCAGCTGCGCGCCGCGGCGTCCGGTGAGGCAACGGGTCAGCCCGGCGAGCAGCGGTGGGGCGTTCTCCGCGACGACCAGGGCCCGGCCGGGTGGGAGCTCGCGGATCTCTTCCGGGCGCAGCACGGGCACGGTCTCGCCGTGGGTGGATCGGGACCAGCCCGTGCCCCGGTAGCTGTAGGAGGTGCGTCGGACCCGGGTAGTGCCCAGCAGCTCGGAGAGTTCGCGGTAGAAGCCGCCGTCCTTGCCGCCGCCGAAGGCGACGAGCACGTTGGTGAGCCCGAACAGGGCGCGGGCCTCGTCCTCGCCGTAGATGAGCACCAGCTGCCGCCACGTCTGCGCGGCGTAGAGGAAGCTGATCCCGAGGGCTCGGTCATTGGCCATCCGGGTGCGCAGAGTGGGCAGCGGCGCGGTGGAGGGCAGCTCGTCCAGGCAGGCCAGCAGCGGCGGGCACAGCCGCCCGGTCGGTGCGTCTCCTGCAAGCTGCAGGGCGGTGTCGAGGACGTGCTCGGCCAGGGCCGTCATCAGCGGGGCCGCCGAGGCATAGGGATCCTCGCGGCCGAGCAGGTAGACGGTGCCACCGTTGGCCAGTAGCGCGGCGATGTCGGTGGCCGGCCGGCCGGGCCCGGGGATGCACCGGCGGCGGATGTCCGCTTGGAAGAACAGGGTCAGCGCCTGCTGCACCGTGGTGGCGGTGTTCCCGGCGGTGCGCGGGTCGCCGTGCAGAGCACCGTGCAGCAGCCCGTCCCAGAAGGGCGCGGCGTGCGGATGGGCGCGCAGGACGTCGGCCGGCTGGGTCGCCGCCTGGGGGTGGGCGGTCCACTCCAGGACGTCCTCGATGGTGCGGCCGCTCAGCGCGGCGGCGTGCAGGTAGCCCTGGAGCACCTTGGCGGCTTCGAAGGCGTAGAAGCGGGCCGCGGAGTCGGTGGTGCCGCCGGTGACCGCACCGGGAACCGTCCCGGCGGTGAAGGCCTTGGCGCGGCGCTCGGCCGTCATGGGATCCACGCAGCCGGCGACGGGGTCCCACACCAACTCCGGCAGTCCAGGTACCGCGCCGAAGGGGTCTAGTACGGCGACGGGGCGGTCGCCGGCGGCGCGGGCGTCGACGGTGAGCAGCAGGTCCTCGGCCTTGGTCAGGGTGACCAGCGCCGCGCCAGGCGCGTCGAGCAGGGCAGGGGTGAGCAGGTCGAGAGTTTTTCCGGATCCCTGCGGGCCGTAGACGCCGGTCGTTCGGTCGAAGGGCACCCACAGCTCCCCGGCGGCGGGAACGTCGGCGTGGCCCAGCCGCCATCCCACATCCGTGTTGACGACGCGGCGTGGTCTGCGCCGACGAGCCGAGGACAGATCCGGACGGACGACGGGTCCGACCCGGCGCAGCCGACCACTGCCGAGCACGTCAGCGACCTGGCGGTGGGTGGCCATGCCCGACCGCCCGGTCAGCCATCGGTGCCCGGTCCAGGCCGCTGCCCCGCTGGCGGCCAGGAAAAGTGCGAGACACCCGGCGATGGCGGTGTACACAGCCGCGGGCGGCGGTAGCGCCGCCGTCTGTGCGGTGTCCAGCCCGGCGGTGGGCTGGGCGGTGAGCAGACCGCCGACGGAGGCGACCAGGGCAGCGGACCCGTGCGGCCACACCCAGCCGCCGCCGGCCAGCAGTGCCGCGGCTCCGCGGGCGGCCGGAAGCAGCAGCGCGGCGACCGTCAACCACACCAGGACGGCGGCGAGCGGAATCTCCCAGCTGGCGGGGCCGACGTCGGGCCGCGCCCGGCCGGCGCTCATCGCCGACCGCCTGCGCTCACGTGATGCATGACTTCTCCCTCGTTGCAGTCCAGGTGTCTCATCGGGGATCGGAGGCGTGCAGATCGACGCCGCGGTCGGCCAGCCACGGCACCGGATCGACGGACGCACCGTCGAGGCGGACCTCGAGGTGCAGGTGGACGCCGGTGCTGTTGCCGGTGGACCCCTGGAAACCGAGCAGCGCCCCGGCGCTGACCCGCTGGCCGGCGGTAGCGGTGTAGGCCGACAGGTGCGCGTAGCGGGTGATCACTCCGCCGCCGTGGTCGAGTTCGACGAGGTTGCCGTAGCCGGCCAGGCTCAGGCTGCCGTCGCGGTCGCAGTAGTCGCTGGTGCACTCGGCTCGAAGCACGGTGCCGTCGGCGGCGGCGTAGATGGGGGTGTCGCGGGGGCCGGCGATGTCCACGCCGGCGTGCAAGGCGCCACCACGGGGCCCGTAGCCGGAGGTGACGGTGCCGGCGGTGGGCCGGATCCACGCTCCCGCGGCCACCGGCAGGCCTGGGCAGACGCCAGACACCGCGCCGCCGGGGTCGGCCGCGGTGGCCTGGGCGGCCTGCCACAGCATGGCGGTGAGCTCCAGGGCGAGCGGCTCCCAGCGGGCGTAGGCGTCGCCAGCAGCCGAGATCTGCACGGCCTGGGCCGCCTGGGTGAGCGGGATGGCCCGCCAGTCGGGTACGGCCACGAGCCGGCGGTAGAAGGCCTCGGCGGCGTAGACGGGGTCCATCAGCTGGGCGACGCTGCCCCAGCCGGCGATCCAGCGTTGTTGGAAGGTGTTGACGCTGTCGTGGTCGGAGCCGAGCCCGTCATGTGGAAAGTTCAGGCTGGTGGCGGTCACGGCAGCCTGCTCGGCGGTGAGTTCGGGGCTGCTGCCGTCGTTGGCCAGCATCCGGATTCGCGACTCCTGGTACGCGGTGGCCAGCGCCACGGTGGCTGCGTACGGGTCGAGTCCTTGTGCCGAGGCGACGGAGACGATCGTCTGCGCGTGGCCCAGCTGGACGGCGTCCAGGTCGGTGCCGGCGACCGTGGCGCCGGTGCCGCCGATCGAGCAGGACGACGACGCAGTCGCCGTCGACGCCTCCGGAGCGGCGAGGACCGCGAGAGGGATGAGCAGCAGCGTCAGTACGCCGAACACCGGGACGGCGACGGGAGCGGCGGCCTTCCACAGCCATCGCTTCACGTACGCCTTAGGCAGTCCTTCGACAGTCCCGCTCACGCCGGGCGTCCGGCGGTGAGGGCCTCGTTGGTGTCGGTCAGGGCCAGCTCGGGCGAGGTGAGGACTGTCTGCACCTTGAACGCCCGGTCGCCGACCAGCCACAGGGCACGGCCCTTGCCTGCGATCGCCCAGCCGGTGACCACCCGCTGGGCGATCGGGGTCAGCCCGAGCATGGTGGCGAGTTCGTCGGCGACGGCGTGGTCCTGGCCGTGCAGCACCTTGACGTCGCACAGGTGCAGCAGGTCGCGGGCGATGGCCACCGCCTGGGAGGAGGCGTCGCCGGCGGTGAGCATGTCCGAGGGCTTGTGCGCGAGCAGAATCTGCACGTCCGCGTCGCGGCGGGACAGCCGCAGGTTGGCGTCCAGGCTCTTCATTGCCTCGGCACCGAGGCGCATCTGCCGCCAGGTCTCGTCGCGGATGACGATGCGCAGGTCGCCTGGGTCGGTGATCTCGCGCATCGCCTGCCCCCAGGAGTTGAGGCAGGTCAACGCGATGCCGACGGCCTGGTCACCGAGCGGCTCGAGGCGGGACAGCGACAGGGACTGGATGGGCGCGCGCCAGTCGACCTCGATCGACGTGTGGTCGTCGAACAGCCCGGCCAACGAGCCCTTGACGAGGGAGCCCAGGGCATCGCGCAGGGTGCGGGTGGCGTCGAGGAAGTGCCGCCGGTCGGCGTACCGGCAGCGGCCGATGAGATCGTCGGTCGGCTCGTCCAGAGCTCGCCACAGCTCCGGGATGGTGGGTTCGGTCAGCCGGGTGGCTCCGCTGCGGTAGCCGGTGAGCAGGCGCAGCGCCTCGCCGACGGCGGTCTCCTCCACGGGGCCGAAGGGCACGTTCTGCGAGCCGACCAGGCCGCGGATCAGCACCAGCCAGCGGGCGAACATGATGGCCTCGCGGCGGCGGGCCTCGGCGGCGTCGAGCTGCTCCCAGCCGTGGCCGAGCGGGCCGAAGGCCAGTGGGTTGACCCGGGCGGAGAGTCCGTGGCCGATGACGAACGGCTCCACGCCCAGCGCGCGGCACAGCGGCTCGTACTCGTCCTTGGTGTCGCCGAGGACGAGGGTGCGGTAGCCGTAGGCGAGCATGCGCAACGCGAAGGCCTTGACGGTGGCGGACTTGCCGCGGCCGGGTTTGCCGAAGACCACGACGTTCGGGTTGGTGACCGGGATGGCGTCGTCGGTGACCCAGCCGACCGGATCGCAATAGAACGCCCCGCCCGACAACAGGTCGATGCCCATCTGCGCGCCCGTAGGCGGTAGCCCGCTGCTGGCGATCAGCGGCCACACCACCGGCGTCTGCTCCGACGTCATCCGCCATACCGACAGCGGCGCCGGTGTCGCCGCCCGGCCCCGGCCCCGGCCACGCGGCCCACGGCGAGACACCAGCTCGATGAACGGCCCGCGCTCCCGTCGCCCCGCCTCCACGGCGGGGACGGCGGGGAGCCGGTGACCGAAGTCGTCGAGCAGGACGGCGACGTCCCGGCCCCGGCGGGAGCCGCGGCGGTTCATCGCCGGCCCCTGCGGTCGGACAGGCCGACGCCGAGGGGAATGGCGGCGGCGGCGAAGCCGGAGTCCTGTGCCAGGTCCAGCCGCAACGGCACGAAACCAGCAGCACGGACCGACGCCGCGAGCCGGCGGCCGTGTTCGTCCACTGGCCAGGTGGCCGGGACGGTGACGCAGGCCGCGACGGCGGGACGGACCAGCGCCCGCCCGGCGGCCAGCTTCTCGTCGGCGGCACCGATCCGCTCGGTGTCCCGTCGCTGCCGGGCCCGCTGCCGAAAGCCCATGCGGGCGCGCAGCTCGTTGCCGGTGGTGGCGCTCATCTCCTCCCGGCCCACCATGCGGGTGGCCCGGTCCAGCGGCAGCGGGGCGAGGAACACCGTCAGACAACGCCGCTCCCCCGCCGTCGTCGGGACTAGCACCGGGGCTAGTGCGCCGAGCACCGCCCCGGAGTCGGGCAGCAGGATCGTGTCGGTGACCGACGCCCATGCGTCGTGCACGTAGTGCCGAACCTCGGCACGAGCCTGGGTGGGCCCGGCGGCGGCCATCGGCACCCCGGTCGCCAGCTGGGCTCCGTTGGCGGCGGCCAGGTCGGCGGCGATCAGTTCACCCCGGTCGCCGGGAGCGAAGCCCGTGCGCACCGCGGCAGCCAGTGCCGCCGAGTCCAGCCACGTGACGGCGGTGCAACCGACCGGGCCGCGCAGCGCACTCTCGACCTCGGCCATCACCCCGTGCAGCACCC
>JBELIQ010000032.1:0-44843 GCA_042090795.1 Blastococcus sp. | reverse complement strand
TCGAGACCGGCGGCTTCAGACCCCAACTCCTACACCCCCGATTGGGATGAGCCACTTAAGGCCGCGTCGGTATTGCTCTTGCCGCGTCCGGTGGCCCCTACGAGGTGGGCGGACAACACGCGCGCCTCCGCGAGCTCGCGATCCGTCCATGCGAGGGGCGCCCGGCCGGGCTGCTTCTCAACGCGGGCGACCGAACTCGATGGGACGGGAAGAAGGCCCGCACGGCGCCAGCCGGCGACTCGTGACGGCTCACAGGGCCAACCGCTAGCGCTGAGCCAGTCGGCTAGTGCCTGGTCAAGACGGGCGTGGGCGGTCCCAGGCCGATGCGACGCCGTCATCGACGCTTCAAAACCGCACACGAGGACTTACCTCTGATCATTCTTGCCGAGAGCTCCCGGTGAGCCTGCGATCGTCCACTCGTGGACGAAGTTCCGCATCGGGAGGAGGTGATCGACATGTCGGAAGCCGAGATTCGGCGATTCACGGCGCTGCTTACGCTCCTTGGCACAGCGGCCTGGGCCGTCACTCAGGTCCGTCGGGCTCTGTAGTTCGAGCGGTCGGGACCGGCGCCGTACACCCACGGCGCCGGCTCCGTCCCGGAGTCGCGGAGCAGCCAGGTGCGCGGACCCAGTTCACCCCCGTTGCTTTCGCTCTAAGTTGCTCGAAAAGAGAGGCGACGTAGGGACGCGATCGTATGCCCGTTCGAAGCCCGTTGGCTGAAGGCCCCTTCCGCCTAGCGAGACGAGGGGCCCGACCCTCCGTGACAACCCGCGGGTACCCCACCCGGGGTGCCACCGTGGCGTGAAGGCGGCCCGACCGTGGGGCATAGCCTGCGTCGATGCGAGTCGGGGTCTACATCGACGGCTACAACCTGTACTACGGCGGCAAGGGGCTGGCCGGAGGGTCCGGTCTGCCGGGTTGGCGGTGGTTGGATCCCCGCCGCCTGGCTCAGAGGGTCATCGACGCACACCCGGAGTGGCCAGGAGCCAAGGCTGCACGAGTCGTTTACTGCACGGCGCGCATCAACGGGGCCGACAACCAGTCGGGGCAGCGGGATCAGGACACATACCTGCGTGCCCTAGTGACGTCGACCGCCGTTGACCACATCGAGTACGGCACTTACGTGACGCGGGTGGCGGTCAACCCCCTGGCCACGCGGGATCGCAAGGGCAGGCCGGTACTGGCCAGCCCAGCTTGGCCTGTCATGGTTCAAGACGACGCCGGCAACCAAGTCCCCGACGCCCGCTTCCTCGTGTCGGTGGCCCGGCGCGAGGAGAAGGGCTCCGACGTCAACGTGGCTGCTCATCTGCTGCTAGACGTCCTCGCCGGCGACGTTGACGCCGCGGTCGTGGTGAGCAACGACAGCGACCTGGCCTTCCCCGTTCGCCAGGCACGCCTGCGCGTGCCGGTGGGCCTCGTCAACCCCACCAAAGGCTTCCCGGCGGGCGCTCTCAACGGCGATCCAAACGACGGCGCCGGTCGCCACTGGTGGCACCAGCTCACCGCGTCTGACTTCACCGCCGCACAGCTGGCCAACCCCATCGGCCGTCTGCACCGCCCCGCGGGATGGTGAGTGCCGCCGACAGCACGGCAACCCTCGCCGGGTACTTGCACGACTGCCACGCATGCGTCACTATTGACGCATACCGCCCGGCCCCTCTGGGGCCGGGTTTATCTTTTGGTGCCACCGGCTGCGACGGAGCCCGAGTCATCCGAGCCGGGCGACGCCGGCGTCAGCTAGCCGAGCGCAAGCACGACTAGCAGCAGCCCGATGGCGCACCAGTTGCTGACGGTGTGCGCGGCAGCCGCCACGTCTGTAGCCAGCTCACGTGCCTGCCGCTGCGACGCCTGCCAGTCCCCTCGGTTGCGGCTGCTTCGCTCCTCGGCGCCCAGTTGGGCCTCGAGCCACGCCAGACGGCCCCTCGTATCCGGGATCGTCTCGTAGTCACTCCAGTTGATCGTCGGCGCAGCGACCAGCGCTGGGATGCGAGAGCTGTCGAAGGCCAAGCGGTACACCGTGGCGAAGACCAACCCGGGAACGCTGAGCGCAAGCGCGGCCGCAACCGGGACGCCGGCCAGCACATGGACCAGTCCAAACAGCAGACTTCGAGCGAGCGTCTCCACGAGCGACGAGGTTTCCGTCCCAGAGCGGAACCACAACTCCTCCTGGCGGGCCAGCAGAGGGACGGCGAGCGCTAGACCCACCGTGGGTGTGCCAGCCTGAAGTGGCCCCACCTGGAGCCGTAGTGATGCTCTGAAGTGGCCCCACCCTCGACCTACCAATCCCTACCGTCCGTGACGTCTGGCAAGGCGATCACGGAAGGCGCAGGGGTGAAGGAGAGATCGAGAGTGGAGCAGTTCGAACGTATCCGACGGGATCACCGCGATGAGCAGATGTCGATTCGCGGGTTGGCCGTCAAGCACAAGGTGCACCGCCGGGTGGTGCGTCAGGCGCTGGCCGATGCGGTGCCCCCGCCGAGGAAGACACCGCAGCGGGTGGCGCCTGTCCTGGGCCCGCACGTGGCCACGGTCCGCGGCTGGCTGACCGAGGACCTGGAGGCGCCGCGCAAGCAGCGGCACACCGCCCGGCGGGTGTGGCAGCGACTGATCGAGGAGGAGGGCGTGACCGTGGCCGAGTCCAGCGTGCGCGCCCTGGTCCGCGAGCTGAAGGTCGAGGTCGGGCTGGACCGCAGGCAGGTGGCGGTGCCCCAGACCCACGCCCCGGGCGAGGAGGCCGAGGTCGACTTCGGCGAGTTCACCGCGGTGATCGCCGGCGTGGTGGAGCGGCTGTGGATGTTCGTGCTGCGGCTGTCGCACTCGGGGAAGGCGGTGCACATCGCCTACGCCAACCAGGCGCAGGAGTCCTTCTTGGACGGGCACGTGCAGGCCTTCGAACGCCTCGGTGGGGTGCCGACCGGGATGATCCGGTACGACAACCTCAAGACCGCGGTGATCCGGGTGCTGCTGGGGCGCGACCGGTGGGAGAACGAGCGGTTCGTCGGGCTGCGCTCCCACTACGGCTACGACTCCTTCTACTGCATCCCCGGCATCGAGGGCGCGCACGAGAAGGGCGGCGTCGAAGGCGAGATCGGCCGCTTCCGGCGCCGGCATCTGACTCCGGTGCCGCACGTGCCGACGTTGGCGGCGCTGAACGAGGCACTGGCCGCCGCCGACGCCCGCGACGAGGGCCGCCGCATCGCCGCCCGCATCGAGACGGTCGGAGCCGCGGCGGCCCGGGAGCTGCCGCTGCTGGCGCCGCTGTCTGCCACCGCGTTCGACCCGGCGCAGACGCTGTCGTGCCGCGTGGACGCCAAGGCGCGGATCTGCGTGCGCCAGTCCTACTACTCGGTGCCCGCCGGGCTGGCCGGCCGCCGCGTGGAGGCCAAGCTCGGCGCGACCAGCATCGTGGTGCGCGCCGAGGGCAAGGTGGTCGCCGAACACGTGCGCAGCCTGCACAAGGGCACCGAGGATCTGGTGCTGGACCACTACCTGGAGGTGCTGGGACGCAAGCCCGGCGCGCTGGCCGGCGCGACCGCGCTGGCCGCCGCCCGCGCTACCGGGGCCTTCACCGCCGGCCATCAGCGGTTCTGGGATGGCGCCCGCCGCGCTCTCGGTGACGGCGCGGGCACCCGGGCGCTGGTCGGGGTGCTGTTGCTGCACCGCACCATGCCCGCTACCGCGGTCGGCGCGGGCATGCTCGCCGCGCTCACCCTCGGCCGCCTCGAGCCCGATCTGGTCGCGGTCGAGGCCCGCCGTCATCTCGACCGCCCACCGGCAACGGTGATCCCCGCGGTGCCGCTGCCGGCCGCCGCGGTCGGCGGTGAGGGACGCCCGATCCCGACCCTGGCCGGCTACGACGAGCTGCTCACCGCCGGAGTCACGGCATGAGCCCCGCCGCGACCACTCCGGTGGAAACTCAGGCGCGGCCGTCGGTCACCGCGTTGACCGACCCCGCGGCCGAGGCTGCTATCGGTGCGGCGTGCCGCGCCCTGCACCTGCCCACCGTCCGGGTCGAGGCCGCCCGGATCGCCGAGGCCGCCGCCCGGGAACGGCTGTCTCACCGGGCCTATCTGGCCGAGGTGCTCACCGCCGAGTGCGACGACCGGGACGCCCGCCGGCGGATCCGCCGGGTGCTGGAGGCCAAGTTCCCGCGCGCCAAACGGCTCGAGGACCTGGACCTGCACGCGCTGCCGTCTCTGCCACCGGCGACGCTGGTCCACCTGGCCGGCGGCGCCTGGATCGACGCCGGTGAGCCCGTGGTGCTGCTCGGGGACTCCGGCACCGGCAAGACCCACCTACTCATCGGTCTGGGCACCGCCGCAGCCGAGGCCGGCCGGCGGGTCCGCTACGTCACCACCGCCGCCCTGGTCAACGAGCTCGTCGAGGCCGCCGACGACAAGCAGCTCTCCCGCGTCATCGGTCGCTACGCCCGCTTGGACCTCCTCTGCCTCGATGAGGTCGGCTACGTCCACCTCGACCCGCGCGGCGCCGAGCTGCTCTTCCAGATCCTCACCGAACGAGAGGAGAAGGCCTCCATCGCCTGCGCCTCCAACGCGCCGTTCTCCGAGTGGGGCCAGACCTTCACCGACCCCCGGCTCGCAGCGGCGATCGTGGACCGGCTCACCTTCCGCGGCCACATCATCGCCACCGGCACCGACTCCTACCGGCTCCGCGCCACCCGAGCCGCGAAGAAGGGAGCCGCCAGCGCCTGACCCAACCGTCGTCACCGCCGGTGACCGACGGACGCACCCGCACGCGCGGGGTGGGGCCAAATCAGAGCATCACAGTGGGGCCAAATGGGGTTGTCATTCTCACACCGGGATGACCCACGCGGCGACCGACCAGAACAGCCCCTGGTTCCCGGTCTGTCCCGCATAAATGTTGCCTTGTCCACCTAGCGCTGCCCACCATCCCCACTGCATCCACCTCGGCCCGTAGATGAATAGGGCGATGCCGACGGTCAGGCATCCGGCCAGGCTGGCTGCCGAAAGCGGCACCATCCACCAGCGGATCGCACGCAATACGCGCACGTAGTCCTCGCGCACCGACTCGGCCTGCAGTGAACGCAGGGTGTGGGCGATTCCCGCAGCGGCGACCAACAGGAACGCGATGGTCAAGAAGGTCAACACGTCGATGACTCCCGTTGGGTGATGGATGTCCCGGTCGCAGGTGGTGTGGGCTTGTCCGCACCACCCACGCCTCAGGAGCTCTTGCCGCGCTCGGTGACGGTGCTGTTCGGGTGCCGCCGAGCTGTGCTCTCGGTGACGTAGTGCCCGGTGATTGCGGACCGGTGGCTCGTCGACCGCGACGTATTGCCTGCGCGCTCGGTGACGGTGGTGCGAGGGTGCCGGGCCGCGGCGGCGTTGGAGACGTAGCGGCCGGTGATTGCGCTGCGGTGTGCCATGGGAACTCCTCGGTTTCATGCACTTAGAGCGTGCAACGGCGTTGCACATGTGAGACGGTAAGCGTATGACCGCAATGTTGCAACTGTGCACCGCTGTTTCTTGCGTGAGACATCGGGTCCATGCCTGAGCACCCGCCCTTCCGGGTTCACGAGCTGGCGTCGGCGATTGAGGCCAAGCTCAGCGAGGAAGGACTCAAGCTGCGCGAAGCTGCCGGCCAGATCGGCATCAGCGCAGCGACCCTCTCCAGAGTGATCAACGGAAAGCTGCCGGATACGGAGAGCTTCGCCGCCCTGGTCAACTGGCTGGGGGTCTCCGCTGACCTATTCATTCCCGGGCCGCAGCGAGCTACCGGTCCTGAACCGATCGAGGCCCATCTGCGCGCCGACCGAACCCTCCCGCCGGCGACAGCGAACGCGCTGGCGGCCCTGGTCCGGGCGGCGTACAAGGACTTCGGCCGCCCCAACGCCGGAGAGATCTAGGCACATGGCCAAGGACTCATCAGTGTTCCGGCGCGGCTTCAAGGCGCAGTGCCAGCGGGACGCGGCGGCTCAGCGCGCCCTGCTTGCCGTGACGCCGGCCGATCGCCTGGATCCCCGCGTGCTCGCCCGGCATCACAGGATCGCCCTGCGGACTCCCGAGGAGCTGCCCTCACTCTCCGCGGAGGACCTAGCCGAGCTCACCGATGAGGCCGCTGGCAACCCCGGCACCTGGTCGGCCGTCAGCCTGACCACCGCCCAGGGGCACCTGACGATCTTTAACCCAACCCACACACCCGAACGGATCAACAACAGCCTCAGTCACGAGATCGCCCACTTCTTGTTGGGGCATCCTCACGGCCGGATGCAGCTGATCGATGGCCACTTGATCAGGGAGTACAACGAGACGCACGAGAAGGAAGCCGACTGGCTGGCCAGTGTGATGCTCCTTCCAGACGCCGCGATCCGACACGCTGCCCGTCATAGCTGGAGTCGGGAACGAACCGCTAGCCACCATCAGCTCTCCATGGAGCTGGTCAATTGGCGGTGGCGCGCGAGCGGCGTGGACCGATACATGACGGCTTGAACATGCCTCTGAACTGGCATGACGTCTGGTCGTCCGGTCGCAACGGTCCGCCAAACTCCTAAGAAGCTCAACACCGCTCGACAGTGTTCAACCGGAGGGTCCCAACGACGCCCTCGATCCCGCCGAACAGCGCGCCGGCCTGTGCATCGAACACACCGTCGTCATCGGCGACGACGTCTGGATCGGCGCCGACGCGACCGTCAACCCCCGTGTCACCGACGGCGACGGCGACGTCGTCGGCTTCGGCTTCGGCAGCGTTGTCACCAAGGACATACCGGCCCGGTGGTCGCCGCTGGGATGTCCCCAACAGTCATCAAGGCCATCGACCCTCGGGACTAACTCGAGTCCGACTTCTAGCCAGGATGCGGGGGTAATCAGGCTTCACCTACTCCCCATAGCCGGCTCGCCTCCGACTGCACAGCGCCGGGGGAAGGGGGGCCGGAGGCCCTCCCGTAGGGACCCCTTCCGGCGGCCGGGGCAGTCGGAGACGCTCGCCGTGGGGATGGCCGTGTGTCCGTCAATTCACTGGGTTTGAGGTCGAGTACTCAGAGCCGCTGGAGCGTCCCGAGGACGAACCCAGCGAGTCCGCGCAGAGCCGTCGGCGAGCAGATCGCGCAGCAGCCGGACGTCCGCCCAGTCGGTCTTGATGCGCTGTTTCGGTCTGCGTGCGGCGGAGGTGTCGGCCGGCCCGGCCAGATGCGCCTCGATTCCGGCGCGCTGCAGTTCGTCGACCTCGCACCGCCAGGAGATCAACGCCGCGTCCGATCGACGTGCTTGTCGAGGGACCACGCTGCCAGGCTTCCCCGTGAAGGGCACCGGTTTGTCCCCAGGGGTGACTTCCACAGCGACACGCTGGGCGACCGACTCGCGAAGTTTCCTCCGACTTTCTCCCGTCCACAGCGCCTGTGCAGGGTCTTTGCAGGTCAAGCCGTCGGAGAACAGCCGCGTCGTCGACGCGTCCCCGGAGCGTTCCACATGTCGACACTTGTCCCGCATTGAGTGGAGATGAAGCGGCTTCTCGAGCGTGGAGTCGGGCTTGGGGCGCCTCAGCGCGGGTTCTCCACAGGACAAGCCATCGTCTCGCCTCAAGAGGAGACGAGGGCCACTGGCCGGTCCCGCTGGCGCTGAGCCTGGTCAGCGAGAACCGGCATTCCCGCTGGTTCCCGGCGACAGGCCCAGGTCGGCTCGTTCGGCGGCCACGGATTGGGGGCGACGCCTGAGCGCTGCCCAGGCCATGGGCGCTACCCGCCGTCCGGCGGTCGAGGATCGCCGAAGTGAGCCGTGCTGGCGGTGGCCGAGAAGGCTGCCCGTCCTCCAGGATGTGACCCATGGCACACACTTGTCCCGACGCGTCGCCGGTGGTGGCGGGCGCGGGGTTGCCACGGCCGGCCTTCGATGCCGAGCTCAAGGCCAGCCTGGCCATCGTCGGCGGGGTCTTCCCCCCGACCATCACGCCGGACCTCATCCCGTTCATGCGGCGCTCGTACGCCTCACCGCCGGTCGAGCAGATCCTCGACGGCCGCCGGGTCACGCACACCGAGCACACCGTCCTCGGGCACGCCGGGGACGAGATCGTCGTGTCGATCTTCCGACCGGAGGGCCTGACGAGCCCCCGGCCCGGCATCGTCTACGCGCACTCAGGCGGGCTGATGTTCGGGGACCGCTTCAACGCGCTGGACCTCAACCTCGACTGGGTCGAGCGGCTGGGCGCGGTGCTCATCTGCCCGGAGTACCGGCTCGCGCCGGAGCACGTCGACCCGTACGCACGCGAGGACATGTACGCGGCGCTCGAGTGGGCGGCGTCCTCCGCCCACGAGCTGAGCCTGGACCGACGGCGCCTGCTGGTCGCCGGCGCGAGCGCCGGCGCAGGGCTCGCCGCGGGGATGGCACTGGCTGCTCGGGACCGTGGCGGGCCGTCGCTGGCCGGGCAGCTGCTCGTCTACCCGATGCTCGACGACCGTGGCGTCACTCCGTCCACGCAGCAGTTCGACGGGGTCGGCGTCTGGGACCGCATCAGCAACGAGACCGGCTGGGCCGCCGCGCTCGGTGAGGACTACCGGACCGACCGAGCGTCGCCGTACCTGGTGCCGGCGCGGGCGAGCAGCCTGCACGATCTGCCGCCGGCCTACCTCGACGTCGGGTCTGCGGAGATCTTCCGCGACGAGACCATCGACTACGCAACCCGTCTGTGGGAGGCCGGCTGCGACGCCGAGCTCCATGTGTGGAGCGGCGGCTTCCACGCCTTCGACATCTTCGCTCCGCACACCGTGCTCGCTCAGGGCATGGTCCGCACCCGCTTCGCCTGGCTCGAGAAGCGCCTCGCCGACTGACCCGGGCCGCGGCACCTGCCTCCCGCGGCCCGGCACCGGACTCCCGCCACCGCCACCCCGTCCGTCCACCTCACGACCCTGCTCGACCCCACCCTGAGGAGCGCTCCATGACCACGTCAGCTCAGAGCACGAACGAGTCCGTCGCCGCTGCGGTCGACGCCGTCGTCCAAGCCGGCGTGCCCGGCGTCCCGGGCGTCGTCGCTGGCATCACCACCAGCAAGGAGACCGTCTACCTCGGCGCCGCCGGCGTCCGAGACACCGCGACCGGCACCCCGATGACGACCGACAGCGTCATGGCGATCTTCTCCACCACCAAGGCCATCACCGGCCTGACCGCCCTGCAGCTGATGGAGGAGGGCAAGCTCGACTTCGACGCCCCTGCCTCCGAGTACATCCCGGCGCTCGGCGAGCTCCAGGTCCTGGACGGCTTCGACGACAGCGGCCAGCCGGTCCTGCGCGCTCCGCGCACGGCGATCACCACCAAGCACCTGCTGCTGCACACGGCGGGCTTCGCGTACGACTTCTTCAACGAGTCCTACAACCGCATGGCCACCGACCACGGCCAGCCCAGCATCGTCACCTCCACCCGGCGCGCCCTGCAGACCCCGCTGCTGTTCGACCCGGGCACGCAGTGGGAGTACGGCAGCAACATCGACTGGGCCGGGCAGGTCGTGGAGGCCGTCGCCGGCAAGCGCCTCGGCGACGTCATGGCCGAGCGGGTCTTCGGGCCCCTCGGTATGACCGACTCGGCCTTCTCGCTGAACCCCTCGATGCGCGAGCGGCGCGTGACGATGCACCAGCGCGAGACCGACGGCACCCTCACGCCCACCGAGTTCGAGCTGCCCGAGCCCGAGGTCGACATGGGCGGCCACGGACTGTGGTCGACGGTGCCGGACTACTTGAAGTTCCTGCGGATGTGGCTGTCCGACGGCCGGGCCGAGTCTGGCGAGCAGGTGCTGCGGTCCGAGACCGTCGAGCTGGCCGTTGCGAACCAGCTCGGTGACCTCAAGGTCAAGAGCCTGCCCGGGGTCATCCCGTCGCTGTCGAACGAGGCCGAGTTCTTCCCCGGCCTGTCGAAGTCCTGGTCGTACACGTTCATGGTCAACGACGAGGACGCTCCCACCGGCCGGCCCGCCGGGTCGATCGCCTGGGCGGGCCTGGCGAACCTCTACTACTGGATCGACCGGCGCAACGACATCGCCGGCTACTGGGGCACCCAGATCCTGCCCTTCGTCGACGGTCCGTCGGTGACGGGCTACCTGGACCTGGAGACCGCGGCCTACCGCGCTCTGCAGGGCTGACCGACCGACGGGCTGGCCTGGCGGCCCGGGGTGGCGCAGGATGCGTCCCCGGGGCCGCCGACTGGAGCCGACCACGGACCGCAGGAGGGGTGAGGTGCAGGAGCTGCTCGGGCGCATCGCCGCCCTCGACCCCGAGGCGAGCCTCGGCATCCGCATCATTGCCTGCTTCGACGAGCTCATGTCCGGCAACGTCAACACCCGCGGCCTGCTCGCCACTGCGGCCGCCCTGACCGGCTGCCCCGCCGGCTTCCACGACGGCTCGGCCTGCCTGCGCGTCAGTATCGACGGCGAGGTGCTCCCCGCCGCAGAGCCCGGCGAGGGCCACGCCGTGCTCGGCGACGGCGACACGCTGCAGGTCTGGCTGGAACGCGACGGCCCGGCCCACGCCAACGACGCCCTCGTCCTGGAACGGCTGCTGCTCGCCGCCGGCGTTCGGCGCGGACGAGACCGGCGCGACCTCGAGCCCCGCCGCGACCTCGGGGTCGTCCTGGACGCCGACGTCGACGCCGACACCCGCCGCGAAGCCGCCGGACGGCTCGGGCTGCACAGCAACCAGACCTACCGCGTCCTGGCCGCGCCGCTGTTCGCGACGTGGTCGGCCCACCCGCCGGGCACCGGCGACGTCGTCCCCACCCAGCACGGACCCATCCACGTCCTCGTGCTCCCCAGCGGCTCGGCGCTGCCCGCCGCCTGCCCCGCCGGCGTGGGCCACGAGTCCGGCCCAGCAGAGCTCCACCGCTCGTTCGCCACCGCCGTCACCGCCCTCCGGCTGTCGAGCCCACAGGAACCCCTCGTCGACACCGACCACTACGGCGGCCTGCTCGACCTGCTCGCCAGCAGCACCCCGCCACCGAACTCCGATGCCGAACTTCTCGCCAAGGTCATGACGCACAGCTGGGCCCGAGCGACCATCGACGCGCTGCTTCGCACCAACACCGTCCGCGAAGCTGCACGCCTGGCGAACATCCACCACAGCACGATGCAGCCCCGGGTCGACACCCTGACCGCCGAACTCGGGTTCAACCCGGCCCACGGCTTCGGCCGGGCCCGCCTCGGCCTGTCCTACCTGACGTGGCGCCTCGAGCACAGCCGAGTCCTGGACCTGCCAACACCGCACGGAGCCGTACCCGACCGAGACGACTAGGGCACAGGCCTTAGGCGCGCTCCCGGGGTCGAGCGTTGTTCGGGGCCGGTCAGCCAGAACGATCACCGCGTGCGGCGGCCGTCGGCAAGAACGGGTCCTGGTCACCACCGGAAGGTGCCGTTCCTGGTGCTCGGCGTCATCTCTCTTCGCGGCGTGACAAAGGACGAACCGGTCAGGCGGCCGGCTAGAGCGAGTGCTGCCCGCGACGTTCCACGATGCGGCGCTGCTGGTGTGGGATGCCATCCATGGCGACGAGGTGGCGTCGGACCTGCTCGGCCCAGGTGCGCTCGTTGGCTTGACCGCGGCGGCCGGCGACCAGCAGGCGCAGCAGCAGGTTCGTGCGTGGCTGGTTGCGCAGCACTTGCGCACGGCGGCTCAGCGCCCGGCGGGCGCTGTCGAGCTCAGCCTCGAGAGGTCCCGTCACCTCCGGGCCTGGGCGGAACCTGCGGCGCTCGATCTGGCAGATGACGGTCAGCTCGTTGTCCCGCAGCCAGCGGACGCTGCCAGTGAGCTTGCCGTCCTCCTTGCGCAGACGCAGCTGCGCGAACCCGATCTCCTCGGTCACGCGTTCGCGGAACGTGCGGTAGGCCTGGGCGCTGACGAACGCGGCATCGACGTCTTGCACGAGGGGGTGCTGCAGAGCCGTGAGGGTCTTCGCTGCTCGCTTCCGGGTGCCCAGGTCGAGCTCGACGATGTCGTCCACCAACGCCCCACGCAGGTTCTTGGCCAGGTGCCAGCGGCAGTTCACGAACTCCGGTCGCGGCATCCACGGGCCGGCCGGCCAGGCAGCGCTCACGGCCCCCCGGATCTCCGGCGCCCGGTCGGCCACGATGACCTTCGGGTTGCCCGGCCAGCTCTGCAAGAAGTCCGTCCAGGCGGTCGTGTTCGAGCGTGGGACAGCTCCTGCGCGCAGCAGGCGGCCGCGCGTGACGGCCGGCGCCATCGACACCGTGGCCCAGGGGTTGTCGAAGTTCTGCTCCGGATCCTCGTCTGCCGCAGCGTCCGGGTCGGGCTCGGAGACGGCTGGGACCAGGTCGTAGCCGTAGGCCATCAGCACGGCGAACGCCGGGACCTGGCGGCCTCCGCGCCGGCGCCAGAAGTTCGTCGAGTCCAGCAGCACGACGTCGGGCCAGCTGGTGTCCTCCTCGCCGGCGAGCACGACGTCGGTGAAGACCTCGACCCAGTCCGCAGCGGTCTGCCCGTGTGTCATGCCGGTGTCGCTCCACGGCACGGGCCGGTTGACCCGGGTGAACTGCGCGGCGACGGTCATCCGGGCGGTCAGCGCGGCCTGCTGGTAGGTCGCTCCGTTCGCCAGCGCGACCAGCGCGGCCGCCACCTCACGAGCGACGAAGTCGTAGCGCCGTGCAGCGTTCGGGCCCTGCGCGACATCCAGGTGGCTCTCGCAGTCCAGGCAGTGCCGCTCCAACGCCTCCAGGCGCGGCACGAAGGGCAGGAAGCGATGGAAGTCGCCCGGGTTGCTGACGCTGCGGCACCGCCAGCGCTGCCGCCGACGCGGCTGCTTGCCCACGAAGCCGTCCCGCACCAGCTGCCTCGAGCTAGCCAGCCGACCGTGCCGATCGCGATGGCCCGGGTCCGTGCAGACCTCCGGTGCGCCCTTCGTGTTATCCACAACCACCCCCGTCTGCCATCATCGGCAGCAGGAAGCTACGCCTGGAGCGCCGACACGATCTCCACTCAATGCGAGACAAGTGTCGACATGCGTCCGTCCACTGACCTGTCCACAAGTAGTCCAGAACCCTGGTGTGTCGGGGGTTGGACGTTGTTAGAGCGCGCACCTACCGTCCCTCTTGCCTTACAAGCGTGGGATTTCGAACCAGGGTTCGAGGACGGCCGTCGGGTCCGGCGAGTAGAGAGCAAACGGGCCCCCAGTTGCAGCTGGAGGCCCGTCCTCGTCCCACCGTCCGGATCAAGACAGAGGAGACGTGCCCGATGAAACTACGAGCCCCGGAGCCAGGCAAGGCCGCGAGCCGACCCGTCCGAGGGAAAGATATCGCGGGGGTGTGCAGCCGGTGAGCGAGGAGAACACGGTCGCGGAGGAGGTGCCTACCCGGGACCGGCGGAGCCAGTCAGAGCACGGGGTTGACCGGATCCTGTACTCCGACGGGTTCCGGCGCCTCGGCGGCGTGACCCAGGTGATCGCCGTCGGCGAGATCCCGCTGTTCCACAACCGCCTGACGCACACGCTGAAGGTCGCGCAGATCGCGCGGCGGCTCGCGGAACATCTCGACCGCGCGCCGGGCAGCGACGCGCGCCTCACACCGTGGGGCGGCATCGACATCGCCGCGGCGGAGGCTGCCGGCCTCGCCCACGACCTCGGGCACCCGCCGTTCGGGCACGTCGGCGAGGCCGTACTCAACGAGTGGTGCGAGGGCAACGGCCTGGATGGCTTCGAGGGCAACGCCCAGACCTTCCGCCTGGTCACGAAGATCCTCCGGCGGGGGCCGCAGACCGGCCTCGGGCTCGGACTCAATCCCCGGACGCTGAACGCGCTGATCAAGTACCCACGAATGCGCCCGGAGGGGCAGCGGGGCCCTCACCAGAAGTGGAACGCCTACCCAACGGAGCGCGAGGCGTTCGACACTGCCCGCCGGGGGTCCCCCGACGGGGCCCAGAGCCTCGAGGCTGCGGTCATGGACTGGGCGGACGACGTTACCTACGCCGTCCACGACCTGGAGGACTTCCTGCGCGCCGGCCGGATTCCAATCGCCCGGCTACTTGACACCGACGGCCGCGAGATGTCGCGCTTCGTCGCCGCGGCGACGAAGCAGCTGGCGCCCAAGGACCCGGAGTTCAGTCCGGACTTCGCGGAACGCTCCTTCCGAACCGTCGCCGAGACGTTCCTGAGCCGCTCGAAGCACTACCGCGGGGGCTCGGACGACCTAGCTGCCCTCCAGCAGGCGTCCGGCCAGATGATCAACAGCTTCGTGAGTGCCGTCCGGGTAGGACCGCTGGACGACCCGATCGACGTGCCCGCGCAGACGAAGTACGCCGTCAAGATGCTCAAGCAGCTGATCTGGTTTTACGTGATCCACGACCCTGCGCTGGCCACCATGCAGGAGGGCAACCGTCGGCTGATGGCCGAACTGTTCGAGGGCCTGATGGAGTGGTTCCCCCGCGCGCGCAGGGAGGGGGAGGAGTACCGGGTCCCGAAGCGACTGGTAGACCTCTGGCACATGTCCGACGACGAGCCGGATGCGAACACGTACCGCGACAGGACCGCGCGCCTCGCCCGCTGCGTCGCCGACTACATCGCCATGCTGACCGAGGCGCAGGTGATCGACCTGCACGGTCGGCTACGCGGCCGGACCGGGCAGTCGGCCCTGGACTCGTGGATGGCCTACTGAGGGTCGGCCTCGCCCGGGACGAGCCGGTGCTGGCCAGTCAGCCGGAGCTGCCCCTCGGAGAGAAGCGCGACGATCGCCGCTGCGGCAGCGTCCGAACTGGTCTGCACGGAGACCGCGTGCAGCACCTCGTCGGCAGAGTGAACCCCCGGGCGGTTGACGATCCGGAGCGCGAGGTCGCGGGCACGCCGCTCCAGGCGCTCGGCAGCCCGGTCCGCGGCCAATGGATCCCATCCGCGCAGGTCGACAGGCCCCGTTTCCTGCCAGTCGGCAACTGTCGCCGTCATGTGACCCCCTTCGGTTTGACCCGACCTTAACTGCGCCCCGGCCGATACGCCCGAGCGGTCGTCTTGTCCAGGCCTGCTCACCACTTCGAGCGAATCATGCCTGCGGATACCGACACAACGACCCAGAGCACACAGCCAGGTAGCTGGCGGCGCGTCGCGCCAGGGCGGCGTGTCGCCGCTCACCGAAGGACGCCTGAGCTTGGGCCGCCTCGACGAGGCGAGTCCTCAGGAGCGTCATCTGCAGGGTAGGCCGCGGGCAGGCGCGGGACCGCGTGAGTACGAAGATGCCGCCGCGCAGAGCCCAACATCCGGCCCGTTCCCGGCCTGACGCAGATGAGCGTGGAAGGCGCCGACCGCGTGGGCTCGCGCGCTGGTGCTGCGTGACGCGCACTGGCGGAGCTAAGGCATTCGGATTACCAGCGCCGCGCCGGCGAGCGGCCGGAGACCCTGGTGGGGCACAATCGGGGCACATGATCTTGTGGTTGATGCTGGTTGACACTGACTGGCTGGCATGTATCTCTGCAGTTCAGAGGCTAAGTGCGCGTCGTCTCGCTGGTCAACGGGCCCCACCCGCACGTACTGGGACTACACCCAGCTGCGCTTCCCCCGGCGCGAGGGCATGCGGATCGACTTCGTCCTGGGCTCCCCCGCGCTCGCCGGCCGGGTGAGCGGCGCGCTGATCGACCGCGAGGAGCGCAAGGGCAAGGGCGCCAGCGACCACGCCCCGGTGATCGTCGACCTCACCGACTGAGGCGGGACGCCCGCCTCCTCGACCGGGCCCGGCCCGCACGTAGCGTTCCCTCCCGTGCTCGTCCTGCTGCCACCGTCGGAGACCAAGCACCCGGGTGGGGACGGCGCCCCGCTGGACCTTGCCGCGCTCACCGCCCCCGAGCTGACCGGCGTGCGCACGGAACTCGTCGACGCGCTGGTGGGGCTCGCCGCCGACGTCCCGGCGTCCCGCGCGGCGCTCGGGGTCTCCGCGGCGCAGGACGAGGAGATCGCCCGCAACGCAGCGCTCCGGACGAGTGCGACGCTGCCGGCGGTCGAGCGGTACACCGGCGTGCTCTACGACGCGCTCGACGTCGGCTCGCTGACCCCCGCCCGTCGCGCCCGGGCCGACGCGCGGCTCGCCGTCGGCTCCGCGCTCTTCGGCCTGGTGCGCGCCGCGGACCGGATCCCGGCCTACCGCCTGTCGGCCGGTTCGGCGCTGCCGGGCCGGCCCACGCTGCGCACGCTCTGGAAGCCCGTCCTCGCCCCCGTGCTCACCGACCTGCCCGACTTGGTG
Organism: Blastococcus sp.; assembly: GCA_042090795.1. GTDB lineage: Bacteria > Actinomycetota > Actinomycetes > Mycobacteriales > Geodermatophilaceae > Blastococcus. Next base: position 28,667 of record JBELIQ010000032.1, on the reverse strand, counting down.
GTCGATCTCCGCAGCGGGTCCTACGCGGCGCTGGCCCCGGTGCCCGGCGCGGTGACCGTCCAGGTGCTCAGCGAGCGGGCCGACGGCACGCGCGCGGTGGTGAGCCACTTCAACAAGGCGCACAAGGGGCGGCTGGCCCGCCTGCTGGCCGGGACGCCGGCTGAGCCGTCGGACGTCGTAGGGCTGCGGAGGCTGATGCGGCGGGCGGGGTTGCACGTGGAACATTCCGGCGGCACCGCCCTGACCCTGGTCGTGCCCGCGACGTGACGGGGAACGCCCTGCCCCGGTCCTTGCGGCGGGCCGGTCGGGCGTGACATAAATTCCGGGAACGGTGCGCGGCTCCAGCAACGGGCCGCACCCGCACGGACCCGGCCGCACCCGGGCAGAAGGGCTCCGCGTGGACTCAGTCTCCGACCGGACGGCCGCCGCCGGAGGCGACCGTCCGGCGCCAGAGCTGTCCGCCCAGGAGGCCACCGCCCGGCTGGCGGCCCTGCAGCGGAAGTACGACAGCGAGCGGCTGCGCTGGGAGCTGGCCAAGGAGGCCGGCGAGGTCGGCACCTTCGACTTCGAGCCCGCCACCGGCCTGCTGCTGTGGGACGAGCAGCTGCAGCGGATGTTCGGCTACGACCCGGCGACCTTCGACCAGTCGCTGGACGCGTTCAACGCCCGCGTGCACCCCGACGACATGGGCTGGCACGCCGATGCCCTGCAGGCCTGCGTGGACACCCGCGGGGAGTACGACGTCGAGTACCGGATCGTGCTGCCCGGCGGGCAGACCCGCTGGATCCACGCCCGCGGCCGCGTGCTCCCCAGCGTCGACGGGCGCACCGACCACCTCATCGGTGCGGCGTACGACACCACCGGCGAGCGCGAGGCGGCGACGCGCGTCACCCGGGTGCTCGAGGCCATGCCGGCGGGCTTCTACTCCCTGGACCGGGAGTGGCGGTTCACGCACGTCAACGCCGAGGCCGAGCGGCTGCTCGGGCACAGCCGTGACGAGCTGCTGGGCCAGGTGCTGTGGGAGGCCTTCCCCGCGGCGCTCGACAGCGTCTTCGAGGAGGGCTACCACCGGGCGGTCGACGGCGGCGAGCCCATCAGCTTCGACGCGTACTACCCCTTCCCGCTGGACGGCTGGTACGAGGTGCGCGCCTGGCCGACCCCCGACGGGCTGTCGGTCTACTTCCTCGAGGTCACCGATCGCCGGGCGGCGCAGGAGCGGGCCGAGCGCTCGTCGCGCCAGCTGGGTCTCCTGGCCCAGGTGAGCGCCGAGCTGGCCGGCACCCTCGACACCCAGGTGGCCACCGCGCGGCTGCCGCGGCTCGTGGTCCCCGCGCTGGCCGACTTCTGCGTGCTCACCATCATCGGGGCCGACGGGTCCCCTCAGGACGTGGGCAGCTGGCACGTCGACCCCGCCGCTCGGGTGCTGCTGGAGCGCTACCGGGAGATCCGCCTCGACGCGATGCCCATGACCGCACCGGTGGCCCGCGCCCTGCACACGGGCGAGGCGGCCACCTTCACCGGCAGCGACGTCCGCGACGTGCTGCCGCCGGGGCCGGCCCGCGACCTGCTCGGGCAGCTCGCCCCGGCCAGCGAGGTGGCGATCCCGCTGCGGGCCCGCGGTCGGACGATCGGCCTGCTCACCCTGTTCTACGCCGAGGGGCACTCCCCCACGCCGGAGGACGTCGCCGTCGCCCAGGACGTCGCCGATCGGGCCGGCCTGGCCTGGGACAACGCCCGCCTGTTCAGCGCCCAGCAGCAGCTGGCCGAGGGGCTGCAGCGCAGCCTGCTCACCGATCCGCCCGAGCCCGAGCACGCCGCGATCGCGGTGCGCTACCTCCCCGCGGCGGAGGCGGCACGGGTCGGCGGCGACTGGTACGACGCCTTCCTGCAGCCCGGTGGCACCACGATGCTCGTCATCGGCGACGTGGTGGGCCACGACACCGAGGCAGCCGCGGCCATGGGCCAGCTGCGCAGCCTGTTGCGCGGGATCGCCACCTACAGCGATGCCGGCCCCGTCGAGGTGCTGCGTGGGCTGGACGCCGCCATGGACACCCTGCAGCTGGGCACGCTCGCCACCGCCGCGGTCGCCCGCTTCGAGCAGACCTCCGGGGAGCTCGGCCTCGGGGGGACCCGCATGCGCTGGGCGAACGCCGGCCACCTGCCGCCCCTGGTGGTCGGGCCGGACGGCTCGGTGACCGAGCTCGGGCCGTGGGTGGGCGACCTCCTGCTGGGCGTGGACGCCGGTGCGGTGCGCCGGGAGTCCGTGGTCGAGCTGGAGACCGGTTCCACCGTGCTGCTCTACACCGACGGGCTGGTGGAGCGGCGCGACTCCGACCTCGACGCGGGCGTGACCCGGCTGCGCGAGGCGCTCACGGAGCTCGCCGGCCTCCCCCTGGAGGAGCTGCTCGACGAGCTCCTCCAGCGGCTGGTCCAGGGCCGGCCGGACGACGACGTCGCGCTGGTCGCCGTCCGGCTGCATCCGCGGGACCCGGACCCGGCCTGAGCGGGCGGACGCCCGTGGGGACGGGCCCTCCCGCTAGCCGCGGTCGCGCCGCACGGTGGCCTTCCGGCCCTTGATCATCGTGGCGCGCAGGGCCTGCACGACCTCGTCGGCCGCGGGCTCGGGGACCTCCACGAGCGCAAAGCGCTGATGGATCTCGATCGAGCCGATGTCCTTGCCCCGCAGTCCGGTCTCCCCCGTGATCGCCCCGACCAGGTCCCCCGGCCGGATGCCGGCCTCCCGGCCCAGGCCCACGAACAGCCGTCCCGTCGGACCGGCCGGCCCGCGGCGGGCAGGCCGCTCCCCGCGGGCGGCACCCTGTCCGCCCGGCCCGCGACCGGCGTCCCGGTCGGTCCGGAAGCCGACCTGGGGGATCTCCTCCTCGTCCTCGACCGCGCCGCCGGCCTCGTGGGCCAGCTTGACCGCCGCGAGGGCCACCTCCATGAGGTCGAACTCGTCGGCGAGGGTCTCGACGACGACCCGGAACCGGTCGAGCTCGTCGCCCAGCAGGCTCTCCCGCAGCGCCGCCCGGGTGAGGTCGAGGCGGCGGGTGCGCAGGTCGGCGACCGTCGGCACGGTCTGCACCGAGATGGTGGCGCCGGCGACCTTCTCGATCGTCTTGAGCTGCCGGTGCTCGCGCGGCTCGGCCAGGGTGATCGCGACGCCCTCGCGCCCGGCCCGGCCCACCCGGCCGATGCGGTGGACGTAGGACTCCGGCGCCGAGGGGACGTCGTAGTTCACGACGTGGGTGAGCTGCTCGATGTCCAGGCCGCGGGCGGCGACGTCGGTGGCGACCAGCAGGTCCGCCGTCCCGGCGCGGAGCCGGCCCATCACCTTGTCGCGCTGCTCCTGGCTCATCCCGCCGTGCAGCGGCTCGGCGCGGTACCCCCGGCCGTTGAGGGTCTCGGTGAGCGTGTCCACCTCCTCGCGCGTGCGGCAGAAGACGATCGCCGCCGTCGGCGCCTCGATGTCGAGGATGCGGCCCAGCGCCGCCGGCTTGGCCGCCCGCGGGACGACGTAGGCGGTCTGCCGCACCCGCGGCGCCTCGCCGTCGGGCGCCCGCTCCCGGGCGATGGTGATCCGCGCCGGATCCCGCAGGTGCCGGCGGGCCAGCGCGTCGAGCCGGCGCGGCATGGTCGCGGAGAACAGCACGGTCTGCCGCTGCTCGGGCGTCTCGTCCAGGATCGCCTCGAGGTCCTCGGCGAACCCCATGTCCAGCATCTCGTCGGCCTCGTCGAGCACCACGGTGGCCACCTCGTCCAACCGCAGGCTGCCCCGGTTGAGCAGGTCCAGCGCCCGGCCCGGCGTGGCGACGACGACGTCGACACCGGCCTCCAGCGAGCGGAGCTGGCGCACGATCGGGGCGCCGCCGTAGACCGGGAGCACGCGGGCGCCGAGGTCCTTGCCGTAGCGGTGGAAGGCCTCCGAGACCTGGACCGCGAGCTCCCGCGTGGGCACGAGCACGAGCCCGATCGGCGAGCGGCCCGACCGGTGCGCCTCCAGCCGCTGCAGCACCGGCAGGGCGAACGCCGCCGTCTTGCCGGTGCCGGTCGCCGCCTGGCCGAGCAGGTCGCGCCCCTCGACCAGCGGGGGGATGGCCTCGAGCTGGATCGGCGTGGGCTCCTCGTAGCCGAGGGTGGTGAGCGCCTGCAGCAGCTCGGGGCGCAGTCCGAGCTCGGCGAAGGTGGGGCCGTCCTGATCGCTGTTCATCGCCGTCCATGGTCCCTGCCCGGCCCCCCGGCGGCGCACGCGGGCGGCTGGCAGGCTCGCCGGGTGAGCACCGGCGACGACCTCTGCACCCGCCCGGCCACCGAGCTCGCTGCCCTGGTGCGCTCGCGCGAGGTCTCCGCGCGGGAGCTGCTGGAGGCGCACCTGGCGCGGATGGACCGGCTCGACGGGGCCCTGAACGCCGTCGTCACCCGGGACGACGACGCGGCGCGCGCGGCTGCGGACGCGGCGGACGCCGCCCTGGCCGCGGGTGCGCCCGTCGGTCCGCTGCACGGCCTGCCGGTGGCGCACAAGGACACCCACGCCACCGGGGGCATGCGGACCACGTGGGGCTCGCCGCTGCTGCGGGACACCGTGCCGCGCTCGGACGAGCTGGTGGTCGCCCGGCTGCGCGCGGCCGGCGCGATCCGGGTGGGCAAGACCAACGTGCCCGAGTTCGCGGCCGGCTCGCACACGGTCAACCCGGTCTTCGGGGCCACCCACAACCCCTACCGGCACGGGCTGTCGGCGGGCGGCTCCTCCGGCGGGGCGGCCGCCGCCCTGGCCGCGGGGCTCGTCCCGCTGGCCGAGGGCAGCGACATGGGCGGCTCGCTGCGCAACCCGGCGGCGTTCTGCAACGTCGTCGGACTGCGCCCGACGCCGGGGCGGGTGCCCACCTGGCCGGCACCGATGGGCTGGTCGACGCTGTCGGTGCAGGGGCCGCTGGGCCGCACCGTCGCCGACGTGGCGCTGCAGCTCTCCGTGCTGGCCGGCCCGGATGCCCGGGTGCCCATCTCGCTGTCCGACGACCCGGCCGGGTTCACCGCGCCCCTGCCCGAGCGGCTCGACGGGCTGCGGGTGGCCTGGGCGCCGGACCTGGGCGGTCGGCTGACGGTCGACCCGGCGATCACCGCGGTGCTGACGGCGGCGCTGCCGGCGTTCGAGGAACTGGGCGCCTCCGTCGTCGAGGACTGCCCCGACCTCACGGGCGCCGACGAGGTGTTCGGCACGTTGCGCGCGTGGCTCTTCGACGCCTCGTTCAGCGACCTGGCGCGCAGGCACCCGGACCAGGTCAAGGAGACGATCCGCTGGAACGCGGCGATGGGCGCGCGGCTGACCGGGCCCGACCTGGCCCGGGCCGAACAGGCGCACACGACGCTGCACCAGCGGGTGGTGGAGTTCTTCGGGCGCTACGACGTGCTGCTGGCACCGACGACCCAGGTGCTGCCGTTCCCGGTGGAGGTCGAGTACCCGACCGAGATCGCCGGGGTGCCGCAGGAGGACTACCTGGCGTGGATGCGCTCGTGCACGCTGCTCTCCCCCACCGGCTGCCCGGCGCTGTCCGTCCCCGGCGGCTTCACCCCCGACGGTCTGCCGGTGGGGCTGCAGGTCGTCGCGGCGCCGCGGCTGGACCGGCGGGTGCTCGAGGTGGGGCACGCCTTCGAGCGGGCCACCCGCTTCGGCGAGCGTCGTCCGGTCCTCTGAGCGTCTCTACGCTTCTCTAGCCGATGCGCTAGACCGTCCGAGATGGACCTCGACGGGGCCGTCGGAGCCGGCGGGGTACTCCGCCAGCGGCACGTCCCCCGCCCGCCAGGCCGCGAGGACGCCCTCGACGATCCGCCACGACTCCTCCGCCTCGACGTCGCTGATCGACAGCGCGGCGTCGCCGGCCAGCATCTCCCGCAGCAGCAGGCCGTAGGCCGACAGCCCGGCCGGGGGCAGGTCGATGTCCAGGACCCGCCGTTCCAGGTCGAAGGGGTCCCCGGCGCCGTTGAGGTTGACCTCCAGCGCGATGCCGTCGGGATCCAGCCGCATCCGGAGCACGTCGGGCTCGGGGTCCTCGTCGGTGAAGGCCAGGTGCGGCACGGGCTTGAACCGGATGACGATCTCCCTCCGGTCCGCGCCCAGCGCCTTGCCGCTGCGCAGCCGGAACGGGACCCCGGACCAGCGCCAGTTGTCCACGGTCACGGTGATCTCGGCGTAGGTCTCGGTCCCCCGGTCCGGGTCCACGCCCGCTTCGCCGGCGTAGTCGGGCAGCCGTCGCTCGCCGACGGTGCCGGCGGTGTACCGGGCCCGGACACTGCCCGTGGCCGGGTCGGCCGGGGGCCGGACGGCGCGCAGCACGTCGCCCTTGCGCGCCGCGAGGCCGGCGGCGTCGACGGTCAGCGGTGGCTCCATCGCCACCAGCGCGAGCAGCTGCAGCAGGTGGTTCTGCAGCATGTCGCGCAGCGCCCCCGCGGTGTCGTAGTAGCCGGCCCGACCCTCGAGCCCCAGCGTCTCGTCGAAGACGATGTCCAAGCCCTCGACGTGGCCGGCGTTCCACACCGGCTCGAACAGCCGGTTGGCGAAGCGCAGCCCGAGCACGTTGAGCACCGTCTGCTTGGCCAGGAAGTGGTCGATGCGGAAGACGGCGTCCTCGGGCGCCAGCCGGTGCAGGACCCGGTTGAGCTCGCGCGCGTCGGCCCGGTCGCGGCCGAACGGCTTCTCCACGGCGACGATGCCGCCCTCGGGCAGCCCGACCTCGGCCAGCGCCTCGAGGGTGGGCAGGAAGATCGTGTTGGGCAGCGCCAGGTAGACGACCGGCACGTCCGGCGCCCGCTCCAGCGCCCGCCGCAGGTCCGCGGCCGACGTGACGTCCCCGCGGACGTGGCCCAGGCGGCCGACGACCCGCTCCCTGGTGGCCTCGGGGACGTGCGGGGCGTGGGCGGCCAGGCGCCGGCGCGCCCAGTCCCGGTACTCCTGGTCGTCCCACTCCTCGCGGCTCACCGCCAGGACGTCGACCTCCTCGTCGAGCACGCCGGCCTCGAACAGCTCGGCCAGGCCCCGGAGCAGCAGCCGCCCGGTCAGGTCACCGCTGCCACCGAGGACCACGAACGACCGCTTCACGACTGCTCCGCCGTCTTGCGTGCCAGGTTCCACCCGCTGGTGACCACCCCGACGTGGCTGAAGGCCTGCGGGAAGTTGCCGAGGAAGGCGCCCGTCGCCGGGTCGACCTCCTCGGCCAGCAGGCCCAGCTCGTTGGCCCGCCCGCACAGCGAGTCGTACAGGTCGTGCGCCTCCTCCAGCCGGCCCTGCCCGGCGAGGTTGTCCACCAGCCAGAAGCTGCACAGCAGGAAGGCGCCCTCGCCGCCGGACAGGCCGTCGGGCGACTCGGTGTGCAGGTACCGGTAGAGCAGCCCGTCACCGGCGTCGAGGTGCCGGCGCACCGCCTCGGTGGTGGCGACCATGCGCGGATCGTCGGCCGCGACGATCCGGCGCAGCGGCAGGGTCAGCAGCGAGCCGTCGAGCCCGCCGCCGTTGCGCTCCCCCGGTGGCGCCAGGTGCTCGGTGAAGGTGCCGCGGGCGGGGTCCCACGCCTCGGCGAGCAGCGTCGACCGGATGGCCTCGGCCTCCCGCCGCCACCGCTGCGCCGGATGGGGCAGCCCGCACAGCTCCGCGATCCGCAGGGCGCGGTCGACGGCGACGTGGCACAGCGCCACCGAGTAGGTGAACGGGCGCCCGGCGTCCCGGATCTCCCAGATGCCGTTGTCCGGCGTCCGCCAGCTGGCGATCGCCTGCTCGGTGAGGTCGCACAGCGCCCGCCAGAGCGGCTCGCCGACCACTCCCCCGGCGCGCACCCACTGGTAGGCGACGTCGAGCAGCTCGCCGTACACGTCGTGCTGGACCTGCCGCGCCGCCCCGTTCCCCCAGCGGACCGGCGCCGAGCCGCGGTAGCCCGACAGCGCGAGGTCCTCCCACTCCATCCCCGGACGCCGCCCGTCCAGGGTGTAGACGATGCTCGTCCGCTCGTCCCGCTCGACGTTGCGCAGCGTCCAGGCCAGGAACGAGTCGGCCTCCTCCCGCATCCCGATCCGGCGCAGCGCGTACGAGGTGAACGCGGCGTCGCGGACCCACGTGTAGCGGTAGTCCCAGTTCCGCACCCCTCCGATCTCCTCCGGGAGCGAGGAGGTGGCCGCGGCCATCACCGCGCCGGTCGAGGCGTGGTCCAGCAGCTTCAGCGTCAGGGCCGATCGCCGGACGAGCTCCCGCTGCGGACCGTCGTAGTCGATGTGCTCGGCCCAGTCCCGCCAGGCGGCCGCCGTCTGGTCGATCAGGCCCTGGGGCGCGGTGCGGGCCCGCGTGTGGGTCTGCCCCGACCAGTGCAGGGTCAGGGTCAGGTGCTCGCCCTCGCGCAGCCGCACCCGGGTGCGCAGCGAGCCGTCCCGCCCCATCTCGAGGTCGTAGGAGCACCACAGGTACAGCTCCAGCTCGGGGTGCGCGGGCCACCGCAGCCGCCACGCGCCCAGCTCCCGGCGCACCTGCACGCCGTCCCAGGGCCTCAGGCGGACGTCCACCTCGACGGTGCCGGACACCGCCCGCGCGAGCCGCAGCAGCTCACCGCGGCCCGACGGCACCTGCTCGCCGAGGTCGGACCCCGAGCGCAGCGTCATGCAGTCGGTCAGCTCGAGCCGGCCGTCGGGTCCCTGCAGGTCGGTGACCAGGACCCCGGTGTCGGGCAGGTACCGCTGGGCCGCGGTCTGCAGCCCCACCGGGGTGATGTCGAGGCTGCCGCCGCGCTCGGCGTCCAGGAGCCCGGCGAGGAAGGGGCGGCTGTCGAAGTCGGGCAGGCACAGCCACGGGATCGTCCCGTCGCGGGCGACGAGGGCGCACGTGGCGCCGTCGCCGATCAGCCCGTGGTCCTCGATCGGCAGGTAGCCATCGGTGCGGGCGATCGGGCGAAGCGGCACAGGAAGTCCTCGGATCGGGAACAGGGGTCCCCTGGCACCTGCCCGGTCGGCTGCCGGGCAACCCTCCGCCCGCATGACGGTCCGTTGACGGCCGCCCGGCTACCCGGTCGGCCGGGGGAGGCGCCGGGCCTCCCGGCGCCGGCGCAGACCGCGCAGGGTCCGGACGGCGACCAGCAGCTCGGCCAGCTCCTGCCGGTCCCCGCCGGCGATGTCGGCGAGCTGGGCGGCGGCGCGTCCCTGCGCCGCGTCCCAGCCCTCGGCCCACGTCGCCACGAGCTCGTGCGGGTCGTCGGCGTCACCGCTGCGCAGGCCGAGCACGTCCTCGGTCAGCGAGCCCTGCTCGAGGGCCAGGTCGTCGCGCAGGGACGCCCGCGCCATCGACGGCCAGCGCCGGTCGCGGGGCAGCGCGATGACCAGCTCCCGCAGCGGCACCAGGCCCAGCCGCTCGGACAGGCACTGCATCACCTGACCGGCCAGTTCCACCGGGGCGCCGGTCCGCTCGGCGACGACGGCCAGGTCGAGCGCGGCCGCCATGAGCGGCGCGGCGGCGACCTCGGCGGCCAGCTCCCCGGGCACTCCGGCGTCCTCCAGCCGGGCGGCGCGTGCGGCGTACGCCTCGGCCTCGGCCCCCAGCAGCCAGCCGGGGAGGCCGGCGCGGACGGCCGCCACGGGCGGGCCGAACCGGTCCGTCACGCTCCCCAGGGGCCGCGGCGGCTCGTCGGTCACGTCGCGCTGCCGCAGCAGCCAGCGCGTCCCCCGCTCGGCGAGCCGGGTGGCCTCGCCGCGCAGCTCGACCTGGACCGCGGCCGGCACCCGGTTGTCCAGCGGCCGGACGGCGTCCCACATCCGGTCGACGTCGAAGACGGCGCGGGCGGCGGCGTGGGCCCGCACGACCACCGCCAGGGACACGCCGCTCTCCTCGGCGAGCCGGTAGAGCCCGGTCGCCCCGGCGACGTTGACCGCCCGGTTGGTGAGCGCGGTGGCGACGATCTCGCGGCGCAGCGGGTGCGCGGCGACGGCGTCGGGGAACCGCTCGCGCAGCGGCCGGGGGAAGTACCCGACGAGCAGGTGCTCCAGCGCCGGGTCGTCGGGTAGCGACGAGCCCAGCACCGCGGCGTCGGTGGCCAGCTTGGCGTAGGCCAGGAGCACCGAGAGCTCGGGGCCGGTGAGCCCCTGGCCGTCCCGCCGCCGCTCGACCAGCTGCCGGTCGTCCGGGAGCGCCTCCACGGCCCGCTGCAGCCGCCCGGAGCGCTCCAGGGCCCGCATGAACCGCTGGTGGGCGTCGAGCAGGCTGCGCGCCGCGGCGGCCTCGGTGGCCAGCGTCGCGTTCTGCGCGTGGTTGTCGGTGAGGACGGCGGCGGCGACCTCGTCGGTCATCTCGCCCAGCAGCGCGGCCCGGTGCTCGGCGTCCAGCCCGCCGCGGCCCACCACCGCGTTCAGGGCGATCTTGATGTTGACCTCGTGGTCGGAGGTGTCGACGCCGGCGGAGTTGTCGATGGCGTCGGTGTTCACCCGGCCGCCGGCCAGCGCGTACTCGATCCGGCCGCGCTGGGTCAGCCCCAGGTTGCCGCCCTCGCCGACGACCCGGACCCGCAGCTGCCCGCCGTCCACCCGGACCGCGTCGTTGGCCTTGTCCCCCACGTCGGCGGTGCTCTCGCCGGCCGCCTTCACGTAGGTGCCGATCCCGCCGTTGAACAGCAGGTCCACCGGTGCCAGCAGGATCGCGCGGATCAGCTCCTCGGGGCTCAGCGCGGTGACCCCGGCGCCCAGGCCCAGCGCCTCCCGCATCTGCTGGGAGACCGGCAGCGACTTCGCCGTCCGCGACCACACCCCGCCGCCGGGGCTGATCAGCGCGGCGTCGTAGTCGGCCCACGAGGACCGGGGCAGGTCGAACAGCCGCCGCCGCTCGGCGAAGGACGCCGCCGCGTCGGGCGTCGGGTCGACGAACACGTGCCGGTGGTCGAAGGCGGCGACCAGCCGGATGTGCTCGGACAGCAGCATCCCGTTGCCGAAGACGTCCCCGGACATGTCGCCGACGCCGACGACGGTGAAGTCCTCCCGCTGCACGTCCAGGTCCAGCTCGCGGAAGTGCCGGGTCACCGACTCCCAGGCGCCGCGTGCGGTGATGCCCATGGCCTTGTGGTCGTAGCCGACCGACCCGCCGGAGGCGAAGGCGTCGCCCAGCCAGTAGCCGCGCTCGAGCGAGATCGAGTTGGCCAGGTCGGAGAAGGTCGCCGTCCCCTTGTCGGCGGCGACCACCAGGTACGTGTCGTCGCCGTCGTGGCGGACGACCCGGTCGGCGGGGACCACCTCGCCGTCGACGAGATCGTCGGTGAGCGAGAGCAGCGCACCGATGAAGATCTTGTAGCAGGCCTGCCCCTCGGCCAGCTGTGCCTCGCGGGAGGGGTCGGCGGGCGGCCGCTTGACCACGAACCCGCCCTTGGCGCCGGTCGGCACGATGACGGTGTTCTTGACCATCTGCGCCTTGACCAGGCCGAGCACCTCGGTGCGCAGGTCCTCCCGGCGGTCCGACCAGCGCAGGCCCCCGCGCGCGACGGCGCCGAAGCGCAGGTGGACGCCCATGACCCGCGGCGAGCTGACCCACACCTCGCGGGCCGGCCGCGGCTCGGGCAGGTCGGGCACCGAGGCGGGGTCGATCTTCAGGGCCAGCGCGGGGTGCGGCGGGGCGGACATGGCGTAGTAGGTGGTGCGCTGGGTCGCGGTGATCGCGGCCAGCAGCGAGGAGAGCACGCGGTCGGCGTCGAGCGACTCCACCTCGCCGATCGAGCGGCGCAGCGAGTCGGCGAGGACGGCCTGCCGCTCGTCGCGCCCGCCGCTGGTCCGCGGCGAGAAGCGGGCCTCGAACAGCGCCACGAGTCGCGACACGACGTCGGGGTGGGCGGTCAGGGTCGACTCCACGTAGGCCTGGCTGAACGGCAGCCCCGCCTGGCGCAACCACTGCACGTAGGCCCGCACGACGGTGACCTGGCGCCAGTTGAGCCCGGCCAGCATCACCAGCGAACCCAGGCCGTCGTCCTCGGCCTCCCCGCGCCACACCGCGCCGAGGGCATCGGTGAACCGTTCGGGCAGGGACCGCAGCAGCGGCAGGTCCACCGCGGGGACGGCGATGCCGAAGTCGTAGACCCACGACCGCGCGCCGCCGATCCGCTCGATCTCGTAGGGCCGCTCGTCGACGACGGAGACGCCCATGTTCTGCAGCAGCGGCAGCACGTCGGACAGCAGCAGCCGCTCCCCCACCCGGTAGACGCTCAGGCGGCGCTCCCCCGGCCCGGCGCCCGCGGGCGTCCACAGCCGCAGCGACAGCTGGCCCGCGGTGAGCCCCTCGAGCCGGGCGAGGTCGTCGACGGCCCGCTCCGCCGGGAAGTCGTCCTGGTAGGCGGCGGGGAATGCGTCGGCGACGCGGGCGAACAGCTGCTCCCCCTCGGCGCCGTGGCGGGCGGCCAGCGCGTCGGAGAGGTCGTCGGTCCAGCTGCGGGCCGCCGACGCCAGCTCGTCCTGCAGCGCGTCGGCGTCGACCGCCGTCGGCCCGGGGCGGCCGGTCCGGCTCACCGGCAGGCGGACGACGAAGTGCAGGCGGGCCAGCACCGACTCCGTCGACCGGGCCGTGTACTCGATACCGGAGCCGCCCAGCCGCTCCAGCAGCAGCTGCTGCATGCGGGTGCGCACCTCGGTCGTGTACCGGTCGCGCGGCAGGTAGACCACCGCCGACCAGAACCGGCCGGTCGGGTCCTGGCGCAGGAACAGCCGGGTCTGCCGCCGCTCCTGCAGGTGCAGGACGGCGTCGGCGACGGGCAGCAACTCGTCCGTGCCCACCTGCAGCAGCTCGTCGCGGGGGTAGGTCTCCAGGACCTCCAGCAGCTCCTTGCCCGTGTGGCTGTCGGCGGGCACGCCGGAGCGGGCGATGACCTCGGCGACGCGGCGCCGCACCAGGGGCACGTCCAGCACGCTGGCGGTGTACGCCGTCGACGGGAACAGGCCGACGAACCGGTGCTGCCGGTGTCCGGTCCCGTCCTCGCGGGGGATGGTGAGGAGGATCAGGTCGAGCCAGGCACGGCGATGCACCGACGAGCGGGCGTCCGCCTTGGTCACGGTGAGGAGGTGCCGGCGGGGCACCTGCGCGGCCTCCGGGGGCGGCGACGGCGTACGCAGGTCGGTGTCGCTGCGCAGGACCCCCAGTCCGCTGCCGGCCACGGGCCGGACGGCGGGGTCCCCCTCCGCCGCCGCCGGGAGGTCGACGTCGCGGGCACCGAGCAGCACGACGTTGCCGTCGGCGAGCCAGCGCAGGAGCGCGGCCGCCTCGATGGGGTCGTCGGCCGGATCCGTGCCGTCGGGCGGCGCGACGGTGTCCGCCCGGCTCTCCAGCGTGGTGGCGAGCTCCAGCAGCCGGGCGCGCAGGCGCGGGCCGTCCTCGTGGACGGCACGGACGTCGTCGAGCACGGTGCGCAGGCCGGCGACGAGGTCGGCTTCCGCCTCGTCGTCCAGCGGGCCGTCGAGCACCACCGCCATCCAGGACTCGGCGAGGGCGTCGGCCCCGCAGCCCTCCGGGCCGGCGCTGTCGCAGAAGGCGAGCAGCCGGCCCCGCACGTCGCGGCGCACGACGAGCACCGGGTGCACGACGTGCGCGATGCCGACGCCCTGCCGGACCACCTCGGCGGTCACCGAGTCCACGAGGTAGGGCATGTCGTCGGTGGCCAGCCGGACGACGGCAACCCCGTCGGGCGACCGGAGGACGTCCACCAGGGCGGAGCCGGGCGGCCGGGTCGTGGCTGCGGCCACGTGCCCCAGGGCGAGGTCGGCCAGCTCGCGGGGCCGGCGCTCGAGGACCTCGGCGGCGGGCTCGCTCCAGTAGTAGCGGCGCAGCAGGCCGGGGAGGTCGTCGGCGGTGCAGCCCGCGGGATAGGCGGCGTCCGGGCCCAGGGCGGCGACCGCGGCACGGGCCGCCTCCTCCAGGAGGCGTCGCTTCTCGTCGCGGGCGGCCTCCAGCGCGGCCAGCTCGGTCATGGAGCCGGTGGTGGTGCCGCCGTCCCGTGCGCGCTCCGGGGTGTCCGGAGCCTCGCCGGTGGTGCTCGGCATGGGGGCGACGCTACTGCGCCCGCAGTGCCGCGGCTCGGCGACGGAGGCGGGCGGGCGCGGTACTCAGCGGTCCAGCATCTGGTCGGCCGCCCAGCCGGCGATGGCCAGGATCAGCCCGCCGAGGACCGCGGTGCCGAAGCCGTCGACCGTCATCCGGTCGGTGACCGCCGCGGTCAGGCCCAGCAGCGCGGCGTTGATCACGAGGAGGAAGAGACCCAGGGTGAGCAGCACGAACGGCAGCGACAGGAGCCGGAGGACCGGCCCCACGATCGCGTTCACCACGCCGAAGATCAGCCCGATCCACAGGTAGGTGCCGTACTCGCCCAGCGGACCGTCCTCGTTCGGGAGGATGTCGAGCCCGGGCAGCACGTCGAAGTAGGTCAGGCCGTAGAAGACAGCGCCGAGGACGACCACCTTCAGCAGGAACTTGATCACGGCGGCGACGCTAGCGGTCCCGGACGGCCGACTGGGGGACATCGGGTCACCTAGCCGTGTCTAGCGCGACCGCTAGACGGCGACAGAGAGACATCGACACCCGCATCCTGAGGCCGTGGCCTCGCCGGACGGGCAGCCCGTTCGGGGACGTCGCCTCGAGCGACAGGCGGCCGAGGTGCGCTCGTGGGTGTCCGGCACGCCTCAGCCGTACCGCTGACCACTCGCGACACGCGCTAGGTCGTTCTACCGACGTCTAGGGCATCGGCTAGACGGCGGCATACCGTGCTCGACATGGATCCCGTGCGGAACCCCTACGCCCCCGGAGCCGGCCAGCGCCCGCCCGAGCTGGCCGGCCGGGACACCGAGCTGTCCGCCTTCGACGTCGTCCTGGAGCGGATCGCGCACGGCCGGCCGGAGCGCTCGCTGGTGCTCACCGGGCTGCGCGGCGTGGGCAAGACCGTGCTGCTCAACCAGCTCCGCTCCGCGGCCATCTCCCGCGGCTGGGGCACCGGCAAGATCGAGGCCCGCCCGGACCAGTCGCTGCGCCGGCCGGTGTCCTCCGCCCTGCACATGGCGCTGCGCGAGCTGGGCCCGCGGCACGGAGACCAGGACTCGGTGGCCGAGGTGCTCGGCGTCGTCAAGGCCTTCGCGCAGCGGGTGGCACCGGCGGACGCCAAGCTGCGGGACCGCTGGCAGCCGGGCATCGACGTCCCTGCCGCGACGGGGCGGGCCGACTCCGGCGACATGGAGATCGACCTGGTCGAGCTGCTCAGCGACGCCGCGGGCGTCGCCGCCGACATCGGCAGCGGGATCGCGCTGTTCATCGACGAGATGCAGGACGTGCAGCCCGACGACGTCTCGGCCATCTGCGCCGCCTGCCACGAGCTGTCGCAGCAGGGCGCACCGCTGATCGTCGTCGGCGCCGGGCTCCCCCACCTGCCCGCCGTCCTCTCGGCCTCGAAGAGCTACTCCGAACGGCTCTTCCGCTACCTGCGGATCGACCGGCTGGAGCGGGAGGCCGCCGACCGCGCGCTGATCGCACCGGCGCAGCGGGAGGACGTCGAGTTCGAGCAGGGGGCGCTGGACGCCCTGTACGACGCGGCCGACGGCTACCCGTACTTCGTGCAGGCCTACGGCAAGGTCACCTGGGACCTCGCCGCCTCCTCCCCCATCACCGCCGCGGACGTCGCCATGGCGGCGCCGGTCGCCGAGACGGAGCTGGCCGTGGGCTTCTTCGGTTCGCGCTACGACCGGGCGACCCCTGCCGAGCGCGAGTACATGCACGCGATGGCGGAGCTGGGTGGCCCGAACGGCGCGGCGGTGGCGACGTCGGAGGTCGCGGTCTCCCTGGGCCGCAAGCCCGCGTCGCTCTCCCCCGCACGCGACTCGCTGATCAAGAAGGGGCTCGTGTACTCCGCCGAGCGCGGCCAGATCGCGTTCACGGTGCCGCATTTCGGCCGCTACCTGCTGCGCCACCCGGACTGAAAGAGGACCCCGTCCACTGGGTGAGGGGGTCCTTCTTCAGGCCTGGGGCAGGGCGGTGGGGAGCGCGGTGGGCCCGGCCACGGCCGGCCGCCCGGCGTCCAGCGGGTGCATCCGCACCGCCAGGACGGCCACGTCGTCCTCGACGTCAGGACCGAGCATCCCGGCCAGGAGCCGGTTGCAGAGCAGGTCGAGCGGGAGTCCGGCGGAGCCCGCGACCAGGTCGCGCAGCAGGTCCCGCCCCTCGTCCAGCAGCATGGTGCGCCGCTCGAAGAGCCCGTCGGTGAACAGCAGCAGGGTGCTGCCGTCGGGCAGCGGGCCCACCTCGTCGACCCGCTCCCCCAGCCAGCCGATGCCGACCGGCGGTCCGACCGGGGCGGACAGGTCGAGGACGGTGCCGTCCTCGAGCAGCAGCATCGGGTCGGGGTGACCGGCGGTCGCCCAGCGCAGCCGCCGGGCCGGCCGCCCGTCGGGGTCCACGCACAGCTCGATGCGGGCGACCAGCGCCGTCGCCATCGCGGGCACGTCCAGCCCGACCATGGCGTGGTCGACCCGGCGGATCAGCCCGGCGGGGGAGTCGCCGCGGTCGTAGCCGATCCCGCGCACCAGTGTCTTGACCTGCCCCATGGCGGCCGCGGCCTCGATGTCGTGCCCCATGACGTCGCCGATGACGAGCACCGTGTCGCCGTCGGGCTGGAGGAAGGCGTCGTACCAGTCACCGCCGATGGCGATCCCCTGCGTCGCCGGCCGGTACCGCACGGCCAGCTCGAGGGAATCCGGCTGCACCGGTGGGGAGAGCAGGCTCATCTGCAGCCGCTCGGCCACCTGCTGCTGGGCCGCGGCGAGCCGGGCGTTGTCCAGCGCCAGCGCGGCCCGCCGCGAGGCGATCTCCGCCGTCCGCAGCTCGACGGAGGTGTGCGGGCCGCGCTCGGGGCCGTTCACCAGCGTGATGACGCCGATCACGTCGCCCCGGGCGACCAGCGGGAAGCCGGCGGCGGCGGCGGGTCGGAGCGGCGCCAGGGCCTGCCGGGCCGCCTCGACCGGGACCATCGCGCTGACGATCTCCTCGGTGAGCTCGGGGAGGATGACCGGCCGCGGGTCCCGGAGCATGGCCGGCACCGGTGCGGTCGGGTCGTTGGTGGCCACGCGCAGGTCCGCGTACCGGTGCATGTCGGGGACCATCGCGGGGTCCCGGTGCGCACGACCGACGTCCCGGCGCCGCCCGTCGGGGTCGACGACGCTGACGATGCACCAGTCGGCCAGCTGCGGCACGACGAGCTCTGCGAAGCGCTGCACCGCCTGGTCGATGTCGTAGGTGGAGGTCATGGCCAAGTTGATGTCGCCCAGGAGCATCAGGTGAAGGCCGGCCAGCTCGGCCTCCCGTGCCGCCGAGGCGGCGGCGCCGGCCGCCTGCTCGCGCGCGTCGACCGCCGCGGCCCGCTCCTCGGCGATGCGCCGCTGCTCGGTGACGTCGTCGTAGGTGACCACCAGGCCGGCGCCGGTCAGGAACGCGTCAGCGCGGAACCACTTGCCCAGCGGCCCGAACCAGGCCTCCGTGGCGCCGGTCCCACCGGTCCGCCGCACCTCGCGGTAGAGCTGCTCGAACGGACCGCCGACCGCCTCGGGGAACTCCGCCCAGATGTCCCGGCCGACCAGGCCGGCCACGGTCCTGTCCAGCGCCAGGGCGCCGGCCGGGTTGACGTAGCGGAAGCGCCACCGCTCGTCGAGGACGAACATCGGCCGCTGCATGCCCTCGACGGCCTGCACCAGCAGGTCGCCGGGCAGCGGGGCCGGATCCTCGGGGGGCACGGGGATCACTGTGCCGCATGCCGCGCCGCTCGTCGGCGGAGCCGGGGCCGCAGACGCCCCGATCTCACCCCTGGTGGTCAGTCCTCCCGACCCGGAGAGCCAGAAGAGCCACGGACGGCGGTTTCCGGCGGGCAGCCCGGGGCAACCCCCAGGGTGTCCAACCAAGGGCAACCAGGGAGTAGTCGTGGGACGTCGTCTGTCGTGGCCGTGTCGACCGTCACCGGACGGCGGTGGCGAGGTGTGGCGCTGGGACCTCGCAGCGCTGGCTGAACTCCCGGCTGCGCGGGCCGGGCTGCGGGCCCGTCTGGGCCGCGCCGGGTCGGCGCCGGAGGACGACGACGAGTCCGGCGCGCAGCTGGTGATGGCCTTCGACGAGCTGGCCTCGAACGCGCTGCGGCACGGCGAGTCCCCGGTGGTCGCCACCGTGGTCGCGGGGAGCGGCGGCTGGCTGCTGGACGTCAGCGACCGCGCGCCCGGGACGCTGCCGGCCCCCGCGGTCGACCGCGACCCGGCGCTGGGCGGCATGGGGCTGCACCTGGTGGCCCGGCTCTCGGTCGCGCACGGCTGGTACGTCGACGCCGACACCAAGCACGTGTGGGCCTGCCTGCCCGGCGAGCTGGCCGGCCAGGAGTCCGTCCCCGCCTGACCCCGGACGTGCGCCCGGGGCGGCGGGAACCTGCGTTCCAGCGCCGCCCCGGGGGCGTCCAGGGGTATTACGGAAGGACGAGGGAGAGCGCGCCCTTGCCGTAGGTCGGCACCTCGATGTCCAGGTCGACCCGGTTGAAGGCGGCGAGCATGCCGGCCAGGTCGCCCGGCAGCTCCTCGCCCGGGGCGTAGAGCTTGTGCAGCTTCGAGTGCGGCGCACCCTGGGCGTTGAACAGCGCGGCCAGGACGTTGACCACCTCGTGCAGCGCCTCGACCTGCATGCCGCTCAGCTCGCCGTCCTCCTCGACCGCGTCCTGGGCCCCACCGGGGGGCAGCAGGGCCAGCGCCGAGCCGGTGTAGGCCGCGGCACCCAGGTCCATCAGGCAGAGGGCGTTGACGTTCATGCCCGGGTCGACGTAGACGGCCACGGCGACCGGACGGTCGGGCGCCGGGGTGACCGGTGCGCCGGGGGTCACGCTCACGGGCTTGCCCACGAGGCCGGTGAGCATGTCGCGGACGTCCTTCGCCGCGGGCAGCGGGATCGTGCCGGGGGCGGTCATGCGATCACCCCGCTCAGCGCGTCGGCGAAGGTGTCCTCGTTGAAGGGCTTGGCGATGAGGAAGAGCGCGCCGGCGTTGGCCGCCTTCTCCCGCATCTCCGGGGAGCCCTCCGAGGTCACGAAGCCGAACGGGACGCTGGAGCCGGACGAGCGGAGCGCCACCAGGCACTCGATGCCGGTCATGTTCGGCATGTTCCAGTCGGACAGCACCAGGTCGGGCTTCTCGGAGCCGACCTTGGCCAGCGCGTCGGCGCCGTCCTCGGCCTCCACGATGTCGTGGTCGTCGAAACCGGCCTGGCGGAGGGTGCGGATGACGATCTGCCGCATCACGCGGCTGTCGTCGGCGATCAGGATCTTCACAGCGGTACCTCGTTCTCTCGGCAGTAGGTGCGGGTCAGGTGGTGGGGAGCGGCGGGAGCGCGCCCTGCACGGAGATGCACACGGGCTCACCGCGCCAGAGCAGCTCGACGCGGCAGACGTCGTCGACGTTGCGGATCGGGGGGGCGTCACCCACGTCGGGGAGGCTCAGCCCGGACGAGCCGGGCAGCGCCGCCTTGACGTTGCCGCCCACCACGTTGGCGATCTCGCCGAACGCGTCGGCGACGTCCTCGTCCTCGAGCACCTCGGGGGAGTGCTCGGCCAGCAGCGCACGGGTGAGCTCCTCGGCGGTGCGCCGGCCGGTGGTGAGCACCACGCTGCCGGTCCAGGGTCCGACGACGTCGACCCAGCTGGACAGCGGGTCGGCGACGGGCCCGCCCGGGAGCGGGACGAGGACCTCGTCCTCGCCCACCAGCGAGATCCACGCCTCCTGGGCGATCGACTCGACGGTCGCCTCGTCGATCAGCGCGGTGATGACGGGACGGACGTCGGCGCCGCGACGGCGCTCGCCGGTGTCGACGGTGGTCATGAGGTCTCCTCGCTGACGCTCGTCGGCCACATGACCGAGGGGTGCTGCGTCATCGGTGATCTCGCAAGCTCGATCACAGCGCGACCTCCTGGGGGAGCAGGCCGAGCAGCGCGAGCTTGTCGCGGATGGCGTCGGCGGTGAACGGCTTGATGACGTACTCGTGGGCACCGGCCGCCAGGGCACGCACGATCTGGGTGTGCTCGCTCTCGGAGGTCACCATCATGATCGTCATCGAGCGCCAGGCGGGGTTGGACCGGACGGCGGAGACGAACTGCAGGCCGTCCATCACCGGCATGTTCCAGTCAACGCAGACGAGTTCGGGGACCCAGCCGGTCTCGAGGACGTCGAGGCCCTCGCGTCCGTGGCCGGCCTGCTGGGTCTCGTAGCCGAGCCCCTCCAGGATCCCGGAGACGATCCGGCGCATCGCGCGGGAGTCGTCGATCACCAGTGCACGCATTACTTCCCCTTCAGCGGGCGGTAGGCGGAGCTGCGGCCGACGACGACCCGCTCCCAGGAGTCGTCCACCCCGAGCGTGGTCTCAGCCGCGCCGAGGAAGAGCCAGCCGTCGGGACGCATCAGGTCGCGCACCCGGCGGAGGATCGCCTGCTTGGTGGGCAGGTCGAAGTAGATGAGGACGTTGCGCAGGTAGACCACGTCGAACGGACCCATCCGCGGCAGCGGGGCCGCGAGGTTGCACTCGGAGGCGGTGACCATCCGGCGCAGCTGCGGGGCGACCTCCCACTCGTTGCCGGCCCGCACGAAGTGCCGGACGAGCATCGCCGCGGGCAGGCCGCGGTTGACCTCGAGCTGGCTGAAGCGCCCGGCGCGCGTGCGCTCGACCATCTCCCGGGAGATGTCGGTCGCGGTGATCGAGATCCGCGACGCGGCGTTGGGCAGGGAGTCCTCGAGCAGCATCCCGATCGTGTACGCCTCCTGCCCGCTGGAGCAGGCCGCCGACCAGATCTGCAGCCGCTCGTTCGGGCCGCGGGCGGCCAGCAGCGAGGGCAGCACCGTGGAGGTGAGCGCGGTGAAGGGGTCGCCGTCGCGGAACCACGAGGTCTCGTTGGTGGTGAGGGCCTCGACGATCCGCCGCGTCGCTTCCGGGCTGGGCCGGGTCCGCACGCTCTCCACGAACTGGGAGACGTCGGTGATGCCGGCAAGTCGGGCGATCGGCAGCAGCCGGGCCTCGACCAGGTACTCCTTACCCGGCTGGAGCACGATCGCGCTCTCGCGGTGCACCAGCTGGCGCACCCAGTCGAAGCTGGTGGTGGTCAGGGTCATCGCACGCCTCCGGACAGAACGGTGGCACCGCGACCGGGGACGACGGGGCCGGGGGTGACCCGGACCGACGGAACGCCGGAGAGGTGCCTGTGGATGGCGTCGGCCACGCGGTCGAGCGGCAGGATCTCGTCGGCGAAGCCGGCCTGGCTCACCGCGCCGGGCATGCCCCAGACCACCGACGTGGCCTGGTCCTGGACGAGCACGCTGCCGCCGGCGGCGCGGATCTCGCCCGCGCCGTTGCGTCCGTCCGCGCCCATGCCGGTGAGCACGACCGCGAGCACCGCGCCGTCGTAGGCGGCGACGGCCGAGCGGAACAGCGGGTCGACGGCAGGCCGGCAGAAGTTCTCGGCCGGGCCCTGGTTCAGGCCCGTGGTGTGCGTGCCCCGGCCCGCCCGGACCACCAGATGGTGGTCGCCCGGCGCCAGGTGCACGGTCCCCGGCTGCAGCGGGACGCCGTCGGTCGCCTCGACGACGCGGAGTGCGCAGAGCCGGTCGAGCCGCTGGGCGAACTGGCGGGTGAACACCGGGGGCATGTGCTGGACGAGCAGGATCGGCAGGGGAAACGAGGCCGGCAGCTGGGGGAGCAGCTTGGACAGTGCCTCGGGGCCGCCGGTCGAGGAGCCGATCACCAGGACCGCGGGCTTCTTCCCCGGGGCGGTGCGCGGCGCCGGGGGGCGCGGCGGGGCGACGGGCGCTGCGGACCGGACCGGGCCGACCGGGCGGCCGGTGAGGGCCTTGATCTTGGGGATGAGCTGCTCGCGGACGCTCTCCATGGACTGCGCGACGCTGCCGACGTTGGCGGGCTTCGTGACGTAGTCGTTGGCTCCGGAGGACAGCGCATCGAGGGTCGCCGTGGCACCCCGCTCGGTGAGCGTGCTGAACATGATGATCGGGACGCGATTGCGGTTGGCGCGGATCGCCCGGACCGCGTCGATGCCGTTCATCTCCGGCATCTCGATGTCCATCGTGATCAGGTCGGGCTTGAGCTGCTCGAGCTTGCCGAGGGCCACCTTGCCGTTGACGGCGGTGCCCACGACGTCGATCCCGGGGTCCGCGGAGAGCACGTCGGTCACGATCTTGCGGACGACGACCGAGTCGTCGACCACCATCACCCGGATCGGGTTCACGTGCGTCCTCCTGTTTCCTGCCGGAATGCAGCCCGACAGGCTGTTCACCGCAGTATCGGCACCGATTCCCGGCTTCTTGAGCGGGATCGGTCGGTTGCGTGCGATTGGTTTCCGGGGCTGCCCCGTCGTCCCATCCGCATCACAAGCATCGGCTGCCACAGCCGCATAGGAAAGGCCACGGGAACACTCGTTACGCAATTCCCGATGAATGGCGTCAGAGCAGTCGTGATGGCATTTCGGCGAGAAGTCGACACGCCTACGGAAAGGGGAAGCCGACCCGTACGGTCACGTCCGCCGGGATGTTCTCCACCTGCGCGCATGCGGCCGGGCCGGCCGCGCGCACCCTCGGGAGAAGGAGGTCAGCGGGTGCCGGAGACGCGCACCCACGGGGCGCGCAGGACGGTCAGCGCGCCCTCGTCGAGCAGGTCACCCATGGCGATCCCCTGCACGCAACCCGCGACGGCGTTCCATGCGCCGGCCGCTCCGTCGTGCCGGTCGAAGCCGCCGTCGAGGAACGCCTGCACCGCGTGCAGCTGCGCGGTGGCCAGGACGCGGGTACGGCCGGAGACGTGGGCCGCCCAGGAGGCCTCGTGCATCGCCGTGGCCCACGGGCGGCGCTCGGCCCGGCCCTCGTCCACGGCAGCCCGCCAGCGCGCCCGGCCGGCGTCGTCGAGGTCGCGCAGACCGTCGAGGAACCGGGCGAGCTCGGCGCCGGCGGTGCCGAGGTCCAGCTGCTCGGGCCCGGCCGCGGGCGCGGTGTCGGCCACGCGGTCGTAGGAGGCGGTGAGTTCCCGCCGCACCAGCGGGGGGAGCACACCGGCGGCCCAGTACCCGATGGCCGCGTCGGCCAGGACGTCCGCGGCCTCGGCGAGGAGGTCGGGGTCCAGCAGCGCGACGTCCGGGTGCTCGGGGCCGAGCACGTCGTCGCGCAGCAACCGCTCCAGGGTGGGCGCGTCGCCGATGGTGCCCTGCTCGAGCTGCTCCACGAGGACCGCGGCGCGGTTGCCCGCGTCGGGCACGCCGGCGGCGGCGGTGCGGACGTGCGGCACGGCGACGGCCATCTCGCGGGCCCGCCGGGACCGGACGGCCAGCACCAGGCGCTGGTCCCGTTCGAGGCCGCGGGCGGGATGGGCCGCGGCCAGCCGGCTCAGCGCGGCGTCGTCGCCCTGGAGGCCGGCGAGGAGCACCCCTGCGACGGCGCGGCCGGCGGGGAGCCGGACCAGGTCGAACCCGAGTGTGGCGGCACTGACCAGCGTGTAGGGCACGGCAGCGCCTCCAGAGCAGGGGATCGGATGTCCCATGCTGCTGCCCACGATCGCGGAACGCCACGCGACCGTCACCCCAAGGCAGGAGCCTCGTGGGGTGACGGCCGCGTGTTCGAGTGATCTCTGCTACCGATCGACTACAGAGCGTTGCTTTTTCTTCGGCCCCGCTGCAGGGTCCCGCCCCGAGCGGAGCGAGGGGTGGGGGGCAGCGGGGTCCTTCTTCAGGCGCTGACCGCCTTGTGCACGTCCAGCGCCAGCAGCAGCTGCCCGTCGAGCTTGTAGGCGCCGCGGATGAGGTCGCGCGACTGGCCCTCGAGGGTGTCCGGCGGAGCCTCGAAGTCCGCGGCGTCCACGTCGACGACGTCGGCGATGGAGTCGACGAGCAGGCTCACCGCCTCGCCGTCCAGGCGGACCACGATCACCACCGCGTCGGTGCCCTCGGGGCGGGCCGGGCGGCCGAGCCGCTCGCGCAGCTCGATGGCGGTGACCACCTGGCCGCGCAGGTTGATCAGACCCGCCACGGCGCGAGGCGCCAGTGGCACGCGGGTGAGCTGCTGGCTGCGCAGCACCTCCTGCACGTGCTCCACCTCGACGCCGTACAGGTCGCCGTCCAGGCGGAAGGTGGCCAGCTGGCCACTGGTGGCCGAGGCCATCGCATCGCTGGCCGCGTAGTCGGTCACGCTGGTCACGTCAGACCTCCAGGTAGGAGCCGGGGGCGCCCTGGGGCGCCGGGAAGGAATCCGCCGAGGCGGGGGTGGCGGCGTGGGCCGAGTAGAACGCGGGGTCCGCCGCGAGGATGGCGGCCCGGACGTCGAGCAGCTCGGTCACCCGGTCGCCGAGAACGGCGGAGCCCAGCAGGCCCAGGTCGTCGATGTCGCTGCGCACCGCGGCCTCGCCGTCGACGATGTCGAGGATCTCCTCGACGACGATGGCGACGCTGCGGCCGTGGTCGGCGTAGACGATGACCTCGAGCACCTCGCGCTCGGTCTCGCCGTAGGCGCCCAGGTGCCGGTCGAGCCGGACGATCGGCAGGATGGCGCCGCGGTACTGGACGACCTCGCGGTTGCCCACCTTCTCCACCGCGTCGGTGCGCACCTGCTCGAGCCGGGTGACGGTGTCCAGCGGGATCGCCACGCGCCGGCCGCCACCGATCGAGGCCAGCAGCATGCGCTGGCGCTCGGTCTCGGCCGCCGCCGCGGAGCTGACGGTGGCGCGGGACTCCTGGCGGTCCGCGGTCTCGGTGCGCAGGGCCCGCCGGGCGAGGGCCTGGACGTCGAGGATCAGGGCCACCGTGCCGTCGCCGAGGACGGTGGCGCCGGAGTACAGCCCGATCTGCTTGAGCTGGCCGCCGACGGCCTTGACCACGATCTCCTCGGTGTTGATGACCCGGTCGACGACGAGGCCGAAGCGGCGCCCCTCGGAGCGGAGGACCGCGATGACCACGTGGCCGTCGTGCCGCTCGGAGGTCAGACCCAGGACGTCGGTGAGCCGGACGAGGGGGAGCAGCTCGCCGCGCAGCCGGTAGACCTGCGCGCCGCCGACCTCCTCGACGGCGTTGGCGGCCTTCTCGGCGTCCAGGCTGACCAGCTCCTGCAGGCTGATCTGCGGGATGGCGTACCGGTCGGTGGCGCACTCGACGGTCAGCGCCGGGACGATGGCGAGGGTCAGCGGGATGCGCAGCCGGCAGACGGTGCCCACGCCCGGGTCCGACTCGACCTCGATGGTCCCGCCGATCGACTCGATGTTGGTCTTGACCACGTCCATGCCGACCCCGCGGCCGGAGACGTTGGTGACCGCCGCCGCGGTGGAGAAGCCGGGCAGGAAGATCAGCTGCAGGATGTCGGCCGGGCTCATGCGGGAGAGCGCGTCCGGGGTGATCAGGCCGCGCTGGACGGCCTTGGCGCCGAGCTTGGCGGGGTCGATGCCGGCACCGTCGTCGGCGACCTCGACGACGACCTGGCCGCTCTCGTGCCGCGCTCGCAGGGTCAGCACGCCCTCGGCCGACTTGCCGGCCTTCTTCCGTGCGTCCGGGGCCTCGATGCCGTGGTCGACGGAGTTGCGGACGAGGTGGGTCAGCGGGTCCTTGACCGCCTCGAGCAGGGTCTTGTCGAGCTCGGTCTCGCGGCCCTCCATGTCCAGCCGGACGGACTTGCCGCACTGCTGGCCGAGGTCCCGGACGACGCGGGGGAGCTTGGACCAGATGTGGTCGATCGGCTGCATCCGCGTCTTCATGACGCCTTCCTGCAGCTCGCTGGCGATGAGGTTGAGCCGCTGGGAGGCCCGGATGAGGTCCGTGTCGGTCTGGCGGGCGACGTTCTGCACGATCTGGTTGCGGGTCAGGACCAGCTCGCCGACCAGCAGCATCAACTCGTCGAGCAGGTCGACGTCGACCCGGATGGTGCTGTCGGCGACCGCGCGACGGGTCTGGCCGCCGGCCTCGGCGGCGGGGGCGTCGCCCTCGGCCTGCTCGGCAACGGCGGGGGCCTCGGGGCTCACGGCGGGCTCCTCGGTCGGGATCTCGGGCACGGCGGGGGTCACGTCCTCGATGAGTTCGTCGTCGGGCACGGGCGCCGGCGCCGGAACGGCGGCCTTGGCCCGGGGGGTGCGCTTCGCGGCGGCCGTGGCCTTGGCCGGAGCCTTGGCCGGAGCCTTGGCCGGAGCCTTGGCCCGGGGCGTCGCCGGTGCCTTGGCGACGGCGGCGGGAGCCTCTACGGCGGCGGGGGCGGGCGCGGGAGCGTCCTCCATCGCGGCGGTGACGGCGGCGACCGCGGCGGAGACGTCGACACTGCCCTCGCCGCCGTTGGCCTCGATGGAGGTGAGCAGGGCGCGGACCGTGTCGACCATCTGCAGCAGCACGTTGGTCCGGTGCGGCGTCAGGGCCAGCTCGCCGTCCCGCAGCCGCGACAGCATGTTCTCGCCGACGTGCGTGACCTCCTCGAGCCGGTTGAAGGCCAGGAAGCCGCTGGTGCCCTTGATCGTGTGGATCGTCCGGAAGATGCTGGAGAGCCGGTCGCGGGAGTTGGGCTCCTGCTCCAGCGCGACCAGGTCGGAGTCCAGCTGGTCGAGGTTCTCGTGGCTCTCGACCAGGAACTCCTCGACGATGTCGTCCAGACCGTCCACGGGATGTCCTTCTCTCTGCTTCGCATCGGGGCGCAGTCGCCCCGCTGGTTTCTCGGCGCGGGGGCGGTGCGACTCAAGGTGAATCGCACCGCCCGGCCACAGCCGTCCGGATCGTTATCGGCACCCATCCCCCGTGGCCGGTACGACCGCGGGGGAGGAGTGACCTCAGTAGGTGAAGCGGCCCACGGTGGTGCGCAGGTCGGCGGCCATCCGGGACAGCTCGTCGACCGCGGTGCGGGTCTGGGTCAGCGCCTGGGTGGTCGAGTCGGCCGCGGCCGAGACGCCGGTGATGTTCTCCGCGATCTGACCCGAGCCGGAGGCGGCCTCCTGGACCGAGCGCGACATCTCGTTGGTCGTGGCGGTCTGCTCCTCCACCGCCGAGGCGATGGTGGTCTGCCGGTCGGAGATCTGGGCGACGATCGTCGAGATCTCCTCGATCGCGGTGACGGCGGCGGTGGTGTCGCCCTGGATGGCCAGCACCCGGCGGGCGATGTCCTCCGTGGCCTTGGCCGTCTCCTGCGCCAGCTCCTTGACCTCGTTGGCCACCACGGCGAAGCCCTTGCCGGCCTCACCGGCCCGCGCGGCCTCGATGGTGGCGTTGAGCGCCAGCAGGTTGGTCTGCTCGGCGATGGAGGTGATGACCTTGACGACGTTGCCGATCTCGGCCGAGGACGCACCGAGCTTGGTCACCGTGGCGGTGGTCTTCTCGGCGGCGGTCACCGCACGGGCTGCGACCTCGGAGGCCTCGGCGGCGTTGCTGGCGATCTCCCGGATCGAGGCGCCCATCTGCTCGGCACCCGCGGCGACCGTCTGCACGCTTCGGGAGACCTCCTCCGCGGCACCCGAGACCACACCCGACTGCGCCGAGGTCTCCTCCGCACCCGCCGAGATCTGCGCCGACGACGCCGACAGCTCCTCCGAGGAGGCAGCGACGGCGTCGGCCGAGGCGACGACCGAGCCCATGACCGAGCGCAGGCTCTCCTGCGCCACGTCCAGCGAGGCGGCCATGCGGCCGATCTCGTCGGACTGCACGATGCCGGTTCGTCGGGTCAGGTCGCCGTCGGCCAGGCCCTGCACGACGGTCTGCACCAGGGCGAGGTCGCGGCGGATGCGACGCGCGACGAGCAGGCCGATGGCCGTGGCGACGACGGTGCCGGCCACGAGCAGCGCGATCAGCAGCGTCCGGGACCGGTCGTTGGTCCTGCCGACGTCGGCCGCGGAGGCACCCGCCTCGGCGATCTCGGACTCGACGAGCTGCGTGATCCCCTCACCCAGCGAGGTCTGCAACTCCTGCGACTCGACGTAGGCGGGAGCGGCCGTCGCCATGTCCCCGGCGGTGAAGGCGTCGGTCACGATGGCGAATGCCTCGTTCCACCCCGTGTAGGTCTCGAGCACCTGCTCGGAGAGCCGCTGCTGCGCCGGGGTCGGCGCCGTGGTGCGGTACTGCTTCGCGGCGGCCAGGAACGCAGCGTTGGCCTCCTGCGCGCCCGTGGCCCAGGCCTGCCGGTTCTCCTCGCTGACGCCGGTCAGCATGAGGGCGGTCCGGTTGAGCTGGATGCTGAGCTGCTGCGCGCGCATCTCCTCGGCCTGCACCAGGGCCTGGGTGCTCTCCCGGTAGCTGGCGTCGAACTCGCCGGCCGCCTGGTCGAGGGCAACCGCGCCGACGGTGCCGACCGCGATCGCCGTGACGACGGCCACCGCTACCGACGCCAGGATCTTGCGCGACACCGACACATTCGCCAGGGATCGCCGCGCACCACCGTTCTTCGCCACTGCACACGTCCATTTCACACTCAGGGGAAGGCCGGCCCAATTCGGGCGGCGGGTCACCGGATCACCGGCGACGTGGTGAACATAAACGGCCGAGTAATGGGCGGCGCACCGGGACACGTGTGTTTCGTGGGACTGATGGGACACGATTCGGCCACGAAGTCGACATCGCGGAGAACCATTCCTGCTGACCACCCGAGAGTTGTCGACAAATCCGCCGAGGGAATGGTCCGTCGTGC
>JBELIQ010000001.1:408692-409859 GCA_042090795.1 Blastococcus sp. | reverse complement strand
GGCTCTCCAGGGGTGGCGAGGTCCGCGGGGGTCGTCGGGTGGCCAGGTTCCGCACAGGCCCCTGGGTCTGCCGGCTCGGCACGGTCTGCCGGGTCGGGCGGAGTCACCGGGTCGGGCGGAGTCACCGGGTCGGGCGGAGTCACCGGGTCAAGCTGAGTCACCGGGTCGGGCGGAGTGCCTTCTGGGTGTGGGTGCAGGGCTGCCAGCGGCGCGACCACGGTGAGGTGGCCGGTCATCGCCGGACGGGTGGGGTCACCGGGCTGCAGCACCATGGCGGCGTGCGCCTCGGCCCGCAGCAGCCCGATCGGCCGGTCGTCCCCACCGGTGGCCGCCAGCTGTGCGGCCTGGTCGATCGTCGACCACATCGCGGCGGCGACGGGCGCGGGCAGTTCGCTGGTCAGCGCCGACATGCCGTCGGCCGTCGGGTACAGCCGCACCGACGCCCGCCGCTGGGCCTCGAGGCGGCGCTGCTCGGCGAACTCCTCGTCCGCCGCCACCGCCGCCGCGATCAGCCGCTTGCGCAGCTTCCCCGACGACAGGCCGGCCGCCAGGGGCAGCACCGCGGGCACCACGGCGGCGACGACCTCGTCGGAGGCGGTGGTGAGCACGTCGGCGAACACCCGCGCCCGGTGCCGGTCCAGCCGCCCCGCGGCGCACTCCGCCCGCACCGCCGGCATCCGCTCCAGCTGGAACGCATCCGCCAGCACCTCGGCAGCGAACGAGCGCGCACAGTTCAGCACCAGCGCCAGCTCGTCGGGCAGGAACTCCGAAGTGCCCGGCACCGGCGACCCGCCACCGCGGCGCCGCGCCCCCGGATGCCCGGGCGGCGGATCGTCGGTGTCGGGACGGGCGGCGGCCAGCGCCATCACCAACTCCGCCTCGTAGGCGGCGTCCATGGCCTTGCGGGCCTGCACCCGCTGCAACTCCGC
This sequence comes from Blastococcus sp., assembly GCA_042090795.1. Lineage (GTDB taxonomy): Bacteria > Actinomycetota > Actinomycetes > Mycobacteriales > Geodermatophilaceae > Blastococcus. The sequence continues at coordinate 408,930 of JBELIQ010000001.1, read as the reverse complement.
AGCCACCTCCTCGGCCGACAGCACCCCGACCGGCAGCCGCGCCACCGCCGGCGGCCGCTGCATCAACCAGCCCACCAACGCGCCCTCCACACCGGAGCGCTGCAGCTCTGCCACCGACATGACCCGAACGTACGTTCGAGGTACGACAGTTCCGGCTCCGCGCCCATACGGTCACCTCACCGGCGGGGAGCGGCGGCCTCCAGGACCCGGCGCACCTCGTCGTCGGCGGTCTGGGCGA
>JBELIQ010000001.1:175650-408592 GCA_042090795.1 Blastococcus sp. | reverse complement strand
AGGCCGCGTAGGCGGAGCCCACCGCCCGGAAGGACGCCGGGGCGAGCAGGCAGACCAGCTCGATCAGAGCCGTTGCCCAGGTGCACCTCAGCGCCGGGGAGCGGCGGCCTCCAGGACCCGGCGCACCTCGTCGTCGGCGGTCTGGGCGAAGGCCGCGTAGGCGGAGCCCACCGCCCGGAAGGACGCCGGGGCGAGCAGGCAGACGACGTCGTCGGCGAGGGCCTCGACCTCCCGCAGCGCCGCCGGAGCGCCCACCGGCACCGCGACGACCACGCGGCGGGGTTGCTGCGTCGCGAGGACGCGCAGGGCGGCGTGCGCGGTGGCCCCGGTGGCCAGCCCGTCGTCCACCAGGACGACGGTGCGGCCGGTCACGACCACCGGCGCCCGGCTCCCCCGGTACGCGGCCGCACGGCGGCGCAGCTCGGCCAGCTCGCGGTCGCGCACCCCGGCGAAGGTGGCGTCGTCGACCCCGGCGGCGTCCAGCACCCGGTCGACGCGCACCGTCTCGACCGCGTCCCCGATCGCGGCGACGGCGCCCATCGCGAGCTCCGGCTGCGCGGGCAGCCCGAGCTTGCGCACCAGCAGCACGTCGAGCGGGGCGCCCAGCGCGGCGGCCACCTCGGCGGCGACGACCGCGCCGCCACGGGGCAGCCCGAGCACCACGACGTCGTCCGGCAGAGTGCCGGCCAGCCGGTCGCCGAGCGCCCGGCCAGCGGCCCGGCGATCGGCGAACGGCGCCCGGTGCACGGCTAGACCGGCTGCGGCCCGGTCGGTGGGGGCGCGGTGGGGTCGCCGGGGCCGGGCACCGGATAGGGCGCGGGCTCCGGCGGGGGGATGGGATCCGTCGGCGACGGGGCCGGCGACGGCGGCTGCGGGGACGGCGGGCTCGTCATGGACCGACGCTATGCCTCCCGCGGGCCGGCGGGAAGGCTCAGACGGGACGGCGTCCGCGGTGCAGCGCGACGGCGCCACCGGTGAGGTTCTGCCAGGCGACGTCGGCCCAGCCGGCGTCCTGCAGCCGCCCGGCCAGCTCCACCTGCCCCGGCCAGGCCCGGATCGACTCGGCCAGGTAGACGTAGGCCTCGGGGTTGCTGCTGACCGCACGGGCGATCCGCGGGAGCGCCCGCATCAGGTACTCCAGGTAGACCGTCCGGAACGGCGCCCACGTGGGCCGCGAGAACTCGCAGACCACCAGCGTCCCGCCGGGACGGGTGACCCGCCGGAACTCGCGCAGCGCCGCGTCGGGGTCGGCCACGTTGCGCAGGCCGAAGGAGATGACGACGCCGTCGACGCTCTCGTCGGCCAGCGGCAGCGCCATCGCGTCACCGGCCACCTTGGGCACCGGGCGGGCGGCGCCGGCCCGCAGCATGCCCTGCGAGAAGTCGCAGGCGATCGCGCGCACACCACCCGAGGCCAGCTCGACGGTGGAGACCGCCGTCCCGGCCGCGACGTCGAGCACCGTCTGTCCCGGACGGGCGCCCAGCGCCTGTCGGGTCGCCCGGCGCCAGGAGGCGTCCAGCCCGCCCGACAGCACCGTGTTGGTGACGTCGTAGCGCTTGGCGACGCGGTCGAACATGGCCGCGACCTCGGCCGGCCGCTTGTCCAGATCGGCCCGCAGTCCGGCAGTGTGCGGGGTGTCTCGCCGGTCTGCCACGGCGACGACGCTACAAGGCCTCCTAGTCTGGAGACGTGCCTGCGTCCGCCCTGACCTCCCGCCCAGCGGCTGCGCGCACCGTCACGACCGTCCGCTCCGGCACCGCCGCCGAGCTCGTCGACCTCGTACCCGGGACCGCCGGGCTGTCCTGGGTGCGCCGCGGCGAGGGGCTGGTCGGCTGGGGCGAGGCGGCCCGGCTCGAGGTCTCCGGTCCCTCCGCGCTGGCCGACGCCGCCGCGTGGTGGGAGGCGTACACCGCCGGGCTCGACGTCGCCGACGAGCTCGACGTCCCCGGTTCGGGTCCGGTGCTCTTCGGCAGCATCGCGTTCGACCCGGCGGCCGGGACGTCGGTGTTCGTCGTGCCCGAGGTCGTCGTGGGTCGCCGGGACGGCGTCGGCTGGATCACCACGGTCGGCGCCGACGCACCCGCCGGTCCGCCGGACCCTGCACCGCTGGAGGGCCCCGCACCGCGGCTGCGCTACGCCGACGGCGCCCTCGACCCCGCCACGTGGTGCGCCGCCGTCGCCACCGCCGTGGCCCGGATCGGTGCCGGTGAGCTGGACAAGGTGGTGCTCGCCCGCGACCTGCTCGTCTCTGCCGAGCCCGCCCTCGACCCGCGTCGGCTGCTGCGCCGGCTGGCCGCCCGGTTCCCCGACTGCTGGACCTTCGCCGTCGACGGGCTGCTCGGTGCCACCCCCGAGCTCCTGCTGCGCCGCACCGGGCGGGAGCTGTCCTCACGGGTGCTGGCCGGGACGGCGGCGCGCGGCGCCGGGGCCGAGGACGACCGCCTCGCCGCGGCCCTGCTCGGTTCGGCCAAGGACCGCGCGGAGCACGCCTGGGCCGTCGAGTCGCTCGTCCGTGCGCTCGAGCCCTACTGCGACCGGCTCACCGCCCCTCCGGAGCCCGAGCTGCTGACGCTGGCCAACGTGCGCCACCTCGCCACCGACGTCGCGGGCACCCAGCGCGGATCGGCCGGCCTGCTCGAACTGGTGGGCGCGGTGCACCCGACCGCGGCGGTGTGCGGAACGCCGACGACCGACGCCGCCGCGCTGATCGGCGAGCTCGAGGGGATGGACCGCGGCCGCTACGCCGGGCCGGTCGGCTGGCTGGACGCCCGTGGCGACGGCGAGTTCGGGCTGGCCCTGCGCTGTGCCGAGCTGACCCCCGACGGCGGCGCCCGGCTGTTCGCCGGCTGCGGCATCGTCGCGGGATCGGAGCCGGCCGCGGAGCTGGCCGAGACCCAGGCGAAGTTCGCCGCCTTCCAGGACGCGCTCGAAGGCTAGGGCCGCGCGCCCGTCGGGCTACTGCTGAGCCGGCGGCTGCTGCTGACCCGGCGGCGGCTGCTGGCTCGGCTGCGGCTGGCCGTACCCGGGCGGCTGGGAGTAGGGCGGCGGCTGGGAGTAGGGCGGCTGCTGCGGGTACGGCGGCTGCCCGTACGTGGGCGGCTGGGCAGCCGGCGACTGCCCGTAGGCAGGCGGCTGGGTGGACGGCGGCGGTGCGTACGCCCCGGGCTGCGGGTGCGCGAACTGCTGGGTCGGCTGCGGCGCAGACTGCTGCCAGCTCTGCCCGTCCGGCCCGGGAGCCGCCGGCGCGACCGGGCGGGGCGCGGCGACGCCGAACCGGGCGCGCACGGCGGTGACGAGCGAGCTCGGGAGCCGCGTGGCGATGACCGGGCCGAGCAGCCCGGCCACGAGCCCCCACACGGCGAGGACCAGCGCGGCGACGACCGGGCTGAAGGTCGCGGACGCGGACGCCGACCCGACGAACTCCAGGCCGCCCTCCGCCTCGGTGGCGATGCGGAGCAGCAGTGCGGCGACCAGACCGAGGACGGCCAGCGCCCCGGCGAACCGGAAGCCCTCGCGTCGGGCGTCCTCGACGGAGTTCTGCCGGACCGTCAGCACCGTCGCCACGGCCAGGAGCACGAGCAGCAGGACCACGGGCGCCAGCCAGAACCAGCCGCTGGCGTCGGTGAAGGTGAACAGGTCGACGCTGTCGCCGGCGCCCACCCCGCCGCCGTCGGCCAGCCCGCCGACGAGACCACCGCCGACGCCCGCGTCGACGTCCAGCGGGACCCCGGCCGACCACAGCACGCTGGCGAGCATCCCGTTGCCCCCGCCGAGCACGAGGACGCCGAACTGCGCGAGCCGGTCGTCGAGCTGGACGAGGCCGTAGATCAGGAACCCGACCACGCCGAGCAGGCCCGCGGCGAAGACCGCCAGCGCACCGAGCAGCGGGGCGACCGCCTGGCTGCGGGCGGCTGCGAGACGTCGCGGGAGACCGGTGCGGGTCTGCCGGGAGAACAGCCAGACCAGCCCCAGCGTCGCGACGGCGAACAGCAGCGCCCCGGTGAGCGTCGACCAGACCGACACCCCGACGCGGCCGGAGACGCCGAGCACGTCGTCGTCCGCGTCCGTGCGGTAGCGGGTCAGCAGTGCGAGCGGGAGGAACAGCGCGGTGAACACCAGCGTCGTGCGCACTCCCTGGAGGAGGACCGCCGGCCCCCGCTGGACCCCGCGAGCGCGCAGCGACCGCACGAACAGCCAACCCAGCAGCGTCAGGCCCACGAGGGTGAGGGTCAGGGGCAGCACGCCGAAGCTGGCCGAGCTGTCGACGGCGCCGCCCTCGCCGAAGACGTCGTCGCTGAAGGGGGTGCCGGCGAAGAAGTCGACGGAGGTCTCGACGAAGGCGTTCCCGCCCACCGCGGTGCAGACCGCGCCCGCGGTCAGGGCCAGGACCTCCCGGATGCCCAGGTCCCCGCCGGCGGCGAGCAGGACGCCGATCAGCCCCAGGCCGAGCATGGCGAGCACGGCGAAGCCGGCGGTGCGCAGCGCACCGCTCCAGTCCCCGGACATGAGGGCGTCGACGGCGGTGCGCCCCGACGCGGTCTGCGCAGTCGCGCCGGAGCCCCACGGAGCGCCGCCCGGCGAGGATGCCCCGTACGGGGCGCCCGGCTGGGACTGCGCGGTCACGGGCGTGCCGCAGGAGGCGCAGAAGGCGCTGCCGGGTCCGACCGGAGCCCCGCAGGAGTCGCAGAAGCGTCCCGTCATGTGCTGTTCTCCTCCGAGTTCCGGCCGCAGGCCGCGTCGCGCGACACGATAGGGGGCAGGTCGGCCCGCTCCGGCCCTCTGCCGAGGGGGCGGCGGAGCATGTCGCCCGTCCGGGGGTCCTCCGCCGCACCCCGCTCACCGCCCTCGGCGGCCGGCGGTCGGCTGCTACGTCGCCGTCAGCGCCGTCGCCGCGGCCGCCCGCAGGTCGCGCCCCAGCCGCGCCTCGGCGCGCTGGTCGGTGCGGACGACGACGATCCGCGGCCCGCCCAGCGCCAGCGTGGTGCGCAGCTCGTCGGGCGAGGTCACCGCTGACGCGGACCACCCCATCGCGCCGGCAACGGCGACCAGGTCGCGGCCGTGCGGCGTTCCGAACACCCGCCGGTAGCCCGCCTCGTAGCGGTCCTCGCCCGGCTCCAGCTGCGCGAAGATCCCGCCGCCGTCGTTGTCCGGGACGACGATCGTCAGGTCGGGCAGCGGCTCGCCCTCGCCGCTCAGCAGCCCGGTGAGGTCGTGCAGGAAGGTCAGGTCGCCCATCAGGGCGAAGGCGCGCCCACCGTGCACCGTGGCCGCGCCGATGGCCGTGGAGATCGTGCCGTCGATGCCGGCGACCCCGCGGTTGGCCAGCACGGTGATGTCCGCGCGGGGCCGGGCGAACAGGTCGACGTCGCGCACCGGGGTGGAGGAGCCGAGCACCAGCAGGGCGCCGGCCGGCAGCTCGGCGACGACGTCGCGGGCCACCCGTGCCGCCGTCAGCACGGGCGACGCGTCCAGTGCGGCGTCGACCGCCGATCCCGCCCGCTCCGCGGCCGACCGCCACGCGTCCGCCCACCCCTCGGCGGGTGCGTCCTCCGCCTCGGGCCCCGCCAGGATGCGGGTCACGCGGCTGCTGCTGCGCACCGCATCGGCCCACCGCGGGACGGCGCTGACCGTCTCCACCGTGACCGCCGGGTCGGCGAGCAGTGCGTTCACCGGCCGCGACAGCGTGGGCCGCCCCACGACGACGACGTGCTCCGGGCGGTGCCCGGCCAGCCAGTCGGCGGCCCCGAGCAGGAGCACGCCGCCGCGCAGGGCGGTCGCCCAGGCCGGGCTGCTCGGCTCGGCCACGACCGGCCAGGGGAACGCGCCGTCCAGCGCCGGAGCGGCGTGCGCGGGCCCGTCCCCGACGACCACCAGGGTCCGCGGGGGGAGCCGGTGGGCCATCGCGGCGAAGCCGGGCGAGGGGCGGGCGGCGGTCCAGGGCCCACCGTCCGGCCGGCCCGCCCACGGGCCGGCCGGCTCGTCGTCGTCCCCGGGCATCCCGTCGTCCCCTGGCATCAGGGGGTCGCGCAGCGCCAGGTTCAGGTGCACCGGCCCGGGGTCGCCGGACAGGGGCCCGGCCGCGGTGACCAGCGCCTTGGCCACGAGCGAGCGCCAGTACCGGTTCTGCACCGCCTCGCGGCCGGCCTCGGGCACGCCGACGTCGGCCGCCCAGCGCACCGCCCCGCCGTAGAGCGCCGCCTGCTCGATGGTCTGGTTCGCGCCGGTGGACCGCAGCTCCGGCGGCCGGTCGGCGGTGAGCGCCAGCAGCGGCACGCCGGCGGCGTCGGCCTCCAGCACCGCGGCGTGCAGGTGCGCCGCCGCCGTCCCCGACGTGGTGAGCACCGGCACCGGGCGGCCCGACGCCTTCGCCAGCCCCAGTGCCAGGAACGACGCCGTCCGCTCGTCGATGCGCACGTGCAGCCGCAGCCGGCCCGCGCGCTCGGCCGCGGCCAGGGCCAGCGCGACCGGTGCCGATCGCGAGCCCGGCGCGAGCACGGCGTCGGTCACGCCGCCGCGCAGCAGCTCGTCGACCAGCACCCGGGCGAAGGCGGTCGAGGGGTTCACGCGGCGCGCACCGCGGCCATGCGCGCGTTCCAGCGCGCCGCGACGTCCGCGTCGGCGGCGACCGCGTCGATGCGGTCGGGCTCGGGCCGGACGACGGGCAGCGCGCCGTCGACGGGGAGCAGCGGGGCGCTCGACACGTCGTCGGTGAACAGCGCCACCGTGGCCAGCCCGCAGGCGAACGGGAGCTCCGGCAGGGCGGCCGCCAGCGCCACGCCCGCGGCGATGCCGACCGAGCTCTCCAGGGCCGAGGAGACGACGCACGGCAGGCCGTGCGCCTCGGCCACCCGCAGCGCGGCCCGGACGCCGCCCAGGGGCTGCACCTTGAGGACGACGACGTCGCCGGCCTCGCGCAGGTCGACCGCCAGGGGATCGGCCGAGCGCCGCACGCCCTCGTCGACGGCGATCCGGACGTCGATCCGGCGCCTCAGCGCGGCGAGCTCCTCGAGCGTCGCGCACGGCTGCTCGACGTACTCCAGCCCCACGGCGGCCTCCAGCGCCCGGATCCGGGCGACGGCGGTGTCGACGTCCCAGGCGGCGTTGGCGTCGATCCGCACGGCGCCCCCCGGCCCCAGGGCGTCCCGGACCGCCTCCACCCGCGCCAGGTCGTCGGCCTCGGTCTGCCCCGGCTCGGCCACCTTCACCTTGGCGGTGCGGCAGCCCGACGCCGTGACGATGGCGTGCGCCCGTGCGGCGTCGACCGCGGGCACCGTGACGTTCACCGGGACGGCGTCGCGCAGCGGCGCGGGCCAGCCCTCGGTGGCGGCCTCCACGGCCGCCGCCCACCAGCGCCGGCTCTCGGCGACGTCGTAGTCCCAGAACGGGGAGAACTCGCCCCATCCGGCCGGCCCGCGCAGCAGCACGCCGTCGCGGACGTCGATGCCACGGAACCGGGTGCGCATCGGCACCGAGTAGACCCGTGTCTCCAGCGCCGGTCCACCGCCGGGGGCGGGGTTCGAGATCATGGCCACAGCGTAGGAGGGCCGCGCGGCACCTCCCGGTCCCCCGCCGCATTCCTCCTCCCCCGCCAGATCGGCGACGTGGGCCCCACAGCGGCTGCTGCGCGCCCGGATCGCCGATGTGGGCGTGGGAGGCGGGGCGATCCCCCGGCCGTACTCTCGTCCCTCGTGGCCCGGCACCTGACCCTCGTCCCGGCCGCCGAGCTGACGCAGGCCCACGTGCGCGCCGCCCTCGACGGCGACCGGCCCCTGGCCGTCCTCCCCGCCGGACCGCCGGCCGCGGTCGACGCCGCCCGCGCCGTGCTCCGCGCCGACGAGCCGCTCGAGGACGGCGCGGACCTCGTCGTCGTCACCTCGGGCTCCACCGGCTCGGGCCGCGGCGTGCTGCTCTCCGCCGACGCCGTGCGCGCCTCGGCGGGCGCCACCCTCGACCGGCTCGGCGGGCCGGGCAGCTGGCTGCTCGCGCTGCCGGTCTCGGCGATCGCCGGCCTGCAGGTGCTGTGCCGCAGCGAGGTGGCCGGCCACGCGACGGTGGCCCTGGGGAAGGGTGAGGAGCTCGCCGCGGCGGCCGCGCGGCTGCCGGCGGGCGAGCGGCGCTACACCGCGCTGGTGCCCACCCAGCTGGTCCGGTTCCTCGACGCCGAGCCGGACGCGCTGCGCGGCTTCGACGCGGTGCTCGTCGGTGGGGCCGCGACCGACCCGGCCCTGCTGGCCCGGGCCCGGGCGGAGGGCGTCCGGGTGGTCACCACCTACGGGATGACCGAGACCGCGGGCGGCTGCGTCTACGACGGCGTGCCGCTCGACGGCGTGCGCATCCGGGTCACCGAGGGCGGCCCCGCAGGACCCGGCGGCGTCGAGCTGGCCGGTCCGGTGCTCGCCTCCGGGTACCGGCGCGATCCGGAGGCGACGGCCGCCGCGTTCGCCGACGGCTGGTTCCGCACCCGCGACGCCGGGAGCCTGGACGCCGACGGCCGGCTCACCGTGCTCGGCCGGCTGGACGACGTGCTGATCAGCGGCGGCGTCAACGTGGCGCCGGCGGCGGTCGAGGCGGTCCTGCGCGAGCACCCCGGTGTCGCCGACGCCGTCGTCGTCGGCCGGCCCGATCCCGAGTGGGGGCAGCGGGTGGTCGCCGCCGTCGTCCCCACCGGGGAGCCCGCCCCGGACCTGGCCGAGCTGCGCCGCTGGGTGGCCGACCGGCTGGGACCGCCCGCCGCACCCCGGCAGTTGCACCTGCTGACCGCCGTCCCGACCCTGCACACCGGCAAGCCCGACCGCCGCGCGGTCGCGGCCCTGATCCCGGAGGTCTGAGTGGCCACCCCCGCCCAGTGGCTGGCCGGCGCCCGGCCCCGGACCCTCCCGGCCGCGCTCGCGCCGGTCCTCGTCGGCACCGGCGCCGCGGCCGCGCTCGACGGCTCCCGCGCCTCCACCGCGCTCCTGGCGCTGGTCGTCGCGCTGGCGCTGCAGGTGGCGGTCAACTACGCCAACGACTACTCCGACGGCACCCGCGGCACCGACGCCGACCGGGTGGGGCCCATGCGGCTGGTCGGCTCCGGTGCGGCGTCGCCCCGGGCGGTGCTGGTCGCCGCGCTGCTCGCCTTCGCCACCGCTGCCGTCGCCGGGCTGGTGCTGGCCGCGCTGACGAGCTGGTGGCTGGTCGGCGTCGGGGCGGTCTGCATCCTGGCCGCCTGGACCTACACCGGAGGGCCGATCCCCTACGGCTACCGGGCGCTGGGCGAGGTCTTCGTCTTCGTCTTCTTCGGCCTGGTGGCGGTCGTGGGCACCACCTACGTGCAGACCGGGACGCTCCCCGGGCTGGCCTTCGCGGTCTCGGTGCCGATCGGGCTGCTGATCGTGGCCATCCTGGTGGTCAACAACCTGCGGGACATCGACGGCGACGCCCTCGTCGGCAAGCGCACCCTCGCCGTCCTGCTGGGCGAGCGCGGCACCCGGTACGCCTTCGCGGGGTCGTTCGTCGTGGCCCTGGGCGTCGTCGTCGCGGTGGGCGTCGTCCGGCCGTGGGTGCTGATCACCCTGCTCGCCGTACCCCTCGCGATCCCGCCGGTCCGCACGGTGCTCGGCGGCGGCCGCGGCCCCGCGCTCATCGCCGCGCTGGGCGGTACCGGCCGGCTCACCCTGGTCACCGGGGTGCTCCTGGCTGCCGGCCTCGCGCTCAGCGGCTGAAGCCCCTGGAGCGCGGCCTCAGGCCGGCGGCTGGTCCCCGCTCAGCCGGCTGCGCAGTTGCTCCTTCTCCGCCCGGCGGGCCACGCTGCGGGCCACCAGCGCCTCGCTGAGCCGTTCGCGGGAGGGGCGCAGCGCCAGGTAGGCGATCGGCATGGACAGCAGCAGACCGAACAGCGCCCCGGAGAAGAAGTCCAGCCCGGCCATGTACAGCAGCAGGGTCACCAGGACGAAGATGCCCAGCCGGCCGGTCGTGTGCAGGAGCAGCCAGGGCAGCACCTTGGGGGGCGTCGCCGGACCGCCTTCCGGGCCGGCGGGATTCGCCGCGGCCCCCGCCGTCCCGCTACCGGCCCCCGCCGTCCCGCTACCGGCCCCCGCCGTCCCGCTGTCGGCTCCCGCCGTCTCGTTCTCAGCCATGCCGGCCCTCCCACATCGTCATCGAAGGCTGCCCGGATCCGTACGGAACCGGTCGCCGCTCACCCATGCCGGCCCTCCCACTTGGTGGAGAGGACGACGGTGGTGCGGGTGCGTGCGACGCCCCTGATCCGGTTCAACGCGTTGACGGTGGCCTCGAGTGCCGGGATGTCCGCCACACGCACCTTGAGCACGTAGCCCTCGCTGCCGGCCACCCGCCAGCAGTCCTCGATGCCCGAGACCTCCCGCATGGCCGTCTCCAGACCGGTGTCGTCGACCGAGTCGCTCTCGATCACGCCGATGAGCGCGGTGACGTCCAGCCCGACCGCTGCCGGCTCGATGACCGCCCGGTAGCCGGAGATCACCCCGGCAGCCTCCAGCTTGCCCACCCGCTCGTGCACCGCGGGCGAGGAGAGGCCGACCTGCCGGGCCAGCTCGGCGTAGCTGGCCCGGCCGTTGGCCCGGAGCAGCTCGATCAGGTGCTGGTCCACGGCGTCGATGGCGTCGTCTCCGTCCTCGTGGCGGCCGGTGTTCCGGAGGTCCGGCCGTTCATGGTCGGCACCGAGTATCGCCGCGGTCGTACGCTGGGTCCGGACGAGGGGGTGGGACCATGATCTTCCTGGTGGTGCTCGTGGTGGCGGTCGTCGTGATCGCCTTGGTCATGAAGGCTGCAGCGAGCCCTGGAGGGCCCGGTGGCGGCCTCCGTGCGCCCCGGCCGCCGCGGCGTCCCGGCCCGCAGCGGCCCAGCCGGCCGCTCGCGCCCGACGACGACCCGGAGTTCCTCCGCGAGCTCGAACGCCGCGCCCGCCGGGACGACGGCTCGCCCACCTGAGGTAGGCCCGCAGGCCGTCTCACCGTTCGGCCCCGTCCGGAGGCCCGCCGCGGGCCCGCGCGCGGGACGAGGGACGGGGTCCTCCGTCAGGCCGCCCGGTTCGCCGTGAACAGCCGCCGCCAGCCGCGAACCGGGGCGGCATCGGCCGACGCCGCGTCGGGGTGGGCCTCGCCGTCCCCGAACCCCTGGTTCGTACCGCCCTGCCCCGGCTGCATGTCGTCGGGCCAGCCGACGGCGCCCCCTCCGCCGGGCGGCGGCTCGGGCCAGCCGATGCTGCCGCTCTGGTGCTCGCCGTCCTGGTCCTCGCCGTCCGGATGCTCGGCGTGAGGGGTCTCGGCGTGAGGGGTCTCGCCGTGCGCGGCGACCGGTGCCCCGGCGCGGCGGACGAGCGCCTCGGCGACGAGCGGGTGCACTCCCGAGTCGTCCGGGGCGGTGTGCTTACCCACGGTGACCTCCAGGGGACCTCGGGCTGGGCGCCGTCATGCCTGCATGGAAGCACGTGGGCCGACGGTCGTCACGGAACCGGCCCGCGTCGCGCGACGGGCCTCACTCCGCGTGAGCGCCCGCGGACCGGACCAGCGAGGGGCTACCCGACGTCGGCGTAGCTGTGCAGGCCGCTGGAGACCAGGTTGACGAACGTCAGGTTGAAGATCATCACGACCAGGCCGACGACGTTCACCCAGGCCGCGGGGCGCCCCCGCCAGCCGGCGGTCGTGCGGGCGTGCAGGTAGGCGGCGTAGACGACCCACGCGATGAACGACCAGGTCTCCTTCGGGTCCCAGCCCCAGAACCGGCCCCAGGCGCTCTCCGCCCAGATGGCGCCGGCGATGACCGCGAAGGTCCAGATCGGGAAGCCGAAGACGGCGGTGCGGTGGGCGAGGCGGTCCAGCACCGACGACTCGGGCAGCCGCGAGACGAAGCCGGTGCCCCGCTCCCCGGCCGGCTTCTGCTCGTCCTTGGAGCGCACCAGGTACAGGGCGCTCGCGATGCCGCTGACCAGGAAGATGCCGAATCCGATGATGGCGGTGCTGACGTGGATGGCCAGCCAGGCCGACCGCAGCGCGGCGATGAGCGGACCGCCCTCGACGTACAGGAACAGCCCGATGGCCACCATGCCCAGGACCACCGGCGCGAGCACGAACACCCCGATGTGCCGCAGGGCCGGCGAGCGGACGGCGAGCACCACGTAGGCGACCATCGCCACCAGCACGACGGCGGTGGCGAACTCGTACATGTTGCCCCAGGGCAGCCGGTCCAGCGCCAGCCCGCGGCAGAGCAGCACGCCGGCGTGGGTGACCACGCCGAGCACCGTCAGGCCCATGGCGACGGCGCCCCAGCGCTGCGCCCGGCGCTGGGCGGTGCGGTCGGCCGCGTCGGAGGCGGAGAGGTCGGCGGCGGGCCCGTCCGGGGTCCCGGGTGCGCCCGCGGCCACCAGCTCGCGGGTCGCAGCAGGCCGCCGTCCGAACGCCAGCTGCGCGCAGAACGCGACCAGAGCGACGGAGTACAGCGCGACGGTGATCGAGAAGAGGGTGTCCGACAGGTCGAGGAGCGACTGGTCAGGAGTCACGCGGGGGTACCTCCGGATGCGGTGCGGTGCGGGCGGCGAGCGCGGCCCTCAGGTCGTCGGTGAGGGAGGCGAACCGTGGCGCGCTCTCGCTGCTGCCCCGCGTGAGCGAGGCCAGCGTCAGCACGGTACCGCCGCCGTGGGGGGCCGGGCCGGACCGGGCGAAGACCCGCTCCCGGCGCAGCAGGAGCAGCCCGAGCAGGCCGGTGAGCAGCGCGATGGCCGACACCAGCACCCAGACCTGACCGGGGTCGTGGGAGTACTGGAGCGCGGCGAACTCCTTGACCCCGCTGAAGGTGATGACCGTGCCGTCCTCCAGCGTCATCGACTCGCCGACCGCCAGGTTGGCCGCCCCGACCTCGACCAGGCGGCCGCGCTCGATCTGGCTGGGGTCCAGCGAGTAGACCGACTGCGGGATGCCGGAGTCCAGCCCCAGGTAGCCCTGGTAGGCGAAGACGGCGACCTGCGGGTCCAGCGGCCGCGGGTCGATCGAGGTCAGGATGCCGCCCTGCACCAGCCCGGTGGGCGCGAAGAACCCCTCCAGGGCCAGCTGGGTGTCACCTCCGACGTCGGGGAGCTTCAGCGCGCCCTCGCTGGCCATCGTCGTGGGGTCCGAGGGCAGGAAGGGCGCCGCGATGTCGGTGAAGACCCGCCCGTCGGGGGTCGTCACGCTGAAGGTGGGGCTGAAGCCGTGGCCGGTGAGGTAGAGCCGGTCACCCGAAAAGCGCAGCGGGGAGTTGACGCCGATGGTCGTCGGCCGCCCCTCCTCACCGGGTCCGCCGTAGCGGATGTCGGCGGTGAAGGCCGACGCGGTGAGGTCGGGCTCGTACTCGGCCTCGAAGGACTCCAGGGTCACGCAGGTCGGCGAGAGGTCGCCGCTGTCGACCAGCGGCCCCGACGAGTAGGTGTCGTACTGCTGGAAGGAGTTGCAGAAGCCGCCGCCCTCGGTGACCAGGATGCTGCCCTCGTAGCCCCACAGCTTGCCGCCGGCCAGGCCGAGCAGCAGGGCGATCAGCGAGAGGTGGAACAGCAGGTTGCCGGTCTCCTTGAGGTAGCCCTTCTCGGCCGAGAGGTCGATGCCGCCGGACCCGGCGGAGTCGGTGGAGCCGCGGCGGACGACGCGGAAGCGCCGGACCCGGAGCTCCTCCTCCACGACGTCCAGCGCGGCGGTCGGGGCCAGCGGGGTCCGCAGCTCCCCGGAGTCCGGCAGCCGCAGCAGGTTCCGCGGCGCCGGAGGCGGGGCCGAGCGCAGGGCGCGGGCGTGCTCGAACGCCCGCGGCAGCACGCAGCCGATGAGCGAGATGAACAGCAGCAGGTAGACCGCGGCGAACCAGGGCGAGCTGAAGACGTCGAAGAGGAACAGGTCGTCGAGGATCGGCGCGAGGTCGGGGTGGTCGGCGAAGTACTGCCGGACGTTGGCCTGCGAGAGCGAGCGCTGCGGCAGCAGCGAGCCGGGGACGGCGGCCAGCGCGAGCAGGAACAGCAGCACGATGGCGGTGCGCATCGCGGTGAGCCGGCGCCACCAGCCCAGCAGCCGGCCGGCGATCCTGCGTCCGGTCGAGGGGCGGGCAGGCGGGGGCGGCGGAGCGGCGGGCGGCGCCGGGGCGGTGGTCGTCACAGCGAGGTGTCCGCGAGTCCGCTGGCCGCCAGCCACCCTTGCAGCCAGCGCATCATCTCGGCCCAGGCGCCGGTGAGCAGCAGCAGCCCGATGAGGACGAGCACGGCACCACCGAACCGGGTCACGGCGGCCGCGTGGCGGCGCAGGAAGTCCGTCGCCCCCACGGCCCAGCGGGCACCGAGCGCGACCAGGACGAACGGGACGCCCAGCCCGAGGCAGTAGGCGGCGCCGAGCAGCGCGCCCCGGCCCGCGGAGGCCTCGGTGACCGCCAGCGAGTAGACGGCGCCGAGGGTGGGCCCCAGGCACGGCGTCCACCCGAGCCCGAAGACGACGCCCAGCAGCGGTGCCCCGGCCAGCCCGGCCGCGGGCCGCACCGACAGCTTCTTGGTGCGCTGCAGCAGGGGCAGCCAGCCGAGGAACGCCAGCCCGACGACCACGGTGATCAGGCCGAAGACGACGTCCAGGGTGCGCGCGTGCTGGAGCGCCAGCCGGCCGAGCCCACCGAACGCCGTCGCGAAGACGATGAACACCGTGCTGAAGCCCAGGACGAACAGCACCGAGCCGAGCACCATGCGCCCGCGCGGGGCGCGCTCGTCGGCGCGCACCGCGGTCGCCGTCGCACCACCGGCGGGTGCCGGGGCGGTCGCCGTCGCACCACCGGCGGGTGCGGGGGCGGTCGCCGTCGTCCGCGCGCCGGTGCCGACCAGCCCGGTGACGTAGGACAGGTAGCCGGGCACCAACGGCAGCACGCAGGGCGAGGCGAAGCTGATCAGGCCGACGAGGGCGGCGACCGCGGCGGCCACCAGCAGTGGTCCGTCGCTGACCAGGTCGGCGAAGGTCTCCCCCACGTCAGCCCTCCTCCGCCATCAGCCGGTCGAGGACGGCCCGCAGGTCCTCCTGCTGCACCGCGCCGGTGTACACGGCCGCCACGCGGCCCTGCTGGTCGAGCACGATGGTGGAGGGGATGGCGTTGGCCGGGTAGTCGCGGAAGGCCAGCGCCACCTCGCCGCGCGGGTCGTCCAGCGAGGGGAACTCGATGCCGAAGTCGTCCTCGAACGCGCGGGCCAGCTGGTCGGTGTCCTTCACGTTGACCCCGAGGAACTGCACGCCGTCGTCGCGGACCTCGGCGTAGACCTCCTGGAACTCCGGGGACTCCACCCGGCAGGGCGCGCACCAGGAGCCCCAGAAGTTGAGCACGGCGACGTCGCCGGCGAGCTCGGTGGAGGAGAACTCCTCCCCGTCGAGCAGCGTGCCGGAGAACTCGGGCGCCGCGGCGCGCTCCCCCGGTGGCAGCACCTCGCCGCGCGGCGTGCCCTCGACGAACCGGAAGTCGCCGCCGTTGTTCACCGACACCGCACCCTCGCCGGTGGTGCAGCCGGTCAGGGCCAGCACCCCGGCGACGAGGACGAGCAGCAGCCGCTTCATGCCCCGGGCACCGCGTCGGAGGGCGTCGCGCCGGCGGGCTCGGCGTAGGTGAGCCCCGTGAACCGGTCGCCGTCGTAGGTCACCGACGTGACGCTGGCCAGCGCGCACTCGCGGCGGCGCGGGTCGTGCAGGTAGCGGCGGCCCTCGAGGTGCAGCCGGATGGTCCAGATGGGCAGCTGGTGGGAGACCAGCACGGCCTCGTGCCCGCGGGCGGCGTCCCGGGCCGCCTCCACCGCGCCGAGCATGCGGGCGGCGATCTCGACGTAGGGCTCTCCCCACGAGGGCTGGAAGGGGTTGCGCAGCTTCCACCAGTTGCGCGGCGCCCGGAAGACACCCGCCCCGCCGGCGACGGCCATGCCCTCGAACGCGTTGCCCGCCTCGATCAGCCGGTCGTCGGTGCCGATCTCCAGCCCCATGGCCTCGGCCAGCGGACCGGCGGTCTGCTGCGCGCGCTCCAGCGGGCTGGACACCAGGGAGGTGACGTCGTGCCCGGCGAACCACTCGGCGGCCGCGACCGCCATCGCCTCCCCGGTGGTGGACAGCCGGAACCCGGGCAGCCGGCCGTAGAGGACCTTGCCCGGGTTGTGGACCTCACCGTGCCGGAGCAGGTGGACCGTCGTCCGCTCACTCACGAGGACCGCTCGCTGTCGACGGGGCCGGCCGGCTCGGTGCCGTCCGCCTCGGCGGCGGCGCGGGCCGCGGCCGGCAGCGCCTCGAGCACGCGGTCCAGCGCCTCGCCGGAGAGCTGCGCGTTGACGAACCAGGACTCGAACGCCGACGGCGGCAGGTAGACGCCGCGGGCCAGCATCGCGTGGAAGAAGGCGGTGTAGCGGAACGCGTCCTGGCTGCGGGCGTCGTCGTAGTTCCGCACCTGCCGCTCGTCGGGCACGAAGAAGACCGAGAACATGTTGCCGGCCTGCTGCACCCGGTGCGGCACCCCGGCGGAGAAGAGCGCGGCGCTGGCCGCGCCCCGGAGCACGGCGGCGACCTCGTCGCAGTGCGCGTAGACCTCGTCGGTGCAGTGCCGCAGCGTGGTGAGGCCGGCGGCGACGGCGACGGGGTTCCCCGAGAGCGTGCCCGCCTGGTAGACCGGCCCGGACGGGGCCAGGTGCTCCATGAGGTCGGCGCGGCCACCGAACGCCGCCGCTGGCAGCCCGCCACCCATCACCTTGCCGAAGGTGAACAGGTCGGCGTCGACCGGGTCGAGGCCGTACCAGCCCGACCGCGACACCCGGAAGCCGGTCATGACCTCGTCGAGCACCAGCAGCGCGCCGTGCGCGGCGGTGATCCGGCGCAGGGCGGCGTTGAAGCCGGGCTCCGGCGGGATCACGCCCATGTTGCCGGCCGCGGCCTCGCTGATGACCGCCGCGATCTGCGGCCCGCGCTCGGCGAAGACCGCCTCCACGGCGGCGACGTCGTTGTACGGCAGCACCACGGTGTCGGCGGCGGCACCGGTGGTGACGCCCGGGGTGTCGGGCAGCCCGAGGGTGGCGACGCCGGAGCCGGCCGAGGCCAGCAGCGCGTCGACGTGGCCGTGGTAGTTGCCGGCGAACTTCACGATCAGCGGGCGGCCGGTGACGCCGCGGGCCAGCCGCACGGCCGACAGCACCGCCTCGGTCCCGGAGTTGACCAGCCGGACCTTCTCCACCGGCGGCATCCGGTCGCGGATCTCCTCGGCGAGGTCCAGCTCGCCCTCGGTGGGCGCCCCGAACGTCAGCCCCCGCCGCGCGGCCGCGGTGACCGCCTCGACGACGGCGGGGTGCGCGTGCCCGAGGATCAGCGGGCCCCACGAGCTGACCAGGTCGACGTAGCGCCGTCCGTCCGCGTCGGTGATCCACGGGCCGGAGCCCTCGACCATGAACCGCGGGGTGCCCCCGACGGCCTGGAAGGCGCGGACGGGTGAGTTCACCCCACCCGGGGTGACGCTCCGGCCGCGGGCGAAGAGCTCCGCGGAGACGGGCGCCTCGTAGGGGAAGGGCGAGCTGTCCGGCGAGGTCACGACCCCAGTGTCCCTTCTCTTCCCGGGCCCCGGTCGGAGGTATCGGACACAGCGGCGAGCAGGGCGGCCCGCAGCGCCGCGGGGTCGCGGGTCGGGACCAGCACGGTCCGCCCCTCGCGCAGCCGGAGAGGGAGCCCCGACCGTCCCGGGGGCAGCGTCCACCCGCCGCCGAGGACCGGGGCGCCGGCGTCCACCCCGCCCTCGACGGTGGCCAGGTGGGCGGCGTCGACGTCGGCCAGCCGGACGACGTCGGGACCGACGGCGAGACCGTCGGCGTCCACCCGCACCGTCCAGATGCGGCGGGCCGACAGGCAGCCGACCCAGACGGCACCGAGGACGACGACGACCGCCATCGCCCACAGCCACGGGGGGACGTCGGGCCCGGGCAGCACCAGGTCCAGGAGCACGAAGAGGCCGAGCGCCCCGGCGACGACCCAGAACGGTCGCCAGGAGCCCCCGGGCTCCGTGTAGACCCCCCGCGGCCCGACCGTCATGTCAGCCGCGGGCCAGCCAGCGCGCGGCCTCGACCGCCCAGTAGGTGAGCACCTGCCCGGCGCCGGCACGCCGGATGGCCACCAGCGTCTCCAGGATCGCCCGCTCGCGGTCCACCCAGCCGTGGGCGGCGGCGGCCTCGAGCATCGCGTACTCGCCGCTGACCTGGTACGCCGAGACGGGCACGGAGACCGCGTCGGCGACCCGGCGCACGATGTCCAGGTAGGGCAGCGCGGGCTTCACCATGACGGCGTCGGCGCCCTCGGCGAGGTCCTGCGCCACCTCGCGCATCGCCTCGTCGGCGTTCGGCGGGTCCATCTGGTAGGTCGAGCGGTCACCGAACTGCGGCGCACCCTCGGCCGCCTCGCGGAACGGGCCGTAGAAGCCCGAGGCGTACTTGGCCGCGTAGGCCAGGATCGGCACCTCGGTGAACGCGGCGCTGTCCAGGCCGGCGCGGATCGCCGCCACCTGCCCGTCCATCATCCCGCTGGGGGCCACCAGGTGGGCGCCGGCCTGCGCCTGCGCGATGGCCACCGCTGCGTACCGGTCCAGCGTCGGGTCGTTGTCGACCACCATCGCCCCGCCCTGCCCCCGGAGCCCGCCCCTCGCCGGGGTGAGGACGCCGCAGTGCCCGTGGTCGGTGTACTCGCACAGGCAGAGGTCGGCCATGAGCACCAGCTCGTCGCCCAGATCCGCGCGCAGCTGCTGCAGCGCCACGTTGACGATGCCGTCGGCGGCGTCGGCCTGCGAGCCCACCGGGTCCTTCTCCGCGGGGATGCCGAAGAGCATCAGCCCGCCGATGCCGGCCTCGGCCGCCTCGTGCGCGGCCTTGCGCAGGGAGTCCAGGGAGTGCTGGACGACGCCGGGCATCGAGCCGATCGGCACCGGCTCGGTGAGCTCCTGCTTGACGAACACCGGCAGCACCAGGTCGGCCGGGGCCACCCGCGTCTGCGCGGTCAGCCGCCGCAGCGCGGGCGTCGACCGGAGCCGGCGCCCGCGCGCGAAGCCGGGGCTGGCGCCGTTCGCTCCCGCGCCGGCCGACTCCCCGCCCGCGGTCACTTGCCCTCGCCGTCCTCCGCCTCGCGCAGCGACAGCGCGTACTCGGCCAGGGCGTCGACCAGCGGGGCGACGGCGGCCGTCTCGGGCTGCACGTCGACGCGCAGGCCGAACTCCTGCGCGCTGGCGGCCGTCGCGGGGCCGATCACCGCGACCACCGTCTTGGCGTGCGGCTTGCCGGCGATGCCGACGAGGTTGCGCACGGTGCTCGACGAGGTGAAGCAGACCGCGTCGAAGCCGCCGCCCTTGATCGCCTCGCGGACCGACGCGGCCGGCGGTGCGGCGCGGACGGTGCGGTAGGCGGTGACGTCGTCGACCTCCCAGCCGCGCTCCACCAGCCCGGCGGCGAGCACCTCGGTGGCGATGTCTGCGTGCGGCAGGAGCACCCGGTCGATCGGGTCCAGGACGTCGTCGTAGTCCGGGAACTCGGCCAGCAGGCCCTGGCTGGACTGCTCACCGGCGGGCACCAGCTCGGGCTGGATGCCGAACGCGCGCACCGCGTCCGCGGTCTGCTCCCCGACGCAGCCGACCTTGACGCCGGCGAACGCGCGGGCGTCCAGGCCCAGCTCGGCGAACTTCTCGCGCACCGCCTTGACCGCGTTCACGGAGGTGAAGATGATCCAGCCGTAGCGGCCGGTGACCAGGCCCTTGACCGCGCGGTCCATCTGCGCGGGGCTGCGCGGGGGCTCGACGGCGATCGTCGGCACCTCGACCGGGACGGCGCCGTAGGCCCGCAGCCGGTCGCTCATCTCGCCGGCCTGGTCCTTGGTGCGGGGCACCAGCACGCGCCAGCCGAACAGCGGGCGGCTCTCCCACCACGACATGCGGGCGCGCTTGTCGACGGCCGCGCCGATGGTGACCACGACCGCTCCGGTGAGGGAGTCCAGCCCGGCCGCCTTCTCGGCGACGGCGGACAGCTTCGCGACGACGCTCTTCTGCGCGGTCGAGGAGCCGCCGGTGGTGACCACCACGGGGGTGCTGCCGGACAGGCCGCCCTCGACCAGCCGGGACGCGGCGTCGGGGAGCTCCTCGACGGTGGCCCGCAGCACGAGGGTGCCGCCGGTGGCCGCGGTCGCGCCGGCCAGCGCGCCGAGGTCCACCCCGCTGCGCAGATCGGCGGACAGGGCCGTGCTGCCGGGTGCCACGCCCGCGAAGGCGGGGACGGCGGTGGCCGGTGCGACCCCGGGCACCACGTCGAAGCCGACGGAGGTGCGGCCGACGGCGAGCACCTCCTTGACGGCGGCGTCGTCGGTGTAGGGGTCGCCGGCGACCAGCCGTACGACGACCGCGCCGCCCTTGGCCGCCGCGACGGCGCCCTTGGCGATCTCGGCCGGCTCGCCGGAGACGGGGACGAGCTCGACCGCGGGGTTGATCCCGCGGACGGCGTCCTGGACGGCCGCCGGTACGTCGACGTCGACGAGCACGGAGGCGGCCTCGGCGATCGCCGCCGTGGCGCGTGCGGTCAGCATGCCGGGGTCACCCGGTCCTGCGCCGACGAAGACGACTCGGCCGGTGCTGCCGACGGTCTTGCGGAAGCGCGTCATCGCGTGCTCCTGATCCTGGCCCGGAGGGCCCTTGTTGCGGGGGTCTGTGCGGCGGTCACTGGCTGGCCGTCATGAGCTCGACCGCGCCGCGGTCGAGCAGGTCCTCGGCGAGCGCGCGACCCAGGGCCGCAGCCTGGTCGATCGCGCCGCTGAGGGAGCCGCGGACGCCGTCACTGCCGTCGATGGCGGTGACGGACGCGCGCAGGAACAGTTCGGGGCCGTGCTCGCCCTCGGCCACCTCGGCGTAGGCGGCCACCGGCGCGCTGCAGCCGGCCTCGAGGGTGCCCAGCGTCGTCCGCTCGGCCAGCGCGCAGGCGCGGGTCCGGGAGTCCTCCAGCCGGCCGAGCAGCTCGCGCGTGCGGGCGTCGCTGGTGCGGCACTCCACGGCGAGCGCGCCCTGCGCGGGGGCGGGCAGCATCTGCAGCGGGTCGAGGGTCTCGGTGATCACCGAGAGTCGTCCCAGGCGGGAGAGCCCCGCGCGGGCGAGCACGACGGCGTCCAGATCACCGGGGCCCGTCGCGGAGCCGGCGACGCGGCCCAGCCGGGTGTCCACGTTGCCGCGGATGGGCACGACCTCCAGGCCCAGGCCCAGCGCCCGCAGCTGGGCGACGCGGCGGGGCGCGCCGGTGCCCACCGTCGAGCCCGCCGGAAGCTCGCCGAGGGTCAGCCCGTCGCGGGCGACCAGCGCGTCGCGCGGATCCTCGCGGGGTGGGACCGCGGCGAGGATCAGGCCGGGCTGCGGTGCGGTCGGGAGGTCCTTGTAGCTGTGCACCGCGAGGTCGATCTCGCCGGCGAGCAGGGCGTCCCGCAGCGCGGTGACGAACACCCCGGTGCTGCCCAGTTGTGCGATGGCGGCCTGCGACCGGTCGCCCTCGGTGCTGATGTGCACCAGCTCCACCGGGGTGCCGGTGGCGGTGGTGATCGCGTCGGCGACGCCCTGCGACTGGGTGCGCGCCAGCACGCTGGCGCGGGTGCCCAGCCGGAGCACGGCGGTGCCCGCGGTCGTCTCGGCGGAGGTGCGCAGCGTGGTCATGCGGCACCTCCGGCGCGCTCGGGGTCGACGGTGACGGCGTCGGCCAGGCTGGCGGTCTCCCCCGCCACGTCGGCGTCGATGCCCAGGCCGAACAGCGCGCGCAGCGCCCCGGCGTAGTCGGTGCCGCCGGGCGCGGCGGCCAGTTCCTTCACCCGCACGGTGGGCTCGTGCAGCAGCTTGTCCACGACCCGGCGGACCGTGCGGGCGATCTCCTGGCGCGACCGCGGATCCAGGTCGGGCAGCCGCGCGGAGAGGCGGAGGAGCTCGGCGTCGACGACGTCGGCGGCCTGGCTGCGCAGGGCGGAGACGGTGGGCGCCACGGCGGCCGCCTGCTGCTCGGCGCGCAGCAGGGTGGCCTCGGCCTCGATCATGGCGTGCGCGGTGGCGATGTCGTCGGCGGCCACCGGACCGGCCGTGGGTGCGCCGGCTTCGCGGGCGGCCACCCGCTCGCCCTGCAGCAGGGCCAGGTCGACGACGTGCACCCCCGGCAGCGCCGCCACGCCGGGGTCGACGTCGCGGGGCAGGGCCAGGTCGACGACGGCCATGGGGCGGCCCGCACGCTGCTGCATCGCCGCGGCCACGGCGTCGGTGCTCACCACGATCCCGGAGGCGCCGGTGCAGGACACCAGCACGTCCGCGGCGACGAGCTCGACGTCCGCGTCGGCCAGCTCGATCGCCCGGCCACCCAGGGTGGTGGCCAGCCGCTGGGCGGTGGCGTGGGTGCGGCTGCCGATGACGACGTCGGCACCGCGGCGGGCCAGCGTGGTGGCGGCCAGCGCCCCCATGGAGCCGGCGCCGACCACGAGCGCGCGGCGGCCGGCGAGATCGCCGACGCGGGCCTCGGCGCGGTCGAGCGCCACGGAGACCAGCGAGGCCCCGGCGCGGTCGATGCCGGTCTCGGAGTGCACGCGCTTGCCCACCCGCAGGGCCCGCTGGGCGATCGGGTGCAGCGCCCGCCCGACGGTGCCCTCCTCGCGGGCGAGGGCGTAGGCGGCGCGCAGCTGCCCGAGGACCTGCGTCTCGCCGACCACCATCGAGTCCAGCCCGGCGGCGACGGTGAACAGGTGGGTGACGGCCTGGTCCTCGTAGTGGACGGTCACGTACGGGGAGAGCGCCTCGACCGAGGCGCCGGCCTGGCGGGCCAGTACCCGGCTGACATCGGTGACGCCGCCGTGGAAGCGCTCGACCTCGGCGAAGACCTCGATCCGGTTGCAGGTGGCCAGCACCAGCGCCTCCGCGACGTGGTCGCCGTCGACCAGCTCGTGCAGTGCCTTCACCCGGTCGTCGTCGGACATCGCGAACTGCTCGAGCAGCGCGACGGGTGCGGTCCGGTGGCTGATCCCCACGGCCAGGAGACTCACGCTGACTCCCCCACCCCGGCGGGCACCCGCTGCTGACCGAGGAAGGCCAGCACCTGCAGCTCCACGGACAGGTCGACCTTGCGGACGTCGACCCCGGCGGGAGCGGCCAACGTCACCGGTGCGAAGTTCAGGATGCTGCGCACCCCGGCCGCGGCCAGCCGGTCGCAGACCGGCTGCGCCACCTCGGCCGGCGTGGTGATGACGCCGATGGAGGCGCCGGTCGCGGCGACGACGTCCTCCAGGTCCTCCAGCGGGCGGACCCGCAGCTCACCGATGCGCTGGCCCACCCGGGCCGGCGACGCGTCGAAGAGGCCGACGAACTCGAACCCGCGGGTGCCGAAGCCGGCGTAGTCGGCCAGCGCGGAGCCGAGGTTGCCGATGCCGACCAGGACGCAGCCGTGGGCCTGCTCGGCGCCGAGGACGCGGGTCAGCCGGTCACGGAGCAACCCGACGTCGTAGCCCACGCCCCGCACGCCACAGGGACCCAGGTGGGAGAGGTCCTTGCGCAGCCCGGCCGGGTTCACGCCCGCGGCCGAGGCGAGCTCCCCGGAGGAGACGGTGCTCCGGCCGCCGTCGGCGAGCGTGGCCAGCACCCGGAGGTACACGGCCAGGCGGGCGACGGTGGCCTCCGGGATGGTCCGGGGCCGCGGCTGCATCAACAGGCTCTCCACAGCGGCCGCGCCGGGCACCCGGCAGCAGCCGGGCGGTGCGACGACACGCAGAACGACGACGAGTTCGATGGATTCGCGGCCACCAGGGTGACCGCGCAGGCCACGGTAGCCGCTTGTGAACGCAGGAACAAAGTCCCGGACGATGCGCCAGGCCGCCGACCTGCCCGAACGGGTGGCGCTGTGGTGGAGACCACGCCGACGGGCGCCGTGCACCCGCCGTTCACGCGTCGTTCAGCGCAGCCCCAGGTCGCTGCGCAGGCGCGGCACGTCGACGGTGAAGTAGGAGTGCTCGCGACCGTCGAGCAGGACCACCGGCACGCGGTCGCCGAACTCCGCCTGCAGTTCCGGATCGGCGTCCACGTCCACCGCCTCGGGCACCAGACCGGCCTCGGTCGCGATCCGCCCGAGGGTCTCGGCCGCCACCTCGCACAGGTGGCAGCCCACCCGGGTCAGCAGTCGCAGCCGCGGCCCCGCCTCAGCCGTCACCGTCGTCCTCGTCCGTCGCGGTCCCGCTGAGGCCGAGCTCGCGCAGCCGGGCGCGGCTGACCTTGCCGGTCAGCGAGTGCGGCAGGCTCGGCAGGAAGTGCACCGAGGTGGGCACCTTGTACCGGGCGAGCGAGCCGGCGGCGTGCTCCTCCAACTCCTCGAACGACAGGTGCTCCCCCGGTACGAGAGCCACCACGGCACGCACCGCGGCGCCGGTGCGCGGGTCGGCGACACCGATGACGGCGCTCTCGGCGACGGAGGGGTGGGTGTCGAGGACGCGCTCCACCTCGGCCGGGTAGACGTTGAACCCGCTCACCAGGATGAGGTCGCTGCGCCGGTCGACCAGGTGCAGGTCGCCGTCGGCGTCCCGGTAGGCGAGGTCGCCGGTGCCCAGCCAGCCGTCGGCGTCGGGGCCGTCCGCGCCGTCGGGCCAGTAGCCGGAGAAGAGGTTGGGGCCGCGGATCCAGAGCTCGCCCGGCCCCTCGCCGGGCAGGTCGTCGGGGCCGTCCTCCTCCGAGCCGTCGTGGGGGTCCCCGCCCTCGGCGGTCGCCGCGTCGGCGATGTCGGTGGGATCGGCCGTGTCGGCGGTGTCGCGCAGGGCCACCTCGATGCCGGGCAGCGGGCCGCCGATGCAGTTCGGCTTGGGCCGGCCGGTGACCAGGGTGCTGGCGACGACGGGCGCGGCCTCGGTCAGCCCGTAGCCCTCCCAGACCGTCACCGCGGCCCGCTCGCGCATCGCCGCCCCCACCTCCGGAGGCAGCGGCGCGGCACCCGACGAGGACACCCGCGCGGCGGCGAAGGCCCGCCGCAGGCCGGTGTCGCTGCCGTCGGCGTCGGCGACGGCCAGCCAGGCCTGGTACATCGGCGGCGCACCGGGGACCGCGGTGACCTGCTCCTCGGCCATGACCTGGAGCGTGGCCCGGGGGTCGAAGGCCTCCTCGAGCACGGCGCAGGCGCCGGTGGCCGCGACCAGGCCGAAGCCGGCGTTCAGGCCGTAGACGTGGAACAGCGGCAGCACGAGGAGGACGCGGTCGTCGGCGCGGACGGGCGGCGGCTCCATCGCCAGGCACTGCTCCTGGTTGGCCCGCAGCGCACCCGAGGTGAGCATGGCGCCGCGCGGGCGTCCGGTGGTGCCGCTGGTGTAGCAGAGGAAGGCCAGCTCGGCGGGGTCGTCGGCGACCGCGGGTGGCGGGTCGTCGCCCTCCGGCGCCCCCGGGCAGACCGGCACGCCGGCGAGTTCGTCCCGCTCCGTCGGCGCGACGAGCAGCGCGGCGCCGGAGTCGGCCAGGACGTACTCCAGCTCGGGCTCGGTGTAGGCGGTGTTCACCGGCACGACGACCAGCCCCGCGCGCAGCGCGCCCAGCACGGCACGGAGCCAGGCCAGGCCGTTGGGCAGCTGCACGGCCACCCGGTCGCCCGGCACCAGGTCGCGGGCGGCGTACCCGGCGGCGGCACGATCGACCGCGGCGTCGAGCTCCGCCCAGGTCAGCCGCTCGTCCCGGGTGACGACGGCCGGCGCGTCGGCACGCTCACGGGCCGCGGACCGCACGAGCGCGGCCAGCGACCTCCCTGCCTCCAGGTCCGACACATCTCCTCCGTTGGCACGGGCCTCGCGCTCCGCCGGCGGCACCGGCGGTACGTCCGGCGGGCTGGCGTGGACGGGCAGGGGCGATGTTGTCACCATGGGGCCAGCCCCGCAGCTCACGCGCCGTGGAACGCCGAGCGAGTCGGGGAGGAGACGGTCCAGGCACGGCGGGCCGACGAGGAGGTCATCGCCCGCAATGCCGCACCCCCTCGACGCCGGGCAGCCGGCGCCGGCCGCGGCGCGGCGCCCGCGACCGAGCCCCCGGCCGCGGCCGACACCGCACCCCCGGCCGAGGGCGGAGACGCGCGCACCCCTCGTCCCCGGGCCCGACCTCGCCCCCGGGCCCGACCTCGTCCCCGGGCCCGACCTCGCCCCCGGCGACCCGGCGCTGCCCGGCACCGGCGGGCCCGCGGCCGCCGAGGCGCCGCCGGCCCCGGCGGGCTCGGACGGGCCGGACGTCTGGGACTGGGTCCGGCGGACCCAGGAGGGGGACGCCGAGGCGTTCGGGCAGCTCTACGACCACTACGTCTCACTGGTCCACCGGTACGTCTACAACCGGGTCGGCGACCGGGCCACCGCGGAGGACGTGACCAGCGAGACGTTCGTCCGGGCGCTGCGCCGGATCGACTCGCTGAGCTTCCAGGGGCGGGACGTCGGCGCCTGGCTGGTCACCATCGCGCGCAACATCGTGCTGGACCACGTGAAGAGCAGCCGGTACCGGCTGGAGGTCGCCACCGCGGACATGCGCGACGCGGACCGGGCCACCGACGGCCCGGAGGACGCCGTCGTCGCCCACCTGACCAACCGCGAGCTGCTGGCGTGCGTGCAGCAGCTGGGCAGCGAGCAGCAGGAGTGCATCGTGCTGCGCTTCATCCACGGCCTGTCCGTGGCCGAGACGGCCGAGATCATGGGGAAGAAGGACGGCGCGATCAAGGCCCTGCAGCACCGCGCGGTGCGCCGCCTCGCCGTCCTCCTGCCGGACGGCCTGCGATGAGAGCGACGCCACGGCTGCAGCCCGTAACCGGGTGCCGCCCGTCCTCGTTGATCCGGTCGCGAGCGAGTGCGCCGGCGACCGGCCGCGCCGCCCCGTCGACCGGAGGCACCCCGTGACCACGCACGAGAGCGACGCGGCGCCGTCCGGCCGTGCTGCCCGGGGCGCGGACGGCGTCGACACCGCGGTCGTCACGATGCTGCAGGAGCTGGCTCCGCACCTCGACGTCGAGCCTGACCCGGAGTTCCGGCGGGCGACCAGGCAGCGGCTGGTCGCGATGGCCGCCGTCCGCACGCCCGAGCCGGTCCGCCGGTCGCCGCTGCGCCGGTTGCTCGCCGCCCGGGCCGGCGACGCCCCCGCCGGCCGCTGGCGGACACGGGCGACCGCCGGACTGGCCGGCGCGGCCCTCACCGTGACCTCGCTGGCCACCCTCGTGGCGCTGTCCACCGGGGCCCGCCCCGGCGACGTGCTGTACGGCCTCAAGCGCGGCACCGAGCAGACCCAGCTCGCACTGGCCGGGGACTCGCGCGGGCAGACCCTGCTGGACCTGGCGCGCACCCGCCTCGACGAGCTCACCGCGCTGGACGGCGACCCGTCCCTGGTCCGGTCCACTCTCGCGACCATGGACGAGCAGACCAGCGAAGGCGCCTCCTGGTACTTCGCCCGCGCCCTGGGCACCTCCGACGTCGCCCCGCTGGACCGGCTGTCGGGCTGGACGGCCGACCAGTCCACGCAGCTGGAGGCGGTGCGCGGCGAGGTGCCCGCGGAGGCGACGGACGACGTCGCCGGCTCCTTCGGGCTGCTCGCCGACGTCACCGAGCGCGCCGACGTCATCCGCGCGGCCCTCGACTGCCCGACCCGCCCGGCCGTCGCCGGGGCCGACC
Organism: Blastococcus sp.; assembly: GCA_042090795.1. Taxonomy (GTDB): domain Bacteria; phylum Actinomycetota; class Actinomycetes; order Mycobacteriales; family Geodermatophilaceae; genus Blastococcus. Next base: position 380,939 of record JBELIQ010000001.1, on the reverse strand, counting down.
GGCTCGGGCCCGTGCCCGGGCAGTGCGTCGTCCCGCCCCCGGCGCCGGCCCCGACGCCGGCGCAGCAGGGCCCCGGCTCCCCGGCGGCCCCCAGCGCCCCGGTACCGGAGGCCCCGCTCCCGACCACGGCTCCGCAGGGCCCGGCCGCCCAGCCGACGACCCCGGCCGGACCGGGCGGCCAGCCGGCCCCGGCGCCCGCGCCGCCGGCAGTGCCGCTGCCGACGCTCCCGCCGGCACCGAGCAGCGCACCCGGTGGCCTGCTGCCCGAACTCCCGCTGCCCGAACTCCCGCTGCCCGGTCCGGCGCCGGCGCCGAGCGCGTCGGCACCCGCGCTCGACGTACCGCTCGGCCCGCTGCCGGTCGGCGTCTGCCTGGGCAACGTGCTGCACCTGGGGCGGTGCTGAGCGGCCGCGTCGACCGGGTCCACCGGCCGGGCTAGGGTCGCTTCCGTCGGTGCCCGCCCGTTCGGGTGGGCCGCAGCCAGGGAGGACGCTCGTGCCGCGACTGCCCTTCCGCAGCCGCACGGACCCCGGTCCCGCGGCGCACGGCGAGCCCGTCGACGAGGAGACCCGGGCCCACGTGGCCGGGGCGGCGTCCGCGGCGGCCGCCGACGTCACGCCCCCGCCTGCGGTCGAGCCGGACCCGAGCGCGGCGGCGTTCTTCGACGTCGACAACACGATGATGATGGGCGCCTCGCTGTTCTGGTTCGCCCGCGGACTGGCCGCGCGCAAGTACTTCTCCACCCGCGACATGGCCGGCTTCGTGTGGCAGCAGGCCAAGTTCCGGATCGGCGGCACCGAGGGCAATCCCGACGACATGCTGACCATCCGGGAGAACGCCCTGGCCTTCGTCGCCGGCCGCGAGGTCGGGGAGATCGTCCGGCACAGCGAGGACATCTACGACGAGCTGATGGCCGACCGGATCTGGGCCGGCACCCGGGCGCTCGCGCAGCAGCACCTCGACAAGGGCCAGCGCGTCTGGCTGGTCACCGCGACGCCGGTCGAGCTGGCCTCCATCATCGCCCATCGGCTCCGTCTCACCGGTGCGCTGGGCACGGTCGCCGAGGTGGTGGACGGCCGGTACACCGGGCGCCTCGTGGGTGAGCTCATGCACGGGCCGGCCAAGGCGGAGGCGGTGCTGGCGCTGGCCGAGCGGGAGGGGCTGGACCTGACCCGCTGCACCGCCTACAGCGACTCGGCGAACGACCTGCCCATGCTCTCGCTCTGCGGGACGGCGGTCGCGGTCAACCCCGACACGGAGCTGCGCTCGGTCGCGAGGGCACGCGGCTGGACGATCCGTGACTTCCGCACCGGCCGCAAGGCCGCGAAGATCGGCGTCCCCACCGTCGCGGCCGCGGCGCTGTCGGGCGGGCTCGTCGGTGGCGCGCTGGCGCTGCGCCGCCGCAACAAGTTCCCCTTCTGACCGTCGGCGGCGGCCGGCGGCGGCGGCCGGCTCAGCCGAAGATGCCCTTGCGCTGCATGAGCAGCCGGTAGAGGGACTGCTGGATGGTCTCGCGCACCTGGTCGGTCAGGTTGAAGACCAGCATCGGGTCCTCGGCCGCCGCCGGCCCGTAGGACGCCGTTTCGATCGGCTCCCCGAAGGCGATCAGCCACTTCGACGGCAGCGGCACCAGGCCGAGCGGGCCAAGCAGCGGGAACGTCGGGGTGATCGGGAAGTACGGGAGCCCCAGCAGGCGGGCCGCCGTCCGGGCGTTGCCGAGCATCGGGTAGATCTCCTCGGCGCCCACGATCGCGCACGGGATGATCGGGACACCGGTCCGCAGAGCCGCACTGACGAAACCGCCCCGGCCGAAGCGCTGCAGCGTGTACCGCTCGGAGAACGGCTTCCCGACGCCCTTGAAGCCCTCGGGGAAGACGCCGACCAGCTCGCCCTCGGTGAGCAGCCGCTCGGCGTCCTCGTTGCAGGCGAGCGTGGTGCCCAGCTTGCGCGACAGGGCTCCGACGAAGGGGGCGTCGAACACCAGGTCCGCGCCGAGCAGCCGCAACCGGCGCTGCGACGGGTGCTCGTCGTGCAGCGCCACCGTCGTCATCAGCGCATCGACCGGGATGGTGCCGGAATGGTTGGCCACCACGAGCGCCCCGCCGGTGTCGGGCACGTTCTCCAGCCCGAGGGTGTCCACCCGGAACCAGGACCGGAACAGCGGCCGGAGCAAGGGCAGCAGCAGGTGATCGGTCAGATCGGGGTCGAAGCCGAACTCGTCCGTCTCGTAGTCACCGGTCACCCGGCGGCGGAGGAACTCCACGGCCCCGGCGAGCTGGTCCTCCCAGCCGGGGGCCGGTGCCGGGGGGACGAACGGTTCGTCGTCGTCGGGCCGGAGCGGGATGACGCGCGCCTCAGGCATCGCGCACCGCCCGCAGCCCGGGCGCCGGAGGGGCCGGGTTCAGCCGCTCGCCCATGGCGGCGGCCACCGATCCGGCCTGCCCCAGCGCCGCACGGAGCCGGCTGGACGACGTCGCGACCAGCCGCGGCGAGACCACCGGTGGCACCGTCCGGGCGTAGTCGGCCAACGCCTCGGAGGTGGTGTACCGCGGGACGTAGCCGAACTCGGTGCGCAGGACGGTGGTGTCGACGACGCGACCGAAGTTGAGGAACCGCATCTGCTCGGGCGAGTAGTCGACGAAGCCGAAGCGGCGGGAGATGCGGCCGACCGATCCCAGGGCGGGCGAGGGCAGCGGCGCCTCGATGCGGCCCAGCCGGCGGATGGCCTGCGAGAGCAGCAGCGTGCCCTCGCCCCCGACGTTGACCGTGCCCACGAAGTCGCCGGTGGTCGCGCGCTCGAGGACGGCCAGCGCGTCGTCCTCGTGCAGCAGCTGGACCCGGGCGTCGTAGCCCATCGCCGTCGGCACCACGGGCATGCGCAGGAAGCCGGTGAGCAGCGAGTCGATCCGGGGGCCGATGAAGTTGGTGAACCGGAGCACGGCGATGTCGACGTCGGGGCGGCGGCGCCCGAAGGAGCGGACGTAGCCCTCGATGTCGACGCTGTCCTTGGCGAAACCGCCGGCGGGGACCTGCCGGGCCTGCATCTGCTCGGTGAAGACCGCGGGGTCGCGCGAGGAGGCGCCGTAGACGGCGGTCGTCGACTTCAGCACGAACCGACGGACCGACGGGGCCGCCTGGCACGCGGCCAGCAGCTGCATCGTGCCGATGACGTTCAGTTCCTTCATCGGGGCACGCCCACCGGAGCCGGCCGGGGTGGAGCTGATGTTCATGTGGACGACGGTGTCGACCGACGCCGCCGCGATCACCTTGCCGATCAGCGGATTGCGGATGTCGGCCCGCACGAACTCGGTGCGGCCCAGCCGGCGCAGCATCGCCGGCGAGGGCGGCACGGTGTCCACCCCGATGACCCGCCCGATGGCGGGATCTGCTGCGAGCTCGGCCGCCAGCGCTCCGCCCAGCCACCGGCTCACACCGGTGACGAGCACGACCGCGGGCGGCACGAGCGTCAGCTCACTTCTTGTTGCGTCGCTGGACGCGCGTCTTCTTCAGCAGCTTGCGGTGCTTCTTCTTGGCCATCCGCTTGCGCCGCTTCTTGATGACAGAACCCACGTGGTGCTCCCGACTTCGTCGCAGATGATCAGCTCGACCGCGACAGCGGGGCCGCGCCCCGGTGTCGCCCGGCGACCGAGCGTACCCGAGCCGCCCCGCGACGACGGTGGCGCTGTGACATCGCGGTCCTCGGGACCGCACCGGCGAGCGATGACTACGTCATCCTCCGGATGACACCGCAACCGCGTGCCGACTCCCGCCCGGTGGAGCCGGCGATCAGGCGACGCCGTTGTCGCCGTTCCGTCTCTCAGGCGATGTCGGTGTAGGCGTCGCGCAGGTAGTCCTGCACGGCGCGCTCCGGCACGCGGAAGGAGCGGCCGACGCGGACGGCGGAGAGGTCGCCGGCGTGGACGAGGCGGTACACGGTCATCTTGGAGACGCGCATCATCGCGGCGACCTCGGCGACCGTCAGGAAGGTGACGGCGGCGCGGGGGGCCGGAACGCTCGGGCGACCCAGGGGCATGGCGGCCGGGTGGGCGGCGGGCACGGGGCGGGCGACGGCGGAGGCCTGCATCGGACGGCCCATCGGACGCTGGCCGGGGATACCCGGGCGGACGACGGTGGCGGCGTGGTGGCGCTGGGGCATGGTCATGACTTCGTCTCCGGACCTAGCTCGCGTCGTGGCGCCGGCTTCCCCACCGGCAACTGAACACGCACGTGCTGCAACAGAGCGTAAGGGGACAGGCGTGACAGGAGCGATGGATGAATCGAACAGACGGACCGATCCGTACTGGGCAGATGTGCACCTATGTCGACCGATCGACATGTTGATCCGCGTGTCACACGGACGGGTGACGAGAAATCGACGCAGCGTGCTCGCCATCCTGCCGATCCCCCGTTAGTGTGTTCGCCCGCTCGCTCGGAGTGAGCACGAGGAGTCGACAGACGGATCAGCGGTCACCCGCTCCCCTGCCCTGACACCGGACCCGGTGGCCTCAGGCGCTCGCCGCCCCCAGCTCCAGCGAGCGCGCGTGCGCGGCCGCGACGGCTGCGTCCATCGCCGCCCGCACGTCGTGCCGGTCGAGCTCGGCGATGGCCGCGACCGTCGTCCCGCCGGGGCTGCTGACGCCGGCTCGCAGCGCCTGCGGCTCCTGCCCCGAGTCGCGCAGCATCACCGCAGCACCCAGCGCCGTCTGCACGACGAGGTCGGCGGACAGCTCCCTGGAGAGCCCGAGCGCCACCCCGGCGTCGACCATCGCCTCCACGAGGTAGAAGAAGTACGCCGGGCCGCTCCCGGACAACGCGGTGACGGCGTCCTGCTGCACCTCCGGCACCCGCCGCACCTGCCCCACGGCGGCGAGCAGCTCCTCGGCCCGGTCGAGATGCTTCCCGGCGGCGTGCGCACCGGCCGAGAGGACGCTCATGCCCTCCTCGACCAGCGCCGGGGTGTTGGGCATGGCCCGCACGACCGGGACCCCGGCCGGCAGCGCCGCCTCGATCCGGGCGGTGGTCACACCGGCGGCCACCGACACGACCAGGTGGTCGCGGTCCACGTGCCCGGCCAGCAGACCGAGCAGGACGTCGATGTCCTGCGGCTTCACCGCCAGGAGCAGGACCCGGGCCCGTGCCGCCGCCCCGGCGAGATCGGCCAGGTCCACCCCGTACCGCTCGGCGAGCTCGGCGCCCCGTTCGGCGCTGCGTTCGCACACGACGACGTCCGCCGATCCCTCGCGGCGGACCATTCCCGACAGCAGCGCCTCGCCGATCCGGCCGCCGCCGACGACGGCCACCCCCCGGCGCTCCGGGGCGCTCACCGGTATCCGCCCGGGCGCCCCAGGAGCGCGGCCACGGGACGCGGCTGCTCGGCGGTTCCGACGTTCCAGGGCATGACGTGCTCCCAGCTCTCGGGCGGGCGGCCGCGCCGGGCCGCCTGCTCTCCGGTGAAGGCGTTCGGTGGTGGCGCGCCCGTGGCGACGTCCGACCCACCACCGGCGGTCGGCACCCCGGCGGCGAGCCGGCGGGCGGGCACGGCCACGACCGAACCGTAGTGCGCCGTGTGTGTGCCGGCCGGGCCCCGGGTAGCGGCGCCGACATGGCAGGAGAACTGAGCGGGATGAGGGTGGCGGTCCTGGCGACCGACGGTGTCGAGCAGGTCGAGCTGGACCGCCCCTGGCAGGCACTGGAGGAAGCCGGCGCGGAGCCGGAGCTGGTGTCGCTGGAGGCGGGCACGATCACGGCCTACGACCACATCGACAAGGGCGACACCAAGAAGGTCGACGGCACGGTCGCCGACGCCGACCCCGACGACTACGCGGCCCTGGTCCTGCCCGGTGGGGTCATCAACGGCGACTTCGTGCGGGCCGACGCCGACGCGGTGGCCTTCGTGAAGGCGTTCTTCGAGGCGGGCAAGCCGGTGGCCGCCATCTGCCACGCACCGTGGGTGCTCGTCGAGGCCGACGTCGTCCGTGGCCGGCGGATGACCTCGTGGCCGTCGCTGCAGACCGACCTGCGGAACGCGGGCGCGAACTGGGTGGACGAGGAGGTCGTCGTCGACGGCAACCTGATCACCAGCCGCAACCCCGACGACCTGGAGGCGTTCGGCGCGGCCATCGTCGAGGAGTTCGCCACCGCGCAGGACGACGAGGCGGCCGACGCGACCGCCTGAGCGGGGCCGGCACGTCCCGGGTCAGCGCGTGGCGAGCAGCTGCGCGGCGGGAACGATCGTGAGCAGCGTGCCGGCGAAGACCAGGAGGGCGAGCAGGCGGGGGCCGACGGGTTCGGCCCCCTGCCGCTGCCGCCACATCCCCACCCCCGCGACCAGGCCCGCCACGGCCAGGGGTACGAGCAGCAGCGCGACGTAGGCGGCCATCTCCCACAGCACGGTGGCGGCGAAGAAGACGCCGACGCCCACGGCCAGGGCGATGACCAGCTCGCCCACGAACCGCAGCCAGGCCAGCGGACTGGCATCCTCGTCCAGGTCGTCGACGTCCGTCGCGCGGACGACGGGGATCGGCCCTGTCGAGGTCACCTCGTCGCGGTCCGTGGCACGGTGCCCGGGACGGACGGCGCGGTCGGTGACCCGGCCGGTGTCCCGGCCGACGGCGCGCTCGGTGACCCGGCCGGTGTCCCGGCCGACGGCGCGATCGGTGACCCGGCCGGTGTCCCGGCCGACGGCGCGATCGGCGACCCGGCCGGTGCCCCGGCCGACGGCGCGATCGGCGACCCGGCCCGTGTCCCGGCCGCTGACGCGCTCCGCGACGCGGTCACCGCGCAGCCCGCCCAGCGGGATGTCGGGGAGCGGAGCCGACGGGTGCGGCACCCCCGGTGAGCGGTCGGGCCGCACCTCCGGGATCGCGGTGGTCGAGGGGCCTGCCGTCGCGCGCCGGTCCTCGGAGGGGCGGACGGGTGGGAACCCGGCAGCGGGAGCGGCTCGGGACGAGCTGAGCTGGCGGGACTCCGCGCGGCTCGAGCCGGACCGGCCCGCACCCGTCTGCTGCTCGTCCACGTCGCTCCGGCGCCGGCCGAAGGCCCGGTCCGAAGGGGGCTGGGAGTCGGGACGGCGCTGGCGCACGGGCTCGTCGGGCTCGTCCCACCGCCGCCGCTTGGCGGCCTTCGACGTGTCGATGCCCGCCTCGCGCAGGATCTCCGCGAGCGGGCGCCCACCCGTGTCGGGGTTCCAGTCCGGTTCGGCCATCACGCACCTCCCAACGAGTCCAACCTCCGCAGGATGACACCCTCGCGCAGAGCCCAGGGGCATATCCGCACGAACGGTACGTCCAGGAGGCGCATGGAGGCGGCAGCGACAGTCGCTCCCGCAGGAACCTGGTGCGCGCGGGTCGCCGAGACCCCCGGCAACTCGGCCAGCGCCCCGGACTCGATCCGCGACACGAAGCGCACCAGCTGGTCCAGCCCGGTGAGCGACAGCTCCCGCGGGGTCCGGATCCCGGCTGACGACGGCGCCGCCCCGCCGAGCCGCGCGAGGGTGCGGAAGGTCTTGCTGGTCGCCACCACCAGGTCCGGCGGGCCGGCCGCACGCAGCTTCCGCACCGCCGGCTGCAGCAGCCTGGTCGCGTGCTCCTCGAGTTCGGCCAGCGCGGTGAGGTCGGGGCGCCCGCCGGCGAGCGCGTCGGGCAGGTAGCGCCGGGTCATCCGTCCCGCACCCAGCGGCAGCGAGAGCGCCACGTCCGGCAGCTCGTCCATGCCGACGGCGAGCTCGAGCGAGCCGCCGCCGATGTCCAGCACGAGCAGGCGGCCGGCGCTCCAGCCGAACCACCGACGGACGGCGAGGAAGGTCAGGCGCGCCTCGTCCTCGCCGGTGAGGACCTGGAGCTCCACCCCGGTGGAGCGGTGGATGCGGTCGAGCACGTCCTGACCGTTGCGGGCCTCGCGGATCGCCGACGTCGCCAGGGCCATGAAGTCGTCGCAGCCCTGCTTCTCGGCCTGGTCGCAGGCCTCCTGCACCGACTGGAGCAGCGCCTTCTCCCCCAGCGGCGAGAGCAGGTCGTCCCGTCCGACGTGCTCGGCCAGGCGCACCGCCCAGCGGTCGTCGTGCATCGGGGTCGGGTGCGCACCGCGGTGGGCGTCGACGACGAGCAGGTGGACCGTGTTGGAACCGACGTCGAGTACACCCAGCCGCATGGGGGCCAGTCTGCCCGGCCACGTCCAGGGACTCACGCCGAGCGGAGCGAGGTGCGGCGCGGCCCCCTTCGGAGGCTCGCGCCGAGCGGACGATCCGGAGGCTCGCGCCGAGCGGAGCGAGGTGTGAGGGGAAGGGGGTCCTCTCACTAGGCTGGACGGGTGCCGGACGACCCACCCGACGAGGTGTCCCTGGACTTCGCCCGGGAGTGGGTGGAGTTCGCCGACCCCGCCGATCCCGGGCACGTCGTCCGCGCGGACCTGACCTGGCTGGCCTCGGCCTGGACGTGCATCTTCGGCCGTGGCTGCGCCGGCGTGGTCGAGGGGCGACCCGACGACGGGTGCTGCAGCCACGGCGCCTTCTTCACCGACGAGGACGACCTGGCGCGGGTCACCGCGGCCGTCGCCGACCTCGACGACGAGGACTGGCAGCTGGCACCCGTGGGGCGGGGCGCCTGGACCGAGGAGGACGACGCCGAGGAGGGCACGCGGTCGCTGCGGACCCGCGTGGTCGACGGCGCCTGCGTGTTCCTCAACCGGCCGGGCTTCCCGGGTGGCGGCGGGTGCGCCCTGCACCGGATGGCGCAGCGTGTCGACCTGCACCCCCTCACGACCAAGCCGGACGTCTGCTGGCAGCTCCCGGTGCGCCGGGAGCAGGAGCACGTCGACCGGCCCGACGGCACCCGGGTGCTGATGAGCACGATCGGGGAGTTCGACCGACGCGGCTGGGGCCCCGGCGGGCACGACCTGCACTGGTGGTGCACCGGCGCCCCCGCCGCGCACGTGTCCCCCGAGCCCCTGGTCGACACCTACGCCGCCGAGCTCACCGCCCTGCTGGGTGCGGCCGCGTACACGGAGCTACGCCGGCTGACCGAGCTCCGCCTCGACCAGGGCCTGATCGCCCCCCACCCCGCGAGCCCCGCGCCCGCCCTCGGGCCCCGCGCGACGCCCGTCCAGCTGCACCTGCGTCGCCCCACCTGACCGGAACGTCTGCCGGTAGGCGCGCGGCGAGACCCCCCGCCGCCGCGCGAACTGCTCGCGCAGCCCGGCGGCGGTGCCGAAGCCGACCAGCCGGGCGACCTCCTCGACGGGGGCGTCGCTCTCCTCCAGCAGCGTCTCGGCCGCCGACAGCCGCTGGCCGAGGAGCCACGCGTGCGGCGTCGTCCCCGTCGTCGCCTTGAACCGCCGGGCGAACGTGCGCGGGCTCATCAGTGCGCGGCGGGCCAGCACCTCGACGCTCAGGTCCTCGGCGAGGTGGGCGCTCGCCCACTCCAGGACGACGCCGAGCAGGTCGTCCTCGCACCGGGCGACGGGCGCGTCGACGAACTGCGCCTGGCCGCCGTCGCGGTGCGGCGGCACGACCATCTCCCGGGCCAGGGCGTTGGACGCGGCCGCGCCCCACTCCCGGCGCACCAGGTGCAGCAGGGTGTCCACGCCGGCGGCGGTGCCCGCCCCGGTGAGGATCGTGCCGTTGTCCACGTAGAGCACGCCGGGGTCGACGTCGAGCCCCGGGAAGCGGGCGGCGAGCTCGCCGGCCCACCGCCAGTGCGTCGTGACGCGCAGGCCCTCGAGCAGGCCGGCGGCGGCCAGCACGAAGACGCCCGTGCAGGCGCTGATCAGCGTGGCGCCCCGGGCGTGCGCGGCGCGCAACGCATCCAGCAGCGCCGGTGGCGGGACGTGCTCGAACAGCTCCCAGGCGGTGATCAGCACGACGTCGGACCGGTCGAGGCGGTCCAGGCCGTGCTCGACGAGCACGCCGAGGCCGGTGTCGGTGCGCAGGATGCCGGGCGTCTCCGCGACCACCGCGAAGTCGAACCGTGGCAGGCCCAGGTGGCTGCGGTCGTAGGCGAACACCTCGTGGCACACGCCGAGCCCGAAGCTGCCGACGAGCCCGTCGGCGACGACGGCGCTGACCACGAGGGGCCGGTCCGGGAGCGTCATGCCGGCATGATGGCAGAAAACCTGCGCCGGGGGTCATTCCTGCCACTCGTCCGTGCCGCAGCCCCCGAGCAGGCTGCCCGCATGATGCCGATCAGCTGCCCCACGACCGGGAAGCGCACGCTGGCCTCGCTGGACGCCGTCCGGGTCGTCAACCACCCCGACCACATCGCGGTGCACGTCACCTGCCCGGCGTGCGGCGGCGAGCACGTCCGCCGGACCGGGCGCGCCCTGCACCGGGCCCGGCAGGAGGCCGCCCTGGAGGTCGCCGTCCGACGGGCGGAGACGCCACTCCCGGCCTAGCATCGAACACATGAGCGAATCGCAGCAGCAGTCCGACCCGACCGCCGAGAAGGACCCCTCGACCTGGGTGACCGGCGACGAGCCGGCCACCGGGGCGCAGAAGAGCTACCTCGAGACCCTGTCCCGGACCTCCGACGAGGACGTCGAGACGGAGAAGCTCACCAAGGCCGAGGCCTCGGAGAAGATCGACGAGCTGAAGAACTAGGCGTCGAACTTGTAGCCCAGGCCGCGGACGGTCAACAGGTACTTCGGGTTGGCCGGGTCGGGCTCCAGCTTGGCCCGCAGCCGCTTGACGTGGACGTCGAGTGTCTTGGTGTCGCCCACGTAGTCCGCACCCCACACGCGGTCGATGAGCTGCGCGCGGGTCAGCACCCGGCCGGTGTTCCGCAGCAGGAACTCGAGCAGGTCGAACTCCTTGAGCGGCAGGGCGACCGGCTCGCCGTCCATGGCCACGACGTGACGCTCGACGTCCATCCGGACCGGACCGGCCTCCAGCACCGCCTCGGCCGACGCCGACTCGGTCGACTCGCCCCGGCGCCGCAGCACCGCCCGGATGCGCGCCACGAGCTCGCGGGCGGAGTACGGCTTGGTGACGTAGTCGTCGGCCCCCAGCTCGAGGCCGACGACCTTGTCGATCTCGCCGTCCTTTGCGGTGAGCATGATGATCGGCACGCCGCTGCGGGCGCGCAGCGCGCGGCAGACCTCGGTGCCCGGGAGGCCCGGCAGCATCAGGTCCAGCAGGACGATGTCGGCTCCGCCGCGGTCGAACTCGGCGAGCGCCTCCGGGCCGGTCGAGGCCACGACGGCGTCGAACCCCTCCCGGCGCAACATGTAGGACAGCGCGTCGGAGAAGGACTCCTCGTCCTCCACGACCAGAACGCGGGTCATGTGGTCCCCTTTCCGGGGTCGGCGGCGACGGCGTCGCCGGTAGCAGGTGAGCCCGACGCGGGGGCTTCGGGGAGCGCCGCGACGAGCGGGATGCGGAGGGTGAACGTCGAGCCCAGCCCCTCCTCGCTCCACACGGCGACCGATCCACCGTGGTTGCTCGCGACGTGCTTGACGATGGCCAGGCCCAGCCCGGTGCCACCGGTGCTGCTGGCCCGGGACTGGTCCACCCGGTAGAACCGCTCGAACACCCGCTGGCGGTCCTGGCGGGGGATGCCGATGCCGCTGTCGGTCACGGTGATCTCGGCGAAGCCCGACCGGGCACGGGCGGCGACGGCGATGCGCGACTCCCCCGTGCTGTAGGCCACGGCGTTGGCGAGCAGGTTCGTGACCGCGGTGGCCAGCTGGCTCTCCACGCCGCGGACCACCAGGCCCGGCTGACCACCGACGGCGATGTCCAGCCGCTTGGCGCGCGCGGCGGTGCGGGTGCGGTCGACGGCCTCGGCCAGCACCTGGTCGACCGGCACCGGGACCAGCTCGGGCAGCGGCTCGCCGCCCTGCAGCCGGGACAGGTCGATCAGCTCCCGGACCAGCCGGCCGAGCCGATCGGCCTCGTGCGCGATCCGGGCGGCGAAGCGCTGCACGGCCTCCGGGTCGTCGGCGGCGCCCTCGATCGCCTCGGCCAGCAGCGACAGCGCACCCACCGGCGTCTTCAGCTCGTGCCCGACGTTGGCGACGAAGTCGCGGCGCACCGCCTCGGTGCGGCGGGTCTCGGTGACGTCCTCCAGGACGAGGGCGACCGGACCGGGGGGCGGGGCGGCGCCGCTGTCGAGCCGCACGCCGTGCACGCTCATCATCCGTGGGCCGGCACCGACCAGGTTCCCGGGCAGCCGGACGTCGGTGCGCCGGCCACCGCCGGAGCGCACCGCGTGGGCCAGCTCGAGCAGATCGGGCACCAGCAGCCGGGTGCCACGCACGATGCCGAGTGCGCGGGAGGCCGGATTGGCCAGCAGCACGGCGTCGTCCGCGTCGACGACGAGCACCGCCGGGTCCATCAGGTCGAGCAACCGCCGGGCCATCGCGGCCTCCGGCAGGGCGATGACCTCGGGATCGGGGCGACGTGGTCCGTCGAAGCTGCGACGTGAGCCGAGCACGACCGTGAGGGCCACGACCCCACCCAGGACGAGGCCCACCACGAGGGCGACCGACGGACTCACGGTGCCGATGCTAGGTCCGGGCGGATCCAGCTCCGGCCCGAACACCTGATCGGGCGCCCCCTCCGAGGGAGTGTTCACGCCCAGGTGGGTCGTCGTTCACCTGCTCGCGGCCGGGTACCACCGCGACCGGCATAAGGTCGGGCAGGACCGGTGCGGCGAGGTGCCGCACCACCCGGGAGGACGACGTGCGCGACAGTTACCACGAGGAACTCGACGACATCCGCGGCTGCCTGGTCGAGATGGCCAACTCCGTGGGGTCTCAGATGAGCACCGCCACGACGGCGCTGCTCGACGCCGACGTCGCCCTCGCCGACCTGGTCATCGCCGGCGACGAGCAGATCGACGCCACCCGGGAGAGCATCGACCAGCGCTGCTTCACGCTCCTGGCCCGCCAGCAGCCGGTCGCGACCGACCTGCGCACGATCGTCGTCGCCACCCGCATCGCCAGCGACCTCGAGCGCATGGGTGACCTCGCCGAGCACATCGCCAAGGTGGCCCGGATGCGCTTCCCCGATCACGCCGTCCCGCAGGAGGTGCGCCCGGCGTTCCTCGAGGCCGGGCACGTCGCGGAGATGCTGGTGACCAAGGCCGGCACCGTGGTCGCCTCGCAGAACGTCGAGAAGGCCCGCGAGCTGGAGACCGACGACGACGCGATGGACCGCATCCACCGCGGGCTGTTCCGGGAGCTGCTCGCCGACAGCTGGCCCTACGGCGTCGAGACTGCCATCGACGTGACGCTGCTGGGCCGTTACTACGAGCGCTTCGCCGACCACGCCGTCAGCGTCGCCCGCCGGGTCGTCTACCTGGTGACCGGCGAGCGGCACGTCCCCGAGGCCAGCACCCCGATCTGATTTGTGCCATGGCGGTCCTCCGGACCGCACCGCGGCCAGGAGCCGTTCCCGACCTGCACTGAGCCGTTCCCTGCGCCACCTCGGGGGACGCTCCGCGCCCCCGCTCGTCGGCGCGCCTCGCGGGGCGGCTCCAAGCACCTCCTCGGGGACCCTCCGGGCCCCCTCGTCGGTGCTTAGTGCTTGCCCTGGTTCTTGACGGCCTCGATGGCTGCTGCGGCGGCGTCGGGGTCGAGGTACTGCCCGCCGGGGTTGCGCGGGCGCAGGTCGTCGTCCAGGTCGTAGCGCAGCGGCACACCGGTCGGGATGTTCAGGCCGACGACCTCGTCCTCGCCCAGCCCGTCGAGGTGCTTCACCAGCGCACGCAGGCTGTTGCCGTGCGCGGCGACCAGCACCGTCTTCCCCAGGCGCAGGTCGGGCACGATCGCGTCGTACCAGTAGGGCAGCATCCGCACGACGACGTCGGCCAGGCACTCGGTGGACGGGCGCGCCTCCGGCGGGAGGAAGGCGTAGCGCGCGTCGCCGTCCTGGGCGAACTCGCTGCCGGGCTCGATCGGCGGCGGCGGGGTGTCGTAGGACCGGCGCCAGGTCATGAACTGCTCCTCGCCGTACTGCGCGAGGGTGGCGGCCTTGTCCTTGCCCTGCAGGGCGCCGTAGTGCCGCTCGTTGAGCCGCCACGAGCGGTACACCGGGATCCACTGCCGGTCGGCCTCGTGCAGCGCCAGCTCGGCGGTCATGATCGCCCGCCGCAGCAGCGAGGTGTGCGAGACGTCGGGCAGCAGACCGTGCTCGGCGAGCAGCTGCCCGCCGCGGGCGGCCTCCACGCGGCCCCTGTCCGTGAGCGGGACGTCGACCCAGCCCGTGAACAGGTTGGCCTTGTTCCACTCGCTCTCGCCGTGGCGGAGCAGCACGAGGGTTCCAGGAGTCGTCACGCCGTCATCCTGCCCGATTCCCGACGGCGGACGACGCCGGGCCGGTCGGCCGCCGCCGGCCCGGGAGCCACACGAGCACGACGACGACCGCCACGGCGCCGGCGGCCGCGGTGCCCACGGCGGTGAGGTGCATGGCGTCCACGAAGGCCTCGCGGGCCGGATCCACCAGCCCGGCCGCGGCCGCTGCGGCCTCCGGGTCGCCCGCGTCGCCCACCTCGCCGATGACGGCGAGGGTGCTCACGATGGACTCCCCCGCCTCCTCCCGGACGTCCGCGGGCAGCACGTCGGTCGCGTTCCCGAGGTTGGCCGTGTAGGCCCCGGCCAGCAGCGAACCGAGGATCGCCACCCCCAGCGCGCCGCCCACCTGGCGGACGGAGTTGTTCACCGCCGCCCCGGCCCCGGCCTTCTCCCGCGGGACGACGGACATGATCGACTCGGTGGCCGGCGCCATGACCATGCCCATGCCCGTGCCCTGGACGGACAGGATCGCGAGCAGCAACCAGGCCGGCGAGTCCACGCCCAGCAGCTGGAAGCCCAGGAACGACAGCGTGATCAGCGTGAAGCCGACGGCGCAGACCGCCTTGGCGCCGTACCGCTCGGCCAGCACCGAGCTGCGCGGCGCCATGATCGCCATGCCGAGCGCCACCGGGATGAGCGTGGCCCCGGCCTGCAGCGGGCTGTACCCCAGCACGCCCTGCAGGTAGAACACGACGTAGAACGTCGCGCCGAGGAGGGCGAAGAAGTTCAGGCCCAGCGCTCCGGCAGCGGCGGAGAACGCGGGGTTGCGGAACAGCGAGACGTCCAGCGCGGGGTGCGCCGAGCGCCGCTGCAGCTGCACGAACAGCACGAGCAGCAGCAGCCCACCGACCAGCGGCACGAGAACCCCCGGCGTCGTCCAGCCGGCGCCCTCGCCGCCGCGGATGATGCCGTAGACCAGCCCGGCGAGGGCCACGATGGACAGCAGGACACCCGGGACGTCGAGCCGGCCGGGGTGGGGATCCTTGGACTCCGGGACGATGGCCAGCACCCCGACGATGCCGAGCACCGCCACGGGCACGCCGACGAGGAACACCGCGCCCCACCAGAAGTGCTCGAGCACCGCGCCGCCCGCGAGCGGGCCGCCCGCCACCGCGATGCCGGCGGTACCGGCCCACACGCCGATGGCCCGGCCACGTTCGGGACCCGGGAAGACGTTGGTGATGACGGCGAGGGTGGTGGGCTGCACGGCGGCACCGCCGATGCCCATGACCGCGCGCCAGACGATGAGCTCGGCCGGGCTGTCGCTCAGCGCGGCCATCACCGAGGCGACGGCGAAGATGGACAGGCCGATCACCAGCACACGGCGCCGGCCGATGCGGTCGCCGATGATGCCCCAGGAGAACAGCAGCCCGGCGAACACGAGGATGTAGGCGTCCACCGCCCACTGCAGCTCGGCCTGGGTGGCGCCGAGCTCGCGCTGCAGGGTCGGGAGGGCGACGTTGAGGATCGTGTTGCCCATGATCACCACGAGCAGGCACACCGTCATGGTGGCGAGCACCCACCAGCGGCGGGCGTAGCCGGGAGGGGCCTCCTCCTCGGCCTCGGTGCGGTCCGTCGTCACTCCCCGCGGGTGGGGCCGGTGCCGTCGTCGGCGCCCCGGCGGCCGGGATCGGCGAAGGCCGCGAAGGCCTCCAGGTTCCGCAGGGACTCCCCGCGCTTGACCCGCCAGTCCCACTCGCGGCGGATGGACGTGCCGAAGCCGATCTCCAGCATGGTGTTGAAGTGGTCGTCGGCGTAGCTCAGGACCGAGCCGAGGATGCGGTCGAGCTCCTCGGGGGTCACCGCGGCGTGCGGCAGCCGGCCGGTCAGGTAGACGTCGCCGACGCTGTCGATCGAGTAGGAGACGCCGTACATCCGGGCGTTGTGCTGCAGCAGGTAGGTCCACAGCTGCTCGCGGTTCTCATCGGGCTGGCGGCAGACGAAGGCCTCGACCCGCAGGGCGTGCTCGCCGACGCTGAGCCCGCAGACGGTCTTGAGCTTCTTGGTGCCGGGCAGGTCGACCAGCCACCTCCCGGGCCCGGGGTGCTCGTGGACCAGTTCGGCGTCGCGCAGGGTCTGGTCGATGACCTCGTCGAGCTCCTCGGTGCTCCGGTCCCCGGGCGCGCTCATCGCGCCACCTGCATCCCGGGCAGCACGCGCAGGCGCTCCCGCGCGGGGCGGGCGGGCGCGGCGGCCATGTCGCGCGCCGCCGCGGTGTAGGCCTCGATCAGGGCGTCGGCCGTGCGGTCCCAGGAGAACCGGCAGGCGTGCCGCCGCGCGCCGGCGGCGAGCAGCTCGCGGCGGGCCAGCACCGCACGCACCGCGGCCGCGTAGGCGGCCGGGTCGTGCCCGGCCACCAGCACACCGGACACGCCGTCGCGCACCGCCGTCGGCAGGCCGCCCACCGCCGCAGCGACGACCGGCGTGCCGCAGGCCTGGGACTCCAGGGCGACGAGGCCGAAGGACTCGTTGTGGCTCGGCACCACCGTGACGTCGGCGGCCCGGTAGTGCTCGGCCAGCCGCTCGGGCGGCTGTGGCGGGAAGAAGGTGACGACGTCGGCGATGCCCAGCGCACCGGCCAGCTTCTGCAGCTGCTCGGGGGCGTCCAGGCCCGAGCCGCTGGGGGCCCCGACGACGTGGACGCGCAGCCGGCTGCGCAGCGCCGGGTCGTCCTCGAGCAGGGCGGCCGCGGCGTGCAGGAGCACGTCGGGCGCCTTGAGCGGCTGGATGCGGCCGACGAACAGCAGCACGATCGCGTCCTGCGGCATGCCGACCGCGCAGCGGGCGGTGGCGCGGTCACCCGGGGCGAACCGGTCGAGGTCGACGCCGGGCGGGACGACGAGGGTGCGGGCCGGGTCGGCGCCGTAGAGGCGGACCAGCTGGCGCGCCTCCTCGTCGGTGTTGGCGGTCAGCCGGTCGGCCTCGGCGACGACCTGCTGCTCGCCGATGACGCGGGCACGGGGCTCGGGCCGGTCACCGGCGGCCAGCGCCTCGTTCTTGACCTTGGCCAGGGTGTGCGCGGTGTGGATCAGCGGCACGCTCCACCGGTCGCGGGCCAGCCAGCCGACCTGGCCGGAGAGCCAGTAGTGCGAGTGGACGACGTCGTAGAAGCCCGGCTCGTGCTGGGCCTCCTCGCGCAGCACGGCGGCGGTGAAGGCGCACAGCTGGGCGGGGAGCTCCTCCTTGCCCAGGCCCTCGAAGGGGCCGGCGTTCACGTGCCGGACGGTGACGCCGGGGCTCATCTCCACCACGGGCGGCAGATCGCTGGACGTGGCGCGGGTGAAGATGTCGACCGCGATGCCGCGTGCGGCCAGCCGCCGCGAGGCCTCGACGATGTAGACGTTCATGCCGCCGGCGTCGCCGGCACCGGGCTGGTCCAGCGGGCTGGTGTGCACCGACAGCGTGGCCACGCGCCGGGGCGCGCCGCTGCGGAACGGGCGGGAAGCGGGCACGTGCGCTCCTCCCGCTCTGCAGTTCCTGTGGTCCGGACAGTTGCTGAGCGCAACACCGGCGACCCCGTCGGTCTTCCATCCTGCAACAGGGTCAGGATGAACACATGTCAGGTGTCCCACCTCTCACCCGGTCCGGTTCCTCCGAAGGCCCAGGAGCCGGCCGCACCGCCGTCGTCACGGGGGCGTCCAGCGGCATCGGCGCGGCCACCGCGACGCGGCTGGCGGCCGAGGGATTCGACGTCGTCGTCGGCGCCCGTCGGGTCGACCGGCTGGAGGAGCTGGCCGCGTCGATCGGGGCCCGGGCCCTGCCGCTGGACGTCACCGACCAGGCCTCGGTGGAGGCGTTCGCGGCCGCGCTGGATCGCGTGGACGTGCTGGTCAACAACGCGGGCGGGGCGTTCGACGCAAACGCCGTCGCCGACGCCGACCTCGACTCGTGGGCCCGCACCTACGAGGTGAACGTGCTCGGCACCGTGCGGGTGACCAAGGCACTGCTGCCGGCGCTGCGGGCGTCCGGCGCCGGCGACGTGCTCGTCGTCGGCTCGACCGCCGGGCTCACCACCTACGAGGGCGGCAGCTCGTACACGGCGGCCAAGCACGGGGTGCACGCCATGGTCGGGGCGCTGCGACTGGAGATGGTGGCCGAACCCGTGCGGGTCATCGAGATCGCGCCGGGCATGGTGCACACCGAGGAGTTCTCGCTCAACCGGCTCGGCTCGTCCGACAAGGCCGAGGCGGTCTACCGGGGCGTACGCGAGCCGCTGGTGGCCGAGGACGTCGCCGACTGCATCGCCTGGGCGCTCACCCGCCCGCACCACGTCAACATCGACCTCATGGTCGTGCGCCCCCGCGCCCAGGCCGCGCAGCACAAGGTCCACCGCGAATGACCCCGTCGCGAATTGCTCTGTCGTCCCTCCGGACGACACCGCGACCAGGTAGCCGCGCGCGTTGCGCTGAGCGTGTCCGTCGCGCCTGCGCGGAACCCTCCGGGCTCCACTCGGCACGACCGAGCTAAGGACGCACCGCAGTCGGTTCCCTCGTGAGGTGGACGCCGAAGCGCTCCTGCACGGTGGCGACGATGCGGTCGGCGAAGGCCAGCAGCTCGGCCGCCGTGGCGCCGTCCTCGGTGGTGAGCGCCAGGCTGTGCCGGGACGACGTCCCGACGTGCCCGTCCCGGGTCCCGCGGCCGAAGCCGGCGTGCTGCACCAGCCAGGCGGCGCTGAGCTTGACCCGACCGTCGCCGGCCGGCCAGCTCGGGCAGCCCTCGACGGCGCGCTCGGCCGGGACGATCGGGTTGGTGAAGAACGAGCCCGCGCTGCGCGAGTCGGGATCGGCCGGGTCCCAGACCATCCCCTTGCCGCGGCGCAGCCCCAGCACCGCCTCGCGGACGGCGGCCAGCGGCGCCGGCTGCCCGATCTCCACGCCGAGCGTGCGGGCCAGCTCGGCGTAGCCGACCGGCCGGGACAGCGGGCCCGGGTACAGCTCGAAGGCCACCTCGAGGACGACGAAGCGGCCGGGCTCGCGCTTGAGCCGGCTGTCGCGGTAGGCGAACCCGCACTCCGCCGGCGTCAGCAGGTGCTCGGTCTTCTCCGCCCGGTCGTACACGCGGACGGCGGTGATCGTCTGGGCGACCTCCTGGCCGTAGGCCCCCACGTTCTGCACCGGGGTGGCGCCGGTCGAGCCGGGGATCCCCGACAGCGCCTCCATGCCGGCCAGCTGCTCGGCGACGGTGTGACCGACCAGTCCGTCCCAGTCCTCCCCCGCCTGCACCGTCAGCCGGTTCCCCTCGCGGGCGATGCCGCGGGTGCGGACGGCGACGACGTCACCGGGCCAGCCCTCGTCCGGTGCGACCACGTTCGAGCCGCCACCGAGCAGCAGCAGCGGGCGCCCGGCCTCGTCGGCGTCGCGGACGGCGGCGACCAGCTCCTCGGCGGTCGCCACCTCCAGCAGCCGCTCGGCCGGTCCGCCCACGGCGAGGGTGGTGAGGCCCGCCAACGGGACGTCGGATCGCAGCTGCACGGCTCGACGGTAGCCGGGACTAGGCTCTCGCCCGGTGAGCGAGGCGGGGAACGACCACAAGAAGCGGGCCTCGCTGTCCCCTCAGCCCCAGCGCAGGGCACCGCGCCTGGCGGCCGGCCGGGCCCGCGCCCTGGGCCTCCCCACCCGCGGGACCACCAACGCCAACCGGCTGCGGCGGGTCGACCGGTGGATCCTGGCCACGCAGGTGCCCCGGCTGCGCGACTCCGCCCGTCCACTGGTCGTGGACCTGGGCTACGGGGCGTCGGCCGTCACGACGCTGGAGCTGGTGGATCGGCTCGGGCCCGACGTGCAGGGGCTGGAGGTCGTGGGCCTGGAGATCGATCCTGAGCGCGTCGCTGCCGTCGCCGACGACCGGGACCCGCCGCGGGTGGACTTCCGGGTGGGCGGGTTCGAGCTGGCCGGCCTGCAGCCGGTGCTGGTGCGCGCGTTCAACGTGCTGCGCCAGTACGACGAGGAGTCCGCCGCGCGGGCCTGGGACACCATGCGCGCCGGGCTGGCGCCGGGCGGGGTGGTCGTCGAGGGCACCTGTGACGAGTGGGGACGCCGCTCGGCGTGGGTCGCACTGGACGCCGACGGGCCGCTGACCCTGACGCTGGCCGCCCGGGTCTCCGACATCGACACCCCCTCCGACCTGGCCGAGCGGCTGCCCAAGGCGCTCATCCACCACAACGTCCCCGGCCAGCCGGTGCACGAGTTCCTGCGGGCGTTCGACACGGCGTGGGCCACCGCGGCGGGGCTGTCGACCTTCGGCCCGCGGCAGCGCTGGGTCGCCGCCGTGGAGTCGCTGGCCGAGCAGGGCTGGCCGCTGGTCGGCTCCTCCCGGCGGTGGCGGCACGGCGAGGTCACCGTCCGCTGGTCGGCCGTCGCGCCGGTCTGACCGCAGGGCACGCCGACGGTTCGGCGACGTCCCGCGACACCCGCCACGCCTCCGCGTTCCCGCGGGAACGTCCATGCCTCCGCGTTCCCGCGGGAACGTCCATGCCTCCGCGTTCGGGTCAGCGCCAGGCCGGGCCCCAGTCGTCCGGGTGCGTCGAGCAGCGCTCGTCCCGGTACTGCCCGGGCACCATCCACCACTGCTCGTCCGGCCCGCTCTCCAGCACCGTCGTGTCGTCCGGACCGCCGAACGGGGGTACCTCGATCGACCACTGCTCCCAGGAGGTGGTGGTGTCGAAGTCGGGATAGCCGCAGGTGCGGCCGACGGCGGCGTAGTGCTGCCCCTCGCTGGTGCAGCCCTGCGTGGTGACCAGGTCGAGCGGGACGTCGTCGAGGGCGCAGTCCACCGTGACGATCCCGTCCAGTGGTGGCAGGGAGCGGAGCTCGTCGCACCGGTACTCGACGAGCATCGCGAACGGCGTCCGGAGGAACGCGGTGTGCGCCATCCGCGACGCGACCCAGGGCTGACCTGTGGCGGCCATCAGGCCGGCGTCGGGCAGGAACACGACGGCGGCCTCGTCGGCCAGCTCCTGCTCCCGCCCGCTCCCCGGCAGCAGCCCGCGGAGGCCGGAGCACTCGTAGCCGTAGGACCGGACCGCCGCACCGCCGTCGGTGACGCAGCCGTTCCACGCCGGGTCCTCGCCGACGGGACCCAGCTCGATGCCGAGCAGCTCGGAGCAGGCCCGAACGGCCGCAGGCGCGGCCGCCCCCGTGCTCTCGGTGCCGCGGAGCGCCAGCCAGGTGACGACCGCACCGACCAGCACCACGGCGAGGACGAGTGCGACGAGGCGCCGTCCGTTCCTGGTCAGCTCCGGCACGGGTCAGTCCTCGAGGGTCTCGAACGGCACCACGCGCGGGGGCTCCTGCGCCGCGGCCCGCAGGCTGTCCAGGGTGGGATTCCGGGCCAGGAACTGATCGGCCCAGTAGGGCTCCAACGCCGGGAAGGTCAGACGACCACCGGCATCGATCTCGGCCAGCAGCGCGCCGTTCTCGGCCACGCCGTACTGCACTGCCCGGTCGTGGGCGAACACCGGCGAGTCCTCCTCCAGAAAGAGGAGCACATTCCCCAGGGCCGGCAGCCCCCGGGCCGCGACGTCGAAGGGCGTCTCCGTCCCCCAGCCGAAGCCGACCACGACCGTGTCCTCGGTGATCCGCCCGGCGAGCACCTCCGTGACGGCCACCTCGGCATGGATGGTCCGCGACAGGGCGCGGGGGTCGTCGAAGGGCACCTCGACGGGCGGACGGTCCTCGGCGTCCGCCGGCCAGTCGTGCGCGTGACCCGGGCTCACGCTCGTGACATGCCCGACGACGACCGCGTCGGAGAGGGTCACCATGGCCCCGTTGCGCACCAGGTACGTCGTGTTGGGGAGGTACTCGACCAGCGACTCAGGTGCGGTCACGCGCGAGCCGGCGCCTCCTGCGTTCGCGATCGTCTCCCTGTACGCCTGGGCGAGGGCCTCGGGATCGGCACCGGCTGCCTGCGCGCCGGAACCGGCGTCGATGCGGCCCGCTGCCTCGCTCTGCCGGTCGTCGCCGCGCAGTCCGTCGAGGACGGCGAGCCCGCCCACCGCTACCGCGACGGCGCATGCGCAGGCCAGAGCCGTGGTCCAGCGGCGGCGGCTGCGCCGGCGCAGGCCCGCGACCCGGTGGACCAGGTCGGTGGGTGGCCGGCCGGCCAGCTCGGCGTCGCGGCGCAGCGCCTCGCGCAGCTCGCTGGTGTTCATGGCGCGTCCTCTCGGTCCTTCACCAGGTCGCCGGCGGGCGACAGTTCGATCCGCAGGCGGGCCAGTCCCCGGGAGGCCTGGCTCTTCACCGACCCGACCGAGCAGCCCAGCGCCGCCGCGGTGTCGGCCTCGGACAGGTCCTCGTAGAACCGGAGCACGATCACCGCGCGCATCCGCGGGGGCAGCGCTTCCAGCGCGGCCACCGCCCGGCCGGGAGCCACCTCGCCGTCCGCCGTCGCCCGGTCGGGCAGCTGGTCGGTGAGCACCTCGGCCACCCGGCGGCGACGTCGCCAGCCGGCGTACGTGGTCACCAGCACCCGCCGCACGTAGGGGTAGGCGGCCTGGTGGTCGGCGATCCTCGACCAGCGCCGCGACGTCTTCATCAGCGCCGTCTGCAGCAGGTCCTCGGCGAGCGACCGGTCACCGGTGAGCAGGAAGGCCACCCGCAGCAGCGCCGGCGACCACTGCGCGACGAAGTCGGCGAACCCGGCCTCGCTGTCCACGGTCACGGCCACCTCCGGTCGGGCGCCTCGCCGAGTGCGCCGCTACCCCTACACACGCTCGGCCGCCGCACTGAGGTTGAGAGCGTGGCGGGAAATCTCGCTGCGGGACATCCCGTCCCCCGTCAGGGGTGCTCGTGAGGCGTCAGGGGCGGGCGCTGCGGATCCGGTCGAGGATCGCGTCGACCATGGCGATCTGCTGCTCCGCCGAGGCGCTGTCCGGGTGCAGCGCCGCCTGGATGCTCAGCCCGTCGTTCAGGACGTGCAGCTCGTGGACGACCGCCTCGACGTCGACGTCCGGCCGCAGCTCCCCCTGCTCGCGCGCCTGGGTGAGCCGGACGCGCAGCTTGCCGCGGAAGCCCTGCACCTCGTCCGCGTACACGTCGACCAGCCGCGGGTTGCCGACCGCCTGCCCCCAGAAGCTCACCTCGACGACGGCCAGGAACCGGCGCCGCTCGTCCAGCGGCAGGCACTCGAGCATGTACTGCCGTACCGAGGCCAGGCCGGTCAGCTCCGGGTCCAGCCGGGCGTGAACCTCGGCGTGCGCGGCCAGCATGGCCGAGGCCATGAGCTCGGCCTTGTCGGCGAAGTAGTGCGCCAGCACCCCGCTGGAGCAGCCTGCCTCCCGGGCGATGCCCCGGGTGGTCGCGCTGGCGATGCCCTCCCGCGCGATCACCCGCCAGGTCGCCTCGATCAGCGACCGGCGGCGCTCGTCGTGGTCGACGATCTTCGGCAACGAAAGCCCTCCCGGCTGGACGACGGCGTCTCAGGCCAGGGCCGGCCACCGGTCGACGAGCCCGAGGCGCTGCTCGAGCACGGAGGCGACCTGGAGGACGTCGATGTCCTGGTTGCGCCGGCCGACGATCTGCACGCCGACGGGGAGACCGGCCTCGGTCCAGCCGCATGGGATGGAGATCGCCGGCTGCCCGGTCAGGTTGAACGGGTTGAGCAGGAAGGAGCGCCCCCGCGCACCCAGGCGCACCCCGTCGATCTCCTGCGGCCCGGCACCCGGCTCGGCCGACCAGGCCTCGAGCGGCATGGCCGGCGTGACCAGGAGGTCGATCTCCTCGAACAGCGTGCGGGCGGCGTCGTACAGGCGGCCCCGCTGCATCTCGGCGGCCTTGAGGTCGACCGCCGAGTGCGAGCGGCCGTACTCGATGAGCCGCCGGAGGTCCTCCTCGACCCACTCCGGATGCTGGTCGGCCAGCGGCCCGACTCCCACGGCGAGACCGCTGCTGTAGATGACCCGGTGGAACCGGCTCGGGTCCTCCCAGCCCGGGGCCTTCTCCTCGACCGAGCCGCCGAGCGCCTCCAGCAGCGTCACCGCCTCGGCCACGATCTGCACCACCTCCGCGCTGACCGCGCCGTACCCGAGGTCCGGGCTCCAGCGGATCCTCCGGCCGGCGAGCGGCCGCTCGGACTCCGGCAGGGGCACGAACTCGCCCATGTCTGACGTGAGCGAGAGGGGGTCGCGGTCGTCGTTCCCCGCCATCACCGACGTCATGAGGGCGGCATCGGCCACGGTGCGGGTCAGCGGGCCCATGTGGGTGCGGTGCGCCCAGTACTCGCGGATCGGGTGCACCGGGATCCGCCCGAACGAGGGCTTGAACCCCACCACCCCGCACAGCGCCGCGGGGATGCGGATGGAGCCCGCCCCGTCCGACCCCTGCGCCAAGGGGCCCATCCCGGCGGCCACCGCAGCGGCGGCGCCACCGGAGGACGCCCCGGTGGTCCGGGAGGTGTCCCACGGGTTCACGGTCGTCTCGGCGACCAGGTTGTCCGCCATGTCCTTCCAGCCGAAGGCCGGGGTGTTGGTCTTGCCGAGCAGGACGCCGCCGCTGGAGCGGAGCCGGCCCGCGACGACGCTGTCCGTGTCGGGCACGACGTCGGCGAAGAACGGGGACCCCTGCGTGGTGCGGATGCCCGCGGTGTTCTCCAGGTCCTTGATCGAGTAGGGGATCCCGTCCATGTCGCTGATCCGCTCACCGCGGGCGGCCCGCTCGGTCGCGGCCGCCGCCTCCTCCCGCGCGAGGTCGTCGGTGACCGTGATGAACGCGTGGACGGTCGGCTCGACGGCGTCCATGCGGCCGAGCACCGAGTCGAGGATCTCGGTCGGCGAGACCTCCTTCGCCTGGATCATCCGGGCCAGGTCCGTCGCCGGCGTCGCCCACAGCTCGTTGCTCACGTGCACTCCTGTCGTCGTGCCGCACCGGGCGGCTGGGTGGGAGGGATTGATCGGCGGCTGGGTGGGACGGATCGATCGGCGGCCGGGTGGGAGGGATCGATCGCCGGAGGGATGGGATGGCTCAGTCGGCGGCCGCGGGGCGCAGCAGGGTCAGCCGCCCGCCGGCCGTGATCGCCGTCCAGTCGTAGCGCATGGGAACCGTCTCACCGGCGGCCCAGAGGCGGTGCTGGTCGAGGTGGTGCGGGTCGTCCGGGTCCCCGGAGGCCCCCGTGACGACCACCCAGGAGCTGTCGTCCCAGTTCCCGACGTCGAAGACGTAGCGGGCCACCGCCCCGTAGACGGCCCGCGTGCCCGTCGACGAGTAGCAGCCGTTGGCGAGCACGGTCTCGTTGTCCCCGCCCACGTGCGCGCCGGGAGGGTTCAGCCGGCCGGCCTCGCCGGGGAACGCGGCGGCCAGGGGATGGCTGAACGCGACCGGGTGCCGATCGGCCCACGGGGCGCCGTCCACGTCGTCCACCGTGCGGCGCAGCGCCTCGGCGGCGGCCTGCGTCCAGGTCCAGCCGCCGAGCAGCGAGGTGTCGTCGGCCCGCACGAGCCCGGGGAGTGCCCACCAGAGCTGGTTGGCGGGGTCCACGCCCGGCTGCATCGGGACGACGATCGGATCTCTCTCTACCGCGCCCAGCCCGGACCGCTCGGTGAGCACCGCGGCCAGCGCCCAGCGGACGGCCGTGTACTCGCCGGCGGCCACCGAGTCCGCGGCCATCCGGGCGTCCCAGTCCACGACGAGATCCCGCAGCGCGGCGCACCGCGGGTCCGGTACGTCGACCGACGCGAGCAGCCGCTGGAACACCGGAGCGCTCAGGCTCTGCACGTCCGCGGAGATGGCCCGCATGTCCTCGGCCGTGGCCGCCGGCAGTCCGGACAGCCGGTCCTCGACGCGACGGGCGCGGTAGGAGGGATGGCAGTCGGTCATGAGGTAGTCGCCCTCGGCGGAGTCCTCGACCACCCGGTTGTTCGCCGTGGCGAGGTAGCCCCGGGCCGGGTCGGACGTCCGGGGCATCGCCTCGAACGGGATCATGCCGTCCCAGTCGTGCTCCCCCGTCCAGCCCGGCACCGGCAGCCAGCCGTTGATCCGGGGCCGCCGGGGGACGACGGCGCGGACGAGGTGCCCGATGCTGCCGGTCGTGTCCGCGGCCACGAGGTTGTGGTCGATCAGGCCCCAGCCCTCGCAGGCGTCGAACAGCCCGGCTGCGGTCCGCGCCCGGAGCATGGGCAGCAGGCAGTCGAACGACCGGTCGGTCTCCGCGAACTGCATCGACCGCAGGGTCAGCGCGGCACCCTGCGCGGGATCGCCCGCCACGACCGGGCCGTGATGGGTCCCGACGACCTCGATGTCGACCGGATCGGCGCCCGCCACCAGGATGCGCTCGGAGCGGACGTCGGTGGGGCGCCAGCCGTCCCGGAACCGGTACCGGCCGGCATCGGGTGAGAACAGGTCGACGTACAGGTCGTGGATGTCGGCGAAGGCGTGCGTCACCGACCAGGCCACGGAGCCGTTGTGCGCGAAGTGCGGGAAGGCCGGCACGCCCGGGACGGTCAGCCCGATGGCGTCGAAGTCGTCGCAGGCCAGGTGTGTCTGGGTGTACATGCCGGGCATCTCGAAGGCGCGGTGCGGGTCCCCGGCGAGCAGGGGCCGGCCCGAGGCGGTCCGCGATCCGGACACCGCCCAGTTGTTGCTGCCTCCCCCGGTGGCGTCGGCATCCGCCAGCGCGGCCATGGCCTCCAGGGCCGGGGCCAGGTCCTCGAGCGCGGCGACCCAGCGCTCCGCGTCGGCACCGGGCGGGATGCAGAGCCGGTCCGAGCCGCCGTCGTCGTACCGGAGCAGACCGACCCGGTCGGGGCCGACGGCCCGCACCGCCGCGGCCCGCCAGAGCTTGAACCAGACGGAGCCCATGAGGTAACCCCGCTGCCGCATCGCCGCGATGCTGTGCCACGGCTCCCACGCCTCGGGCTCGACGCCGAGCAGCCCGTACTCCATGGGCAGCCGGTCCAGGCCTGCGAGGGAGGCGTTCACCCCGGCCGCGTAGGCGGTGAGCATCGCCTGCGTCTCGTCGTTCGCGACGTCGAGGTCGCGCCGGCAGGCCGCGGCCACCCCGAGCCGTCGGGCGAGGGCATCGGCCGGCACACCCGCGGGGCCCACCCACTCGGCCCAGCGGCCCTCCATCTTCCGGCGGGCGGCGTCCATCTGGAACAGCCGGTCCTGCGCGTGCACGTAGCCCTGGGCGAAGAAGGCGTCGTCGGAGGACCGCGCGCGGACGTGCGGGATGCCCCACTCGTCCCGGTGGACCTCGACGTCGTCGGTCAGGCCGGGCAGGCGCACCGTGCTCCCGTCGCCGCTGCTCATCGTCGCTCCGCTCGTCCGGGCCGGTGGTTGTCGAGGAAGGCCAGCGTGGAGTCGAGGTCCCGGAGCCCGGCGTCGGAGCCGAGGCCACCGGCGGTGAGCGTGCCCGAGGCGATGCCCAGCCAGGCCGCCTCCTCCAGCGACCGGCCGAGCGTGAGCCCGCGGATCACCCCCGCGCAGAAGGCGTCACCGCAGCCGGTCGAGTCCACGACGTCGCCGGGGATGGCCGGCAGGGAGAACTCCCCGTCGGCGCTGACGCCGAAGCACCCGTCGGCGTCCATCTTCACGATCACGGCGTGGGCGCCGAGGTCGAGCAGCGCCCGGGCGCCGTCCTGCGGCGAGGACAGGCCGGTCAGCCGTGCGACCTCGTCCCGGTTGGGCATGAAGACGTCGACGTGCGGCAGGGAGGCGGCGAAGGTGGCGAGCGCGTCGGAGCGCTTGACGCCGAGGCAGTCGGCCGTCGTGATCGCCCCGTTCGCCCGGGCGAAGGCCAGCAGCTCCCGCGACGGCTCCCCGTCGAGCCCCGGCAGCGCCGACACCCCGCCGTAGTGCAGGACGTCGACGCCGGCGAGCGCATCCCAGGGCAGGTCGTCGCGCCGCAGCTCGGCGTTCGCGCCGCGCACGTGCCAGGCGGGACGGACGCCGGCGCTGCTGATCGGGAGCATCGTGGCCGAGGTCGGCAGCCCCGGCTTGACGACCAGGCCGGAGGTGTCGACGCCCTCCTGCCGGAGCAGGGTGTGCACGAAGGCGCCCACGTTGTCCGGCCCCACGGCGCCCACGGCCAGCACGTCGGCGCCCAGGCGGGCGAGGTCGACCGCCGTCCCCCCGGCCGTGCCGGCCACGGTCATCCGGATCTCGTCGATGAGCACCGCGGACTGGGTCGTGGGCAGCACGTCGATCGCCCGGCCCAGGACGTCGAGGATGTAGATGCCCACGCAGGCGATCCGCGGCGGTGCCTCCTCGGCCGGCACGGTGCCCCTCACTTGATCGCCAGGGCGTTGGCCGGGGAGCCGATCCCGCCGGGCACGTGGAGCGGCGCGCTGCAGAGCAGGAACTCGTACCGCCCGTCCGCGGCGCAGTCCGCGGCGAGGTCGTCGAGCGCCCACAGCTCGCCGATCGCCAACCCGAACTGCCCGATGAGGACGTTGTGCAGGAAGCCGAACGGCGCCGCCTCGGGACGGGGGTCCGGCGGCCACACCTCGAGCGCCGGCGCGTCGCTCGCGAACGCGGCCGCGCCGCTGTCCCAGACGTACCGCGCCATCGCCTCGCTGTGGTCGATGCCGGCGGCCGTCAGCCGCCCGCGGGACATCGCCTGCCGCGACCTGTCGTCCTGACCGCGGTACCAGTCCACGAAGCCGGTGCGCACCAGCACGACGTCACCCGGCCGGAACTCGACACCGGCCCGGTCCCGCGCCAGCTCGAGGTCCTCGACCGTCAGGGCGGTGCTGCTGCCCGGGTCCAGGGGCCGCCCCGCCTCGGCCAGCGCGCGGGCGACGTCGAGCAGGACGCCCCGGCCGGCGATGCCGCGCTGCGCCCACACCTCGATGCCGTTGCGTCCCCGCTGCGCGACGTCCTCGGCGGAGACGCCCTGGTAGAAGACGTCGGGCCGGTACGCGACGTGCGACAGCGCATCCCACTGGCTGGAGGCCTGCGGGTAGTAGTTGTCGTAGACGTCGTCGAAGCCGGTGCCGCCGGCGCTCGGGAGCCGGGTGTGGCGCACCGTGCCGCGCCCGAACAGCGGTGGGTCGAAGAGGTCGTGCGGCGCGTTCAGCGGGAAGACCGCACCCCGGACGACCGAGCGCGCGGCGGCGGCCACCGACTGGGCCGACTGCAGGTTCATCCGGCCGATCGCGTCCCCCGCGCCGAAGACGCCCCAGCCGACCGGCGCGCCGTGGGCATCCCGGGGCAGCTCGTCGTAGCGCGGGATACCGCCGTGGGTGTCGCTCACCGGCCGGCCTCCGCCGTCGCCCCGTACCGGCGGCGGGCGGACTCCGACGCGACGGCGCCCAGCTCCTCGGCGGTCAGGATGCGCGGTGCACCGGATCCGAGGGCCGCCAGGTGCACGTCGGCCAGCCACTCGACCAGCTGGGCGCGCTCGTAGGCGTCCGCCAGGTCGGCTCCGTAGGTGATGGCGCCGTGGTTCTGCAGCAGCACCGCCGTTCGCCCGGCGAGGCCCGCGACGGCCGCCCGGGCCAGCTCGTCGGAGCCGAACCGCTCGTACGGCGCGACGCGGATGGTGGGACCGCCCCCGGCCCGGAGGATGCAGTAGTGCACGGCCGGCAGCTCGTCCACCACCGTCGACGCCGCGACCGCGCGGGGTGAGTGCGTGTGCACGACCGCCGCCGCATCCGTGGTCCGGTAGACCGACAGGTGCATCGGCGTCTCCGAGGAGACCCGGCCCTCGCCCCCGACGTGCTCCCCGTCCATCGTCACGAAGCAGATCGACTCGGGCGTGACCTCGTCGTAGCGGATCTGCGACGGCGTGATGGCGACGACGTCGTCGAGGCGCACGCTCAGGTTCCCGGCCGGCCCCACCGCGAGCCCGTCCGGGTTCATCCGCCGGCCGAACCGGACCAGGCTCTCCGCGGCCGCGCGCCACCGGGCGCCGGGAACCACGTCAGCCCCGCCCGACGAGGCGGGCGAGCTCGGCGAACGCGTCGTCGGTCCGCTCCAGGGCCGCGTCGATGTCCTCGGTCGTGTGGGCGGCGCAGAGGAACCAGTTGTGCACCGGGTGCAGGTACACCCCGCGCTTGACGGCCTCGTTGGTCCAGGTCCGCGCGAGGGTCGAGCCGGCGTCGTCGTCCGCGAAGCGCAGCAGGGGCATCTGGACCGGGCCGGTCTGCGTCGTGCCGAAGCCGTGGGCCGCGGACTGGGCGGCCAGCCCGTCGCGCAGCCGCTGCCCGGAGGTGGCCATCCGGGCCAGCGCGTCGGTGTCCCGCAGCTGGGTGAGCGTGGCGATCGACGCCGCCATGGACACCGCCGAGTACCAGAAGGAGCCGGTGACGTAGATGCTCGAGGCCGCCTCGCGGAGCTCGTCCCGACCGGTGATGGCGGCGAGCGAGTAGCCGTTGGCGATCGCCTTGGACCAGGCCGACAGGTCCGGCCGGACCCCCAGCGGCTCCCAGCTGCCCCCGAGGTCCAGGCGGAAACCGCAGCGGACGTCGTCGAGGATCAGGACCGCACCCGTGCGGTCGCAGGCGGCCCGGGCCGCGCGGGCGAACTCAGCCGTCGCCATCTCCTGGTCGCGGGCGAGCTCCTGGCGCACCGGCGAGACGATGATCCCGGCCAGGTCGTCCCCGGCCTCGGCGACCGCGGCCTCCAGCGATGCGACGTCGTTGTAGTCGAAGTAGCCCAGGTGCGCCCGGTCCTCGGGGAGGACCCCGCCCGGCCGGGGCGTGCACCACGGGAGCGCGCCGTGGTACGCCCCGGTGGCCAGCAGCACCTTCCGCCGTCCGGTGGACGCCCGGGCGATGGAGACGCACGCCGTCGTGGCGTCGGTGCCGTTCTTCGCCAGCATCGCCCAGTCCGCGTGCGGGACCAGCTCCACCAGCAGCTCGGCGAGGTCCACCATCACCGGCGAGGGGCCGTCGAGCAGGTCCCCGACGTCCAGCTGGGCGCGGACGGCCGCCTCGACGACCGGGTCCTTGCGACCGAGGACGACCGGCCCCCAGCCGCACATGAAGTCCAGGTACTCGTTGCCGTCGACGTCCCACACCCGGCTGCCCTCGCCGCCGGTCATGAACTGCGGATAGGCCTCGGGCAGGCCGGCCGCGTTCATGTGGCCGTACATGCCACCGGGGATCACCGCCCCGGCCCGGGCGCGCAGCGCCGCGTCGACCGTGCGCGGGGGCAGGAGCTGGGTCATGTCATCGACTTTTCCGCTCGGGTGGCGAGGCTGCGGGCTGCGCGGCCGGACCGCTTTTTTCTATCAGTTGTCCGATAAAAGAACCAGGCTCCGCGGGCGACGCGTTCAGACGGCGACGGCCGCGCCGATCAGCGACCGGGCGTCCGCGGCCCCGCGCGGCGGGCCGTCGGCCGGGACGTCGATCAGGTGGGCGTGCCCGAAGCCGGCGGGGTCCCGCCGCGCCGTCTCCACCCGGTGCCCGCGTTCCTCCAGGCCGGGACGCCACGCCGCGGGGGCGTGCGCCTCGATCCGGACGCGGTGCCCGGCGGGCGCCTCCCACACGTTGAAGCCGGTGGCGCCCTCGGCGTCCAGCACCCATCGTGGCGCGCCGATGACCGCGGCCGGGTCGGCCCCGCTGACCAGCAGGCGGGCGAGCAGCTGCAGGACGAGCTGGGTCTGCGAGTCCCCGCCCATGGTCCCCAGCAGCGCGCGCAGCGACCCGTCCGGACGGGTCACCAGGGTGGGCGACAGGGTGTGCGGCGGCCGGCGGCCCGGGCCGTACTCCGCCGGGTGCCCGGCCTCCAGGCTGAAGCCGATGCCGCGGTTGTGCAGGAGCACCCCGGTGCCCGGCACCGCCACGTGGCAGCCGAACTCCTTGGCGTTGGACTGGATGAGGCTCACGCCCGTGCCGTCCCGGTCGATGACGCAGAGGTAGATGGTCCCGCCGCCGGCGTAGCGGTCGTCCCGGAGCACCGTCCTCCGGGGATCGATCATCGCGGCCCGTGCGTCGAGCCGGTCGGGCGCGATCAGCTCGCGACCGTCCGCACCCTCGAAGAGCCGCCGCCTGCGGTCGAGCCCGGCCAGCCGCGCCGCCTCCACGGTGAGGTGCGCCCAGGCGGCGTCGTCGGGATCGGCACCGAGACCGGCGCGCTCGGCGATCCCGGCTCCGGCGAGCGCGAGGACGCCCGCCGAGTTCGGCGGGACGGTCCACACCCGGTGGCCCCAGACGTCGAGCGCCAGGCCCTCCACCCAGTCCGCGAGCGGCCGGTCGAGGTCCTCGGGCAGGTACTCCCCCGCCCCCGCCTCCAGCAGCCGTCCGCCGAACTCCCCGCCGTAGAAGCCGGCGCGCCCCTCGGCGGCGATGGCCCGCAGCATGCGCGCCGGCCCGGGACGGCGGAGCGGGTCGCCGGCCCCGACCCCGGCGCGGACCAGCTCGTCGCAGCCGGCCACCCCGGCCAGCTTCGGCAGCAGGAAGGCGAGCATCGGCGACGTCGGGAAGCCGGTCTCGGCCAGCTCGACCGCGGGTGCCAGCACGTCGGCGAGCGGAAGCCGCCCGAGTCGGCCGTGCAGGGTCAGCCAGCCGTCCACGCACCCGGGCACCGGAGCGCTGCGGACGTCGCCCAGCGGCGGCATGGTGCGGTGCCCCTCGGCCCGCAGCCGGTCGGGATCCGCACCGCTCCCCGCCCGGCCGGTGGCGTTGAGCACGAGCGGGACCGCCGAACCGGTGGCCGGCCCGGCGACGAGGGCCATGAGGTCGCCGCCCATCCCGCACATGTGCGGGGTAGTCACGGTCAGCGCCGCGCTGGTCGCGACGGCCGCGTCCACGGCGTTGCCCCCGGCGCGCAGCACGGCGGCGCCGGCCTCCGAGGCCAGCCGGTCCACGCTGCAGACCAGCCCGTCAGGACCGGCGACGGTCTCCGTCTCCCACATCACCCGTCTCGCCCTGTCACCGGTCTGGCCCTGTCACCGGGCCCTCGCCGACGGCGCCACCAGCGGCCACGGCCGCTCGCGCTCGAACAGCGCCGCGACCGACAGCAGCAGCGGGTCGCTGTGCCGCGGCCCGACGATCTGCATCCCGATCGGCATCCCCCGCGGCGAGAGCCCGGCCGGGACGCTGATCGCGGGCACGCCGGTGATGTTCATGCCCATCGTCAGCCGGCCGGTGTTGCCCAGGCCCTCGACGTCGACCTCGCCCACCCGCGTCGGTCCCGGTCCCCCGGCGGCGTAGGGGTCGTCCGGGTTGGTCGCGGCGAGCACGAGGTCGACGGACTCGAACAGGTCGGCGAAGGACTCGTTGAGCTGCTTGCGCAGGGGGTCGACCGCTGCCGCGTCGGCCATGGTGAACGTCTCCGAGCGGGCCATCAGGGCGGCCACCTCGTCGGTGAGCAGCCCGCGGATCTGCGGCCAGTAGGCGTGCATGCCGTGCCACATGGTCGGCAGCGACGCCCCCGACCAGATCGCGGCCATGTCGGGCACCGCGAACTCCACCTCGACCCGCCGCATGCCGGCCGCGGCGATCAGTGCCCCGGCCGCCTCCTCGATCCCGGCGACGACGTCGGGGTGCACCACCGTGCCCCCGAAGTCGGGGAGCACGGCGACCCGCAGGCCGGCCAGGTCGTGGGTCCCGAGCCCCGCCTCGAAGCCCTCGACCCGCGGCAGGCTGAACGGGTCCCGCGGGTGGGCGCCGTTGGCGACGTCGAGCCAGCGGGCGGTGTCCCGCACCGAGCGGGACAGGCAGCCGACGGTCGAGTGCAGCGGCTCGATCTGCGCGAACGGCGCGAACGGGATGGTGCGGAAGCTCGTCTTGATGCCGACCAGCCCCGCGTAGCCCGCCGGGATGCGGATCGATCCGCCGCCGTCGGTCCCGGTGCCGATGGGCACCAGCCCGCCGGCCACGGCGGCCGCGGTGCCGCCGCTGGACCCGCCCGGGGTCAGGTCCGGGTTCCAGGGGTTGCGCGTGGTCCCGTGCAGCAACGTGTGCGTGTAGCCGACCAGGCCGAACTCGCTGCTGGTCGTCTGCACCACCGGGATCGCGCCGCCGCGGTCGCGGATGCGCTCGACGTGCACCGTGGTGAAGGGGCCCGTGGCCCCCTCGAGCAGCTTGCTGCCGCGAGGGAACGGCCAGCCCTCGACCGGCTCCAGCTCCTTGACCGCGAACGGCACCCCGCCGAAGGGCTGCGAGACGTCGGCGGTCCGCGCCGCCGCCAGGGCGTTCTCGGCGTCGACGTGGCAGACGGCGTTCAGGTCACTCGTGTCGACGGCGTCGAGCACCGCCTGCACCGCCTCGGCGGGGCTGAGCTCGCGGGCCCGGAAGGCGTCGACCAGCGAGCAGGCGTCCTGCAGCCAGGGCTCGCTCATGCGGAGCGCTCCCGGCCCTCGAGGGCGGCGCCGTAGACCGCGGGGCCGCTGTCGGACGTGGCCCCGCCGCGGGCACGGTCGACGGCGACGGCCAGCGCCGCCAGGAACTCGTCGGCCACCCGCACGTGGAAGGGGGAGACCATCAGGTGCAGCCCGCCGGGCTGCCGGTTCGGGTACCAGCCCTGCTCGGCGAGCGCGGCGGCCACGGCACCCATGTCTAGGACGTCGCTGCCGAACTGGAACACGCACAGGTCCGGCGTCGAGGTGATGGCCAGCCCGTCGATCGCCTCGATCCCGGCCATGAGCCGCCGGGTGGCGTCGCGCACCTTGGTCGCCTGGCGCAGGTAGCCGTCCTCGCCCAGGTGGCGCATCGCCGCCCAGGCGCCGGCGATGGGCGGGGCGGGCCGCGTGCCGGCGGCGGTGGGCGAGCCGTACAGGCCGCCGCCCCAGGCGCCGTCGTCGAACCACCACTGGGTCCGGTACTGCGCGACGTCGCGGTGCAGCAGGACGCTGGCGCCCTTGAACGCGTAGCCGTACTTGTGCAGGTCGGCGCTGATGCTGGTGACGCCCTCGACCCGGAAGTCCCACGGCGGCACCGGCTCGCCCAGCCGCTCCCAGAAGGGCAGCATCATCCCGCCGAGGCAGGCGTCGACGTGGCAGAGCACCCCGGACTCCCGGGCGATCGCCGCGACCTCCTCGACCGGGTCCATGACGCCGTAGGGGTAGCAGGGGGCACTGGCGACGACCATGGCGGTGTCGGGGCCCACGGCCGCGCGCATGGCCTCGACCTCCAGCCGGAAGCCCGCGTCCACCGGCACCCGCACCTGGCGCATGCCCAGCAGGTGGCAGGCCTTGGCGAACGCCGGGTGGGCGGTGAGGCCGGTGATCAGCACCGGGTCGGCGATCCCCTTCTTCCGCGCCGTCTCCCGCGCGACCAGGACCGACATGAAGATCGACTCGGTGCCCCCGCTGGTCAGGCCGCCGGCGCCCGGGGTGCCGTGCAGCAGGCCGGCGACCATGTCCGCCGTCTCGCGCTCGAGGCGGGCCAGGCTCGGGAAGCGGACCGGGTTCAGCGCGTTCTCCGCCAGGTACTCGCGGCTGACCTCGGCGAGGAGCTCCTCGAGCTCGTCGTCGTCCGGGTGGAAGATCAGCCCGAAGATGCGGCCGTTGCGCCAGTCGGCGTCGTCGTGCCGGTTCGCTCGCAGCTGGGCGAGGACGTCGGCCCCGCCGGTGCTCCCGGTGGGCAGTTCTGCGGGTGGTGGTGCGGTGGACACGGTGCCTCCCGGTGTGGCGGCGGTCACCTCCGCCGTCCGCCGGGACACTATCCGCCGCGGCCCGACGGCACCTGCCCGCCCACCGTTATGGTCGGCCGGTGAAGATCCTGGTGCTGGGCGGGACGTCGTTCGTCGGTCGTGCGATGGTCGCCGACGCGCTGGGGCGGGGCGACCAGCTCACGCTGTTCAGCCGCGGCCGCACCGGCACCGACCTGTTCCCCGACGTCGACCGGCTGGTCGGCGACCGGGACACCGGCGACTACTCCACCCTCCGGGGTACCGACTGGGACGCCGTCCTCGACGTGAGCGGCTACGTCCCCCGCCACGTGGCGCAGGCCGCCGACGCGCTCGCCGGTTCCACCGGCCGGTACCTGTTCATCTCCACCGGCGCGGTCTACGACGGCCGCGCCGAGGGGCCCCTGGACGAGACAGCTCCCCGGCGGGAGCCCGAGCTGGGCACCGAGCAGGTCGACGGGCGCACCTACGGGCCGCTGAAGGTCGCCTGCGAGGACGAGGCGCTGGCCCGCTACGGCGACCGGGCGACCCTCGTCCGCCCCGGCATCGTCGCGGGCCCGCACGACCAGACCGACCGCTTCACCTGGTGGGCCCGGCGCGCCGCCCGCGGAGGCACGATCCCCCTGCCCGGGCGGCCCGACCAGCCGGTGCAGGTCGTGGACAGCCGCGACCTCGCCCGGCTGGTGCTGACCCTGCTGCACGACGACCGGCCGGGGACCTTCGACGCCGTGGGGCCGGCCGAGCCGGTGACGCTCGCCGGGCTGGTCGACGCCTGCGCCCGGGGGACCGGCGCCACCGTCGACGTCGTCCCGGTCGACCCCGCTCTCGCCGGCGGCACGGTCCCCCTGGTGCTGCCCGACCCGAAGTTCGACGTCGGCATGCGCCGCAGCGGCGATCTCGCCCGCACGGTCGGGCTCACCGCGACCCCGCTGGAGCAGACGGCGGCCGACGTGGTCGCCTGGGACCGCGAGCGCGGCGAGCCTCCCCTGGCCGTCGACCTGCCGGCCGACCGGGAGGCGGCGCTGCTGGCGGCCGCGGAGGCGTCGGGCAGCTGATGCGGACGCCTCCCGGCCCGGTGCCCGTGGCCGGGGGCACCGCCGAACTGCTGGCCGACGCCGACCGCGACGGATCCTGGATGCTGATGGTGGACGGCACCCCGCAGTCGCACGTGGACCTCGAGGACCCCACCCACCTGGAGTTCGAGTACGTCCGCCGCATGGGCCACGTGCTGGACCTCGCCGCGGCGCCGGGCACTCCGCTGGACGCGGTGCACCTCGGCGGTGGCGCGCTGACGCTCCCCCGCTACGTCGCGACCACCCGCCCGGGCTCGCGCCAGCGTGTCGTGGAGCTCGACCAGCCGCTCACCGACCTGGTCCGCGAGTACCTGCCGCTGCCACGCAACGCCCGGGTGCGCGTGCGGGGCGCCGACGCGCGCGCCGCACTGTCGACCATGCACCCGGCCGCCGCAGACGTCGTCGTCACCGACGTGTTCGCCGGGGCGCGGACACCGGCGCACCTGACCACCGTCGAGTTCGCCCGCGAGGTGGCCCGCGTGCTCCGGCCCGGGGGGACCTACGCGGCGAACGTCGCCGACGGGCCGCCGCTGCGCTTCGCCCGCGGGCAGGTCGCCACGCTGCGCCAGGTGTTCGCGCACGTCTGCCTGCTCGCCGAACCGGGCACGATGCGTGGCCGCCGCTTCGGCAACCTGGTGGCCGTGGCGTCCGACGGCGAGCTGCCGCTGGCCGAGCTCAGCCGGGCGTGCGCGCGCGACCCGATGCCGTCGCGGGTGGTCGACGGGGCCGACCTCGAGCGCTTCGTGGGCACGGCGCGGCCGGTCACGGATGCCGAGGCACAACCCTCGCCCGAGCCACCCGCGGGCGTCTTCGCCCGGTGACTGCTGGAGCTCAGCTCACCAGCTGTTGCCGCGGGGCAGACCGCGCACGGCGGGGCGCACGTCCACCAGGTAGACCACCGCGGCGATGACGGCCGGCAGCCCGAACAGGCTCATCGCGCCGAACAGGAAGACGAAGACGGCCGCGAGCCCGGTGATGCCCGCCCAGGCCGGCTTGGTCAGCTTCCCCGCGGCCACGAAGCCGGGGGACGGGCGGATCAGCGCGTCGACGAACGCCCACAGGGTCAGCGCCAGGGCAGCCCAGAAGAGCGCCTCGTAGACCAGACCGTCGAACTGCGCCATGGCCCGGAGCGTACCCGCCGGGAGCCCCCGCCCCAGGACACGACAGGGCCCCGGAGCGCTCGCGCAGCTCCGGGGCCCTGGTTCGTGGGGTGGTGCGTCAGCCGTTGCTCTTGGCCGGCACAGCCGCGGGGTCGGTCCGCTTCGCGGTCCGGGCCCGGGTGACGCGCGCCGAGGTCGCCTTGGTGGACGACGTGCCGGCAGCAGCGCTGCTCTTCTTGCCGGTCGCCTTCTTGGCGACCTTCGGCGCCTCCACGGCGTCCTCGAGCCCGTCCTTGGTGGCGTCGGCGGCCTGCTCGACCGACGTCTCGGCCTTGGCGGCGGCCTTGCCGGCCTTGGCGGCGGTCTTCTGCGCGACCGAGGTCACCTCGTTCGAGGCATCGACGACGGTCTCGGCGGTCTCCTCGAGGATGTCCTCCAGGGCGTCCTCGACGGTGTCGACGGCGCGCTCGGCGCGACGCACGACCCGGCGGAAGCCGGGCTGGCGGCGGAGGTCCTCGACGACCTCGGCACCGCGCTCGGCCAGGGTCTCCAGGGCCGTGGTGGCCTGGGTCCGGGCGCCCTCGACCAGGTCGGTGACGGTGCTGAGAAGCGCGTCCGGCCGGACGGCCCCGGCCAGCTGCTGGGCCGTGGTCCGGGCGGTGCCGGCGGCCTCGTTGGCGCGGGCGACGGCCGTGTCGGCGGCCTCGGTGGCCCGGGTGCGGACCTCGCGGACGGCGAGGTCGGCCTGGACCTGCGCCTCACCGGGCAGCGCCTCGGTGCGGGCGCGGAACTGGTCGAGCACGGTGCGGGCGCGCTCGACGGCCAGGTCACCGGCGCCGACGACGGCGAGGATCGGGGTGCGGGCCTGCTCGGCCAGGGTGCGGCCGTGGGCGACGGCGAGCTCGCCGTACTGCTTGACGGTCTGGGTGGTCGTGGTCATGCCGACTCCTTGCTGGGGCGGGTGGGTGGGTGCCCGGTTGGGATGGGGAGTGAGTTCTCGGGTGCGGCCTGGGGAGCGGCCTCGCGCACCGCACTGGCCTGGTGCTCGCGGACGTAGGTCTCGTAGAGCTCCAGCAGCACGGCCTTGTGCCGTTCGGACAGCGCCTCGTCCGAGCGGATCGCCGCCACGGTGTCCGGGTTGCCCGACCGCCGGTCGAGGATCCCGGCCTGCTCGTACAGCGTCTCGGCCGAGATCTTCAGGCCCCGGGCGATCGACGCGAGGATCTCCGCTGACGGCTTGCGGAGGCCTCGCTCCACCTGGGACAGGTAGGGGTTGCTGACGCCGGCGGTGCGGGCCAGCTCCCGCAGGGACACCTGGGCGGCACTGCGCTGCTCGCGGATGTAGTTGCCCACCTGCGAGCCGACGGCGGTGACGTTGCTCGTCGAGGCGGTCGTGGCCTCGGCGACCGAGTCGGCCACGCTGCCGGCGACCCGGTCCACCGTGGTGCGGACCGTGCTCACCTGCTCGCGGACGAACTTCCCTGGTGTCTGCACGTCTCCGACACTAACCGTCGGTGCTAGCTCCTGCAAGCGGTGCAGCTAGCACCGGGCTGTCGGCCTGGTCACACCGGTCACCGCAGCTCAGCGCGTCAGCGCGGCGGCCGCGCGCACGGCACCCACGACTCCACCGCCGCCGTGCACCGGCGGCTGCGACCACGGCGCGAGCGGTTCGGCCGGCACCCCGAGCCGGCGCAGCCCGGCGGTGAGCGCCGGCATCCGGCCGCGGTCACCGCCGTCGTCGAGCTTGAGCGCCACGGCGCCGGCCCCCGGAAGCGCAGCGACGTGCACGCCGTCGGCGCCGCC
This sequence comes from Blastococcus sp., assembly GCA_042090795.1. GTDB lineage: Bacteria > Actinomycetota > Actinomycetes > Mycobacteriales > Geodermatophilaceae > Blastococcus. Next base: position 341,171 of record JBELIQ010000001.1, on the reverse strand, counting down.
CTTGACCAGCAGGCCGGGGACGGCCTGCATCAGGCCGGTGTCCTCGCGCCCGGTGCCGGCCACGAACCACGGCTCGGCCCGCATCGCGTCGGCCACCGCGCGCTGCTGCGAGCCGGCGTCGGCCCGGACCAGGGAGAGCAGCCCCCGGGCCAGGCCGGTCACCGAGAGCGCGTGCTGGGGCGCGCCGCACCCGTCCACGACGACGGCGGCCACTGGTTCCCCGGCCGCCTCGGCCAGCCGCTCCTCGATGGCCTGCTGCAGCGGGTGGTCGCGGTCGAGGTAGCCCTCGACGGGCCAGCCGGCCGCCACGCAGGCGGCGAGCATCGCCGCGTGCTTGCCCGAGCAGTTCATCGCCAGGCGCTCCGGAGCCCGGCCCCCGGCCAGCCACGCCGCCCTGGTCGGCTCGTGCGACGGCAGCGCGGGCGGGCAGCCCAGGTGACCGGGCCCCAGGCCGGCGCCGTCGAGGATCGCCGCGGCGCGGTCCCGGTGCCCGTCCTCGCCGGTGTGCGAACCGGCTCCGATGGCCAGCTCGGCCGCCGAGCGGGGCTCCCAGCCGGCCGCGAGCAGCGCCGTCGCCTGCACCGGCTTGTTCGACGACCGCGGCAGGATCGGCCGGTGAGGAGCGCCCGCGGCGAACAGCACGTCACCGTCGGGACCCAGCACCACGAGCGAGCCGCGGTGCACCGACTCGAGGAATCCGGACCGCTCGACCTCGACGAGAACCGGGTTCTCCGGCCAGTGGAAGGACCCCGTCCCACTCACCCCTCGCACGCTCGGGACGAGCCTCTGGACGGGGCCGGAAGAGCCCAGCGGTGGTGCACCGTCCCTATCGCCCTTCGTCGGCCAGCAGGGCGGCGACGTCGGCCTCGCCGTCGCGGTACCGGCGGCCCAGCTCGGCGGCGAGGGCGTCCATCACCTGCTGCACGCCGCGCCGCCGCTCCGACAGCCCGGCCTCGGCGGCGGCGAGCGCGCGGGCACCCTGCTCCAGCTTCGCGTCGGTGAGCTCGGTGATCGAGGAGAGGTCGACCCCGGGGGTCAGCGCGTTGACCCACAACTCGTAGCCGTTCGGGTCGGCGGGCTGCACCGTCTGGTGCCGGCCCAGGCCGTGGGCCGGCCCTCGGCCCTTCTCGGCCAGGATCTCCGGCAGGAGCTCCACCAGCGACCGGCCGTCGTGCTCGGCGCGGCGCTGCAGCTCGCGGCGCACGATGTCCAGGCGGCCCTGGAGCAGCCGCCGGGTGTAGGAGAGGTTGACCTCCTCCTGCTCGGCCTGGCGGCGCAGGGTGCGCACCTCGGCCATGGAGAGCCGCGTGGCGTCCTCGAGGAACGCGGGCTCCAGCAGCGCGTCGACGGCGGCACCACCGGCCGGACTGGTCTTCGTGCTCACGGGTTCTCCTCGCTGGCGCGGGTCGTCGGCGTCATTCTCTCGTCACGCTCGCGGCATCGTCGCAGACCGGACCGCCTTGATCCGGTCCCGCGCCGCTGCCCGGGTGTCGTCGACCTCGGGGACGGCGTCGTCGGGGTCCATCGCGGCGACGGAGCCGCCCACGGTCAGCGCGGCGTCCTGGGCCACCGACTGCTTGACCAGGGCCAGCGCGATGACGCCGAGCTCGTGGTGGCGGACGACGGTGCCGACCCGGCCCACCTCGCGGGTGCCGGCCAGCACGGAGGCGCCGGGCTCGGTGAGGTCCTCGCTGACGCCGTCCAGGTGCAGCAGCACGAGCCGGCGCGGAGGCCGGCCCAGGTTGTGCACCCGGGCGACGGTCTCCTGGCCGCGGTAGCAGCCCTTGTCCAGGTGCACGGCGCTGGTCAGCCACTCCAGCTCGTTGGGGATGGTGCGGTGGTCGCTGTCCTGACCCAGCCGCGGGCGGCGGGCCTCCACGCGCAGCGCCTCGTAGGCCTGGACACCGGCCAGCCGCGCCCCGGCGGCGAGCAGCCGGTCGGCCACGCCGTCCACGGACCCGCGCGGGACCACCAGGTCGACGACGAGGGCCGTGCCGTCACCGATCGGGCGCATGCGGCGGGCGAAGCCGCCCTCGGCGAACGGCTCGACGGCGTACTCGGCGGCGGGCGCCGGCAGCCCGGCGGCGGTCAGCACGTCGAGCGCCCGGGGACCCACCAGCGAGAGCACCGCGTGCTCGTCGGTCAGCAGCCGCGGCTCGACCCGCAGCATGAACCGCATCTTCTCCAGGAAGGCGAGCAGCGCCGCGCCCGTCCCCGGCTCGACGTCGGCCCACGTGGTGCCGCCCAGCTCGGCGAGCACCAGGTGGTGCTCGACGTGCCCGTTCGGGGAGAGGACCAGCGCCTCGCTGCCGGTCGCATCGGCCAGCCGGTCGAGGTGCTGGCTGGTCAGGCTGTGCAGCCAGGAGAGCCGGTCGGCGCCGGGGACGACGAGCACGTCGCGGTCGCTGCGGTCCACCAGCCCCGCCCCCTCGGCGAGCAGCCGCTGCTCGCGCAGCGGGTCCCCGTAGTGGGCGGCCACCGCGTAGGTGACGTCGACCGGCTTCTCGACGGCGACTGCGCCCGGGCGGGACAGCAGGGATGAGCTCATGGGGTCTCCGATCCAGCTCGTTCACGGCACGCGCGGCAGGTCCCGGACAAGGCGACGTGACCCACGTCCACGGTGAAACCCAGATCGGCGGCCAGACGTTCCGCCGCGCTGTCCAGCAGGTCGGAGGCGACCGAGGTGATCTCCCCGCAGGAGGCGCAGACGACGTGCAGGTGCGGGTGCTCGGAGGCGTGGTAGACCGGCGCGCCCTTGCCCAGGTGGGTGTGCCACACCAGACCGAGCCGCTCCAGCAGCTCCAGGTTGCGGTAGACCGTCGAGGCGTCCGGCGCCGAGCCGGCGGGGCCGGCCTCCTCGCGCAGCCGCGCGCCGATCGCCTCCGGGGTGGCGTGCTCCAGGGCGGCCACGGCCGCCAGCACCCGCCGGCGCTGCGGGGTCAGCCGCAGCCCGTGCTCCCGCAGCCGTTCGGCCAGCGGGGCGGAACCCTCGGCGGCGTGGCCGACCGTGGCGTGCGCGTCGGCTCCGGCGTCGTGCCCCATGACGCGACCCTATGCCCGCCGTCGGGCAGTCTGGACCGGTGACCGAACAGCGCAGCGTCGCGATCTGGCGGGACGGCGCGGCCGTCGCCGTCCCGGCGGACGAGCCCGTCGTGACCGCGGCCGACCAGGGCCTGGTCCGCGGGGACGGCGTCTTCGAGTCCGTGGCGGTGCTCGACGGGGGCACGCCGCACCTGGCCGCGCACCTCGCCCGGCTGGCCCGGTCCGCGGCGCTGCTGGAGATCCCGCACCCGGGCGACGACGTCTGGCACGCCCTGACCGGCACCGTGCTGGCCGGCTGGCCCGCGGCGACCGAGGGCGTGCTCCGGCTGTTCCTCACCCGCGGCCCGGGCGAGGGCGCGCCGCCCACCGCGCTGGCGCTGCTGGCGCCGGTGCCGGCGGAGACCGTCCGCCAGCGCGCCACCGGCATCTCGGTCGTCACCCTGTCCCTCGGCATCCCGGCCGACCTCCGCGCGCACGCGCCCTGGCTGCTGGGCGGGGCCAAGACGCTCTCCTATGCGGTGAACATGGCCGCCTACCGGCACGCGCACCGGCTCGGGGCCGACGACGTCGTCCTCACCTCGCTGGAGGGCGAGCTGCTCGAGGGGCCGACGTCGACGGTCGTGTGGGCGGCCGGCGGCACGCTGCACACCCCACCGACGGAGACCGGCATCCTGCCCGGGACGACGGTCGCCCGGCTGTTCACGCGCGCGGAGGCCGACGGCCGGCCGACGGCGCGGACCCGGGGCACCGTCGACGACCTGCACGCCGCCGACGCCGTCTGGCTGCTGTCCGGGGTGCGCGGCGCGGCGCCGGTGCACACGCTGGACGGCGTGCGGCGCGCCGACGCCGGACTGACGGCCCGCGTGCGGGAACTGCTCGGCCGGTAGCCTGGCCCCCGGTGCGCCGGGAAGTCTGGTCGGCAACGTCTTTCCCGACCCTTCCCCCCGGAGCTGCCCCCATGACGACCCCGCCCTCCCCCCGTCTCCTCGGCCGCGGCTCGTGGCGAGAGTCGCAGCGCGTCGCCTCGGTGCTGCGCAAGGAGACCGTCGGCGGGGTCCTGCTGCTGGTCGCGGCGCTGATCGCCCTGGTCTGGGCCAACTCGCCCTGGGCGGACAGCTACGAGACGCTGCGGGACACGCGGGTCGGCCCCTCCGCCCTGCACCTGGACCTGACGCTGGGCACGTGGGCCGCCGACGGCCTGCTCGCGATCTTCTTCTTCGTCGCCGGCCTGGAGCTCAAGCGCGAGTTCGTCGCCGGCGACCTCCGTGAACCACGACGTGCCGCGCTGCCGATCGCCGCCGCCGTCGGCGGTATGGCGGTGCCCGCGCTCTTCTTCGTGCTGTTCAACCTGGGCGGCCCCGCCGGTGCGCTGCAGGGCTGGGCGATCCCCTCGGCCACCGACATCGCCTTCGCGCTCGCCGTCCTCGCCGTCATCAGCACGCACCTGCCCAGCGCGCTGCGGACCTTCCTGCTCACCCTGGCCGTCGTCGACGACCTGCTGGCCATCATGGTCATCGCGATCTTCTACACCGCCGCGCTGAACGTCCCGGCCCTGCTGCTGTCGCTGCTCCCGCTGGCGGCGTTCGGCTACCTCGTGCAGAAGCGGATCCGCTCCTGGTGGCTGCTGCTGCCGCTCGCCGCCCTCACCTGGGTGCTGATGCACGAGTCCGGCGTGCACGCGACGGTCGCCGGCGTGCTGCTGGCCTTCACCGTGCCGGTGGTCCGCAGCACGGCGGCCGGCGGGCCGGACGCCGGCCCGGGCATGGCCGAGCACTTCGAGCACCTCATCCGGCCGATCTCGGCGGGCATCGCGGTGCCGGTCTTCGCCTTCTTCTCCGCCGGGGTGGCGGTCGGTGGCCTCTCCGGCTTCGCCGAGTCCCTGGGTGACGACATCGCGATCGGCATCATCGTCGGCCTGGTCGCCGGCAAGGCGATCGGCATCACCGGCGCCACCTGGCTGGTCTCCCGGTTCACCCGTGCCCAGCTCGACGAGAACCTGGGCTGGCCGGACGTCGTGGGGCTGGCCCTGCTGGGCGGGATGGGGTTCACGGTCTCGCTGCTGATCACCGAGCTCGCCTACGTCGACGACCCGGAGAGCTTCGACCACGCGAAGGTCGGCATCCTCTTCGGGACCCTGCTCGCCGCACTGCTCGCCGCCGTGATCCTGCGGATGCGGAACCGCCGCTACAAGCAGATGTACGCCGCGGAGTCCCGCGACGTCGACCAGGACGGCATCCCCGACGCCTGGGATGCCGTGGACGACCGCGTGGCGCAGCAGCCGGGCCAGCCGGCCACCCCGCCCCCGGGGAGCACCTACGCCGGCGGGCCGCTCGGGGACGAGGACGACGCTCCCCCGCCGGCCTACGAGACCGTGGACGACGAGGCCGACCACGACCCGGACTGGGACGGCGCACCCCCGCCCGGTCGGCCGGCCAGGCCGTTCGCCGACGGCTGACAAATCGTCGTTGCCGAGCCTCTCCCAGCGACGTACTTTCGTCGTACACGAGAGAGGAGGTGGTCCGTAACTTTGCATAGCTACAGGACTCGTGAGGTGGCTGTCCGCTAGCCGCCGTCCAGATGGGCCGCCCGTTCGGGCTCCGCGCAATCCCGGCTGAGCCTCAACGACGGCAGATCGCCCGTCCGTCGTACGGCGGCGAGCGAGAACCGGACAGTCACCCGACCCCCGGGCCGCCGACATTTGTCCAGTCGGCCCGCGTGCAGCTCCCTCTCCGGAGGACAGCGCCGCGGAGCAGCCCGGGGGTTGTCCGTTCTCCCGGTAGGTTGCGCCCCATGCACCTCGGTGGCCTACCGGTCGAGACGGACGTCTCCTGCGGCGTCTGGATCTCCGCCGCCCGCCGCCGCGGCGAGCCGGCCACCGTGGCCGCCCTGCTCCCCGCCACCTTCGCGGCCTATGCCCGGGTCTTCCACCCGGCGGTCCGCTACGCCGGGGACGACGACGTCGAGGTGAGCTGGGCCGAGGTGGCCGCGTACAACGGCACCACCGCCCACCGGCTGATGCAGTGGCACACCATCACCGGCAGCTGGGACGCCCAGCCCTCCGAGCACCAGTCCGTGTTCTGGGACGACGGCCCCGCGGAGGGACACCTGCCCGTGGCGGTGGCCGGCCGGCTCGCCGCCGTCCTCTCCCGGCACACCTCGACGCCGCAGGACTGCCTGTTCGGCCGGTGGGACGGCTTCGGTTTCGACCTGCCCGATCCCGAGGACCCGCCCCGGCTGCTGCTGCGCGGCGAGCACGACGTCGTGCTCGTCCGCGGCGCCGCGACCGACGCCGTCCGCAACCTCGCACCCGAGCCGCACGAGCAGAGCGCGAACGTGTGGTGGCCGGCCGACCAGGCCTGGTGCGTGGTCACCGACATCGACCTGACCAGCACCTACGTGGGCGGCTCGGCGGCCTGCATCGCCGAGGTCCTGGACACGCCCGGGATCGAGGCCGCGCCGAGCGGGCCGGACGACTCCATCGCCTTCACGGCCGACACCCGCAACCCGCGCCCTCGCGGCCGCTGACGCCTACAGCTGCGCGAGCTCGGCCTCGAGGTCGTCCAGCCCCAGCGACCCCTGCGACAGCGCGGCCATGTGCCACGCCTTGAGGTCGAACGCCGCCCCGCGCGCCTGCCGGGCCTTCTCCCGGCCGGCCAGCCAGGCGCGCTCCCCCAGCTTGTAGCTGATCGCCTGCCCGGGGATGCCCAGGTAGCGGACCAGCTCGCTGTCGAGGAAGGCGAGTGCGGCACCGGAGTTCTCACCCAGGAATGCGCGGGCCAGGTCCGGCGTCCACGGCTGCCCGCGGTGCTCCGCGAGCACGCCCTCGGCGTCGTCCGGGATCGGCAGCTGCAGGTGCATGCCGATGTCGATGACGACCCGCACCGAGCGCAGCTGCTGGGCGTCGAGGAACCCGAGCCGGGTGCCGGGGTCCGGGAAGTAGCCCAGCTCGTCCATGAACCGCTCGGCGTACAGCGCCCAGCCCTCGACGTTGGCGCCCACCGAGCCCACCGACGTCTGGTAGGTCGAGAGCTCCTGCGCGACGTGCGCCCACTGGGCCAGCTGGAGGTGGTGGCCGGGAACGCCCTCGTGGTACCAGATCGACACCAGGTCCCAGAGCGGGAAGCGCGTCCGGCCCAGGGTGGGCAGCCAGGTGCGGCCGGGCCGGGAGAAGTCCTGCGAGGGGCGCGTGTAGTACGGCGCGGCCGCGCTGCCCGGAGGCGCGATCATCGCCTCGACCCGGCGCAGCGGCTCGGCGAGGTCGAAGTGCGTGCCGTCCAGCTCGAGGATGGCCTCGTCCATCATCGACTGCAGCCGGACGCGGATCTCCTCCACGCCCTCCACGGCAGGTCCGCTGGTGGCCAGCACCCGCATCGCCTCCATCGGCGTCGCGCCGGCCTGGACGCGGTCGGCCTCGACGCGCTGCTCGGCCAGGATCCGCTTGTGCTCCGCCCAGCCCCAGGCGTAGGCCTCCTCGAGCCCTTGGTCCGGGCCGAGGTCCGAGCCGGTCCAGCGGCGCACCGCCATCGCGTACCGCTCGCGTCCGACGGCGTCGGGCACGCCCTCGGTGCGGGGGCCGTACTCGTCGCGCAGGTGGTCGCGGATGTCGGCGACCGCGGCGTCGGCCGCCGCCGCCGCGGCGAGCAGTTCCGGCTGCAGCGCCTCGGGGCCCGAGGCCACGAACGAGGTGAAGAACGGGCCGGCCAGCCACTCGTCGAGCTGCTCCACGACCGTGCGCACCTGGCGCGGGGCGACGAGCAGGTCGCGGCGCACCGCCTCCTCCAGCGTCTCCCGGTAGCCGCGGTAGGCCTCGGGGACGCGGGCGATGCGGCGGGCGACGACCGCCCAGTCCTCGTCGGTGGCCGTCGGCATCAGGGTGAAGACCTGCCGGACCGAGTGGATGGGCGAGAACAGGATGTTCAGCGTGCGGAAACCGTCGCCGGCCCAGTGCGCGTCCAGCTCCGCGGTGAGCCGCTCGCGCAGCAGCCGGGCGCAGCGCCGCTCGACCGGGTCGTCGTCGAGCGAGGGGTCGGCGGCCAGCACCCGGTCGAGCTCGGCCAGGGTGTCGCGGACCAGGGCGACCTCGGCCTCCAGGCCCTCCGGGGAGAGGTCGGGCAACCGGTCGTCGCCGGGCCGGGCGCCGAGCTGGGTGGCGAGGATCGGGTCGAGCTCGCAGGCAGCGGCGACGTAGGCGTCGGCCACCTGACGCGGCGTCTCCGGGAGCGCGTCGGTCATCGGATCCTCTCCAGCCGGGCGGACATCGTGGGCCGCAGCTCCCCGTCGCCGACGGCGCGGTCGACGGCGTACATGAGCGCGCCCTCGACGATGCCGTACAGGCGGACCGCGCGGGTCACCTCCGGCGCATCGGGGGTGCGGGCGACGACGTCGGTGGCCAGCTCCCAGCTCGTCGTCGTCCGGGCGGTGCCGACGTAGATCTCCAGCACGCCGTCCGCACCGGCCACCAGCAGCTCGACGTCGTCACCGTCGCCGCGCGGCCGCCAGAACCCGGTCTCGCGCACGTCCGGGCCGACGACCTGTCCGTCGTCGGTGAGCCGCCAGGTGCGCGAGTCGTAGGCCAGGAACCCGCGACCGTCGTGGCTGAACCGCACCCACTGCCCGAACCGGAGATCCCGGTCGGAGCCGGCCGCGGCGCCGGCGAGGACGCCCTCGCCGTGCCACTCCCCCAGCAGCGGGAGCACCGACAGCAGCTGGTCGGAGACCTCCGGCCCGCTGCGGACGTCGACGGTGTCGGGGACCGGCAGCTCGGTCGGCGCGCTCATCGCCGGCCCGCCGTCGGACGGCGGGACAGGAGGACGGCGCCGTAGCCGCAGGAGAGCGCGGCCAGCGCCGCCAGGGTGACCAGGGCCCAGGCAGAAACCATGGGGGCCACGGTAGTGACGCCGGGCCGCCATGGCTCCAGGCGGGCGACCTCGGGCGGGCGGCCCCGGGCAGGCACCTCAGGCGGGCGCCGGCACTCCCGCGACGGTCGCCCGCAGCACGTCGTCCCACGGCGTCGCGGTCAGCCCGAAGGCGGCGGTCGTCGCGCTCCCGTCGGAGACGTACTCCGCGTCCCACTGGTGCCGGATGGCCACGACCTCCCGCATCATCGGGACGCCGAGCCCGACCGCGCGCAGCACGGGCCACGGGATGCCGCTGACCCGCGGTGCGGGCGCACCCATCGCCGCGGCGAGGTCCCCCAGCGCCTCCCGCTGGGTGCGCGGGGCGGTGGTGGGCACGTGCCAGGCCCGCCCCAGCGCGCGCTCGTCGGTACCGAGGGTGGCCAGCGTGGCGGCGACGTCGGGCAGGTAGGCCCAGCTGCGGCGGACGTCGGGGTCGCCGACGACCCAGGCCCGGCGACCGGCGCGCAGGGCGGGCAGCTGCCGGACCAGGTGCGACTGGGCCGCGGGGACCTGCGGGCCGACGAAGTCCGCGGCCCGGGCCTCGGCGACCCGGACCCGGCCGGCCTCGTGCGCGGCCAGGGCGTCTGCCCACATCCGGTTCCGGACCCGGCCCTTGACGTCGGCGGCCGCGAGCGGCGTCTCCGGGGTCATCGGGCCCGAGGGCCGCCCGTAGCCGTACAGGTTCCCCATGGTCACCAGGACGGCGCCGGTGCGCTCGGCTGCGGTCAGCAGCGCCGCGGCGACCGGCGGCCAGTCGGTGGCCCAGCGGTGGTAGGCGGGGTTGACCGCGTTGTAGAGCGCGTCGGCGCCGGCGGCGGCCCGCATCAGGGCGTCGGCATCCACGGCGTCCATCTGCCGGTGCTCGATCGCGTCGGTGGAGACGCCGCCACTGCGGGAGAGCACGCGCACCCGGTGCCCGCGGGTGGTCAGCTCCTCGGCGGTCGTCGTGCCGACCGGACCCTTGCCGACGATGACGTGCAGTGCCATGGCGATCTCCTCCGAGTGTCGAGAGCGGTGCTCTCGTTCAGGAGCGATGTTCCATTCGGACACCTGCCCTGTCAAGAGCACCGCTCTCTCTTGCGATCGGTGATCTCGCCCGGCACCATGGGCGGCGTGCCGACCGCCCGGGAACGTGTCCGCGCCGAGCTGACCGAGGAGATCACCGCCGCCGCCCGGCGCCAGCTGGCCGAGGTCGGCGCCGCAGCCCTGTCGCTGCGCGCCGTCGCCCGCGACGTGGGCCTGGTCTCGTCCGCGGTCTACCGGTACTTCCCGAGCCGGGACGACCTGCTGACCCGGCTGATCATCGACGGCTACGACGCCCTGGGGGAGGCCGCCGAGGCGGCCGACCGCCCGGAGGACGCGCCCCGGGTGCGCTGGCTGGCCGTCTGCCGCGCGGTGCGATCGTGGGCGCTGGCCCATCCGCACGAGTACGCGCTGCTCTACGGCTCCCCCGTACCCGGCTACGCCGCACCGCAGGACACCGTGCCGGCGGCCGCCCGGGTGGGGGTGGTGCTGGGCCGCATCATCGGGGACGCCGCCCGGTCCGGCGCCCTCCCCGAGGGCACCGGCGAACGCGATGCCGCGCTCATCAGCGACGCGGCGGCGGCTGCCCTCGGCGGGGACCACACGGCGATCGACGAGACGGCGCGGGTGCGGGGACTGCTGGCCTGGAGCTCGCTGTTCGGCACGCTCAGTTTCGAGCTGTTCGGCCACTTCGTCGGCTCGGTCGAGGACGGCGACCGCTACTTCGACCGCGCCATGACCGAGCTGGCCGCCCTGATCGGCCTCTGAGTGCCCTTCACCCCGAGCCACGCGGCGGCCGTGCTGCCGTTCCTCCGCACACCGCTGCCCGCGTCCGCGCTGGTCATGGGCAGCCTCGCCCCCGACCTCCCCTTCTACCTGCCGTTCGACCTCGGCTGGCGCACGCACACCGCCACCGCCGTCGTCACCGTGGACGTGCTGCTCGCCCTCGCGGCCTGGGCGCTCTGGCACGGGCTGCTCGCCGAGCCGGCGCTGCGCGCCGCACCCGCGCAGCTGCGCAGCCGGCTGATCGGTGTCCCCGTGGGCCTGCGCGTCCGGGTCTCGACGGCGAGCCGGGTGGCCCGGACCGTGCTCGCGGCCGCCGTGGGCGCAGCCACCCACGTCTTCTGGGACGAGTTCACCCACGCCGGCCGGTGGGGGCCCGCGACGTTCCCCCTGCTCTCCGAGCAGTGGGGCCTCATGCCCGGCTACCGGTGGCTGCAGTACGTCGCCAGCGTCCTGGGCGGGCTGGTGCTGATCGGCTGGGGGGTGCGCTGGTGGCTGCGCGCCCCGGTCCGCCCGTCCGGCCGGCCCGGTCGCCGGTGGCCGTGGGTGCTCCTGGTGGTGACCGGCTGCATCACCGGCACGGCCGCCGCCGCATCGGCGGACGGCGTCGGCGAGGCCGTCTACGACGCCGCCACGTGGGGCGGGGGCGTCGCCCTGGGCGTCGCCGTGCTGCTGGCCGCCGCGTGGCAGCTCCGCCACCGCGGCCGCCGATCGGGCCGGGCCGCCCTGCCGCGGCGCCTATGATCCGTGCGAGCGGGATCTGCGACGCCGGCAGCCGGTCCGGCGCGGCCCCCGGCCAGGACACGGAGGTGCCCGTGCGGACGCCCGAGGAGGAGCTCGCACGCGCTCTCGCCCGCTACGAGTGGGTGCTGGCCAACGTCGCCGACGGGATCTACGGCCTCGACGCCGAGGGCCGCGTCGAGTTCGTCAACCCCTCCGCCGTCCGCCTCACCGGCTACCCGCTGGAGGAGCAGCGCACGGTCGACCAGCACCGCCTGCTGCACTCCCACCGCCTCGACGGATCTCCCTACCCGCGGGAGGAGTGCCCGGTCTGGCAGGCGCTGCGCACCGGCCGGACGGTCACCGCCGACGACGAGGTGTTCTGGCGGAAGGACGGCACGCCGGTGCCGGTGGAACTCATCGCGGTGCCGACCGTCGAGGACGGCGCGGTCACCGGCGTCATCGTCTCGTTCCGCGACCTCACCGACCGGCGCGCGGCCGAGCAGCAGGCCGCCGAGATCGACCGGCTGGCCCGCGAGGCCGCCACGTCGCGCGCCCTGGCCGACAGGCTCCAGCAGGCGCTGCTCACCCCGCCACCCGAGCCCGACCACCTGCACGTCGTCGTCCGCTACCAGTCGGCCGGCCACGAGTCCCAGGTCGGCGGCGACTGGTACGACGCGTTCCTGCAGCCCGACGGCGCGACGGTGATCGCCATCGGCGACGTCGTGGGCCACGGCAGCGACGCGGCGGCCGCGATGGGGCAGCTGCGCGGACTCCTGCGGGCCCTGGCCTACGACAACGACGAGACGCCCGCGACGACGCTGGGCCGCACGGACCGGGCCGCCCGCGGCCTCGCGGTCGGCACCCTCGCCACCGCCGTCCTCGCCCGCATCGAGCGCCACCCCGACGTCCCCGTCGCCGGGCGCCGGGTGGTGCGCTGGAGCAACGCCGGGCACGTCCCCCCGCTGCTGCTCGCGCCCGACGGCAGCTCGCGCGTGCTGGAGTCCGAGCCGGACCTGATGCTCGGCGTCGACCCGTCGGCCGAGCGCCATGACCACACCGCCGACCTGGACTCCGACCACACGCTCCTGCTGGTCACCGACGGCCTCCTCGAACGGCGCGGCTCCGACCTGGACGAGGGCATGGCCCGGTTGCAGGACGCGTTGAGCGACCTCGGCGGGCGGCCGCTGGACGAGCTGCTCGACACCCTGCTGGCCCGGCTCGTGCCCCGGGCGGGCGAGGACGACGTCGCGATCGTCGCCGTGCGCGCCTACCGGGAGGACCGGCCGCGCCCGGCCGAGGCCGGACCGAACGTCCTCCCTCCCGGCGTCGAATGACACGACAGCGCCCGCCCCGGCCGGAGCCGGGACGGGCGCACCGCCGCCCGAGCGGGCGGCCCCGTCCAGAGGCTCACCGCGAGCGTGCGAGCGGTGAGGAGGACGGGGTCCTTACGCGATGACGATCGTCGTCTCGTTGAGGCCGACCTCGGCGTCGACGGCCCGCTCGCCCTTGCCCACCGGGGCGAGGGTGCGGACCTTCCAGGTGCCGGGGGCGGCGAAGAACCGGAACTCACCCTCGGGGCTGGTGACCACCTCGGCGGTGAACTCGTCGGTGCCGTCCAGCAGCCGGACGTAGGCGCCGGCCACCGGGGCGCCGTCGTGCCAGACCGAGCCCTGGATGACCGTCTGCGTGCTCAGGTCGATGCCCGCGAGGGTGCCGCCCTGCTTCGGTGCTCCGCACATGTCAGCTCACTTCTCGATCGGGACGCCGACGAGCGAGCCGTACTCGACCCAGCTGCCGTCGTAGTTCTTGACGTTCTTCTTGCCGAGCAGCTCGCTGAGCACGAACCAGGTGTGGCTGGAGCGCTCGCCGATGCGGCAGTAGGCGATGGTCTCGCGGCTGTCGTCGAAGCCCTGCTCGCCGTAGAGGGCGGCCAGCTGCTCGTCGCTCTTGAAGGTGCCGTCCTCGTTGGCGGCCTTGCTCCACGGGATGTTGATCGCCGTGGGCACGTGCCCGGCCCGCTGCGACTGCTCCTGGGGCAGGTGGGCGGGGGCGAGGATCTTGCCGGAGAACTCGTCGGGCGAGCGCACGTCGACCAGGTTCTTGCTGCCGATGGCGGCCACGACCTCGTCGCGGAAGGCGCGGATCGAGAGGTCGGGCTCGGCGGCCACGTACTGGGTCGCGGGGCGCTGCACGGCGTCCTTGGACAGGGGGCGCCCGTCGAGCTCCCACTTCTTGCGGCCGCCGTCCATCAGCTTGACGTCGCGGTGGCCGTAGATCTTGAAGTACCAGTAGGCGTAGGCGGCGAACCAGTTGTTGTTGCCGCCGTAGAGCACCACGGTGTCGTCGTTGGCGATGCCGCGGGACGAGAGCAGCGCCTCGAAGGCGGTCTTGTCGAGGTAGTCGCGGCGCAGCGGGTCCTGCAGGTCCTGCTTCCAGTCCAGCTTGACGGCGCCCTCGATGTGGCCGCCGTCGTAGGCGCTGGCGTCCTCGTCGACCTCGACGAAGACGATGCCGGGCTGGTCCAGGTGGTCCTGGACCCAGTCGACGGTGACGAGCACGTCGTTGCGGCTCATGGTGGTGGTCCTCCGGATGATCGGTGTGCGGTGGGATCGGTCAGGTGCGAGCAGCTGGACACGGATCGCCCGAACGCGCGGATCAGGGGAGGAAGAGCCATCCCGACGGCGTTCGCGCGCGTCTGGACGACAGGAGTGCCGCCCTCAGGGGGCCGGACACAGGCAGCTGCCGACGCGGCACAGGTCGACTGTGCGGCGCGAGGTCAGCAGGATGCCCACGGCGCGAGGGTAGCGGATCACCGGCCGGCCCCCAGCCGGGCGTCGACCAGTGCGGTCAGCTCCGCCGCGCCCAGGGCCCGGTCGCTGCGGTCGCGCACCGCACCGGTCCGGTCCAGGAAGAACAGCGTGGGGGTGCTCCGGACGTCCAGGGCACGCACCTCGTCGAGGTGGCTCTCCGCGTCCACGTGCACGTAGGCCAGGCCCGGGCGGGTGGTCCGCAGCTGCTGCAGCCGCGCCCTCGTCGCCCGGCACGGGCCGCAGAACGCCGTCGAGAACTGGACGACGGTCAGCTCGGCCTCCTCGGGGCGCACACCGAGGCGCGCGAGGGCCCCGGCGGCCGGGGTGGTCTGCGGCGTCACCCTCCCGGCAACCGGCCCGGGGCGGCCGGCTATTCCGCCGCCAGCACCGCGTCGGCCGCCTCCACCCGCACCTGGACGCCGTCCACCGCGGGGGCCACGCCGGTGATCCGCAGCCCGAACGGCAGCTCCGGGAGGGTGTAGCGCAGGCCGAGCAGGTCGCTGGCCCGGTCGACGAGGAAGGAGGGGAGCTCCACCCCGGCCCCCGTGGCCCGGTCGACGTCGATCACCAGCTGGTCGCCCTCGAGGGCGACCGTCCCTGCGGCGGAGACGGGCAGGGTCCGGCCGAGCACCTCGACGGTGCTGTCGATCCGCAGCCCGTCGGCCTCCGGAGCCAGCGTGGTGCCGGCGCCGATCTCGGCGGCCAGGAGTTCGTAGGAGAGCGTGGCCGCCCCGTCGATCAGGTCCACCGGAACCTCCGTGACCGATCCGGACAGCACCGCCGACAACGGCACCTGCACTCCCCGCAGCGAGACCGAGGCCCGCGTGCCCCCCGGCTGGCCGAGCTCCTCGGCGTCGAGCGCGACGCGCACGTCCTCGTACCGGCCGGCGACCGCCTGGGTGAGGAAGGGGAATCCGGCGATGTCCACCTCAGGGGTGCCGACCACGCCTCCCTTGCCGACCAGCTCCTGGGCCACCCGGTCCTCGGCGATGCCGACGGCCACCCGGTCGGCCAGCAACCCCAGTCCCGCCAGCAGGAGCAGGACGACCAGCAGCGCCCTCACAGGGTCGCCTGGAGTGCCAGGACGACGGGTGCGCAGGCGGTCAGGGGAAGCGCCACCTGGATGACCGGCAGCACCCACCGGGAGAAGTCCTGCTCCCCGGCGTCCCCGTCGACGGCGGCGTCGTCCGCGTCTGCTGCGTCGTCTGCGTCGGTGGTGCCGTGGGCTGCGTCGATGGTCGTGGCCTCCACGACCACGTAGCTGGCCACCAGGGCGGTCAGCGCCGCCACCCCGGCCGCCACGCCGCCGTGCACCAGGGCCCGCTCGCCGTCCAGCGCGTCCCCCGTGCCGGCCGCCAGGTAGGCCACCGCCGCGCCGGCGAGGACGGCGAGGACCACGGCCACCAGGCCGCGCGGCACTCCGTCGGCCAGTTGCGGCCGCGGCAGCACCAGGTCCACGAGATGACCGACGACCAGCGCGGCGCCGATCGCCAGCAGCGCCACGAAGGCCCGCTCGGAACCGGCGTCGGTGCGGCCCAGCAGCAGCAGGGACGCCAGCGAGGCGACGGCGACCAGCATGAGCACCGAGAGCGACAACGAGGCCACCAGCTCGTGCCGGGAGCGGCGGGACATCTGCTGCAGCACGGCCGCCAGGAACCCGACGCCGATCACCGCGAGCAGATCACCCAGCTCGGGCTCCTCGGGCAGGACCAGGGCCAGGTCAGCGGCGACCGCGGCGCCCGCGCCCACCGCCAGCGACCCGGCGAAGCCCTGGGCGCCGGTGACCAGCACCCAGCACAGGACGAGACCCAGCTGGAGCACCAGCACGGCGGCCAGCCGCCCGGTCTGGCCCAGCACCTCGGGTAGCCCCACGAGCAGCGCGACGGCGACGACCGCGAACGCCGCCGCGGGGAGGTGGTGCTCCCGCGCGGTCAGGCGGGACGTGGGGACGGCGCTGGTCACACCCTCGATGGTCGCAGACCACGGGCGTCCGGCCGGTCACCGCCGCGAGGGAGGTTCGGCGCCGACAGCTGCCCACCCGGGGAGCCGTCGGCTATCCTGCCTTCTCACCTCGACAGCGTCGTCGACGGCCGCCACGGCTGCGCGTCGTGGGAACCCTCGAGGAGACGACATGCGACTGGTCCTCATGACCTCGGCGCGACAGGCCACGACCGAGGTGCTGCCCGCCCTCGGACTGCTCGGGCACCAGGTCCGCGTCGTCGCTCCAGAGCTCTCCAGCCTGCTCGACGGGGACTCCGGCGACGTCGTCCTGGTGGATGCCCGGCACGACCTCATCCGCGCCCGGACGCTGTGCGGGCTCCTCTCCTCCACCGGCGTGGCCGCCGCGCTCGTCGCGGTCCTCTCCGAAGGCGGCCTGGTGGCGCTCTCGGCCGACTGGGGCGTCGACGACGTCCTGCTCGACACCGCCGGCCCCGCCGAGGTCGACGCCCGGCTCAAGTGGGCGACCGCCCGCCGGCTCGCGGCCACGACCCCCGCCGACGGCGCCGACAAGGGCGTGACGCAGGCCGGGGAGCTGGTCATCGACGAGCACAGCTACTCGGCCAAGCTGCGGGGCCGCCCGCTCGACCTCACCTACAAGGAGTTCGAGCTGCTCAAGTACCTGGCCCAGCACCCGGGCCGGGTGTTCTCCCGCGCGCAGCTGCTGCAGGAGATCTGGGGCTACGACTACTTCGGCGGCACCCGCACCGTCGACGTCCACGTGCGCCGGCTGCGCGCCAAGCTCGGCACCGAGCACGAGGCCCTGATCGGCACCGTCCGCAACGTCGGCTACAAGCTCGACCAGCAGGTGGCCGACGCGACGTCCCGGGGCCCGAAGGCCGAGAGCGACGCCGAGCTGGTCTGATGGGGCGATGAGCTCCGAGCCCGGCGTCGACGTCGACGCGGTCCTGTCGCTGCTGCGCGCCGCGGCCGCGGCCGACGGCGTCCGCCCGGTCTCCGAGGAGACCGAGCTGCGGCTGCAGCGCGGCGCCGCCGGCGGGCACGACGTCGTCGTCCGCGACGGCGGCACGCTGGCCGGGTACGCCCGGTACGACGACGGCGGAGCCGAACTCGCCGTGCACCCGGAGCACCGGCGACGCGGCCACGGCCGTGCGCTGCTCGGGCAGCTCCTCGACCTCGCGGGCGACCGGCCGCTGAGCATCTGGGCGCACGGCGACCTGCCCGGCTCGGCGGAGCTGCTGGCGCCCCATGGCTTCACCCGAGCCCGGGTGCTGCTGCAGATGCGGCGCGACCTCGCCGGCATCGATCCCGACCCGCGACCGGAGCTGCCCGGCGACGTGCACGTCCGCCCCTTCCGTCCCGGCCGGGACGAGGAGGCGTGGCTGCGGGTCAACGCCCGCGCGTTCGACTGGCACCCCGAGCAGGGGCGCATGACGCGGGCCGACCTGGAGCTGCGGGAGGCCGAGCCGTGGTTCGACGCCGACGGCTTCCTGATGGCGTGGCGCCGCGACCCGGACGCCGGGGGCACACTCCTGGGCTCCCACTGGACCAAGGTCCATCCCGCCGGCGACGCCGGCCCCGACCCGGTGGGTGAGATCTACGTGCTCGGCGTCGACCCCGACGCCCAGGGCCTGCGGCTGGGCGGCGTGCTCACCGACCTCGGCCTGGCCCACCTCCGGCGGCAGGGGCTGGGCTCGGTCCTGCTCTACGTCGAGGAGGACAACGAGGCCGCCGTCCGGCTGTACGAGCGCCGCGGCTTCACCCGGTTCGCCGTCGACGTGTCCTGGCGGCGCGAGCCACGGCCGGACCGGCACCGGTAGGCACTGGCACCGGGAGGCATCGGCACGTGCGGAGGCCGCGCAGCGGCACCTTCACCTGCTGTTCCGGTGCGCGTCGGATCCGTCTCCTAGGGTTGGCGACCTCGAACGGCCGCGCGTGCGACGGCGGACCGAAGGCGCCCGGAACCGCGACAACCCCTCATCAATACCGTTACCTGACCGTTATGTACAGAGGGACGCGCCGCCGTTCATCGACCTGATGTGACACGTCCCACCGGTCGTGAGCCAGGCCTCAGCCCGCGTTCATCGCCCGTTAACCCACGCCGGGGGATCCGGCCACTTCGGCTCCCTAGCTTTCCAGTCGATCGGTCCACTGCTGCCCGGAAGAGCCGGGCTCATGTCGAGAGGCTCAGAGTTGAAGCTCAGCACCAAGTCCCGTGCGCTCACGCTGTCCCTGGCGCTCGCCGGCACCCTCGCGCTCAGCGCATGCGGCGCCTCCAACGAGTCCGACTCCGGTAACGAGGGCGGCGGCACCGCCAGTGGCGAGGAGTCGCTCAGCGGCACGCTCGTCGGCGCGGGCGCGAGCAGCCAGGAAGCTGCCATGCAGGGCTGGCGGGCCGGGTACACCGAGGTGCAGCCGGACGTGACGGTCAACTACGACCCGATCGGCTCCGGCGGTGGCCGTGACCAGTTCATCGAGGGGGGCACCGACTTCGCCGGCTCCGACGCCGCCCTGGATGAGGAGGAGCTCGCCGCGGCCCAGGAGCGCTGCGCCGGTGGCGAGATCTTCGAGCTGCCGAACTACATCTCGCCGATCGCGGTCGTCTACAACCTCGAGGGCGTCGACGAGCTGAACCTCACGCCCGAGGTCATCGCCGGGATCTTCAATCAGGACATCACCAACTGGAACGACCCGGCCATCGCCGAGGCGAACCCGGACGCCACCCTTCCCGACCTGGCGATCACGCCGGTGAACCGGTCCGACGAGTCGGGCACCACGGAGAACTTCACCGAGTACCTGGCCGCCGCCGCCGGTGACGCGTGGCCGAACGAGCCCAGCGGCGACTGGCCGGTGGCCGGTGGCGAGGCCGCCCAGGGCACCTCCGGTGTCGTCCAGGCCGTCGGCGCCGGCAACGGCGCGATCGGCTACGCCGACCTGAGCCAGGCCGGCGACCTCGGCGTCGTCAACGTCGGTGTGGGCGAGGAGTTCGTCGAGCCGACCGCCGAGGCAGCCGCCGCGGTGGTGGAGAACTCCGAGGTGCTCGAGGGCCGCGGCGAGTACGACTTCGCCATCGAGCTGGCCCGCGACACCACCGAGTCGGGCAACTACCCGATCGTGCTGATCAGCTACCACGTCGGCTGCATCGAGTACGACGACCAGGAGACCGCCGACCTCGTCGCGGACTACATGTCCTACATCATCAGCGAGGACGGCCAGCAGGCCGCGGCCGACGCCGCAGGCGCCGCGCCGATCTCCGACGGGCTGCGCGAGCAGGCGCAGACGGCGATCGACGCGATCACCGCCGGGTGACCTGACACCCTGGTGATCCCGCACCAGCACCAGCGGCCCGGGACGTCCACCGACGTTCCGGGCCGCTGCGCCGCCCGCACCACGGCGGCGAACCCTCCGCACCACCCGACCCGGAACCCCACGGAGCAGCGGTGACAGCCACCCAGACGGCGCCCGACCAGCCCACCACCACCGCACCGCGCAGGCCAGGAGACCGGGTCTTCGCCGGCACCGCCAAGGGCGCCGGCATCCTGATCCTCGTCATCCTCGCCGGCGTCACGGCCTTCCTGATCCTCGAGGCGTTCCCGGCGTTCACCGCGTCGACCGAGGAGATCCCCGGTGACGAGGGCCTGGTCGCCTACATCGCGCCGCTGCTGTTCGGCACGCTGCTCTCCGCCGCGTTGGCCCTGGTGATCGCCACCCCCCTCGCCGTGGCGATCGCGCTGTACATCACCCACTACGCACCACGCCGGCTGGCTCAGGGGCTGGGCTACGTCGTGGACCTGCTCGCTGCCATCCCCAGCATCGTCTACGGCTTCTGGGGCATCTTCTGGCTCGCCCCGAAGCTCGTCCCCTTCTTCCGGTGGCTCGAGGAGAACCTCGGTTTCGTCCCGCTCTTCGCCGGGCCGGCGTCGTCCACCGGCCGGACGATGTTCACCGTCAGCCTCGTCCTGGCGATCATGATCCTGCCGATCATCAGCGCGATCTCGCGCGAGGTCTTCCGCCAGGTGCCCACCCTGCACAAGGAGGCGGCCCTGGCGCTGGGCTCCACCCGCTGGGAGATGATCCGCATGGCGGTCCTCCCCTACGGCAAGAGCGGCATCATCGGCGGCGCGATGCTGGGGCTCGGCCGGGCGCTGGGGGAGACGATGGCCGTGGCGATCATTCTCTCGGTCTCCGGCGGCATCACCTTCAACCTGATCAGCAGCGCCAACCCGGCCACCATCGCGGCCAACATCGCGCTCGACTTCCCCGAGTCCACCGGGATCGAGGTCAACGCGCTGATCGCCAGTGGTCTCGCCCTGTTCGTGATCACGCTCGCCGTCAACATGCTGGCGCGCTGGGTCGTCAACCGCCGGTCCGACTTCTCCGGAGCGAACTGATGAGCGTCCAGACGCCCACCCCCACCGCCGGGTCCTCCGCCACGTCGCAGCCGCCCCAGCACCAGCGGAGCCTGCCGCGCTACGCGCCGCTGGCCGTCTTCGCCGCCGCGGCCGCCGTCGCCGCACTGCTGAGTGCGCTCACGGGGTTCAACATCGTCCTGTTCGTCATCTACGCGGTCATCCTCGGCACGATCGCGGTCTACGTGGTGGCCCGCGCCACCGAGGGCCAGCGGAAGGCGACCGACCGGCTGGTCACCTCGCTCGTGACCAGCGCCTTCGGCATCGCCATGGTGCCGTTGGCTGCGCTGGTCTGGACCGTGGTCGGCCGTGGGATCGAGCGGCTGGACGCCGAGTTCTTCACCGCCTCCCTGTCGGGCATCGTGGGAGAGGGCGGCGGCGCGTACCACGCGCTGATGGGCACGCTGATCATCACCCTGCTGACCACGCTCATCTCGGTGCCCATCGGCCTGATGACGGCGATCTACCTGGTCGAGTACGCCCAGGGCCGGCTCAAGCGCTCGATCACGTTCTTCGTCGACGTCATGACCGGCATCCCCTCGATCGTCGCCGGCCTGTTCGCCTACGCGCTGTTCGAGCTCTTCTTCGGCCCCGGTATCCGGCTCGGGATCATGGGTGCCGTCGCGCTGTCGGTGCTGATGATCCCGGTCGTCGTCCGTTCCGCCGAAGAGGTGCTCAAGCTCGTCCCCAACGAACTGCGCGAGGCGTCCTACGCCCTCGGCGTCCCGCAGTGGCGGACGATCACCAAGGTCGTGCTCCCCACCGCCATCGCCGGCATCGGCACCGGCGTCACCCTCGCCATCGCCCGGGTCATCGGCGAGACCGCGCCCCTGCTGATCACCGTCGGCATCACCAACGTCACCAACTTCGACCCCTTCGACGGTCGCATGGCGACCCTGCCGGTCTACGCCTACTACCAGCTCACCCAGCCCGGCGTCCCGCCGGAGTTCGCGATCGACCGGGCCTGGACGGCGGCGCTGGTCCTCGTCATGCTCGTCATGGCGCTCAACGTCGTCGCCCGTCTGATCAGCCGCTACTTCGCCCCCAAGACCGGTAACTGACCGGACCGACACGGAGGACATCCGCGTGGCCAAGCGCATCGAGGTCTCCGACCTCAACATCTACTACGGCAACTTCCTGGCGGTCGAGGGCGTCAACGTGGCCATCGAGCCGCGCAGCATCACCGCGCTGATCGGCCCCTCGGGCTGTGGCAAGTCGACGTTCCTGCGCGCGCTGAACCGGATGCACGAGGTCATCCCGGGCGCCCGCGTCGAGGGCAAGGTGGTCATGGACGGCCAGGACCTCTACGGCTCCGACACCGACCCCGTCGACGTGCGCCGGCAGATCGGCATGGTCTTCCAGCGCCCGAACCCGTTCCCGACGATGTCCATCGCCGACAACGTCATCGCCGGCAACCGGCTGAACAACAAGCGGATGAAGAAGGCCGAGGCCGAGGAGCTGGTCGAGAAGTCGCTGCGCGGCGCCAACCTCTGGAACGAGGTCAAGGACCGGCTCGACCGTCCGGGTTCGGGCCTGTCCGGCGGTCAGCAGCAGCGGCTGTGCATCGCCCGGGCGATCGCCGTCGAGCCCGACGTGCTGCTCATGGACGAGCCGTGCTCGGCCCTCGACCCGATCTCCACGCTCGCCATCGAGGACCTGATGGCCGAGCTCAAGGAGCGCTTCACGATCGTCATCGTCACGCACAACATGCAGCAGGCCGCGCGCGTCAGCGAGCAGACCGGCTTCTTCAACCTCAACGGGGTGGGTCAGCCGGGCCGGCTGATCGAGTTCAACCCGACCGAGAAGATCTTCAGCAACCCCGATCAGAAGGCGACCGAGGACTACATCTCCGGCCGCTTCGGCTGAGCACATCGTCGTCCTCCGGACGACACCACGGCCAGGAGCCGTTCCCCTGCGACGCTGAGTGCGTTTCCGTCGCTCGGTCGCGGGACCCTCCGGGCCCCACTCCTCACGACCACGCTCAACAGCGGACTGCGGCCGCCTCCACCTCGGGGGCGGCCGCTCTCGTGTCCTCGGGGGCGGCCGCTCTCGTGTCCGCCACCGGCTCCGGCTCCGCGGCGGCGACCGGCGGCGGCACCGGCACGACGGATTCGTACCCGGGGCCGATGATCAGCTGGACGGTCTGCCCGAGGGCGTCGCTGCCCTGCAGCACCGAGCCCGGGACGGCGGCGGCCACGGTGCGTGCCTGCGCGACCATGCCCGGCCCGTGCCGCACGACCGACTGGCTGACCGTGCCGTCCGCGTTGCCGACGGTGCCGACGGCGAAGCCCTCCGCCCCCAGTGCATCGGCGACGGTGGCGGCCAGCCCCCGCGTGCCGGTCCCGTTGAGCACGTCGACAGCGACGTCGGCCGGTGCCAGCACGGCGGTCCCCGGGTCGGCCGGTGCGACCGGCTCCTCCCCCGGCTCGGGGGCCGGCTCGTCGCTCTCGCCGGCGAAACCCTCGGGGACCCGGCTGCCGTCGATCACCGCGTCGAACAGGCTGCGCGTGCCCTCTCCGTCGAGCAGCACGTAGCTCTCCTCGCCGCCGACGGGCACGTGGCCGACCTGCGCCACCGGCAGCCCGGTGCGCACCACGGCGTCACCGGAGACGTCGCCCAGCGAGGTCGCGAGTTCCCGGAGGTCGCCGAGGGTCGTCTGCTCGTCGACGGTCAGGGCGTCCGCCGCCCGCGAGAGGAACCGGGCGAGGGTGAGCGGATCGAGGACGTTCTCCCGCGCCATCGCCGCCCGCAGCGTCGAGGTCAGGAGCCGCTGGGTGCGCTCCGCGACGGCGGTGCCGGTGGCATCGGTGCCCTCGCCGGCGGGCGCCAGGTAACCGGCGGCCGTGTCGCCGGAGAACTCCGACGGACCGGCCGGCGGGGGGACGGCGGCCGCTGCGGTCGCCGGCGACGGCACGACGCACACCGGGACGCCGCCGAGCGCATCCACCATGCCGGGCAGACGGGCGAGGTCGACGCCGAGGTAGTGGTCGATCTGCACCCCGGACAGCTGCTGCACCGCCCGCACCATGCAGGACGGCCCGCCGTCGAGCAGCGAGCGGGCGAAGGCCTCCGTCGTGGGCGCGCGCACCTCGCCGTCGGCAGTGCGGCACACGGGGGTGTCGACCAGTGCCGTCGGCGGGAAGCCCACGAGGACGGCGCGCTCACCGTCGTCGGACACCGAGGCGAGCAGCGTCGCCACCGAGGAGGGGCCGTCCTGTTCCGGGACACCGGTGCCGACGACGAGGTAGGTCTCCGAGGATTCCTGCAGCTGGGCGGCGAGGATCTCCGGACCGTCGGCCGCCAGGGCGTCGACGCGGTTGATCTTCTGGTCGACGTAGAAGTAGAGACCGAGGTGGTACAGCAGCACCACGCCCGCGACGGCCGCGAGCGCGACGGCGGCGCGGACGAGCCGGCGGCGACCGGGTGTCCGGGGCGCCGGCCGTGGCGGACGCATCCGCGTGCTCCCGGTGCGGGGCGGCGGCGGGATCGTGCCGGGCAGCGGCGGGATGGGGCCGCTCCGGCGCGAGGGTCGGGGCTCGGGCGCCCAGTCCGCCGGCGCTCCGGGCGTCCGCGGGCGGACCGGTCGTGGCGCGGCACCGGGCACCGGCGGCAGGCCGGCCTGCGGAGTGGCCTGCGGAGCGGGCGGCGGGCTGGGCGGCGGGGTGGCGCTCCCGCCGGGGACCGGCGGCAGGCCGTTGCGCACGCCCGGCGGCGGCGCGGAGGGCGCGGAGGGCAGGTTCCCCTGCCTGCGGGCGGCACGGCGGCCGCCGGCGGCGCTCCCCGGGCGGGCGAGCAGTTGCTCGACGGTGAGCGGCTCGGCGCCGCCGCGGTGTCGCCGGGAGCCGTCGGGGACGCCGCGGTTGCCCGCGTCGTCGGCCGTCGGCTCGTCCCCCACCGGTGTCGACACCCTCTGTTCGTGGTCCGCTGTGGTCCTGCGCCCGGAGGCGCGAGCCCTCCACGATACGGGGGCGAACCGCGACGACCGCCCGACGCGCGCAACGCAGAGTGCGCGGATCAGCACCATCCGATGGTGTGCCACCGAGATGTGCCCGACCGGTGACGTGCGTAGCGTGCGGCGGGTGAGACTGCCCTCCCTGCCCGGTCCCTCGGATGTCGTCGCCGCCGTGACGGGCGCACGCGACGGGATGGCGGACGCGCTCGCGCTGGTCCCCCGGGCGGCGGCGGCGCTGGGGCGCGTGGAGGAGTTGCTCGACCAGGTCTCCGCACTCCTCGCCCGGGTCGACGGCGTGGTCGGCCGCGCGGACGACGTGATCGCCGGGGTGGCCCGCACGAACGCCGTCGCCGGTGCCGCCATCGAGGCCGTCTCGCGGACCAACGAGAAGGCCGACACCGCCATCGAGGCCGTCTCGCGCACCAACGAGAAGGCCGACACCGCCATCGAGGCCGTCTCGCGGACCAACGAGAAGGCGGACACCGCCATCGAGGCCGTCTCGCGGACCAACGAGGAGGCCGGCACGGCGATCGAGGCCGTCGGGCGCACCAACACGCTGGCCGACGCCGCCATCGAGGCCGTCTCGCGGACCAACACGCTGGCCGACGCCGCCATCGAGGCCGTTTCGCGGACCAACACCCTCGCCGACACCGCCATCGCGGGGGTCGAGACCACGTCGTCGCGCGCCGACGGCCTCGTCGGGCGTGCGGAGGGCATGGTCGGACGGGTCGAGCCGATGCTGGACGACTACGCCCCGGCCCTCGCGGCACTGGCCCCGTCCGTGCGGAAGCTGGCGGCCAGCTTCGAGCCGCGCGAGGTCCAGGCGCTCATCACCCTCATCGACCGGATGCCGCAGCTGATCATCCATCTCGACGAGGACATCCTGCCGATTCTGGAGACCCTCGGCGACGTCGGTCCGAACCTGAGCGACCTGGTGGACACGGTGCAGGACATGCGCCAGGTGGTGAAGGGCTTCCCGGGCTCACGCCTCTTCCGTCGCCGCGGGGCGGACGAGATCGCCGAGGAGGAGGCGCGGGAGAGCAACGGCTAGGCCGTCGGCCCGGGCGGGACGGATGGACGTCGTTCCCGCAGGTCAGCGGGTCGGGCGTTGAGGCAGCGAGGACCCCTGCGCGCGTTCTTCCGCTGCTAGCGTCCGCGCATGTCAGCACCCCGGGACCACGACCACGGGCGGATCGGCGCGACGATCGCGGACTCGGTTCCGCACTGGCCGGACCCCGTGCGGCCGCCCGGCGGGCAGACCAACGTGTTGATCGTGCTCCTCGACGACGTCGGCTTCGGGGACTTCGGGTGCTTCGGCTCGGAGATCGCGACACCGGTCATCGACCGGTTCGCTGCGGCCGGGGTCCGCTACACCGGCTTCCACACCACCGCGATGTGCTCCACGACCCGCGCGGCCATGCTCACCGGCCGGAACCACCACGACGTCGGGATGGGGTGTCTGGCGAACTTCGACTCCGGCTTCCCCGGCTACCGCGGCAAGATCGCCGCCGACGCGCCGACCCTCGCCGAGGTCCTGCGCGGGTACGGCTACCGCAACTACATGGTCGGCAAGTGGCACTGCACCCCGCTGACCGAGACGGGGCCGACCGGGCCCTTCGACGGATGGCCGCTGGGCCGTGGTTTCGACCGCTTCTACGGCTTCCTCGACGCCGAGACCGATCAGTACTCCCCGGAGCTGGTGCAGGACAACACCCACGTCGCGGCACCCGGGACCTACGAATCGGGCTACCACCTGACCGAGGACCTCGTCGACCACGCCATCACCTACGTGACCAGCCACGAGGCGGCCACGCCGGATGTGCCGTGGCACATGTTGCTCGCCCCCGGCGCCTGCCACGCCCCGCACCAGGCCCCGCGCGAGCTGATCGACCACTACGCCGAGGTGTTCGCCAAGGGCTGGGACCGCACCCGCAGCGACCGGCTCGCCGCGCAGCTGCGGCTGGGCGTCGTGCCGGCCGGCACCGAGCTGCCCGACCGGAACGCCGGAGTCCTGGCGTGGGTGGAGCACAGCGCCGCCGAACAGCGGTTGTTCGCCCGCCTGGCCGGGGCGTACGCGGGGATGCTGGCGCACTTCGACCAGCACCTCGGCCGGCTCGTGGACGTGCTGGAGGCGAGCGGGCAACTGGCGGACACCGTCGTGCTGATCACCTCGGACAACGGAGCCAGCCAGGAGGGCGGGCCGCTGGGCTTCGTCAACGCCATGGGCCCGTTCAACATGGTGGCCGAGCCGCTCGAGCAGAAGCTCGCCCGGCTGGAGGACATCGGCGGCCCGGACACGCACTCGAACTTCCCGCACGGCTGGGCCATGGCGGCCAACACGCCGCTGAAGCGGTACAAGCAGAACACCCACGGCGGCGGCGTCCGCGACGCGCTGATCCTCTCCGGACCCGATCGACTGGTCCGCGCCGAGAACGCCGGGACCCTGCGCCACCAGTTCTGCCACGTCTCGGACCTCACCCCGACCGTCCTGGACCTGCTCGGGATCGAGGCCTCCCCGGGGATGACCGGCGTCAGCTTCGCCGGCACGCTTGACCGGCCGGAGGCCCCGACGGGCAAGCGGACGCAGTACTTCGAGATGTTCGGCCACCGCGGCATGTGGCACGACGGCTGGAAGGCCGTCGCCTACCACGCACCCGGGACACCGTTCGACGCCGACCGGTGGGAGCTCTACGACCTCACGACCGACGTGAACGAGGTCCACGACCGGGCGGCCGAGCTACCCGACCGGCTCGCCGCGCTGCAGGCGCGCTGGTGGGAGGAGGCCGCCGCCAACAAGGTGCTGCCGCTCGACGACCGTTTCGGCGAGCGCTTCGCCGAGAACGCCGCCCGGCACGCCGGGACCCGCACCCGCTTCACGTTCTGGTCGGGCATGGGACACGTGCCCAGCGACGTCGCGCCGGACCTGCGCAGCCGCAGCTACCGGATCACGGCGCACATCAACCCCTCGGGCTCGCTCGGCGCGGCCGAGGGCGTGCTCATCGCGCACGGGGACGCGACGTCGGGCTACGCGCTCTTCGTCCGGGACGGCCACCTCGTGCACGACCTCAACATCGGTGGCACCCACCAGCTGGTCACCTCCGACCGCCCGGTCCCGGCCGGGTGCACCACGCTGGGGTTCGCCATGGAGCGCAGCGGCGAGGGGCCCTTCCCGCACGGCACGGGAACGCTGCTCATCGACGGGGAGCCCGCCGGGGTGATGGAGACCGACCAGATCTTCTGGCTGATGATCTCCTGGTCCGGCTTGGACATCGGTCTGGACCGCGGCACCACCGTGGCCGACTACGACGGCAGCGGGCGGCACATGGGGCCCAACGCCTACACCGGCCACCTCGTGCGGGTCGCGGTCGACCTGACGTCGGACCAAGAGGTCGACCACGAGGTGGCGGGGGCCACCGACCTCGGGCGCGAGTGACCCTGCGCCGGCCGGCGTCCCCCGCCCTCGGTGGGACCGGTCAGCGCCCTCAGCGCTGGTCGGTCTCGGTGGGGTAGCCCAACGCCCGGATGACGTCGCCGATCCGCTCGTAGGTCTCCCCCGCGGGCAGCCGCTCGAGCTCGGCCGCCACGGCATCGGGCGCCCGGTGGTCGCGGGCGGCCTCGACCAGGTCGGGTCCGGTGCTGGGGAAGTCGGCCCGGTCGAGCCAGCGGGCCAGCTCGGCCCGCGCGGCCACGGCGTCGGCGTCCATGCCGACCGGGGTTCCCCCGACCAGGGTGCCCGCGGGATCGGCGTCGATGTCCGGGTCACCCTCGGCGACCGGCTCCACTTCCCGCCACTCGTTGGCGCGCGTGGACCGCTCGGCCTTGAGCATCCCCTGCATCTCGTGCTCCAGCCCCTCGTCGACCCGCGGACTGTGCTTGGTGCTCCGCTGGCTGGCGCCGGCGAAGTCGTCTCCGGACTCGGTCACGTCGTCTCCTGTCGCTTGGGCCCCGGCAGGTGCCGGGCGGTCAGTCCTTGTCGAGCGCCGAGGGCTTGTGCACCGCCGTGCGGCCGCTCTTGTCGCTCTTCACCTCGTACTGGGGCTCGTCCTTGCTGGCGCGCACGGTGCGCCCGGAGGCCTCGGTGTCCGAGGTGATCTTCCGTTCCACGGTCCCCTCGGTCTCGTTCCCGTGGCTCTGCCAGGTGACGTGGTCACCCTTCTTCAGTTCGTCGGCCATGACGGGCTCCTCGCGCTGGTGGGCCGGGACGGCTTGCGTGCCCGCCCCGACCCCGCTGCACACATCGCGGTGCCCGGCGGCTCGATCACCCGTTCGGGAACCCGGCTCACCCGTGCGGGCGCTGCCACGGCGCGATCGGTCACCTAGCGTGGTCGACGACGAAGAACCAGGCCATGTCCGGGCCGACGACACCCAGGCGTCGTCACGGTGCGTGAGCCAGGCCGTCCGCGATCGCCGGCCCGGTCGACCCCATTCCCCCGGGGACGGCCGGGTCGGCCCACGCCACCGACGATCAGCCCCCGCCGATTAGCCTCCGAGCGTGTCCTCCCCTGCCGGCCCACCCTCCGACGGACCAGCCGCCGACGACCCGACCTCCGACGGCCTGCGGGCCGTCGACGTCCTCACCGTCACCGCGGTCAGCGACGTCACCCCGTCGGTCCGCCGGGTCCTGCTCGCAGGCAGCCCGGACGCCGTGGCTGCGGCGGGTCCGACGGTGAACCTGCTGGTGCCGCGGGTCGGGGACGCCGACCTCCGGTGGCCCCGCATCCAGCGCGACGGACGGATCGTCTGGCCCGAGGGCAGCCACGGCGTCGCGCTGCGCAGCTACACCGCGCGGCGACAGGACCCCGGCGCCGGGGAGATCGAGATCGACTTCGTGCTGCACGGCGATGGCCCGGCCGCCGCCTGGGCTGCCGCAGCACGGCCCGGTGCGCTGCTCGCCGTCGCAGGAGCTGCCTCTCTCGCCGAGCGGCCCGCCTCGTGGCTGCTGCTCGCCGGGGACGAGACGTCGCTGCCCGCGATCAGCCGGCTGCTCGCCGGCGCCACCCCGGCGGCGACCGGGGTGGCGTTCCTCGAGGTGGCCGGGCCGGAGGAGGAGCAGCCCCTGCCCGCCCCCGTCGGCATCGCCGTGCACTGGCTGCACCGGCTGGGCACCCCGCCGGGCGAGAGCACGCTGCTGGTCGACGCGGTCGCGGCCCTGGACCGGCCCGGCACCGACGACCTGTTCGCCTGGGTGGGGGCCGAGTCGGCCGCCGTCCGCGCCATCCGGGCCGATCTGCGGAGCCGCTGGGGGCTCAGCCGGGCCCAGCACCACGCGATCGGCTACTGGCGCCGCGGCCGCGCCATGTCGCCCGCCGGCTGAGCTCCACGAGATCTGCACACTCGGGCCCATCAGCCGGCTGAGAGCCCCGAGTGCGCAGATCTCGCGGGGACGGAGAAGAGCGCCCAGGGAACTCACAGGTAGCGTCCAGAGGGTCCGGAGCCGGGGAACCCATGCTCGGGGCATGACGACGGCACCCGCTCGCTCGACCGGAGGATCCGTGGCCGGCAGTTCGCAGAACCGGACCCCCGAGGCCCGCCTGCTCGTGGTGGACGACGAGCCCAACATCCGGGAGCTGCTCTCGGCGAGCCTGCGCTACGCGGGCTTCGAGGTCGCCACGGCCGCCGACGGCCGGCAGGCGCTCGCCCTGGCCGAGTCGTTCCGTCCCGACCTGCTGGTGCTCGACGTGATGATGCCCGGCCTCGACGGGTTCGGCGTCGTCCGGCGGATGCGGGAGTCCGGGAAGCGCACGCCGGTGCTGTTCCTCACCGCGCGGGACGCCGCCGAGGACAAGGTCTCCGGCCTCACGCTGGGCGGCGACGACTACGTGACCAAGCCCTTCAGCCTCGACGAGGTCATCGCCCGCATCCGTGCCGTGCTGCGGCGGACCGCCGGCGCCCAGCAGGTGGCCGAGGCCCCGCGGCTGACCTTCGCCGACATCGAGCTGGACGAGGAGAGCCACGAGGTCATCAAGGCCGGCACGCTGATCAGCCTCTCCCCCACCGAGTTCAAGCTGCTGCGCTACCTGATGGCCAACGCCGGGAGGGTGCTGTCGAAGGCGCAGATCCTGGACCACGTGTGGAACTACGACTTCAACGGCGAGGCCAACGTCGTCGAGTCCTACATCTCCTACCTGCGGCGCAAGATCGACACGACCGAGCCCCGCCTGCTGCACACCATCCGCGGGGTCGGCTACACGCTCCGCCTGCCGCGCGGAGCATGACGACTGCCCCCGCTGCGACACGCGGTGGTCCCCGCTTCCCCCTGCGGGTCACCCTCGTCGTCCTCATGGTGGCGCTGCTGAGCGTCGCCCTGCTGGCGACCGGGTTCGCCACTGCTTCGCTGTTGCGCGACTACCTGCAGCAGCAGCGGGACGACGAACTGCGCTCCACCGTCGCGAACAACCTGGGGCCGCAGGTCGTCGGTGCGTGCAACCGCGGTGGCTACCCGCAACCCAGCTCCATCTACGTCGCGTGCCTCACGCCGGGTGCTGATGAGCCGGTCGTCCTCGCGGAGCCTCGCGGTCCGGGCAGCGACGTGATGCCCCGACTCACCGAGGACGAGATCGAGGAGCTCCGGGAAGGCAGACGGCCCATCACCGTGTGGACCGCCGGCGATCAGTGGCGGATGGCCTCCGGGGAGCTGCCCGAGACCGGCTACACGCTCGTCGTGGGGGTCGACCTCGAGGGCGACGAGAAGGCGATATCCCGGCTGGTGAGCATCCAGCTGGTCGTCGGACTCTCGATCCTCGCCCTGCTCGGTGGCGCCGGGTACGTGCTGGTCCGGAACAGCCTGCGGCCGCTGGCCGGGGTGGAGCGCACCGCCCAGGCCATCGCCGCGGGCGACCTCTCCCAGCGGGTGCCCGAGGGGAACCAGCACACCGAGGTGGGCCGGCTGTCCACCTCGCTCAACGGGATGCTGGCCCGCATCGAGAGCGCCTTCCGCGCGCAGCAGGCCTCGGAGGCCGAGGCCCGCGTGTCGGAGGAGAAGATGCGCCGGTTCGTCGGCGACGCCAGCCACGAGCTCCGGACGCCCCTGACGTCGATCCGGGGGTTCGCCGAGCTGTACCGGCAGGGCGCCGTCGGCTCGGACGAGGAGGTCGCCCGCCTCATGTCGCGGATCGAGGCCGAGGGGTCGCGGATGGGCGTCCTCGTCGAGGACCTGCTGCTGCTGGCCCGCCTGGACCAGCGCCGGCCGCTGACGATCCGCCCGGTCGACCTCGCCGAGATCTGCGGGGACGCGGTGCACGACGCCCGAGCGGTGCAGCCGGACCGGCCGATCGCGCTGCACCTGGACGAGTCGCTCACCGAGGTCCCGGTCCTGCTCGGTGACGAGGGCAGGCTGCGCCAGGTGGTGGGCAACCTCGTGACCAACGCGCTCGCCCACACCCCGCCCGACGTGCGGGTGACCGTCACGGTGGCCGAGGACGCGGGCGAGGACGTCCTATTGCTGCGCGTCGCCGACGAGGGACCGGGCATGGACGCCGCCGACGCCGCCCGGGCGTTCGAGCGGTTCTACCGGGCCGACACCTCCCGCACCCGCAACGGTGGCGGCGCCGAGCTGGGCGGGACCGGGCTGGGGCTGGCCATCGTCGCCTCCCTGGTCGAGGCGCACGGCGGCAGCATCGCGCTGGACACGGCGCCGGGACGCGGGGCGACCTTCACCGTCCGCCTGCGCCGCAGCGGGCCCCCTGAACCGCCGCCGGGGAGCACCGGGGACGGGCCCACCGCCCAGCCGGAGTGAGGGCACCTGTCACGCTGCGGAGGTGACTCCGAACGACGGCGGTACCGCTTCCCTGGCCGAACTGATGACCGTGACGACCGATCTGGGCGCCGCGCTGCGCGACCTGATCGAGGCCTCGGTGACCACCACCGCGGACGCCGCCCAGGTGGCGGCGGCGGCCGACCTGGTGCGCGCTGCGACCGCCCGGATCGGCGAGATGCGCCGCCCGGTGTCCCAGCTCCCCCGCCTCGACGACCCCAGCGAGGGCCGCCGCGTCTTCAACCCTGTCACCGGCATCGCCAACCCGATGGCGCCGCCCCTGGCCGTGCGTGCCGAGGGCGACGGCGTCGTCGCCGAGGCCACCCTCGGCCTGGCCTACGAGGGGCCCCCGAGCTTCGTGCACGGCGGGATGAGCGCGCTGTTCATGGATCAGATGCTCGGCAGCGCGGCCGGCGCCGCGGGCCTGTGGGGCATGACCGCCCACCTCGAGCTGGACTACCGGGGCCCTCTGCCGCTGCAGACGCCGTTGGTGCTGCGCGCCCGCGTCGAGTCCTCCGAGGGCCGCAAGGCCTTCATCAGCGGCACGATCGCGACCGCCGCGGCGCCGAAGAAGGTACTGGTGGAGGCGCGCGGCCTGTTCGTCATGCCCCGGCCCGAGAAGCAGGCCGCCTACTTCGGCGCGATCACCGACGCCGAGGGCAAGCACGCACCCCCGCGCCGCCCGGGTGACGCGACCGCGCTCCGGCTGGCCTGACCCGGTGGACGACGTCGCGGTGGCCGTCCGGGCCGCCCGCGCGGCGGCCGACGTGCTGCTGACCCTGCGGTCCGACGGCGCACTCACCGGCCGCGCCCTCGGGGACGCCGGGGATGCCGCGGCGCAGCAGGCGATCGGTGCCGTGCTCGCCGCCGAGCGGCCGGACGACGCCGTCCTCAGCGAGGAGGCCGCCGACGACCGGCGGCGGCTCGCGGCCGACCGCGTGTGGATCGTCGACCCGCTCGACGGCACCCGGGAGTACGGCGAGACCGGCCGGTCCGACTGGGCGGTGCACGTCGCGCTCTGGGCCGGCGGGGAGCTGTCGTCGTCCGCGGTGGCGCTCCCGGCGCTCGGCGAGGTGCTCGTGACCGACCCGCCTGCGCCTGCCCCCGCCCGGCGGGACGGACCGGTCCGGATCGCCGTCAGCCGCACCCGGCCCCCGGCCGAGGCCGACGCGGTCGCCCAGGCCCTGGGCGGCGAACTCGTGCCCATGGGATCGGCCGGCTACAAGGTGCTCGCGGTGGTGCGCGGGGAGGTCGACGCCTACGTGCACTCCGGCGGGATGTACCAGTGGGACTCCGCGGCGCCGGTCGCCGTCGCGCGTGCCGCCGGCCTGGCGACGATGCGGATCGACGGCGCACCGCTGGTCTACAACGCCCCGGAGCTCGCCCTGCCCGACCTGGTCGTCTGCCGCCCGGAGCTGGCGGCGCCCATCCTGGCTGCGGTGCGCGCGGGACGATGACGGACACTGGGAGGGAATCCGCACCGAACTGATCGGGTTGGTGCTGGTGCGCCGTCCTGCCCTCGAACCCCGGAGTTCCGTCACGTGACCACGCCCGACTACCGGCTCAGCCAGCTGGAGACGCTGGAGGCCGAGTCCATCCACGTGATCCGCGAGGTCGTCGCCGAGCTGGAGCGGCCGGTGCTGCTCTTCTCCGGCGGCAAGGACTCGATCGTGATGCTGGAGCTGGCCCGCAAGGCCTTCGCGCCGGCCCGCATCCCGTTCCCGGTGATGCACGTGGACACCGGCCTGAACTTCCCCGAGGTCCTGGAGTTCCGCGACAAGCGGGTCGCCGAGCTCGGCGTGCAGCTGGTCGTGGCGTCGGTGCCCGACGCGATCGCCGCCGGCACGGTGAAGGAGGAGCCCAACGGCTCCCGCAACCGCATCCAGACCCCGGTGCTGCTCGACGCGGTCGAGGAGCACGGCTTCACCGCGCTGTTCGGCGGCGCCCGCCGGGACGAGGACAAGGCGCGCGCCAAGGAGCGGATGTTCTCCTTCCGCGACGAGTTCGGCCAGTGGGACCCGAAGAACCAGCGGCCCGAGCTCTGGGACCTCTACAACGGCCGGATCCACCTCGGTGAGTCGATCCGGATCTTCCCCTTGTCGAACTGGACCGAGCTCGACATCTGGCAGTACATCCTCAGGGAGGAGATCGCGATCCCGTCGCTGTACCTCGCGGAGGAACGGGACGTCGTCGAGCGCCAGGGGATGCTCTACGCGGTCAACGAGTTCATCCGCCCCCGCGAGGACGAGCAGGTGCGCCGGGAGAGCGTCCGCTACCGCACCGTCGGCGACGCCAACCTCACCGCCGCGGTGCCGTCCGTGGCCGCCACGGTCGAGGAGGTCATCGCCGAGATCGCGGTGACCCGGATGACCGAGCGGGGCGCCACCCGTGGCGACGACAAGGTCAGCGACGCCGCCATGGAGGACCGCAAGAAGGAGGGCTACTTCTGATGGCTCCCGGACAGGCGCCGTCGACGGCGCCACAGCAGCAGCAGGACGCGGCCGACGACGGCCAGCAGCAGCAGGCCGGTGGCCCAGCCCACCCGCTCGGCCACGACGGGGGACGACGTGCCGAACAGGCCGCTGAACCACGCGCCCGCCGCGTAGCCCACGGCGTAGCCCAGGACGACGACCAGGAACGCCGGCGCGGCCACCGCGAACACGAACATGCGCACCTCCCCCCGGGTTCGCACCCCAGGGTGCGCCGCCCCGCCGTCCGCTGCCAGGAGACCGCCCGATGACCGCCGCCCAGCCCGGCATCCACCCGGAGACCGCCGCCCCGCAGCAGCACGTCGACCTGCACACCGCGGCCGCGGCGCAGGCCCACGACATCGCCCTCGCCCGCAAGGACATCCTGCGGATCGCCACCGCGGGCTCGGTCGACGACGGCAAGAGCACGCTGATCGGCCGGCTGCTCTACGACAGCAAGGCCGTCTTCGAGGACCAGTACGAGGCCGTGGAGCGGGCCAGCAAGGGCGACTACGTCGACCTCGCACTGCTCACCGACGGGCTGCGCGCCGAGCGCGAGCAGGGCATCACCATCGACGTCGCCTACCGGTACTTCAGCACGCCGCGGCGCACGTTCATCCTGGCCGACACCCCCGGGCACGTGCAGTACACCCGCAACATGGTCACCGGCGCCTCGACCGCGGATCTCGCGATCGTGCTGGTCGACGCGCGCAAGGGCATGCTCGAGCAGAGCCGGCGGCACGCCTTCCTGGCCTCGCTGCTGCGGGTGCCGCACCTGGTCGTGGCGGTCAACAAGATGGACCTCGTCGACTGGTCGGAGGCCTCCTACGAGGCGATCCGCGAGGAGTTCACCGCGTTCGCCGCGAAGCTGAACATCCCCGACCTCACCGTCGTCCCCATCTCCGCGCTCAACGGCGACAACGTGGTCACCCGCTCGCAGAACACCCCCTGGTACGAGGGGCCCTCGCTGCTGCACCACCTCGAGCACGTGCACGTCGCCAGCGACCGGAACCTCGTCGACACGCGATTCCCGGTCCAGTACGTCATCCGGCCGCAGTCCGACGCCCACCACGACTACCGCGGCTACGCGGGGCGGGTGTCCAGCGGCGTGCTGCGCACCGGCGACGAGGTGCAGGTGCTGCCCAGCGGCCTGACCACGACGATCGCCGGCATCGACGGCCCGCGCGGGCCGGTGGACGAGGCGTTCCCGCCGATGTCGGTGACCGTGCGGCTCAGCGACGACCTCGACGTCTCCCGCGGGGACCTGATCTGCCGGCCGGCGAACGCCCCGCACGTCACCCAGGACCTCGACGCCCTGGTCTGCTGGATGGCCGACGAACCGCTGCGCCCGCGCCAGCGGCTGGCCGTCAAGCACACCACCCGCTCGGTGCGCGCCGTGGTGAAGGACCTGGTGTACCGGCTCGACGTCAACACCCTGCACCGGGACCAGGGCGCAGCCGAGCTCGGGCTCAACGACATCGGCCGGGTGAAGCTGCGCACGACCCAGCCCCTGTTCGTGGACGACTACGCGCGCAACCGGGCCACGGGCCGGTTCATCCTCGTCGACGAGGCCACCAACGCCACCGTCGGCGCGGGGATGCTCGTCGCCCCCTGACCCCCCGGAACGCGCACGGTCCCGGCTCCCCGCGAGGGGAACCGGGACCGCGGTCAGCTGGAGATCAGGCCTTGTCGGTCGGGGCCGGGGCCTCGCTCGGGTCGCCGTTCCAGTCCTTGCCCGCCACGTCGGCGTTCTCGGAGGCGCTGTCGGTCTGCCCGGCGACGGACTCGATCATCTCCTCGTCGGAGACGCCCTCGCCCGCGGCCTGCGTGTCGTTCGGCTCGCTCATCGCCGTCCTCTCTCCTTGGTCGTGTGCAACTGACCCCTCCCCGATCATGGACGACGGCAAACCAGCCGACCGGTCACATCGGCGGGCGCAGCTCGAACCACACGCGCTTGCCGCCCTCGTGCTCCTCGCAGCCCCAGCGGTCGGCGACCGTCTCCACGAGCCGTAGCCCACGCCCCCTCGGCTGGTCGGGGTCCAGCGGTCGGACCACCGGCCGGACCGGGGACCCGTCCACGACCCCGATGCGCAGCCAGTCACCGGACAGCAGCACCTCCACCGACATCGTGGTGCCGCCGCCGACGTGGTCGACCACGTTCGCGACCAGCTCGGTGACCAGCAGCGAGGCGTCGCAGGGTTCGTGCGGGGCGCGCCAGACCAGCATCAGCTCGGACACCAGCCTGCGGACGCTGCGGATGCTGACGGCCGCGGGCGGCAGTTCGAAGGAGGCGCTGAGGGTCGACACGCGCGGTCCGATCTCTTCGGAGGGACGGTCCGTGCGGATCTGCGGCGCACGACCTCGACGCCACTGTGCATGGCCCCGACGCAATGTGCAATAGGCATTGCATGCCACGCCCCTTGCGTGTCACCCCTATTGCATGTAACCCTCATTGCGGGCAATACCGATTGCGCCCGTACAGTCCTGCGCACGTCCCCTCTCGCGAAGGACCCGCCGTGCCCGACGCCACGCCCGCCGACCCGGCCACTGCCGCCCTCGAGCGGTTGGTGGCCGAACTCGACAGCTCCATCGCCGAGCTGGACCAGGCGCGCACCCGGGCGGACGCGCTGCTGCGCCAGCGCAGGACCGGCCGCGCCTGGCTGGAGGTCGTCACCGGGGAGTCCCGGCCGCTCATCGTCGAGAGCGTCTCCTCGGTGCTGTCCCGGCTCTCCGGAGCGGGTCACGACTGGCGTAGGGAGCAGGCGCTGGCACTGCGCCGGGAATCGGTGAGCATCAACCGGATCGCGGCCCTCTTCGGCGTCACGCGTCAGCGCATCTCCGCACTCGTCCGCACCCCCGGCGAGCCGGACGGCAGGCAGGTCGGCGGGGACGACTGAGACCCGCGGTCAGCTCACCAGAGCATCGATGGCCTTGTAGACCCGCTGCTCCGAGATGGGCCGCGGGGTGCCGAGGCTCTGGGCGAACAGCCCGACCCGCAGCTCCTCGATCATCCACCGCACCCGCGCGACCGGGTCGTCGGGCGCACCGGTCGAGGGGACCTGGGCGCGCAGCTGCTCGTACTCGGCGACCACCCCCGCCAGCTGCGCCGTCCACAGCTCGTCCCGGACGGCGTTGGCCGGCAGCTTCTCCAGCCGGTGGGCCATCGCCCGCAGGTAGCGGACGAGGTCGGGCAGCCGGCGCCGGCCCGCCGCCGCGACGAAGCCGCGGTGCAGCAGGCCGGTCATCTGGGCACGCAGGTCGGCCACCGCCCTCTCGGGCACCCGCCGGCCGGGCGCCTCCCCGATCGCGACCGCGACCTCGCGCGCCTGGGTCAGGACCGCCTCCACCTTCTGCACCGCATCCACGGTCAGCGGGTGCAGCTCCCGCTTCGCCGTCGCGACCAGGGCGTCGAAGGCAGCCTCGTCCCGGGGTGGTCCACCGGCCGCGGCGATCAGCTCGACCGCGGCGGCGTCCACGCAGTCGTCGACCAGCGCGGGGATCTCACCGTCCGGGTTGAACTGCAGCGCCAGCCGCGTGCGCGGCGAGAGGCCCTTCACCACCTGCTTGGTCGGGGAGCCGGCCACCAGCACCAGCAGCCGCCGGGCACCCCGCCAGGTGAGCCGGGTCGCCTCGGTCTCGGTGGGGACGACGCGGACGCCGACGGTGGCGCCCTCGTCGACCAGCGCGGGATAGGCGGTCACCAGGTGGTCACCGCGCCGCACCTGGACCGTCCGCGGCAGCGTGCCGACGTCCCAGGTGGTCATCCGGCTGCGCTCGACGTCGGACGCGGCGGCGGCCAGCGTGGCCCGCGCCTGCGGCGCCACCTGGGCCTTGAGCGCGGCGAGGTCCTTGCCGGTGGCCAGCGGGCGCTGCTGGTCGTCGAGCACCCGGAACGTGGCCCGCAGGTGGTCGGGCACCTGCCCGGGCTGCCAGGCGTCCGGCGGCACCACGACGCCGGCGGCGCGGCGCAGCTCGCGCTCCAGGGCGGGCAGCAGCGGCTCACCGGGATCGATGTGCGGCAGCACCTGCCGGACCCGGTCGGGGATCGGCACCAGCGTGCGGCGCTGCTGCTTGGGCAGGGTGCGCAGCAGGGCGGTGACCAGCTCCTCGCGCAGGCCCGGCACCGTGAAGGAGAGCGAGGTGCCCGACGTCGCCCCGACCACGGCGTCCAGCACCCCGAGGGGGACGTCGACGGTGACGCCGTCCTCCGGTGCACCCGGGGCGAACGCGTAGGACAGCGGCAGGGTGAGCCCCTGACTCAGCGGCACCTCGTCCGGGAAGTCCTCCACCTGCACCTGCCCGGCCGCGGCGGCGTTGGTCAGCATCTGCGGCGTCAGGGTCAGCAGGTCCGGCGTCTCGTGCCGGGCCCGCTTCCACCACCGGTCGAAGTGCCGCGTCGAGACGACGTCGGCGGGCAGGCGCGCGTCGTAGAGCTCGAACAGCGTCTCGTCGTCGACCGCGATGTCCCGCCGGCGGGCGCGTTCCTCGAGCTGGGCGACCTGCTCGATGGCGCGGGCGTTGTCGGCCCAGAAGCGGTGGTGCGTCGTCCACTCGCCCTGCACCAGCGCGTGCCGGATGAACAGCTCCCGGCTGACCTCCGGGTCGATCGAGCCGTACTGCACCCGCCGGCCGACGACGAGCGGCAGGCCGTAGAGGGTCACCCGCTCGGTGGCGACGACGGAGCCGCGCTTGGCGTCCCACCGCGGCTCGGAGTACTGGCGCTTGACCAGGTGGTCGGCGAGTTTCTCCACGGTCTCGGGGTCGATCCGCGCGACCGTGCGGGCGAACAGCCGGCTGGTCTCCACCAGCTCGGCGGCGACCACCCAGCGCGGCGGCTTCTTCGCCAGCGGCGTGCCCGGCGCCAGCACGAACCGGGTGTTGCGGGTGCCCAGGTACTCGCGGCCCGGCCTGCCTGGCTTGCCGTCGCGGTTCTTGGCCGGTTCCGCCTGCATGCCGACGTGCGAGAGCAGGCCGGCCAGGAGCGCGGCGGTGATGCCGCGCTCGTCGGGCTCGGCCGCGGGCTCGGCCAGGTCCATGCCCAGCCGCCGGGCGGTGCCGCGCAGCTGGCCGTGCAGGTCCTGCCACTCCCGGATGCGCAGGTAGTGCAGGAACTCCCGCTTCACCGTGCGGCGGAACTGGTTGCCGCTCAACGCGTCGGCCTGCTCCTCCAGGTAGCGCCACAGGTTGAGCAGGGCCAGGAAGTCGGAGTTCTCGTCGGCGAAGCGGCGGTGCAGCTCGTCGGCGGCCTGCTGGTGCTCGGTGGGCCGCTCGCGCGGGTCCTGGATGGTCAGGCCCGCCGCGATGACGAGGACCTCCTCCAGCACGCCCCGGCGGTCGGCCTCGACGACCATGCGGGCGATGCGGGGGTCCAGCGGGAGCGCGGCCAGCGACCGTCCCGTGGGCGTGAGCACGCCCTTCTCGTCGAGGGCGCCCAGCTCTTCCAGCAGGGCCAGGCCGTCGGCGACGGCGCGCCGGTCCGGCGGGTCCACGAACGGGAACTCCTCGACCGCGCCGAGGTCCAGGGAGGCCATCTGCAGCAGGACCGACGCCAGATTGGTGCGCAGGATCTCCGGGTCGGTGAACTCCGGGCGGTCCTCGAAGTCGGCCTCGGTGTAGAGCCGGATCGCGATGCCCGGGCCCAGCCGGCCGCACCGGCCCGACCGCTGCCGGGCCGAGGCCTGGCTGACCGCCTCGATCGGCAGCCGCTGCACCTTGGTGCGGAGGCTGTACCGGGAGATCCGCGCGGTGCCGGGGTCGATGACGTAGCGGATGCCCGGCACGGTCAGCGACGTCTCGGCGACGTTGGTGGCCAGCACGATCCGCCGGCCGGTGTGGGGGCTGAACACCTTGTGCTGGTCGGCGGCCGACAGCCGCGAGTAGAGCGGGACGACCTCCGTGTTCGGCAGGGACCGCTCTCCGAGCGCGTCCTGGGTGTCGCGGATCTCGCGCTCGCCGGCCAGGAACACCAGGATGTCGCCCGGCCCCTCGGCGACGAGCTCGTCGACGGCGTCGAGGATCGCGGTGACCTGGTCCCTGTCGGGGTCGTAACCGGCGTCGCCCGCCTTCGCATCCGGGTCGACGACGGGCCG
Organism: Blastococcus sp.; assembly: GCA_042090795.1. Lineage (GTDB taxonomy): Bacteria > Actinomycetota > Actinomycetes > Mycobacteriales > Geodermatophilaceae > Blastococcus. The sequence goes on along the minus strand of JBELIQ010000001.1, from coordinate 300,263 downwards.
GTAGCGCACCTCCACCGGGTAGGTGCGGCCGCTGACCTCGATGACCGGCGCACCGGAGAAGTGCGCGGCCACCCGCTCGACGTCGATGGTCGCCGAGGTGATGACCAGCTTCAGGTCCGGGCGCCGCGGCAGGATCTGCGCGAGGTAGCCCAGCAGGAAGTCGATGTTGAGGCTCCGCTCGTGGGCCTCGTCGAGGATGATCGTGTCGTACTGGCGCAGCAGCCGGTCGCGCTGCATCTCGGCCAGCAGCACGCCGTCGGTCATGAGCTTGACCAGCGTCGCATCGCTCACCTGGTCGTTGAAGCGCATCTTGTAGCCGACGGCCTCGCCGAGGGGCGTGTCCAGCTCCTCGGCGATCCGCTCGGCGACGCTGCGGGCGGCGATCCGCCGGGGCTGGGTGTGCCCGATCCGGCCGCGCACGCCCCGGCCCAGCTCGAGCGCGATCTTCGGCAGCTGCGTCGTCTTGCCCGAACCGGTCTCCCCGGCGACGACGACGACCTGCGACTCCCGCAGCGCGGCGGCGATGTCGTCGCGCTGCGCGCTCACCGGGAGGTCCTCCGGGTAGGAGATCACCGGCACCGCGGCCCGCCTGCGGGCGATGCGCTCCTCGGCGGCCTCGATGTCGGCGGTGATCCGCGCGCGCTGACGCTCGCGGTCCCCGGGGTCGCGGACCTTGCGCAGCCCGTCCAGCCGTCGGCGCAGCCGGTGCTCGTCGGCCAGGGTGAGGGCCTCGAGCCGCTGTCGCTCGTCGTCGGTGCGGGCGTCCACGGGCGTTCTCGGGTTCCTCTCGGCGCGCTGCTGCGGGGTCTCGACGGTCCAGGGTCCCACCGGCCGGCAGCGGGGCGCGCACGGCGAGTACCTGGACACAGTTTCGGACGCTCTCGTGTCGTTCGCGTGACACTGCGCTCCGGGACGTGGGACCCCGGGGACGGCCGGGCAGGGGCTCGTGGTCCGTTGCACCCGATCCTGAGGATTTCCATGACCAAGCCACGCCCGACCGGAACCGGAGCCACCCCAGTCGCGGGGGGCTCCAAGCGGACCCTGTGGCCCTGGCTGCTGCTGGCGGCGATCGTCGCCGCCCTGCTCGTCTGGTGGCTGATCGAGTCGCTGGACGACGACGGGGACGACGTGGACGCCGGTGCCACCACGGCCGTGACCGAGACCACCGAGGCGGTCGAGGACGACCTGACCGAGACGGAGAGCGAGACCGAGACCGAGGACGCGGCTCCCACGTCGCCGACGACCGTGACCGTCGTCCCGGCCGGCTTCGTCTACGTCGGCGACGTCGACGTGCTGGATCCGGAGGTCGACCCCGCCGACCTCGTCGGCGAGACCGTCGAGGGCAACACCGTCGACGTCGTGCAGCTGGTCGCCGACGAGGCGTTCTACGTCGGGCAGCCGGGGCAGACCATCATGGTGCGGCTCGAGAACTTCGCCGGCGAGGGCGAGCCGGAGTCGCCCTTCGAGGTCGAGGTGGGCGACCAGGTGAGCTTCACGGGCACGCTGCAGGAGATCGACCAGGAGTTCCTCGACAGCCTGCAGCTCTTCGAGGGCGTCGAGCAGGTCGAGCTGGGCGACTACTACGTGCAGGCCGACGACGTCACCCTGGTGCAGTAACCGTTCCACCCACGCCGGCCCGTCCAGGGCCGGCACGCCACGGCGCCCCCGGCTCCGGACCCCGACAGCGGTCCGGGCCGGGGGCGCCGTCATGTGCCGGCGACTCGTCATATGATTGCAGCATGCAACCTATTGCAGTCCGCATCGAACACCGCGGGCCGCTCCGATGACGGCGCACCCCGAGGCCCCCGCTGCGGGCCCCCGGCAGGAGGCGGTCCGGGCGCTCGCCGACCAGCTGCCCCACCTGATGCGCCTCGTGCACGCCCTGAAGACCGGCCAGGTCACCGGCGACCGCGACCGGGCCGCCCACGTGCTCCTCCTCCCGCTCGACCGGCTCGGCCCGCTGCGGCAGGGGGCGCTGGCCGAGCAGCTGCACGCCGACCCCTCCACGGTGAGCCGGCACGTCGCCGTCCTCGTGGAGGAGGGCCTGGTGCGACGCGTGTCCGACGAGTCCGACGGCCGGGCCACCCGGCTGGTGGTGACCGACGCCGGTCGCGCCGCGCTCGAGCAGCTGGGACGCGACCGGGCCACCCTTCTCGAACGCGTCACCGCCGGCTGGTGCCGCGACGACCTCACCACGTTCACCGGCCTGCTCGGCCGCTTCCTCGACGACCTCGCCGCCGCCCTGCCGGGTGATGCGGCATCCACGCCCGTACCGGGAGACCTCCGATGAGCCAGACCACCGCACCCGGCCGCGGCGCCCGCCGGCGCAGCGCCGCGGCGCCCGACGCCGACGGCGCGTTCAGCCACCGTCAGATCGTCACGATCCTCGCCGGCCTCATGGTGGCGATGTTCCTGGCCGCCCTGGACCAGACCGTCGTCTCCACCGCCATCCGCACCATCGCCGACGACCTGCAGGGCTACGACCTGCAGGCCTGGGCGACGACGTCGTTCCTCATCACCTCGACGATCGCGACCCCGCTGTACGGCAAGCTCTCCGACATCTACGGGCGCCGGCCGTTCTACCTGTTCGCGATCGGCGTCTTCATCGTCGGCTCGATCCTCTGCGGGATGGCCGACTCGATGTACCAGCTGGCCGCCTTCCGGGCGGTTCAGGGCATCGGCGCCGGTGGGCTGATGTCCCTGGCGCTGGCGATCATCGGCGACATCGTCCCCCCGCGGCAGCGCTCGCGGTACCAGGGCTACTTCATGGCCGTCTTCGGCACCTCCAGCGTGCTGGGCCCCGTCATCGGCGGCTCCCTGGCCGGTCAGGACTCGATCCTGGGCATCGACGGCTGGCGCTGGATCTTCTACGTCAACGTGCCGCTGGGCGCGCTCGCCTTCGTCGCGGTCTGGCGGGTGCTGCACCTGCCGCACGAGCGCCGCGAGCACCGCATCGACTGGCCGGGCGCGCTGGCGCTGATCACGTTCCTCGTGCCGTTGCTCATCGTGGCCGAGCAGGGCCGCATCTGGGGCTGGGGTTCCGGCCGGGCCGTCCTCTGCTACGCCGTCGGGGCAGCCGGCTTCGTGCTGTTCGTCCTCGCCGAGCGGGCCTACCGCGACGACGCGCTGCTGCCGCTGCGGCTGTTCCGCAACCGGAGCTTCGCCGTCAGCGGCATCGGCTCGATCGTGATGGGCGCCGGCATGTTCGGCGGGCTGCTCCTGCTGCCGCAGTACCTGCAGATCGTGCAGGGCTCCAGCGCCACCGTCGCCGGGCTGCAGATGGTGCCGCTGGTCCTGGGCATCATGACCGGGGCGATGGGCTCGGGCATCGCGATCTCGAAGACCGGCCGCTACAAGGTGTTCCCGCTGGTCGGCATCGCGCTGATGGTCGTCGCGCTGGTGTCCATGTCGTTCGTCGTCGGCGTCGACACGTCGGTGTGGGCCCTGGTCCCCTTCATGGTCCTGCTGGGCCTCGGCCTGGGTTTCAACTTCCAGCCGGTGATCCTGGCCGTGCAGAACGCGGTCTCGCCGCGCGAGATGGGCGTGGCGACCTCGTCGGTCACCTTCTTCCGGCAGATGGGCGGCACCATCGGCGCCGCGGCGTTCCTCTCGCTGCTGTTCACCCGGCTCCCGCAGGAGATCGGCGACCGGATCGCCGAGGCGGCGGCCGCCGACCCCGCCGCGGCCCAGCAGGCCCTGGAGCTCCAGCGGGCGGGCCTGGAGGAGGTCACGTCCGACACCACCCGCATCGCGGACTTCCCGCTGCTGGTGGATCCGTTCCGCGAGGGCTTCACCGCGTCGATCGACCTGGTGTTCCTCATCGCGGCCGGGGTGGTGGCGATCGGGTTCTTCGTCTTCCTGTTCCTGCCCGAGCTGGCGCTGAGCGACAAGTCCGGCATCCAGGCCCGCCAGGGCGAGGCGGCGGGCACGGCGACGAGCGACCCCGGCGACGCGGGCGAGGAGGCCGTGGAGGCCGTCGGCGCCGCCGCGCCGACGTCGGTCCCCCCGCCGGTGGGGCAGCCCGGGGACACGCCCCGCCGCTGAGCACGCCGGTGGCCCCTCCCGGACCGGGAGGGGCCACCGGTCAGGGGGTGAAGACGGCGCGCACGCAGCCGTCCTGCTTCTCCTTGAACATCTCGTACCCGCGCGGCGCGTCGGCCAGGGGCAGCACGTGCGTGGCCAGGTGCTCGGTGACCAGCTGGTCGTCGGCCATCCAGTCGAGGATCCGGGGGATGTAGCGCGGGCCGTGCACCTGCGCCCCGCCGAACTTCAGGCCCTTGTTCATCACGGCGCCGAGCGGGAACTTGTCCACCATCGCCGCGAAGACGCCGAGCACGAACACGCTGCCGCCCTTGCGGCAGCTCATGACCGCCTCCCGGACGGCGGTCGGCCGGTCGGTCTGCAGCCGCAGCTGCTGCTTGACCTGGTCGTAGACGCCCTGCGGGCCGGGGCTGTGCGCCTCCATGCCCACCGCCTCGATGCACACGTCCGGGCCGCGGCCCCCGGTCATCTCCCGCAGCTCGGCGGCGACGTCGGTGCGCGTGTAGTCGATCGTCTCCGCGCCCACGATCCGGGCGGCCTGCTCCAGCCGCTCCGGCAGCCGGTCGACGACGACGACCCGCTCCGCACCGACCAGCTGGGAGATGCGGGCGGCCATCTGGCCGACTCCCCCGGCGCCCCACACCGCGACGGTGTCCCCCGGCCGCACGCCGGCCAGGTCCACGCCGGTGAAGGCCGTGGGCGCGGCGTCGGAGGCGAACAGTGCCCGCTCGTCGGACACGCCCTCGGGGACGACGAACGTGCTGCCGTCGCCGTACGGCACGCGGATGTACTCCGCGTGGCTGCCGGCGTAGCCGCCGACGGCGTGCGAGTAGCCCAGGCACCCGCCGATCGCCTGTCCCCACAGCCCCTCGGTGACGCCCGGGTTCGGGTTGGCGTTGTCGCACAGCGAGTACAGCTCCTGCGCGCAGTACCAGCAGGAGCCGCAGGCGACGAAGGAGGAGACGACCACCCGGTCGCCGACCGCCCGCTGCTCCACCGCCCGGCCCACCTCGACGATCTCGCCCATGAACTCGTGGCCGATGACGTCACCGGCGCGCATGAACGGGATGTAGCCGCTCAGCAGGTGCAGGTCCGACCCGCAGGTCGTCGTCCGCCGCACCTTGACGATGACGTCGTGGTCGTTGAGCAGCGTCGGCTCGGCGACGTCCTCCACCGACAGCTGGTTGACGCCGGTCCAGGTCAGGGCCTTCACAGGACACTCCGTTCGCTACCGCGGGACGCTCCGCGCCTCGCTCCGATGTCCAGGCCGTCTCCGCGGTCGATCCGCTCCTCGCTCGTTCCTCGCTGCGATGCTCCCTCCCTGTCGGCGGCCGCCTCGCTGCGATGCTCACGTCCCTGTCCGCTCACAGGACTCCCTCCTTCGGGGCCTGGGCCGCAGCACCCTCGAGCAGACGGCCCTGCGGGGTGTCCGGTCGCGGGCCGTGCGGCTGGGGTTCGATCCGCAGCACCTCGCCGGTCTCGATCAGCTGCTTGGCCTGCCGCAGCGCCTCGCGCAGCTCCCCGACCCGCTCGTCGGTCGCGTCGGCCGGGTCGGTGAACCTCGCGGCCAGCTCGGTGCCCTTGTCCGCCGGGGCCGGCGTCGTCCGCACCTCGATGCGCTGCCCGAAGGCCGCCAGCGGCCCCGGCAGATCGGCGCCGGTGCCGATCCGGTCGGTGAGCACGGTGACCGCCCGCCATCGCCGGGCGGCGACCTCGGGCGGGTCCTGCGCAGACGCGGTGCCCACGCCGGGGAGGCGCAGGCTCTGCGCCCGGCCGAGCAGCGCGCCACCGGCACTGGACGCGGCCTCGGAGATGCGGGACAGCAGGGACGACGCGGCCATGGGGAGTCCTCTCGACGGCGGTCCGCCGCCCCTACCCCGGCGGGCCCCGGGGCGAACGGGCCTAGGCTCGATGCGTGCCGACGTCCTCGCTGATCCTGTCCCGCCGCGACCTGGACTTCCTGCTCCACGAATGGCTGGACGTCGAGTCGCTGACCAAGCGGCCCCGCTTCACCGAGCACTCGCGGGACACCTTCGACGCGGTGCTCGACCTGGCCCAGCAGGTCGCCACCGACCACTTCGCCCCGCACAACCGCACGGCCGACGAGAACGAGCCGCGGATGGTCGACGGGAAGGTGGTGCTCGTCCCCGAGGTGGCGCGGGCGCTGGCGGTCTTCGCCGGGACCGGGCTGATGGCCGGCTCCTTCGACGAGGAGTTCGGCGGCATGCAGCTGCCGCACACCGTCGGCCAGGCGGTGCTGGCCTGGTTCCAGGCGGCCAACATCGGCACGTCGGCCTATCCGTTCCTCACCATGGCCAACGCGCGGCTGCTGCTCGCCCACGGCAGCCGGCAGCAGATCGACACGTTCGTCGCCCCGATGGTCGAGGGCCGCTGGTTCGGCACGATGGCGCTGTCCGAGCCGCAGGCCGGCTCCTCGCTGGCCGACATCACCACCAGGGCCGAGCGCCAGGACGACGGCACCTACCGGCTGACCGGCAACAAGATGTGGATCTCCGGCGGGGACCACGAGCTGACCGAGAACATCGTCCACCTGGTGCTGGCGAAGGTCCCGGGCGGCCCGGCCGGCGTGAAGGGCATCTCGCTGTTCGTCGTCCCCAAGTTCCTGGTGCAGGACGACGGGTCGCTCGGGGAGCGCAACGACGTCGTCCTGGCTGGGCTCAACCACAAGATGGGCTACCGCGGGACGACGAACACGCTGCTCAACTTCGGCGAGGGCGTGCACACCCCGGGCGGGCGCGGCGGTGCGGTCGGCTACCTCGTGGGCGAGGAGAACCGCGGCCTGACCTACATGTTCCACATGATGAACGAGGCGCGGATCGGCGTCGGGGTGGGCGCTTCGGTGCTGGGGTGCACCGGCTACCTGCACGCGCTGGAGTACGCCCGCACCCGCACCCAGGGCCGCCCCGCGGGCGCGAAGGACCCCGCCTCGCCGATGTCGCCGATCATCGAGCACCCCGACGTGCGCCGGATGCTGCTCGCCGCCAAGAGCTACGCGGAGGGCGGGCTGGCGCTGGGGCTGTACTGCGCGCGGCTGGTCGACGAGGAGCAGACCGCCGAGAGCGCCGACGAGCGCGACCGCGCCCACCTGCTGCTGGACACGCTGACGCCGATCGCCAAGGCCTGGCCCTCGCAGTGGGGCCTCGCCGCGAACGACCTGGCCATCCAGGTGCACGGCGGCTACGGGTACACCCGCGACTACCCGGTCGAGCAGTTCTACCGGGACAACCGGCTCAACCCGATCCACGAGGGGACGCAGGGCATCCAGTCCCTCGACCTGCTCGGCCGCAAGGTGGTGCTGCAGGGCGGCGCCGGGCTGGCCCTCCTCGCGGAGACCATCGGGGCCACGACGAGCCGCGCCGCCGGTACCGAGTGGGCCGGCTACGCCGCCGACCTGGACGCCGCCGTGACCCGGCTGGGTGCGGTCACCGCGACGCTGTGGGGCACCGGGGATCCCGACCTCGCGCTGGCCAACTCGCACGTCTACCTGGAGGCCGCCGGCCACGTCGTCGTCGCCTGGCTGTGGCTGGAGCAGGCGCTGGCCACCGGCAGCGCGACCGGCTCCTTCTACGACGGCAAGCGAGCCGCCGCGCGCTACTTCTGGCGCTGGGAGCTGCCGCGCACGGGCGCCCAGTTCGACCTGCTCGGGTCGCTGGACCGGACGGTGCTGGACACCCCGCCCGACGTGCTCTGAGGACGGAGGACCCCCCGCCCGACTCCAGTCACGCGCTCGCGGGGGCCCCTGCCGGGGTCCGTCCGGCCGGGAGGAGCCGGACATGCCGACGCCCCGCCTGCTCCACGTGGGAGCGGGCGGGGCGTCCGAGGTCCGTCGTCGGCGTCAGGCGACTTGCGCCGCGCCCACGGGCTCCGCGGTGGCGTGCCGGGCACCGGAGGTGCGCTCGGCGCGCTCGCGCTCGTACCGGGCGGTGGACTGCGTGCCCATCGCGATCACCAGGGCCGTCAGGACCAGGAAGCCGATCAGCGTCACGGCCGGCCACAAAACCATTCTCGTATCTCCCCCACGCATTGGAACCCGCCGTCGGGTCAGGGACGGCGGCACGTCTTCGAGGGGCTCTGTCCCCCGTCTCCCCGCATCTCAACCGTGGAGTCGCGGACTTCACCTGACGGGGTGTGATCAGCGTCATGCCGGACGGTCCGCGGCGTCCCCGGATCCGGGAACGGCCGGCCCGGCCGACGTGGTCTGATCGAGGGGTGTCCGAGCCCGCGCAGCCCTCCGGCCGGGGCGGTACCGCCGCGACGGTGCTGCTGGTGCTCGCCCTCTCCCTGGTCGTCACCACCCTCTCGCTGCTGCAGAGCCTCGTGGTCCCCGTGCTCGACCGGATCGCCGAGCAACTCGACGTCTCCCCCTCGGCCGCGGGGTGGGTGCTGACGGCCAACCTGCTCGCCGCGACCGTCCTCACCCCGGTGCTGGGCCGGCTGGGCGACCTGAAGGGCGAGCGGCCGGTCATCCTCGGCATCCTCGGCACCGTCGCCGCGGGCACCGTGCTGGCGATCGCGACCGAGTCCCTGCCGCTGCTGCTGCTGGCCCGCGTGCTCCAGGGCGCCTCCTACGGGCTGTTCCCGCTGTCGATCAGCGTGCTGCGCCGCGAGCTGCCCGAGCGCCGGCTCGGCGTGGCCATGTCGGTCGTCAGCAGCACCCTGGGCGTCGGCGGTGTCGCCGGGCTGGTGACGACCGGGCTGCTCGCGGGTGAGGGCGCCGACTACCGCCGGCCGTTCTGGATCGGGCTGGCCATCACCGTCGTGGCGTTCGGGCTGTGCCTCCGGCTGCTGCCGCGGCGCGCCGCGACCGCCTCGGGCCGGGTGGACTGGTGGGGAGCCGCGGTGCTCGGTCTCGGACTGAGCCTCCTGCTGCTGTTCGTCTCCCAGGGCAACGCCTGGGGATGGGGCTCACCGGCAGCCCTCGGCTGCCTGGCCGGCTCCGTCGCGGTCCTGGGCGGATGGACGGTGCTGCAGCGCCGGACGGCCGAGCCGCTGGTGCGCCCGTCCATGCTCACCGACCGGCGCACCGTGGTGCCCAATGCGGTCGGGCTCCTGGCCGGTGTGGCGATGTTCGCCTCGTTCCTGGCGGTCCTGCAGTTCGTGCAGAGCCCCCCGGAGGTCACCGGGTACGGCTTCGGCGCCAGCGTGCTCGAGGCGACGGTCATCTACCTGCTCCCGGGCGGGATCGTCGGGATAGTCCTGGCCCCGTTCGCCGGCTCCGTCGTCACCCGCTTCGGGGGGCTGCCGACCCTGGTCGTGGGATGGACGTTCGGGCTGGCCGGGTTCGGCCTGCTGACCTGGTTCCGCAGCGAGGCCTGGGCGGTGATCGGCGCCGGGCTGCTGACCCAGGTGGCGGTGACCATCACCTACGCTGCGCTGCCCTCCCTCGTCGTGCAGGCGGTGCACGAGGACGAGACCGGCGTGGCCAACGCCGTCAACTCCATCTCCCGCTCGGTGGGCCAGGCCCTGGGCAGCGCGCTGACGGTCACGCTCATCGCCGCCCACCTGGATGCCGGCACGGGGCTGCCCCGGAACATCGCCTTCACGCTGGTGGGCCTCGTCGGGATCGGGGTCTCCATCGCGATCCTCGCCGCAGCCGTGCTCGGCCTCGCGGGCGACCGCCGCGCCGGCCGTGCCCGGCACCCGGGCGAGGTCGAGGAGGCCACCGCCGGGGCCGGCGAGTGGTCCACGGTGTCCGGCATCCGCTGATCTCCCTTTCACAACGGCGCGCCCGGCCCGGCATGGAACGGGACGGTGCGGGGCACCGGAGCCTCCGACACGAGGGCTCCGTGCCTTTCCCCGAACCGGAGGACTCCATGACCCGACCCACCGGCTCGTCCAGCCGGGCGAGCGCACCGGCCGGCGGCGACCCCGCCCCCGAGGACGACAACGTCAGCGGTACGCGCGCCGACTACGCGCCCACCGGCGCCGACCCGAAGCCGACCACCGGCGGCACGCTGAAGCGCACCGCCAAGGAGTTCAGCGAGGACAACCTCACCGACTGGGCCGCCGCGCTCACCTACTACGGCGTGCTGGCGCTGTTCCCCGCGCTCACCGCCCTGGTCTCCATCGTCGGCCTGCTGACCGATCCGCAACAGCTCACCGACGCGCTCACCGAGGTGATCCCGGCGGACGCCGCCGAGACCATCGACCCGGTCATCCAGCAGATCGCCGGCAACAGCGGCACGGCCGGCTTCGCGCTGGTCCTCGGTCTGGTCGGCGCCATCTGGACGGCGTCGGGCTACGTCGGCGCCTTCACCCGGGCCGCCAACGTCGTCTACGAGACGCCCGAGGGTCGCAAGATCTGGAAGCTCAAGCCGCTGCAGCTGCTGATCACCCTGGTCGGCATCCTGTTCGCCGCCCTCATCCTGGCGATGCTGGTGCTCAGCGGCCCGGTGGTCGACGCCGTCGGGCAGGCCATCGGCCTGGGCGACACCGTGCTGACCGTCTGGACCTGGGCCAAGTGGCCGGTGATCCTCGTGCTCCTCGCGCTGATGATCGCGGTGCTCTACTACTCCACCCCCAACGTGAAGCTGCGCGGCTTCAGGTTCGTCAGCCCCGGGGCCGGGGTGGCCATCCTGGTCGCCGTCGTCGCCTCGGCGCTGTTCGCCTTCTACGTGGCCAACTTCGGTAGCTACAACGCCACCTACGGGGCGCTGGCCGGCGTCGTGATCTTCCTGATCTGGTTCTGGCTGATCAACGTGTCACTGCTCTTCGGCATCGAGCTCGACTCCGAGGTGGAGCGCACCAAGGAGCTGAAGGACGGCGTCCCGCGGGCGGACAAGGAGATCCAGCTCGACGCCCGCGCCGAGCCCAAGGACCAGCAGACGACCTGATCCGTCGTCCGGTTCGGCAGCGGCCCCCTCCCGGTTGCCGGGAGGGGGCCGCTGCCGTTCCCGGGCACGCCCGGTCGGGTGGACGGGCATTCGTCACGTTGCGGCCGCTCCCGGCCGGGTAGGGGCTGGCGACGTCCTTTCGACTGCAGGGAGACCCACCCCATGAGCGAGCGCCCTCCGGAGACCTCGGACTTCTACGACCTGGAGGCGCTGCTGCCCGACGACGAGCGGGCACTGCTGCACCGGGTGCGGGCGTTCATGGACACCCACGTCGAGCCGATCATCAACGACTACTGGACCCGCGCGGAGTTCCCCCACGAGCTGGTCCCGGGCCTGGCCGAGCTCGGCATCGCCGGCAACCCCTACTCCGGCTACGGCTGCCCCGGCCGCTCGTCGCTGTTCGACGGCATGCTCGCGATGGAGCTCTCCCGCGGGGACGCCTCGATCTCGACCTTCATGGGCGTGCACGGCGGGCTGGCCATGGGCTCCATCTACCTGTGCGGCTCCGAGGAGCAGAAGCAGCGCTGGCTGCCGGCGATGGCGCGCATGGAGCTGATCGGCGCCTTCGGCCTCACCGAGCCGGAGGCCGGGTCCGACATCGCCCGCGGCGCGCAGACCACCTGCCGGCGCGAGGGCGACACCTGGGTCCTCAACGGTGAGAAGAAGTGGATCGGCAACGCCAGCTTCGCCGACCTGATCATCATCTGGGCCAAGGACGAGGAGACCGATGACGTCCTCGGCTTCGTCGTCGAGAAGGGGACGCCGGGCTACTCCACCGTCGACCTCAAGGACAAGATCGCGCTGCGGGTCGTGCAGAACGCGGTGATCACCCTCGAGGACGTCCGCGTGCCCGAGGAGAACCGGCTGCAGGAGGCGAGGAGCTTCCGGGACACCGCCAAGGTGCTGAAGATGACCCGGGCCGGGGTCGCGTGGTCGGCGGTGGGCTGCTCCCGCGGGGCCTACGAGCACGCGCTGCGGTACGCCACGGAGCGCGAGCAGTTCGGCCAGCCGATCGCGGAGTTCCAGCTCGTGCAGGACCTGCTGGTGCGGATGCTGGGCAACATCACCGCCTCGGCGGCCATGTGCGCACGGCTGTCCCAGCTGCAGGACGACGACACGATGAGCGACGAGCAGGCGTCGCTGGCCAAGGCCTTCTGCACCATGCGGATGCGCGAGACGGTCGGCTACGCCCGCGAGCTCATGGGCGGGAACGGGATCCTGCTGGAGAACCACGTGGCCCGGTTCGCCGCGGACGCCGAGGCGATCTACTCCTACGAGGGCACCCGCGAGGTGAACACGCTGATCGTGGGCCGTGCGGTGACGGGCACGAGCGCGATCACCTGAGCCGCCCCGCCCCGCTGCCGGTGCCGCGCAGGTGTGCTTCAGTGAGCTGAGTCACTTCCGGCACGGCACGATGGGGAGACGCGATGGCGACGACGGCGCAGACGGAGGTGCCCGACGGCGCAGCCGACGCGGCCATGGGACTGGACATGGTGCTCGTGGACGCCGCCCGCGGGCCGTTGCGCCGGCTCGTGCCCCCGGCCGGCACCGCGCTGCGGTTCGGCACGGCACTGGCCCGTCATCCCGGGGCGCTGGCGCGGCGGACCGGCGAGCTGGCCCGCGAGCTGAGCCTGATCACCCTGGGCCGGTCGGAGCTCGCCCCCGGCACGAAGGACAAGCGGTTCGCCGACCCGGCCTGGACGGGCAACCCCCTGCTGCGCCGGGCGATGCAGACCCACCTCGCCACCGCGCGCACCACCTGGGAGCTGATCGAGGACGCCGGCCTCGACTGGCAGGACGACGAACGGATCCGGTTCACCGCGACCAACCTGGTCGACGCACTGGCGCCGTCCAACGTGCCCGTGCTGAACCCGCTGGGCTGGAAGGCGCTGATCGACACCGGCGGGATGAACGTGGTGCAGGGCCTGCGGCGCATGGCGACCGACCTCGCCGCGCCACCACGGGTGCCCTCGATGGTCGAGCCGGACGCCTTCTCCGTCGGGGAGGACCTCGCGGTCACCCCGGGCGTGGTGGTCTTCCGCACCGACGTGTTCGAGCTGATCCGGTACCGGCCGACGACGGAGACCGTCCGCGAGGTGCCGCTGCTGATGATCCCGCCGACGATCAACAAGTACTACATCGCCGACCTCGCCCCCGGCCGCAGCATCGTCGAGCACTACGTGGCCGCGGGCCAGCAGGTCTTCATGATCTCCTGGCGCAATCCCGACGAGCGGCACGCCGACTGGGACCTGGACACCTACGGGCAAGCGCTGCTCGACGCCATGGACGCCGTGGAGCAGGCGACCGGGAAGGAGCGGGTGGCGCTCCAGGCGTTCTGCTCCGGCGGGATCATCACCGCCATGGTGCTGGCTCACCTGGCCGCGCAGGGTCGCCAGGACCGGGTCAGCGGGGCCAGCTTCGCCGTCACCGTCCTGGACTGGTCGCGGGCGGGCACCGTCTCGGCGCTGATGGACGAGGAATCGGTCCGGGCGGCGACCGAACGGTCCCGGCAGAAGGGCTACCTGGACGGCGCCCAGCTGGCCGAGGTGTTCGCCTGGCTGCGCCCCAACGACCTGATCTGGAACTACTGGGTCAACAACTACCTGCAGGGCAAGCCGCCGCCGAACTTCGACATCCTGTTCTGGAACGCCGACACCACGCGGATGAGCGCGGGGCTGCACCGGGCGTTCATCGACGTCGCCCTGGGCAACGCGCTGACCGAGGCGGGCTCCGCGACGATGCTGGGCACCCCGGTGGACCTGTCCTCGGTCACCGTGGACACCTACGTCACGGCGGGAATCGCCGACCACCTCTGCCCGTGGCAGGCCTGTTACCGCAGCACCCAGCTGCTGGGCGGGGAGAGCCGCTTCATCCTCTCCACCAGCGGTCACATCGCCTCGCTGGTGAACCCACCGGGCAATCCGAAGTCCACCTTCCAGGTGGCCGACCGCACGCCGCCGGACGCCGAGGAGTGGCTGGCCGCCGCCCGCACCGAGAAGGGCTCGTGGTGGCCCGACTTCACCGACTGGCTCGGGGAACGGTGCGGTGAGCAGATCCCGGCCCCCACCGAGCTCGGCGGGGGGCTCGAGGTGCTGGGGGACGCGCCGGGCGCCTATGTCTTCGACAAGTAGCGTGTCCTCGACGAGCAGCGGCGAGCGGGTCCGCACGATCACCGCCGTCGGCCGCGTCCTCCGGACGTCGGTCCGCCCCGGGACCGAGTCCGCCCTCCCGCCGCTGCTGCTGATGAACGGGATCGGCGCCAGCCTCGAGGTGCTGCAGCCCTTCGTCGACGCACTGGACCGCAGGCGCACCGTGATCCGGTTCGACGTGCCCGGGGTGGGTGGGTCGCCACCACCGGTCGTGCCCTACAACCTGGCCACGTTCGGCCCCGTGGTGACCGGCATGCTCGACCGGCTCGGGTTCGACGGGACGGTCGACGTCCTGGGCCTGAGCTGGGGCGGCGGGCTCGCGCAGCACTTCGCGGTCCAGCACCGCCGCCGGTGCCGCCGGCTCGTGCTCGCCGCGACCGGCACCGGAACGCTGATGGTGCCGGCGCACCCGCGGGTGCTGGGCCGGATGCTCACGCCCCGCAGGCACCGGGACCCCGAGTACGCGCGCCGCATCGCCGGTGAGATCTACGGCGGCACCATGCGCAGCGACCCCGGGCGGGCGGCCCGGGCGCTGCACGCGGAGACCCGGCTGGGCCCACGACGCGGGTACTACTACCAGCTGGCCGCGAGCACCGGCTGGAGCAGCCTGCCGTTCCTCCGGCTCATCCGGCAGCCGACCCTCGTCCTCGCCGGCGACGACGACCCGATCGTGCCCGCGGTCAACGCGCGCCTGATGGCCCGGCTGCTCCCGGACGCCCGGTTGCACCTCTACCGCGGTGGGCACATCGCGCTGGTCACCGAGGCGGCGGAGCTGGCGCCCGTGGTGGAGGACTTCCTCGAGAGCTGAGCCGGCTCACTGGGTGTCCCACCAGGCCGCCGCCGCCTCCGCGGGCGACTGCCCGTCCAGCTCCACCGCCCGGTTGAGCCGCACGAGGTCCTCGGTCGTCAGCCGGGCGCTCGTCCCGTCCAGGGCCCGCCGCAGCGGCTCACCCCAGCGGGCGGCGACCTCGGCCCGGACCATCGGGACCACGTTCTCCCGCGGCTGGAGGGCGCGGTCGTCGTCGAGCAGCACGACCGGGGCGACGGCGAGCCGGGCGTCCGTCGTCTCCAGCATGCCGACGTCGACCTGCCCCGACAACAGCGCCTCGAGCGTGGCCGCCCGCGTGGGCATGGCCAGCACGTCGGCGAACCGGAGGCCGTAGACCCGATCCAGCCCGAGCAGGCAGAAGGGACGGTCGGGGCACTCGGGTGGGCCACCGAAGGCGAGTCCGGGCGCGATCGGGGCGAGTTCCGACAGCGTGCGGACGTCGTGCTCCGCCGCGAAGGCCCGGGTGACGACGAAACCGTTCTGGTCCTCGGCCGCGGCCGGCGCGAGGACGGCGACCCCGCGCCCGCCCATGGTGCGGGTGAGCACCGCGTGCATCTCCCCGGGCTCGACCGGCGGGCGGGGGAACTGCGGCCGGGCGAAGGCCAGCGCCGTCCCCAGGTAGTCGACGACGACGTCGACGACGCCCTGCTGGAGCGCGGGGGAGACGATCTCGCGGGTGCCGATCCCGTGCTGCACCGAGACCGGGATGCCTGCGCGCCGCACCGCCTCCGCGTAGACCTCCACCAGGATCTGGTTCTCCTGGAAGTCGTAGGAGGCGAACCGGACGACGTCGGCGGGCGCGGGGGCCGGTCCGGTGGCCCCGGCGCAGCCGGGGAGCAGGAGCAACAGCGCCAGGATCGCGCACCGAGCGCGCACCGCGTCACCTCCCGCCCCGTGCGGAGGGACAACGGTAGAACGCGGGCGGGACGAAAGGGGATGGTCGGGGCGTCCCGAGGAGAGCACCATCCCCGGCATGGCGACCGTGCCACAGGCGCTGCCGGGAGCGGGCACGTCGGAACCGCCCCTCCGGCCGGGTCCGCCGGCCATCGCGCGCGTCCGCCGCCGTCGCCGCCCGTCCGGCGAGCCGCCGGCGCTGCCCCGGCAGCTGCGCACCTCCGGCAAGTGGTGGCTGGCGCTCAGCGGCGCGGTGCTGCTGGCCTGGGCGGTCGTCATCGTCACCGGCACCATCCGTTACTTCGACGTCGCCGACACCCGGGTCCTCCAGGCGTTCGCGGAGCTGCGCTCGCCGGTGGGCATCGACGTCGCCCGGGCGGCCGGCGTGCTCGCCACCGAGCGGGTGCTGCACATCGTGTGGCTGGCCAACCTGGCGCTGCTCGTGGCGTTCCGGCGCTGGCGGCACCTGTTCGTCTGGTTCGGCGTGGTCCTCGTCGTGGTGAACGTCGCCGCGGTCATGGCGACGACGCTGCAGCGGCCGCGCCCGTTCGAGGTCGAGCTCCTGGGCCGGTGGTCGGGCTTCTCGATGCCGTCCCTGCCCATGACGGTGCTGGCGGCGTTCCTGGTCAGCACCGTCTACGCGCTCATCCCACCGGGCCGCACGCGCAGCATCGGCAAGTGGGTGGTCTGCGGGCTGCTCGTCGTCACCGCGCTGTCCCGGCTCTACCTGGCCCAGGACCATCCCTCGGGCATCGTCGCCGGTGTCGTGCTCGGGGTGGCCGCTCCGCTGGCCGCGTTCCGGCTGCTCACGCCGAACTCCGTGTACCCGGTCCGGTACAGCCGCGGGCGGCCCGCGCACCTGGACGTCTCGGGGGAGCGCGGCGACGCGATCGTCCGCGCGCTGCAGGACCAGCTGGGGCTGCTCGCCACCGACGTCACGCCGTTCGGCCTGGCCGGCTCGGGCGGGTCGACGCCGTTGAAGATCACCGTCAAGGCGCTCCCGTCCTCCGGCGAGGGCGAGAGCTGCGTGTTCGGCAAGCTCTACGCGATCACTCACGTGCGGTCGGACCGCTGGTACAAACTCGGCCGCACCCTGCTCTACGGCCGGCTCGAGGACGAGAAGCCGTTCCACAGCGTGCGCCGGCTGGTGCAGTACGAGGACTACATCCTGCGGCTGTTCTGGGAGGCGTCGCTGCCCGTGCCGCACCCGCTCGGCATCGTGGAGATCACGCCCGAACGCGAGTACCTGCTGGTCACCGAGTTCATCGCCGGCGCGCAGGAGGCCGGCGACGCCGAGATCGACGACAGGACCATCGACCAGGGCCTGACCGCGGTGCGCCGGATGTGGGACATCGGCATGGCCCACCGCGACATCAAGCCCGCCAATCTGCTGGTGCGCGACGGTGACCTCTTCCTCATCGACTCCGCCTTCGCCGAGGTGCGGCCCAGCCCGTGGCGGCAGGCGGTCGACCTGGCCAACATGATGCTGGTCCTGGCCCTGCGGACCGACGCCGCGCAGGTGTACGCCCGCGCCCGGCGGCAGTTCACCGACGAGGAGATCGCCGAGGCGTTCGCGGCCACCCGTGGGCTGACCATGCCCACGCAGCTGCGCCGGATGCTGCGCCAGCAGGGGCGGGACCTGCACGCCGACTTCCTGCAGCTGCTGCCCTTCCGGCTGCCCCCGGTGCACATCCAGCGGTGGACCTGGCGGCGGTTCGGGCTGACCGTCGTCACCGTCGTGGCGGCCGGCGTCGCCGCCGTCGTCACCGTCGGCCTGCTCGGGTCGCCGCTGTGAGGCGCCGGCCCGGGCTGGTCCTCGCGGTCCTCGCCTCCCTGCTGCTCACCGGCTGCGTGCGCCCGGTGCTGCTGGACTCGGAGGTCCTCGCCTGCCGCGAGGGCGACGAGGGCACGCCGGCCAACGGCGTCGTGCTGCTCGCCCAGTCGGTGCCGTCGGCCGCCTGGGTGCCGTGCCTGGAGACCATCCCCCTCGGCTGGGACGTCGCCGGTCTCGAGGCGACCGACGAGGAGGCCGGCTTCTGGCTGGACTCCGACCGCGACGGGGCACGGGCCGTGGAGATCCGCCTCGACGAGGGCTGCGACACCACGGGCGCGACCCGGATCCCCAGCGACCGCGAGGCGATGGAGCGCTGGGAGCGCGTCACGCAGGTGATCCCGCAGTACGTGGGCACCCGCTTCTACGTCTTCGACGGCGGGTGCATCAGCGTGCTGTTCCGGCTCGCCGGCGAGAACCGGGCCGAGCCGCTGGGCTTCGCCACCCAGGGCATCGGCGCGGTCCCGCGGGACGCCGTCCGCGCCGCCGTCCACGAGCAGACCGACGGCCGGCTCGAGCTCGGCCCATGACCACCGACCCGGTCCGCCGGCGCCCGCCCGGCCGCCGGCTCGTGGGAGGCGTGCTCTCGCTGGGCCTGGTGGCGGCGGTGTTCGTCTGGTTCCTGCCGCAGTTCACCAGCCTCGCCGACGTCTGGACGTCGGTGCGCGGCATGTCGGCGACGGAGCTGGCCGTCCTCGCCCTCGCCGCGGCCTGGAACCTGGCGACGTACCAGTTCGTCATGGTCGCGGCCACGCCCGGACTGACCCTGCGGCAGGCGCTGGTCTCCACGCAGACGACGACGGCGGTGTCCAACACCGTGCTCGGCGGCGCCGCGATCGCGCTGGGACTGACCTACGCGATCCAGTCGTCGTGGGGCTTCTCCCGGTCCCGCACCTCGGTGGCGCTGCTGGTGTCGGGCCTCTGGAACAACTTCGCGAAGCTGGGGCTGCCGGTGCTGGCCCTCGCCCTGCTGGCCCTCGGCGCACCCCCGTCGGCCGGCCGGATCTCCGCGGGCCTGGCCGGGCTGGCCGGGCTGGCCGTCGCCGTCGTCCTGCTGGGGGCGCTGCTGCGCAGCAGGGAGGGCGCCGAGCGGATCGGCACGACCGCCGGCCGGATCGCCTCGGCGCTGCGGCACCCCTTCGGCCGGGCGCCGGTGACCGGCTGGGAGCGGGCGACGACGAAGTTCCGCGAGCGGACGGCGCTGCTGCTGCGGGCCCGCTGGCACTGGATCACGCTGGCGACGGTGGTCAGCCACCTGTCCCTGTTCCTCGTGCTCCTGCTGGCGCTGCGCTTCGTCGGTGTCTCCGGCGACCAGGTCGGTGCGGTGGAGGCGCTGGCGGTGTTCGCCTTCGCGCGGCTGCTGACCGCCATCCCGTTCACCCCTGGCGGCCTGGGGGTGATCGAGCTGGCGCTGATCACCGGTCTGTCGGCGGCCGGCGGCCCGCGGGCCCTGGTCGCCGCCGCCGTCCTGGTGTTCCGGGCCCTGACCTACGTGCTGCCCATCCCGATCGGGTTGGGCAGCTACGTCTTCTGGCGGCGCAACAGGTCGTGGCGGCGGGAGCCCAACACCGCGCCCCGCACCGCGCTGGTGCCGGAGTCCGTGGCCTGATGCCGGTCGCTCGTCGCCCCGGCCACCGGGCGCTGGGCCGGCCCTGCTCATGACCGCGCGCGAGCTCGCCCAGCGGGCGCCGCCGGTGCGGTGACCGGCGGCGGTCAGGCCTCGCTGCGGACGACGACGGCCGCACCCCAGGCCTCGGGCGCCAGACCCCGCACCGCGAGCACCTCGGCCAGCGCCCGGTTCATGGCCTGCTGGACGGCGGAGTCGGCCATGGCGCCGTGCACCTGCTCCAGGCTCATCCGGTCGTGCTGGCGCCAGGAGACGACGACGCCGTCGAGGTCCGGCGTCGGGGTGAGGCAGACGCCGCCCAGCGGCCCACCGCCCCCGGTGGCGTCGTGCAGCGGCAGACCGGCCTCACCCAGCGCGGCGGTCACCTCGACCAGGAGCGTGGTCAGGGGGTCCTCCTCCGCGAGCAGCGGGCCCCACTCCTCGGGCAGCCGGTCCAGCTGCGCGGTGAGGTGGTCCAGCCACTCCCACTCCTGCGGCGACGGGCGCCGGCGCAGCGAGCCGTCGGCCCGGCGGACGCCGTAGGCCGGACGCGCGGCGGCGCCGTCCGCGAGGGCCGTGCTCGACCAGCCGGCGGCGGCGCGATCGGGGAACGGTCCCGCGAGCACCCGACCCGGAGCGTCCTCGCTCCCGTCGACCAGCCACCAGCCCTCGACACCCGAGTCGACGACGACGGAACTGCCCGGCAGACCACCCATGACACTCATTGCTGTCCATCCATCCATGGAGGTCCCGCCCCGGGGGAAGAGAGGCGGGCACCGCGTTCGCCGGCCGTGGCGGCGCGATGGGAGAAAGGTATGCGTCTCAGGTCCCGCGCGGACGCTCCGCGGGCTCGTTCCGGGCGCGTGTGGCCGGATCGTTGCGGACGCGGCCTCCGGGGCCGCTGACCCACCGCCCGCGAGGACCACAAGTCGACAGGGAACGCCGTCCCCGGCGTGTTCCCGCAGGTCGACGGGTCGGTCACCGTGGATGACGGGCGCGTCCGCGGCCGGCGGCCGCGGGGCTCACACCGAGCCGGCGGCCTCGGTCCTGCGCAGCAGCGCGCCGGCCTCGGGAGCGCCCATCGGCCGGTAGAGCAGGTAGCCCTGCGCCTGGTCGCACTCCTGCGCCTTGAGTCGCGCCAGCTGGGCCGGCTCCTCCACGCCTTCCGCGACGACGGTCAGCCCGAAGGTGTGCGCCGCCCGGATCATCAGCGCCACGAGCTCGCGGTGGGCGGGCTCGGTGGAGGCGACGAAGCTCCGGTCGATCTTGAGGGTGTCCACGGGCATGTTCCGCAGCTGCCCGATGGAGGTGTAGCCCGTGCCGAAGTCGTCGATCGCGATGCTGACGCCCATGGACCGCAGCGCGGTCAGGTGGTCGTAGGCGAGCGGGTCGTCGACCAGCACCGTCTCGGTGACCTCCAGGACCAGCAGCTCGGCCGGCAGCCCGGACGCGGCGAGCGCGTCGGAGACGTCGGTGATCACCCGCTGGTCGGCGAGGTGCCGGCCGGAGATGTTCACCGCGATCGTCGGGTCGGGCTCGCCGGGCGCGGCGGGGCACTCGGCCCGCCACTGCGCCAGCTGGCGGGTCGCCTCGTGCAGCATCCAGCGGTCGACGTCGCCGATGAGACGGGAGCCCTCCGCCACGGGGATGAACTCGTCCGGGGGCACCAGGCCCACACCCGGCCGCTCCCAGCGGATCAGCGCCTCGTAGCCCATGAGCCGGTCCGTGGCGACGTCGATCACCGGCTGGTAGGCCACCTGCATCTCGCCGTCCACCAGGCCGGAGGCGATGGCCGCCTCGAGTTCGGCACGCTGGTTGAGCTGCAGGCGCAGGGTCTCGTCGAACAGCTCGGCGCGACCGCGGCCGTGCGCCTTGGCGCGGTAGGCGGCGGTGTCGGCCTCGGCGAACAGGGCGTCGGCGTCGATCCCCCCGTCCCGGCTGATGGCCACGCCGATGCTGGCGCCGATCCGGACGTGGGCGCGTCCCGCCGCGATCTGCTCGCTCACCGCGTCGATCAGGCGGTTCGCCAGCTCCAGCAGGTCGTGCTCGCTGTGCACGGATTCCACGAGGACGACGAACTCGTCGCCCCCGAGCCGGCAGACGACGTCCCCGGGCCGCACGGCGGTCGTGAGCCGGCGCGCGACCTCGCGCAGCACCTCGTCACCGGCCGCGTGACCGTGCCCGTCGTTGACCGCCTTGAACCCGTCCAGGTCCACGAAGAGCAGGCCGGTCATCCCGCCGGAGCGCCGGCCGCGGTGCAGGGCGGCGGTCACGAGCGTGACGGCCTGGGCGCGGTTGGGCAGCTGGGTGAGCGCGTCGTGGGTCGCCTGGTGGGCCAGGGCGAACTGCAGCTCCTCGCGCTGGCGCACCGAGTGCACGATCTCCCGGACCGACGCGTGCACGACCTCGCCGAGCGGGCCGGGGAGCGGCTGGTCGAGCAGCGCGTTGTCCAGATCCCCGCGGGCGACGGCCTGGGCCTGGTCCTGGATGCGGCGCAGCCCGGCGACGGCGGAGCCGAGGGCCACGGAGACGGTGCGCACCTCACGCGGTCCGTCCACCTCCACCTCGACGAGCGAACCCTCGCTGATCTGGGTGGCCTGGCCGGCCAGGAGCCGCAGGGCCCGCGCGACGCTGCGGCCGAGGAAGACCGCGCCTACGAGGGAACCGGCGAGCAGGCCGGTACCGAGCACGAGGATGAGTTGCAGGCGGTCGTTGGCCCGCACCCGGTCGGCGGCCACGAGCTCCTGGGCCTCGTCGACCGCCCTACCCACGAGCTCGGCGAGCGCGCTGCCGCGTTCCTGGCTGGCGGACATCAGGGTGAGCATCTCCCCGATGGCCAGCTGCCGGTCGTCGGTCCCGTCGAGTCCGGCGGCGAGCAGGCCGTCGAGCCTGGACACGGCGTCGGAGGCGCGCAGCTCCTCCCATGCGGCGACCAGGGACGGCTGGGAGAGGCCCCGCATCTGCCGCTGCGCGTCGGTGTAGTCCAGCCAGGCCGTCTGCCACGCCGTCCGCGAACCGATGAGGCTCTGGTCGTCCGCAACGAACAGGGAGCCGAGGTAGAGCGGCATCTGCCGGCTCGCGATCTGGCTGAGGCGGGCGACGGTCTGCACGTCGCGGATGCCGCGCAGGGTCTCGGCGGGGACACCTTCCGACGTGGCGGCGGCGGCCGCGGCCTCCTGCGCGGTCATCAAGTCGGTCGACACCGCCAGGAAGCGCAGGTAGATGTCCTCGATGTCCACGGCGCCGGTGTCGCTCAGGTCGCGGAGGTCGGCCAGGTCCGTCGCGGCCCGGGCGGCGGCCGCGCCCCCGACCGAGTCGACCGGCACCTGGGACAGCGCCGAGTCGGTGATCTGGCGGGTGCGCTCCGCCTCTTCGACGGCGATCGCCTGCTGGGCCCGGACCAGCTGGTCGGGGATGCCCAGAGCGGAGGCGAGCGCCGGATTCCCGATGACCCGGAGGGACAGGATCGGGATGAGTTCCTGTTCCGTGCCGCCCCGGGCCCGGTCGAGCAGGGCCAGGGTGCGCATGGCGTCCTCGGCGCGTCCGGCGCTGGCTGCCTCGGCAGCCCGGGCCAGCGCGTTCGTGGTGCCTAGGACGACCACGCCGACCAGCGGCAGGAGAACGAGCGCCGTGAGGTACCGCCACAGCGGTGCACCGCGTCGCCGAGCCGGCTCTGTCGTCCTGATGAATCGCACGGTTCCGTATCGGGATCGGCCGGTCATCTCTTGAGAACTGCCGCCACCCCGTTCGGGGGAGCACCGGTCGGAGACTGACAGGTCGCTCCCAGGTGCAGCCCGCCGAACTGTCAGACCCCACGTCGAAGCTCGGGCATGACGCAGTACCGAGGAGAGTTGAGATGGACATGACCACCCGCCCCGACCGCCGTACCGTCGCGGTCCACCACCAGCCCGTCACCGGCCACCGCCTCCCCGGGCGGCTGCGCATGCGTCGCGAGCTCGTCGTCCCGCCGGCGCAGGGCACCGCCCGGGGCTGACCGGCCTCAGGACACGCGCGCCTGCCGGGACACGAGCCGGCCAGGGCGCGCCGGAGTCGGGAAGGACCGGTCCCCGAACAGGATGCTGCGGGCGAGCGCCCGGCCCGGCGGCGTGCGGAGCAGCGGGAAGGCGGCCGCGGCGACGCCGGGGGTGCGGACCTGGGCCAGCCCCCGGCGCAGCAGCACCCTGCCCCGGAACCCGGCCCGGAGCGCGGCGCCGTCGTAGGCGGCCAGCGCGTTCCGACCGCCGGTGCGCAGCGCCCCGTCCAGCACGTCGGCGGCGTGCTCCGACAACCGCAGGCAGGGATCGAGGCCGCCGGCCGTCAACGGGGAGACCGCGCCGGCCGCATCGCCCACGAGCAGCCCGTCGGGGCAGCTGATCCGACGCAGCAGGCCACCCACGGGGATCGGTCCCCCGCGCCGGTCGACCTCGTCCGGACGGTCGACGCCGGACAGCCCGGGTGCCGAGGCGCCGAAGCGTCGCAGGGCGGCCACCATGCCGTCGGGGAAGCGGTCGGCATAGCCCGCGACCCCCACGTGCGCGTGCCGCCCGTCGTTGACGACCCACGCCAGGTAGCCGGGCGCGATCGAGGGGTCGAGGACGCAGTGGAACGCCGGCGGCTCGGCACCGCCGGCCAGCGGGAAGACCTCCTCTGCCCCGACCAGCAGGTGCCGGTTGCGGTCCAGGGCGAGATCGCGGGCGACCCTCGACCGCGCACCGTCGGCACCGACGAGGAAGCGCGTGCGCACCGAGGTGGGCCCGTCCGGGCCGGCCAGCAGGGCGGAGCTGAGCCCCCGGCCGGTGTAGCGCGTGCCC
Organism: Blastococcus sp.; assembly: GCA_042090795.1. Classification (GTDB taxonomy): domain Bacteria; phylum Actinomycetota; class Actinomycetes; order Mycobacteriales; family Geodermatophilaceae; genus Blastococcus. Next base: position 276,248 of record JBELIQ010000001.1, on the reverse strand, counting down.
AGCGCGATGCGCACACCGGACTCCACCGCCGCGCGGGCCGCGGCCAGGTAGAGCGACCCCATGTCGCCCACCCGGTACTCGTCGCGGTCGCTGTCGAGGGTCACCGGCCGCGCCCGGCCCGGCGGATGGAGGACCACCCGGCGGATCGGTGGCCCGAGGCAGTCGTCCGGCAGCGGGAAGTCGTCGAGCGTCTTGCGGACGAAGATCCCCGTGGTGCGGATGGCCGTGGTGAGGTCGGTGCGCCGGTCGACGAGCAGCACCTCGTGCCCCCGCCGGGCCAGCAGCGTCGCGGTGTGCAGCCCGGCCAGCCCCGCACCGACGACCAGCACGTCGACGTCCCGCGGGAGACCGGTCACCGGTTCGCGGCTTCCCGCGCTCCGACGTCGGAGCCCAGCTCGTCGTCCGGCACCCACTCCAGCAGGTCGCCGGGCTGGCAGTCGAGCACCCGGCACATGGCCTCCAGGGTGCTGAAGCGCACCGCCTTGGCCCGGCCGTTCTTGAGCACGGCCACGTTGGCCGGGGTGAGCCCGACCCGCTCGGCGAACTCCCCCACGCTCATCTTGCGCCGGGCCAGTTCCACGTCGATGCGCACGACGATGGGCATCAGATGACCGCTTCGAGGTCGGTCCGCAGCGCCGTCGCCTGCCGCAGCAGCGCCCGCATCACCACCATCAGCAGGCCGAGCACGGCCCCGACGAGCAGCAGGAGCAGCAGCAGCACCGGCAGCGCGGCGTCGTCGCTGACCTCGTCGACGATGAAGTAGTAGGAGCAGACGAAGGTCGCGAAGAGCAGCAGCCAGCCGGCGACCACCGCCCGGACGATCCCGTCGACCCACCGGAGCGCGCCGTCGCTGAAGATCCGGTCGTCGGTGACCAGCGTGAGCAGCTTCCAGGTGCAGACCACCACGGCCTGGACGCAGGCGAGGCCCGCCACGGCGACGACGAGCATCGCGACCCGCATGGCCGAGCGCTCGAACGAGGGCTCGGCGATGTCCGGCAGCACGGCCGGGACCGCCCAGACCTGGGCGGCCAACAGCGCGCCGACGGCGATGACGAGCAGGATGCGGAGGGGCAGCACCACGTGGCGCAGATGCGTCATGCGGTCGACTGTCGTGCGTCAACTATCGAAAGTCAATCGATAGGGATCGGATGTCGGTGCGTGTCGCCCGGCCGGGGCGGCACGGCCCCCGGCCCCCGGCCCTAGCGGGTGCCCTGCCTGCGGGCCACCACGACGAGCGCGATCAGCACCAGGGCCAGCGGCGCCCACCCCGGCAGCCCGAACGACCCCAGCAGGAGCTGGGCGACGAACAGCAGCAGCTGGAAGGCGACGAAGATGCCGACGAACAGCACCACCATGAACAGGATCGGGTTGTCCGCCTGCAGACGGCGCATGAAGTCCATCGATGTCTCCTCGGTCGTACCGGTGCGGCGGGATCTGCCCCACCCTCCCAGCATCGGCTGCACAGGCGGTCGACTGGAGGCCGACCGGCGAGCGAGCCGGCGGGACAGGCAGGGCTCCGGCTCTCCGGACCTGGACCCGCGACGCCCCCTGGCTGTGGGGGCGCCCCGGTCAGGGGTCGCCATGCGTGGGCCCCGTGGGGATCGAACCCACAACCCGCGGATTAAAAGTTCCCAAAAGACACTTTTCTGATCAGCGCATTCTACGCGGAACTGGGCCATGACCAGCGGAAATACCGTTTGCTGCGATCGGCCGATGTTGGTCGCGAACGGCCCTTCTGTGGGCGTCTTGTGGGCGCGGTGTGGGCGGGAGACCGTCCGGTGAAGCGTCCCCACTGACCCGCACGCCATGGTGAACCATCCGGGTGATGGCGAGCGCCGTAGCTGGGGGGCACCCACCCCCGACCTGGACGACGGGCGGCGGCACTAACCGGAACGGTGCTCAGCGCCCCGTCGTCGAAGGCTCCGGCGGGCGCCGCCCGCTCAGCGCGATATGCCTCGCCCTGCGGCGGTGTGCCGGGTGAGTGCCGCGAGGTCCTCGGGCCGCGGGAGGCGGACACCCGGCTCGGAGGCGGTCGGCAGCGGGGCGGCCGATCGGTGTGGGTTCGGGTCGGCGTCCTGGCGTGCACGCCAGGTGTCCCGCTCTCCGGCGAGGCGGTCGGGCGGCTGGGCGCGGAGCGCCGGCTCGGAGGTCAGTCGTGCGATGCGCGCGCGTACATCGGTGAGCTGCTGGCGAGCAGCGGCGATCTGGTGTTCGGTGTCGGACAGTCGCTCCGCCGGGTCGAAGGTCCGGGCGAGCGGTCCGAAGCGGGCGAGCCGGTTCTCGTGCTGGCGGCGGGCGTCGGCCACCGCGGCCCCGGCGTGCCGGTGGGCCTCCTGGGCGGTGGCTGCGGTCGCGCGCAACTGAGCGTGCTCCGGGTGGGCGTGTTCGGCGTGGTGGCGGGCGTAGGAGTCGAAGGCGGTCCACAGCCGCGGTTGGTCGTCGGACCGGTCAGCCAGGCGCGCGATCTGCCGCGGGTCGGTGGGCATGGCCGGCAGGTAGGGCCGCCAGGCGTCCGCCCAGTCCACCAGCTGCTCGCCGGCCCGGTTCACCGCCGCCAGCCGAAGCCGGAGCCGGCCGGGACCGTCGAGCACGACCCGCGCGGCGTCGCGGGCGGCGTCCCGCCCGGTGTCCCAGCTGGCGAGCAGCGTGTCGCGGATCCGGTCGGTCTCGGCGGTGACGGCCGCGCCGCTGGCGTCGGCCCGCGCCGTGGCGTGTCGGGCGTCGATCCCTGTCTGCCGATAGGCCTCGGTGAGCGCGGCGGTCCGGTCGGCGTGGGCCGACTTGAGCGCGACGATCTCGCGTAGCGCGTCCCGGCGCGGCAGGTCGGAGGCGAGCCGATCCAGGCAGCGTTGCTCGGCCGTCCACGCAGAGTGCAGGTCGGCGAGCGACTGTTCCAGCGGTCGGGGCGTGGCGTAGCGGGTGGCTTCGGCGGCGGCCAGCCGGGCGGCGTGTGCGGGGCCGAGGTCGGCGCGGTCGCGGGCGAAGACCGCGAGCCACTGCTCCCGTGCCTCGGCGGGGTCGTCGGCGACGAGGTGGGCGGTGTTGGCGGTTCGGCCGCGGGTCATCCCGACGTAGGCCGCGGCCGCGCCGGTGTCCTCGCCGACCACCAGGTGGGCGGCGGTCACAGTGTCGCCTTGGATGCCGTGCGCGGTGGTGGCGTAGGCCAGTTCCACATGCGCGGTGACGTAGTCGGCGGGCAGCACCCGCGCCCGGTTCCCGGCCGGGGGAACGGCGGGGGTGACAGCTGCGGACCCGCCGCTGGCGGGGGTGACATGGGGTGTGCGGTCGGGGGTGACGAGCAGCCCGCCGTCCCGGTCGACGCCGGTGACCGTCCACACGTCGCGGTTGGCGACCTGCAGGTCGCGGTCGTTGCGCCGGGTGGCGATCCGGTCGCCGACGCCGATCCGCTCCCCGGCCCCGGTCACGACCACACGCCGGTCGTCGACCCGACCGTCGGTGACGAGCCGGTCCCGGATGGCGGCATTGAGGGCGGCGGCCTGCTCACGGATGGCGACCACCACGGCCACCCGCTCGCCCGCGGTGTAGCACTGCGCCGCGGTGGCGGCGAGCTCCTTCCGCAGCGCCTGCGCGTCGGGGTGCAGCCGGATCTGCCCGCGGGCCAGCAGAGTGTCGAACACCGTCCCGGGGTTCTCGCCGGCGCGCATCGCCAGGGTCAGCTCGGCGTAGTCGCTGTCCGGTGTCGTGGCGCCGGTGGCGTCGGTGCGGGTGAAGCGGTGTACCCCGTCCAGGGTCAGGTGCCCGGTCAGGTCAACCTGGGCCGCGGCGAGGTCCAGCACGCCACCCCGCCCGACCGCCGCGAGCTGATGCCGGTCACCGAGCAGGGCGACGCGCACCCGGCACTCGTCGGCGACCGTCAGGAGGGCCCGGGCCGTGTCCTGATCCAGCATCCCGGCCTCGTCGACGACGAGGAGGTCCCCCGGGCGGAGTCGCGCTCCCTCCCCCGGCCCGGCGTAGACACCTCCCGTGGTCGGACAGAGATCTCCGATACCGAGCCGGGTCCAGGCGCCGTCGTTGTTCCAGCGCCAGCCGTGCTGGAAGGCCAGCCGGGCCGCCGACCCCGCGACCGCCCCGACCTCCGCGGCGGCGACCTTGGCCGCCTTCAGCGTCGGGGTGACGACCACCAGCCGGCGCCCCTGCTGGTCGAGCACGTTGCGGGTGGCGGCGAGGGTGGTGGTCTTGCCGGCGCCGGCCGCACCCTCCACCACGGCCAGTGGCCGGTCGCCGGCCAGTGCGGCGACCGCCGCGGCCTGGCCGGCATCCAGCCGCGCGGCGCCGGCCGCGAGGTCGACCGGGGGTGTCAGGTCGGTTTCCGGTCCGCCGGTCCTGGCGCGGGCGGCGAGGCGGGCGGTCAGCTCGGCCTCGACGGCGAGCACCGGCCGCGACGTCCAGGCCCGGATGTGCTCGGGGACGCCGTCGCGGTCCAGCAGTGGCAGGCAGCGGTCCATCGCGCGGGCGGCGAGGTCCTCGGCCAGCTCGAGGCGCACCGCCGCCCCGGCGACGACGCCCGCCGCGGCGATCAGCCGCTCGACCTCGCCGCGGACGTCCGCGGCGTTCCACGCCGACCGGCCCGCCGCCAGCCGGGCCAACGCGCGCTGCACCAGCTCCTCCCGATCGAGGGCACCGACCTGGGTGGGCGCAAGGTCCACGGGACCGGCCGGGCCGCGGTAGCCGAGCCCCAACAGCTGCCCCCGCCACCGTTCGTCGAGGGTCACCCCGCGCTGCGCAACCACCTTGTCCGGGCGGCCGTCGGCCCAGGCGCGGGCGTCCCACGCCCGCCGCAGCGCCGGGCCTGGCCGTTCACCGGGGTGCGCGGCGGTCCACTCGGCTTCGTAGCGGTCCACATTCCGGGCGATCTGCGCGTTCCGCGCGCTGAACGGGCCGACATAGTCGGCGAGCTCCAGTATTTCTCCAGTAGCGTCCTTCGTGTAGCCGTGCGCGGCGAACGCGGCGTTCAATTCCGGGTCACACGCCATCGCCGCGTGCCCGATGCCGTTGATCGCCCCGAGCGAGTCGCGGACCCCGACGGTGTGCAGCCCGCGCCATTTTCCGACGGCGAACACGCGGGACAGGATCTGCAGGTGCAGATGCCAGTGCGGATCGCCGGCGCGGGAGGTGTAGTGCCGCACCGTCGCCGCCTCCAGCACCTGCAGCGGCACCTGCACCTGCCCGCCGCGCGGGCCGACCCTGGTGGTGGCGTGCTGCGAGAGCCAGCCGATGATCTGCTCGGCCGCGCGGTCCTGCGCCGCCTCGTACGCGGCGGCGATGTCCGGGTGCAGTGCGGCGGCCAGCGACCAGGTTTTCGGGCCGTTGACCACCACCTCGACGAACCGCACCGCCCGGTCGTCGTCGCGCAGCTGCCCCCGCGGCTGGTCGGTGTCCGGGTCGTGGCCGGCCACCCAGGTCTCGTATCCGTCGCCGGTCAACGGGGCCAGTTCGGTCACGCGGGCGTCGGTGGCGGTGAAGCGGCGGGCGAAGCCGGTGCCCTCGGCCAGGTAGTAGTCATCGGCCCGACCCCGATCAGCCTCCACATAGGCGCGGGCGGCGGCCGGGTCGCCGACGTACACCTTCATTCCCCCGTGCATTTTCAACGCCACCCAATAATGACCAACAGGTCACCCCTAGAAACGGCGATGGGCCCCGCGAAGCGGGGCCCGAACTACCCGCAAGGGTAGCATGCGTGCCGTCCTTCAGTGAGGCCTTGGGCGGTGCAGGAACCTGTTGACGACTTGGTTGTCCGGGGCGGGCTACTGGATTATTGGGTGATCACGGTAATGAATGATTGGGTTAGGACTTTGCGGCGGCTCTCGGTTGATTATTGGCGTTGAGCGACACACTCCCCTGCTTTCGGATCCACGATCGCCGGCAAGCGGCAAGTACCGACAGGCCGACGAGCACCGACCCGTGGCGCAAGACGGTGGGACCGGACGAGGCGTCTCACGCCGGCCTGGCGCACTGGGCGCGCCCCGTCGCAGCGCGACGGACGGCGGTCGCTTCCTTCCCCGAGTCAGCCGCCTGCGGTCTCGTCAGATTCAGGCCGTGGGCTCTCCTGCCACCGGGCGATGGCATCGCCCAACTCGGTGCGGAGGAAGGCGGCGAAGGCGAGGGCTTCGGAGATCCGGGTGCCGCCTGGCGTGCCTCTGCGAAGGGACTGGACTGCGTCGGTGAGTCTGTCCTCGGCGGTGCGCACCCGTTGGATCCTGGATGCCAGGTAGCGCGGTAGGGGATTGTGCTGAGCCAGCGCGTAGAGGTCGCTGCGGACTCCTGGCTCTCTGGTGCGTTCGACGAGGCCGAGGTCCATCAACTGGTGCAGGGCGCCGGAGATGGCGGCGGGGCTGACATCCAGACCTTCGGCGAACTGTCCGGCGGTATGGGTGTCGTGATCGGCGACGAGGGCGTAGGCCAGCACGCGCGCCGGCATGGGTGGAATGGCCAGTCGGCAGAGTTCGAGCGCCAGCCGCTCGACCAGCTCGAGGAGGTCTGCTCGATCGGGGACATGCCGGTGGGTCGGGTCCCCGCCTGCCGGCCGCTCGACGGGTGGACCGGATGGGCCTCGACGGTGCGAGACCCCCGGGTCAGGGCCGTTCATCGGGGCCGGAGAGGGAACTGGCGATGCGGAGCGTGGCCACTCCGGTTCGGAGTCCCTCGGTGGCGTCCTGCTCGTCGAGCGGCGGCAGCGGCTCAGCGCCCGGCGGGTTGAGCGCGTCGAAGGCCAGGGAGAGGTAGCGGCGGCGGACGGCGGGGGTTGCTCGGGGGGTGGAGAGACCGACCAGGAGCATGCTGAAGATGCGCGGAATGTCGTGGGGTTGCAGGTCGGCCCTGATCTCGCCGGCGTGCTGGGCCCGTCGCAGCAGGATGGCGAAGGGGTCGACGAAGTCCCGCAGCAGTTCATCGGTGAGCACGGCGAAGTTCGCCGAGGACGCGATCAGCCCGCGCTCCCTGTCGACCAGGTCCAACAGGCGGTCGGCGATCGCCATGAAGGTGGCCCTGGGGGTGCTCTGGGCACAGGACTCGGTGAGCAGGGGGACGAGTTCGGTGTCGAAGATGGACCGGTAGACCGCGCGGGTCAGCAGCTCGCGGTTGGGGAAGTGCCGGTACAGGGTGGCGATGCCCAGCCCGGCCTCGGCGGCGATCTCCTCCAGCGACGCCTGCCCGTTCCGGGCGAAGACGCTGCGCGCGGCGGTGATCAGCCGTTCGGTGTTGGAGGTCGCGTCGCGTCGCCGGGTCTTCACCGCCTCGTCGGCCATCGTGTCCTCCCGGGCGCCGTCATCAGGTCCGTCACGTCGTTGCCCGGCCGATGCTATCGTTCCGCCTGATAGTTGACTATCACTTCGATGATCATGGTTGTCGGGTGAGACGAGCCAGGGGGACCCCGTGTCGACGTTTCTCTACCGCGTGGGACGGGCGGCCTACCGTCATCCGCTGCGTGCGATCGGCGCCTGGGTGCTGCTGTTGGCGGTCCTGATCGGCGCTCTCGTGCTGAATCCGCCGCGGTTGAGCACCGAGTTCCGGATCGACGGCACGCCGGCGCAGGAGGTCATCGACCAGCTGGGCCGGGAGCTGCCGGAGGCGGCGGGCGGGCAGGGCTCGATCGTGTTCCAGGCGCCCGAGGGTGAGCGCCTCGACTCCCTGGCCCTGGCCGCCGCGGTCGCCGAGTCGGTCGCGAACGTCTATGCCGTCGAGCACGTCGTCGACCCGGCGGAACTGATCGCCGCCCAATCCGAGCGCGGCGGCGCGCCCGCACCCCCGGGTGGGAGCCCGCCCGGGAACCCGGAGCAGGCGCCGGCTGCCCCGCCGGCCGGCATGCTGGTGGTCGACGGCCAGCCGGTGCTCGGGGTGACCGTGTCCCCCGACGGGCGGGTGGCGCTCCTGCAGTTCCAGTTCACCGACCAGCTCTTCGAGCTGCCCGCCGGGACGGTCGGCGACACAGTCGCGGCCGCGGAGGCACCGGCGGAGGACGCCGGCATCGCGGTGCTCCCCGGCGCCACCCTGCAAGAGATCCCCGAGGTCATCGGGGTCGCGGAGATCGTGGGCGTCGGTGTCGCGGCCCTCGTCCTGCTGGTCACCCTCGGCTCCGTGGTCGCCGCCGGCCTGCCGCTGGCCAACGCGCTGGTCGGGGTGGCCACCGGCATCGGCGGGGCCTTCGCCCTGGGGCACCTGTTCCAGCTCAACTCGATCTCGGTCGTCCTGGCACTCATGCTCGGCCTGGCAGTGGGCATCGACTACGCCCTGTTCATCGTCAACCGGCAGCGCTGGCTCATCCTGAACAAGGGGCTGGACGCCCAGGAGGCCACGGCCCGCGCGGTCGGCACCGCCGGCAGCGCCGTCTTCTTCGCCGGAACCACGGTCGTCATCGCCCTGACCGCCATGCTGGTGGTCGGCATCTCGCTGCTCAGTGTCATGGCCCTCATCGCCGCCGCCACCGTCGCCATCGCCGTGCTCGTCGCGCTGACCTTCCTGCCCGCCCTGCTGGGCCTGCTCAAGGAGCGGATCTGCTCGCCGGCGGCCCGCCGCCGCGCGGCCGGACATGCCGACCGGTCGCGCTCCCCGTCGCGGCAGTGGTCCGGCTTCGTCGTGCGGCACCGACTGCTGGTCGTCCTGGCCGTCGTCGCGGTCACCGCCCTGCTGGCCGCGCCGATGACGAGCATGCGGCTGGGCATGCCCTCGGCGGAGAGCTACAGCAGCGGCACGCCGCAGCGGGACGGGTACGACGCCGTCGCGGACAGCTTCGGGGAAGGCTTCAACGGCCCCCTCGTCGCGGTCGCCAGCTCCACTCAGCCGGGCACACCCCTGGACCAGCAGGCCCTGCAGGAGGTGGTTGGCGACCTCGGCGCGCTGGACGGCGTGCAGACCGCCATCCCGGCCGGGCTCAGTCAGGACGGCGCCACCGCGGTGCTCTCGGTCATCCCCACCAGCGGACCGACCGACGAAGCCACCGAGGAACTGGTCACCCAGATCCGCGACCGCGCCGATCGCTACGCCGACGAGTTCGGCATCGACCTCGGCGTCACCGGCCTCACCGCCATCGGGATCGACATGTCCGAGCGCCTGGCCGAGGTCCTGCCGCTCTACCTCGCCGTGGTCCTCGGCCTGTCGCTGCTGGTGCTGCTGCTGGTCTTCCGCTCGGTCCTCGTCCCGATCAAGGCCACCGCCGGCTTCCTGCTCAGCATCCTGGCCACCTTCGGCGCCACCACCGCGGTGTTCCAGTGGGGCTGGCTGAACGAGGTCTTCGGGTTCGACACCACCACGCCGGTGATGAGCATGCTGCCGATCATCGTCACCGGCGTGCTGTACGGGCTGGCGATGGACTACCAGATCTTCCTGGTGTCCTCCATGCGCGAGTCCCACGTCCACGGCCACCACGGCACCGACAGCGTGGTGGACGGGTTCACCCAGGCCAGCCGGGTCGTGGTGGCCGCGGCCGTCATCATGATCGCCGTCTTCAGCGGGTTCATCTTCAACGCCGACCCGATGGTCAAGCAGATGGGCTTCGCCCTGGCCATCGGCATCACCATCGACGCGTTCCTCATCCGCCTCACCCTGGTCCCGGCGGTGATGTCCATGTTCGGCGACCGGGCCTGGTGGCTGCCCCGATGGCTGGACCGCCTCCTGCCCGACCTCGACGTCGAGGGAGACAAGCTCCTCCAGCAGCTCGACCGGCAGAGACAGGACGCCGCCGCGCCGGAACGGCGGACCGCCGAAGAACCGGTGTCCACCCCGAGCCGATGAGCGCGCGCACTCCCGGCAGGAGGACCACGGGCACGTCGGCCCGCGGGCCAGACCTGCGGCGGTGGGGACGGCGGCTGATCGCCGCCTCCGCCGTCGCCAGCGCCACCCTGCCATGGCTGGCCGACTGGAACCGTCGGCACACGTTCGGGCCGGAGTACGGCCCGCACGCGCGCTGGCACGGCGCCTCCGAAGTCGTCAGCGCGACCCTGGACGGCCTGATCGCCCTCTGGCTCCTGCGCGAGGGCGAACGCGACCACCCCGGGTCGCAACGGACCGTCACCGCCGCCGCGCTGCTGCCCATCGCACGGTGGGCACCGTTCAACCTCACCCTGCTCCTGCCCGGCACCTCCCCCTACGACCAGCACCGCCTCCCGCAACGGGTGCTCGGCGTGCCGGCCGCCCTCCTCAGCCAGGACCTCATCGCAGCCACCGCAGCCACCGGACTGCTCCTGCACCGACGAGGACATCGCAGGCGGTAGTCAGGCGCGGTGCCCTCCGGACGGTTAGACGATGATCCTCGCTGAGCCCCTGGGGGCTGAACAAACGTCCCGGGCACCACCCCAAGCCTGAAGCGCACGGGCGCAGGCGGTCACCGAGTCCACTCGGGTTCGCACTCACCCGCCGACGCAACACCGTCTTGCTATGCCGGTTGCTGCACTTCTCCAGCACGTCGGATACGCGCCCTCGTCGATGTCGTGAAGAGAAGGCATCGTCCCCTTGAGTCGATGCTCAGGGTGCGACGGGCGGATCTCCTGCCGCTGCGCCGGCGAAGTGCTGGAGTGGCACGACGACGAACAGCGCCTTCGCGGTGAACGCTGTGTTGCCGGCGTCATCGGTCCCGGTGGCCTCGACGAACAGCTTGCGGCCTTCCCGCCGTTCCAATCGGGCCTCGAGCACATAGCGACGCTGGAGCAGCACCGGGGCGTGATAGTCGACCTCCAGGTGCCGGGTGACGGCCGGCTCTCCCACGAGGTAGAGGACGAACCCGAAGAGGTCGTCGACGACGGTCGCCACCGCGCCACCGTGAGCGATGCCTGGCGCGCCGACGTGCCGGGCATCGAAGACGTGCTCGCTCACTACGCGTTCACCGGCGCGCCGCACCTGGAGGTGATGACCGTGTGCATTGTCCGGCCCGCAGCCGAGGCACTCCGGGTGGTGCGCTGGCAGGACGTCCGCCGCTGTGGACCGGTGATTGAAGCCGGCGGCCCAGTCCGCGAGCACGCCGTCGGCCTCACTCATGCGGCACCGGCATCCAACTTGAGCAAATCTCCGATGCACTTCTCATGGCTGGTCCTCTTCCTGGTCTTCGGCGTGCGTTCCGTGGCAGGCCAGGTCGGCCGTCACCCGAAATGGCACGCGGCAACTGCCGGGCGACTGGGATCTGCGCATCTCATCGACCAGCGAAGGCGAGAGCGTCCTGCCAGGCGGTTCGCCGTCCGATCATCGCCCGATATTTCATGATCTTGCCCGGCATGTTTAACGCGAGGGCGCCCACGAGCAGGTCCTCATGGCGGTACAGCGCGAGCCACCGAGTGCCGTCCAGGTCCCCGATCACGGTGACCTCGTCGGCGGCGGTGATGCCGACCATCTGCAACTTGTCGGTGTACCAGTCCGACCAGAAGTAAGGAACGGTGCCGTACGGGGTGGCCTCGGCGGGGGCCAGAGCGTTGCGCGCGGCTGCGGCGCCTTGCTCGGCGGCCGACGTCCAGTGCTCCAGGCGCATCGTCCGGCCGAAGAGCGGGTTGGGCCAGCGGGCGACGTCCCCCGCGGCGTACACCTCGGTGTCGGCGCGCAGTGTCTCGTCGCAGACGACGCCGTCGTCGACCTGCAGTCCTGAATCGGTGAGCCAGTCGGTGACGGGGTCGGCGCCGATGCCGACGACGACGAGATCGGCGGGCAGGACCGAGCCGTCGGACAGCGCGACGCCTTCGACGCGATCCTCGCCTTCGAGCCCGGTAACGGAGACACCGCACCGCAGCTCGGTGCCGTTGCGGGCGTGAAGGTCTGCGCACGGGGCGGCCATCTGCTCGCCGACGGCACGAACGAGCGGCAGCGGGGCCGCCTCGAGGATGGTGACGTCGACGTCCCGCTTGCGGGCGGCCGAGGCGACCTCGGACCCGATGAAGCCACCACCGACGACGACCGTGCGGCAGCCAGCGTCCAGGGCCCGGCGGATGCTGCGGGCGTCCTCGACGGTGCGCAGGGTGTGCATCCCGTCGAGCTGCTTCCCGGGCAGCTGGCGGGCGCGCGCACCGGTGGCGATGACCAGCCGCTCGTAGCGCAGCCACTCGTCATCGCCAAGGATGATCTCCCGGCCGGCGGTGTCGAGCGCGGTCGCGGGGACGCCGAGCCGCAGCTCGACGTCCAGGGCGCGCAGCTCGTCCTCGGTGCGGTGGTGCGGCATCGCCGGTTCGTCGCCCGGGTCGAGAAAGGTCTTGGACAGCGGTGGCCGGTCGTAGGGCAGGTGCTCCTCGGCCCCGACAAGGATCAGCCGACCGGTGTAGCCGCTCTTGCGGGCGGACTCGACCGCCCGCAAGCCGGCCAGGGACGCGCCGACGACGACGAAGGGTTCCTCGGGCAAATTTCCTCCAGGGAACGGCCGGGGACGGTGGGCCGGCGGAGCGTGCCGACGTGCTAGGAGGGTGGCTCGCGGCCGAGGAATACCCCGACCGGTGTCAGGGTGAAGGTCGAACCGACGCCCATCTCCTCGGCCACCGACCGCATCACCTCGTCGTAGGCGGTGAGCGTCGGGTTTCTGCACGACGCCGAGCATCCGGCTGGCCTGGTCGTACCGGGGCGCCAGCTCGTCCTGTCAGTCGGTGATGTGCGAACACTGCCGGTCCCGGAAGAACGGCGCCGGCGAAGACGACCACCTTGCCGACCTTGCTGATCCGCTGGATCCCCTTGAGCCCCAGGCGGGGGGCCCACAGGAACCGGCGGACATCCCATGAGGTCCGGGGCAAGGTGTCGTCGGTGAAGCGCAGCCCGGCCTCGAGCACGGTGACCCGGTAGCCCTTCTCCGACGGCCGCAGCGCCGCGACGCTGCCACCGAAGCCGCTGCCGATGACCAGGACGTCGGCGTCGTGCTCCGGGCGCGGTGCGCCCATCCTCACTCCTCGATGCTCAGCGCGCTGGTGGGGCAGGCCGCGACGGCCTCCTCCATCAGCGCCCGCCGGTCCTCCGGGGGCGTGGGGTTCAGCAGGTTGAGTGCGCCGTCGTCACCGACCTCGAAGAAGTTCGGGGCCACCGACTCACACATCCCCAGCGACGAGCACTTGTTCTCGTCCAGCACGATCCTCACGGGAGTGTCCTTTCCGGTCGGGTGGGTCGGTCAGCGCTCCGGGGTGAAGCGCACGGGCAGGTGGTTGACGCCGTGGAAGAAGGTGCTGACCGTGTAGGAGGGCTCGCCGGCCACCTCGATGTCGGGCAGCCGGGTCAGCAGCTCCCGGTAGATGGCCGCCAGCTGCTGGCGGGCCAGCTGGTTGCCCAGGCAGTGGTGGATGCCGCCGCCGCCGAAGCTCACGTGCGGGTTCGGGTTCCGGGAGAGGTCGAAGCGCTCGGGCGCGTCGAACACCTCGGTGTCCCAGTTGGCCGAGGCGTAGAACATGACCACCTTGTCGCCATGGGTGATCTGCTGCCCGTTCAGCTCGCAGTCGCGGGACGCGGTGCGCCGGAAGGTCATGATCGGGGTGGCCCACCGGACCATCTCCTCGACCGCCCCCTTGAGCCGGCCGTCGAGGTCCTCCATGAGCCAGGCCTTCTGCTCGGGGAAGTCGGTGAGGGCCTTCATCGCGTGACTGGTGCTCTGCCGGGTGGTGTCGTTACCGGCGATGGTGAGCAGCCCGAAGAAGGACATGATCTCGTCGTCGGTCAGCCGCTCGCCGTCGACCTCGGCCTGCACGAGGTTGCTGAGCAGATCCTCGCCCGGGTTGCGCCGGCGCTCGGCGATGTACCTGCCGGCCAGCTCACCGAGGTAGAGCATGGCCTCGAACAGGCGGCCGAGGGGTTCCTGGTCACCCATCAACTCCGGGTCGTTCCAGCCGCCGGCGAACTGCGCCTCGTAGGCCATCTTCGTCCGGTCGGCCTCGTCGATGCCCATCATGTCGCAGATGTTGTGCATCGGGACGAGAGCCGCGACCTCGGGGACGAAGTCGACCTCCCCCCGGGTCGCGATGTCGTCCACGATGCGCCCGGCGTTGGCCTGGATCTGGTCGTGGATGCGGCGGATCTGCTTCGGGGTGAACGCCGAGCTCAGCAGCCGCCGGATCTTGGTGTGCCGCGGCGGGTCCATCGCGATGAAGCCCTGGCCCGCGTCGAGCAGTTCCTGCGGCATCGACTCCATCACGATGCCCTCGCCCGAGATGAAGTCCTCGTGCCGCTTGGTGACCTCGACCAGGTCGGCGTGGCGCACGACAGCCCAGAACCCCTGGTCGTTCGGGTCCTTCATCAGCATGTCCTCGACCGGCTGGTGCCAGCTCACCGGACGCTCGGCACGCAGTACGGCGTAGGTCTTCTCCCGCTCGGCGGCCGTCTGCGACCAGAACGCTCGGGACGAGATGTCCGCGGGGTCATAGGGGCGGGTGTCGCGCGGATGGGCAACAGTGGTCATCACGGCTCCAGGGTCTGCTCCGTACGGGTGGCCCCAGGTTGACACACAGCCAACTTTTGTCAAGTTATGGACCCAGACCTCGTACTTGTCAGGACCGGCCTTCGATGGAAGGAGTCTCCGACAGTTGGCTGTGACAGACTGTCGGCAATTGTCAAGGACCGAACAAACATGACCGGACGGGGGCGGCCAGTGGCGGCAGAGCCTCTTCGTCTGACCTTCCGGCAACACGTGCGCGATCGCGCACTGGACGCAGCGCGGGCCCTGACGGTCGAGAAGGGCTGGTCGCGGGTGCGCGTGGGCGATGTCGCCGCGCTGACCGGGGTATCGCGCCCGACGTTGTACAAGGAGTTCGGCGACAAACAGGGCCTCGGGGAAGCGCTGATCATGCAGGAAACCGAGCGGTTTCTCGTCGGCATCTCCCGCACCCTCGAAGCCCACCCTCAGGACGCCGCCGGAGGAATCACCGCAGCAATCGAGTACGTGCTCGCCGAGGCCGACGCCAGTCCCTTGCTGTGCGCCATCCTCACCTCTGCACGCGACGCCGACAACGAGCTGCTGCCCATGCTCACGACGCGTTCCGCACCTGTGCTCGACGCCGCCACCCGAACCCTGATCTCCTGGTTCACCGAGCACTTCCCGCAGCTCGACCCGCAAGACCTGGCCGACGGCGTGGACGCCCTGGTCCGACTCGCCGTCAGCCATCTCGTACTACCCGCCGATGACCAGACCACCACCGCCCGCAGCCTCGCTCGGATCGCCCTGCGCACCCTGCGGCTCGACTCCACCTGAGAATCGGTTCACCCTGACCGGCGAATCGTCGAGACGGTCCACAAACGATCTGCGCATGGACTTCCACGGGGATCGGACGCTCGAAGCCGTTCACGGCCATAGGGCATGACAGCCGGACGGAAAGAACGGCGAGGCACCTCAGCACCTTCCGGACCGGTTGGCGGTCGTCCCACCGTAGCCAGGCGACCTGGCCGAACGACCCGGCGACGATCAGTTCGGTCGAGCCGCCTGCGCGGCGTCTTTCGCGGTGCTGTCGGCGACAAGCCGATCACAACGACCCCAGCGCAGGCATCACCCTCCCCCGCCGTCGGCGCACCGAGGCGGTCATGCGGCTGCCCACCGCCGCCCATGGGAAGCGTTCTGCGCGCCACCGACGACGCGTTCCGACCGTTCGTCGCCCCTACGCCTTCGCCGGCCTGCGGCTCGGCGAGGCCGCCGCCGTCCAGGACTACTGATGGCTGACGTAGCGACCCGTCATCGCCGTCACGTGGGGTCCTCAAGAGGCTTCCGAGACCCTCGCGTCAGCTCCTCATCCGTCGCCTGGCCGCTCCCTCGATCAACCTTGCGGCGGCTTCCCGCCGCCTCGCCGTCGCCGGACTCCGCCCCGCCGGTCGCCACCCAGGCGGCCGCCCACGACGACACCGCATCGAGGACTGGAGCGAGGGCCCGCCCCTTGGCCGTCAGGCTGTAGCAGGAACCGCCGGCCGAGGAGGGCAGCGACCGCGTCACCACCCCCTCGCGCTCCAGTTCGCGCAATCGCTCGGCGAGCAGCCGGTCGGACAATCCGGGGACCGCCGCGCGCACGTCGCTGAAGCGCTGCCCGCCGGCGAGCAGCGCCCGGACGATGACGCCGTTCCACCGCCGGCCGATCAGCTCGATCGCCCGGTGGAAGACCGCGCAGTACTCCGACCCGCGGTCGGCGTCGAGCGGCGCACGCTCGACGGACACCCGTCCCGTTGTCGGCCCTGAGCTGCTCACGCTTGACCCTATCCCCGGCGCCTGCTATCCCTTCACCTTACGGAAAGTAAGTACTCCTTGTTAGTGACAGGAGCCAGTATGGACGTCGTCGTGCTCATCGGGCGGATCCTGTTCGCCGTGCTGTTCCTGGGGTCAGGGATCGCGCACGTCACCCAACGCCAGATGATGGCCGGATACGCGGCCAGCAAGAAGGTTCCCGCGGCGGGGGCCGCCGTGCCGGCCAGCGGCGTGCTGATCGTGATCGGCGCGCTCATGGTCGCCGTCGGGGTGTGGCCCGATCTCGGCGCGTTGCTGCTGGCGGCATTCCTGGTCCCCACCGCGGTCCTCATGCACGGATTCTGGGCCGAGACCGAGGCTGCGGCCCGGATGACCGAGCAGACGCAGTTCCTCAAGGACCTCGCGCTGGCCGGGGCGGCGCTGGTGATGTTCGGCCTGTTCGCCCAGCTCGGCGACGACCTCGGCCTGGTCGTCGTGGGACCACTGTTCGAGCTGTCGTGACCGCGGGCGCAGCCTCCCTCCCGCGACGCAGCGGGGGTCGGCCGGCCACCACCCCGACCAACCCGCACATGCAGCTGGAGCAGCAGCCGAGCGACGACCGGCCGCGCCGGCGGCTCGAGGCGCTGCTCGCCGACCTGCCCGGCGTCGTCTGGGCCGACAGCCTGATCTCGGTGCCCGGCGCGCGTGCCCTCACCCTGCCCCCGGACCAGGCGGTCGGGCCCCGGGAGGCGTTCATGCTCGGCACGGAGTTCGCCCACCTGCACCCCGCTCCCGACCATTCCCTGCACCTGGCCCTGCCACCTGACGTGGCCCGCCAGGCCATCGACGCGGGGTGGGCGGAGCAGCATCCGGTCGCCGCGCGCGGTCTGATCCCCGCGGGCACGGTGATGCTCTACGCCCCGCGCGACGACGCCGAGGCCGACGTCGTCGCCGCCCTGGTCAGAACCTCCTACGACTACGCGCGCGGGGCGACGGCCACCGACCGGGGCTGAGCCTCCGACACCAGGCCCTGGCCTCCCGCGACACCAAGGTCATCGAGAAGGAGCCACAGCGATGCGCGTGCACGAACTCGGCCACCTGGTCCTCTACGTCCGGGACCTCGACCGGTCCCGGCACTTCTACCGAGAGGTACTCGGCTGGGACGAGGTGCGCGGAGACGTTCCGCTGCCCGTTCCCGCCGCCGCCTTCAGCTCCGGCCGCACGCACCACGAGCTGCTGCTCATCGAGGTGGGGCCCTCCGCCGCACCCATGCCGCCGGGCCGGCGCGTCGGGATGTACCACTTCGGCCTCAAGGTGGGCGAGAGCGACGAGGAGCTGCGCGAGGTCGTCCGCCACCTCGACCGGCACGGCGTCCCCGTCCTCGGCGCCAGCGACCACACCGTCACCCACTCGCTCTACATCGCCGACCCCGACGGCCACGAGATCGAGCTCTACGTCGATGTGCTGCCGCGTGACCAGTGGCTCGCCGACCCCTCGTTGATCTTCGCCCCCATCCGACCGCTCCGCCTGTAGCCGGATCCCCGCCTGTCCCGGACTACTGCTGGAGAACTCCGAGGCGGCTGCCCGGGGGCTCTCAGGCTGATCAAGGCTGCGCCGGCCAGCCCGTGGCCGCTGGCAGCCGCGACGACGCCCGCTGGTGCGGATCATCCCACCGGGCGGCCGGCCGAGCGTCCGGTGGGCAGCGCCGCCACGGTCGCTGCCGAGCGAAGCGCCGAAGCCTCGGCGGCGAGCGCCACGTCTATCGCGTCGGCGGCCTCATCGAGCTGGTTGGCCCGTGGGTTTCCGACGTGATGCACGCCGCAGATCGCCGGCGTGGAAGAGCTGGCGATCGAGCCGAGGGCCTGGACTACGCACTGGCCGCCCTCACCGCCCAACTCGACCAACTGGCCGCGCACCCGGATCGCGGCCAGCGGCCTGCTGCTCAGCACGGTCGGTGACCAACCCGCGGGCCGCGCAACTGCTGGCCCGGCACGTCGCCGACGTCCAGGCCGGAACTATCGCAGTCGCCACCAGCCGCATCCGACGGTCTACCACGTCGGCGTCCAGTCACCGGTCGCCGCCTACGCCGCCGGCAAGGCGATCGTCGGCAAGGCCTCCGTCCGGGCCGCCATCACCACAGTCACGACAGCATGACCACCGCCGCGGCAGCATGACCACCAAGCCCCGCGCGTCCGCGACCGGCGCGGCTTGCTCATGCACTTCGCACTGATCAACCATCCCGACGCGCCGCCGTCGTCATCGGACGCGGCCGGTAACACCGGGCAAGAAGATGACCGTCGTGTCGTACGTGGGCGGTGTGGCCAACGACCGCGCAGCGCTGGGGAGTACCGGTCCAAGGACTACCAGGGCTTCCAAGTCACCGAGGTCAAGACCCCATCCCAGCCGACGATCACCGAAGTCAACTCCTCGGCCTCGATTTAGCGCTTGGTAGATGGTGGCGGCCGCCGAACGGATTCGGTCATCGACATCGTCGGCGGCCTTCAGTGCCTCGAGCACCTCGAGCAGGCAGACTGGTCCTGGGCCATCGTGTGCTGTGCCCTTCCAGGAGAACCATCGGCGTGGTCCCGCTAACCATCGCTCGATGGCCCCTTGCACGTGATCCCCACGCGGTCAGTGCCCTGCACTGTTACCACCTCGCGGGACGGCACCCTCAGCCGTGGGGGACAGCTCAACTGGCGCAAAGGGAAGAAGGACGGATCAACGGCGGGAAGAGGTCACACCTTCCCGTCCACGTGCGGTCGGCGCTCCGCAGCCCCGCGGGCCACGCGCTATCGATCGATGACGATCAGTTCGCCGGTCCCGACTCGCCCCGCCTCGGCGGGCGGGCCGAACCCCGGGGCGGCTTGCCAGCCGCCAGCCAGCACTCCAAGGCTGCGATTCCTCGGCCTGCCTGCAACTTGATGGCCACCGGTGTCGTGCGCGATCGTCCACGCGCGGGCGGACCAGTCGCCAGCCAGTCGGTCAGCACGGCGGGGCGTCCGGACCAGGTGGTGCCCCACGCGAGGCATCCGGTCATGACGCACCACAGCAGCAGCCGGCCGAGGTCGAGTACCCATGTCGCCCCGGCATAGAGAGCGACTCGAACGGCCGGCCGCACAGCGCCCCCTCCCCTGAGGGTTCCGGAGTTTCGCTTTCCGACGACGCGTCCGGGTGAGCCCACTCGGGCCGCGCCGACCTCGATCCGCTTGTTATCTGCCCACCATCATCGCGCCGGCCAGCACGGGTGGAAAGGGGTTCACTCTCCCGGCCGACCGCTGCATGTGCCGAGACCGACGCGCGATCCAACCGGCCAGGCGGAGCCGGACCAATCGGCTCCCGACGCGACGGCGTCCTACTGCTCCGGTCGCGGGGGGCTGACGGGTGCGGATCGCCTGGCGTCGGCGGCCGGGCGGTCTGCGGCCTGGTCCTCGTCGCCGTGGCCGAGATCGCTGTCGGGATCGACGGCCGTCTCGAAGGCCTCGGCGAGGTTCTCCCCGGTGGTGTGCTCCTGCGCGTGCCGGCGCAGCGGTGTCTCCCGCAGGAACAGCAGCACGAGGAAACCCAGCAGAGCGAACGGCACAGCTGCCAGGAACGTGGTCTGCAGCGCGTCGGCGAAGCCGGTGATGACCGCGGTGTGCACCGGCTCGGGCAAGGCGGCGATCTGTTCGGGGCTGCCCAGCGTCGGAGTTCCGCCGGCGAGCCGCTCGGCCGGGACGCCGGCCTCGGCGAGCCGGGACGGGATGGTGTCGGCGAGGCGATGGGTGAGCAGCGCGCCGAACACCGCCACCCCCAGAGCACCGCCCAGTGACCGGAAGAACGTCGCCCCGGAGGTGGCCACGCCCAGGTCCTTCTGCTCCACGGCGTTCTGGGCGGCCAGCACGAGCACCTGCATCACCAGGCCGATGCCGACCCCGGTGACCAGCATGTACAGCCCGGCCACCACCAGCGAGGTGTCCACTGAGAGCCGGCTCATCAGACCCAGCCCCACCGCGGCGATCAGCAGGCCGATCACCGGGAAGATCTTGTACCGGCCGGTGGCCGTGATCGCCCGCCCCGAGCCGATGGAGGCAGCGAGCAGACCCACCATGAGTGGCAGCGTCAGGAGCCCCGAGGCGGTCGGCGACTCGCCCTTGACGATCTGCAGGTACTGCGGCAGGAAGATGATCGCGCCGAACATCGCGACACCGACGACGAAGCCGGCCAGGCTGGTGATGACGAAGGTGTGGTTGGCGAACAGGTGCGGCGGCATGATCGGCTCGCGGGCGCGGCGCTCCTGCCAGACGGCCAGGGCCAGCATCACGGCGGCCACGGCCGCCAGCACGTAGGTCCAGGGCGAGTTCCAGGCGAATTCCTTGCCACCCAGGGACAGCATGAGCAGCAGCGCGCTGACCGATGCCACGATGAAGAACGCGCCGAGCCAGTCGATGGCGTGCCGGGTCCGCGGGAAGGGCAGCTGGAGCACCCGTTCGGTGACGATCAGGGCCGCGATCCCGACCGGGATGCCGACCCAGAACGTCCACCGCCAGGACAGGTGCTCGACCAGGAATCCCCCCAGCAGGGGGCCGGCGACCGTCGCGATCCCGAACACCGACCCGATGTAGCCCTGGTAGCGACCACGCTCCCGCGGGCTGACGACGTCGCCGATGATCGCCTGCGACAACGCCATCAACCCGCCGACACCCAGGCCCTGGACCGCGCGGAAACCGATCAGCTGGGCCATGTCCTGCGCGAAGCCGCTGGCCAGGGAGGCGAGCAGGAAGATCCCGATCGCGGACTGGAACATGATCTTCCGCCCGTAGAGATCGGACAGCTTGCCCCAGATCGGCGTGGAGGCGGTGGAGGTCAGCAGGGTGGCCGACACCACCCACGCCAGCTGCTCCTGCCCACCGAGCTCACCGACGATGGTCGGCAACGCAGTGGCCACGATCGTCTGGGACAGCGCCGCCACCAGCATGCCCAGCATGAGCCCGACCAGCACGGTCAGGATTTGGCGATGGCTCAGGGCCGGCATCACCGGCGCGGTGTGCGGTGTTCCGCGCCGATCGTCGGCGGGTGTCGAACTCACGGGTGTGCGGCCTCTCTGTAGCGAGCCGTGCGAGGGGGGAACGACCGTCTCAGCAGGGGAATCCTCAGGCCGAGACGTGGATCTGACTCTGGGCCGACGGCGGAGGATGGTCCGTCTGCGCACCAGGGAGTCGGGCGTCCAGCCCCGCGTTCAGCCGCTCCAGCAGGGCGGCCAGAGTCCTCCGGTCCTCCGCCGACCAGGAACTGAGCAGTTCCCGGACCAGGCCGCGGCGGGCCTTGCGAGTGGCCGCCACGGCCCGGTGCCCCGTCTCGGTCAGTCGCAGGCGGCACGCCCGCCCGTCCTCCGGATCGGCCTCCCGCGCGATCAGCCCCGACTGCTGCAACGCCGCCACGTGCCTGCTCACCGTGGACGCATCGAGGCCGAGCAGCGCCGCCAACGCACCGTTGCGCAGCGGGCCCTCGTCGCGCAGCCGGCCGAGGATCAGGTACGCGGACCGCTCCAACGGCTGCCCGGACGACTCGGCATGCAGGTGGACCCGTTGCGCCCGCTGAACCAGGTGGGTCAGCTCGCGTTCGATGCGCTCCAACGGCTCGGAGACACCCGCGTCCACGCCTTGTTGCATGGCGCAACCATATACCCGGTCCGAGGCGCTTGCACGTTGCACCGGAGACTCCGTGGCCTCGCGGTCAGCCCGGGCCGCCGGGATCCTGAGCCTGCGGCGGCTGCGCCACCAGCCAGAGTTCGAGCTCGGCGATGCCCCTGGCGGCCTCCCGTCGGAGTTGGGCCTCGTCCTCTTCCGGCTTGCCATGGCCGACCGCGACACTGCGCCGACTGGCACCCATGGCCGCGCACGCCATCCAGCACACCCCAACGGCGAACGATCCCACGGCGCACCAGCCGAAGAAGCGGACGGCTTCCTGGAGCAACAGCGACAAGGCGAAGCCCATCGCGGCACCGCTCGACCCCACCACGCTGTCCTCCACGGCGAGGGCGCCGGGACACCGGGCAGGCCACGGCAAGGCCCCTCAGCAGAGCATCGTTCCTGATCTCGACGGGGACGGGAACAGGAGCTGCCGTCTCGCCAGATTTCTCCGCTCCGGTCAAGGGCCTATCAGATCCCCACCCAGCAACATCGTCGTCGGTGTCCGGATGCGACACCACCAGCAGTTCAGGTTGGAGCAGCCGACCCCGGCGGTCGGCAGTTGATCCCCAGCGATACCGGTCGCGGTGACCATGATGTGGCCATCGTGGCTCAAGGACCGGTCGGCGCCGTGGACAGCAGCTCGGGCATGGGGCCCGACCCGGCGTGCGGTGACCCATCCCCCACAGGCCGCCAGCTCCAGATCACCCCAAGAGACTGCTCCGGAGCAGCGCAGTCTCCGGCAGTCACGCCGAGTTCTTCAGAAATGATCTTCCAGTGTCTAATGTCTCCCCATGTCCGGGTCGACGACCGATAGCGCGCAGGCCAGCCGGGGAGGGCGTCCACGCGACCCCACCCGCGACGGCGTAATCCGGGCCGCTGTTCTCCACTTGCTCGCCGCGGTCGGCTACGGCGCGCTGACCATGGACGCCGTGGCCTCTCAGGCCGGCGTCGGCAAGGCCACCATCTACCGGCGCTGGCGGACCAAGCAGGACTTGGTCATCGACATCATCGCCGAGCTCAATCAGGCCGAGATCATCCCGCCCGATACCGGCTCGCTTCGAAGCGACCTGCGCGATCTACTGCACGCGCTGGTGGCCCTCATCAACGGACCGGCCGGGGCAGCCATCCTGTCGCTGCTGTCGACGGTTCCGCACGACCCCACCCTCGCCGAGGCGTTCCGCGGCGGCCCTCTGGACGGCTGGCAGCACGCTTTCGAACACGTATGGGCGCACGCCGCACAGCGCGGGGAGGTACCGCCTGGGCTGGCCGGTACGGTGCTGGCCGAGGCGGCCAGCTCCCTGCTCGTCCAGCGCTGGCTGCTCACCGGCCAGCCGGTCGACGACGCCTACGCCGACGCGGTGCTCGCCGCTGTCCTCCTCCCGCTGCTGACCTCTATCCCGTCGCGCTGAGGTTGGTGCAGGAAGGAACGAGCGAACCCCGCCGGGCACCTGGCATGCGGGCATCGACGCAAAGAAGACCGAGATGGACTCACCTGTCAATGCAACGCCTCAAGATCATCGCGGAGGTTAGGCAATGGCCGAGTTGCGGCGGCCGGGGATGTCGGATCAGCAGTAGGCGCCTCGACCTGTTCGCCGATCTGGTCGTGCAGGGCGGCGATCTTCGCCGCCCGGGCGGCGTCGGCCGCCTCCCGCTGCGCCGGACTCAGCTGCGGTCGCCCACTCCGACTTCCCCTGCCGGTCCGACTGCTGCTCGTGCCGCTGGCCGCGCTGCTTATCGTGGTGCTGGTGCTGGTCATCTGGACCGTCCCGGAACTGGAGCCGACACCGGTACGGGAGGGACCACGGAACAGGTGCCCTGCCACCCATTCCCCCGGCCCGTCCGGCACAGAGCTCTGCTCAGGGGCCGGGAGCGACGGCGGGGGGACGACCGGACCAAGACTGCTTCCGCAGCGGAGCGCCCGAAGGGCGGAAGGATCTTGGTCCGGTCGGGAGGAGGCGGCGCGGGAGGCCCCTACGCTGAGCTGCCGGACGGGTCGGGGGAACAGTAAGGACAGCCCGCCGCAGGCGGACCTTGACGACGGCGCAGCCGGCGCCACGCGCAGCGTGGCCCGAAGGGTGCTCCTGGCCCGCCCCAACGGTCCCGGCGCGACGACGTCGACGGCGCGCCCACCGGATAGCGAGCCTCGATCACCCGACACGCCGCGGAGACCCCTGGCGGACCGATCACGGGCCCCGCGGTCTCGCCGTGCCCCGAGCGAGGTGTCCAGCGCCATGAGTCAAGCTTGGCCAGGCCAGCACGCGCCCGAGGGCGTCCGCCCGGATGTTGTGCACAGCAGCCGTCGTCCACAGGGGCCGATCGCGCAGGAGCGCCCCAATGCTCACGGCCTGCATCGGCTGACTGGAGGACAACTGGAGGAACCCCGGGTCAGTCACCAGCGACCTCCAGTAATTCTCCAGGTCCCGCGGGACACGGGTACCCCGACTGTCGTCGGCCTACGGGAGAACGCGCTTCGGAAGCGCGGGCGGCGCAGGTCGGCGTCGGCCAGGCACAGCGTCGCGGCGGACAACCGGGCACCGGCCGCAGACGAACTGGAGGCGGTCCCGGGACACCGCCTACCGGGACGGCGAACCCAGCCGCAGTCCCGGGGCTGTCCACCGGCGGTCCCGGCGCCGACCCACGGCGTCGGCAGACGGAGGGCCTCCGTCGCTGGCAGGTGACGCGCCACCGGTGGCCGCTAGAGGAGAAAAACCGGAGACCGTCCGAGAAAGCTGGCTGTGAAGTGTCACCACCGGGCCCGAAATGGCGCCTTCTGTGGTGAAGACACCGCCCACCACCGACGACCCCCGGAGCCAGCCATGCCCGACCCCGCCGCCGACCACGAGCCCGAGCTGCTCACCATCACCGAGGCCGCGGACGTACTCCGCGCGCCCGTCGCCACCCTCCGGTACTGGCGACACCTGGGCACCGGCCCGAACAGCTTCCGACTCGGCCGGCGCGTCCTCTACCGCCGCGCCGACTTGCACATCTGGATCGACGCACAAGCAGACCAGCCCCTCCGCCGATAGCCGCTTCCTGAGCGCGGCGGGACCGGGCACCGGACCGCTGCGCACTGCGGGCACACGGGTGACGCCCGGCGGCCAGCCCCGCCTGTGGACGACGACGGTCCTCCACAGAAGCCGAACAGAACCGGCTCCAGCAGCACCGGAACAGCGACGCTCCCATCACCGGAAGCAGGAGCCATGGGATGGATGGGCCCGGTCGTGAACGGCCAGGCGCACGAGGGCTGGGTCGTTCCGCTGTTCGCCGACGGCGCACAAGGCGCGGGCACCACCAGCACCCGCGGCGTGCTGATGGCCCGCCGGCCCGACGACGGGCCCCGCGACGGCGACCGGGTGCGGCTGGCCTACCGCGACGGCGGCACCGCCGAGGGCCTCTGGTCCGACGGCACGATCCTCCGCGGCGACGGGATCGTCCACTCGCACACCAGCCGCCAGGCCGCCTCGAGGTGGTCGACCAGGCGGAGGGAGTGGCGCCCGGACGCGGCGGTCGTCGGGTGGGCCGCCGACCGCACCTGCGGCTGGCGCGGCACCTGCTGGACCCGCGTACCACCGGAGCTGGCCGACCCGGCGGCGCGGCGGCTCGCCGTCACCGGCCCGTGGGCCGATCTGGACGCCGCCGACGAGCACCGGGTGATGACCGAATGGCGCCGGCACATCGCCGGATGGCAGGCCCTGGAGGAGGTGGAGCAGGCCGCCGCCCGGCAGGCTGCCGCCGCCCGCGCCCTGGATGAGGCGGTCCGCGCCGCGGTCGCCGCCGGGGCCTCGGAGGCCGATATCGGCCGGGCCACCGGCGTGACCGGCCGGTCGGCGACCGAGCGGTGGTCCGCCCGTGGCTGAGCAGGCGGCCGGCCAGCCCGGACCGAACGAGCAAACCCCGCCAAGGGCGGCGCATCCCGCTCGTCGTCGACCTCGACGGCGAGCCGCTGGCGCCGCTGCGCGCCCTGGAAGAGATCCTGCTGTGCCTGGGCACGTGGGAGGACGACGACCGGTGGGATCCGGGCACCGGCACGGAGCCGCTGCGGGTGCCGGCGCCACTGGCCGACCGGGTCGCCTTCGCCGCTGTCCAGCGCCCTCGTGCCCAAGCCAGTCCCGGGGACCCGGGTGCGGCCGGGTGCTCGCTCCGGCCGCTACGAGTACGCGCTCACCCCGCCCGCCGCTGGAGTCGACGGTGACCGCCCGTCCTGGTCACGCCACTCGCCGGCCGAGGTTGGCGCGGATGTCGGCGGCTACGTCCGAGAGATGCCGGTAGGTGTCCGTGGGCAGCCGCCAGCCGTTTCCCGCCTCGGCGAGGACGTCGTTCGCCGCCCGGGTGGACAGTGCGGCTTGCTCGGCATCCCGGGAGATCTTGTTGAGTCGCCAGCTGGGCGAGGCGGGCATGCGGTCGATCTCGGCCAGTTCGCGCTGACGTGCCCGCACGGCGTGCTCGCGCCAGCTGTTGATCATGCTGCTGGCGCCGTCCGGGCAGCAGGAGCTCTCCGGGCAGACCAGCGTGGCCCGCAGCAGCCGGTTCTCGAGCAGCTTCTGGCCATGGCTGCGGTCGAGGCTGCGGCCGAAGGCGGTGAAGTACACGTTGGCCTCTCCGCCGCCCGTGCGGGGCTTGTCGCTGGGACGCTTGCGGGCCAGCAACTGGGGATAGTGGCCGGCCTCGCCGTGCCCGGGACCGGTCTCGTAGCCGGCGGCTCCCACGCCGGTCAGGGCTGCGCCGTAGAGGCCTTGACGCCAGGACAGCACCCGCCGTCCGGCGGCGGCGTGCTGGGTGGCGGTCATCAGCGTGGCGATGGCGTCGTAGCTGGCGGCCCGCTGCTTGGACCAGGACATCGACAGCGCCACGTAGCGGGTGTTCATCTCGTCGGCGGTTGCGAGGAACGGGTCCAGCCCGGCCGCCCAGGTGGACTGGGGGCCGAACTGGTGCAGGGATGCGGCGAAGACGGGCGCGACGGGCAGGTCGATGTCTTCGCGCTCCAGATAGCGGGCGGTCCGGATCAGCAGGCTGCGGTTGACCTCCAGCCAGGCGCTGTTTCGCCGGTCGACGTAGACGTAGGGCGGAATGAGCACCGTGGCGCCCTGCTCGCGCTGGAAGCCGATCACCTGGTCGATCAGTTCGTCCTGCAGTTCGTGGTGGCCGAGGTCTGCCGGGGTCAGCTTGTCTGCGGTCGCGTACGGCAGTCGCGCCCAGCCATTGCTCGGCGACTGCTGATCGGCCAGCAGCGGGGTGAGCGGGTCGACCAAGAACGGCACCCCGGCCGCATCCGCAGTCTCCCGCAGGCCCGGCCGCTCCACCGCCACCTGCGCATCGGCAACCACGCCGGTGAGGGGCAACTCCCGCAGGGGCCACAGTCCGCTGGCGGCCGGGGCGCACAGATCCTTGACGAGCAGGTGGTCACCGCGACCGGCCCTGATCAACAGATCCATCGGTGGGTCTCCAACCACAGAGTTACCGAACTGTGACGCTTGCGGGGTGAACTCTAGCACGAACTTGACGATGTACCTACCGGTGAACAGTGAGAGTGTATAGCGTCTACCTCGCAGGCCGAACGGACCGATCGGCGCTGCCTCAGAAGGAGACCAGTCAGATGAGCCCGACCCGCACCGCCGCGGCGGCGTCCCAGCCTGCGCCGCACGATCCGGCCGGAGACTCCCCCGTCTACCGCCATGTCGTGGCCGACACGCGCCGCGCGCTCACCCTCACCGAGATCGGGGAGATCGTCGGCGCCGGAGAACGCGCAGTGCAGAAATGGGCCGCCGGCGCCGCGCGGCCCGAGGGCACCAAGCGCGACCGGCTACTGGAGCTGCAGTACGTCATCGCAGAACTCTCCGACGTCTACAAGCCCGAAGGCATCGACATCTGGCTGCACGCCCGGCAACGCGCCCTAGGCGACCGTCGCCCGATCGACGTACTCAAGGCAGGCGACTTCGAGACCGTGCTGCAACTAGTGCAGCGCCTCGCCGGCGGGCCGAAGGTTCGGTAAGGCGTGCAGCGCTCCATGGCCGAACGCGTCGCGGCCGTGCCACCGATCAGCGTGCACGGCACCTTCTACCGACACGCGGCGGTCAACCGCGACGCCTTCGCCGGCGGCGACCAGGGACGCTGGGGAGAGACGTTTCCCGTCATCTACCTCGGCCGTCCACCGGCGTCAGTCACCGCCGAGGCCTACAGGCACCTGGTCGAGGCCTACGGCATCCCCGTCGAGCTTGTGCAGCCGCGCCGCTTCTACACCGTCACCGTGGATGTCGACGCGGTGCTCGACCTCACCAACGCCCACAACCTCGCCGCCGTGGGACTCTCCGCTGCCGACCTGAGGTCCGAGGTCGACGACTACGCCGCCTGCCAGCGCATCGCCGCCGCCGCCCACCAGCTCGAGCTGCATGCCGTCCTCGCCCCCTCGGCCACCGGCCTGGGTGAGACGCTCGCGCTCTTCCGGGAACGGATCACCCTGCGGGAGATGCCGGTCGTGCGCACCGAGGAGACCTGGAACACGCTGCCGGCCGACCCGCGCCAGCTCCGCGCCGTCCCGCCCAGGCAGGCCTGACCCAAGCCACCCCATTCAGGACGGGAGTTTGCGGGAACCATGCCGCTCAGCGGCGAGCGGCATAATCATGTCCGGGATGACGAGGGCCGCCTGTTGTCAGAGGTGTCCGGCACGCTGGAGACACATACCTCGCTACGGAGGTCCTCATGGACGGCTCGATCACCCGCATCACACTCAGCGACGGCTCTACCCGCTACCGCGCTCGGTATCGCGACCCGGGCGGTCGCCAGCACGAGCGACGCTTCGCACGGAAGGTCGACGCCCAGCGCTGGCTCGACGAGGCGACCTCGGCTCTGGTCACGCAGACATGGACGGCGCCGGAGCGAGGCCGGGTCACCGTCGCCGACTGGGCCGACCGATGGCTGTCCTCGCAGACCGGGGTCAAGCCGAGCACCCTCTACCGGTACGGGAACCTGCTGCGGACCCACGTGCTGCCGTCGTGGGGTCGGCACCGGCTCGTCGACGTCACCCACGCCGACGTCGCCGTGTGGGTGGCTGGGCTACTGACGCAGGGGTCCGCCCCGGGCACGGTCCGCCAGGCCCACCGCGTCTTCTCACTCCTCCTGGGCCTCGCCGTCCGCGACGGGCGCATTCCCCGCAACCCGGCCGAGCGCGTACCCCTGCCACGAGTGACGCGGCAGGAGCCGCGGTTCCTCACCCATGACGAGGTCGAGCGGCTCGCCGACGCGGCGAATGAGGACGGGGACGTCATCCGATTGCTCGCCTACACCGGACTGCGCTTCGGCGAGATGGCCGCCCTGCGGGTGCGCCGGATCGACTTCCTCCGGCGCCGACTCACCATCGCCGAAGCGGTCACCGAGGTCGGCGGGCGGCTGGAGTTCGGCACACCGAAGACCCATCAGCGGCGGACCGTGCCCCTGCCCGCGACCCTCGCCGAGTCCCTGGCCCGCCACTGCGCGGGCAAGCAGGGCGACGACCTGCTGATGGCCACGGCCAGCGGCACGGTGCTGCGGCTGCGGAACTGGCGTCGGGCTGTCTTCGATCCGGCGGTCCGGACGGCCGGGCTGAGCGACGTCACCCCGCACGACCTGCGGCACACCGCCGCCTCTCTCGCGGTCGCCAGCGGCGCGACCGTCAAGAGCGTCCAGCGGATGCTCGGGCACGCCTCGGCGGCCATGACGCTGGACGTGTACTCCGGCCTGTTCGACGACGACCTGACCGCGTTGGCCGACCGGATGGACGCCGCCGCGCGGGCAGCCGCGGACGCGCGTGTGGGCGCCGTGTGGGCGCGACCACCAGCCGAGACTCGCGGGATAGGTAAACGTGCAGGCCAGCGCGGTGGGCCCCGTGGGGATCGAACCCACAACCCGCGGATTAAAAGTCCGCTGCTCTGCCAGTTGAGCTAGAGGCCCTGGCCGGCGCCAGTCTCCCAGACCGCCTCGCACCCCCGGCGTCACAGCACGTCGAGGAACAGGAGCAGGAGGACGGTGAGCAGCGCGGAGATCGCGAGGGAACCGAGGCAGCCCAGGCGGCTGGAGAAGAGGAAGAACACCTGCCCCGGCGTGCCCGATCGGCGTGCAGGTGAATCCCGACGGGTGCGGACGTGCGTTTCCCGTGACCGGGCCGTCCGGTTTGCACCCGATCGGGGGATGCCGCACCTCGCCCTCGGTTACGTACGGTCATCACCGCTCCGCCCGGCATCGCCGCGGGCGCAGCCCAGTACCCCGGCCCGGCCGACCCGTTCCCCCCGGGCCGGCCGGGCCGGCTCTCTCCCGGCTCTGGGACGGCGGCTCAGCGGTTTCGGTTCAGCGGTGCCGGCTCGGCACCCGCGCCATCACGTGCCCGGCCTCCATGCGCACCTCGAGCTTCTCCTGCGGGTTCGCGGCCGGCCCCCGGCGCGGCTCCCCGTTGTCCAGGTCGAACGCCGAGCCGTGCCACGGGCACACCAGGCACTGCGAGCCGCGCACCTCCTCGACCGTTCCCTCCTGGAGCGGCCCGGCCAGGTGCGAGCAGGACCCCACGAAGACGTCCACCCGCGTCCCCCGCCGCACCACGGCCAGCGGGACGTCGGCCGACCCGCCCGAGCCCGTGCGCAACGCCGGTCGCCCCTCGGGGAAGTCGTCGAGCGGGCCGAGGTCCAGCCAGTCGGTCGACAGGGCGCGCACCGCCGTCGCCGCGTGCGAGGCCCCCGAGGACTGGGCGTAGGACATGTGGCCGCCGATGGCCGCCGAGCCACCGGCCAGGGCCAGGCCGCTGTAGGACAGCGCGCGCCCGAGGCCACCCCGGTCGCTCTTCCGCGCGGCCAGGGAGCCGACGTAGAGACCGAGAGCGACGGTGTTGAGCACCGCGTGCAGCGCGCCGAGCCGGCGCACACCGGTGCCCTGCTCCGACCAGTCGGCCGCTCCCGACGCCGCCGCGGGCACCGCCGCGGCCACCCCGGCACCGATCAGGACGGTGGCCGCCGGCCGCAACCGCGGGACGGCGTCGAGCAGCCCGGCGGAGACCCAGCTGCCCACCGGCACCTGCACCAGGATCGGGTGCAGCGGGTGGCCGATCCAGGTGCCGTGCAGGAGGTCCTTGACCGCGGGCGGCTTCAGCGCGCCCAGCACCGCGCGGCGGGCCGGCTCGATCACCTTGTCGAACGTCGCGACGTCCGCGACCCGGTCGAGGAACCCCATGAGACTCATGACCGCCCTCTACCCGTGACACCCCGCGACGACTCCCCGGTCACGAGCCGGTCTCGTCCGGGTGCTTCCCGGAGAAATAGGTGCATTCCGTCAGCCGTGGCGGGCATGCTGACCTGTGACGACGCGTTATCCGAGGACAACCTCCGGGGCGCGTGATCTCGCCCCGGCCCGGAAGGACCTCCGTGACCCGCTCCACGCTGCTGCGCCGCTGCGCTCCCGCGCGCGACGCCGCGGACGAGGCGGCCCCGGAGAAGAGTGCCACGGAGAAGGCCACGGAGACGGCCCCCGAGCGCACGCGGACCGCGCGCCTGGCGGAGCGGCTCCGGCAGGACGACACCCTGGCCCAGTTCGCCCGCTTCGTGCTGGTCGGCGGCTCGACCACCCTCGTCTACGCCCTGCTGTTCATCCCCTTCGAGGGGCAGGGCTACCTGGTCGCCCACCTGATCGCCACCGCCGCCTCCACCGTGCTCGCCAACGAGATGCACCGCCGGCTGACCTTCCACGCCGAGGACCGCGTCGGCTGGTTCACCGCGCAGTGGGAGGCCAGCACCGTGGCCGCCATCGGGCTGGTCGCGACCAGCGCCACGCTCGGGTGGGTGGACACCACGGCGGCCGAGGGGCACGTCACCCTCCAGATCACCGCCGTGGTCACGGTGACGGCGATCATCGGACTGATGCGTTTCATCGCGCTGCGCTGGATCTTCCGCCGCCCCTCCCTGTCCGGGGACTGAGCCGTCCGGCGCGCGCGCCGTCATCGCCGCCGAGGCCAGCTAGCGTGGGCCGGGTGACCGAGCCGCACGATGCACCTGCGAGCGGCAGCGAGCCCGTCACGGTCCTGGAGGCGTCCCCGTCCCCCTGGCGCCGGCGCGGCCGGGTGGCCGGTCTGTGGGCGATGCGGGCCGGGCTGGCCCTGGTCGGGGCCCTGGTCGCCGTCCTGCTGTTCGCCCGCATCTCCGCGCCGATCGGCCCGTTCGAGGCCAGCCTCGCCATCCGCCCAGGCTCCGGTGGCGCCGAGGTCGCCGTCCCGCCGCTCGGATCCCTGGCCGCCGACGTCTTCGACGGTCCGCTGCGCCTCGACGTCCGGCTGCAGAGCGTGGACCAGGTGCGCGCCACGGCGCTCGCCAACGACCCGGTCCGGCTGGCCGGCGTCGTCGACCGGGTCACCGAGGACCTGCAGGACGCCGTCGTCGAACTGGTGGTCATCACCGTGCTGGCGGCGCTCGGCGGCGCGGCGCTGGTGTCCTGGGCGGTCCTGCGGCGGCGTCGCGAGCCCCTGATCGCCGCAGGCCTGACCGGCGCGCTCCTGCTGGGCATCGGCGGCGTCGGCGCCAGCACCTGGCGGCCGGAGGCGCTTGCCACACCCACCTACACCGGCCTGCTGGTCAACGCGAACAGCCTCATCGGCAGCGCGCAGGACCTGCTCGCCCGGTTCGACGCCTACCGCGCGTCGCTCACCGACCTCGTCGCCAACGTCGGCTCCCTGTACAGCACCCTCTCGGCCCTGCCACCGGCCGGCGCGACCGACGAGACCGTGGTGCTGCTGCACGTGTCCGACATCCACCTGAACCCGGCGGGCTTCGACCTGGTGGCGCAGGTGGCCGGCTCGTTCGACGTCGACGGCGTGCTCGACACCGGCGACATCACCGACTGGGGCAGCCCGCCGGAGGCCCAGCTCGTGGAATCCATCAGCCGGCTCGGCGTGCCCTACGTGTTCATCCGCGGCAACCACGACTCCGCCATCACCGCGGCGCGGGTCGCCGCGCAGCCCAACGCCACGGTGCTCGACGACTCCGCCACCGAGATCGCCGGCATCTCGATCGTCGGGGCGAAGGATCCGCGGTTCACCCCGGACAAGAGCAGCGGTGACGACGACGCGGGGCCCGAGGTGCTGACCCGGTCCGGTGAACGCCTGGCCGACCTGATCGAGTCGCTGGACGAACCGCCGGACGTGGCGCTGGTGCACGACCCGAAGCAGGCCCTACCCGTGGACGGGCTGGCGCCGCTGGTCCTGGCCGGGCACACCCACGACCGCGAGGTCTCCGAGCTCGACGGCGGCACCCTGCTCATGGTGCAGGGCTCGACCGGCGGTGCGGGACTGCGCGCGCTGCAGGGCGAGTTCCCCGAGCCCCTGACCGTCACGGTGCTCTACTTCGACGCCGACACCGGCCGGCTCCAGGCCTACGACGAGATCACCCTCGGCGGGCTCGGCGAGTCGGAGGTGACCATCGAGCGCACCGTCATCCCCGAGCTCCAGGCCGGGAGCGAGGGCAGTGCCGCGGTGGGCGACAGCGGCGTGGTGGGCGACAGCGGCGTGGTGGACGGCAGCGGCGAAGGTGACAGCGCGGAGGCCGACGGCGGCACCGCAGGACAGGACGGCGACGCCGCGGGGAGCGGGGACGTCGAGAGCAGCCCGACGTCCCCGACCGGGTGACCACCCACGCCTCGGCTCGGCCCATGTCCAGGACTCCGACGTCCCACGCTCGCCTCGCCGGCGGCCTCTCCCTCGAGTGCTCCTCGGTCGGTCCCGACAGCATCGGGCTCACCGCGTCCCTCGACCGAGGCCGCGGACGGACTCCCGCCACCCCGGCGACCCCGTGCGGGAGGCCCTCCGGTGGCATGTATTGTTTCCTCTGCCCCCGGCAGAACGAGCCCTCATCGTCTAGTGGTCCAGGACGCCGCCCTTTCAAGGCGGTAGCACGGGTTCGAACCCCGTTGGGGGCACAGCATCACCACAGCAAGGCCCTGTAGCGCAGTTGGTTAGCGCGCCGCCCTGTCACGGCGGAGGTCGCGGGTTCGAGTCCCGTCAGGGTCGCCACCCGGTGCGCGAGCACCGGGAGGGGCAGGTAGCTCAGTCGGTACGAGCGCTCGCCTGAAAAGTGAGAGGTCGGCGGTTCGACCCCGCCCCTGCCCACCCTCTTCTCTTCCCCCGCTGCCGTTTCTGGCGCGGGTCATGCCCAGCTGCGGTCCCCCGCCACCTGGGCGTAGACCTCCGCGTGCACGCGGCGGACCGCCTCGCGCTGGTCCTCCCGCCACACCCGGTCGGCCGGCCGCGGCATCGGCCGGGTGAGCGCCGCGGACACCGCGGCCGTCAGGGACACCGGATCGAGGCCGTCGACCTCATCGTTCCCGTAGGTCACCACCTCCGACCACTGGTCGGCGAAGAAGCCGCAACTCGGCGCCACCACGCGGGTGCCGACGTCGCGGCAGACCTCCAGATCGCGCGAGTGCGTCCCGCAGCGCTCCGGCAGGACCGCCACGTGCAGCTGCTGCAGCTCCCCAGCCAGCTCGTCCGGCCGGTGCACGACCAGCTCGAACTCGCCGTTCCCGGCCATCTCGCGCACACCGGGGTCGACGTCTGCCCCGTCCTGCACGAGCACCCGCAGGCGGCCGCCGCCGGAGACGGCACCGGACGCCGCGGCACGCGCCACGGCCACCGGATCGGGCACCGCGGCCGACGCCGTGCCCAGCTGCACTCCCACCAGCCCCCGTTCGGCGCCCAGGTCCGGGTCCGGCACGGCCAGGGAGGGGTGAGCCAGCACGATCGCGGTGCGCCCGAAGCGGTCGGCGATCTCGTCCGCGGCCGAGGGGGTGAGCGTGAGCACGACCTCCGCCGTCCCGAGGACCGCCTCCAGGTGGCCGTCGTGGCGGCTGCGGGACCCCTGGGTGGCGTCGCGCAGCTGGTGGACCGTGACGACCAACGGCACGCCCAGCCGCCGGACGGCCTCGGCCCAGCACTCGAGTTCCCGCTCGCCGAGGTGGGCGTAGCCGCTGTGCAGGTGCAGCACGTCGATCTCGTCGGCGTGGTCGGCCAGGTACCGCTGGTCCAGCCAGCGGCTCGGCACCTCCGGAGGGCCCACGCGGACCGCTCCCGCGGGCAGCACCGCATCGACGTACCGGTCGCTGAACGGCACGCTGGCCACGCGGAGCTGGCCCGGCGTCCCCGGGGAGGGGTCGCCGAGTTCGGGTTCTGCGGACATCACTGGCGGGGCTTCGCTCCTCGCGGTCGAGCACTGCAGCGCTCGGACGGCCCGGCGCGGAGACCCCGGTCGAGCGGATCCCTCGGGGCGGCTCCTCCCCTACCCTGCCATCCCGTTGCCAACCTGTGACCGACTCCATCGGGTGATCGCGCACATCCGGGCCGTCAGCGGTCAGCCGGGGAGTCGCGTCCCGGAGCCGTCCCGCGCCTCCTGGGCGGCCGCGTAGGCGGGCTGCCGGAAGCGGGCGAGCGGGCCGTCGGGCACCAGGCCCGGCGGTGGATGGCGCACCGCGTCGAAGCGCAGGTCCGGGTCGAGCGGTCGCGCCGCACCCCGGATCGTCAGCCGGGCGAACCGGCGCCACGGCCCGAAGCCGCGGGCTGCGGCGAGCTCGAAGACCAGCGGTCGCCGGGCGACCGATCCGGCCAGCGGCCCGGGGTCGGACGGGATGCCCCCGGTGGTGGGCAGGGCCGCCAACCGGATGGATCCGGCGGTCGAGCTGTAGGCCATGATCGAGCCGTAGACCGAGGCGGCGTCGCGGCGGAGCGCCGGCACCACCCGCGCGAGCGGGCCTGGAACGGTGCTGGACAGGAGCAGGTCGACCGGCTGTCCCGCCCCGCCGTCCAGGCGCACCGCGAGGCCGAGCAGGTCGGGGAGCGGCGCCGGCAGGCCCGCTCCCCGGGACAGCCGGACGACGGCGTCGTCGCGCGCGGTCGCGTCCAGGAAGGCGATCCCCCAGGGCCGGCCGCTCCCGTGCCGGTCCAGGACGGCGGAGAACACGGCCCCGCGCGGGTGCATGGGCCGGCCGTTGCGCCACCGGGCCAGCGCAGCGAGCGGGGCGGCCACCACCAGGCCGGCTGCTCGCGCCAGGTCTGCCACCTCGTTCCTCCCCTCGCCCCGACCCTCCCTACCCGGGCATCCCGTGCCGACGCGGCCGGCCGGTAGGACCGCAGCACGTCCGTCCCGCCACGGTGGGCCGACGCGCTGCGGTGCCCTCCGGTGCCGATGGCGCGCCCTGTGCACCCCGGAGCGCTCGCAGGGGCGAACGCCGAGGCCAGGAGGCGATTTCTGCACATCCGGCCGCGCATGTTCGGCGGAATCTGACCGCCGCGCCGCGGTGACACGGACTGATCCGCACCACTACTTTCTGTACATGCTCTCGACGCTCCTGGTTCTCTGCGCCGTCCTCGTGGGGCTGCTCGTCCTGCTGGCCCTCATCGTCAGCCTGAGCGCCCGGCCCGCGACGGTCGCCCGCACGGCCCCCGGTCGCGGCGAGACCTGGGTCGCCCAGGCCGGCCGCCCGCACCCGGACGCCTGGGCGCCGCTGAGCACCACCTCGACGAACGAGCTGCCCGCCGCCCACTGATCCCGGCGCGGGCTCCCGACTCCGGCGTCCCGGCGGCTGCGGCCAGCGCGCCGCCGGGACGATCCGGTCAGGACGCCGGCGTGAAGTACCGCCGCGGATTCGTCACCAGCATCGTCTCGATCTGGTCGTCGGTGACCCCGTGCTCCCGCAGGTAGGGCAGCACCTCCTCGTGGATGTGCGTGTAGTGCCACTGCGGCATCAGCGCCATGACCTGCGGATCGATCCAGTCGATGTAGCAGGAGGCGTCCTGCGAGAGGACCATCCGCTCGGCGTAGCCGCGCCGGCACATCTCCACCACGGTGTCGGCGCGCGCCTCGAACGTGGTCGCGAGATTGATGCCGAACCGGTCCATGCCGAGCACGAAACCGGCATCGGCCAGCTCGCACAGGTGGTCGACGTCGGTGGTGTCGCCGGAGTGCCCGAGGACGACGGCGCGGGGATCGGCCCCCTCCTCGCCGAGCACCCGCTGGACGGCCAGCCCGGTCCGCGTCTCCGGATGGGTGTGCACGGTGATCGGGACACCGGTGCGGAGATGGGCCTTCGCGACGGCCCGCATCACCCGCTCGACACCCGGTGTGAGCCCCGGCGCATCGATCGCGCACTTCAGGAACGCCGCCCGCACCCCGGTCCCCGCGATGCCGTCGGTCACGTCCCGGACGAACAGGTCGACCATCGGGTCGGGTACCTCGGCACCGACCGCCTCGTTCAGGGCGGGCCCCCGGTGGTGGAAGAAGAAGGGCACGTCGTCGTAGGTGTAGCAACCGGTGGCGACCACGATGTTGAGGTCCACCTGCTCGGCGATGCGCTGGATCCGCGGGATGTAGCGCCCCAGCCCCACGACGGTCGGGTCGACGATCGTCCGCACGCCGGTGGCGGCCAGCGCCTGCAGCTTCCCGACGGCGTCGGCGACGCGCTGGTCCTCGCTCCCCCACTCCTCCGGATAGTTCTGCTGCATGTCGGCGGTGAGCACGAACACGTGCTCGTGCATCAGCGTCTGGCCGAGCTCGGCGACGTCGACGGGGCCTCGCACGGTCTGGACCTGCGGCACGGTTCCTCCTGGGGACGGGGGTGGTGACGGCGCTCACACTGCCGCACCGCTCCGGTCCGCCGTCGACCGGCTCAGCCCGCGGTCATCAGCTCCGCGGCCCGCTCCCCCACCATCACGGCCGTCGCCGCGGTGCCCCGGCTCGGCACCCACGGGAGCACGGAGGTGTCGACGACGCGCAGCCCGGCCACGCCCCGCACGCGTAGCTGCTGGTCCACGACCGCGCCGGGATCGGTGTCCGGACCCATCGGCGCGGTACCGGACAGGTGCACGGCGGTGCCGATCCGCGCGGCGATCCAGGCGTCGAGGGCGGCGTCGTCGGTCAGCACCGCACCGGGCAGTGACTCCGACGGCGTCGCCGTGCCCGCGAAGGCGGTGGTGCCCAGCAGCGCGGCGGTGAGGCGCACCCCGGCCCGCAGCCCCCGCCGGTCGGCCTCCTCGGCCAGGTAGCCGTACGCCAGCCGGGGTGGCCCCGAGGGGCTCCCCGGGTCCAGGCCCAGCCGGCCCCGGGCGACCGGGTGCTGGAGACCGACGCTCACCATCGGTTCGGGGTCGGCGCCGAAGGGGCGCAGCCAGGGCAGCACCTCGACCTCCCCTCCCTCGACGGGTGCGTGCAGGACGCCGTGCAGCGGCGACGCGGACGCGGGCAGGCCCGGCACCGGCCGGTAGGGGACGTACACCAGGGGATGGTCGCTGAAGGCCGCGCCGACACCGGGCAGGTCGGCGACGACGTCGATCCCCGACGCCGTCAGCTGCGCCGCAGGTCCGAGGCCGGAGAGCAGCAGCAGGTGCGCCGAGCCGACCGCGCCCGCGCTCAGCACGACCTCCCCCGCGCGGACCGGCCCGTCGTCGGTGAGCACGCCCACCGCGCGACCCCCTTCGATCAGGACCCGGCGCACGACCGTCCCGCCGCGCACGGTGAGCGCCGCGAGGTGCCGCCGCGGCGCGAGGTAGGCCATCGCGGCGTTGATCCGCACGCCGTCCTCGACGTTGAACGGGATGGGCCCGTGGCCCGGCGCGGCGTCGCCGTTCTTGTCCGGTTCCGCCGGGTGGCCGAGCTCGGCGCTCGCCGCGGCGAAGGCGCCGGCCAGCGGCGACGGACTCGGCAGCCGGCGCACCGGCACCGGCCCGGCCGCCCCGTGCCCCGGTCGGTCCCCGTAGTCGGCGTCGGCCTCCGACCTGCGGAAGGCGGGGAGCACGCGGTCGTACGCCCAGAGCGGGTTGCCGGCGGCGGCCCAGCCGTCCAGGTCGGCGCGCGTGGCCCGGACCCACACCGCGGCGTTCAACGCGCTGGAGCCCCCGGCGATCCGGCCGCGGGGCACCCGGACGGCCTGGCCCGGGCGCACCTCCGCCGCCAGGTCCCAGTTGGCCGGGTGGCCGGGCGCCGTGGCGGCCAGGCTCGTCGGGTCGCGCACCTCCGCGGGCCAGTCCGCAGGCTCCCTCGGCACCGGACCGGCCTCCAGCAGCAACACGCAGCGGCCGGCATCGGCGAGCCGGGCGGCCAGCGCGCAGCCGGACGTGCCGGCGCCCACGACGACGACGTCCCAGCTCCCCTCAGGGACGGCCATGCCCGCCCTCCGAGGAGCCAGGCCCGCCCTCCGGGGAGTCAGGCACCGTCGAGCCCGAGCACCGCGGGCAGGTCCAGCCGGCGCACCTTTCCCGTCGAGGTGCGCGGCAGCTCCTCCAGCGGGTGCAGGCCCTTGGGGCGCTTGGCCGCCGCCAGCCGTTCCCGCGCCCAGGACGCGAGCGCGCCGGGGTCCGCCGTCCCCACGTAGGCACCGACCACCCGCTGCCCCCACTCCGGGTCCGGCACCCCGAAGACCGCGCTCTCGACGACGTCCGGGTGCGCGTCGAGCACGGCCTCCACCTCGGCCGGGTAGACGTTCACGCCGCCGGAGATCACCAGGTCCTCGCGGCGGCCGTCCAGCCAGACCACGCCGTCGTCGGCGATCCGGCCGAGGTCGCCGACGGTGACCCGGTCGCCGCGCCAGGCCGCCGCGGTCTTCTCCGGCGCCCGCCAGTACTCGAACCGTGCCCAGCGGGGCACCGCACACCACAACTGGCCGCGCTCGTCGGTCTCCAGTCGCCGGCCCGGCCGCGCCCGCCCGACGCTGCCCGGGGAGGCCAGCCAGTCCTCGGGCGAGCAGACGGTGAACTGTGCCTCGGTCGAGCCGTAGAACTCCCAGACGCTGCCCTCGGGGAGCGCCGCCAGCACCGCCCGCTTGAGCGGCTCCGGGCACGGTGCACCGGCGTGCACCAGCCGGCGGAACGACGACCAGTCGACGTCGTCGCGGGCCATCAGGCGCTGCAGATGCGTGGGCACGCAGAAGGTCGTGGTGGGGCGCAGCCCGGTGATCGCCGCGGCCGCACGGGCGGCGTCGAACGGGCTGGGGAGCAGGACCTCGCCCCCGGCCAGGAGGGTGTGGATCGCGAACCGCAGCGGGGCGCTGTGGTGCAGCGGCGAGAGCACCAGGTGCCGGTCGTGCCGGTCGAAGCCCCAGAGGTCGATCTCCTCGGCGGCCAGCGCCCGGGCGTCGTCGTCGGCCAGGACGCCGGACCACACGCCCTTGCGCCGCCCCGTCGTCCCGGACGTGTAGTGCATGGGACGGGCCAGCGGCACGTCCGCGAGCTCCGCCTGCTCGGACCCGGTGAGCAGCTGCCCGGGGTCGTCCCCCACGTCCAGGGCCGCGTCGGCGTCCTCGGCGAGCGCCGCCCGCTCCGCGGCCGGCAGCCCCGGGTCCAGCACGACGGGGACGACGCCGGTGCGCAGGGCGCCGAGGACGACGGCCAGCAGCGCCGGTGACGCGGCGGCGGAGACGAGCAGTCGGTCGCCGCGGCGGATCCCGGCGGCCGCGAGGGCTGCGGCCGCCCGGCGCTGGTCCTGCTCGCTGTCCGCGCTCCGCACCACGGGCACGTGGCTGCTCACGCCGGGCGGACCGTTCCGTCGGGAGCCTGCTCGACCCGTCCTTCGGCCTGCAGCTTGTCGAGCGTCGCCCGCGTCGACTGCGCCGCCGCGAACCACACCGCGCGCGGTACCTCCGCGTAGATGGTCGCCACGAGTTCGTCGACCGTCGTCGCGCCGTCCTGCAGGGCCGCCAGCACCTGCCCCTCCCGGTAGGCCCGGTGGGCGAGGTAGTACTCGAGGACGGCGCCGGGGTCCTCGGTCAGCTCGGGGCCGTGGCCGCAGTAGAGGGCGCTGGGCCCCAGGTCGCGCACCGTCCGCAGCGACTCCAGGTAGGCCACCACGTCGCCCTCGGGGTGGGTCACGACCGACGTGCCCCGGCCCAGGACGTGGTCGCCGACCAGGACGGCGCCGGACTCCACGCGGAAGGCCAGGTGGTCCGCGCAGTGCCCGGGGGTCGGGACGACGTCCAGCGTGGTGCCGGCCAGCCGCAGCCGGTCCCCGCCGGTCAGGACGCGCCCGCCGGGCCCGGCGACGTCGCCGCTGCCGGCCATCACCTGCGCGCCGAACCGGGCCGACCACGGCAGCGCCGCCTCCGCGTGGTCGCCGTGGTGGTGGGTGACCAGCACCGCGGCGCACCGCGCGCCGCGGGCGGCCAGCGCCGCCTCCACCGCGTCCAGGTGGGCCGGGTCGTCGGGGCCCGGGTCGACCAGCACGGCCTGACCGCTGCCCGGTGCGCCCACCAGGTAGCTGTTGGTGCCGTCGAGGGTCATCCCCGACGGGTTGGGCGCCAGGACACGGGTGACCAGCGGCTCCAGGTCGGCGGTGCGGGGCATCCCGCCGAAGGACGGGAGCTGCCAGCTGGTGCGCGGATCCACCGGGGCGTTCACGCGGGGCACGCTAGCCCCGCGGTTCCGGCCCCGGCCACCCGCGTCATCGCCGGCCTCCCTGCAGGGTCCCAGCGCGAGTCTGCGAGCGGTGGGGGGCAGGGAGGTCCCTCTGCCATGCCGGCATCAGCCTCCGCAGCCGCCGACGGTGATGCCACGGGCGTTCAGCCAGCGCACCGGATCGGTCTGCCCGCCGTGCAGGACGCCCCCCGGGTGGGCCTCGAAGTGCAGGTGCGGCCCGGTCGACTGGCCCCGGTTCCCGACCTCGGCGATGACCTCGCCGGCCCGCACGCGCTCCCCGGCACGGACGAAGTACCGGTGCACGTGGCCGTAGACGGTGACGTAGCCGTCGTCGCCCAGGATGTAGACCGCGTAGCCGAACCCGGTGGCCGTGCCGGCACGCTGCACGACGCCCGAGTGGGCGCTGTAGACCGGCGTACCGATCGGGGCGGCGATGTCC
Source organism: Blastococcus sp. (assembly GCA_042090795.1). Taxonomy (GTDB): domain Bacteria; phylum Actinomycetota; class Actinomycetes; order Mycobacteriales; family Geodermatophilaceae; genus Blastococcus. The sequence continues at coordinate 234,648 of JBELIQ010000001.1, read as the reverse complement.
ACGCCCCCGTGGAAGGTCCCCCACCGCGCACCGAAGCAGCTCGACACCCGGCCCGAGGTCGGCTTCACGTAGGCGCCGGACGAGCCACCGCTGTCGCTCCGGACATCACCGCCGGACGAGCCGTCACCGCCGCCGGTTCCCCCACCGGTTCCGCCGCCGGAGTTGGCGCGGGCAGCCGCGGCAGCGGCAGCCGCCTCGGCCGCCTCCCGCGCCGCCGCCTCCCGCCGCGCCGCCTCCTCTGCCGCCTGCTGCTGCTGCCACTGCTGGTGGGCGTTCCGGGCGCCCTGCAGCTGCAGCAGCTGGATGTTGGCGTCCTCGAACTGCTGCTCGTAGACCGCCTTCTGCGCCTCGATCTCGGCGTAGGCGCCCCGCTGGACGGCGACCTGCGCGTCCGCCGCCGCCTTCGCCGCCGCCGCGCTCTCCTCGGCGGCCGCCATCTCGTCCCGTGCGGTGCGCGCCTCCGACTCGGCGGTGGCCTGCGCGACGCGGGCGACCTCCATCTCGGCCAGCACGTCCACCTTGTCCGCGGCGACGTAGTCCAGCATCGCGGCGCGCTGGATCAGCTCGTTCGGGCCCCGGGCGTCCAGCAGCACCGCCGTGGTGCTCATCGACGGGCCGGAGATGTAGCTGTCCCGCGAGAAGGACGCGATCCGGACCTGGGCGGCGGCCACCGCGTCGGCGGCCTGCTGCAGCAGGGCGGCCGCCTCGTCCGCCTTGTCCTGCGCCGCCTGCAGGGCCTGGTTGGCAACCTCGTAGGCGGTGCCGGCCGCCTCGGCCAGGTAGCCGACGCGTTCGAGCTCGGCCTCGGCCGCGGTCACCAGGCCCGCGATGCGCCCGATCTCGGCCGCTGCGGCGTCCTGCTGCGACTGGGCGGTGCCGATCTCGGCGTCGGTCGGGTTGGGCGGCGGCGGTACGGCGAGTGCGGGTGCCGCGGTGACCACCAGCGTCGCCCCGGCCAGGACAGCCGCCAGACCGGTCCGCAGCGAGCGGGACGGACGGGGCCGCCGGGCACCGCGGCGCGCGGTCGCCGGTCGCGACGGACAGCGCTGGAACATGACTGGCTCCCGGGGAAGGGGAATGGGGCGTGATGCCCGACGAGAGTCGCAGCGTCACCGCCAGTCACAAAGGCAACACGCGCACCAGTTGACGCGCCGCGCCAAGTTCGGTAAGTGACCGTCTCAGTACGGTCGGTATGTCGACATCATCAGGTCGACGGCCGTTCGAGCTCGTGCGCCAACTCGTCCAGCTCTGCTCCACCGGCCATCAGCCGGGTCAGCTCGTCCCGGCTGACCTCGCCCTTCGCGAACGACCCCAGGCTGCGGCCCCGGTTCAGCACGAGGAAGCGGTCGCCCACGGGGTGGGCGTGGTGGGGGTTGTGGGTGATGAGCACGACGCCCACCCCGCGGTCGCGCGCCTGGGCCACGTACCGCAGCACGACCCCGGCCTGCTTCACGCCCAGCGCCGACGTGGGCTCGTCGAGGATCAGCACCCGGGCACCGAAGTGCACCGCCCGCGCGATCGCCACCGACTGCCGCTCGCCACCGGAGAGCGTGCCCACCGGCTGGTCGGGGTCCCGGATGTCGATGCCCATGGCGGCCAGCTCCCGGCGGGTGATCTCCTTCGCCCGGGCCGCGTCGAACCGCCGGAAAGGCCCGCGACCGCGGGTGGGCTCCGCGCCCAGGAAGAAGTTCCGCCAGATCGCCATCAGCGGGATCATCGCCAGGTCCTGGTAGACCGTCGCGATCCCGGCGTCCAGCGCCTCGCGCGGCGAGCCGAAGTCGGCCGGCCGCCCGTCCAGCAGCAGCGCCCCGCGGTCGGCGCGGTGCACGCCGGCCAGGATCTTGATCAGCGTCGACTTGCCCGCGCCGTTGTCACCGAGCACGCAGGTGACCTCGCCGGCCCGCACGGTGGTGCTGATGCCGTCGAGCGCGATGACCGAGCCGTAGTCCTTGCCGACGTCCCGCAGCTCCAGCAGGGGCGCACCGGAGGCGCTCGACGGCGGGGGGTCCGACGGCGTGGTGGGTGAGGGGGTCGACGGCGGGGTGGGTGGGGGGGTCATCGCCGGGTCGCCTCGGCGTACCGCCGGACGAGCCGGTTGGCCAGCACCGCGAGCAGCAACATGGCCCCCAGGAAGAAGTAGAACCAGTCGGCGTCCCAGCGCAGGTACGGGATGCCCAGCTGCGTCATGCCGAAGATCAGCGCGCCCAGCGAGGCGCCGACCGCCGAACCGAAGCCGCCGGTGAGCAGGCACCCCCCGATGACCGCCGCGACGATGTAGATGAGCTCCTGCCCCGTGCCGGTGTTCGCCTGCACGGAGGTGAAGCGCACCGCCAGGGTCGTGCCGACGAACCAGGCCGCCGTCGCCGTGGTCATGAACAGCGTGATCGTCGTCCGGCGGGCTGGGACGCCGACGTTGCGGGCGGCGACCTCGTCGCCGCCGGTCGCGAAGACCCAGTTGCCGAAGCGGGTGCGCAGCAGCACCCAGGAGGCCAGGACCGTGAACAGCACCCACCACAGCACCGCGATGCGCAGCTCCGCGCCGAGGATCGTCATGCGGGAGGCGAAGACCCACTCGGCGCTGCCGTACCCGGGCACCGAGCGCAGCCCGCCGGCCGACACCGTGCCGGTGAAGAGTTTCGTCAGGCCGAGATTGAGGCCCTGGAGCATCAGGAAGGTGCCCAGCGTGATGATGAAGCTCGGCAGCCCGGTGCGGGTGACCAGCCAGCCGTTGAAGAAGCCGATGGCCAGGGCCACCACCAGCGAGACGCCGATGCCCACCCAGATGTTCTGCTCGAACTCGACGGCGACGATCGCCACCGTCAGCGCCGTCGTCCCCGTCATGACCCCGGCCGAGAGGTCGAAGTGACCGCCGATCATGAGCAGGGCGACCGCCACCGCCATGATCCCGAGCGTCGAGGCGGGGTCCAGCCAGTTGGCGATCCCGCGGGCCGACCGGAAGACGTCGGACTGGACGGCGAAGAAGGTGAACACCGCGACGGCGCCGACCAGCGCACCGAGCTCGGGCTTCACGAGTAGCCGGCGCAGCGGCCCGACGGAGGTCAGCCGCTCGTCGGCCTGCCGCGTCGGCGGCCGGCCCGCCTCCGTGGTGCCCACCGGCGCCCCCGCGGTGCTCAGCGCGTGCCGGCCGAGGCCAGGTCGGCGATCTCGTCGACGTTCGTGGCATCGACGATCCCGGGGCCGGTGAGGACCGGCTGCCCGCCGCCGACGGTGTTCAGGTTCTCCGCGTAGAGCTGGAGCATCACGATCGGCAGGTAGCCCTGCTCGTACTGCTGCTGGTCGACGGCGAAGGCGATCGAGCCATCCTGGATGCCGCTGATCACGTCCTGGTTCAGGTCGAAGGTGGCCACCTGCGCGTCCGAGCCTGCGTCCGCGACCGAGTCGACGGCTACCGCGGCCACGGCGGAGTTGAGCGCCAGCACTGCGTCGATGGAGTCGTCGCTCTGCAGCTGGGAGGTGATCGTCGACTGCGCCCCGGTCAGGTCGTTGATGTCCACCTGCAGCGGCGTGACCTCGCCGCCCAGGCCGGTGGCCGCACCCGCGCAGCGCTGCTCGTGGCCGATGTTGCCCGCCTCGTGGATGACGCACAGCACGTTGCTCGCACCCTGCTCGGCCAGCTCGCGGCCGGCGCCCTCCCCGGCGATCGTCTCGTCCTGGCCCACGTGGCCGATGGCCCCGAACTCCGACGAGCGGTCCCCGCCCGAGTTGATCGTGACCACCGGGATGCCGGCGGCGACCGCGGCCTCGACCGACTCCTGGATGGCGTCCGGGTTGGCCATCGACACCACGATGCCGTCCACGTCCTGGTTGACGGCGGCGTCGATCAGCTGCGACTGGCGCGTCGGGTCGCCGTCGCTCTGGTAGTCGACGTCGATGCCGAGGTCCTCACCGGCGGCCTCCGCGCCGTTCTGGACGACGTCCCAGAACGCGTCACCGGCCGAGCCGTGCGTGATGACCGAGAACGACAGGTCCCCGTCCCCACCGCCACCCTCCGCCGAGCCCCCTCCGCCGCCCGCGTCCTCGCCCCCGTCGGTGGTGCACGCCGCCAGCAGCAGCGGAGCGGCCAGCGCGATCGAGAGAAGTCGCCGGGGTGCGGGCATGGGAGTCCTCCTGTGTGCTGCTGTGCGAGCTGGAGGAGGAGCTGCACTGCCCTCCGCCGGTGTCCGACGGGACATCATGCCTCCCGCCGGGGCACCGGGTACGCCCGACCGGTGCGACGCACCGGGGATCGGTGCCGTGGTCCTACGCTCGGCGCCGTGGACATTCTGGGCTCGGGCCACGAGCAGGTCGTCTTCTGCAGCGACCCGGGATCCGGCCTGCGGGCCGTCATCGCGATCCACTCGACCGCGCTGGGGCCCGCACTGGGCGGCACCCGCTTCTACCCGTACGCCACCGAGGACGACGCCGTCGCCGACGCGCTGCGGCTGTCGCGGGCCATGTCCTACAAGAACAGCCTCGCCGGCCTGGACCTCGGCGGCGGCAAGGCGGTCATCATCGGTGATCCGCGCACGGTGAAGACGGAGGCGCTGCTGCGCGCCTACGGGCGCTTCGTGGAGGCACTGGGCGGGCGGTACCTCACCGCCTGCGACGTCGGCACCTACAACGCCGACCTGGACGTGGTCGCCCGCGAGACGCGCTTCGCGCACGGGCGGTCGCTGGCGTACGGCGGCTGCGGCGACTCCTCGGTGCTCACCGCCTACGGCGTCTTCCAGGGCATGCGCGCCGCCGCGTTGCACTGCTGGGGGGAGCCGTCGCTCGCCGGGCGCACCGTCGCGGTGGCCGGCGTCGGCAAGGTCGGCTCGGAGCTGGTCGACCTGCTGGTGGCCGACGGCGCCGCACTCGTCGTCACCGACGTCGACCAGGCGGCGGTCGACCGGGTGCGCGGCCGGCACCCGCAGGTGCGGGCGGTGGCCGACACGGCCGCGCTGGTCGGCACGCCGCACGACGTGTACGCGCCCTGCGCCCTGGGCGGCGCGCTGGACTCGGCCACCGTGGCCGCGCTCCCCGCCCGCATCGTGTGCGGTGGCGCCAACAACCAGCTGGCCGCCCCGGCGATCGCCGACGAGCTGGGCGCCCGCGGCATCCTGTACGCCCCGGACTACCTGGTGAACGCCGGCGGCGTGATCCAGGTCGAGGACGAGCGGCACGGGTTCTCCTTCGAGCGCGCCCGCACGCGGGCCGCGGGCATCTTCGACGTCGCCCTGCGGGTGTTCCGCGCTGCCGACGCCGACGGCGTCTCCCCGGCCGTCGCGGCCGACCGGCTGGCCGAGGAGCGGATCCGCTCGGTGGGTCGGCTGGCCACGATCCGGCTGCCCCGCTGACGCCGCTTCACCACCCTGGGGAGGGGTTGTGTGCCCGCCCGGCATCCGTGTCGTAATGTTGGCCGAGACATAGTCACTCAGCCGGGGTCGCCACGCGGGCCGTCAAGCCCACGGGCCGGACGCCCGCACTCCGTAGCGAGGGGGTCGAGCCGATGGGGCGCGGCCGAGCGAAGGCCAAGCAGACACGCGTGGCCCGTGAGCTCAAGTACAGCTCACCCAACACCGACCTTTCTGCCCTGCAGAAGGAACTCACCGGTGCACCGCCGTCCTACACCGCGCCGAGCGTGGCGAAGGACGACGAGGAAGACGACGAGTACGCCGACCGCTGGGCGGACGACGACTCCGGCGACGACTGGGCCGCCAGCCGCTGACGCGGTCGGTTCCCCGTCCGACTCGACAGCACCGCCTCGCCTCCGGGCGAGGCGGTGCTGCGTGCGCTCCTCGAGGACGCCCGGGAGCGGATCCGGCGTGACGTCCGGACTTCCGGTACCGGAAGTCCGGCTCTCGTAGGGACTTTCGGTACCGAAAGTCCCTGGATCGTCAGCGGTAGGAGCCGACCAGGCGCGCGGCGTCGTCGCCCGAGCGCGGGCCGACGGTGCCGGCGACCCAGGCGGGCACGCCTGCGGCGGTGAGCTGGGCGACGACGTCGTCGGCGACCTGCGGGGCGACGGCGGCCACCATGCCGACGCCGCAGTTGAACGCGCGCTCGGACTCCGCGCGCGGGACACCGTGCTGCTCCAGCAGGTGCACCGCGGACGGCAGCGCCCACGTGCCGCGGTCGAGCACCGCCTCGAGCCCGTCCGGGACCACCCGGGCGGTGTTGCCGGCCAGGCCGCCGCCGGTGATGTGCGCGAAGGCGTGCACGTTCTCGACGCCGTGGCGTGCGACCAGCGCCAGGCAGTCCAGGGCGTAGATGCGGGTCGGCTCCAGCAGCACCTCGCCCAGCGGCCGGTCGAGCCCGGCCGGGGTGGCGTGCAGGTCCAGCCCGGCCGCGGCGACGACCCGGCGCACCAGCGAGTAGCCGTTGGAGTGGAAGCCCGACGACGCCATGGCCACGACGGCATCGCCGGCGCGGACGCGCTCCGGGCCCAGGACGGCGTCGGCATCGACCACGCCCACGGCGGTGGCCGCGAGGTCGTACTCGTCGGCGTCCATCAGATCGCCGTGCTCGGCGGTCTCCCCGCCCACCAGGGCGGCGCCGGCCAGCGTGCAGCCCGTGGCGATGCCGGTGACGATGGCGGCGATCCGCTCGGGGACGACCTTGCCGCAGGCCACGTAGTCCTGCAGGAACAGGGGCTCGGCGCCGCAGGCCACCAGGTCGTCGACGACCATGGCGACCAGGTCGATGCCGACGGTGTCGTGCCGGTCCAGCTGCCGGGCCAGGGCGATCTTGGTGCCGACGCCGTCGGTGGACGACGCCAGCAGGGGCTTGCGGTACTTCGCGGTGTCCAGCGCGAACAGGCCGGCGAAGCCGCCGAGTCCGCCCACGACCTCCGGACGGTTGGTCTTCTCGACCGCGGTCCTCATCAGCGTGACCGCGCGCTCACCGGCGTCGATGTCGACGCCGGAGGCGGCGTAGGTGAACTGCTCGGCTGCGCTCACTGCTCGGTTCCGCCTTCGTTCCGCTCCTCGGTCGCTGGCGCTCCCTGCGATGCTCGCTCAGGCGTCACTCTCGCGTTCACGGGCGCAGCAGGGCGTCCTCGGCGCCGCCGGGGACCGTGGCGCTACCGGCCTGCTGCCCGGTCCAGCCGGTCAGTGCGCGGCTCTCGATGCCTTCGAGGACGTGCTTGCCGAGGACCTCGGGCTGCTCGAGCGGGATGGGGTACTTCCCGGTGAAGCAGGCGGTGCACAGCCGGTTGGCCGGCTGCTCGGTCGCGGCGATCAGGCCCTGCTCGGAGACGTAGCCCAGCGAGTCGGCGTTGACCGAGGCGCGCACGCCGTCGATGTCCAGGCCGTTGGCGACCAGCTCCGCCGGGCTGGCGAAGTCGATGCCGTAGAAGCACGGCCACTTCACCGGCGGCGAGGCGATGCGCACGTGCACCTCGACCGCGCCGGCCTCGCGCAGCATCCGGACCAGGGCCCGTTGGGTGTTGCCGCGGACGATGGAGTCGTCGACGACGACCAGCCGCTTGCCGCGGATGACGTCGCGCAGCGGGTTGAGCTTCAGCCGGATGCCGAGCTGGCGGATGGTCTGGCTCGGCTGGATGAACGTGCGCCCCACGTAGGAGTTCTTGACCAGACCCAGGCCGTAGGGGATGCCCGACGCCTGGGCGTACCCGACCGCCGCCGGGGTGCCGGACTCGGGCACCGGGATGACCAGGTCGGCCTCGACCGGGTGCTCCTTGGCCAGCCGCCGGCCGATCTCCACCCGCGCGGCGTGGACGCCCCGGCCGGAGATCGTGGTGTCCGGCCGGGCCAGGTACACGTACTCGAAGACGCAGCCCTTGGGCTGGGCCGGTGCGAAGTGCTGGCTCCGCAGCCCGTTCTCGTCGATGGCGATGAGCTCGCCGGGCTCGACCTCCCGCACCACGGAGGCGCCGACGATGTCCAGCGCCGCGGTCTCGCTCGCGACGACCCACCCGCGCTCCAGCCGGCCCAGCACCAGCGGGCGGACGCCCTGCGGGTCGCGGGCGGCGTAGAGGGTGTCCTCGTCCATGAAAGTCAGACTGAACGCGCCGCGCAGCTGCGGCAGCACCTCCATCGCGGCGGCCTCGACCGAGAGGTCGGGACGGGCGGCGATGAGGGCGGTGATCAGGTCGGAGTCGTTCGTCGCGACGAAGGCGCCCGGCACTCCGGCGTCGGCGGCCTTCACGGCCAGCTCGGCGGTGTTCACGAGGTTCCCGTTGTGGCACAGCGCCAGGCCGGTGCCGGCCTCGGTGGTGCGGAACGTCGGCTGGGCGTTCTCCCAGGTGGAGGCGCCGGTCGTCGAGTAGCGGGTGTGGCCCACGGCCTGGTGGCCGCGGAGGCTGCCCAGCGTCGCCTCGTCGAAGACCTGGCTGACCAGCCCCATGTCCTTGTAGACCACCACCGAGGTGCCGTCGGACACCGCGATCCCGGCCGCCTCCTGACCGCGGTGCTGGAGGGCGTACAGACCGAAATAGGTCAGCTTCGCGACCTCTTCGCCCGGCGCCCAGACACCGAAGACGCCGCAGGCGTCCTGAGGTCCGGGAGAGTGGGGGTCGAGGTCGTGCGTGAGCCGTCCATCACCACGTGGCACCCCACGAGACTACCGGGGCGGGGACGGGTGCCCAGCCCGCGCACGGTGGTCCCCATCACTCCCCCGCGTGTCGGCGCAGCTCATCGCCGCGCCGAGGGTCAGCCGGTGACGTTCCGCAGCTCCGCGGCGATCGTCGTGTCGTCGCCGTGGCCGGTCTTCACGACGGTGTCGCCGTGCAGGCTGAACAGCTGGCCGCGGATCGAGTTCAGGATCGTCGGGTGGTCGCTGAACGAGCGGCCGGTGGCTCCCGGACCGCCGCAGAACAGCGTGTCGCCGGTGAACACGGTGGCCAGGTCCGCGCTGTGCAGGCAGGTGCTGCCCGGCGAGTGCCCGGGGGTGTGCAGGGCGGTGAGCGTGGTCCCGGCGACGGAGAACCGGAGGCCGGCGACCAGGTCGCGGTCCGGCGCGCTCTCCGGGTGCGTCATGTCCCAGAGCATCCGGTCGGCGGGGTTGAACCAGATCGGCGCGCCGGTGGCCTCGCGCAGCGCGGGGGCAGCGGTGATGTGGTCGTTGTGCCCGTGGGTCAGCACGATCGCGACGACCTTCCGGCCGCCGATCGCCTCGACGATGGGGGCGGCGTCGTGCGGTGCGTCGATCACCAGCACCTCGTCGTCGTCCCCGACGAGCCAGACGTTGTTCTCGACGTCGAAGTCCTGCCCGTCCAGGGAGAAGACACCGGGGACGACGACCTTGTCGATCCGCGCGGCCATCAGAACACCACGACCGAGCGCAGGACCTCGCCCTTGTGCATCTTCTCGAAGGCCGCTTCCACGTCGTCCAGCCCGATCGTCTCGGAGACGAAGGCGTCCAGGTCGAAGCGGCCCTGCAGGTACAGGTCGATCAGCATCGGGAAGTCGCGGCTGGGCAGGCAGTCGCCGTACCAGGAGGACTTGACCGACCCGCCCCGGCCGAAGATCTCGATGGCGGGCAGGGTGATCTCCATGTCCGGCGTCGGGACGCCGACCATGACCACGCGGCCGGCCAGGTCGCGGGCGTAGAAGGCCTGCTCGAAGACCTTCGGGTGGCCCACGGCGTCGATGGCGACGTCCACCCCGAAGCCGCCGGTCAGCGCCTTGATCGCCTCGACCGCGTCGGCGTCCTTCGAGTTCACCGTGTGCGTGGCGCCGAAGTTCTTCGCCCACTCCAGCTTGGTGTCGCTGATGTCGACGGCGATGATCGTCGTCGCGCCGGCCAGCTTGGCCCCGGCGATCGCGGCGTCCCCGACCCCGCCGCAGCCGAAGACCGCGACGCTCTCGCCCCGCTGGACGGCGCCGGTGTTGATGGCCGCCCCCACGCCGGCCATGACCCCGCAGCCGAGCAGCCCGGCGGACGCCGGGGGTGCGGCCGGGTCGACCTTGGTGCACTGGCCGGAGTGCACGAGGGTCTTCTCGGCGAAGGCACCGATGCCCAGCGCCGGGGCCAGCTCCGTGCCGTCGGCCAGCGTCATCTTCTGCGCGGCGTTGTGGGTGTCGAAGCAGTACTTCGGCTCACCCTTGAGACAGGCGCGGCACTGCCCGCAGACGGCCCGCCAGTTGAGGACGACGTAATCGCCGACGGCGACGTTGGTGACGCCCTCGCCGATCGCGGCGACGGTGCCGGCGGCCTCGTGGCCCAGCAGGAACGGGTAGTCGTCGTTGATGCCGCCCTCGCGGTAGTGCAGGTCGGTGTGGCAGACCCCGCACGCGGCGATGTCGACGACCGCCTCACCCGGCCCCGGATCGGGCACCAGGATCGTCTCGATCGTGACCGGAGCACCCTTGCTGCGGGCGACGACGCCCTTCACCTCGTAGGCCATGCGCCGAGCCTATTCGGGAGGGTGCGCCCGCACCCGGGGGCCCGCACCCGGGGGCCCGTCGCCGTGGGTCCGCGGTACGGCCCCGACGGTCACGCGCACGTCACGGATGGCCGTTGGACGGGCGCGCTGCCCGGTGGCGTCGTACGGTCCCCTCGGCTGTGACGCACATGACAGTGCGCGGCCGGGTCGCGTCCGACCGGACGCACCGCGCCCCGTCCCCGGAGGTCGAGTTCGTGGCCGTTCCCGCCTTCCTGTCCCGAGAGCGCATCGTCGCCCGGCCAGGTTTCAATCGGTGGCTGATCCCGCCAGCAGCGCTCGCCGTGCACCTGTGCATCGGCCAGGCGTACGCGACCAGCGTCTACAAGTCCGCGCTCGTGGAGCACTTCGACGCGAGCCTCACGCAGATCGGGATCATCTTCTCGATCGCCATCGTGATGCTCGGCCTGTCGGCGGCGGTGTTCGGGACGTGGGTGGACAAGAACGGCCCCCGGGCCGCGATGTTCACCTCCGCCGTCTTCTGGGTCTCCGGCTTCCTCGTCGGTTCCCTCGGCATCTACACCGAGCAGCTGTGGCTGCTGTACTTCGGCTACGGCTTCCTCGGCGGGATCGGGCTCGGCATCGGCTACATCTCGCCGGTCTCCACGCTGATCAAGTGGTTCCCGGACCGCCCGGGCCTGGCCACCGGCATGGCGATCATGGGCTTCGGCGGTGGCGCACTCATCGCCTCACCGCTGTCCCGCCAACTGATGAACCTCTACGACCCCGGGTACGACGGCACCGCCGGCACCGTGCCCAGCGGCAACTCCGTCGCCCTGCTGTTCCTCACCCTGGGCCTGGTCTACCTGGTCTTCATGATGTTCGGCGCCTTCATCGTGCGGGTGCCCGCCTCGAACTGGCGTCCCGACGGCTTCGACCCCTCGACGGTCAAGTCCAAGTCGCTGGTGACGACGGAGAACGTGTCCGCCAACAATGCGATCAGGACCCCGCAGTTCTGGCTGCTGTGGACGGTCCTGTTCTGCAACGTCACGGCCGGCATCGGCATCCTCGAGCAGGCCGCGCCGATGATCCAGGACTTCTTCCGCGAGGGCGAGACCTCCACGGTGCTCGCCGCCACGGCCGCCGGGTTCGTCGGCCTGCTGTCGCTGTTCAACATGGCGGGCCGGTTCGTGTGGTCCTCGACCTCGGACTACATCGGGCGAAAGCCGATCTACATGGTCTACCTCGGTGTCGGGATCGTCCTGTACGTCATCCTGGCCACCCTCGGCAGCACGGCCACCTGGATCTTCGTGCTCACCGCCGCGATCATCATCAGCTTCTACGGCGGCGGCTTCGCGACGGTCCCGGCCTACCTGCGCGACCTGTTCGGCACCTACCAGGTGGGCGCCATCCACGGTCGGCTGCTGACCGCCTGGGCGGCCGCCGGCATCGCCGGACCGCTGATCATCAACGGCGTCCTCGACGCCCGCGGGACCCCGGGTGAGCTGACCGCCGGCGACTACCGGCCGGCGCTGTTCATCATGGTCGGCCTGCTGGCCGTCGGCTTCATCGCGAACCTGCTGATCAAGCCGGTCGCCGAGAAGTGGTGGGAGCCCGAGCCCACCGACGTCCCCACCGCCGCGGCGGCACCCGAACGGAGCACGGTCCGATGAGCACTCCCGCCTCGACCAGGAACGACCCGACCGGGAACGAGCCGACCGGGAACGGGCCGACCACCCACACCCCCACCGGGCTCATCGCCTTCGCGTGGGCGCTGGTCGGCGTGCCGCTCGCGTACGGGCTCTACAACACCGTGAAGGCCGCCAGCGCACTCTTCGGCTGACGGCCCAGCACGGACAGCACCGACAGCACCCCGGCGCCCCTGCCCGCGACCTCGCGGGCGGGGGCGTCGCGCTACCGGTGGCGGGCCTGGATCCTCGGATCGGGCAGCGCGGCGGCCACGCAGTGGCCGATCCGACCCTCCCGGTCGTACATCCACGTGGTGCCGAACCCGACGCCGTCGGCCCCGAGGTGGCCGGCGCTCTCCATGCCGATCCACTCGCCGCGCGGGTCCCGCGTGAGATACATCGTCACGTCGACGTTGATGAACGCCAGTCCGCCCGGACCGGAGTTGGCCAGCGGGTTGGTGAAGTCGGCCATCAGCGCGGCGCGGAGCATCGGCGTGAGCGGCTGCCCGGCGACGAACTCGGTCGTCTCGCGCATCCACACCTTGCCCGGGCCGCCGGCGCCCCAGGGGGTGATCCTGCGGATCTCCCACGGCATCGGCCCCCCGGTCGTCCCCTCGATCTGCTCGGGCGGCGGGACGTCCCAGGGCTCCGAGGCCCAGGGCCCGGCGTCGGCGTTCTCGGCGGCCGGCTGCTCGGAGCGGCGGAGCAGCAGGACCGACCCCCGGATGACCTCGACGTCCCCGTCGAGGACGGAGACGTCCAGCACCCGGAGCCGGCGCCCCTCCCGGCCGGGGCGCGTCTCGACGCGCAGCGGCCGCATGGGCACGGCCCGGACCATGTCGACGGTCATGCGGGCCAGCTGCAGCTCCGGGTCCGGCTCGTCGCGCTGCGCGCCCCACGCAACCAGGCCGCCGATGTGGTGGCCGTTGACCATCTCGTCCGACCACGGGCTCGCTGCTGTCGGCGTCGGCACCAGCAGGTCCCCGTCGGGCATGAACGACGCCTGCATGACACCTCCGGATCGCGGCGGCCGGTCCGCCCCGGTCACCGAGCATGCCCGACGGCCCTCAGGGGCGGCTCAGCGGCCGGAGCGGCAGCAGCGCCGACAGGTCGGCGCGGTTGCCGCTGGCGCTCACCTTCCCCCCGGCCACGGCCTCGGCCCAGCTCAGCCGGCCGCTGGCCAGGCGCAGCCAGGTGGCGGCGTCGGTCTCGATCACGTTGGGCGGCGTGCCCCGGGTGTGCCGCGGCCCGTCGATGCACTGGACGGCGACATGCGGCGGCACCCGCAGCTCCACGGACCGGCCGGGCACCTGCTGGGCCAGCCAGCGGGAGCTCGTCTTCACCGCGGCCCCGACGACGGCGCGCGGCGGTCGTTCGGCCTCGCCGTCGAGCCAGGCGCGCACCGGTTCGAGGGCGGCCCGCAGCTCGTCGGCGGGGATCGGCGCGGTGCCGGCCATCAGCTGGTCGGGACGGTGCCCGCCGGGACGGTGAGCGGGGTGGAGTGCTCGGGTCCGCCGAACAGCGCCGGGAGAGTGGCGCTCCACGCCGCCCGCAGCTCGGCCAGCGGCAGGTCGAGCAGCCCGTCGAGCACCAGCGCGTCGCCGCCCGTCGTCCCCAGCTCGGTGACCGGGACGCCGGCCCACTCCGCGGCCCGCTTCACGCCGCCGGGGTCGGAGGTGGTGACGACGACGCGGGCGGTCGACTCGCTGAACAGGGCGGTGAACGGGTCGCCGTCCAGAGCGAGGCGGGCGCCGGTGCCGTAGCGCAGCGCGGACTCGCTGAGCGCCTGCGCCAGCCCGCCGTCGGCCAGGTCGTGCGCCGAGCCGACCAGCCCCTGCGCGGCCAGCGCGGCCAGCAGGTCGGCCAGCGTGCGCTCGGTCGCGAGGTCCAGCGCCGGGGGCAGCCCGCCCAGGTGGCCGTGCACGACGCTCGCCCACGCGGACCCGCCGAACTCCGGCCGCGTCTCGCCGAGCAGCAGGACCGTCTCCCCCGCCGTCCGCCAGCCGGCCGGCACGCGGGTGCGCACGTCCTCGTGCACGCCCAGCACGCCGATGACCGGCGTCGGGTTGATGGCGACCTCGCCGGTCTGGTTGTAGAGGCTCACGTTGCCGCCGGTGACCGGCAGCCCGAGCGCACGGCAGCCGTCGGCCAGGCCGCGGACGGCCTCGGCGAACTGCCACATGACCTCGGGGTTCTCCGGCGAGCCGAAGTTCAGGCAGTTCGTGACGGCCAGCGGCTTCGCGCCGGTGGCCGCGACGTTGCGGTAGGCCTCGGCCAGGTTCAGCTGCGCACCGGTGTACGGGTCCAGCCGGGCGAACCGGGCGTTGCCGTCCAGGGACAGCGCGATGCCCCGGTGGCTGCTCTCGTCGATGCGGACGACGCCGGCGTCCTCGGGCTGGGCGAGCACCGTGTTGCCGCGCACGTAGCGGTCGTACTGCTCGGTGACCCAGCTCTTGTCCGCGCCGTCCGGGCTGCTGACCACGGCCAGCCAGTGCGCCTGGATCTCGGCCGGCGTGGTGGGCCTCGGGAGCCGGGCGGCGTCGTCGGCCTGCAGCGCGCCGAGGTCGGCCGGGCGGGCCATCGGCCGCTCGTAGACCGGGCCCTCGTGGGCGACGGTCCGCGGCGGGACGTCGACGATGCGCTCGCCGTGCCAGTCGACGGTCAGCCGGTCGCCGTCGGTCACCTCACCGATGACGGCGGCGCGGACGTCCCACTTCCGGCAGACGGCGAGGAACTGCTCGACCTTGCCCGGCTCGACGATGGCGCACATGCGCTCCTGCGACTCGCTCATCAGGATCTCGGCGGGCGTCAGGGTGCTGTCGCGCAGCGGGACGGTGTCGAGGTCGACGTGCATGCCGCCGGTGCCGGCGCTGGCCAGCTCGCTCGTGGCGCAGGACAGGCCGGCGCCGCCGAGGTCCTGGATGCCGGTGACCAGGTCCTGCGCGAAGAGCTCGAGGCAGGCCTCGATGAGCAGCTTCTCGGTGAACGGGTCGCCGACCTGGACGGCGGGGCGCTTGGCCGGCCCCTCGGCGTCGAAGGTCTCCGACGCCAGGACGCTCACGCCGCCGATGCCGTCGCCGCCGGTGCGCGCGCCGAACAGGATGACCTTGTTGCCGGCGCCCTCGGCCTTGGCCAGGTGCACGTCCTCGTGCCGCATCACGCCGACGCACAGGGCGTTGACCAGCGGGTTGCCGGCGTAGCACTCGTCGAACAGCAGCTCGCCGCCGATGTTGGGCAGGCCCAGGCAGTTGCCGTAGCCGCCCACGCCCGCGACGACGCCGGGCAGCACGCGGGCGGTGTCGGGGGCGTCGGCGCGGCCGAAGCGGAGGCTGTCCATGACCGCGATCGGGCGGGCGCCCATGGTCAGGATGTCGCGGACGATGCCGCCCACGCCGGTGGCCGCGCCCTGGTAGGGCTCGACGTAGCTGGGGTGGTTGTGCGACTCGACCTTGAAGGTGACCGCGTAGCCCTCGCCCACGTCGACGACGCCGGCGTTCTCGCCGATGCCGACGAGCAGCGCGTCGCTCTTCGGCAGGTCGCCGAACTGGCGCAGGTGCACCTTGGAGCTCTTGTAGGAGCAGTGCTCGCTCCACATGACGCTGTACATCGCGAGCTCGGCCGTGGTGGGGCGGCGGCCGAGGATCTCCTTGATGCGGGCGTACTCGTCTGCCTTGAGGCCCAGCTCGGCGAAGGGCTGCTCGTCGTCCGGCGTGCTCGTGGCGACCTCGACGGTGTCCAGCCGGTGCTGCAGCCGGCCGGGGCCGGTGTCGAGATCGGAGAGCCCTGCGGTGGCGCTGGCCTGTCCCGCCGTCACGTCCTCGCTCACGCGCTGACAACCGCCTTCAGGATGCTGGTGAAGAAGCCGAGCCCGTCGGTGCTGGGGCCGGTGAGGTCCTCGACCGCGTGCTCGGGGTGCGGCATGAGGCCCACGACCCGGCCGTTCTCGCTGGCGACGCCGGCGATGTCGCGGGAGCTGCCGTTCGGGTTGCCCCCGACGTAGCGGAACACGACCCGGTTCTCGCCCTCGAGGCGGTCGAGGTCGGCGTCCGCGCCGACGTAGCGGCCCTCGCCGTTCTTGACCGGGATGAGGATCTGCTGCCCGTCGGCGTAGTCGCCGGTCCACGCCGTGTCGGCGCGCTCGACGCGGAGCAGCTGGTCGCGGTTGCGGAAGTGCAGATGGCTGTTGCGCGTCAGCGCGCCCGGCAGCAGACCCGCCTCGCACAGCACCTGGAACCCGTTGCAGATACCGAGCACCGGGAGACCCTGCTTCGCGGCGGCGACGACGTCCTGCATCAGCGGCGAGCGGGCGGCGATGGCCCCGGCGCGCAGGTAGTCGCCGTAGGAGAAGCCGCCGGGGAGGACGACGGCGTCGACGTCCTCGAGGTCGTGGTCGCCGTGCCACAGCGCGACCGGCGCACCCCCGGCCAGCCGCACCGCGCGGGCGGCGTCGACGTCGTCCAGGGAGCCCGGGAAGGTGATGACACCGATGCGCACGGTTCAGTCCTTGGTCAGGTGCAGTTCGACGTCCTCGATGACCGGGTTGGCCAGCAGCGTCTCGGCGATCTGCTTCAGCTCGGCCTCGTCGGGGGTGCCGTCGACCTCGAGCACGAAGTGCTTGCCCTGGCGGACGCTGCGCACGCTGTCGTGGCCGAGCCGGCCGAGCGCACCCAGGACCGCCTGCCCCTGGGGGTCGGAGATCTCCGGCTTGAGGACCACGTCGACGATCACCCGGGACACGCCGACGAGGGTACCGGGAGGACGGCGACGCCCCGACCGCCCACCGCTGACCCCCGTCGCCCCGTGCTCCCAGCGCTCCCCACATCGGCGATGTGGGGGCCACCTGCCTCCCATCGGTGCGAGATCGGCGATGTGGGTGCCACCTGCCTCCCATCGGTGCGAGATCGGCGATGTGGGTGGCTACCGGAGAGCGCGTCGGATCTCCGAGAGCACCTCGTCAGGGCGACCGAGCACGTCCGCAGACGTGAACCGGAGAATCGTCCACCCCGCCGCGACGAGCTGGTTCTGCCGACGCAGGTCGCGTACGAAGACATCCCGCTCCCGGTGGACGTCGCCGTCGAACTCCACGAGCACCCTCCGTCCGGGCCATGCCAGGTCGGCGCGGGCGATGAAGGCACCCATCGCATCGCGGACCTCGAACTGCAGCTCCGGTGCGGGGATGCCGGCGTGGATGATCAGCCAGCGGACGACCGACTCCATCGGCGACTCGGCTCGGGCGTCCCCCAGGGGCAGGACCTCGCGCGCACGGGCGCAGCCGCGACCTGTGGGACGGCGGGCCAGTTGCTCCCGGAGCTCGTCGCGACCGGAGATGCCGTTCAGCAGCTGGTCCGTGGCAGCCAGGAGAGCCGGCGGCTCGAGGATCGCGGCCAGGTCGCGCCACGTCCTCGCCGGTGACGTCACGGGCAGCGCGCGGCGCCGCCGGACGTCCACCTCCGCCACGTCCGACCGGTACAGGCGGCGGTCGACCCTGCTCTCCGCCCGGGACGCGCCGGGGACAGAGAGGTGGACCCGCCGGTCGGAGCGATCGCGCAGGGGGATCTGCAGCCCCCAGACATCAGCGGCGGACAGGTGGCTGACCACGCTGCCCGGTGGCGCGGTGAGCAGGACGGCGGCGAGGCGGCTCGTCAGCTCGCCGCTCAGCGACGTCGGCAGGTACGTGTCGCGGGACAGCCGGGTGACCTCGGGGTGCCTGAGCTCCTCCACGCTCAAGCCGGCCTCGCGCACGGCGCTCCGCGTCGTCGGGCCGGTGATCCGCGAACGCGGCCTTCGCTTGGGCACGAGCGCAGCATCGACGACTGCCGGCCACGGCATGCACGCTGTCCACAGCTCCGGCGCCCACATCGGCGACGTGGGGCTGAAGCAGCGCCGTTGGGCCCCACATCGCCGATGTGGGCGTCTTGGGGTGGCGGGCGGGGCGGCCTAGGCGAAGGGGGTGCCGGTGAGGCGTTCGTAGGCGGTGACGTAGCGCTCGCGGGTGGCGGCGACGACGTCGGCGGGCAGCTCCGGCGGCTCGGAGACGCGGTCCCACCCGGACGACGTCAGCCAGTCGCGGACGAACTGCTTGTCGAAGGAGGGCTGCACCGCCCCCGGCGCCCACGTGTCGGCCGGCCAGAAGCGGGACGAGTCGGGGGTGAGCACCTCGTCGCCGAGCACGAGGGCGCCGCCGTCGGTCCCGAACTCGAACTTCGTGTCGGCCAGCACGATGCCGGCGTCCCGGGCGATCTCCGCCCCCCGCCGGTACAGCGCCAGCGTCAGCTCGCGCAGCTGGTCGGCGCGCTCGGCACCCACGGCGGAGACGACGGCGGGGAAGTCGATCGGCTCGTCGTGCTCCCCGATCTCCGCCTTGGTCGACGGCGTGAACACCGGCGACGGCAGCTGCGAGCCCTCGACCAGCCCGGCCGGCAGAGCGACGTCGCGGATCGAGCCGGTGCGCTCGTACTCCTTGGTGCCGCCGCCGGAGAGGTAGCCACGGGCCACGCACTCGACGGGGAGCATCTCCAGCCGGCGCACGAGCATCGCCCGCCCCGCCACGGAGGCGGGCACGTCCGAGGCCGACACCAGGTGGTGCGAGGCGCCGAACTGCGCCAGCACCGGCGAGAGCTGCTCGAACCACCAGACCGACAGCTGCGTGAGCACCCGCCCCTTGTCCGGGATCGGCGTGGGCAGCACCCAGTCGTAGGCCGAGATGCGGTCCGAGGCCACCAGCAGCAGCAGGTCGGGGTGGGTGGGGGACGAGCTGTCGTAGATCTCCCGCACCTTGCCGCGGGCGACGAGGGGCAGGTCCACGCTCACGACAGGGCCGCGAGCCGGTCGAACAGCGGGCCCAGGTTGGTCACGTACTGCTCCGGCCGGCAGATCTCGTCCAGCCGCGCCTCGTCCAGCGTCACGTCCGAGGCCGCGGCCCGCGCCCGAAGCGTCTCCCGGAACGGCGTCCCGCTGTTCCAGGTCTCCATCGCCGCCGTCTGCACCAGCGCGTAGGCGTCCTCGCGGGACAGCCCGCCCTCCACCAGCTCCAGCAGCACCGACGAGGTGTAGATCAGCCCACCGGTCGACTCCAGGTTGGCCCGCATCCGGTCGGCGTCGACCACCAGGTTCTCGACCAGCCCGGCGGTGAGGTCCAGCAGGTAGTCGGTGGTGATCGCGGCGTCGGGCAGGAAGACCCGCTCGGTGGAGGAGTGCGAGATGTCGCGCTCGTGCCACAGCGGGATGCCCTCCATCACCGGCACGATCGCCGCCCGCACCACCCGCGCCAGCCCGGCGATGCGCTCGGACCGGATCGGATTCTTCTTGTGCGGCATCGCGCTCGAGCCCTTCTGGCCCGACCCGAAGGCCTCGGACAGCTCGCGCACCTCGGTGCGCTGCCCGTGCCGGACCTCCAGCGCGATCGCCTCGCAGACCGTGGAGATGATCGCCAGCGCCGAGACCCACTCGCTGATCCCGTCGCGCAGCACCACCTGCGTGGAGGCGTCGGCGGGCCGCAGCCCCAGTGCGTCGGCGACGGCGACCTCGACCGAGGGGTCGATCAGCGAGTAGGTGCCGACGGCGCCGGAGATGGCGACGACGCCGACGCGCTCGCGTGCTGCCCGCAGCCGGTCGCGGGAGCGGGCGGCGGCGAAGGCCAGGTCGGCGACCCGGTGGCCCCAGACGACGGGCTCGGCGTGCACGCCGTGGGTGCGGCCGACCTTGATCGTCGAGCGGTGCGCCAGGCCGTGGTCGCGCAGCGCGGCCACCAGCCGGTCGGCCTTGGCCAGCAGCACGTCGGTGGCGTCGGTCAGCTGCACGGCGAGCGCGGTGTCGAGCAGGTCCGACGACGTCATGCCGTGGTGCACGTAGGCCGCGGCCGCGCGCGGCTCGGTGTTGTCCGCCCAGGCGGTGAGGAAGGCGATGACGTCGTGCTGCGTCGTCTCCTCGATCTCCGCGACCCGCTCCGGGGTGGGCGGGGGCGCGTTGCGCACCGGCTCGACGACGTCGGCGGGCACCCGGCCAGCGGCGGCGTGCGCCTCGAGCACGAGGGTCTCGACGCGGCACCACAGCTCGTACTTGTGCTGGTCGCTCCAGACCCGCCCCATCTCGGGGAGCGTGTAGCGCTCGATCATCGGGCCCACCTCGTCGCCATCAGCACCCGCACATCCTCCCGCAGGCCGCTCAGGGCAGGTCGATCCGCCCCTCGACGGCGGCCAGCGCGATGTCGGTCCGCCAGTGGGCGCCGGCCAGCCGGACGGCCGCCACCCGCTCGTAGGCGGTCTGCCGGGCCGCCGCGAGGTCGTTCCCGATCGCCGTCACCGAGAGCACCCGGCCGCCGGCGGACAGGACGGTGCCGTCGTCGGCCGCGGCCGTGCCGGCGTGCAGCACGCCCTCGCCGTCGGCGCCGGTGACCGGGTCGCCGGTGCGCGGAGCCTCGGGATAGCCGGCGGAGGCGACCACGACGGTGACCGCCGAGCCCGCCCGCCACTCCAGCGGCGGGTGGTCGGCGAGCGTCCCGGTGGCCGCGGCGTGCAGCAGCCCGGCCAGCGGGGTCGCCAGCAGCGGCAGCACCACCTGCGTCTCGGGATCCCCGAAGCGGGCGTTGAACTCCACCACCCGTACGCCGCGCGAGGTGAGGGCCAGCCCGGCGTAGAGCAGCCCGCTGAACGGCTCGCCGCGCCGGGCCATCTCGTCGACCGTCGGCTGCAGCACGCCGGCGAGCACCTCCTCGACCAGGCCGGCCGGCGCCCAGGGCAGCGGGGCGTAGGCACCCATGCCTCCGGTGTTGGGCCCGCCGTCGCCGTCGTCCCGGCGCTTGAAGTCCTGCGCGGGCACCAGCGGCAGCACCGTCGTCCCGTCCGTGACGGCGAACAGCGACACCTCCGGCCCGTCGAGGAACTCCTCGACCAGCACCGCGCCCCCGGCGTCGAGCACGCCCCGCCCGTGGGCCACGGCCGCCTCCCGGTCCGGCGTCACCAGCACGCCCTTGCCGGCTGCGAGCCCGTCGTCCTTGACGACGTAGGGCGCCCCGCCGGTCAGGGCGGCCACCTCGTCGAGCGCGGTCTCCAGCTCGGCCGGCCCACCGACCGGCCAGGCCTGGGCGGTCGGCACCCCGGCGGCGGTCATGACGTGCTTGGCGAAAAACTTGCTGCCCTCCAGCTGGGCCGCCTGCGCCGAAGGGCCGAAACAGGCGATGCCGGCGTCGCGGACCGCGTCGGCCGCCCCGGCCACCAGCGGCACCTCGGGGCCGACGACGACGAGGCCGGCGTCCCACGTGCGGGCCAGCGCCGCGATCGCGTCCGGGTCGCGGACGTCCAGGGGGAAAGCCTCGGCCAGCGCGCGGGTGCCGGCGTTGCCGGGTGCGCAGGCGAGCGCCTCGACGGCGGGGTCGGACGTCAGAGCCACGCACAGGGCGTGCTCCCGGGCACCGGAGCCGATCACGAGCACGCGCACGGGGCGCAACGCTACCGAGGAGGCGTCACCGGGGACGGCTGGGCAGCTCCCGGCGGGAGCGGTGCAGCGCGCGCAGCCGGGCGCGCTCCTCGGCCCGCGCCCGCGCGTCCACCCGCAGCAGCTGGCGGTGGGCCTCCGCCCGGAGTTTGCGCCACCCGCGGAACCGGGCGGGGTCGAGCCGGCCGTCGTCGATGGCGGCGGCCACCGCGCAGCCGGGTTCGCCCGCGTGCCCGCAGTCGCGGAACCGGCAGTCCTGAGCCAGCTCGGCGACGTCGGCGTAGGCGGCCTCGACCCCGGCGGCGTCGTCGTGCAGCGCCAGCTCCCGCATGCCGGGGGTGTCGACGAGCAGGGCTCCGCCGGGGAGCAGGTGGAGCTCGCGGGCGGTCGTCGTGTGCCGCCCCCGCCCGTCGTCGCGGATCTCCCGCGTGCCGGCCACCACCTCCCCGGCCAGCGCGTTGAGCAGGCTGGACTTGCCGACCCCCGAGGGGCCCACCATGGCCGCCGTCCGGCCGGGCCGGAGCAGCGCACGGACGGCGTCGACGCCCTCCCCGGTGTGCGAGCTGGCGGCCAGGACGTCGACGCCGAGGGCGTCCTCCCGCACCGCCTCGACCCCGGCGGCGACGTCGTCGCAGAGATCGGCCTTGGTGAGGACGACGACCGGCGTGGCGCCACTGCTCCAGGCGACGGCCAGGTAGCGCTCCACGCGGCGCAGCCGGGGATCGGCGGTGAGCGCATCCACCACCAGGACGACGTCGAGGTTGGCCGCCACGACCTGCGCCGTCGACGTGCGGCCGGCTCCGGTGCGCACGAAGGCGCTGGTCCGCGGGAGCAGGGCCACGGCGAGGTCGTCCCGCACCGCCACCCAGTCCCCCACCGCAGGTCCGCCGAGGGAGGGATCGGCGTAGAGGCCGGCGCCGGGATGCACGCGCCGGTCGCCGTCCTCGGTGAGCACGCCCAACCGGCCACGGTCGACGCGGGCGACCCGTGCGGGCACGGTGCCGGCGGGCAGCCGGCCGGCCAGCTCGGGGCGCCAGCCCAGGGACGGCAGGGGGGTCACGCAGCAGATGGTGGGCGGCCGGCCGGGGCCTGTCATCCGGATTTCCGGGCCGGCGCGGGAGACGTGCGGTGCCCGTGGGGTGGGCGGGGCGACCGGGGCCGGGCACCTCCGTGCCGCACCACGATCTCGAGGATGAGAAATGCGTCACTGTCCCCATGCGCTGTCGCAGGTCAACGCACTGTGCGTCCGATCGTGCTCAACACGTTGACTCCAGTTCGCCCGCACGCCATCCGATTGAGGTGTTGTGGGATCCATGCACGCGACCGAGTCGCTGGCCATGCCGCCCGTGACCCGCCTTCCCCGTCCTGCCGTCATCGGGCACCGCGGTGCCCCCGCCTACCGGCCCGAGCTCACGGCCGCGAGCTTCGAGCTGGCGATCGACCTGGGCGCCGACCTCATCGAGCCCGACGTCGTGGTCAGCCGCGACGGCGCCCTCGTCGTCCGCCACGAGAACGAGCTCTCGCTCTCCACCGACGTGGCACAGCACGCGGAGTTCGCCGACCGGCGCACCACCCGCACGGTGAAGGGCAAGGAGGTCACCGGCTGGTTCACCGAGGACTTCACCCTCGCCGAGCTGCGCACCCTGCGCGCCCTCGAGCGGATGCCCGACCTGCGGCCGCTCAACACCGCGTACGACGGCCGGTTCGGCATCCTCACCCTCGCCGAGGTCGTCGAGCTCGCCCAGCGCCGCTCCACGCCCGACCGGCTCGTCCAGGTGCTCGTGGAGCTCAAGAACGTGACCTGGACCGAGGGCACCGGCCCGACGCTGGCCGCGCTGGCCGCCGACGAGCTGCAGCGACTCGGCGTCGCCTCGGTGTCCGGGCCGGTGCTGGTGCAGTCGTTCGACACGGCCCTGCTCCGCGAGTTGCGCGCCAGACTGGGCGAGCAGGGGCCCCGGATGATCCAGCTCGTGGGGAACGGCGCGGTGGGCGACCGGATGGTCACCCGCGCCGGGCTGCGCGAGATCTCGACCTACGCGCAGGGCATCGGGCCCAGCCGAGAACGGATCCTGCGGTCCGCCGAGGGCAGGGACGGGGTCTGCCCGCTGGTCGTCGAGGCCCACCGCGCCGCGCTGTCGGTCTTCTGCTGGACGCTCCGGGCGGAGAACGCCTTCCTGCCCGCCCACCTGCGACGCGGCGACCAGCCCGGCGCGCACGGGGACGCCGTCGCGGACGCCCGGAACCTGCTGGACCTGGGGCTCGACGGCCTGATCACCGACTCCCCCGACCTCGCCGTCACGGCGCTGACCACCCGCACGCGCGTCCGGAGCCGCAGGCCCGTCAAGGCCTGAGCCGCCACCCGGCGGACCGCACGGCACGCCGTCGGCGGCCCGGGAGGCGCACGGTCCGGCCCCGCCGACGTCAGCCCCGCCGGCATCGGCTCAGCCGGCGTCAGCTCTGCCGGCGTCAGCTCTGCCGGCGCCCGGGCCGCAGGCGGACCAGGACCGCCGCGCCGGCCAGCAGCAGCGCGCAACCGACCGTCAGGGGCAGCGCCGCGTCGAACCCGGTGCTGGCCAGCTCCTCCGGTCCGTCTCCGGCGCCGTCGTCCTCCGCGCCCTCTGCCGGCGCCCGACCCGCGACCGGCGCAGGTGCCGCGTCGTCATCGCCGTCCTGATCGGCCGGGACGGACGGCGGCGTGGGCGTGCCACTGCCCTCCTCGGCCGCGAGCGAGAGGTAGCCGACGGTCCCGTCCGCCATGACGGTGATCCAGGCCGTGTCGGTGCGCGGCGTGCCGTCGGGAGCCGTGGCCGAGACGAGGATGCGGTGCCGGCCGGGCTCGACCGACGACGGGAGGTCGGTCAGCACGCGGAAGCTCCCGCTCGCGTCGGTGACGCCGGAGGCCAGCGTCACCGGGGTCGAGCGCAGCTCCGCCGTCCACGGCGAGTTCGGCAGCAGGCCGGCGCCGGTCAGCTGGACGGGCGCGCCCGCCGCGGGCTCGCCCTGCCCGAACAGCGGCTCGAGGACGACCCCTGCACCGGTGATGGTCGGCAGCACCCGGACGTCGTCCACGAAGAGCAGCGAGGAGGCGGCCTCGCTCCAGCGGTGGTCGTACGCCCCGGCGACCACCACCACGCGGTAGGTGCCGCCGGCGGGGAGCGCCAGCCCGGCCGTCTGCCACTCGGTGGTGCCGCCCGTGGAATCGAGCAGCTCGTACTGGCGGCACGAGTCGACGTCCAGCACGTAGGCCAGCACGTGGTGGTCCGTCACGCTCGAGTCCATGAACTCGCCGATGCTGCTGGGGGCCACCCAGTCGAGCATCACCGTGCGGTCGCTGCCGACGGTGAAGGGGTCGCTGACCGCAGCCGGGCCGTGCACGACGACGCCGGCCTCCCAGGTGAGGGCGAAGGTGTCCAGCTGCAGCGCGCGCGACCGTGGCAGGGGATCGACGGTGTACCAGCTGCCGGGTGCCGGCGTCCCGTCGGCGATGGCGGCGCCGAACCACGGCGTGTCCCGCCAGAACCAGGCCTGGTGGGCCGCCGACACGTCGTCGGCACGGAGCACCGGGTCGGGGACCGCCGAGTACCAGGGCGCGATGCCGGTGCCGAAGCCGGGGCTCAGGTCCGTGTTGCCGGTCGCCTGGCCCCAGTTCGTCCGCCAGTAGGGGGTGCCACCCTCCACGATGAAGAAGTCCCGGAAGCCGTCGGAGCCGCCGGCTTGCAGGCCGAAGTACAGCTGCCGCGCCCCCGGGGCGCCCGCTGTCGTGGGCTGCCCCGCCGCGTCCATCCAGACGTCGTCGCCGGTTCCCGGGTGCAGCAGGCGGTCGTCGGAGCCGACCGGGACGTCGCGCATGCGCACGGGGAACGCGGTCGCCGCGTGGTCCCGCAGGGCCGTGTACGTGCTCGTGTCACGGGAGACGCAGCCGCCGAGCGAGGTCACGCCGAGGTCGACCAGACCGTCGACGACGGTCCACCCGCTCACGGTGGTGGAACCGACGGCATCGGCCTCGAAGTCCCCGTTGGGGACCGCGGGGACGTCGGGCCCCGCCGCGCCGGCCACCCCGGCGCCACCGATGGACGCCAGCACCCCGGCGACGCCCGCGACGGCCATCACCCGCCGACGTCGTCCGTACCCGGTCCCGGTGTCCCTCGCTGCGCGCACCCGGCGGAACCTAGGGGCGCGGTCGGGGTGGACCGGCCCGGACCGCGCGCGACACGGCTCCCGTGTCACCCCTGGGGTCGGTGTGGCCGGCGAGGTGCCGCCGCCCCCGGCTCAGCCGATCAGGTCGTGGATGACGACGTTCTCGTCGCGGCCCGGTCCCACGCCGATCACGCTGATGCGGGCGCCGGACAGCTCCTCCAGGCGCTTCACGTAGGCCTGGGCGTTCGCGGGCAGCTCGTCGAAGCTGCGGCAGTGCCGGATGTCCTCGAACCAGCCCGGCATCTCCTCGTAGACGGGCTTCGCGTGGTGGAAGTCGGTCTGCGTCATGGGCATCTCGTCGTGCCGGACGCCGTCGATGTCGTAGGCCACGCAGATCGGCACCGTCTCCAGGCTGGACAGCACGTCGAGCTTGGTGAGGAAGAAGTCCGTGATGCCGTTGACCCGGCTGGCGTACCGGGCGACGACGGCGTCGAACCAGCCGCAGCGCCGGTCGCGGCCGGTGGTCACGCCGACCTCGCCGCCCTGCTTGCGCAGGTACTCGCCCCACTGGTCGAACAGCTCGGTCGGGAACGGGCCGGAGCCCACCCGGGTCGTGTAGGCCTTGAGGATGCCGACGACCCGCTCGATGCGGGTCGGGCCCACCCCGGCGCCGACGGCCGCGCCTCCGGCGGTCGGGTTGGACGACGTCACGAACGGATACGTGCCGTGGTCGACGTCGAGCAGCGTGCCCTGCGAGCCCTCGAGCAGCACCCACTCGCCGGCGTCGAGGGCCTTGCCCAGCAGCAGCCGGGTATCGGCGATCCGGTGCTTGAGCTGCTCGGCGTACCCGGCGTACTCCTCGACGACCTCGTCGACGTCGATCGCCTTGCGGTTGTAGACCTTGACCAGGATCTGGTTCTTCTCCTGCAGGGTGCCCTCGAGCTTCTGCCGCAGGATCGAGAGGTCGAGCAGGTCCTGGACGCGGATGCCGTTGCGGGCCACCTTGTCGCCGTAGGCAGGGCCGATGCCCCGCCCGGTGGTGCCGATCTTGCGCTTGCCGAGGAAGCGCTCGGTGACTTTGTCCAGCGCCCGGTGGTGCGGCATGATCAGGTGCGCGTCGGAGGAGATGGTCAGGCGCGAGGTGTCCACGCCCCGCTCCTCCAGGCCCGCGAGTTCGTGGATCAGCACCTCGGGGTCGATGACCACCCCGTTGCCGATGACCGGCGTGCAGCCCGGCGTCAGGATGCCCGACGGGATCAGGTGCAGCGCGTACTTCTCGCCGTCCGGGGTGATCACCGTGTGGCCGGCGTTGTTGCCGCCCTGGTAGCGGACGACGTAGGGGACGCGCCCACCGAGCAGGTCGGTGGCCTTGCCCTTGCCCTCGTCGCCCCACTGGGCGCCGATCAGCACGACTGCGGGCATCGGGGCTGGCACTCCTTCGGTCGGGACGGCAGGCCGGTCGCTCGGTGCGGCGGGGTGGGGCGTGGCCGTACCGGGCTCGCGGCCGGTCGGATGGCAGGGTATCCGCATGGGTTCCGTCGAGCTGGATCTGCGGCGCCTGGCGGCCGGCGAGGCCCCCCGCGCGACCTCCGTGGCGGCCGCTGCCGACGCCGGGTCCGTGCGGGTCCGCGGGCCGGTCGCGGGGCTGGCCGCGGTGCTCGCGGTGCTGCTCAGGGCCGGGCGGACCTCGGAGGTCCCGGTGTCCTGGGAGCCGGGCGGCGACAAGGACTCCGCCGGGCTGGCCCGGGAGCTCGGGATCGGCTCCGGCGGCCCCCGGGAGCTATCCCTGGTCCGGGACGACCACGGCGGCGTGCTGCTGCACCACGGGCGGATCGAGGCCGACGGCGACGGGCGCCGCTCGCTGAGCCGCCGGCTGGGCCTGCAGGCGCACCACGACGACATCCGGGTGGCCGACGGCGAGATCACCCGCATCGACGTGCGCCCCGACTGGACCGCCGTCGACACCATCGGCGTGACGGTCATGACGCAGCCGCTGCGGCCCACCCGCCGGACCAGCGGCCGGGCGCTGCAGGTCGCCTCCGATCCGGCGCGGATCGTCCGCGACGGCGTGCGCTACCCGCGGCCGGTGCAGCGCTGGACGTGGTTCGCCGACGACCGGGTGCGCTGGCTGCTGCACCCCTGAGCGAGAGCCCGCGCCCCCGCCACCCGCACGCTCGCGGCGGGTCCCCGGACGGGGCCGTACGGGCGACGGGCGCCATCGTGGACACTGAGGAGCACGCTCGTCGAGGAGGCCCCGCTGCCGTCGTCCCCCCGTCCCGCCGGACACCGCCGGTGAGAGCCGACCGCCTGTCCACGTCCGTGGCCCCCCGCGGGGCGACGGCGTCTCGCGGGACGACGCCCCGGGACGCGCGGAGCAGGCGGGTGCTGCGGCGGGCGCTGACCAGGCCCAGCCTCCCGGCCCTGGTCGGGCTGGTCCTCGTGCTGGCGTTCTTCGCCCTGCAGGCCCCCGAACTGCTCAGCTCCGGCGGCCTGGCCGGCGTCCTGGACGTCGCCGCCACCCTGGGCATCGGCGGGGTGGCGGTCGCCCTGCTGCTGGTCGCCGGCCAGTTCGACCTCTCCGTCGGGGTGCTCGCCATCTCGAGTGCGGCCCTGACCGCCCTGCTCATCGGCCACGCCGGCTGGAGCACCTGGCCGGCGCTCATCGTCTCGCTGGCGTGCGCCCTGCTCGTCGGCCTGGTCAACGGCGTGCTCGTCGTCAACACCGGGCTCCCCAGCTTCCTGGTCACCCTGGCGACGCTGCTCGTCCTGCAGGGGACGACGCTGGCCGGCGTGCGGGCCGTCGCCGGCTCCGGCCGGGTGGACGGCCTGGAGGAGGCACCGGGATGGTCGTCGGCGGCGACCCTCTTCGGCTCGACCGCGCAGCTGGGCGACGGCCGGTTCCGGGTCTCGCTGCTGTGGTGGCTCGGCGTGACCGCGGTCGCGACGTGGGTGCTGTGGCGCACGAAGTTCGGCAACGCCGTCTTCGCCAGTGGCGGGGCCCGCACCGCCGCTCGGGAGCTGGGTGTGCCGGTGCGCCGCACGACGGTCGCGCTGTTCTGCCTGAGCGCCACGGCGGGGTGGCTGATCGGCACGCTGACCCTGGTCCGGTTCGGCGGCGTCCAGGTGGGCAGCGCCGGCCTGGCCACGGGGATCGACTTCATCGTGGTGGCGGTGCTGGGCGGCTGCCTGCTCGCCGGCGGCT
The DNA here is from genome assembly GCA_042090795.1 of Blastococcus sp. Taxonomy (GTDB): domain Bacteria; phylum Actinomycetota; class Actinomycetes; order Mycobacteriales; family Geodermatophilaceae; genus Blastococcus. The sequence continues at coordinate 205,862 of JBELIQ010000001.1, read as the reverse complement.
ACGGCTCGGCGCTCGGTGCCTCGATCGGCGCGCTCCTCTACGCCGTCGCCCGGCAGGGCATCACGCTGGCCGGGTGGGACCCGCCGTGGTTCCAGGCGCTGCTCGGCGTCCTGCTGGTGGTGGCCCTGGTCGCCAACGGCGTGGTCGGGCACCGGTTGAAGGGGGTGCCGCGCTCGTGAGCGGCGGCGGCCTCGAGCTGCGGGGCGTCACCGTGCGCCACGGCAGCGTGCCTGCGCTGTCCCGGGTCAGCATGACGTTCCCCGCGGGGGAGATCAGCTGCGTGCTCGGGGAGAACGGCTCGGGCAAGTCCACCCTGGTCGCGCTGCTGTCCGGGCTGCGCCGGCACGACGAGGGCGAGCTCCTGGTGGACGGCGCGGCGGTCCGCTTCCGGTCGCCACGAGCGGCCCGGGACGCCGGCATCGCCACCGTCTGGGAGGACCTCGCGGTGGCGCCGCTGCTGTCGGTCTGGCGGAACTTCTTCCTGGGCGCCGAGCCCACGCGGGGCGTGTGGCCGCTGCGCCGGCTCGACCTGGACTCGGCGAAGGAGACCACCGCGCGGGCGATGGCCCGGGTCGGCGTGCCGGGGCTGGACCCCGACCAGCCGGCCAGCCGGTTGCAGGCCGGCGAGCGGCAGAGCCTGGCGGTGGCCCGGGCGTTGCACTTCGGCGCCAGCGCGCTGGTCATCGACGAGCCGACGGCGCCGATGACCGTGGCCCGTCAGACGTTGTTCGGGCAGGCCATCCTCGCGGCGCGCGCCCAGGGGCTGACCGTCGTCGTCGTCACGAACAACCCGCGGTACGCCCACCTGATCGGGGACCGGTTCCTGCTGCTGGCCAACGGCCAGGTGGCCGGCAACCTGACGCGGGAGGACGTCGACGCCGACGGCCTGACCGCGCTGATGGCCGGTGGCGACCAGCTCAACGTGCTCACCGACGCCCTCACGGCTCTGCACCCGGAGCTCGGCGGCCGCTGACGCCCAGCGGTCTGCCCCCGGGTCCGCACAGCGAACCCGGGGGCCGGCTCAACTGAGGATGCTCACCCCGCCGGGGCCGACGAGCAGGCCGACGACGATGAGGACGATGCCCCAGATGATCTGCTTGCGGACGATGGCGACGATGCCGGCCACCACCAGGACGACGGCGAGGATCCAGAGCAGGAATTCCATGGGAGGTCTCCGTTCGTGCGAGCACCGTGGAGCGGCGCCGTGCACTCTGAGTAGTGACCATCACGATCAACTGGGAAACCTGACCGGGAAGAACCGCAGTCCGGTGGGGCACAACGGATCTGCCGGTGCGAATGGTCGCTACGTACCGTCACAGCCGTGATCGTCGTGTCCGGGGCGGTGCGGCCTCAGGGCGCCAGGGTGGGGTCGCAGTCGCGCAGCAGCTGGATGCAGCGCTCGTGCTCGTCGTGCTCCCCGATCGCCTCGGCGGCGGTGGCCAGCACGGTGACGCAGCGCAGGAAGCCCCGGTTGGGCTCGTGCGACCACGGCACCGGGCCGAAGCCCTTCCAGCCGTTGCGACGCAGGGCGTCCAGTCCGCGGTGGTAGCCCGTGCGGGCGTAGGCGTAGGCCTCGATGGTGTCGGACAGCAGCCGCTCGGTGCGGCCGAGCGCCTCCTCCGCCAGGGCCGCCCAGGCGGCGCTGACCGTGGGGTGGTGGGCGGCGACCTCGGCGGCCGGGATGCCGTCGGCGAGCGCGCCGTCGGCCACCGGGTTCGCCGGGAGCAGCGTCGGGTCCGGCTCGCCGAGCAGGTTGCCGTGGGAGTGGGACATCAGGCTCCTTGTGACTGGCCGGCGGAGAGCAGGTGCTCGCACGCCTCGACGATGCGGGCGGCCATCCCGGCCTCGGCCGCCTTGAGGTAGCTGCGCGGGTCGTAGGCCTTCTTGTTGCCGACCTCGCCGTCGACCTTCAGCACGCCGTCGTAGTTGCTGAACATGTGCGCGGCGACCGGCCGGGTGAAGGCGTACTGGGTGTCGGTGTCGACGTTCATCTTCACGACGCCGTAGGACAGCGCCTCGCGGATCTCGGACTCCGCGGAGCCGGAGCCGCCGTGGAAGACCAGGTTGAACGGCTTGGCGCCCTCGCCGAGGCCGAACTCGGCGGCGACGACGTCCTGACCCTGCTTGAGGATCTCGGGGCGGAGCCGCACGTTGCCCGGCTTGTAGACGCCGTGCACGTTGCCGAAGGTCGCGGCCAGCAGGTAGACGCCGCGCTCGCCCAGGCCGAGCTTCTGCGCGGTGCGCAGGAAGTCGCCGTCGGCGGTGTAGAGCTTCTCGTTGATCTCGGCGACGACGCCGTCCTCCTCGCCGCCGACGATGCCGATCTCCAGCTCGAGCACGAGTTTGGCCGCCGCGGACTTCTCCATGAGCTCCTCGGCGATGTCGAGGTTCTCGCCGAGCTCGATGGCCGAGCCGTCCCACATGTGCGACTGGAACAGCGGCTCCTGGCCGGCGTCGACGCGGTCCTTCGACAGCGCGATGAGCGGGCGGACGTAGCCGTCGAGCTTGTCCTTGGGGCAGTGGTCGGTGTGCAGCGCGACGTTGACCGGGTACTTCTCGGCGACGACGTGCGCGAACTCGGCCAGTGCCACCGCGCCGGTGACCATGTCCTTGACCTTGGTGCCGGAGCCGAACTCCGCGCCGCCGGTGGAGAACTGGATGATGCCGTCGCTCCCGGCATCGGCGAAGCCGCGGAGGGCCGCGTTGATCGTCTCCGACGAGGTGCAGTTGATCGCCGGGTAGGCGAAGCCGCCCTCCTTGGCCCGACTGATCATGTCGGCGTAGACCTCGGGGGTCGCGATGGGCATGCGGGTACTCCTCCGTAGCGATGCACTGCGCTGTACGTCGGGGTCAGTATTGCGCCGGGGCCGTCATCCGGGAGCGTCGGGGGCGACGTGCAACCCCAGGGTGGTGACGAGGACGACCGCCTGGGCGACGTCGATCCGCGCACCGGCGAGCTCGGCGTCGCGCGGGTCCAGCGCGGTCAGGTCGCTGCCCCGGAGGTCGGCGCCGCTCAGGTCGACCCCCGACAGCTCGGCCGCGGAGAGGTCCAGCCCGCGCAGCGTGGCGCCCGCCGCCCGCACGCCGGTGAGGTCGGCCTCCCGCATGCGGGCGCCGGTGAGGGTGGCGCGCGCGAGGTCGGCCCCGGGCAGCAGGACGAAGGACCAGTCGCCGCCGTCGACGCTCATCAGGTCGAAGGTGCACCGGGAGAAGCGGCTGCCCACGAGCTTGCACGCGGTGAACTCCGCCTGGAAGAACGCGCAGCCGGTGAACGAGCAGTTCAGGAAGGCGGAGTCGGTGAAGCGGGTGGCGTTGAACCGGCAGTCGACGAAGGTGCAGTCGGTGAAGACGGCCCCCTCAGCGGTGGCCTCGGTGAGGTCGACGCCGGTGAAGCGGACGCCGGTGTGCTCCTGCCCGGTCAGGTCCTCGCCGTACCAGTCCGCGTCACGGACCTCGGTGACCGCCGATCCGCTCCCCGTCCGCTCGGGCACGTCTCAGCCCTGCTCGATCCGGCTGACCACGCGAGCGGCGACGACCACCGGGTCGTAGGTCGGTGAGAAGGGCGGTGCGTAGGAGAGATCGGATCCGGCGAGGTCCTCGGCGGTCATGCCCGCCCAGATGGCAGCGGCCAGCACGTCGATCCGCTTGCCCGAGCCGGGTCCGCCGACGATCTGGGCACCGAGCAGCCGCCCCGACCCGGCCTCGCTCAGGAGCTTGATCGCGATCTCCTCGGCCCCGGGGTAGTACCCGGCCTTCGTCGTCCCCTCGATGGTGTCGGTGCGGTAGTCGAACCCCGCCTGCTCCGCCTCCGTGGTGCACAGCCCGGTACGGCCGATCTCCAGCTCGCCCACCTTGGTGATCGCCGTGCCCAGCACCCCGGCGAACCGCGCCGCCCGCCCCCCGATGACCGACCCCGCCACCCGGCCCTGCTTGTTCGCGTGCGTGCCCAGCGCGACGTGGGTGGCCTCGCCGGTGACCCGATGGAAGGTCTGGGAGCAGTCGCCGGCGGCGTAGATCTCCGGGTGCGAGCGGGTTCGCTGGGTGCGGTCGACGGCTATGGCCCCGGTGGTGCCCAGCCGGATGCCGGCCCGCTCGGCCAGCGCCACCTCCGGGCCCATGCCGAGGCCGAGGACGATCAGGTCGGCGTCGTAGCTGCCGGCGTCGGTGCGCACCCCCCGTGCGCGACCGGACTCGTCGACCAGGATCTCGCGGACCGCCTGGTCGGGGTGCATCTCCATGCCCATGGCGCCCATCCCGGCGCACACCCGCTCGGCCATGTCGGTGTCCAGCAGCTGCATCGGCAGCGGGTCGGCGAGGACGACGGTGACCGCCAGCCCCCGACGCTGCAGCGCCTCGGCCATCTCCAGCCCGATGTAGCCGCCGCCCAGGACCAGCGCACGGCGCGGCCCGGTGTCCAGGGCGGCCCGGATCGCGGCGCCGTCGTCGAGCCGGTGGACGCCGAAGACGCCGGGGGCGTCCAGGCCGGGGATCGGCGGGCGGTTCGGGCGGCCGCCGGTGGCGATCAGGAGGCGGTCGTAGCCGATCCGCTCGCCGCCGTCGGTCACGACCTTCCCGGCGTCGGCGTCGATCTCCACCGCCCGGGTGCCGGTGTGCACGGTGATGTCCCGGGCGGCGAACTCCGCCGGGGTGCGCGCGATCAGGTCGTCGCGCTCCTCGACCTGCCCACCCACCCAGTACGGGATGCCGCATGCGGAGTAGGAGACGACGTCACCCTGCTCGAGGACGACGATCTCCAGGTCGTCCGCCCCCCGCAGCCGCCGCGCCTGCGCGGCCGCCGACATCCCCGCGGCGTCCCCGCCGATGACGACCAGCCGATCGGTGCTCACGGCCACAGCGTGTCATCCGGGACCGACGATCCGCAGCACCGCGGTGGCCGGGACGCTGTCCAGGCGGGTGGATCCGGCCTACTGTCCCGGCGTGTCCCACGGTGGAGCCCCGGCCGGCGTCTTCGGCGATCGCGCCGGCGAGTGGGCCTCCTGGCAGGCGTCGCCGTGGGGCCGGCTGCGCTACGACGTCGTCCGGGAGACGACGACGCGGGCGGTGACGGCGCTGCCCGGCCGGCTCCGCGTGATCGACGTCGGCGGTGGGGACGGCGCGGACAGCCTGCCGCTGGCGGTCCAGGGGCACGAGGTGACAGTGCTGGACGTCGCGCCCGAGCTGCTGGCGCAGGCCCGGGAGGCGGCGGAGGCGCACGGCCTCCCTGCCGGCGTCCGCACGGTCCGCGCGGACCTCGACGACCTGGTGGACGGCCGGATGCCCGCAGACGTCCCCTGGGGCGGCTTCGACCTCGTGCTCTGCCACAACGTGCTGCAGTACCGCGCCGATGTCCCGGCCACCGTGCGCGCCCTGTCCGCGCTGGCCCGGCCCGGCGGCGTGGTGTCGGTCATGGCGCCCAACCCGGCGATGGACGTGCTGTCGGCGGCGATCCGCCGGATGGACTCCGAGCGCGCCCGTGCCGTCCTCGACTCCCCCACCGTGCACGGCGAGACGTTCGACCACCCGATGCGTCGCCTGGAGGCGGCCGACGTGGAGCAGGCGCTGGGTGCGGCCGGGTGCGAGGTGCAGCACCGGTTCGGCATCCGCTGCCTGATGGACCTGATCGCCGACGACGAGCGCAAGTCCGAGCCCGACTTCTACGCACACCTGCGGGAGCTCGAGATGCTGCTGTGCGAGCGGGAGCCCTACTGGCGCACCGCGCGCTTCTGGCAGCTGACGGCCCGCCGGACCGACGGCGGCGGCGGCGGCGCCTGAGCTTCAGCGCCCCGTCAGCTCCCCCACCGCCGCCAGGTCGCGGACGGAGGCGCGGCGGAAGACCTTGCCCGGGTTGAGCAGCCCGTCCGGGTCGAGCGCGTCCTTGATCGCGCGGTGCACGTCGAGGGCCACCGGTCCGATCTCGCGCTCGAGCCAGTCGAGCTTGATGGAGCCCACGCCGTGCTCCCCGGTGATCGTGCCCCCGAGGGACAGCCCCAGCTCGCAGATGTCGTCGAAGGCGGCGTAGGCCCGCTCGCGCTGGTCGGCGTCCGTGGCGTCGAAGCAGATGGTCGGATGCATGTTGCCGTCGCCCGCGTGGCCCACGACGCCGATGGTGAGCCGGCGGGTCTCGGCGATCGCGTCGCAGCCGTCGAGGAACGCCGCGATGCGGGAGCGGGGCACGGCGACGTCGTCGATGAGCGTGCTGCCCAGCGTGGCCAGCGCCGGCAGCGCCATGCGGCGCGCCTGCAGCAGCAGGTCGCCCTCGGCGGGGTCGTCGGTCGTGTGCACGAAGTCCGCGCCGGCCTCGCGGCAGAGCTGCGCGAGCGCCTCGATCTCCGCGGCGGCGACGGCGCCCCCGGAGTCGGACTGGGCCACCAGCAGCGCGTGGGCGGAGCGGTCGAGGTCGGCCTTGAGCAGGTCGTCGACGGCGCGGATGCAGGTGTTGTCCATGACCTCGAGCAGGCCGGGCACCAGGCCGGTGGTCACCACGTGCTCGACCACCTGGCCGGTCTGCGACGTCGTCGCGAACGAGGCGGCGAGGGTGACCGGGCGCTGCGGCGCCGGACGCAGGGCGAGCGTCGCCTCGGTGATGACGCCGAGGGTGCCTTCCGAGCCCACGAACAGCCGGGGCAGGTCGTAGCCGGCGACGCCCTTGACGGTGCGCCGCCCGGTGCGCAGCACCCGCCCGTCGGCGAGCACGACCTCGAGCGCCATCACGTAGTCGGTGGTCACGCCGTACTTCACGCAGCACAGGCCACCGGAGTTGGTGGAGAGGTTGCCGCCGATGGTGCACCAGTCGTAGCTGGAGGGGTCCGGAGGGTAGAACAGCCCGAACCCGGCGACGGCGTCACGCAGCGTCTTGTTCACCACGCCGGGCTGGACGACGGCGAGCCGGTCGGCCGGCGAGACCTCCAGGACGGCGTCCATGCGGGTCATGACCAGGGTGATCGCGCCGTCCACGGCGTTGCTGGCCCCGGCCAGCCCGGACCCTGCGCCGCGGGGGACGACCGGCACGCCATGCCGGTTCGCCACCTGCAGGACCGCGACGACGTCGGCGGTGCTGCGCGGGAGGACGACGGCGGCGGGGGTGCCCGCGGGCGCCATCATCGCCTGGTCCCGGGCGTATCCCGCGGTGACGTCGGGATCGGTGAGGACGGCGTCCGCACCGAGCGCGTCCCGCAGCTCGGTCACCCACGAAGTGGTCACCGTCACACCGTACGACGTGGTGACGGACTGGAACGGCCGCCCTGCAGGGGCCCGCCGCGAGCGTGCGAGCGGTGGGGGGCAGGAGGGTCCTTCTTCAGGAGAGGCCGAGGTCGGACAGCTCGTAGGCGGCGCGGTACTCGAAGCCGGCCGCCTCGACCGCCGCACGCGCCCCGCGGTCGACGATCACCGCGACGCCGATCACCTCGGCGCCGGCCTCCTGCAGCGCCTCCGCCGCGGTCAGCGGGCTGCCACCGGTGGTCGAGACGTCCTCCACGACGAGCACCGTCCGGCCGGCGACGTCCGGGCCCTCGATCCGCCGCTGCAGGCCGTGCGCCTTGCCCTCCTTGCGCACCACGCAGGCGTCCAGGAAGCCCTCGCCGGCCGAGGCCGCGTGCAGCATCGCCATCGCCACCGGGTCCGCGCCCAGGGTGAGCCCGCCGACGACGTCGTAGCGCAGGTCGCCGGTGAGCTGGCGCATCACCCGGCCGACCAGCGGGCCGCCCTCGTGGTGCAGCGTGAGCCGGCGCAGGTCGATGTACCAGTCGGCCTCCCGCCCGGAGGACAGCGTCACCTTCCCGTGCACGACCGCGAGGTCGACGATCAGCTCGAGCAGGCGGTCGCGGTCGGGCAGCGCGGCCCCGGTCCAGGGACCCGCCGCGAGGGACGAGGGGTGGGGGGGAACGGGGTCCTTCTCCATGCCCTCGACCCTAAGGCTCAGGCGGCGGTGACCTCGATCCAGTGCAGGCCGGTGGAGCCGGCGGGGAAGGGCTTGGCGCGCTCCTCGGTCTGCACCTCGCCGTCGGCACCGGTGGCCCGGACCGTGATGGTGTGCCGGCCGGCCGCGAAGTCGTAGGGCAGCACCCATTGGCGCCACAGGTCGGCGTCGACCTGCGGGGACAGCTCGGCCTCGAGCCAGTCCCCGTCGTCCACGCTGACCTCGACCGCGGCGATGCCCCGGGTCTGCGCCCACGCGACGCCGGCGATGGCCCGGCGGCCCGCCGGGAACTCGCGCGACATCCGGGGGGTGTCGATGCGCGAGGCGATCCTGATCGGCCCCTCGGCCGCCCACTTCCGCTCGATCCAGTACGCGTCGACGGCGTCGAACGTGGTGGCCTCCATCGAGACCAGCCACTTGCACGCCGACACGTAGCCGTAGAGGCCCGGGATGACCATCCGCACCGGGAAGCCGTGGATCACCGGCAGCGGCTCGCCGTTCATCCCGAAGGCCAGCATGGCGTCCTCGACCTCGAGGGCGCTGCGCGTGGGGGCGCCGATCGTCATGCCGTCCTCCGACCGGCACAGCAGCTGGTCGCTGCCGGGGCGGATGCCGTTCTCCTTCAGCAGGGCCGCCAGCGGCACGCCCGTCCAGCGGGCGCTGCCGACGAGCGCCCCGCCGACCTCGTTGGAGACGCAGGTGAGCGTGATGTCCCGCTCGATCACGTCGTCGCGCTCGAACAGGTCGGCGAGGGTGTAGCTGCGGGGCGAGTCGAACATCCCGGTCATCTCCAGCCGGTAGCCGGCCGGCCGGATCCGGGGGGCGATCAGGGCGGTGTCGATCCGGTAGAACTCGCCGTTCCTCGTGAACAGCGGGGTGAGTCCGTCGACGCCGGCGGCCAGGTCGGCGCCCGCGGGCAGCGGAGCGGCAGCGGAGGCCGGCGTCGGCAGCCGCAGCCCGGCCCGGATACCGGCGACCTCGGAATCGCGCTGGAGCAGCCGTCCCCCTCCCCCGGCGACGGCGGCGGCGCCGAGGGCGATCCCGCTGGACAGGAAGAACCTGCGCCGGTCCAGCCCGGCGCCGGCACGGTCACCCGCGGCGAGTTCTTCCCGCAGCCGGTCCATCAGGTGCCCGTCGGGTGCGCCCGGGGACCCGTCCGGTGCGCCCGGCGACTCCTCCGCCGTCGCCTCCCGCTCGGCTCGGCCCAACGGGGCGAGCAGCGCCCCCAGCGCGACGATCCCGGCGGCGGCGCCGGCCAGCGGGGGCAAGACGTCGGCCGCATCGCCTCCGGGCCGGAAGAGCGCGGCCAGGACGCCGACGGCGCCGAGGCCCACGACGCCGAGGACGGCGACCCGGCGGCTACCCAGCCCCAGGACGCCGAGCAGCGCCGCGTAGCCGGCCACGATGGCCAGCACCCCCACGACGAGGGCGATCTTGTCGGCCTGGCCGAACGTCGCGATGGCGAACGCCGTGACCGGCTCGGGCGACAGCGCGATGACGGCGTCGCCGACGGCCACGACCGGTGAGGAGGCCGGGCCGACGAACCCCGCGACGAGCTCCGCGACGCCGAGGGCGACCGCGGCGGCGAGGAGGCCGGCCAGTGCGGCCAGGGCCCGCCGGTGCGGCCTGCTGCGGCTGTCACCGGACGGCGGGCGGGGGGACGTCGTCACGCCCGGTCTTCGGTCGCCGCGCCGATCGGGATGCATCCGGTGATCATCATCCGCGGCGCACCAGGCGTCCCTCGGCGGCCCCCGGCGCCCGGTCTGCCAGGGTGGGCCCCGTGGCCAACCCTCCTGCTCCCGGTGACCCCGCGCCGGTCATGCCCCCCTCGGTCCGGGTCGCCATCGGGGTGATGGCGGTGCTGGCCCTCCTGCTGCTGGCCAACGGGGTCCTGCTGTGGATCGGCTTCGACGGCGTCGTGGACCGGATCGTCGACGCGTCCGACGACCTCACCCGCGCCGAAGCCGAGACCCAGGTCGTCTTCCTGTCGCTGGTGCCGAACCTGGCGCTGGGATCGGTACTCGCCCTGGCCGCCGTGTTCCTGCCCCGACGCAGGAACTGGACACTCTGGGCGGGCCTCGCCGCCACGAGCCTGCTGGTCCTCGTCACCATCGCCTTCGCGCTGCTGGCCGGCGGCGTGACCGTGGCCTCGCTGCTCCTGCTGGTGCTGTCCGTCGCCGGCGTGGCCAGCCTGCTGGCGGGCACGACCCGCGTCTGGCTGCAGGGGGCCGGCCCGGCCTGATCAGCGCTGCTGGCCGTAGGTGCGCGCCCAGCCCATGTACCGGTACCACTCGTTGCTGGGCTTGAGCGCCAGCAGCACGATGCCGGCGACCAGGGCCAGCAGCTGGAAGACGCTGAGGGCCGACAGGAAGTCGGTCCCGTTGGTGTCACCGCCCAGCATGCTGAGCCCGGCCAGGACGTTGAGCCCGCCGAGCACCCACAGCGTGATGCGCGCCCAGTTGCGGCCGCGCCAGGCCCACCAGATGAACAGCGCGTGCAGGATGACCAGCACCAGCCCGATCACCGCGCCGATCAGGATCGCGGTGCGCAGCACCTCCTCGGTGATCGCCGGGTCGTCGGTGGTCCGCGCCGCCTCGTCGACGAGCGCGTCGATGTCGGCGAAGGACACGATCGACACGATGAGGCCCAGCACGAAGTTGACGACGAACGCGCCGATGCCGGCCCGCACCGTCAGCGGCGGCTCGGCCGACCCGGGCGGGGGCGGGGGCACGTACGCGCCGTAGCCGGACCACTGCTGCTCCTGCGGCTGCCATCCCGGGGGCGGGGCGTCCCAGCCCTGCTGCTGCGGGGGCGGCCCGCCCCAGCCCTGCTGCTGCGGGGGTGGTGCGTTCCACCCCTGCTCCTGCGGGGGTGGTGCGTTCCAGCCCGGCTGCTGCGCGGGCCCGTCGGAGCCGTCCTCGGGGCGGCCCGTGGGCTCGCCGTACCGGCCGCCCTGGTCGGACGTCATCGCTACCTCCCCGCCTCGGTGTGCCCCCTGATCATGTCCGACCGGCGCGCGTCCCGCCGGGGGCGGGTGACCCCCGGCGGGCTCGCCGTTCAGCCGCGGGTGACGCTCAGCCCGGCGTCGCCCTCGGTGACGTCGGCCGGCCAGTCCACGACGACCTCGTCGCCGTCCCGGATCTCCCCGGCGAGCAGCGCCCGCGCGAGCTGGTCGCCGATGGCCGACTGCACCAGCCGGCGCAGCGGCCGTGCGCCGTAGACCGGGTCGAAGCCGTTGAGCGCCAGCCACTCGCGCGCGGCGTCGGTGACCCGCAGAGTGAGCCGCCGTGCGGCCAGCCGCCGCGCCAGCACGTCCACCTGGATGTCCACGATGCCGGCCAGCTCGTCGGTGCCCAGCGCGCGGAACACCACGACGTCGTCCAGCCGGTTGAGGAACTCCGGCTTGAAGTGCGAGCGGACGACCTCCTGCACCGCCGTGCGGCGGCTCTCCTCGGGCACCGACTGGTCGGCGATGATCTGCGAGCCCAGGTTCGACGTCAGGATCAGCAGCGTGTTCCGGAAGTCCACGGTGCGTCCCTGGCCGTCGGTGAGCCGGCCGTCGTCGAGCACCTGCAGCAGGACGTCGAACACGTCGGGGTGCGCCTTCTCCACCTCGTCGAGCAGGACGACGGTGTACGGGCGCCGCCGCACCGCCTCGGTGAGCTGGCCGCCGGCCTCGTAGCCCACGTAGCCGGGGGGAGCCCCGACCAGCCGGGCGACCGAGTGCTTCTCGGAGTACTCGCTCATGTCCACGCGGACCATCGCCCGCTCGTCGTCGAACAGGAACTCCGCCAGCGCCTTGGCCAGCTCGGTCTTGCCGACGCCGGTGGGGCCGAGGAAGAGGAAGGAGCCGGTGGGCCGGTCGGGGTCCGAGACGCCGGACCGCGCACGGCGGACGGCATCCGAGACAGCTCTGACCGCGTCCGGTTGCCCGACGACGCGCCGGGTCAGCCCGTCCTCCATGCGCAGCAGCTTCTGCGTCTCGCCCTCGAGCAGCCGGCCGGCGGGGATGCCGGTCCAGGCCTGGACGACCTCGGCGATGTCGTCGGGTCCGACCTCCTCCTTGAGCATCGACCCACCGGTCGCCACCGAGGTCTCGGCGTCGGTGAGCGATCTCTCCAGCTCCGGGAGCCGGCCGTAGCGCAGCTCGGCGACGCGCGCGAGGTCGCCGTCCCGCTCGGCCCGCTCGGCCTCCAGGCGGAGCCGCTCCAGCTCCTCCTTGATCGCCTGGATGCGACCGATCGCGCTCTTGTCCTGCTGCCACCGGGCGGTCAGCTCGGCCAGCTCCTGGCGCCGGTCGGCCAGGTCGGACCGCAGCGCCGCCAGCCGCTCGATCGAGGAGGGGTCGTCCTCCTTGGACAGCGCCATCTCCTCGATCTCCAGCCGGCGCACCGCACGCTCGACCTCGTCGACCTCGACGGGGCGGCTGTCGATCTCCATGCGCAGGCGGCTCGCGGCCTCGTCGACGAGGTCGATCGCCTTGTCCGGCAGGAACCGGGCCGTGACGTACCGGTCCGACAAGGTCGCGGCGGCCACGATCGCGGTGTCGGTGATGCGCACACCGTGGTGGACCTCGTAGCGCTCCTTGAGCCCGCGCAGGATGCCGATGGTGTCCTCGACGCTGGGCTCGCCCACGAAGACCTGCTGGAAGCGGCGCTCGAGCGCGGCGTCCTTCTCGATGTGCTCGCGGAACTCGTCCAGGGTGGTCGCGCCCACCATCCGCAGCTCGCCACGGGCGAGCATCGGCTTGATCATGTTGCCGGCGTCCATCGCGGACTCGCCGGTCGCCCCGGCCCCGACGATGGTGTGCAGCTCGTCGATGAAGGTGACCACCTGGCCCTCGGCGTCGGTGATCTCCTGGAGGACGGCCTTGAGCCGCTCCTCGAACTCCCCCCGGTACTTGGCGCCGGCCACCATGGCACCCAGGTCCAGGGCCATCAGCCGCTTGCCCTTGAGGCTCTCCGGCACGTCGCCGGCGACGATGCGCTGGGCGAGGCCCTCGACGATCGCGGTCTTGCCGACGCCGGGCTCGCCGATGAGCACCGGGTTGTTCTTGGTGCGCCGGGAGAGCACCTGGACCACGCGGCGGATCTCGGTGTCCCGCCCGATGACCGGGTCGATCTTCCCCTCGCGGGCGCGCTCGGTGAGGTCGACGGCGTACTTCTCCAGCGCCTGGAAGGTGCCCTCGGGATCGGGCGTGGTGACCTTGCGGGTGCCCCGCACGGTGCGGAACGCCGCGAGCAGCGCCTCGCGGGTTGCGCCGGCGCCGGTCAGCACGGACCCCGCCTCCCCCGCCGAGCCCGCCAGCCCCACCAGGAGGTGCTCGGTGGAGATGTACTCGTCGCCGAGCGCACCCGCCTGCTCGCCGGCGTCGTTCATCACGCGGAGGAACTCGCGGCTGGGCGAGGGCGCCGGCACGGTGGCCCCGGTGACGCTGGGCAGGCGGCGCACGGCAGCCTCGGCCTTGGCGCGGACGTCCGTGGCATCGGCGCCGACGGCCTTCAGCAGCGGCCCGGCGATGCCGTCGTCCTGCTCCAGCAGGGCGGCCAGCAGGTGCAGCGGCTCGAGGGCGGCCTGGCCACGGGCGACCGCCAGCCGCTGGGCGGCGGCGATGGCCTCCTGCGAACGGGTGGTCAGCTTGCTCTGCATGGTCGTGACCCGCGTCCTTCCATCGGTCGTGCTCCGTGCCGCCGGTCGGCGGCCTCGGCTGTCACGGGTTCGAACGACCGAGGAGTTGAGTCTGTTCCACTCAACCTCGCTCCGTCCACCACCGCACCGCACGCGCACGGGGGCGCCCGAGTGGGCGCAGTCACTGGTATCCGCCCGTTCGCGCCCTAGACTCGGGGCATGACTGCACTGCCGGCGCCGAGCGTGGCGCTCGACGACCAGCTCTGCTTCGCCCTGTACGCAGCCTCGCGCGCCGTGACCGCGCGCTACCGGCCCATGCTCGAGGCGATCGGCCTGACCTATCCGCAGTACCTGGTCATGATGCTGCTCTGGGAAGAGGACCAGCAGACCGTGGGCCAGCTGGGCTCCCGCCTGGCGCTGGACAGCGGGACGCTGTCACCGCTGCTGAAGCGGCTCACCGCCGCCGGCCTGGTCACCCGGCACCGCCGCGTCGAGGACGAGCGCTCCGTGGCCATCGCGCTGACCGACGCCGGCCGCGCGCTGCAGGACAAGGCCTACGGCATCTCCCAGGAGATGATCGGCGCCATCGGCTTCGACAGCGGCGAGTTCGCCGAGCTCAAGGCCCGGCTGCAGGTGGTCATCGAGCGGGTGAACAGCGGAGAGGCGCTCTGCTGAGTGCGTTGACGCCGCCCGTCACCGGGTAGGGGCCCTGTCGACGCGCCGTCCAGAAGCAGGCGGCGCCCGGCACGGAAGAAGGACCATGCCCACTCGCACCGCACGCACCGCCTGGAACGGCACCCTCCAGGAGGGTTCCGGTCAGGTCGAGCTCTCCAGCTCCAAGATCGGCACCTACGAGGTCTCGTTCCCCAAGCGGGCCGCCGACGAGGCCGGGGGCACCACCAGCCCCGAGGAGCTCATCGCGGCCGCGCACTCGTCCTGCTTCGCCATGGCGCTCTCGAGCGAGATCGGCAAGGCCGGGGGGACGCCGACCGCGCTGGAGGTGACCGCGGAGGTCACCCTCGGCCAGAAGGACGGCGCGCCGGCGATCACCGGCATCGCCCTCACCGTGCGCGGTGAGGTCGAGGGGCTCGACGCCGACGCCTTCCAGACGGCGGCCCAGGCGGCGAAGGCCGGCTGCCCGGTCAGCAAGGCGCTCACCGGCACCGAGATCACCCTCGACGCCTCGCTCGACTGAGGAAGGAATTCCCTCCTCCCCACCCCTCGCACGCTCGGGGCGGGCCCGGGAGGGGGCTGCACGGCCCGCCTCCTCCCGGAGGCGGGCCGTCGCCGTCGGTCCTACCGCGCCTGTTCCACCTGGTCGGTCTGCTCGCCGGCCTCGCGCTGCAGCCGCTCCTCACCGCTCTCGGTACCGAGCGCGATCTCGCGGATGAGCAGGATGGCCACCACCGCGATCACCGCGACCACGGCCGACACGAGGAAGATCCGGCCGGTCGCGTCCCCGTAGGACAGCCGGATGAGCCCCTGGACGGCCGGTGGCGCATCGGCGAGGTCGGCCAGGCCGACGTCCCCCGATCCGGCCGCCTCGGCCGCCCCTGGGATGCCCTCGAGCCGCTCGGAGATGAGCCCGCCGACCCGGCTGGAGAGGACGGCGCCGAGGACGGAGACGCCCACCGTGCCGCCCAGGCTCCGGAAGAAGGCGACCGCCGAGCTGGCCGCGCCCAGGTCCTTGGCGGCAACGGTGTTCTGCACCGCGAGCACCAGGTTCTGCATGGTGGCTCCGATGCCGGCGCCGAGGACGAACAGGAAGCTGCACAGCGCGACGATGTTCGTGTCGTGGTCGATCGTGGAGAGCAGGGCGAAGCCGGTCACCACCAGCAGCGAGCCCCCGACGAGGAAGCGCTTCCAGCGCCCCGTCCGGGTGATCAGCAGCCCGGAGCCGGTGGAGGACAGCAGGATCCCGCCCACCATCGGCACGGTGAGCAGGCCCGCCGCGGTCGGCGAGTAGCCCCGCGAGATCTGCAGGTACTGACCGAGGAACACCGTCGAGCCGAACATCGCGACGCCGATCGCCATGCTGGCGGCGATCGCCAGCGTGGTGGTGCGGTCGAGGAACAGCCGCAGCGGGACGATCGGCTCCTTGGCGCGGAGCTCGGTGACGATGAAGGCGGCGATCGCCAGCGCTCCCCCGCCGACGTAGCAGGCGGTCTCGACCGAGGCCCAGGCGAAGCTGTTGCCCGCCAGCGTCACCCAGATGAGCAGCGCGGAGACCCCCGCGGTCAGGAAGGCCGCACCCATGTAGTCGATGTGCACGTCCCGCTTGGTCACCGGCAGGTGCAGGGTCCGCTGGAGCAGCACCAGGGCCGCCAGAGCGAAGGGGACGACGACGTAGAAGCACCAGCGCCAGCCCAGCCAGCTGGTGTCGACCAGCAGCCCGCCGATCAGCGGCCCGCCGACGGTGGAGACGGCCATGACGCTGCCGAGCAGGCCGGAGTACCGGCCGCGCTCGCGGGGACTGATCATCGCGGCCATCGCGATCTGGACGAGCGCCTGCAGCCCGCCCAGACCCAGGCCCTGCAGCACGCGCCAGGCGATCAGCGTCTCGACCGACTGGGAGATCCCGGCCAGCATCGAGCCGACGATGAAGACCACGATGGCCAGCTGCAGCAGCAGCTTCTTGCTGAACAGGTCCGAGAGCTTGCCCCAGATGGGCGTCGAGGCCGTGGAGGCCAGCAGCGTCGCGGTGACGATCCAGGTGTACTGGCCCTGCGAGCCACGCAGCTCGGTGATGATCGTGGGCAGAGCGTTGGAGACGATCGTCCCCGACAGGAACGCCACGAACATCGCGAGCATCATCCCGGACAGCGCGGAGAGGATCTGGCGGTGCGTCATGCGCCCCTGCTGCACGACGGGGGCCTCCGCGGCCGGCCTGTCGACGGTGCTGGTCATGGGTCTCCTGGACTGCTGCGACGGGCGTTCGTGCGACGTGGAGGGGACTGCGCGGGTGCGGGTCATCGCCCGGCGCCCAGCGGCTCGCCGGCGGACGGTGACGCCGGGACTGCCACCTCGATGTCGGCGCGGAGGCGGTCGAGCAGGTCGGTCAGCCGGCGGGCGTCGTGCTCGTCCCAGCCGGAGAGCGCGGCCAGGGCCCAGTCGGCGCGCATGGCACGGGTCGCGGCCAGCGCCTCGGCCCCCTGCGGCGTGAGCCGGAGCAGGGTGGCCCGCCCGTCCCGCGGGTCGGGGTGGCGTTCCACGTACCCCGACCGCTCCAGGACGGCGAGCTGCCGGCTGGCCACCGAGACGTCGATGCCGGCGCGCGCGGCGAGGGCGCTGCAGCGCTGGTCGCCGTCCTGCTCGAGCGGCAGCAGCAGCGTCCAGCCGTACGAGGGCAGCTCGCCGTAGAGCTGGCTGGCCGCGCGGGTGCTGACCTGGCGGCCCGTCCGGATGAGCTGGGCGATGCTGGCGGTCAGCCGGTCCCGCGTGTCGGGACTGATGGACATGAGCGGAGTTCCTGACGGTCGAGACGTGTGCAGACTGCAACCATAAAGCATTTGGTTGCGGTCTGCAACGAACGACACGTCACGTCTCCGCCGAGCTCACCCCTCGGGAGCCTCGCCGGCCTCGCGCGCCCGCGCGTCCCCGATCCGGTTGAGCCGGTGCAGCAGCTCGGCCAGCCGGGCGACGTCCTCGGCCGGCCAGTCGCCCATGTCCGCCTCCCACCGCTCCCGGCGGGCGTCGCGGATCTGCGCGAGCCGCGCCGCACCCTCGGCCGACGGCGTGAGCACCTGCGCCCGGCCGTCGTCCGGATCGGCGCTGCGGTCCACCAGGCCGAGCCCGACGAGGCTGGCCACCTGCCGGCTCACCGTGCTCTTGTCCAGCCCCAGCCGGGCGACCAGGTCGCTGGCCCGCAGCGGACCGGTGTCCTGCAGCAGGGCGAGCAGCCCGAAGGCCGCGCCGTCCAGGTCGGGGTGCAGCTGGCCGGCCAACCGGGCCGAGATCGCCCGGGACCGGCGCAGCAGCAGGCCGATCTCGCGCTCCAGGTCGACGAAGGCGGCGTGCGGATCGGGCCGGCTCACCGGCCGCTCCGCGGCCGCCACACGACCAGCGCGTTACCCGGGCGCCGCTGCGGCACCAGCTCCGCGCGGTAGCCCACGGGGACCGCGGCCTCGGCGGCGATCCGGCGGTGCTCGCTGTGCTCCAGCTCGGCGAGCAGTTCGTGCACGCGCGCCTGGAGCGCCTCCACCTGCGACTCGAGCTCGATGATGCGCTTGATCCCGGCGAGGTTGACGCCGTCCTCCTGCGACAGCCGCTGCACCTCGCGCAGCAGCGCGACGTCGCGCGGGCTGTACCGGCGTCCACCCCCGGGCGTGCGCCCGGGGCTGACCAGCCCCAGCCGGTCGTACTGGCGCAGGGTCTGGGCGTGCATGCCGGCCAGCTCGGCCGCCACGGAGATCACGAAGACCGGCGCGTCCTCGGCGACGGACCGCGCGGCCCCGCGGGCCGGGTCGACCGGCCGGGTCACCGGTCGGCTCCCGCCTGCAGGGCCGCGGTGATCTGCGGGCGCGGGTCCTCGTCCATCTCCTCGGCGAGCGCCTCCACGGCCTTCCGCTGGGCGGGCGTGAGCCGCACGGGCACCGCGACGTCCAGCGTGACCAGCAGGTCGCCGGTGCGCCCCTTCGCCGGGACGCCCCGTCCGCGCACCCGCAGCGTGCGTCCGCTCGAGGTACCGGCGGGCACCTTGAGCGACACCGTGCCGTCGAGCGTCGGCACCGTGAGCGTCGTGCCCAGGGCCGCCTCCGCGAAGGTGATCGGCACGCTGAGCGTGAGGTCGCCGTCCTTGCGGCCGAACAGGGCGTGCTCGGCGACGTGGACGACGACGAACAGGTCACCGGCCGGTCCCCCGCGTCGCCCCGGCGCTCCCTTGCCGGCCAGCCGGATGCGCTGGCCGTCCTTGACGCCGGCCGGCATGCGGACGGTGATCGTGCGGGTCTGGCTGGTGATGCCGCTGCCCGAACAGGTCGGGCAGGGGTCGTCGACGACGGAGCCGGTGCCGCGGCAGTTGCGGCACGGCTCGGAGAAGGCAAACGATCCCTGGCTGCGGCTGGTCAGTCCGGCTCCCTGGCACACCGGGCAGGTGTGCGGGCTGGTGCCGGGCTTCGCGCCGCTGCCCGAGCAGGTCGGGCAGCTGCCCGGGCTCTGCATGCGCAGCGGCACGGTGACGCCGAGGACGGCCTCCTCGAAGGAGAGCGTCGCCTCCGTCTCGACATCCTGACCACGCGCCGGGCCGGATGCCGCCTGGCTGCGCGCGCGGGCCCCGCCACCCCCGGCGCCCCCGAAGAGGCCGCCGAGCAGGTCCCCGAGACCACCGGGGCCACGGGCGCCGCCGGCGCCCGGGCCTCCGGCGGCACCGGGGCCACCCGCGGCGCCCCCGAAGAGGTCACCGAAGTCGAAGGTCTGCCCGCCACCGGGGAAGCCGCCCCCGCCCGGGAAGCCGGCACGTGCTCCCGCACCGCCGGCGCCGAACAGCCTCCGGGCCTCGTCGTACTCGCTGCGCCGCTTGGGGTCCGACAGCACGTCGTAGGCCTCGGAGACGTCCTTGAACCGGGCCTCGGCCTCGGCGTTGCCCGGGTTCTTGTCCGGATGCAGCTCCTGCGCCAGCTTGCGGTAGGCCTTCTTGATCTCGCCGGCGTCGGCGCTCCGGGAGACGCCCAGCGCGCCGTAGTAGTCCTTCTCGATGAAGTCCCGGGTGCTCATCGGGTGCCTCCCTTCCTGGAGATCAGTCGGACGCCGCGGCGTCCGGGTCGGCCGGCACGGCGCCGTCGCCGGCGGGTGCCGGGTTCTCCGGCTCCGTGACCGCGACCATCGCCGTCCGCAGCACCCGGTCGCCGCGGCGGAAACCCTGCCGCAGGACCGTCGTCGCGGTCGGGACCGTCACGTCGGCGGACGTGTCGTGCATGACCGCCTCGTGCAGCGACGGGTCGAACTCGTCGCCGGCCTTGCCGAACGCCTCGACGCCGAGGCCGTCGAGCACGCCCAGGATGCGGTCGGCCACCAGCTTGAACGCGCCGGTCAGGTCGCCGTGGTCCCGCGCCCGCTCGATGTCGTCCACGATCGGGATCAGACCGGTGGCGAACCGTTCGGCCGCCTGGTCGACGACGAGGGTCCGGTCGCGGTCCACGCGGCGCCGGTAGTTGGCGTACTCCGCGGTGACCCGCTGCAGGTCCTCGGTCCGCTCGGCCAGCTGCGCGGCCAGGTCGTCCCCGGCCGCGTCGGCCGGCGGGACCTGCCCCTGCGGCTGGTCGTCCACGGGCATCTCGTGCTCGCTCATCTGCTCCCCTGCGACGGTAGGGCCCGGCCGGGCACCGGCCGGCTGCTCGCCGGCCGGTGCCCGCACCTCACCACTGATCGGGTCGATGCGCCGCTTGTCGCGGATCACGACCCGCGGCTGCTCTTCCCCGCTGCTCATCGGCGGTCGGTGTCCTCGTCCACGATCTCGGCGTCGACGACGTCGTCGTCACCGGCCGGGGCACCGGGTGCGTCCCCCGCCTCGGCGCCGGGCGCACCGGCGGCGCCGGGTGCACCGGCGGCGTCGGCCTCGCCCGCCTGGGCGTAGAGGGCGCCACCGACCTCCTGCGAGACCCGGGCGACCTTCTCCTGGGCGGTCTTGATCGCCTCGATGTCCGAGCCGCCCAGGGACGAGCGCAGCTCGGTCAGCGCCTCGCCGAGCTCGTCCTTCTTCTCGGCCGGGATCTTGTCGCCGTTCTCGGCCAGGAACTTCTCGGTCTGGTACTGCAGCGACTCGGCGAGGTTGCGGGTCTCGGCCTCGTCGCGGCGCTTCTTGTCCTCGTCGGCGTGCGCCTCGGCGTCCTTCATCATCCGCTCGATGTCGTCCTTGGGGAGCGCCGAGCCGCCGGTGATGGTCATCGACTGCTCCTTGCCCGTGCCGAGGTCCTTGGCGTGGACGTGGACGATGCCGTTGGCGTCGATGTCGAAGGCCACCTCGATCTGCGGGACACCGCGCGGCGCCGGGGGCAGACCGGTCAGCTCGAACATGCCGAGCTTCTTGTTGTAGGCGGCCATCTCGCGCTCGCCCTGGAAGACCTGGATCTGCACGGACGGCTGGTTGTCGTCGGCCGTCGTGAAGATCTCGCTGCGCTTGGTCGGGATCGTGGTGTTGCGCTCGATGAGCTTGGTCATGATCCCGCCCTTGGTCTCGATGCCCAGGGACAGCGGGGTGACGTCGAGGAGCAGCACGTCCTTGACCTCGCCGCGGAGGACACCGGCCTGCAGCGCGGCGCCGATGGCCACGACCTCGTCGGGGTTGACGCCCTTGTTGGGCTCCTTGCCGCCGGTCAGCTCGCGCACCAGGTCGGACACGGCCGGCATGCGGGTCGAGCCACCGACGAGCACGACGTGGTCGATCTGGCCGACGGAGATGCCGGCGTCGCGGATCGCCTGGTTGAACGGCGCGCGGGCGCGGTCGAGCAGGTCCTGCGTCATCCGCTGGAACTCGGCGCGGGTGATGGTGACGTCGAGGTGCAGCGGGCCCTCGGCGCCGGCGGTGATGTAGGGCAGGTTGATGTTGGTCGACTGCGCGCCCGACAGCTCGATCTTGGCCTTCTCGGCGGCCTCGCGGAGGCGCTGCATGGCCAGCTTGTCCTTGGACAGGTCGATGCCGTTGGAGGCGTTGAAGGTCTTGACCAGGTGGTCCATGACCTTCTGGTCCCAGTCGTCACCACCGAGGTGGTTGTCACCGGCGGTGGCCTTCACCTCGATGACGCCGTCCCCGATCTCGAGCAGGGAGACGTCGAAGGTGCCGCCACCGAGGTCGAACACGAGGATCGTCTGCTCGGTCTCGCCCTTGTCCAGGCCGTAGGCCAGCGCGGCCGCGGTCGGCTCGTTGACGATGCGCAGGACGTTGAGGCCCGCGATCTCACCGGCCTCCTTGGTGGCCTGGCGCTGCGCGTCCTCGAAGTAGGCGGGGACGGTGATGACGGCGTCGGTGACCGGCTCGCCCAGGTAGGTCTCGGCGTCCCGCTTCAGCTTCTGCAGCGTGCGGGCGCTGATCTCCTGCGCGGTGTACTTCTTGCCGTCGATCTCGTCGGTGGCCCAGGTCGTGCCCATGTGGCGCTTGACCGACCGGATGGTGCGGTCGACGTTGGTGACGGCCTGGTTCTTGGCCGACTGGCCGACGAGGACCTCGCCGTTCTTGGCGAAGGCGACGACCGACGGGGTGGTGCGCGAGCCCTCGGAGTTGGCGATGACCGTCGGCTCACCGCCCTCGAGGACGGTGACGACGGAGTTCGTGGTGCCGAGGTCGATACCGACAGCTCGAGCCATGGGGATGGCCTCTCTTCCGTGTGCAGGGTTGGTGCTGGTCCGTGTGGGAGTCGAGTCCGGGCCGCCTTGCGCGGAGTCCGCTCAACTTTCCTGCCCACCATAACGGCAGGGTGTGGCGACCTGTTCCCGGGGCGGAGTGACGTGCGCCGCCGTCACCGTCACCCCGGGCCGAGACCCCGGGCCGAGCCGACTACCGCGGCGAACGCGCCGGTACCGCCGCACATGGCGGTAACGGGGGCCACGGAGCGGTAGCGCCCTGGCCATCCACAGGCCCGGATCCGAGATCGCGCTGCGCACCGCAGACTCCACCGGTGCATCCGCTCCTCCGCGCCGCCGCAGAACGACAGGGCGGTGTGTTCAGCGCATCGGACGCCGCCCGCGCCGGTTACGGCCCCGCCGAGGTCCAGCGGCTGTGCGCATCCGGACGCTGGCGGCGACTGCGCCGCGGCGTCTACGCGACACCGGCCGTGGTCGACCGCGCGATGGAGCAGGGACGCCGACACGAACTCGACTGCCTCGCCGTCCTCGTCGCCCTCGATCGCCCGGATGCTGCGATCAGCCACGGGTAGGCCGTCCACCTGCACGGCCTTCCCTCCCGCATCCCACGGTCCGGGGCGGTGCGGCTCACCGATCCCGCGCACAACCGCCGCGGCCGCGGGTTCCACATGACCCGGTCGCCCCTCGACGCGGACGAGACGGGAGCACGAGGCGCCCTCCGCGTCACGACGGCGCCGCGGGCCCTCCTGGACCACGCCCGCGAGAGCACCCTCGAGGACGCGGTCATCGCGATGGATGCCGCCCTGCTCGTCGGCAAGGTCACCCGCCCCGAACTGGTGCGCGCGAGCGAGCGGGCTCGTCGATGGCCCGGCGGGCCGGCCGCCGAGCGCGCCGTACGGCTGGCCGACGGTCGGGCGGAGTCGCCGCTGGAGACACGGGGACGGCTGCGGATCGTCGGTGTCGGACTACCCACGCCCGAACTCCAGGTGGAGATCCGGGCCGGCGGGCGGCTCGTGGCCGTCGTCGACGGCTGGTTCGACGACGCCGCCGTCGCGGTGGAGTTCGACGGGCGCGTGAAGTACACCGACCCGTGGCGTGACCGGTCCGCCGGGCAGGTGCTGTGGGAGGAGAAGCGTCGCGAGGACGCGCTCCGGGCACTCGACATCCGGGTCGTGCGGATCACCGACGCCGACGTGGGGCCTGACTGGGCGGCCACGGAGCAGCGCCTGCGGCAACTGACGTCCACCCCGGGCCCGGTCGACCGGCGCTTCACCGCGCATGCGCGGGCGAACGGCCTGCGCCGCAGCGGCTGACGGCACCGGGGGGCTCCCACCCGGTACCGCGGTGTGCCGCCGGGTACCGCGCCGCACCGCGGTAGCGCCGTCGCGACCGCGGTAGCGGGCAGCAGCGACCCCCCGGCCGCTCCTGCGGAGGCCCCGGTGGCCGGGTCGTGGTCGCCGCCCTCCGGCTACGCGCGAGTAGCCTGCGGGCGCGCCCGCTATCGTGCGATCCGTGCAGGCACGCCGTGCCCGCATGCGTTCCGCGCGCCGGTCCTGACCGGCGCGGACGACGGCGCGTGCACGAACACAGCTTCGCCGTCGCGCAACGGCGCACGGGAGTCAACCGACGCCGCCAGGCGTGCGGGGGAGGAAAACATGACGGGCCCGCTGCAGATCGTCCTCGGGACGATCAGCGTCCTGTTCCTGATCGTCGCGTCCGTGATGGCCTACCGGGCCGTCCGGGCCATGGTGCGGATCATCCGGACCGGCCAGCCCGACGGCACCCGATGGGGGCCGGTGAAGACCCGGCTGAAGACGACGGCCATCGAGTCGCTGGGCCACACCCGGATGCTCAAGTGGTCGTCCATCGGCGTCGCCCACTGGTTCGTCTTCATCGGCTTCTACGGGCTGTTCCTCACGCTCGTCGAGGCCTTCGGTGAGGTCTGGAACCCGGAGTTCCACCTGCCGCTCATCGGCGAGTGGGCCATCTGGAACCTGTTCGCCGACATCATCGGCACGGCGACGATCTTCGGGATCCTGTACCTGATCTACCGGCGGCAGAAGGACCACCCGCGCCGGCAGGGCCGCAAGAGCCGCTTCGCCGGCTCCAACGAGGGCCGCGGCTACTTCGTCGAGGCCATCGTCCTCACCGTCGGCATCGCCATCCTGCTGATCCGCGCGCTCAAGGTCTCCTCCGACCTCACCGACGCCCCCGGCTGGTCGCACCCGGTCTCCAGCCTGGTCGCCACCGTCCTCCCGGACAGCCCCGACCTACTGACGATCGTCGCGTTCATCAAGATCGTGGTCTCGCTGACCTGGCTCGTGGTCATCAGCCGGATCCTGAACATGGGTGTCGCCTGGCACCGGTTCAGCGCGTTCCTCAACATCTACGCGAAGCGCAACGCCGACGGCGCCCCCGCGCTCGGCGGCCTCCTGCCGATGACGTCGGCCGGCAAGCCGATCGACTTCGAGGACCCGGGCGACGACGACGTCTTCGGCCGCGGGAAGATCGAGGACTTCACGTGGAAGGGGATGCTGGACTTCACCACCTGCACGGAGTGCGGTCGGTGCCAGAGCCAGTGCCCGGCGTGGAACACGGGCAAGCCGCTCAGCCCGAAGATGGTGATCATGGACCTCCGCGATCACCTCTACGCGAAGGCCCCCTACCTCCTCGGTGAGAAGACCGCGTCGGAGACGGCGCCGGACTACGACATCCTCAAGCCCAGCGACGAGCAGGTCTGGGCCAGCGGCTACGCCCGCATCGAGGGCACCAACGACGCCCAGGCGCACCGCCCCCTGGTCGGCACCCTCGAGGAGGGCGGGGTCATCGACCCCGACGTCCTGTGGAGCTGCACCAACTGCGGCGCCTGCGTCGAGCAGTGCCCGGTGGACATCGAGCACATCGACCACATCGAGGACATGCGCCGCTACCAGGTGCTGATCGAGTCGAACTTCCCCTCCGAGGCCGGCGTGATGCTGACCAACCTGGAGAAGCGCGGCAACCCGTGGGGCATGGGCGGGAACGTCCGCGAGGACTGGATCAAGGAGCTCGACTTCGAGGTGCGGATGGCCGACGGCCCGCTGCCCGCCGACGTGGAGTACCTGTTCTGGGTCGGCTGCGCCGGCGCCGTCGACGACCGCGCCAAGAAGGTCACCAAGGCCGTCGCGGAGCTGCTGCACACCGCGGGCGTCGAGTTCGCCGTCCTCGGCAACGGGGAGACCTGCTCCGGTGACCCGGCCCGCCGCCTGGGCAACGAGTTCGTCTTCCAGCAGCTGGCCATGGAGAACGTCGAGACCCTCAACGGCGTCTTCGAGGGCCGCGTCCCCGGCACCCGCAAGATCGTGGCCACCTGCCCGCACTGCTTCAACTCGCTGGGCAAGGAGTACCCGCAGGTCGGTGGCGAGTACGAGGTCATCCACCACACGCAGCTGCTCGGCCAGCTGATCGAGGAGGGCCGGCTCGTCCCGGTCACCCCGATCGACCGCAAGGTGACCTACCACGACCCGTGCTTCCTGGGCCGGCACAACAAGGTCTACACGCCTCCGCGCGAGATCCTCGACGCCGTCGAGGGCCTCACCACGCAGGAGATGCACCGCTGCAAGGACCGCGGCTTCTGCTGCGGCGCCGGCGGTGCGCGCATGTGGATGGAGGAGAAGATCGGCAAGCGGATCAACGTCGAGCGCACCGAGGAGGCGCTCGAGCTCGATCCCGACGTCATCTCCACCGCGTGCCCGTTCTGCATCACGATGCTCTCCGACGCCCTCACGTCGAAGAAGCAGAACGGCGAGGCCGGCGAGCACGTCGAGGTCCTCGACGTCAGCCAGATCCTGCTGCGCTCGATGCAGCCGGTCGCGGCCGGCGTCCAGGGCGCGGCCTCCGGTGCTGACGTCGGCACCAAGGGCGACGACGTCGTCGGGCTGGACTCGGCCGCCACGGATCACGACCCGAACTGAAGGACCCCCTCGCCCCCCACCGCTCGCACTCGCGGCGGGACCCTGCGAGGGAGCCGAAACAGGCACTGACGGCGCGTGCTCCCCGCTCGGGGGGCACGCGCCGTCGTCGTTCGCGGGCCCCGACACCCCGGCACGGCGCGCCCGGCCGGTGGAGGACCATTCCAGCGTGACCCGCACCGCCGCCCCGCCCCCCGCCCCGGTTCCCGCTCCGCACCGGAACAGCACGGGCCTGGTGCTCATCGGCGTCGCGATCGTGCTCACCGGCCTCAACCTGCGCACCGCCGTCAACAGCGTCGGCCCGGTGCTGGAGGAGATCGAGACGGCCCTGGGGCTCTCCAGCGGGGTGGCCGGCCTCATCACCTCGCTGCCGGTGCTCTGCTTCGCCGCGATCGGGTTCGCCGGCCCGCCGCTGTCGGCGCGCTTCCGCGACGCGCACGTGCTGGGCGGGGCCCTGTTCACCATGGCCGCCGGGCTGGTGCTGCGCTCGCTGGCCGGCTCCTTCTGGCTCTTCCTCGTCGGCACGGTGCTCGCCATGGCCGGCGGCGCCCTGGGCAACGTCCTGCTCCCGGGCCTGGTCAAGCGCTACTTCCCCGACCGCGCCGGCCTGATGGTGGGTGCCTACGGCACGGCGCTGAGCGCCGGTGCCGCCGTGGTGTCGGTGAGCACGCAACCGATCGCCGACGCCGTGGGCAGCGAGGACGGCTGGCGCTGGGGGCTGGGCGTGTGGGCGGCCCTCGCGCTGGTCGCCGCGCTCTCCTGGCTGTTCGTGCGAGCCAGCCCGGGGGTGTCCCGCGCCTCGCACGTCGCCGTCCGGATGCGGGACCTGGTGCACAGCCGCCTGGCCGTCGCCCTGACCGTCTTCTTCGGACTGCAGGCGATGCAGGCGTACGTCATCGTCGGCTGGTCGGCGCAGTACCTGCGCGACGCCGGGCTGTCCGCCGCCACGGCCGGGCTGCTGCTGGGCGTGAACTCCATCGTCGCCATCCCGGTGAACGCACTGGTGCCGACCCTCACCGTGCGGCCGCGGGTCCAGTGGCCCCTGCTGTCGTTCTTCATGTGCTGCTACCTCGCGGGGTGGATCGGTCTGTGGACCGCACCCCTGGCCGCCCCGTGGCTGTGGATGGTGCTGCTCGGTCTGGGCCTGGGCACCTTCTCGATGGTGCTCACCCTGTTCGGGCTCAGGGCCCGTACGCCCGAGACCACGTCGGCACTGTCCACCGTCGCCCAGGGCTGGGGCTACCTCATCGCCGGCGCCGGGCCGCTGCTGGTCGGCGTGCTGCGCGGGGCCACCGGGGGCTACGACGGGATGTTCGTCCTGATGCTGGCCGGCGTCGCCGGGCTCTGGACGCTGGGCTGGCTGGTGACCCGGCCGCGGTTCGTCGACGACGAGGTGGACCGCTCCGTCCCGGGCTGGTCGACGGCGGGACGCTCCCGTGCGGACACCGAGGTGCTGGAGAGCGCCGGTGCCGAGCCCCCGGTGACCGCCCAGATCACTCCGGCCGACGGGTCTCCGCGCGGGTGAAGTTGCGGTAGGACCGCGACGGGGTCGGCCCACGCTGGTCCTGGTAGCGGGAGCCGTAGACGGCGGAGCCGTACGGGTGCTCGGCCGGGCTGGTCAGCCGGAACATGCACAGCTGGCCGATCTTCATGCCCGGCCACAACGTGATCGGCAGGTTCGCCACGTTGGACAGCTCCAGCGTGATGTGACCGGAGAAGCCGGGATCGACGAAGCCCGCGGTCGAGTGGGTGAGCAGCCCGAGCCGGCCCAGCGAGGACTTCCCCTCGAGCCTCGCCGCGATGTCGTCGGGCAGGCTGATCACCTCGAGCGTGGAGCCGAGCACGAACTCGCCGGGGTGCAGCACGAACGGCTCGTCACCCTCGGGCTCGACCGGCGTCGTCAGGTCGTCCTGCTGCTCCGCGGGGTCGATGTGGGTGTACCGCGAGTTGTTGAAGACCCGGAAGAACCGGTCCAGGCGGACGTCGATGCTCGAGGGCTGCACCAGGCCCTGGTCGTAGGGCTCGATGCCGAGGCGTCCCTCGGCGATCGCGGCCGTGATGTCGCGGTCGCTCAGCAGCATGGCGCGGAGTCTAGGGAACGGGCCCACCTGCTCCGTCCGGGTGAACCCGCTCAAGGCCGCCCGTGCGCGCGCCGTTGGCAGCGCGATGACGCCTGTCGGCGGCCCTGCGGGGCCGCCGACCATCCCGGACGGGCCGGGTGGCGCGTGCGGAGGCTGCACGGATGACGAGCACGAAGCTCCAGGCGCTGGTGCTGGCCGCCGCGCTGGCGGCCGGCTACGGCGGAGCCGCGGCCTACACGGCCATGGCCTCGCCGGCGCTGCCCACGGTCACCGACTTCGGCCCGGGGGACGGGCTGACGCGCTACGTCGTGGCCGCGGCCGAGGGTGGTCTGGACGACGACGTGCTCGCCGGCCTCTCCGCCGTCGACGGCGTGGTGAGCGCGCAGCCGCTCAGCGACGGGCGCGCGCTCGTCGCGACCGACGCGCTGGTGCCCCGGGATCTGGCGGCCGTCGACGGCGTGGGCGCCGTCGAGCCGTCCGCGTCGGTGCCGCTGTTCGGCGGCGTCAGCGACCCGCTCGGCCGCAGCCACGGCTGGCACCTGGAGAACACCGGATCCAACGCCCCGACCCAGAGCCCGGTCGTCGCCGACGCGGACACCGACGCCCCCGACGCCTGGGACGTCTCCCGGGGCGGCGGCATCGTCGTCGCGGTCATCGACTCCGGCTTCGACTCCGACCACCCGGATCTCGCCGGCTCGCTGTGGGTGAACCCCGCGGAGCCGTGCGGCACCACCGACACCGACGGCAACGGCAAGCGCGGCGACTGCCACGGCTGGAACTGGTACACCAACAGCCCGGACATCGACAACGGGAGCATGGGCAGCCACGGCGCGATGGTCTCCGGCACCGTCGGGGCGCGAGCAGACAACGGCATCGGCCTGGCCGGCGTCGCCCCCGAGGTCACGATCATGCCGCTGGTCATCGGCGGTGGCAGCACCGTGGACGTCTACGCCGGGGCGGAGGCGATCCGCTACGCCGTCGACCACGGTGCCGACGTCATCAACGCCTCCTGGGGCGGCTACATGACGGGCAGCGCCCTGACCGCGCTGCGGTCGGCGGTCGCCTACGCGGCCGCGCACGACGTCCTGGTCGTGGCCGCCGCCGCCAACGACAGCGGCAACCGCGACACGAACCCGGTCTACCCGGCGAGCCTGACCGACTGGAACCTGATCAGCGTCGGGGCCTCCACCGCCGCCGACACCGTCAGCGGCTTCTCCGGGTACGGCGCCACCTCGGTCGACCTGTTCGCCCCGGGGACGCAGACCGTCGTGACCACCAACACCGGCGGGTACTCGCTGGCCAACGGGACGTCCTTCTCCTCCCCGATCGTCGCCGGCGCCGTCGCTCTCTACCGGGCCGCGATGCCGGACGCCTCCGCCGCGGAGATCAAGCAGGCGCTGCTCGACGACGTCGACCCGGAGCCCGCGTTCGCGGGCCGGTCGGTCACCGGCGGGCGGCTGTCCCTGGCCCGGCTGACCGGGACCCCGGCCGAGTCGGTGCGGTACGCCTTCACGTCCATGACCGCCCCCGCGGGCACCGTCTCCCCCCGGATCGGCGTCAGCGGCTCGGCCGCCGGCGGCGACTACTCCGTCGCCCTGGGCCTGGGCATGGAGTTCGAGGGCAACATCTGGGCCCTCGCCGACAAGCCGGTCACGCTCGGCGGCGCGACCGTCGCCACCGACGACACGGGCAGCGCCGTCTTCGACCTGGGGCGGGTCGACGACCTCTCCGGCCTCGGCCTGTCGCCGTCGGTGGCCCTGGGCGACGGCCGCTACGTGTTGACCGTCCAGTTGCTCCGCGACGACACCCCCGTCGGCCGGGCGTCGGCCGCCCCGCTGCTCGTGCGGACGACCCTCCCCGGTTCCGGCGGGGGCAGCACGCCCGGGACGACGCCGGGCACGACCCCCGACGCCCCGGGCGGCGGCACCACCCCGCCGGCGCCCGGCGGCACCACGCCCCCGCCCACCCCGGACCCCGGCACGCTCACCCCGGGCACGCCTGGCGCCCCGACCCCCGGGACGCCGGTTCCCGGTACCCCGGTCCCCGGCACCACGCCGAGCACTCCGGTCCCGGGCACCCCGACTCCGGGCACACCGATCCCCGGCACCCCCGTCCCGGGCACCCCGCCCCCCGGTGGCTCCACCCCCGTCACGCCGGCGCCGGGCGCACCGGCTCCGGGCACACCAGTCCCCGGCGACCCGGGAACCGGCACGCCTCCGGGCGGCTCCACCCCGACCCCCGGGACGCCCAGCACGCCCACGCCCAGCACCCCGACGCCCGGCACCCCCACGCCCGGCACCCCCACGCCCGGCACCCCCACGCCGCCCGGCGGTGGGACAGCAC
>JBELIQ010000001.1:120231-175550 GCA_042090795.1 Blastococcus sp. | reverse complement strand
ACGCCCGGCACCCCCACGCCCGGCACCCCCACGCCGCCCGGCGGTGGGACAGCACCCGGCGCACCGGCGCCCGACACGACCACCTATCCCTCGGTCGGCGAGTTCCGCATCACGTCGCTGAGCCCCAACGCCGTGTCCCTCGGCGGCGGCACCCTGGTGACCATCACCGGGACAGCTCTGCCGGCCCGCCCGCAGGTCCTCATCGGCGGAACCGCCCGGGCGACCGTGGTCTCCGAGTCGGCGACCCGGGTGCAGTTCCGGGTGCCGGCGCGCGTGGCCGGGACCTACGACCTCGCCGTGTTCGCGCCCGACGGCCGCTCCACGGTGCTTCCCACGGCGCTCACCTACCGTGCGGACGCGCCTCCGGCGGGCAGCTCCCCCACGCCGGGCACCTCGCCCGGTGACGGGACGACGCCCGGCGTTCCCCCGCCCGGGACGGGCACGACGCCGCCCCCGACCGGCACCCCGGGCTCCCCGACCACCGGGCCGGTGGAGCGCACCGGCCCGGCGGGCGAGCGGCTGGTCCGCTCGGCCACCTTCTCCGCACTGCGCGGGATCTGGTCGGTCGACTGCTCGGCCTCCTGCACCGGCGTCGCGATCTGATCGCGCCGCCCGCCTGACGGCGCCCCTGACCCCGGCGCCGCCCGACCACCGCGCCCCGTCCGACTTCCCCATGCGGACGGGGCGCGGTGTCGTCCCGGCCCGGTTCCGTCCGGGCCCTGCCCTGCCGATGGGAAGGACGGAACCGAAACGGACACGAGGAGGCGAGCACGTGCTGGAC
Organism: Blastococcus sp.; assembly: GCA_042090795.1. Taxonomy (GTDB): domain Bacteria; phylum Actinomycetota; class Actinomycetes; order Mycobacteriales; family Geodermatophilaceae; genus Blastococcus. Next base: position 174,769 of record JBELIQ010000001.1, on the reverse strand, counting down.
ACCCAGTCGGCGCCCGGCAGCACACGGGGCGCCCCACGGGCGATACGGCCCACGGGAGTCGAGCACACGTTCCCGCCCGAGGACCTGATCGTGTCCAAGACCGACCGGCGCGGCGTGATCACCTACGCCAACGACGTCTTCCTGCGGATCAGCGGCTACGAGCTGGACGAGGTGCTCGGCCGGCCGCACAACCTGATCCGCCACCCCGACATGCCGCGCGCGGTGTTCGCCCTGCTCTGGCAGACCCTCGCCGAGGGCCGCGAGCTCTTCGCCTACATCAACAACCTCGCCTCCGACGGAGGGCACTACTGGGTGCTCGCGCACGTCACGCCGTCCTACGGCGCCGACGGCCGGATCGTCGGCTACCACTCCAACCGCCGTCGCCCCGCGCCGGCGGCCGTGGCGCGGGTGGTCCCGCTCTACCGGCAGCTGCTCGCCGAGGAACGCCGGCACCCCAGCGCCAAGGCGGCCGTCGAGGCGTCGTCCCGGCTGCTGGCCGAGGTGCTCGCCGACCAGGGGGCCTCCTACGAGGACTTCGTGTGGTCGATCATCAACAGCGAGGAGAGCTGAGATGGGCGCTCGCTTCCCACGCCGCGGCGACGCCCGGCGCAGCGACGCCGAGGAGCTCGAGGTCTACCGGGCCGTCGTGGGCCGGCTGACCGAGACCTGCGACGCCGCCGCGCGCGGCGACCTCGAGGCGCGCAGCCTCCCGCTCCCCGGCATGGCCGACATCCCGGAGCTGGTGGCGCTGCACGACAGCCTCAACCGGGTGCTCGACACCTCCGACGCCTACGTGCGCGAGGCGTCGGCGGCGCTGGGTGCCGCCGCCGAGGGCCGGTTCCACCGCCGGCTGCTGCTCACCGGTCTGCGTGGCGCGTTCCGCAAGGGCGCCGTCGACATCAACACGGCCCGGGATGCGATGCAGCAGACCGCGGGCCGGGTGACCGAGGCGCAGACCTCCCGGCTCCGGCTGGCCGACGAGTTCGAGTCCGTCGTGCTGGCCATGTCCGAGCAGGTGGCGACGGCGGCGACGGAGATGAGCGCGTCGGCGTCGAGCCTGACCCACGCCGCCTCCGCCGCGAGCAGCGAGGTCGGCACCAGCCGCGAGACGATCTCCTCGCTGACCCGCTCCTCGGCGGAGATCAAGGAGATCATCGCGCTGATCGACTCGGTCGCCGCCCAGACCCGGCTCCTGGCGCTCAACGCGACCATCGAGGCAGCCCGCGCCGGCGAGGCGGGCAAGGGCTTCGCCGTCGTCGCCTCCGAGGTCAAGGACCTCGCCGACCAGACCGGCCGGGCCACCGAGCGGGTCACCGCCCAGGTCGAGCAGATCCGGCAGGCCTGCGAGGACGTCGCCGGCGGGATGAGCACCGTGGGGACGACGGTGGACGACATGAACGGGCTGGTCGACGGGATCGCCACCGCGGTCGACGGCTCCACGCTCGTCGGTTCCACGCTCGTCGGCTCTTCGCTCGTCGGCGATGCCGAGCCCATGGGCCTGTCGCAGATGGCCGAGCGGCTGCGCACCGAGGCGATCTCCTTCCTGGCGGAGATGCGCCGGTAGCCGCGCTCATCCCGCTCTCGTCGGACTGCCATGTCCGGGCTCTAGCGTGGCCCGGTGCCTCCGCCCGTCCTCGAGCCGCCGGCGCCTCTCTCGCTGCGTCGCGCCTGGCCGCCCGCGCTCCGCCTGCTGCTGGGCGAGGAGGCCGGCGCGCTGTGGAACGCCGCCCTGGCTCCGGCGGGCGGCCGGCTGACCGCCCTGCGGGCCACCGGCACGACGGTGCAGCCCGCCGGGAGCGCGACGGTGCGGTACGCCGCCGAGGTCGGCTGGGCCGACGGCCGGAGGACCCGGGAGTCGCTCGCCGCCACCACCGGCGCCCGGATCCCGCCCGGGGCGACCGTCCTCGAGGGCGGGACCGGCGGCGCGCGGGTGGCGGTCGGCGTCTGGCGCTGGCCGCTGGACCCGGCGCTGCCCGCACTGGCCTGGGCCAGCCGCGCCCCGGCCGCCGGCGCCCGGCTCGCCGAGCTGGGCCTGACCGACGGCCCCGTGCGTCTGCGGCTGCGCTCCTACCGGCCCGGCCGCCGCGCTGTGGTCGAGGCCACGACGGGCGCCGGATCGCTGTTCCTCAAGGTGGTCCGGCCGGTCGCCGTCGGCCGGCTGGTGGAGCGGCACGCCGTCCTCGGGGACGCGGTCCCGGTGCCGCCGGCGATCGGCAGCACCGACGACGGCGTCGTCGTCCTCCCGGGGCTGCGGGGGACGCCGATGCGCGACCTGATCGCCGGTGGCGGGGACGGGCTGCCCGACGCGGCCACCCTGGACGCCCTGCTCGACCACCTCCCCGCGGCGGCGGCGCAGGTGACCGCCGTCGGCCGCGCTCGTCCCGGGGACGCCCGGGCACGCGTCGGCGACCACGTGACGGTGCTGGCGCTGGTCGCGCCGGAGCTGCGCCCCCGGCTGGACCGGCTGGCCGGCGCGCTGCGCGCCGCCGAGCCGGGCGAGCACCCCGAGGTGCCGGTGCACGGCGACTTCTACGAGTCCCAGCTGCTGGTCGAGGCGGGTTCGGTGGTCGGGCTGCTCGACGTGGACACCGTCGGCCGCGGGCACCGCATCGACGACTGGGCCACTCTGCTCGGGCACCTCGTGCTGCTGGAGACGATCCTGCCCGCACCGGCCGGCGCCAGCCGGTACCGCGCGGAGCTGGAGGCGGCCGCCCTCCGCCGCTGGCCGGCGACGCAGCTCCGGCCGCGCGTGGCCGCCGTGCTGCTGGGCCTGGCCACCGGCCCGTTCCGGGTGCTGCAGGCGGACTGGGCGGCCCGGACCGAGTCCCGGATCGCGCTGGCCGAGCGGTGGGCAGCCCCCGCACGGGGATGAGGGCCCCTCCTCGCGGGCCGGCCGGTCAGCGCGGCCGGGCACCGGCATGCGACCGGCAGCGTGTAGTCTCTCCCCGACCGATCGCCCGGCACCGCGCCGGGCGTCTGACCTGGTGAACATGCAGGTCAGGCCGGTACGCGGGTGTAGTTCAATGGTAGAACATCAGCTTCCCAAGCTGACAGTGCGAGTTCGATTCTCGTCACCCGCTCCACACACGGGGCCGCCGCTCAGTGCCGGGCGCGCACCTGGTCGTCCTGGATCGTGCCGTCGTCGTGGATCGTGCCCATCCGGCCCAGCAGCTCGGTCATCCGCTCGGCCGCCATCGGGCGTCCGTAGTGGTAGCCCTGGGCGATGTCGCAGCCCAGCTCCCGCAGCGCGGCCACGTGCTCGGCGCTCTCGACGCCCTCCGCGACGACCGTGAGGCCCAGGTTGTGGCCCAGGTCGACCGCCGTGCGGACCAGCACGAGGTCCTGCGGGGTGGTGGTCATGCCCAGGACGAACGAGCGGTCGACCTTGAGCTCGTCGACCGGCAGCCGGCGGAGGTAGGCCATCGAGCTGTAGCCGGTGCCGAAGTCGTCGATCGAGAGGTGGACGCCGAGGTCGTGCAGCCGCTGCAGGACGTCCATGCAGCGGGCGGCGTCGCCCATGACGGCGCTCTCGGTGACCTCGAGCCGGAGCAGGCCCGCGGGGACGCCGTGCTCGGCCAGCAGCCGCTGCACCAGATGGGGCAGCGAGGCGTCGAGCAGGCAGCGGGTGGACAGGTTGACCGCCACCGGGACCGCGGTGCCGCCGTCGATCCACCGTCGCTGCTGGGCGAGGGCGAGGCCGAGCACCCGCTCGGTGAGCCGCAGGATGATGCCGGTGCCCTCGGCGACCAGGATGAAGTCGCCCGGCGGGATGAGCCCCTGGACGGGGTGCTGCCAGCGCAGCAGCGCCTCCATGCCCTCGATCCGCTCGCCGTCGAGGGTGACCTTGGGCTGGTAGTTCAGGAACAGCTCGTCGTCGCTGTCCAGCGCCCGCCGCAGGTCGCCCAGCACGGACAGCCGGACCGGGGTGGTGGCGTGCACCTCGGGCTGGAAGACGACCGCGCCGCCCTTCAGCTCCTTGGCCGCGTACATCGCGATGTCGGCGTTGCGGAGCAGTTCCTCGCTGTCGGCGCCGTGCCACGGGGACAGCACGATGCCGATGCTCGCCTCGACGTCGAGGATCACGCCGTCGACGTCGAAGGGCTGGTGCAGGGCCTGGCGGAGCCGCTCGGCGACGGCCTGTGCCTCGGCGACGCCGTCGACCGAGGGCAGCAGGACGGCGAACTCGTCGCCGCCCAGGCGACCGACGGTGTCCATGTCGCGCAGGACCGAGCGCAACCGAGGCCCGACCTGCACGAGCAGCTTGTCACCGTAGGAGTGGCCGAGGCTGTCGTTGATCTCCTTGAAGCGGTCGAGGTCGATGAGCAGCAGGGCGACCTCTGCGTCCGACCGGCTGGCGGCGGCGAGGCCCTGTCCGAGGCGGTCCCGCAGGAGGACCCAGTTGGGCAGACCGGTCAGGGCGTCGTGCGTGGACCGGTGGCGGTCGCGGTCGGCGGAGTCCTGCAGCGCTGCGGCCTGCCGGCGCATCCGCGCCGATGCCGCGGCGATCAGGCGGAAGACGACGAGGTAGAAGACGGCCAGGCTGATCGCCAGCGTCGCGGTCATGGTCCCGACGTCGTCGCGGACCGCGGCCGCCACCGGGGCGTACGGCAGGTAGAGCTCGATCACTCCGGCCGGTCCGGTTGCGCCGGCGTACTGGAGGGGCACGTACACCTCGAGCAGTTGGTGCGCGCCCTCCTCGCTGTCGGCGCCGTCGTCCGCGGAGTGCGCGAAGCCTGAGACGACGTACCCCTGGAGCGCGGAGCGCAGCTCCCCGGAACTCGAGGTCTCGCCGACGAGTTCGGGGTTCTCGGAGTGGTAGAGGATCGTGCGGTCGGCGCCGAAGACCTTCAGCTCGACCGGGTCGAAAGCGGCCAGTGCCGTCCCGCGCTCGCCGAACTGCGCGGAGGCGTCGTCGACGGTCTGCTCCACGGCTGCGAGCCGGGCGGCGTCGAACCCGCCGGCGAGGTCGGCCGGGCTGAACTGCGGCTGGAGCCCGAGGCGCACCGCCATGAGGGCGGCGTCCTCCGCCTGCTGGCGGGCTCGGTCCTCGATGACGCTGGTGAGCACCGAGGACAGGACGACGCCGACCGCCACGGTCAGCAGCAGGCTGAGCGCCGCGAACCGGGTCAGCAGGCTGGTCGCCCGCAACCGGCGGAGAGGGTCCATGGCTCCCGCATCGGAGCGGAGGGCCCGGTCCTTGAGTCGGCGGGATCACACCCCCCCCCGTCCGGGCGAGACCGTCGGAACCCGTCCGGGGGAGCTCCGCCCACCGCGGGTACGGGCCCTTGGTCCCTGGGGCGAGGGAGCCGCACGGGCCACGATCGAGTGCATGAGCCAGCCCCTCCCCGCGGCGCACGTGGCGTGGATGCCGCCGCGTCGCCGCGCACCGTGGCTGCTGGTCGAGGTGGACGGCTCCACCGAGGGACACCACGCCCTCGTGTGGGCGCTGCGCAAGGCTGCCCGGCGCGAGGCCACGGTGGTGGCCGTCAGCGTCCTCGACGAACCCTCGGATGGTCCGCTGGCGACCACCGCCCGCGTACCGCTGCAGGTCCGTGAGACGGCCCACGACCGGCTGGAGGCGCTGGTCCTGCGCGCCGTCGGCGAGACCGGCATCAGCGGACGGACGCGCACCGCGGTGCTCGAGCGCCCGGTGTTCGAGGCGCTGGACGCGGCCATGCACGGCGCCGACCTGGTGATGGTCGGCGCCGGCCGCAAGCGCCTGCTCCGGCCCGCCCTCCCCCGCCGCGTCGCACGTGGCGCCTGACCGGCGGCCCGGGACGCCGCAGCCCCTTCCCGGCACGAGCCGGCGTCCCTACCGTCGGGCCGTGACCCCGCCCGACGAGGGAGCGCCCCGATGAGCGACGACTCGTCGCGGGGCGCCCCCGAGCTGGCCGCCGCCGTCCTCGCCGCCGCCTCCGGCAATCACCTCGAGGCGACCCTGCACGAGGTGCTGCACGCCGCGGTCCGGCACGTGGAGGCGACCTACGGCGCCCTGGGCGTGCTCAGCGCCGACGGCCGCCGGCTGGACCGGTTCGTCATCGAGGGGATGGACCAGGACACCCGTCGGCGGATCGGCACACCGCCCCAGGGACAGGGTCTGCTCGGGCTCCTGGTGGCCGAGCCGGTCATCCTCCGGCTCGACGACCTCGCCGACCACCCGGCGTTCCGCGGCTTCCCGGACGGGCATCCGCCGATGCGCTCCTTCCTGGGCGTGCCCGTGTGCGTCGGCGACATCGTCTTCGGCAACCTCTACCTGACCGAGAAGCAGGGCGGTGGTCCGTTCACCGACGCCGACGAGGAGGCGACGCAGGCGCTGGCCGCGGTGGCCGGGCTGGCCATCGAGAACGCACGGCTCCTGGAGCGGGCCGAGCGGCGGCGCGCCTGGGCGCAGGCGGGGACGGACGTCTCGACCAGTCTCCTGGAGGGTGCGGACCCGGACGAGGTGCTGCGCGTGGCCGCGGCCCGGATCGCCGCGCTGTGCCGGGCGCAGGCAGGTGGCGTGCTCGTCCCCGTCCCGGGGGACGACACGTCGCTGCGCGTCATGGTGGCCTTCGGTCCGAGTGGCGCCGAAGCGGAGGGCGTGCGCGTGCCCATGGACGACGAGCTCCTGCGCGAGGCGCACACGTCCGGCGTCCCGAGGCTGGTCACCGACGACGAGTTCCAGCGGCTGGCCGGCTCGGCACCGGCGCTGGCCGCGGAGTTCTCCTACGAGTACGGCCCGGCCATGCTCATCCCGGTGGGTGGTCCGCCCGCGGTCGGCACCCTGGTGGTGCTCCGGCGGCAGGACGGCGAGCCGTTCGAACCGGAGCTGCTCGACCTTGCCGCCGCCTTCGCCGCCCAGGCCACCGTCGCACTCGAGCTGGTCCGCAGCCAGCGGCGGGAGCGGCGGCTGCAGGTGCAGGCCGACCGCGACCGCATCGCCCGTGACCTGCACGACCACGTGGTGCAGCGGATCTTCGCCACGGCCCTGGCCCTGGACCGGATTGGCCGCTCCGTCGCGGCCGAATCCCCAGACCTGGCCGCGCGGCTGGCCGAGCGGGTCGACGAGCTCGACGGCACGATCTCGCGCATCCGGTCGTCGATCTTCGAGCTGCAGCACCACGACGCCTCCCCCGAGGGGGTGCGCCAGCGGCTCGCCGACGTCATCCGCTCGGTGGTCGACGGCCACGGCCTGCGGCCGGACCTCCGGGTGCACGGGGCGGTCGAGGACCTGCCCGCCGAGCTGGTTCCGGACGTCGTCGCCACGATCCGCGAACTGGTCACCAACGTGGTGCGCCACGCCGCTGCCGACCGCGTCACCGTCACCGTCACCGTCACCGACGCCCTCGGCGTGCAGGTGACCGACGACGGTCGCGGGCTGCCGTCGATCACCGTGCGCAGCGGGCTGGCCAACCTGGCCGACCGCGCCGAACGGCGGGGTGGACGGCTCACCGCCTCCGGTGGGCCGTCGGGCACCGAGGTCGTGTGGACCGTTCCACTGGACCGCTGACCGCACCTGCTCAGCCGGCGGCCGCATCCTTCAGCTGGGTGGCCAGGATCGCCGCCTGCGTGCGCCGCTCGAGCCCGAGCTTGGCCAGCAGGTGGCTGGTGTAGTTCTTCACCGTCTTCTCGGCCAGCCCCATGCGGGCGCCGATCTGCCGGTTGGTCAGGCCCTCGCCGATCAGCCGCAGCACGATCCGCTCCTGGTCGGTCAGCAGCTCGAGGCGGTCACCGGCCGCTGGCGTGCGGGGGCGCGGGGGTGCGGCGGACACCTCCTCGAGCAGCGTGCCGCCTGCGGCGACGGTGTGGACGGCGGAGATCAGCGCGGGGCCGCGCACCTGCTTGAGCAGGAAACCCGTCGCTCCCGCCCGCACCGCCGCCTCCCGCGCCTCGGGCTCGGAGTAGCTGGTCAGCACCAGGCAGGGCAGCCCCGGCAGACGCTGGCGCAGCGAGCGGCAGAGATCCGCACCGCTGCCGTCGGGCAGCCGCATGTCGAGGACCACGACGTCGGGCCGCACGGCGGGAACCCGCGCCAGCGCCTCGGCCACCGAACCCGCCTCCCCTGCCACGACCAGGGCGGGATCGTCCTCGAGCACCTCGGCGACGCCACGGCGGACCACCTCGTGGTCGTCGACGAGGAAGACCCGCACCGTCCGCCCCGCGTGATCCACGCCACACACGTTATCGCTCCGGGTCACTCACGGGCACCGCTCCGAGCACGCGGTGAGCCAGGTGTTCCGCGTCAGGCCGGGAGCAGCAGCGCCGCGTAGAGCGTGAGGCCGGGACCGAAGGCCATGACCACGATCGGGCCGTCGACGTCGGCCATCTCCTGCAGCACCAGCAGCACCGTCGCCGAGGAGCAGTTGCCGTGCTCGGAGAGCACGTGCCGGGAGGCAGCCACCTGCTCCTCCGCGAGACCCAGCTCGTCCCGGACGACGTCGATGATCTTCGGCCCGCCGGGGTGGACGGCCCAGCCGGCGATGTCCTCGACGCGCAGCCCGGCGCTGGACAGCAGCTCCTCGACGACCTCGCCCACGTGCTTGGACAGCACGCCGGGCACCCGGGGCGAGAGGCCCATGCGGAAGCCCAGGTCGGTGACGTCCCAGGTCATCAGGTCGGCGGTGGAGGCGTCGGTGCGGGCCACCACACCGGCCAGCCGGCGGCCGCGGCCCGCGCCGGGCTCGACGACGACGGCGGCCGCCGCGTCGGAGAACAGCGCGTGGGCCACCACCTGCTCGAGGTCCCGCTCGGCCGGCTGGACGTGCAGGCTGGTCAGCTCGCAGCAGAGCAGCACCGCGGGGCGGGACCGCGCGGCGACGAAGTCGCCCACCGCGGCCAGGCCGGGGATCGCGGCGTAGCAGCCCATGTGGCCGATCAGCAGCCGCTGCAGGCCCGGAGGCATGCCCAGGTCGCTGGCCAGCCGGATGTCGAGGCCCGGGGTGGCGTACCCGGTGCAGGTGGCGACGGCGAACAGGCCGACGTCACCGGGCGCGAGCCCGGCTGCGTCCAGCGCCCCGGCCACTGCCTGCTTGCCCAGCGGCAGCGCCTCCTGGACGTAGCGCTCCATGCGCGCGCCGGTGCCCCAGTTGCTGAGATCCTCGTCCAGCGGGTTGGCCACGGCGTGCCGGCGGCGCACCCCGGCGCCCAGGAAGATGCGCTTGGCGGCCCGGACGTCGGCGTAGTGGTCGGCGAAGAAGCCGTCCCAGGCCGCCTCCTGCTCCAACGCGGCGGGGAGGGCCGATCCGGCCCCGGTCAGGACGGCGTCGCTCATGCCCCGACGGTACGTGCGGGGCGCGTCCCGTGCCCCTCAGCGCTTGCGGCCGTACCCGGCGAAGACGACCGCGGTCGAGCGCGTCGGCTTCATCCGCACCCCGGAGCGCCGGCCCAGCAGCCAGCCGACGGCGTCGCGCAGGGACGGCCGCAGCCCCACCAGCCGCAGGTCGAGCCCCAGCCGTTCGGCGGCGGCCAGCAGGCGGGCGCGGTCGACGAACAGCGCCGGGTCGTGGATGCCCGGCGGCGGCCCCCCGGGGAGCCGCTCGGCGACGGTGACCATGAGGAAGCGGCCGATCCGGGTGGCGGCCAGCGCGTCGATGACGAGGACGCCGCCCGGGCGCAGCAGCCGGGCGCACTCGGACAGCACGGCGACGTCGTCCTCGACGTGCTCGAGGATCTCCCCGGCCACGACGACGTCGGCGCAGCCGTCGGTCAGCGGCACGGCCAGCACCGAGGCGCGTACCGGCCGCACCCCGTGGCCGGCGGCCAGCCGGAGCCCCGCCGCGCCCAGGTCCACGCCGACGTGCCGGTAGCCCAGCCGGGCCACGTACGGGGCCATCAGACCGCCGCCGCAGGCCAGGTCGACCAGCACCGACCCCGGCCGCGGCGCGGGAGGGATGTGCTCGGCCCGGGAGGCGGCCAGCCAGTGCAGCGCCGCGAACCCGCCGGAGGCCTCCCACCACTGGTCGGCGAGGTCGTCGTACTGCGCGGGGTCGTTGCGGGGGAGGGAGGTCGGCAGCACGGGGACTAGCCCTTCTTCAGCGGATCGTGCCCCCAGTTCATCAGGGAGTACCGCCACTTCGAGGTCTCGACGTCCTCCTTCGCCGGTTCCTGCGCCAGATGCCGCTGCACGTACCCGTGCACCTTGCGCATGTGGGCGAGGTCGTCGTCGGTGAGGTCGTCCTTCTTGGTGCGCAGCAGTTCCACGATCCGGCGGCCGGATGCGTGCCCGGTGGACTCGCCGTCGCCGTCCTTCTGCCCCACGGCCTGCGACTCGTCGCTGCCGAGCCAGCGCTCCAGTTCCGCGGCGGTCATGTTGACCGCCTCGCCGAACTCCTGCCGCACGGTGTCGCGGTCGTCGGTCGCCATCGGGTCCTCCTGCGTGTCGGCGGGTCCTGCCCGCGGTACCGCAGCCCGGTGGACCGGAAACCGACCGACGCCCAGGCGTCCGCGCAGGCCCGGGGCGAGACCCGCGACCAGGTGCTCGACCGCAACGTCAACGAGGTCCTGCAGGAGGTCCGCGTCGTCCTGACCGGCGTGCAGGTGCTCTTCGCCTTCCTGCTCGGTCTCGCCTTCACCGCGCGGTTCCAGGACCTGGGCACGTTCGGGACGACGGTCTACACGGTGACCCTGCTCGCCACGGCGAGCGCCACCGTGCTGCTGGTCGCGCCCGTGGCGTTCCACCGCACGCTGTTCCGGCTGCGGCGCAAGGAGGAGCTGGTGGCCTACGCCGACCGCTCCCTCCGCGCCGGCCTCGCGCTGCTCCTCGTCGGCATCGCCAGCGCGGTGCTCCTGGTCCTCGACGTGGCGCTGGGCCGCATCCCGGCAGTGGCCGGCTGCGGCTGCCTCGTCGTGCTCGGCGGGCTGGCCTGGTACGCGCTGCCGCTGCGCGCCCGACGCCGCGCCCGGGGCGCCTGACCGTCTCTGGTACTCCTGGGGCCCCCGTCCCGTCCCTGGAGGTTCCCGTGTCCGTGACCGTCGTCGGCAGCGTCAACGAGGACGTGCTCGTCGCGGTGGAGCGGCTGCCCGGCCGCGGCGAGACCGTCGTCGGCCGGTCCTCCACCCGGGCGCCCGGCGGCAAGGGCGCCAACCAGGCCGCCGCCGCAGGTCTGCTCGGTCCCGGGGTGCACATGGTGGGCCGGGTGGGCGAGGACCCCGCCGGCGACCGGCAGCTGGCGGCACTGGCGGGATCGCGGGTCAACGTCAGCCGGGTGCACCGCACCCCCGGCCTGCCGACGGGCACGGCCACCATCCCCGTGGAGGAGGGCACCGGGGAGAACCTCATCGTCGTGGTCCCGGGCGCCAACGACGCCCTGACGCCCGCCGACGTGGACGTCGAACCCGTGCACCGCGCCGACGTGCTGCTGCTGCAGCTCGAGGTGCCGGTGGAGACGGTCCTGGCCGCCGCCACGGCCGCGGGCGGCACCGTCGTCCTCACCCCGGCACCGCCCCGGTTGCTGCCCGGCGAGCTGCTCGCCCGCGTCGACGTGCTGGTGCCCAACGAGCACGAGCTGGTCCAGCTGGCCGGCGCCGCGCCCGGCGGGCGGACACCGGCGGAGCTGGCCGACCTGGCCCGGGGCCTCCGCGTCCGGTCCGTGGTGGTCACGCTCGGTGCACGGGGAGCGCTGGTCGTCCCGGCCGACGGCGGCCCGGCCGTGCTGCAGGAGCCCCCTGCGGTCGACGTCGTGGACACCACGGGCGCGGGCGACTGCTTCACCGGGGCGCTGGCGCAGGGCCTGGCCGGCGGGCAGGACCTGGGAGGCGCCGTCCGCTACGCCGTCGCCGCCGCCGCGCTGTCCACGACGGGGTCCGGCGCACGGGGCGGGCTGCCCGGCGACGACGACGTCGCGGCGGTGCTGCCCCGGGTGCCGCCGGCCACCGAGGTCACCTGACCGTTTCCGGCCGGGGTGGTTGCGGGCACAGGGGCGACGACACCGACCGCGTCCCGAGGAGGACCCGCGATGACCGAGGCCGAACGCGCTCCCGACGTCGACCAGCCCGAGGGCGGCGCCCCGTCCCGGGAAGCCGACGGGCCGGGCACGACGCCGCACCCCGACGAGCCGGCCGAGGGCAGGGAGCTCGACGGGGGCGCCGACAGCCCCGACGTCTGACCCTGCCCCGGTCTTCCGGACGATCCGGTCCGCCATACTCGGCGCGAGATCCGTCGTCGGCGAGGGAGGACGCGTGCGGCACGCCTTCCTGAGCGGCCTGTCGGTGCTGGCGCTCGTGGCGCTGCCCGGCTGCTCGGACGACGACGCGGACGGCGGTACGGCCACCGTCGTCCCGGGCGATCCGGCCGCCTGCCCCGGCGAGGTGCTCGACGTGGTGGTGTCCGTGGCCGCGTGGGGGCAGGTCGTCCAGCGGCTGGGCGGGGACTGCGCGACCGTCACGACGATCGCCGGCTCCGCGGCCGACCTGCCGCCGGCCGACCGTGCCGTCGTCGTCGCCGCGGACCTCGTGGTCGTCAACGGGGTGCGCTACGACGTGGCAGCGATCGAGGCCGCGGAGGCGGCGTCGGGCGACCCCGTGGTGGTGAACGCCGCGGAGGTCGTCGGCAGCGCGGCGCAGCGGCGCGATCCGCACCTCTGGTACGAGCCGGCCGCCGTGCCCGAGGTGGGCGCGGCGGTCGCCCGCGAGCTCGCCGACCTCTCTCCCGACGCCGCGCCGTACTTCGACGCGCAGCACATGGCCTGGACCGCCGAGCTGCAGCCCTTCCTCGAGGCGGTCGCCGCCCTCCGGAGCCAGACGGCCGGACGGACCTACGCGACGACCCGGCCGCTGTACGGGCGCACGGCCGAGGCCGTCGGGCTGGTCGACGGGACCCCGCGGGAGTTCCTCCGCAGCATGCGCTCGGGGATCGACCCGTCACCGGACGCCGTCGCCGCCTTCGCGTCGGCGCTGCGCGCGGGAAGGGTCGCGGTGCTGATCCAGGACGACGCGGCAGAGGGAGCCGTCCAGGAGCAGCTGCGCGAGGCGGCCGGTGACGGGGACGTGCCGGTCGTGGCGGTCACCGAGGGACCCCCGGACGACGTCCCGTTCGTCGAGTGGCAGCTGGCGCAGCTGACGTCGCTCGCCGAGGCGCTCGCGGAGGACGGCTGACCCTGACGGGATCCCACCGTGACGGATGTCTCCCCTCCTGAGCGGTGACATGTCCTGCACGCCTGGTTTCCGGGCGCGGGTGGGGGGCAGGCTGCACCCCATGGACGACGAACAGCGCGACAGCCGAGCAGCCGACTCCTCGCCGCGGCGCACCACCGGCGACGAGCGGGAGGACACCTCGCCGGCCGCCGCCGTGGCCCGGATGCTGGCCAACCCGCGCCGCGTGCGCCGCTCCTGACCCCCGCGGGGTCCCGCCTCGCCGGACCCGACGGTCACCGTCGGTGATCACACCGGCCCCAGACGCCCGTCCCGCCTCGCAGGGCCCGTAAACCTCTGGTCACTCAGAGCGATCATCGTCGGCGTGCCGCGAACTGCTCCGTTCCGCGAGCGGGCAACATGCCTCCCCGTGACCGCCGCCCTCCCCCTCGCCTCCGTCGACGACATCTCGACCCCGGTCCGCCGGAGCCGAGCCGAACGTCAGGCGATCGTGCTCGACACCGCGGAGCGGCTGTTCTCCAGTCGCAGCTCGCGCAGCGTCGGCATGGACGAGCTCGTCCGCGAGACCGGGCTGGGCAAGATGACCGTCTACCGGCTCTTCAAGAGCAAGGACGACCTGGTGGGCGCCTACCTCGCCCGCAAGTCCGCGACGGTGCTCGGCTTCATCGATGCGGAGCTCGGCCGGCTCGAGGGTGATCCGCGCGCCGCTCTGCTCTCCGTCGTGGACGCCGTCGAGCGGGACGTCACCCGCGTCGGCTTCCGTGGCTGCCCGTTCACCAACGTCAGCAGCGAGTACGACGACCCCCAGCACCCGGCCCGCAGCGCCGCCGCCGACTACAAGTTCGAGCTGCACATGCGGCTCGAGCGGCTGACCGACCAGATCGTGCCCGGCGGCGGGGAGGACCTGGCCGCCCAGATCCACCTGATCATCGACGGGATGTACCTCTCCGGCGGTCTGCTCGGCCCGGACGGGCCGGCCTCGCACGGTCGCCGGCTGGCCGAGAAGCTCGTCGACGCAGCGGTCGCCCGCAGCTGACCTGCGGGCCGCGCACCCCCGCCGCAGGATGGGCGGGTGACCAGCGACCGCACCCGCCCCGACCTCGACGACGCGACCGTCGAGGCGCTGGGCAAGCTCTCCGAGGCCCTGGAGACGGTGGACCAGGCCCGGGGCTTCCTCTACGCCTTCCACCAGCTCACCGGCAAGGCCGACCGCCTCCTGCAGGAGTCGGTCGACCTCTTCGAGCAGGCCGGCGCGACGGACCTGGCCGCGGATCTCGACCGCGACCTCGTCGGGCGGAACGTCATCGCCGACCGGTGGACCTTCCAGATCGTCGAGGACTTCGACGCCGGCTACTGGAGCGCGTTCCGCGACTACGACGCACGCGCCCGCGAGGAGTTCGCGGACGGCGACCGGCACGTGTTCGAGGCGCGCATGAAGCAGCGCGAACGCACCCATGGCCACCCGCGTCACGAGGCGGGCCCCTCCCTGGCCGACCAGGGCTGATCCGGTTTCCCACCCCTCCCCAGCGGGCATGACCGGACGGTGACCATGCCCGACGGAAACGACGCAGGATCCGACCGCGAGGCCGAGCCCCTGGGGGCCGACAAGGCGCCCGGCGAGGACCGCGACTCCCTCGGGGCGGTCGAGGGCCCGGCCGACGGGATCGCCGGCCCGGCCTACCCGCCCGCCGACACCGAACCGGACGCACGGTGACCACGCCCGACCCCCGCAACGCGGGCGGGGCACGCGACCCGTTGAGCGTCGGTCTCGACCGCCCGGGCGCGGCGCCGGCCTCCGAGCCGGCCCCTGCGGCGCCTGCGGAGCCGGGCCGCACCCGGAAGGCGGGCCGCACGATCGGCCGGTCGCTGGCGCTGGCGCTGCTGGTGTTCGTGACCGTGGTCCTGGTGCTGTTCGTCGTCTTCAACGGACAGACCGTCGACATCAGCCTGGTCTTCGCCGACGTCGAGGCGCCGCTGGTCGTGGCGCTGGTGATCGCGGCCGGCCTCGGCGCCCTGGTCGGCTGGCTCCTGAGCCTCGTGCTCCGCACCCGCCGGCGCCACCGCTCCTGACCCACCCTCCACGCGGGCACCCCTCCGGGGCGTGTCCGCGCGGAGTGCTGCCTGCACCGCGCTACCAGCCGGTAACATGTGTTGTTACTGGCGAGTAGCAACAGCCGTCCACCGGCACGGAGTACGGGAGCACCTACGCGATGACGCACTACACCGCCAACCTGCGGGACCTCGAGTTCAACCTGTTCGAGTTCCTCGACACCAAGGACCGGTTCGGCACCGGGCCCTTCGCGCAGATGGACGCCGAGACCGCCCGCGGTGTGCTGGCCGAGATCCGGAAGCTCGCCGAGGGCCCCATCGCCGCCTCGTTCACCGACGCGGACCGCAACCCGCCGGTGTTCGACCCGGCCACGAACTCGGTGACCCTCCCCGAGTCGTTCAAGAAGTCGGTGCAGGCGCTGGACGCGGGCGAGTGGTTCCGGCTGGACCTGTCCGAGGAGCTCGGTGGCTTCGGCGCGCCCGCGGTGCTGACCTGGGGCGCCTTCGAGATGGTGCTCGGCGCCAACCCGGCCGTGTTCATGTACGGCTCCGGCCCCTCCTTCGCCCAGACCCTCTACGACCTGGGCACCGAGGAGCAGAAGAAGCTGGCGCTGCTCATGATCGAGAAGGGCTGGGGTGCCACCATGGTGCTCACCGAGCCCGACGCGGGGTCCGACGTCGGCGCCGGGCGGACCAAGGCGGTGCAGCAGCCCGACGGCTCCTGGCACATCTCCGGCGTGAAGCGGTTCATCACCTCCGCCGAGCACGACCTGAGCGACAACATCATCCACCTGGTCCTGGCCCGCCCCGAGGGCGCGAAGCCGGGCACCAAGGGGCTGTCGCTGTTCGTCGTCCCCAAGTTCCACGTCGACGTCGAGACCGGTGAGCTCGGCGAGCGCAACGGCGCCTACGTGACCAACGTCGAGAAGAAGATGGGCCTCAAGGTCTCCACGACCTGCGAGGTGACCTTCGGCGACGGCCCCGTCCCGGCGCAGGGCTGGCTGGTCGGCGAGGTGCACGACGGCATCGCCCAGATGTTCACGATCATCGAGTACGCGCGGATGTTCGTGGGCACCAAGGCGATCGCCACGCTGTCGGCCGGCTACCAGGTCGCCCTCGACTACGCGAAGGTCCGCGTCCAGGGCGCCGATCTGACCGCGACGTCGAAGGACGCCCCGCGGGTCCCCATCACCCACCACCCCGACGTCCGCCGCTCGCTGATGCTGCAGAAGTCCTACGCCGAGGGCATGCGCGCGCTGTACCTCTACACCGCCAGCTTCCGCGACCAGGTCACCGCCGCCGAGGCCGAGGGCACCGCGGACAGCGAGCAGGCGACGCTCGCCGCCCGGCTCAACGACCTGCTGCTGCCGATCGTGAAGGGCTTCGGTTCCGAGCGCGCCACCCAGCTGCTCACGGCCGAGTCGCTGCAGACCCTGGGCGGGTCGGGATTCCTGCAGGACTACCCGATCGAGCAGTACATCCGCGACTCCAAGATCGACACCCTCTACGAGGGCACCACCGCGATCCAGGGTCAGGACTTCTTCTTCCGGAAGATCGTCAAGGACGGCGGCGTCGCCCTGACCTGGCTCGCGGGCCAGATCCAGGCCACGATCGACAACGAGGCGGGCAACGGCCGGCTCAAGGAGGAGCGCGCCGCGCTCGCGGCCGCCCTGAACGACGTGCAGGGCATGCTCACCGCGATGTTCGGCCACCTCACCGAGGCCCAGCAGGACATGAAGGCCCTCTACAAGGTCGGCCAGAACAGCAGCCGCCTGCTCCTGTCGGTCGGCGACCTGGTCACCGCCTGGCTGCTGGTGCGCCAGTCGGAGGTCGCCCTGGCCGCGCTGGCCGGGGACGTGAGGAGTGAGGACCGGTTCTTCTACGAGGGCAAGCTCGCCGCCACCCGCTTCTTCACCAGCCAGGTGCTGCCGCGGCTGTCCTCCGAGCGGATCATCGTCGAGAACACCGACAACGCCCTCATGGAGGTCGACGAGGCCTGCTTCTGAGCCTCGCTCCGCACGGCGACGCACCGCTCCTCCCACGCGGGAGGGCGGTGCGTCGCCGTTTCAGCCCAGGGGCACCGGGCAAGGGTCGGGGACGACGACGCCGACCGAGGAGGCACCGTGAGCGATCCGCAGGGCAGCGACCGGATCCAGCAGGACGTCCCGACGTCCTCGGGCACCGGCGCCAACAGCGACCTGGCGTCGTCCTCCGACGACGTGCCCCTCACCCGCGAGGACGCCCTGGAGCGCGACGCCGCCCAGGGCGACGACCTGCCCGCCGGAGCCGACGGCGACGTCGCGCGCGCCCGGCGGGCCGGCGCGTCCGGCGAGGTCGCCGACCCCACCACGAGATCCGGAGGATCAGACGTATGAGCGAACCCGAGGGCACCGGCTACCGGGACTCCCCCGACACCACCGACGGCGCCGCCCCCGCACCGGACGGCGCACCGGAGGGCTCGGCGACGCTGACCACCGACGACGAGGCGCAGCGTGACGACGGGGTCGCCCGCCCCGGCAACGAGGCCGACTGACAGGTGCCGTGCTGTGCCGCACGACGCGGCACGGCACGGCACGGCACGGCATCAGTCCACGGATTCGGCGACCATGTCCGGACGCCTCGCTCCGCGGCCGGCGGGCGCGGGAAGGCCGAGGAAGTACCCCTGACCGAACCGCCCTCCGCAGGACTGCAGCGCATCCCGCTCGGCCGCGGTCTCCACGCCGGACGCGATCACCTGGCAGTCGCGTTCCGCCGCGAACGGCACGAGCGCCGCCAGCAGGGCGCGCCGGGCCGAGTCGCCATCGATCCCCGCCGTCGTCTCCCGGCCGAGCTTGAGGAACGCCGGACGGTACTGCTCCACCTTGCTGAAGCTGTCGTAGCCGACGAGCGCGTCCTCCACGGCGATCTGGACGCCGATGGGGACGTCGGCGGGCGAGAGCTCCTGGCCTGCAGGCAGCGCACCGGACTCCAGCACCACCGGACACGACGACTCGCCCAGGATGGCGGACAGCTCGCGCCTCGCCTCCCACATGGCCGGTGACACGTTGACCGAGACCCAGGCCCCCTCGGGCAGCGCGCCCGCGGCGGCCAGCGAGGCGCGCATCATCGCGCTGTCCAGGTCGACGCCCAGGCCGCTGCTGTTCGCCACGTCCAGCCGCTCCTGAGGCGGACGGCCGTCCGCGAACCGGCACAGGGCCTCGTAACCCACCGGTGCACCGGTCCCGAGGTCGACGACGGGTTGGAACACGGTGAAGAAGATGAAGTCGCGGAACGCCGCGACGCCGGCGCGCTGTTCGGGCCCGGGATGCCGGGGCGCAGGCACCGGGGGGCGGTGCCGCGGGGCAGCGCCCACTCCAGCCGGCTCCTCCACCGATGCGCCACCCTCGGTTCCGGGGACGCCGTAGTGCAACACCGAGGCCCAGTCGTGGACCGGCGGGTCCGCGGCGGGGCGGCGACCCAGGGCGTGCGGGACGCCGGACGTCTTCGGAGCCCGGCCCCGGGTGACCGGCCGGCGAGTGTCGACCGGCCGGTACAGCCAGTCCCGCAGGTGCACCCACAGGTCGACGACGCTGTTGCCGATGCCCACGAAGGCCACCATCGCGTAGCTGGCCAGCGTGAAGTTGAGCAGGGCGTAGACCAGGTGCCCCCACTGCTCGCGCTGGATGTCGATGACGACCGAGTACCCGGCGAGCCCGATGAGCGCGAGGGGAGCGAGGATGAAGAAGGCGCCGGCCGTCGTGCGGTCCCGGACCTTGGGCGTCCGCTTGAAGGCGCTCTTCTCACCGGTGATCAGCTGCAGGATCGAGGCGAAGGATCCGGACAGGTTGACCGGCAGCAGCACGAGGTTGAACCCGTAGATGCGCAACACGTCGGTCCGGCGGTAGCCCGTCGCCCGCAGGTCTCCGGCCATCATCAGGAAGTACGGGATCGACACCAGCAGCAGCAACGGGTTGAGCAGCTCGGCGTTGAACGGGTAGACGAGCATCGTCAGCAGGCAGACCGAGCTCCAGGCGATCGAGGCCATGTAGTTGACCCGCAGGAACAGTTCGCCGAAGCGGTTCCGCTCGCCGCGGGCCCGGCGGGCCCGCATCTGCTCGCGCAGCTTGGACAGGATGAGCAGGCCACCGTTGGCCCAGCGCTGACGCTGGATGCACAGCGAACCGAAGTCCGGCGGCGTCGCGGAGTAGGCCAGGCGCTCCGGGTAGTTGACCAGCTGCCATCCGTGGACGCCGAGGTCGATGGTGGACTCGGTGTCCTCGATGACGGTGCGGTCCTGGATGTAGCGCCGGATCTCGAAGTCGCCGTCGTAGTCGACCTCGACGATGTCGTCCAGGGCTCTCTTGCGGAGCACCGCGTTGGCGCCGACCCAGAACGTGGCGTCGTACTGGGTCATCCCCTGGTGGACGATGTGCTGGAGGTCGGTGGACGCTCCCGAGATGCGCTCCAGACGGGTGGCCGACCCGGGGAAGGAGCTGTACGGCGTCTGCGCGACGGCCACACCCGAGTGGGCGCTCTGCGCGAGGAGGTGCACCATCCGGGCCGCGTACTCCGGCAGCAGCATGCTGTCGGCGTCGAGGGTGAGGACGAACGCCGGTTCGTCGACGATCAGGTCGGCCGCTCGCGCCGACGAGGGGACCAGGGCCAGCCCCAGCGGGGTCTGCACCTCCTGGTAGCTGCCACCCATCAGACCGATGTAGCTGTTGAGGTTCATCGCCTTGTTCGGCTCGTGCGACAGCGACCGGTAGCGCTTGCGCTCGAAGCTGGTGACCCGTGCCCCGAAGGTGGCGACGAGCCGGCGGTAGAGCTGCAGCAGCCGGCCCGTGGGGAGCACGATGCGCTCGGCGGAGGCGGAGGTCAGGGCCGCCCCGACCGTGGCCAGGTCGGCCGCCAGCGCCCCGAGCACGTGGTCGACGAAGAAGACGTCGGTGTGGTCGATGACCTCGTGCCGGGCCGCCAGGTCGTCCAGCCACTCGACGGCGAACCGGTAGTGGCCGGCGAGCTCGTCCAGGTCCTCGGTGGTGGCGGCCCGGCCGGCGCCGTCGCCGACCGACCGCTCGAAGGCGTCCCGGGCGGTGCGGAACCGGCTCGCGGGCACCCCCAGCTCGGCCTCGATGGTGCCGGGGAGGGCTCGCGCCTCGTCCAGCAGCGCCCGGGCCCGTCGGGTCGTCGGGTGCTGCGGGTCGTCGATGAGCAGCACGACCTGGAGCGACGGGTACTCCTGGAGGGCGGCGGAGAGCAGCGTCGTGCGGATGACCCGCTCGTCCTCCTGGTAGGACGGGACCAGGACGGTCACCGGGGCCGCGGGCTGGTCGAAGAACGCGTCCAGGACCACGCGGGAGGCCCGTGCGTGCGCCCGGCTCCGGTAGAAGAAGCCGATGCGGGTGATCAGGTAGGCCATCGCCGAGGTGGCCAGCCCCGTCACCATCAGCAGGTAGACGATCGCCTCGATGACCAGGCGCGCACTGTTCGCCTTGCCCTCGATGAACTGCTGCTCGATCGTGAAGGCGACGTAGACCGCCCACGCCGACACCGTGAGCACGATGGCCAGCCGGCCGATCGTCATGCGTCGCTCGGACACCTTCGGGGCGACCAGCGGGAGCGGCTGCCGCCGACGATCGCTGCCCCACTGCCGCCGGACGCTGGGCCGGCGCGGATCGGGCACGGTGCGCTGCATCGAGTGTCCACCTTCTGCTCATCGGGTCCGACGGGCATCAGGCATCCCGCCCGAGCTCACGACGTCCTCCGGCATCGTGCGGTCAGCCGACCCCCCGACGCTGCCCCCGCTCACCCGTCGTGATGACGCGGCCGTCCGGCACCTCCGCACCCGCTCCGCCAGGTGGCACCGTCGGTACGAGCTGATCCCAGTAGCGCGCGGTCCCACCCGGGACGGCGTCGACGAGAGCGAGGTCCTCCATGCGCGCAGCGCGCGCCGCATCCCCCGCGGGCCCCACCGACGACGAGCAGCCGGTCGCACGTCGTCTGTCCTGGACCCGGTTGGGACTGCTGCTCGTGCTCGTCGGCGCGCTCGTGGCAGGCGCCTACGCGTCCCTCACCGGCGCCGTGGGCCGCGCCACCGCCACGCCGACGACGACGTCGTGGAGCGTGCCGTACGTCGACGTGACGCTCACGCCGACCTTCCAGTTCCAGGACCCGGCGGCGAACCCGGCGCGCACCGTCGCGCTGGCGTTCGTCGTCGCCGACCCCGACGAGGACTGCGCCCCCTCCTGGGGCACGTACTACTCGCTCGACGAGGCGGACTCCGATCTGGAGCTCGATCGCCGGATCGACCAGCTCCGGTCCGCCGGCGGCGACGTCATGATCAGCTTCGGCGGGCAGGCCAACGACGAGCTGGCCGTGACGTGCACGGACACCCGGGCTCTCGGTGCCGCCTACCGTTCCGTCGTCGACCGCTACGACGTGTCCGTGATCGACCTCGACATCGAGGGCTCCGCCATCACCGACCAGGCGGCCACCGTCCGCCGCGCCGAGGCCCTCGCCGCCCTGCAGCGCGAGCGCGCGGCCGAGGGCTCGTCGCTGGACGTCTGGCTCACCCTCCCGGTGGCGCCCACCGGCCTCACGTCCGAGGCCGTCGATCTCGTGCGCGCGACGATGGCCGGCGGGCTCGACCTGACCGGCGTCAACGTGATGACGATGAACTACGGCGCGTCCCGGCCCACGACGCAGTCGATGGCCCTCGCGACGGAGCAGGCCCTGCGGGGTACCGCGGAGCAGCTCCGGTCGCTCTACGCGGAGCAGGGCACCAACCTCACCGAGGCCCAGGCGTGGAGCCGCGTCGGCGCGACGCCGATGATCGGGCAGAACGATGTCGAGGGCGAGGTGTTCACCCTCGCCGACGCCCGGGAGCTGATCGCCTTCGCCCGGGACAACGGCCTCGGCCGGGTCTCCTTGTGGTCGCTCAACCGGGACACCGGATGCAGTGCCAGCTTCGCCGACGTGGCCGTGCACTCGAACACGTGCAGCGGGGTGGATCAGGAGTCGCTCGCCTTCGTGGACGTCTTCTCCGGCCTCGCCGGGGACGACCCCGCCGTGCGGGTCAGCGACGTGGTCCGGGACCCCGTGCGCGAGCCGGTCGTGGACGACCCGGCCACGAGCCCGTACCCGATCTGGCGCGCCGAGGGCCAGTACCCGGCCGGCTACAAGGTCGTCTGGCACGGAGACGTCTACCAGGCGCGCTGGTACGCCACGGGCGTCGATCCCGCCATCCCCGCCACCACGGGGACGCCGTCGCCGTGGGCGCTCCTCGGCGCCGTGAGCACCAGGAAGGCCGCCCCCGAGCCGGTGCCGACCGTCACCGGGGTGAGCGAGAGCTGGAACCCCGAGGTCCTCTACCAGCGCGGCGCCCGCGTGGTGCTGGACGGCCTGCCGTACGAGGCTCGCTGGGCGAGCCGGGGGGAGACGCCCGGCACGCTCTTCCCTGTAGGAGCGGACGAGGCCTGGGAACCCCTGTTCACCATTCCCGGGCAGCCGGCCGGGAGCTGAGCGCCGCGGGCGCGACCTAGGGTGGGTCGGTGCCCGCCGCCGTCCTGACCCTGCTGACGGCGGACGAGTGGCGGACCCGGGCCGCGGCGCACGAGACCCGCATCGACCGCTGGGCGGGACCGCACCGGGAGCGGCGCACGCGGGGCGAGTCGCACCCCGTGCACGACTTCCTCTTCACCTACTACTCGCAGGCCCCCGGGCGGCTGCGCCGGTGGCACCCCGGAGCCGGCACGGCGCTGGCGCCGTCGGCGGACGGCCCCGCCCCGCACGCCGCCTGGCGCTGGTACCGCACCGGCGACGACGGCGTCGTGTCGCTGGACCGCGCGCGGTTCCTGGCCGACCGCGGCCCGACGGTGGACTTCGTGCGCGGGCTGCTCGCCGCCACCGCGAGCCGGCCCGCCTTCACCGGCTGCTTCGGACTGCACGAGTGGGCGATGGTCTACCGCGCCGACGAGCACCGGCACGCCCTGCCGCTGCGGCTGGGCCGGGCGGGCACCGACGCCGTCGTCGAGGGGCATCCCGTCCGCTGCAGCCACTACGACGCCTTCCGGTTCTTCACCCCGGAGGCGGTCGGCCGGAACCGGCTCCAGCCGACCCGGGAGACGCAGGCCGGGATGGAGCAGCCCGGGTGCCTGCACGCGACGATGGACCTCTACAAGTGGGCCTACAAGCTCGAGCCGGCCGTCCCCGGCGAGCTGCTCGCCGACTGCTTCGCCCTGGCCTCGGACGTGCGCGAACTGGACATGCGGGCCTCGCCGTACGACCTGCGGGAGCACGGCTATCCCGCGGTCCCGATCGAGACGCCGGAGGGCAAGGCCGAGTACGCGGCCGCCCAGCGGGAGTTCGCCCGCCGCGGAGGGGAGCTCCGGCGGCGGTTGCTGGTCATCTGCGAGACGCTGACCCAGGCATGAGATGTTCACCTCGTCGCCGTACCGTCGGACCGTGACCTCCCTCCACGACACCCGCTGGTTGCAGCTCGACGGGACCGCCAACACCCGCGACCTGGGCGGGCTGCCCACGGTCGACGGGGGCCGCACGCTCCCCAACCGGATCCTGCGCAGCGACAACCTGCAGACCCTCAGCGACGCCGACGTGCAGCGTCTGGTCGGGGAGATCGGCCTGCGCGAGGTCATCGACCTGCGCACCTCGGCGGAGGTGCTCCTCGAGGGGCGCGGGCCGCTGCGATCCCTGCCGGAGGTCACCCACCGGCACTTCACGCTGTTGCCGGAGCGCGGCCAGTACACCGACGTGTTCGCCGCCGAGGAGCCCGAGGTCCCCGACCTCCCCGCCGGGTGGCTGGACTCGCTCCTCCCCCGGCACGTGGCCGAGCACGACGAGGAGGAGCCGGCGCCGGTCCGCAGCTACCTCGGCTACCTCTCCCAGCGCGGACACGCCGTCATCGACGCCCTGCGCGCCCTGGCGGCGCAGACGGACGGCGCCTCGGTGGTGCACTGCGCCGCAGGCAAGGACCGCACCGGGGTGGTCTGCGCCCTCACGCTGGCGGTGGCCGGCGTGCCGCACGAGGAGATCGCGATCGACTACGGCCTCAGCGGCGACCGGATCGACGCCATCGTGGCGCGGCTGCGGGCCACCCCCACCTACGGCGGGGACACGGCGCAGCGGAACACCGCCGATCACGCACCGCGCAGGGAGACCATGGACCGGGTCCTGGAACTGCTCGACGAGCGGTACGACGGCCCCATCGGCTGGCTGGCGGCGAACGGCTTCGGCGCCGACGAGCAGGCCGCGCTCCGGGCCCGCCTGCGCGGCTAGCGGATCGGGGCCCCGGCACCGTCCTGCCCGGCACCGTCCTTCGCGGCACCGTCCGGCGCGGAATCGTTCAGCGCGGGACCGGGATCCGGGGGTCGTCGGCAGCGGGGGGTTCCTGCTGCTTGTGCCGGTACATCGCGGCGTCGGCCTGGCGCAGCAGGTCCTCGGCGCTGGCGCCGGGTTCGTGCACGGCGACGCCGACGCTGGTGCCGACCGCCAGCGCCTGCCCCTCCAGCCGGAACGGTTCGGCGAAGCAGTCCCCCACCCGAGCGGCCAGCCCGTGCGCGTCGGCGGGGTCGGCCAGGCCCGGGAGGATGATCGCGAACTCGTCGCCACTGAGCCGGCCGACGACGTCGCACGGGCGGACCGCGACCCGCAGCCGCGCGGCGACCTGGCGGAGCAGCTCGTCGCCGGCGGCGTGTCCCAACGCGTCGTTCACCTGCTTGAAGCGGTTCAGGTCGCAGAAGAGCACCGACACGTGGGCCCCGTCCGCCGCTGAGGCCAGCTCGGCCACCAGCCGTTCCCGGAAGAGCACCCGGTTGGGCAGCCCGGTGAGCGCGTCGTGGGTCGCCTGGTGCCGGACGGTCTCCAGCAGCCGGGCGCGCTGCAGGGCCGAGGTGGCCTGGTCGCCGACGCCGCTGAGCCGGGCGAGCACGTCGCCGTGCAGTTCGGCCGGCGCCCGACCGGTCTCCCAGCTCGCGGTGGCCACCCCGACGAACGCACCGTCGGCCACCAGCGGCAGGGCGACGACGTCGGCGACGCCGATCGCCGCGAGCAGCCGGCGCAGCGCCGGGCTGCTGTCGGCGTCCCGGATGATCCGTGGCTCGCGCGCGGTGAGCAGATCCACCAGCTCGGGGGTGTCCTCGGGGCGCAGGGGCGTCCCGGCGAGGATGCCCGAGGCCGGACGGGTGACGTTGGCCGCGGCACGCGCCCGCAGCTGCCCCTCGGCAGGGTCCCAGAGCATGACCGATGCGCTGCTGCAGCCGACCACCCGCGGGAGCGCCTCGGTGACCACCGAGCAGATCGAGTCGACGTCCTGCGCGTCGGCCAGGTCGTGCGCGAGCAGGAGCAGCGCCCCCGCCCGGCTGGCCTCGAGCCGCGCGTCCTCGAGGGCGAACAGCAGCTCCAGTGCGGCCGCCGCGTGTCCCGCGTAGGCGGCCAGCATGGCGTGCTCGTCGTCCATGGAGCCGTCGGCCGAGGGGTAGACGGCCGCCAGTCGTCCGTGCCGGCGCCGTGCGGAGGCGACGTCGACGACGACGACGGCGGGGCCGAGGTCCTCATCCGCCAGCAGCCTTCGGGCCAGTTCGCGCGCCTCGTCCTCCGCGATCCCGGCGCTGTGCACCAGGGGTTCACCGCCGCCGGGCGCCGCCACTGCGAGCAGATGGGCCGGCGCGAGCACGGCCTGTCCGGCCCGCGCGACGATCTGGCGCAGCACGGTGTCGAGGTCGTCGCTGCCGACCAGCTCGGTGGCCGCCGACTGGAGGGTGCGCAGCTGCCCCCGCAGCGCGGCGAGCTCGCGGCCGGCCGCGTCGTCGGTCCGCCGGCGCCGACGGAACCGGGAGCGGCGTTCCCAGGTGACCTGGTAGACGCAGCTGCGGCCACCTCCGACCCGGCACTCCGCCGAGGCGAGCGTCCCGCTGGGGAGTCCGAAGATCTCCGGCACCGTGGTGGCCAGGCCGCGGGCGTAGTCGCAGTCCAGCGCCGAGTGCTCGTAGCCGTCGTGCAGGTGCAGGGCCACGGTGGCCGAGGTGGCCGTCGTCTCGATGATCTCCATGGTGGAGACCGTCGTGAACTTGGTCGCGGCGCGGGGGAGACGGCGGAAGACCTGACGGGGCGTACCCAGCGCGCGCAGCACCAGCAGCAACGAGTGGGCAAGCCCGCTGCGCATCGCCGCTGCCCCCACGTGGAACATGACGTCCGGATCGCCGAGCACCTCGGTGGCCGCGGAGAAGAGGCGGATGCGGGTGGCGTAGCTGAACCAGCGCGACTGGTCGGCGAGCTCCTCGGCGGTCGCGGTCACGCCGGACAGCTCGATCAGCCGGGTGACCGCGCCGGGGCCACCGCTCGCCTCGACGTAGGTGAGCAGGCCCGCGGTGGTGACACCGGCCGTCTCCCGCGCCTCCGCCTGAGCGCTGCGTGCTCCACTGAGCGTCACCACGAACTCCTCGTCGAGTCGGGACACGCCGATGGCGCTACGAAACTCTAGCGTCCGGGGCCGGCCTTGTCGCTGGGCACTAGCGCGCGCGTCACGGGAGAAGTTCGACATCCGCGGCTGCCCGTCTGAGCGGGATCACCCCGTCGAGGGACGCCGGGCCGGCTGCGATGTCCGCCGGCGAGCAGACCCGGACAGCGGACGACCCCGGGGTCGGGAGACACCGGGGTCGGGCGTGTGGGTGGCGCCGGCGGAGGTGCCGGCGCGGCCGGCTCAGCGCCGGCTGGTGGAGCTGGCGCTCGCGAGGGTGAGGAGCTCGTCCCGCATCGCCGGGCTGCTGCTGCGCGCCAGGGCCTCGTCGATGGCGCGGCGGGTACGGGCCGCCTGGCGCCGCTGCCGCCAGCTGGACGTCACGCTGTTCATGGTGGTGCCTCTTTCGTCGGTGATGGACGCTCTACGTCTAAGAGAAGTAGTGCAACGCCCACCATATTCCGACGATCCGTAGGCAGTGGGGTAGAACCACCGACGTTCTCTCATCCCAGCGGGTGATCCTGCTCACCGGGGGACACGACGACGCCCGCCCTCCCAGGGGGAGGACGGGCGTCGTCGTCGGTTCGTCGTCAGCTGGGACGCGGCACGTCCCCGCGCCATGCGCCGGTCTCGTCGCCACGGCTCTCGATGAACTCCTTGAACTTCTTCGCGTCCGCCTTGATCTGGCGGTCGTCGAAGCCGAGCGCCGCGCCCGCCTTCTCGACCAGGCCCTCGGGCTCCCAGTCGATCTGGATCATCACCCGGGTCTTGGCGTCGTCCAGGCGGTGGAAGGTGACCACCCCGGCGTGCTTGGCCTCGCCGCTGGTGCTGGTCCAGGCGACCCGCTCCTCGACGTGCTGCTCGGTGATCTCGGCGTCGAACTCGCGCTTGACGCCATCGATGTTGGTGACCCAGTGGGTGTGCGTGTCATCGATCTGCGTGATCTTCTCGACGCCGCCCATGAACTGGGGGAAGGACTCGAACTGCGTCCACTGGTCGTACGCGACCCGGATCGGGACGTCGACGTCGACGGATTCCTGCACGCTGGCCACGTTCTCAGCTCCTCGTGTCGCTTGCTCGGTCTGGTTCGACCTACCCCGGGAGGGCCGGGGCGACACGTCGGACCACGCAGGTCAGGGCCTCGCCACCGGCGGTCCGGCCCGGCGTTCCCCTGACAGCTCGATCGCCAGCCGGACGGCGACGACGGCCACGGCGGCCAGTGCGATCACCCGCACGAGGCCCAGACCGATGTTGGCGCCGCCGCCGTCGCCGGCGACGGCCACGGCGTCGATCAGCACCATGACGACGACCGCCGCGCTCACGACGAAGCCGGCCGCCCGCCACGACCGCGGCCGCGTGCTGGTGCCCAGCAGGACCGAGCCGGCGATGGCCGCCAGGTAGCCGAGCACCTGCAGGACCCAGGCCGCCACGCTCTCCTCGCGCGCGGGCAGCCGCCCGTCGAGCACCGTCGCGAGGACGGTGGCGACGGCGAACAGCAGGAGCGCCGCGAGGGCGGGCGAGCGTCGGTCCACGGACGTCATCCTCCGGCCGGCACCCGGGTCAGAACGCCAGCGCCGCGCCGGGATCGGACAGCACCGTGCCGACGTCGACGAGGAACCGGGACCCGAGCTCGCCGTCGACGATCCGGTGGTCGAAGGAGAGCGCCAGCTGCGTGAGCTGTCGGACCCGGAGTCTCCCCTTGTGCACCCACGGCCGCTCGCGGATGGCCCCGAACGCCAGGATCGCCGCCTCCCCCTGGTTGAGGATGGGCGTGCCGGTGTCGACGCCGAAGACGCCCACGTTGGTGATGGTCAGCGTGCCGCCGGCCATGTCGGCCAGGGAGGTGCGACCGGCCCGGGCCGTCTCGGTCAGCTCGGTCAGCGCGCCGGCCAGTTCGGCCAGGGACAGCCGGCCGGCGTCCTTGATGTTCGGGACGAGGAGGCCGCGCGGGGTGGCCGCGGCGATGCCGAGGTTCACCTGCCCGTGGACGACGATCTCCTGCGCCGCGTCGTCCCAGGAGCTGTTCACCACGGGATGCCGGCCGGCCGCCAGCAGGACCGCCTTCGCCACGAACAGCAGCGGGCTCACCTTCACGCCGGCCATCTCGGGCCGCTGGGCCAGCCGGTGGCGCAGCTTCATCATCCGCGTGACGTCGACGGTGAGGAACTCCGTCACGTGCGGCGCGGTGAAGGCGCTGGCCACCATCGCCGCGGCGGTGTGCTTGCGCACCCCGGCGATCGGGATGCGCTGCTCCCCGGCCGCCGTCGCCTGCGGGCTCGGACGGGCCGGGGCGGACCCGGCTTCGCGGAACGCGTCGACGTCGGCCCGCGTGATGACGCCGCCTGGGCCGCTGCCGGTGACCTGCGCGAGGTCGACCCCGCAGTCCCTGGCGTACTTGCGGACCGGCGGCTTGGCCAACGGCCGCGGACCGCGCCGGCCGGGCGCGGCGGCCGCGGAGGAGGCCGCATCCGCACGGATCGCGGCGGCCTCGGCCTGCCGGCCGACCTCCAGGCCGCCGTGGCGCACCGGCTTGCTGCGGGCGTCCGGCGCCGTGGCGAGCAGCGGCGGACCGTCGGGTCCCGGGGCGGTCCCGTCGGGTTCCGGGGTGGTCCCGTCGGGTTCCGGGGTGGTCCCGTCGGCGACGGAGGCGTCCGACCGGCGGGGGCGCCGGCGGGCCTCGGTGGTGCGGGGGCCGTAGCCCACGAGCACCGCCGTCCGGCCGTTGGCGTTGGTCTCGCCGATCAGCCCCGTGCCGTCGGGCCCGGGAGCCTCCTCACCGCCGCCGCTGTCCCCGGTGTCCCCGCCGGTGTCCCCGCCGGTGTCGATGGTGATGATCGGCGCCCCGACGTCGACCGTCGCGCCGGCCTCGGCCAGCAGCTCGACCACCCGGCCGGCGTACGGCGAGGGCAGCTCGACGGCCGCCTTCGCCGTCTCCACCTCGCACAGCGGCTGGTTGACGGTGACGGTGTCGCCCACCGCGACCAGCCACTGGAGGACGTCGGCCTCGGTGAGGCCCTCGCCGACGTCGGGCAGCCGGAACTGGCGCAGTGCGCCCGTGGTCTGCGTCATCTCAGAACCCCATCGCCCGGTCGACGGCGTCCAGCACCCGGTCGAGGTCGGGGAGGTAGTCCTCCTCCAGCTTCGACGGCGGATAGGGGACGTCGTAGCCGCCGACCCGCAGCACCGGGGCCTCCAGGGAGTGGAAGCAGGTCTCGGTCACGCGGGCGGCGATCTCCGCGCCGAGGCCCAGCGTCACCGGCGCCTCGTGGACGACGACGCAGCGGCCGGTGCGCCGGACGGAATCCTGCACCGGGCCCAGGTCCAGCGGCGAGATCGTGCGCAGGTCGATGACCTCCAGCGAGCGGCCCTCCCCCGCGGCCGCCTCCGCCGCCTGCAGCGCCGTCTTCACCATCGGTCCGTACGCCAGGACGGTGACGTCGTCCCCGCCACGCACCACCCGGGAGCCGAACAGCGGCTCGGGCTCGGCCGCCACGTCGACGTCGGCCTTGTCCCAGTACCGCCGCTTGGGCTCGAGGAAGACGACCGGGTCGGGGTGGGCGATGGCCTGCTGGATGCCCCAGTAGGCGTCCACCGGATTGCTGACGGCGACGACCTTGAGCCCGGGCGTGTGCGCGAAGTAGGCCTCGGGGCTCTCGCTGTGGTGCTCCACGGCGCCGATGCCGCCGCCGAACGGGATGCGGATGACGATCGGCATCGGCACCAGGCCGCGCGAGCGGGCGTGCATCTTGGCCACCTGGGTGACGATCTGGTTGTAGGCGGGGAAGACGAACCCGTCGAACTGGATCTCGCAGACCGGCCGGTAGCCGCGCATCGCCAACCCCACCGCGGTGCCGAGGATGCCGGCCTCGGCCAGCGGGGTGTCGACGACGCGGGCCTCGCCGAAGTCCTTCTGCAGGCCGTCGGTGATCCGGAAGACCCCACCGAGCCGGCCGATGTCCTCGCCCATGAGCACGACCTTCGGGTCGTCCTCCATCGCGCGGCGCAGCCCCAGGTTGAGCGCCTTGCCGATGGTCATCGGCTCGGTCGCCCGCGCCTCCAGCACCTCGGCGCTCATGCCTGGCCTCCCTCGAAGGATGCCTGGTAGGCCTCGAACCCGGCGCGCTGCTCGGCCAGCGGCGGGGTCTGCTCGGCGTAGACGGCGTCGAACATGGCGGTGGGCCGGGGATCGGGCATGTCCACCGTGCCGCTGCGGATGCGCGTCGCCAGCCGGTCGGCCTCGGCGTCCACGTCCTCGAAGAAGGCGGCGTCGGCCAGCCCGCTGCGGGACAGGTACGCCTTGAGCCGGGCGATCGGGTCGCGCAGCTTCCACTCCTCGACCTCGCCGGCCAGGCGGTAGCGCGTCGGGTCGTCCGAGGTCGTGTGCGCGCCCATCCGGTAGGTGAACGCCTCGATGAACGTCGGGCCCTGGCCCTCGCGGGCGGCGCGCAGCGCGGCGCGGGTCACCGCCAGCACGGCGAGCACGTCGTTGCCGTCCACCCGGACGCCGGGGAAGCCGAAGCCGGCCGCGCGGCGGTAGAGCGGCACCTTCGACTGGCGCTCGAGCGGCACGCTGATCGCGTACTGGTTGTTCTGGCAGAAGAAGACGACGGGTGCGGAGAAGCTCGCGGCGAACACCATCGCCTCGTTGACCTCGCCCTGGCTCGTCGCGCCGTCGCCGAGGAAGGCCAGGACGGCGTCCTCGGCATCGTCGCGTTGCACGCCCATGGCATATCCGGTGGCGTGCAGGCACTGGGCCCCGATGACGATCGTGTACAGGCCGAACCCCCGCTCGACAGGGTTCCAGCCCCCGTTGTCGACGCCGCGGAACAGGCTCATGACGTGCAGCGGGTCCACGCCGCGGGCCCAGGCGACGCCGTGCTCGCGGTAGGTCGGGAAGGCCATGTCGCCGTCCTGCAGCGCCCGTCCGGCGCCGAGCTGGGCGGCCTCCTGGCCGAGCAGCGAGGCCCAGATGCCCAGTTCGCCCTGGCGCTGCAGCGCCGTCGCCTCGAGGTCCCACCGGCGGACCAGGGTCATGTCGCGGTAGAAGCCGCGCAGCTCCTCGTCGGAGACGTCCAGCGGGTAGTCGGCGTGCTCCAGCCGTTCCCCCTCCGGCGTCAGCAGCTGGACCAGGTCCGACTGCTCGGGCAGGTGGGGCGCACCCGCCCCGGGCACGGGGTCGACGACCTCCGTGGCGTCGCCGATGTCGGCCTCGATCCCGTCGCGCACCGCGGTCATCGCTCGCTCCTCGCCGTCAGCCGCCCGGTCCGGGATCACCGGCGCCGTGCGGAGTGGACGTCATCGCGGGCACCGGGTGTGGTGCCGCTCACACATCCTGCCATGGCACCGCGGTCCGGTGGGAGCGGTCGAGTCCTACGAACTCGTGGTGATCAGCGGCCGATGGCCACCACTTCGCATGGTTCGACGGGGCGCTGCCTGCGGATCAGCGTTCCGTGCGCCGGATCCGGACCGGCCCGCGGGCGGTGGTGACGTCCACGACCTCCCCACCCTGGGTGACCTCGACTCGCCCGGTTCCCGCCAGGCGCCCGGCCGCGGCCCGCGCGGCGGGCATGAGGTCGCGCCACCCGTCGGCATCGACCCGGCGGGCCGCCTCCGAGGGGCAGATCGTGGTGCCCGCGCGCCGGAGGGCGAGCAGCTCAGCGATCGCCTGCTCCAGCCGCGCGTCGACGTCCATCCACCGAGCGTGCGCGGTGGCGCGCCCTCCTGCCAGCGCACCACCGGGGGAGTCCGCGGCCGGCCGCCGGGGTAGGAGCGTCGGCATGGCGAAGAAGACCGTGATCGGCACCCTCGGCAAGGGCAAGCGCGGGATCAGCACGGTCGGCTGGGCGCTGCGCGGCGCGGCCGCCGGCGCTGCGGGCAGCACGGCGCTCAACGCCGTCACCTACCTGGACATGGCCGTACGCGGCCGCGGCAGCAGCTCCACGCCCGAACGGACGGTGGAGACCCTGGCGAGCAAGGCGCATGTCCCCATCCCGGGCGACGACGAGACGCGGCAGAACCGGGTGCAGGGCCTGGGGCCGCTCACCGGGCTGGTCGCCGGCGTCGGGGTCGGCGTCGTCGTCGGGCTGGTGCGGGCGGCGGGATACCGCTCCCGTCCCGCCGTGGGCACGCTGCTGACCACCGCCGGCGTCCTGGTCGCGGCGAACGGGCCGATGACCGTCCTCGGCATCACCGACCCGCGCACCTGGTCGCGGACGGACTGGCTCAGCGACCTCGTGCCGCACCTGGTCTACGGCGCAGTCGTGAAGACGACGATGGACGCCTTCGACCGGTGAGGGACCCCGCTGTGCGCCGCCCACGAGGGACACCACCACAGGCGGTACGGCGTGCGTGCTCGACTCGAACTCGAGGTCCACCCTCGACGAACGTCACAGGCGGTTGGTCCGCTTCATCCAGCTCGAGAGCGCCGCAGACGACAGGCCCACGACGATCAGTGCCGTGACCACGACCGGCGACATCTCGATGTCGCCGTCGAACCGTCCGATTCGAGACGCCACGGCCAGGTAGGTGACGGCGATGAGGCCGTAGAGCACCCGGGCGGTCGTCCTGCTGACCTGTGCCCGGAACCAACGCACGAGCCAGATGAGGAACACGCACACCATCCCCAGCTCGATGCTGACCGCGACGCCGGCAGGCATCCCGAAGGACTCCCGGTCGTCCTCGATGACGGGCCCGAGGAGCGCGAGCACGCCGAGCCAGAGAGTGAGATTCGAGACGAGGAAGAGGACGGGCTCGACCCAATTGCGTTCCCGGTCCGCCTGAGCCCATGCAGCGGCGAACGCAACGACATCAGGGCCGACCACGTCGCGGACGTCGCGTCCATCAGCGACCGCCGCCCTGAGGTGGTCGCCGAGTTCGTCCGCCTTGCGGCGCCGACACTCTGCTCACCCATGGACGACGTCCTGGTGCTCACGTTCGCTCCGTCCGATCGTGGCATCGACGCCGGCCGACACCTCTCGCCACACGGCCCGGGCCGTCGCGAGTTCGCCCTCTCCGGCAGCAGTGATGCGGTAGTAGCGCCGTGGTGGACCGCCCGCTGCCGGCGTCCGGTAGCTCTCCAGCAGCCCACGGCGCTCCAGCCGGGAGAGCAGCGGATAGATCGAGCCCTCGCTCACGGCGAGCAGGCCGGCGTCGTGCAGCGCTGACGCGAGCTCGTAGCCGTACCGATCCCGGTCGGACACCAGCGCGAGCAGGCACGCATCCAGGATTCCGCGCAACAGTCTCGACGCCCGGCCGTCGTCAGCACTCACGAGCGAGTGGAGCACTCGGCTGCCATGCAGTGCAGGATAGAGGCGGCGACCTTGCACTGCAAGGTAGTCGGCATCCAGTGGCGGGGGGAGCACCCATCGCTCGTCGCGAGCGGGGTGGCAGGTCCCGACGGCGGCCCTGATCGCGCGGGCATGATGCCCGCATGGAAGAGATCACCAGCGAGGCGCAGCTGCGGGAACTGCTCGGCGAGCCGATGCCCGCGGCGCTGGCCAAGGAGCGCACGGCGCTCGCCGACGTCGACCGGGACTGGCTGGCCGCCTCGCCCTTCTGCCTCGTCGCGACCAGCGGCGCGGACGGCGGGTGCGACGTCTCCCCCAAGGGCGATCCGCCCGGGTTCACGCTGGTCCTGGACGAGGCGACGATCGCGATCCCCGAGCGGGCCGGCAACCGCCGCGCCGACGGCTACCGCAACATCCTGACCAACCCGCACGTCGGGCTGATCTACCTGCTGCCGGGCCGCACCGACACGCTGCGGATCAACGGCCGCGCCCGCCTGGTCACCGAGCCGGCACTGCTGGACCGGATGGTGGTCAAGGGACACCGCCCGGTCCTGGCCGTGGTGGTCGACGTCGAGCAGGTGTTCCACCACTGCGGCAAGGCCTTCCTGCGCTCGCAGCTGTGGGACCCCGAGAGCTGGCGCCCCGACGCCGTGCCCACGCGGGCGAGGATCGCGCACGCCCTGGAGCGCAAGGACGAGCCGCTCGAGGAGCTGGAGCGCTACTACTCCAGCGCGGCGTACTCGGCCGGCCTCTACCCGTCCACCTGACCCAGGGTCAGGAGTGCCAGCCGCGCTCGTCCACGCCACCGGGCACCGGCCCTGCGGGGTCGTACGGGGTGCGGGTGAAGACGAACGTGCCGAGATCCAGGTGGTCCCCGGCGATGCGCAGCGTCTCCCCCGCGTAGTAGCCGTCCAGCCCCACCCAGCGGCCGTCGGCACGCTGCTCGAACCGGCTGGCCCGCCCGCCACGCCCGGGCAGCGGCCCCAGGTGCAGCCGCCCACCCGCGACCGCGCGCAGCACGCACGGGGACACGCCCCAGAACCAGACGCCGAGGGACTCCAGCGGCACCGGCGACGGCGACGGCGCCCAGGCGTCGACGATCCGCGGTTCGGCAGCCCGCAGGTCGGCCAGCAGCCCGAAGACCACCGGTTCCACGCCCGCGGTGGCGTTGGCCAGCGAGACGGCGCCGGCCTGCTCGTCCCGGTCGACGAAGACACCGGCCAGGAAGCCGGGCATCGAGCCCCCGTGGCCGACCAGCGTCCGCCCGTCGACGCGCAGCACCTGCAGGCCCAGGCCGTAGGCCGACCAGCCGACGGCGGAGGAGTCCACGCCCGCGGGCTCGGTCATCTCCTCCAGCGTCGCCGGGTCCAGGACGTCGGCGGTGTCCCCGAGGAGGAAGGCGGCGAATCGGCCCAGGTCGGTCAGCGTCGCCCACAGCTGCCCGGCGGCGGCCATCACGCCGGCGTGGTGCTCGGGCTCGGGGAGGACGACGTCGGCCCACGGGTGCACCGCGCGCCCCTCGGCCGCCACGCCCGACGGACGCGGCGTGGTCCGGGACATGCCCAGCGGCGCCAGCACCTCGGCGTGCACCGCGTCGTCCCACGAGCTCCCGCGCTGCTGCGCCACCAGCTCGCCGAGCAGCCCGAACCCGAGGTTCGAGTAGTGGAAGCGCCGCGCCGCCCCGAGCACGACGTCGTCGTCCCCGAGCTCGAGGTCGGCCAGCGAGCCGCCGGGCACGCGCTCCCACCAGCCGCCGGGGCTCTCGGCGGAGGCGCCGGCCAGGTGCGAGAGCAGCTGCCCGATGGTGCGCCCGCCGAGCGGCGTCCCGGGCAGGTGCCGCTCCAGCGGGTCGTCGAGGGAGAGCCGGCCCTCGTCGCGCAGCCGCATCACCAGGACCGCGGTGACCGTCTTGCTGATCGAGCCCAGCCGGTACTGGACGTCGGCGTGCGGCTCGGCGACGGCGCCCCGCCCGGCCGACCACGCCAGCCCGCCGTCGCGAACCACGCCGGCGACCAGGCTGGGCGCCCGCCCGTCCCGTTGCGTGCGCGCCACACGGGCGAGCAGGGTGCGGGCGGTCGCGGGCAGCACGGGTTCGGGCATGCCGGGGACCGTAGCGCCGCGCCGCCGGCCCGGCTCAGGAGGTGGGGACGGCGTCCCGGGTGGGCAGCGCACCGGTGCGGGTGGCCCACCGCTCGAACCAGATCGTCACCAGCGGCGGTACGGAGGCGGCCAGCCCCAGCAGGGTGGTGCCCACCGACCAGCGCAGCACGCGCGCGGCCACCAGCGTGACCAGGACGTAGGTCACGAACACCGCGCCGTGGATGGGGCCGAAGATCTGCACGCCGATCTCGGAGGTCTCGGGCACGTACTTCACGAACATCCCGGCGAGCAGGCCGATCCAGGAGAGGGCCTCGGCGACGGCGACGATCCGGAACGCGGTGGCGACGGTGCGGGGGTTCATCGGGCGGGGTCCTCGGGGGTTCGGCCGTGGGGCGGTGGGCTCGGAGGTCACGGGCATCAACGGCCGGACGGCGGCCGGCGTCCCCGCGTGCGGTGTGATCCTCCCGGCAGTGGCAGGGTCGCCGGCGTGCGGGGGCTGGCGCGGCGGGAGTTCTGCCTGGTCCTGCTGCGCCGGATGGCCGACGTCCGGCCGGACCTGGTGGCCGAGGCGCTGCCCCGGCTGGGCGCCACCCGCGCCGAGGCGCACGACGCGCACACCCGGTGGCAGGCCCTGCACCACGCGCCCCGGGCGCCGCGCGGGCTGGCGCTGCGCACCGCCGTCCTCGGCCCGCCGGAGGAGCTGGAGGACCGCAGGTTCGGCGATCTGGACCTCCAGGTGCGGCGCTGGCCGCTACCGCTGTGGCCGTACCTGTGGTGGGAGGTGGTCAGCGGCCCGGGTGGCCGGGTGCTGCACGAGCACCTGGCCCGCGCACCCGGATCGCCCGTCCCGCCGGCCACGCCCGGTGGGCTCCGGGTCTGGGAGCACGTGCTCGACGACGTCGTCGGCCTCCCCGGGGCCAGGAGCGTCGATCCCGGCGTCGTCACGCGCTGGGAGGTGCAGCTGCCCGGCGGTGTGCGGACGACGTTCGTGTGGGGGCTGCTGCAGCGGGTCGATCAGGCGGCGATGCGGCGCGCCCCGGCGTAACCGCGGAGGGCGTCGACCGGCGCGACCTTGACGACGTCGCCGGACGTCGGCGCGTGCACCATCTGGCCGCCACCGATGTAGATGCCCACGTGGCTGACCGGGCTGTAGAAGAACACCAGGTCGCCGGGCTGGAGGTTGCCGCGGGACACGGCCTGGCCCATCTGGGACTGCATCCGGCTGGAGTGCGGCAGGTTGATGCCGGCGGCCTTGAAGGCGAACTGGGTGAGGCCCGAGCAGTCGAACGACCCGGGGCCGTCGGCCGCCCAGACGTAGGGCTTGCCGCGCTGCGCCATAGCCGTGTCGACGGCGGTCTGGGCGGCGCCGCTGTTGGCGACGACGGGCGCCGACGCGGCGGCGAGCGGCTCGGTCCGGTCGCTGCGGCTGGCCCGCGACGAGGGCGCGGAACCAGAGGACTGCGTGGAACCGGATGATTGCGCGGAGCCAGCGGAGTGCGCGGTGCCATCGGCGTGCGCCTGGGCCGCGGCGGCGGCGACGGCCCGCTGCTCCGCGGCGCTGAGCCGGTCGTGCACCGCCTTGTACTCGGCGATCTGACCCTCGAGGGTGGCCTGCTGGGCGACGACGGCGTCGTACTGGCGCTGGGCCTCGGCGACCGACGTCTGGAGCTGCGCCTGCGCCGTCGCGGCCGCGGCGTTCGCGTCGGCCGCGACGCCGAGCAGCTCGTTCTGGTGCCCGGCCACCATCTGCAGCGTGGACATGCGGTTGACGAACTCGTCGGCCGAGCCGCTGATCATCAGCGCCTGGAAGGAGTTGAGCCCCTCGCCGGTGTATGCGGTGCGGGCGATGCCCCGGACGCTCTGCTGCGCCTTCGCGAGCACGGCCGTGGCCCGCTCCAGCTCGGCCTGGGCGGCCGTGGCCGCGGCCTGCTGCGCCCGCAGCACCTCCCGCGCCTCGTTGAACTGCTCCGAGAGCGCCTCGAGGTCGTGGCCGCGGGCGGCCACGAGCTCGGCCGCCTCGGCGGCCGTGCCCGGGTTCGCGGGAGCGGCCGAGGCGGGCACCGTGGTCAGCAGGATCCCGAAGGCGCCGACGAGGGCGAGGGCGGCACGTCGGGCGGTGCGGCCGCGAGCGGGCTGCAGCAGGGGGGACGCCATGAGCGGCGGCTCTCCGTTCATTCGGTGCTGCGACGGGCTGTCACCCAGGTGGTGACTGAACGCCTCGGCAGGCACACTCACGGTAAGCCCGTTATCGAGCCGTGACAATGGGTGAATCACAAGAATGTGGTTTGCCGTGGCGCCGACCGGGTACCGCCGCCCGGATGCCGGTACGGGGGCGTGACGGACCCGTCCCCTCTTCCTGCAGGCCAGCGGGCTGACGCAGGCGTGTGCGCGTCGGCCGGGCAGCCCGGTGCGACACAATCGACGACATGGACGATCGTCGCCCCCACCTCCGCCTCGCGGGGGCGCGCACCGCCGACGTCGCCGGGTGACGCGGCCGGATCCGCTCCCCCGGAGCCCGTCCTGGTCGGTCCGCACGTGGCGCCGGGCGCTCCTGTCGGGAGTGCGCCACCGGCTCGAGGGCCGCGATCTCGCGCTGATCGCCGCAGGACTCACGTTCTACGCCGGCATCGCCGTCGTACCGCTGCTTGTGCTCGCCTTCTCCTTCACCGCCTGGCTCACCTCCACGGACCGGGTCCGGGACCTCGGGGAGAGGCTCGCCGATCTGCTGCCCCCCGAGCTGGGCGCTCCGGACGCGGTCGCCCGGCTCGTGGAGGCGGGCGTCGACCTGGACCCGCTGCACGGCCTGCTCGCGCTGCTGCCCATGTCGCTGTACGGCGAGGGCGTCCGGCGGGCGCTGCTGCGGTTCAGCGCCCGGGAGGAGGGCCTGACCAGCTGGCGGGGCCGGCTCGCCGCCCTCCCGCTCCTGCTGCTCGCCCCCTTCCTGCTGTATCCGCTGCTCCTGGCGGCCGACGCCATGGCCGATCTCGCCGACGGCGGGGGCGCCTGGGCGACGGTCGGCCGGGTGACGGTCGGCTTCTACGCGGTCCTGGCTGCCCTCACCGTCCCGCTGGCCTGGGGCTTCCGGGTCGTGGGCGGGGACCGGGTGCGGTGGCCGGCTCTGGTGTGCGGCGCGCTGTTCACGGCGGCGTGCCTGTCCGGCTTCCTGCAGGGGTTCGTGCTCTTCCTGTCCCTGCCGCTGGACCTCGGCGCCCCCTTCGGCGGGCTCACCGTGGTCGGCGGCGTCGTCGCGGTCGGCTTCTGGCTGTGGCTCCTGCACCTCGTGCTGCTGCTCTGCTGGCTGCTCACCGATTCGCTGGACGAGCTGCTGGAGCGGCGCCGGACGGCGGCCTGACGTCCGGTCTCAGCCGGGGACGACGGCCAGCTCTGCGGGCAGGTCGTCCCGGTGCAGCACGACCAGCGTGCTCACGGCCCGGGTGAGCACGACGTAGAGCCGGTGCAGCCCCCGCGGCTCGGCCGCCACGATCGCCGCCGGGTCGGCCACGACGACCGCGTCGAACTCCAGGCCCTTGGCCAGGGTCGCGGGCACGACCGCCACCCGCGACGGCGGCTCGCCGTCGTCGACCAGCGCGCCGGCCGGGATGCCTGCGCCGGTCAGCAGGCCGACGACCTCGCCGACGGCGTCGTCGGCGCAGACCACCCCGATCGACCCCTGCTGTGCGGCCAGCTCGCCGACCACCTCGGCCAGCGGACCCGCCAGCTCGGTGATCGGCCGGACCCGCAGCGATCGGGGCTCTCCGCGGACCGCGGTCGCGGCCGGCAGGCCGGGCGCGATGACCGGCAGCAGCCGGTTGGCGTAGTCGAGCACCTCGGCCGGCACCCGGTAGCCGCGGGTGAGCGGCCGCACGACGGTGTCGGGGCGCCCCAGCCCGGCCAGGGTCTGCCCCCAGTCGGCCGCCGACCACGGGCTGGTCGCCTGGGCGAGGTCGCCCAGGACGGTCAGCGACCCGGCCGCCAGCCGGCGGGCGACGGCCCGGCACTGCATCGGGGAGAGGTCCTGCGCCTCGTCCACGACGACGTGCCCGAAGCCCTGGGTCCGCTCGAGGAGACCGGCGGCCTCGTCGACGAGCACGGCGTCGGCCTCCGTCCAGGACGCCGAGCGGACCGAGCGGGGCGCCCTGGCCCAGGTCAGCAGCGC
The DNA here is from genome assembly GCA_042090795.1 of Blastococcus sp. Classification (GTDB taxonomy): domain Bacteria; phylum Actinomycetota; class Actinomycetes; order Mycobacteriales; family Geodermatophilaceae; genus Blastococcus. The sequence continues at coordinate 134,658 of JBELIQ010000001.1, read as the reverse complement.
CTGCTCCACGTCCTCGAGGACGCCGCGGGCGGCGCGGGCGAGCAGGGCGGCGTCGGTGAACAGGGCCGCGACCAGCCCGGCGGCGTCCCGGGCCGGCCACACCTGGTCGCAGAAGGCCCGCACCTCGGGGCTGCGCGCCGCCTTCCGGGTCTCGGCGTCCGTCGGCGCACCCCCGGCCGCCTCCTTCTGCCGGCGGGCGTCGCCGGCGAGCAGCATCGCCAGCCGCTCGCGACCGGCGGCGTAGTGCAGCAGCTGCTGGTCGTCGTCACCGCGGGCGCGGCGGCGCAGATCGTCGACGTAGCGCTTCAGCCGCTCGACCGGAACGCGGTACCGGCGCCCCGCCAGCGGCACCATGACGTCGTCGGCGGGTTTGCGGATCTCGCCCCACAGCGCGCGGCGCAGCACCTCCGCCATCCGCACGTCGCCCTTGAGGACGGCGGCGGCCGGTGCGTCGACACCGCGCACCGGCACGCGACCGGTCAGGTCGGCGACGGTGGACTGGGCCACGTCGACCTCGCCCAGGGTGGGCAGCACCTGCTCGATGTAGCGCAGGAAGGCGCGGTTGGGCCCGACGACGAGGACGCCGGTGCGCGCCAGCTGCCCGCCGTGCGTGTAGAGCAGGTAGGCCGCGCGGTGCAGGCCGACGGCGGTCTTGCCGGTGCCCGGGGCGCCCTGCACGCAGATCGACTCGGACAGCGGGGCGCGGACGATGTCGTCCTGGTCGGGCTGGATGGTGGCGACGATGTCGCGCATCGGCCCGCTCCGGGGGCGCTCGATCTCCGCGCGCAAGAACTCCCCCGGCCCGTCGTCGCCGGTCTCCAGGCGCTCGTCCTCGTAGCCGGTGAGCTCGCCGTCGGCGAAGCCGAACCGGCGGCGCCGCGCGACGCCGTGGGGATCGAGGGCCGTGGCCTGGTAGAACGGCCGGCTCATCGGGGCGCGCCAGTCGATGACCACCGGGTCCCCGGCGTCGTCGCGCACGTGCCGGCGGCCGATGTGGAAGGTCTCGGACTGCGGGCCACCGCTGTCGGTGCGGCCGAAGAACGGGGGCACGCCCGGGTCGGCGGCCAGGGCGCGCAGCCGCTCGGCGCGGGCCGCACCCAGCCGCTCGGACGCCCAGGCGTCCACGCCGGCATCGGTCACCGCGGTGGCGGCGACCCGCATCTCGGAGAGGCAGTCCAGCGCCCGCGCCAGGTGGGCGCGCTCGGCGGCGAGGACGGGATCGGGAGGGGAATCGGTCTCGGGAGCAGCGACGGGAGACACGGTCGGAGGACGTTACGCCGACCGGAGCGGGCGGTCGAGGGACTTACGGCCCCGCTCGGCGCGCCATTCTCGTGGCACAGACGACAGCGACGCGAGAGCCGCCCTCTCCGGGCAGTTCTCGCGTCGTCATCTCGGCCCTCGTCCAGCGAAGGCGGAATGGCTCAGCTGTGCGAGCGCAGGATCCGTCCGAGCTTGGCGATGAAGCGCACGCCGTCGCCCTGCGAGGCGCCGAGCGGGGCGCGGTCGGCCTCGAGGTAGGAGGGGTCCGCGAAGAGCATCGGAGCGAAGCTCATCGGGATGTTGCCCATCGTGCTGGGCCTGTGAGCGGTACGCGTTCCCATGACTGTCTCCTGACGAGTGGTCCGTGGTCGCTTTCTTCATCGGCCACACCGGGTGTTGCTTTAGTGATAACCCCGGAAAGCGGAGATCAGTACCCGGAAAGCCTGAGACGCTGCTCACTGAATACGTGAAAAGTGTCGGGGACCACTCTGCGCGAGTGGCCTCCGACACTTTTCGCCATTCCGGACCATTCCGGCCGGTTTCCCCGGCACGAGGTCAGGCCCGGTCGGCGGGCTCCACGATCGTCACCTCGACGGCGCGCAGCTGCGCCGGCGTCTCCAGGAGCACCGCCTTGGTGGGCTCGCCGACGTCCAGGTGCGGTTCCCGGCGCAGCGCGGCGAGCCCCCTCAGCCGCCGGTCGGCCAGCACCTCGTCCACCAGCCCCCGGTCCCCGCCGGTGAAGAGCGCGACGACGTCCGCGAGGTGCGGGAACAGCACCCGGGCCGCCGTGTCCGCGGCCGAGGTGACGACGGCGTCGGTCTGGTGCCCGCGACGGCGGGCGAACCGCTGCTGCGACCACCCGCCGGCCGCCGTCCGCCCCTGGACCTGGCGGGCGTCGACCTTGGAGACCACCAGCCGCTCCCCCGCGAAGACGCCGACCGCCCAGCGGCCGCGCCTGATGAGGAGGACCGCGGCCGTCCGGTCGGCGCGGGCGGCCGCGGTGAAACCGGCGAGCACCGGCTGCTCCGGGGTCCATCCGAACGGCGCGCGCAGCACGACCGTCGTCGTGTCGGCGCAGGTGAGCCGGACCGTGCCGTCGTCGGCCGGGACGACGTCGGTGAAGGCGCCGTGCCGCTCGGCGACGCCGTCGAGCCACCTGCCCAGCCGCTCGGGGGAGACACCGAGCCGCCGCCCGCCGCCGGGGGCCGGGCGGGGCCGCGTCATCGGGAGCGGAGGTCGAGCAGCCGGTCCAGGACGTCCCCGGTCCGCAGGCCGTCGTGCTCGTACTCGTTGGTGACCCAGGTGCGCACGTTGCCCACGGCGGCGGCGGTCTCCAGCGACAGGCCGGCGTCGACGTACATGTCGTCGAAGTAGACGGCGGCGTCGACCGGCACCTCGTTGGCCGCCAGCCGGACCGGGTCGTACAGCTCCGGGAGGTCCTCGCGGGCGGCGAGCGAGTGCGCGGCCGGCCCGAACGGCCGGAGCGAGGCGATCTCGTCGAACATCCAGGGGTAGATCATCTCGCCGGTGAACGCAAGCGGGCGCACGTCGCCGTCGAACTCCGGGGGGCGCTCGGCCTCGGCGGCCCACGCCGTGGCGCCCGGGCCCGAGGCGTAGATGCTCTCGTGCAGGGCGGCGTAGAGCGGGTTGTCCCAGAAGGAGGTCCGGCGGGCGACCTGGTCGAGGACGGTGTCCGACAGCCCGCTCGGGGAGTCGTCGTCCAGCGCCTCCTCGAGCAGCCAGTGCAGCTCCTCCGCCCCCGCCTGGGTCCCGAGGACCTGCCCGACGGTCTGCAGCCGGCGCACGGACAAGACGTCGCCGTCGGGCAGCCGCACCGGGGCGGCCGCGAGCCGGTCGGCGACCGCCGCGGCGCGCGCGACGTCGTGCGGATACCGCGCGTAGAAGCGGCGCACCTTCTCCGCGACCCGGGGATAGGTGCGCCGGTACAGCTCGCGGGCGTCGGGGCGCAGCGCCGGCAGCCCCCCGGTGATCAGGCAGCGGTCCAGCGCGTGCGGTGCCGCGGAGAGGTAGGTCAGGGTGATGAACCCGCCGTAGCTCTGCCCGAGCGTCGTCCACCGCCGGCCCCCGTACAGGGTGGCGCGCACGTGCTCGGCGTCGGCGACGATCGAGTCGGCCCGGAAGGCGAGCAGGTGGTCGGCCGCGGCCCCGGCGTCGGGGAAGCGCGCCATGGTGGCGGCGGTGATGCGGGAGCTGCGGCCCGTGCCGCGCTGGTCGAGGAGCACCACGCGGAAGTCCTGCAGCGCGCGGGGGAGCCAGCTGCCCCGCGTGGGCCGGGGCGACTTCCCTCCGGGGCCGCCCTGCAGGAACAGCAGCAGCGGCAGGTCCTGGTCGCGCTTGTCGGGGTGCACCAGCTCGCGGACGAAGACGTCGATGCCCGCGCCGTCGTCGGTCGACCGGTGCAGCGGCACGGTCACCGACCGGTCGTGGACCAGCGCCCCCGGGAGGGCGTACCGCTCGTCCACCTAGCGGGCCAGCGCGGGCACGGCCGCGTGCTCGGCCGGGACGTGCAGCGCCCGCTGCGCCAGCGCGACCACGACGGCGGCCACGGCCGCAGCGACGGGAGCCACCGCCAGAGCGGCGTTGGCGCCGTACCCGTCGACGATCTCGCCGGAGACCGACGCGCCGATGGCCACCCCGAGCGCCAGGGCCGTGCCGATCCAGGTGAACGCCTCCGTGACGGCGGAACGCGGCACGAGCTGCTCGGCGAGGGTGAACGCGCTGATCAGCACCGGCGACACGGCGATGCCGGCGAGCACCACGAACGGGACCATCAGCCAGACGTCGCGCACCAGCATCAGCGGGGCGCTGAGCAGGGTCAGCAGCATCACGCCGCCGGCGAGGCGGTGGCGCAGCGGCAGCCGCCAGTGGACGGCCCCCCACCCGATGCCGCTGATCATGGAGCCGACGGCGAGCCCCGCGATGAGCGCCCCCGTCATGGGCTTCTCGTCCAGCTCGTCGGCGAAGGCGACCAGCGAGATCTGCAGCGTGCCGAGGACCGAGCCCACCGCGGCGGCCACGACGAACAGCACCTTGAGCCCGTCGGACCGCATGGCGGACGACATGCTCCGGTGCTCCGCCGCCGTCGGCGCAGGTTCGGTGCGGCGCTGCGCGGCGAACAGCAGGCTGCCGACGGTGGCCAGCACGAACGCCGTCACCAGGCCGGAGGTGGCATGGCCGGTCGTGGACAGGACGGTGACCAGCACGGGGCCGAGCACGAACACCATCTCGTCGACGACGGACTCCATGGCCAGCGCCGTCGGCAGCCGGTGGCTGCCCCGGAGCAGATGGGTCCAGCGCACGCGGATCATCGAGGAGACCGGCGGGAGGCAGGCGCCGGCCAGGCCGGCCGCGGCGAACACCACGAGCAGCGGCCAGTCCTGGCGGACGGCCACCAGGAACACGCTCCCGGCGGAGACGAAGACGGCCAGCACGGGGAGCAGCACCCGTCTCTGCCCGTGCGCGTCGGACAACCGGCCGATGAGGGGCCCGGCCACCGCCGTCGTGACGGCTCCGACCGCGGCGACGGCGCCACCCAGCCCGTAGGACCCCGTCTGGTCCGCCACCAGGAGGACGCAGCCCAGTCCGACCATGGACAGCGGCAGGCGGCCGATGAAGGCAGCCAGCACCATCGGCAGGGTGTGCGGCGTGCGCAGCACCTGCAGGTAGGGATTGGCCACGTGGGGAAGAGCCTCCGTCGAACGGGTTGCGGCTCTCCCACGCTAACCGACCCGCGCCACCGTCACCGGACGACTCGGAGGGCGCGCGACGGGAGGTCGATCCGGCCGCCGACGCCGTTGTCGGCGGTCGGATCCCGCGCACGCTATCGCGCTGTCCGCCCGGCTCCGGACCGGGTTCAGCTGCGCCCGTAGGCGGGCCCCACCTCGGCGACGAAGGCGTCCCATTCGCCGGGGACGGGCGAGCCGGCCACCTCGGCGCCGAGCTTGTCCAGGTACCAGTGCCAGCCCATGGCGAAGTCCGTGATGTCGGCGTCGGCGCCGAACACCTGCACGAAGCGCAGCACCGTGCGGTCGCCCTCGCGGGTCACGTCGAGGTCCACCCGCCAGGCCTCGGTGTCCTGCTGGACCCACTCGACCACCAGCCGCCGTGGTGGGTCGCACTCGACGATGCGCATCGGCTCGCCCACGGGCTGCTCCTCGTGGGTCATCGTGAAGGTCCCCGTGCCTCCGACGGCCCGCTCCCCCTCGTAGGTGCCGATCCAGCGCGCCATGCGGTCGGGCTCGGTGAGCGCCGCCCAGACGTCCTCGACCGGATCGGGCCAGGAGCGGCGGAACTCCAGCCGCTGCCGCCCGTCGTCCAGCCGCGTCACGACGCCCCGCCGCGTCTCCAGGTGCTCGGTCATGCCGGTCCTCCGAAGCTCTGCGCCCGCCGACCGCGGGCGATCTCGGTGTCCAATGCGTCCAGGCGGGAGGCCCACAGGTCGCGATAGGGCTCCAGCCAGTCGTCGAGCTCGCGCAGCGGCCGGGGGTCGAGCGCGTAGAGACGTCGCTTCCCCTCCGGCCGCACCGTGACCAGGCCGGCCTCGCGCAACACCCGCAGGTGCCGGCTGACGGCCGGCCGGCTCACCGGGAAGCGGTCGGCCAGCTCGCCCGCGGCCACCTCCCCGTGCGCCAGCAGTTCCACCAGCTCCCGGCGGACCGGGTCGGCCAGTGCGGCGAGCGCTTCCACGGGCTATGCGTAACACACCGGTTACGCGAGTGCCAGCGATTCCGTCGCCGCCCCTCGGGGCAGTCACGTGCGCATGACCGTCACCGATCCCGGCACCCCGGACCCGCTCAACGACCCGCGCACCCTGCAGGCCGACCCCGGCGCACTCGGCCAGGGCGAGGACCTCGCCTCCGCCGCCGATGACCCCGTGGCCGCCGGCGAGGACGAGCTGGCCCTCGTCGACGTGGAGGACACCGAGGCCGGGACGGGCGCATCCTCCTGACCGGTTCGGTGTGACGGACCGGTCCGGAACGGGTAGCACCGGGAGTCCTGTCGTCGAGACTTCGAGGAGGACCCCATGGCCACGGGTGAGACCGGATTCGAGGACGTCTTCTACGACCTCGTGTCCGTCCAGTACCACTCGCTCAAGGCGGGCCACGACTACGGCCAGTACGTCCGGGACGCCGAGAACGCCGGCCTGCAGGACGTCGCGAGCTTCTTCCGCGAGGTGATGGAGCAGGACTCCGCGCGGGCGAAGCGCTGCCACGAGTTCCTGGGCCGACTCCAGGGCACCGACCAGGGCGGCCCGGCGACGAAGTGACCGGACCTCGGGGCACGATGGGGCCGTGATCAGGACCCCGCTGACCCGCTGGTTCGACCTCACGACGCCGGTCATCGGTGCGCCGATGGCCGGCGTCTCCGGCGGGGAGCTGGCCGCCGCCGTCTCGCGTGCCGGCGGACTGGGCATGATCGGCGTGAGCGGCCGGCACGGGCCCGAGTTCGTGACGTCGGAGAGCGCGATCGCCGCGCAGGACCAGCTGCCGTTCGGCGTCGGGCTGATGATCTGGACGCTGGCCGAGCGGCCGGAGCTCTTCGAGGCGACGGTCGCCGCCGCACCGAGCCTGGTGTCGATGTCGTTCGGGGATCCGGCGCCCTGGGTCGGGCCGCTGCACGACGCGGGGATCGCGGTCGCCGCGCAGGTGAACACGGTGGCCGACGCGCAGCGGGCGATCGACGCGGGCGTCGACGTGCTCGTCGCCCAGGGCACCGAGGCCGGTGGGCACACCGGCCAGCGCGCGCTGCTGCCCCTGCTCCAGGAGGTGCTGACCCTCACCGACCGGCCGGTGGTCGCCGCCGGCGGGATCGCCACGGGCCGCGCGATGGCCGCGATGCTCGTGGCCGGAGCGGCCGGCGTCTGGATCGGCACGGCACTGCTGTCCTGCACCGAGGGGCTCAACGGCGCCGGCGCACGGCAGCGCATCTGCGAGGCAACGGGGGACGAGACGGTGCTGACCCGCGCCTTCGACGTCGCGGAGGGCATCGCGTGGCCGGAGCGCTGGCCCGGCCGCGCGCTGGTGAACGACTTCTCCCGCGCCTGGCACGGCCGCGAAGAGGAGCTCGTCGGCGATCAGGCTGCGCGGCAGCTCGTGGTCGAGGGCCGGCGCACCGGCGATGCGGCGTCCGCCCCGCTCTACGCCGGCGAGGCGGTGGGCCTGGTGACCGCGGAGCGCTCCGCGGCCGACGTCGTGCAGGAACTGAGCGCCGACGCGGAGAAGGCGCTGGGCGCCGCCCCGGGCCTGCTCGCCTCCCCCTGACGATTGCGCGCTCGTCCACCTCTCAGGTGCTCCGAGAGGTGGACGAGCGCGCAACCGGCGAGGCTAGTGCTCGACCGCGCAGGTGTCGTCGGTACAGCCATCGGCGGCCGGGACGGTGATGAGCGGGTTCGCGTCCGCCCACGCACGCTCGAGAACCTGCAGCAGCTGCTCGGCCGGCTGGGCACCGGCGGCGCCGTACTTCCGGTCGACGACGAAGAACGGAACACCGCGCGCGCCCAGCTCGATGGCCGTCGCACTGTCCTCGCTGACCGCCCCGCGGAAGCGCCGATCGGTCAGGGCCTCGCGGATCTCGGCCTCGTCCAGGCCGACATCGACGCCGAGCGGCACGAGCGAGTCGACGTCGAAGACCGAGCCCTGCTCCTCGAAGTAGGCGTGCAGCAGACGCTCCTTGAGCTCGTTGCGCTTGCCGTGCTCCGCCGCCAGGTGCAGCAGCTCGTGGGCCAGCAGGGTGTTGCCGCTGACGCCGTCGGCCAGGCGGTACTCCAGCCCCTCGGCGGCGGCGGTCTCCTCGAGCCCACGCATGTTCTCGCGCATCTGCTCGACGGTCGTGCCGTACTTGGCGGCCAGCGCCGGCAGCGTCGGGTGCGTCTCCCCCTCGGGAGCGGTCGGGTCGAGCTGGAAGGACCGCCAGACGACCTCGACCTGGTCGCGGTGCGGGAACCGCTCGAGGGCGGTCTCCAGCCGGCGCTTGCCGACGTAGCACCACGGACAGACGACGTCGGACCAGACCTCTACGCGCATGCCCGGCCCAACGTCGTCGCCCCCCCGGAGGATTCCGCGAAGCGGTGTCGCGCCGGGTGGGGCCCGGAGGGCTCCGCGCAGGCACGACGGAACGGCTCAGCTCACCGGTGGAACGGCTTCTGGCCGATGTGCGATCCGGAGGATCGCAGCGTCATCGGACGCCGACGAGGTCGACGACGAAGACCAGCGTGGCGCCGGGCTTGATGACGCCGCCGGCACCGCGCTCGCCGTAGGCCTTGTGCGGCGGGATGGTCAGCCGGCGGCGTCCGCCGACCTTCATGCCGGTCATGCCCTCGTCCCAGCCCTGGATGACCATGCCGACGCCGAGGCGGAACTCCAGCGGGTCGCCCCGGTCCCAGGAGGCGTCGAACTGCTCGCCGCCGTCGTGGGTGACACCGACGTAGTGGGCGCTGATCAGGTCGCCGGCCTTGGCCTCGGGACCGTCACCGACGACGAGGTCCTCGATCACCAGGTCGTCGGGGGCAGGTCCGGTCGGCGGCTCGACGTCCGGACGGGTCAGCTCGGCCACGGTGCTCCCTCCTGCGCCGGGGCTCTCCCGGCGCCGCGACCATCCAATCAGCGCAGGGAGCAGGTCGCCCGGTCGGTCACTGCACCGCGGAGGGGTCCATCCACATCGTCTCCCACACGTGCCCGTCGGAGTCGGTGAAGCTGGTGCCGTACATGGAGCCGTGGTCCTGGGCCGGCTGCCACGGCGGTTCTCCGGTGTCGTGTGATCCGGGCACGCCCGTGCGTACCAACATCCGTCCGACGACCGCGCCCCTCCCGTTCCTCATCGGGTGGCACGCGCAGCGGCGCCGGATGTCGGTGTCCGCCGCTACGGTCCGGACATGATCGACCACCTGGGTCTGCAGTGCGCCGACGCTGCCGCGGCGGCCGCCTTCTACGAGCGGGTCTTCGCGCCGTGTGGGGTGCGCGAAGTCATGCGGTACGACACCCCGCACGGTCCGGTGATCGGCCTCGCCGGGCCGGACGGGATGCCCCAGCTGTGGACGTCGCCGCAGGAGGCGCCGGGGAACCGGCCGGTGCACCTGGCGCTGGCCGCACCGACCCGGGACGCCGTCGACACGGTGTTCGCCACGGCGCGGGAGGCGGGCGCGGAGATCCTGCACGAGCCGCGGGAGTGGCCGGAATACCACCCGGGCTACTACGGCGTCTTCTTCCGCGACCTGGACGGCAACAACGTCGAGGCCGTGCACCACGGGTTCCCGGCGTCCTGAACGGGGCAGACGACGGTATGGACTCAGCACGCCCGCCCTGGTGGACCAGCGCCGTCGTCTACCAGGTCTACCCGCGCTCGTTCCAGGACTCCGACGGCGACGGCATCGGTGACCTGGGCGGGATCCTGCAGCGCCTGGACCACCTGGCCGACCTCGGCGTCGACGTCCTCTGGCTCTCGCCGGTCTACCCCTCGCCGATGGCGGACAACGGCTACGACATCAGCGACTACCGCGGCGTCGACCCGATGTTCGGCACGCTCGAGCAGCTGGACGAGCTGATCGCGGCGCTGCACGCCCGCGGGATGAAGCTGCTGATGGACCTGGTGGTCAACCACACCAGCGACGCCCATCCCTGGTTCGTCGAGTCCCGGTCCTCGCCCGACAACCCCAAGCGCGACTGGTACTGGTGGCGGCCGCCGCGCGGAGGGTTCTCGGGCGGCGACCCCGGCGCCGAGCCGACCAACTGGCAGGCGGCGTTCTCCGGGCCCACCTGGACCTACGACGAGGCGAGCGGCGAGTACTACCTGCACCTGTTCGACCGCCGGCAGCCCGACCTGAACTGGGAGAACCCCGAGGTCCGGCAGGCCGTGCACGAGATGATGCGGTGGTGGCTCGACCGCGGGGTCGACGGCTTCCGCATGGATGTCATCAACATGATCTCCAAGGACGTCGCCGAGGACGGCCACCTGCACGACGGGCCCCCGATCCCCGGGACGTCGCTGGGTGACGGCTCCGCGTCGTTCATCTGCGGCCCGCGCATCCACGAGTTCCTGCAGGAGGTGCACCGCGAGGTGTTCGCCGACCGTGACGGAACGTTCCTCACCGTCGGCGAGATGCCCGGGGTCACCATCGAGCAGGCCCGGCTGTTCACCGACCCGGCCCGCGCCGAGGTGGACATGGTGTTCCAGTTCGAGCACGTCAACCTCGACCACGAAGGCAGCAAGTGGCGGCACGTCCCGCTGCGGATGCGCGACCTCAAGGCCTCGTTCGGCCGCTGGCAGGCCGGCCTGGCCGACGCGGGGTGGAACTCGCTCTACTGGGACAACCACGACCAGCCGCGCGCGGTCTCCCGCTTCGGCGACGACTCCCCGGAGTTCCGCCGCGACTCGGCGACCTGCCTGGCCACCCTGCTGCACCTGCACCGGGGGACGCCGTACGTCTACCAGGGCCAGGAGCTCGGGATGGCGAACTACCCGTTCGCCTCGCTCGAGGAGTTCGCCGACGTCGAGTCGCTCAACCACCACGTGCACGCGGTGTCGGCCGGCCACGACCCGGCCGAGGTGCTGGCCGCGCTGCGGACCATGAGCCGGGACAACGCCCGCACGCCGGTGCAGTGGGACGGCTCCCCGCACGCCGGGTTCACCACCGGGACGCCGTGGCTGGCGGTCAACCCCGACCACGTGGAGTGGAACGCCGCGGTGCAGCGGGACGACGAGAACTCGGTGCTCGCCCACTACCGGCGGCTGATCGCGCTGCGGCACGACCTGCCCGTGGTGGCGCTGGGCGATTTCGCCATGCAGCTGCCCGAGCACGAGCACGTGTACGCGTTCACCCGCTCGCTGGAGGGCACCACGCTGCTCGTCGTCTGCAACGTGTCCCGCACGCCCTACGAACTGGCCGCACTGCTGCCCGAGGCGGTGGACGCGGAGCTGGTGCTGGGCAACCTGCCCGAGGACGACCCTGGAGAACTCCGGCCGTGGGAGGCCCGCGTGCTCCGGCTCTGATCGGCGCCGGCGCGCGACGCCCGGCCGAGCACCGTGCCGTAGTGCCCGATGAGCTCGTCGGCGGCGCCCACGCGCACCGTGTCCACCGGTCCCGACGGCGCCGAGGAGACCGCCACGGTGCTGACGCTGGGCGAGGTCGAGCTGGGGGTGAACCGCGAGTTCCTGCTGCAGGCCCTGGACGCCGAGGGGGCCGGCCAGCTGGTGCTCGACCTCGACGGCCCGCTCGCGCCGCTGGCGCTCCGCGACCCGAGCCGCCCCGGCGACGTCAGCCTGCTCATGCCCATCCGGCTGAGCTGAGCGCCGTGCCGCCGGCGACTCAGCGCGACGTGCGCTCCAGGACGAGCCGGACGGTCTCGGCCGGCTCGTCCCACAGCGGGAAGTGGCCCGACCGCGCGAACCAGTGCAGCTCGGCGTCGGGGAACGCCTCCGTCGCACGCGCCGCCTGGCGGGCGAGGGTGACGCGGTCCCGGCGCCCCCAGCCGATGGTCAGCCGCCCGGGCAGCGTGCCGGCCGGTGCGCCCTGCTGCTTCGGGCCGCGCGCCAGGTCGTCGAGCACCGCGCCGAAGGAGGGCGAGTCGAGATAGCCCTCCAGCTCGGTGCGGACGACGTCGGCGTCCAGGGCCCACGGGCGGGCGGAGAACTGCGCCAGCAGGGCGGTGCGGCCGGCCGGGTTGCCCAGCAGCGCGGGCAGGGCCGGGCGGATCCGCCGGAGCAGCGCGACCGACGCCGCGATGCTGGTGCGGAAGACCGCCGCCTCCCGGTCGGTCCAGAAGCCGCCCGGATCGAGCGCGACGTTGTCGGCACCGGTGCCTCGGCGGCTGAGCTCGAGCACCATCCGGGCGCCCAGCGAGCTGCCGACCAGCGAGGCACCGGCCAGCCCCTCGGCGCGCAGCCACTCCTCCAGCGCGTCGGTCTGCGCGGCGAAGGACGGGTGGGGCAGCGGCGGGGTGCCGCCGGCGAACCCCGGGAGGTCGACGGCGACGACGCTGCGGTGCGCGCTCAGCCCGTCGAGCACCGGCTGCCAGGTGCGCCACGACCCCCCGAGCCCGTGCACGAGGACGAGTGGTGGTCCGGATCCGGAGCGGTGCGCGGTCATCATCACGACTCGCGCCTACCCGCGCCGCCGTCCGCGCGATCATCGAACGAGCTACGGCGTGGTTGCGCGCTGATCCACGTCCCGGCGGGGTCGGAGGCGTGGATCAGCGCGCAATGGCTCAGCCCAGGGGAGAGCGGGGCAGCAGGCGGTCGCTGATGATCCGCTTCTGGATCTCGCTGGTGCCCTCGAAGATCGTGGTCAGCCGGGCGTCGCGCCAGTGCCGCTCGACCTGCCGCTCGGTGGTGTAGCCGTTGCCACCGTGCAGCTGCATGGCCTGGTTGGTCACCCGCACCGACATCTCGGTCGCCTCGAGCTTCACCATCGAGGCCTCCTTGGCCACCGGCATGCCCAGGTCGATGAGGTGGGCGACCTGCCGGTAGAAGGCCCGGGCCTGCTCGATCTGCGCGGCCATCTCGGCGACGGCGAAGCGCAGCGCCTGGAAGTCGCCGATCGGATGGCCGAACTGCTCGCGCTCCTGCAGGTAGAGGATCGAGTCCTCCAGCGCGGCGCGGGCCAGGCCGACGGCGCGGGCGGCGGTGTGCACCCGGGCGGTGTTGAGGAATTTCTGCGCCTCGGCGAAACCGGCCTGCTTGGCCGCGTCTCCCTCCTCGCCGCTGTCCTCCCGGGCTGCCTTCGCCTCGTCGATGATGTTGTCCTTCGCGATGCGGACGCCGTCGAAGGTGAGATCCCAGGTCAGGAAGCCGTGGTAGCCGATCTTGTCGATCGGGGAACCGGTGAGGCCCTCGGGGAACGAACCGCGCTCCTTCTCCAACAGCAGGTTGATCAGCCCCGCCGAGCGGGACTCCCCCTCCTCCGGATCGCGCTCGCGCACCAGCACCTGGATGAAGTCGGCCGCCTCCGCGTTGCCGCACCAGCGCTTGCGGCCGGTGACGACCCACTCGTCGCCCTCGAGGACGGCGCGGGTCTGGACGCCGGCGAGGTCGGACCCGGCGTCGGGCTCGGACAGCGCGATCGCGCCGATCCACTCGCCGCGGGCGCTGCGCCGGTTGAGCTCCTCGCGCCGGTCGGCGTCGGGCACCGCCGTCCCCAGGCCCTGCGAGCGGGCCAGGATGCTCGCCGATGACATCCAGGCGCGGGCCAGCTCCTCGCTGACCATGCAGTACTCGAAGACGCCCAGGCCCAGACCGCCCTGCTCGGCGGGCACGGTGATGCCGAAGTAGCCGAGCTCGGCCAGCCGGGACAGCAACGAGGCCGGGATGAGGCCCTTCTGCGGGTCGAGCTCGTTCGCCACCGGCAGCACCTCGTCCATCGCGAACCGGCGCGCCTGCAGCTGGAGCTCCTCGCGCTCGGGCGTGTGCCACGGGGGCAGCAGCGCCGGGGGCGGGGGCAGCAGGGTCTCGGTCTCTTCGGTGCTGGCGCTCGACGTCATCGTCGGTCGGCCCTCCTCGACGGGGGTGGTTCCGTCCACCTTGGTGGGTGCACGGTGCCCCCGCACGCCGCGCTCATCCGCGCAGGTGACCAGCCTCACCGGCGCCTAGTACCGGACCGTGACGCCCAGGCGCGACGACCAATGGACGGAGCCACCCTGGAAGGACTGGGTGCAGCTGTCGCGGCCACAGGCCTCGTCACCGGCGGGGTAGCCCAGCCGGCCGGTCTCCCGGCCCCGGTCGGCCCACGCTGCTCCGATTGCGCCCCGAACCGCGCGCGCCCCCGTCGCCGGCGACCAGTACACCGAGCCGGCCTGGAACACCTGGCGGCAGCCCCCGTCGCGCAGCCCGCACACCTGAGCCGCCACCGGGTAGCCCAGGTAGCCGTTCTCCTGGCCCGTCCCGACCCATACCTGGCCGATGCCACCCCACACGGCATGCGCTCCAGCAGCCGGCGTCCAGAGGATCGAGCCACCCGCGAACGCCTGCGCACACCCCCCGTCGCGCAGCCCGCACACCTGGGCCGCCACCGGATGACCCAGGTGACCGTTCTCCTGGCCCATCGCCACCCACACCTGCCCGATCCCGCCCCACACCGCATGCGCCCCGGCGGCCGGCGTCCAGAACACCGAGCCACCCGCGAACGCCTGCGCACACCCCCCGTCGCGCAGCCCGCAC
>JBELIQ010000001.1:72342-120131 GCA_042090795.1 Blastococcus sp. | reverse complement strand
GAACACCGAGCCACCCGCGAACGCCTGCGCACACCCCCCGTCGCGCAGCCCGCACACCTGAGCCGCCACCGGATGACCCAGGTAGCCGTTCTCCTGGCCCATCGCCACCCACACCTGACCGATCCCGCCCCACACCGCGTGCGCCCCCGCGGCCGGCGTCCAGAACACCGAGCCACCCGCGAACGCCTGCGCACACCCCCCGTCGCGCAGCCCGCACGCCTGGGCCGCCACCGGGTAGCCCAGGTAGCCGTTCTCCTGGCCGATGGCCACCCACGCCTGACCGATCCCGCCCCACACCGCGTGCACACCTGTGGCCGGCGACCAGTACAGCGAGCCGCCCGCGAAGCCCTGCGCACAACCGCCGTTCCGCAGCCCGCAGACCTCGTCGGCCGTCGGCGCCCCGAGCCAGCCGCTGGTCCCGCCGGCGGCCTGGTGGGCGGCGGCGATGGGACTGGTCGCCCGGGGGGTCACGGGCGAACTCGGCGCGCTGGCCGGCCCGGTGCCGAGGGCGTTGGTCGCGGTGACGGTGAACGTGTAGGCCGTGCCGTTGGTCAGGCCCGTGACCGACGTCGTCGTCCCGGACGCGGTCACGGCGGCACCACCGGGGGACGCCGTCACGCGGTAGCCGGTGACGGAGCTGCCGTTGGCGGCGGCCTCCGCCCAGGAGACGGTGGCGCGGCCGTTCCCGGCGACCGCGGTCACCGCGGCCGGTGCGCCGGGCGCGGAGGCGGCGGGCTGCTCGACCCCGGTCGCCAGCTCGTAGCCGTCGATCAGCCCGTACCCGGTGTTGTTGTCGAAGCCCGGGCTCTCGATGTCGATCGCCGTGGTGCGGACCAGACTGCGGATCTGCGCCTCGCCGTGTGCGGGAAAGGCCTGCCGGTGCCGCGCCAGCACCGCCGCGACGTGCGGGGCGGCCATCGACGTGCCGCTGCGGTAGACGTACCCGTACAGGCTGTCGGTGGACAGGACGCTGTAACCCGGGGCGGAGATCATGTTGGTGGGGCCCGAGTAGGAGAAGTAGGCGGACTGGCGCTGCTCGTCCGTCGCCGCGACCGCGATGGCGCCCGGGGACGCTGCGGGCCAGTTGGTGGCGTTGCCGTCCTCGCGGTTGTTGCCCGCGGCCGCCACCACGACGACGTCCCGGTCGGTCGCGTACTTGACGGCGGTGTCGTACTGCGAGTTGTACGGACCGCTGAGGCTCATGTTGATCACGTCGGCGCCGTGGTCGACGGCCCAGATGATGCCGTTGGCCACCGTCGCGCTGGTCCCGCCGTTCGTGGCTCCCAGCACGCGCACCGGCATGATCTGCGCCGTGCTCGCTCCCGCGATGCCGAGGCCGTTCCCGCTCACCGCGGAGATCTGCCCGGCCACGTGGGTGCCGTGGCCGTGGGGGTCGACGCAGCCGTTCGTGCCGGGGTAGCTCGCCGCGTCGGGCGCGAAGTCCGCGCCGAGGTCGCAGCGCACCACCCCGGCCAGGTCCTCGTGGGAGCCGAGCACGCCGGTGTCCAGCACCGCCACCAGCTGGGTGGCACCGTCCGCCGCACCGGCGGGGAGGGCGTCCAGGCCGAGGTCCTCCAGCGCCCACTGCTCGGAGCGGTACGTGTCCACGGCGCCGGCGATGGAGACCGGCGTGTCCACCGACACGTCGAGCACACCGGGCTGCTCCTCCAGCTCCGCGATCACCTCCGGCACCAGGGCGGGTTCGGTCTCGCGGGTGACGACCTCGGCCTCGCCGTCGACCACGACGATCGCCGACACCGTCGTCGGCTCGTCCTCCGGCGGGGTGACCGGCCCGACGACCGGGGCCAGCTCGGCCGGAGCGGGCGCCTCGGAGACCGGCTCGTCCGTGCCACCGGCCCCCGGGGCGGGCGGGGTCTCGGCCCGCACCGGACCCACCGCCACGACGGAGAAGACGACGGCGGCCACCCCGAGGACGACCGCAGGGCGGAGACGGGCTGCGACGGAGGTGGTGCGGTGCACGTGGGGCTCCAGGGTTCGGTGGGTCGCCCTGGTCATCGACCTCCGCGCACGCCCCCTGTAGCGACTTCCCCCGAAGGGTGCAGGCTCGCCGGGACGCTCCCGCCGCACGGCACCACGTCCCGCCGCGGTGCACCCCGGCGGGAGGTCAGCCCGTCCGGCGACAGGCGCGGGTCCGAGAGGCTCCCCTGCGGGGCACCGGACTCACGCGTGGCGCTCGCGCGCCAGCGCGACGTAGTGCTCGATCGCGGCGGGGTCGTCGACGGTGCCCACGTTGACCGCCGTCGCCGGATCGACGCCCTGGAACAGCCGCTTGAGCGGCACCTCCAGCCGCTTGCCGGTGCGGGTGTGCGGCACCGCGGGGACGGCGAGGATCTCGTCGGGCACGTGCCGCGGCGAGGCCTGCTCCCGGATCACCTCGCGCAGCCGGCGGACCAGTCCGTCACCGAGCTCGACCCCGGGCGCCAGCTGCACGAACAGCGGCATCCAGTAGCCGCCGTCGGGCTGCTCGACCCCGAGGACGACGCAGTCGAGCACCTCGGGCACCGACTCGACGGCGGCGTAGATGTCCGCGGTCCCCATGCGCACGCCGCCGCGGTTGAGCGTGGAGTCCGAGCGGCCGGTGATCACGCAGGTGCCCCGCTCGGTGACCTCCATCCAGTCGCCGTGCCGCCAGACGCCCGGCCACGGCTCGAAGTAGGCCACGCGGTAGCGCTCGCCGTCCGGGTCGTTCCAGAACCGCAGCGGCATCGACGGCATCGGCTGCGTGATCACCAGCTCACCGAGCTCACCGGTCACGGGCTCCCCGTCCGGGGTCCAGGCGGCCGCCGCGACGCCGAGCATCGGGCGCTGCAGCTCCCCCGCCGTCACCGGCAGCAGCGGCGAGCTGCCGATGAAGCCGGTCGCGACGTCGGTGCCGCCCGACAGCGAGCCGAGCAGCACGTCGTCGGCCACCGCGTCGTACACCCAGCGGAACGCGGCCGCCGGCAGCGGTGACCCGGTCGAGCCGATGCCGCGCAGCGCGGAGAGGTCGTGCTGCTCCCCCGGCCGCAGCCCGGCCTTCTCGCAGGAGGACAGGTAGCCGGCGCTGGTGCCCAGGTAGGTCATCCCGGTGCGCGCGGCGAGCGCGAACTGCGCATCGGGCGTCGGGTGGGCCGGCGCACCGTCGTGCACCACCAGCGTGCAGCCCGACAGCAGCGTCGAGGTGGCGATGTTCCACATGATCCAGGCGGTGGAGGCGTACCAGAAGAACCGGTCGCCGACGCCGACGTCCATGTGCAGCTCGGCGGACTTGCGCTGCTCCAGCACCACCCCGCCGTGGCCGTGCACGATCCCCTTGGGCAGCCCGGTCGTGCCCGAGGAGTAGACGATCCACAGGGGGTGGTCGAAGGCGGTCGGCGCGAACACCGGCTCCTGCCCACCGGCGACGGCATCGGCCCAGGCCAGGGCGCTCTCGGGCAGTTCGTCGGGGAACAGTCGCGGGACGGCGATCGTCGTCCGCACGCTCGGCAGCGCGGCCCGCAGCTCGGCGACGACGTCGCGCCGGTCGTACTCCCGCCCGTTGAACCGGTAGCCGTCGACGGCGACCAGCACGGTGGGCTCGATCTGGGTGAACCGGTCCAGGACGGCGCGGGTGCCGAAGTCCGGCGCGCAGGCCGACCACACCGCGCCGACGGAAGCCGCACCGAGGAAGGCGACGACCGCCTCCGGCACGTTGGGCAGGTAGCCGGCCACCCGGTCCCCCGGCCCCACGCCCAGCCGGCGCAGCGTGGCGGCGAACGCGCCCACCTGCCCGCGCAGCTGCGCCCAGGAGATCTCGACCGGCTCGGCGTCCTCGGCCGTGGCGATGATCGCCGGGTGGGCGCCGGTGCTCTGCCGGAACACCTGCTCGGCGTAGTTGACCGTCGTCCCCGGGAACCACTCGGCGCCCGGCATGGCCGGCTGCGTCAGCACGCGGTCGTCCGGGACGTCGAGCACCCCGGCCCAGCGCGCCAGGTCACCCCAGAACCGGTCCGGGTGCTCGACCGACCAGCGCCACAGGGCGTCGTAGTCGACCGGGTCGCCGAACGAGAGCCCCCGCCGCTGCGCCACCTCCCGGGCGAATGCCGCGATGCGGGTGCCGCGGATGCTCTCGGGGGTGGGCTGCCACAGGACGTCGCTCACCGGATCACCCGCTCGCTCCCGCGGGACGCTCCGCTCCTCGCTCGTCCCTCGCTGCGATGCTCACGTCCCTGTCTGCTCACGTTCGCACCCTGCCATCCTGACCACGGCGTGCCCACCGGAGACAGGAGAGACCACCGTGCCCCCGAGCGAGCGGAACGTGCTGGGCGGACCGCTGCAGCCCTGCGGCGTCGATCCGGTGACCGGCTTCTACCGCGACGGCCACTGCGCCACCGGACCCGAGGACCTGGGCTCGCACACGGTCTGCGCGGTCGTCTCGGCCGAGTTCCTGGCGATGCAGCGGGAACTCGGCAACGACCTGTCGACCCCGCGCCGCGAGTACGGCTTCCCAGGCCTGAAGCCGGGCGACCGCTGGTGCGTCGTCGCCGTCCGGTGGCTGCAGGCCTACCAGGCGGGCGCCGCCGCGGGCGTCGTCCTGGCCGCCACGAACGAGCGGGCGCTGGAGATCGTGCCGATCGAGGCGCTCCGCCAGCACGCCGTCGACGTCCCCGACGACCTCAGCGCGCTGGAGTGACCGCACCGGAGGTCAGCCTCCGCTGCCCCCACCACCCAGCATCCAGCTGTTCCTGTTCACCGCGCCACGGGCGTCGGGCCCGTCCATGCGGTCCCGGTCGAGGCGGCCGTCGGGCAGCTCGTCGGTCCAGCTCTCCGGTGTCCGCCGACGACGGACGTACAGCGTGGCCGCGACGACCACCGCGGCGGCGAGCACGACGAGCACCCACTCCATGGCACCTCCCAGGTCCGGATCCCACGGTAGGGGCCGTGGCCGGAATGCGCGGCGCGCCCGCGCTGCTGCCCCGTCCATGAGCGATCTCCTCGACGTGCCGGTGACCACCCTCCAGGGCAGCGCGACCACGCTGCGGGAGCTGACCCGCGGCGGGCCGGCGCTCGTGGTGAACGTGGCCAGCAAGTGCGGCCTGACCCCGCAGTACACCGCCCTCGAAGCGCTGCACGAGGAGTTCTCGGCCCGCGGGTTCACCGTCGTCGGCGTGCCGTGCAATCAGTTCATGGGCCAGGAGCCGGGCACCGCCGAGGAGATCGCGGAATTCTGCTCCGGCACCTACGGCGTCACCTTCCCGATGACCGAGAAGGTGGAGATCAACGGCGAGGGTGCGCACCCGCTGTTCCAGCAGCTGACCGCCGTGCCCGACGCCGACGGCGAGGCCGGCGACGCGAAGTGGAACTTCGAGAAGTGGCTGATCAACGGGCAGGGTGACGTGGTCGCGCGGTTCCGCCCGATGACCGCCCCCGACGCCCCGGAGGTCCGCGCCGCGATCGAGTCGGTCCTGCCCGGCTGACCGGACCGCGGCCGGCGACCTCGACCGCGCGGTGTCCCCGCCGTCGACGGCGCGGGCCGCTGCTCCGGGGATGAGCCGGGGACGGGCGGCGGGGACGGGCGGCAGCCCCTACGGTCGGTCCATGGCCGACCTCCGCTTCTGGTTCGACCCGGTCTGCCCGTTCGCCTGGATGACCAGCAAGTGGGTCCGCCAGGTGAGCGCGCAGCGCGACTACGCCGTCGAGTGGCGGTTCATCTCGTTGCGCCTGCTCAACGCCCACGTCGACTACGCCACGCATTTCCCGCCCGAGTACGAGGCCGGCCACACCGACGGGCTGCGGCTGCTGCGGGTGGCCGCCCGGGTGCGCGCCGACCACGGCCCGGACGCCGTCGGTCCGCTCTACGAGGCCCTCGGCGAGCGCATCTTCGAGGTCGACGCCGCACCGGGCGCCGGAGGGCGCAGCACCGACGATTTCCTGACGCCGGTGCTGGCCGGGCTCGGGCTGCCGGCGGACCTGACCGCAACCCTGGACGACACGGCATGGGACGAGCAGATCCAGGCCGAGACCGACGAGGCCCTCGCGCTCACCGGCAAGGACGTGGGGACGCCGATCCTGCACTTCCAGCCGCCCGAGGGCGTCGCCTTCTTCGGCCCGGTGATCAGCCGGCTGCCCGACGAGGCCGACGCCGTCGCGCTGTGGGACCACGTGGTCGCCCTCGCCGCCTTCCCGGGCTTCGCCGAGCTGAAGCGCAGCCTCCGGGAACGCCCCCAGCTGCCCGCGTTCGGCGTGCCGAAGGGGGCCACCGGGCAGCAGGAGGACTGGCACGGCGGCAGCCGCAGGCAGAAGCGGTAGCGCCCGCCGCAGACACCGGACGACGCGGATAGCTAAGGTAAGCCTTAGTAAACCGTCGCCGTCGTCCGGGAGCCGCTCGTGATCACCACGGCCGACGCGCCCGTGCGGAGCGGCACGTCCGTCCGCACGTCGGAAGGGCGCACCCGCACCCGGCGGCTGCTGGTGCTGCTGGCGCTGCTCGCGTTGGTCGGGGCCGCCGCGCTGGCCAGCATCGCCGTCGGTACCCGGTCCCTGGCGCCCGGCGAGGTGTGGCGCGCGCTGTTCGACAGCGACCCCACGAACGAGGCCGCGGTGATCGTCCAGCAGCTGCGGGTGCCGCGGACGGTGCTGGGCCTGATGGTCGGCGCCGCCCTGGGCATGTCCGGCGCGCTCATGCAGGGCCACACCCGCAACCCGCTGGGCGACCCCGGGCTGCTCGGCGTCACCGCCGGCGCCTCGCTGGCCGTCGTCGTCGCGATCGCCTTCCTCGACATCACCTCGGTCTCGGGCACCGTCTGGTTCGCCTTCGCCGGCGCCCTGGCCGGCACCGTCCTGGTCTACGCGATCGGCTCGGCCGGCCGGGGCGGGGCCACGCCGATCACCCTGGCGCTGGCCGGTGCGGCCCTCTCGGCCCTGCTCTACGCGCTGGTCCGCGCCATCGTGGTCAGCGACACCGACACCCTGGACTCCTTCCGCTTCTGGCAGGTCGGCGCGCTGGCCGGCCGGGGCGCCGACGTCGCCTGGCAGGTCGCGCCGTTCATGGCCGTCGGGCTCGTGCTGGCGCTGGCCAACGCCCCGGCGCTGAACCTCCTCGGCCTCGGCGAGGACGTCGCCCGGGGGCTCGGGCAGCGCATCTGGCTGGCCCGCGCCGTCGGCCTGGCCGCCATCACGCTGCTGTGCGGCGCGGCCACCGCGGCGTGCGGCCCGATCGCCTTCGTCGGGCTGGTCGTGCCGCACGTGGTGCGCGCCCTCACCGGCCCGGACCACCGCTGGCTGGTCCCCTGCTCGGCGCTGCTCGGCGCGGCGCTGCTGCTCGCCGCCGACGTGCTCGGCCGGGTGCTCGCGCGCCCCGGCGAGCTGCAGGTGGGCATCGTGCTGGCCCTGATCGGCGCGCCGTTCTTCGTCGCGCTCGTGCGCCGCCGCCGGACGATGGCCCTGTGACAGCGACCCTCGAGCGGCCGGTCGAGGGGCCGCGCGGCCGGACGGCGGTCCGCATCGGGCCGGTGTCGGCGGTGCTCCGCTGGCGGCAGCTGCTGGTCCCGCTGATCGCACTGGTCGTCCTGGTCCTCGTCTCGGCGGTCAGCATCGGCCGCGGCGACTACCCCATCGCCATCCCCGACGTCCTGCGCACCCTCGCGGGCCTGGGCGAGGGGCCGCAGAACTTCATCGTGCTGGAGCTCCGGGCGCCGCGGGTGATCGTCGGCCTGCTCGTCGGTCTGGCCCTGGGCGTGGCCGGCGCGCTGTTCCAGACCTTCGCCCGCAACCCGCTGGCCTCCCCCGACACCCTCGGCATCACGACGGGTGCCTCCGTCGGCGCCGTGGCCGCGATCGTGCTCAGCGGCGGCAGCTCCGTCGGGGCCGTGCTCGGCGGCTTCGGCGTCCCCCTGGCGGCGTTGTGCGGTGCCCTGGTCACGGGCCTGCTGCTCTTCCTGCTCGCCTGGCGGGCAGGCATCGACGGGTACCGGCTGGTGCTGGTCGGCATCGCGCTGTGGTCGGTGGGCACCGCCCTGGTCGACTGGCTGCTCACCAACGCCCAGATCTACGACGCCGCCGCGGCCTACGTCTGGATCACCGGGTCGCTCAACGCCCGCACCTGGGACCAGGCCGTCCCGCTGGCGCTGGCCCTCGCCGTGCTCCTGCCGCTGTCCCTGGCGACCGGCCGGGCGCTGGGCGTCATGCAGTTCGGCGACGACACCGCGCGCGGGCTGGGCCTGCGACTGGCCGTGGGGCAGACCGCGGTGGTCCTGCTGGCCGTCGCGCTCACCGCCGCGGCCGTCTCCGCCGCCGGGCCGATCACCTTCGTGGCGCTCGTCGTCCCCCAGGTCGCCGTCCGCCTCACCGGCGGCTCCCGGCCCCCGCTGCTGGCCTCGGGCCTGCTGGGCGCCGTCCTCGTCGTGGGCGCCGACCTGATCACCCGCACCGCGCTCCCCGAGGCCCTGCCGGTCGGCATCCTCACCGCCGTGATCGGCGCGCCCTACCTGCTCTGGCTCCTGGTCCGCGGAAGGCGGCAGTTCACATGAGGACGACGCAGCCATGACCACCGATCTGCGGCACGACCGCCCACCCGCCGCCGCCGTGCAGCCCGGCCCGGTGCGCCTGGCCGCCCAACGCGTCCGGCTCGCCTACGACGACCACGTCGTCGTCCACGACCTGGACCTGGAGCTGACCGACGGCTCGTTCACCGCCATCGTCGGCCCCAACGGCTGCGGGAAGTCCACCCTGCTCCGGGCGCTGGGCCGGCTGCTCCGCCCGGCAGGCGGCCAGGTGCTGCTCGACGGCCGGGCGATCACCCGGACGCCGACCCGCGAGGTGGCCAAGGTCTTGGGCCTGCTCCCCCAGTCCCCCGTCGCGCCGGAAGGGCTGACCGTCGCCGACCTCGTCGCCCGCGGTCGGCACCCGCACCAGAGCTGGGTGCGGCAGTGGTCCCGCGACGACGAGTCCGTCGTCTCCGAGGCGCTGGAGTGGACCGACATGGCCGAGCTGGCCGGCCGCCCGGTCGACGAGCTGTCCGGCGGCCAGCGCCAGCGGGCCTGGATCTCGATGGCGCTGGCCCAGGGCACCGACCTGCTGCTGCTGGACGAGCCCACGACCTACCTCGACCTGGCCCACCAGATCGACGTCCTCGAGCTGGTCGCGCGGTTGCACGCCGAGCGCGGGCGGACCGTCGTCGTCGTGCTGCACGACCTGAACCTGGCCGCCCGCTACGCGAAGCGGCTGGTGGCCATGAAGGACGGCGTCCTGGTCGCGTCGGGGACGCCGGCCGAGGTGCTCACCCCCGACCTGCTGGCCGACGTGTTCGATCTCGAGGCCCGCATCGTGCCCGACCCGGTCACGGGCACCCCGATGGTCGTCCCGGTGCGCCGGCTGCGCTGAGCCACCACTCCCGACGGCCCAGTGCCGCCGGGCACTTAGGGCAGGCTAACCTTCGTGGCGACCGGGGATGATCGTCATCCCTCGAGCCGAGGGAGCCTCCCTTGCACCGCACCCCCCACCGCCTGCTCGGTGGCCTGCTCGCCGTCGCCGTCCTCGGCCTGAGCGCCTGCTCGGGGGACGAGGGCGGCGATGACGCCGCGGCCTCCGGCGAGGGCTGGTCGTTCACCGACGACCTGGGCAACACCGTCGAGCTCGACGAGGCCCCCGACCGCGTCGCCGGCATCAACGACGTCGTGTCCTCGCTGTGGAACTACGGCATCGAGCCGGTGGCCACCTTCGGCCAGACCTCCACCGCCGACGACGTCGCGTTCGAGGGCCGCGATCTCTCCGACGTGGAGATCCTCGGCGAGAGCTACGGCGACATCGACCTCGAGCAGCTCGCGGCCGCCGCCCCCGACGTCATCGTGACGACGGCCTACCCGACCGACTCCGAGGGCACCCTCGACGAGAACCAGCCCCTGTACGGCTTCGAGTCGCTCGAGCAGCAGGAGCAGATCGGCAGGATCGCCCCGATCATCGCGATCGCCTGGTCCGGCTCGGCGTCCGACGTCATCGAGCGCACCGCCGAGCTGGCCGATGCCCTGGGCGCGGACATGGACAGCGCCGAGGTCCGCGCGGCGCGCGCGGACTTCGAGGCCGCGTCGACGGCGCTGACCGAGGCCGCCGCGAGCGGGCTGACGGTGCTCCCGGTGGCCGCCTACGCCGACGAGGGCTTCTACATGGCCAAGGCGCCTGACGAGCCCTCGCTGCGGATGTACGCCGACCTCGGCGTCCAGTTCGTGGACCCGGGCGGTGAGGGGTACTACTGGCAGACCGCCGGCTGGGAGGACGTGCCGCAGTACCCGAGCGACCTGATCCTGTACTCCCTGCGCGGTGCGCTCCCGCCGGAGCAGATGGCCGAGCAGCCGACGTACGACCTGCTGCCCGCAGCCCAGGCCGACCAGGTCCACCCGTGGAAGTACATCGGCATGGACTACGCCGCCCAGGCCGCCTACATGGAGGAGCTGGCCGGCTGGCTGAGCGCCGCTGAAGACGTCACGCCCTGACCACCGCCGCCGAGAGCGGCAGCAGCGAGACCCGGAACCGCCGAGATCACCTGATCCCGGCGGTTCCGTCGGTTCGTCAGTGCCTGCCGTCCGGCTCCGGTATGGGCGACCCGACGTCCTGAGCCGTCTTCGTGCCGTCCGCCGACTGATCGAGGGCCGCCTGCACCGGCGAGGGCCCCGACCCGTTCCCGCCGTCGGAGCTCGGCTGCACGGCGAGGGAGAAGTCGTCCCCGTGCTTGGTGATGCCCTCGACGACGGCCTGCTGCACCGCCTCCGCGGCCGCCGTCCGGCGCAGCACGATCGGGTCCTGGCGCACGTCCTTGGTGAGGGACACCGCCAGGCCGACGATCACGAGCGCGAAGGGCAGCGCCCCGATGATCGTCAGGTTCCGCAGGCCCTGCAGCCCCACGTCGCCGCCGGACAGCAGCATCACCGCCGCGACGGCGCCGGTGACCACGCCCCAGAAGATGACGATCTTCGCGCTGGGCTCCCGCCGGCCGTGCTCGGAGAGCGAGGCCATGACGATCGAGGCCGAGTCGGCACCGGTCACGAAGAAGATGGCCACGAGCAGCATCACGATGACCGTCATGACGCCGGTCAGCGGCAGCGTCTCGAGCAGGCCGAACAGCTGCGCCTCCGGGCTCGCCTCGCCCGCCAGGTCGATCCCGTCCTGCTGCGCGGAGATGGCCGAGCCGCCGAACACGCTGAACCAGAACAGCGTCACCACGCTCGGCACGAGCAGCACGCCGGTCACGAACTCCCGGATGGTGCGGCCGCGGCTGATCCGGGCGATGAACACGCCGACGAACGGCGTCCAGGAGATCCACCAGGCCCAGTAGAAGACCGTCCAGCCGGACAGCCACTCCGCCATCGCCTCCCCGCCTGCGGCCTCCGTGCGGGCCGCCATGTCCGCGAGGTCGCTGAAGTACGACCCGAGCGCCGTCGGCACCAGGTTGAGGATCAGCACGGTGGGGCCGACGACGAAGACGAACAGCGCCAGGGTGAAGGCCAGGACGACGTTGATGTTGGACAGCCACTGGATGCCGCGCGCGATGCCGGAGAAGGCCGAGGCCACGAAGGCAGCCGTCAGCACGGCCAACACCGCGACGATGACCGCGTTGCCGGCCTCGCCGACCCACCCGATGATCTCCAGCCCGCTGCCGATCTGCAGCGCACCGAGCCCGAGGGAGGCCGCCGTGCCGAAGAGCGTCGCGAAGATGGCCAGGACGTCGATGAGCTTGCCGGCGGGCCCCTCCGTCGCCTTGCGGCCGAAGATCGGGGTGAACGCCGCCGACAGCAGCTGCGAGCGCCCCTTCCGGTAGGTGCCGTAGGCGACCGCGAGCCCGACCAGGGCGTAGATGGCCCACGGGTGCAGCGTCCAGTGGAAGAGCGTCGTCGCCATGGCGGTGGTGACGGCCTCGTCGGTCTCCCCGCCCACGGTGCCGGGCGGCGGGGACACGTAGTGCGTGAGCGGCTCGGCGACGCCGAAGAACATCAGACCGATGCCCATGCCGGCGCTGAACATCATCGCGACCCAGCTGATCGTCCGGAACTCCGGCGCCTCCCCGTCGCGGCCCAGCGGGATGCGCCCGTACGGGCTGGCCGCCAACCACAGGATGAAGACGACGACGGCCGTCGCCAGCAGGACGAAGAACCAGCCGAGGTTGCTCTCGATCCAGCCGAGCGCCGAACCGCTCGCGCTGCCCAGGCCATCCGGTGCGACGAAGCCCCAGGCGACGAACCCGAGTGCCAGGACGGCCGAGACGCCGAAGATCGTCTTGTCCAGGCCGCGATCGTGTTCGGTCGCGGCCGGCGGCTCCGCCAGGGCGGGGTGCGTCCGGCGTCGGCGGCGCGGTGGCGCGGGGTGATCGGCTCTGGTCACTGTGGTGTGGCGCCCCGCGGGGCGCTGCTCCGTTCCGGTCGACATCGGGGGATGTGCGATCGCCCCCTGCGGGGGCACGAACCTCGACCGGACCCACTCACCACTTCGACGGTGGCCCAAACGCGGGGACGCCAGATCGAGACCCGAAGGTGTGTCGGGACCCGATGATTCCACGTCCCGCCCACCCGCCAGACTGGCGCCATGGACCTGCCCGGCGCGCTGTACGTGCCGACCGCCGAGGGGTTCGCAGCCACCGCCCTGACCATCGGCCCGTGGGACCCGGGGCTGCAGCACGCCGGCCCGCCGGCAGCGCTGCTGGCTCGGGCGGCGGAACGCGCCGGCGGTATCCCGGGCGGCCAGACGGTGCGGCTGAACTACGACATCCTGGGCCCGGTGCCGGTCGGCCCCGTGCGGATCAGCACGACCGTCCTCCGGCCCGGTCGCCGCGTCGAGCTCGTCGAGGCCGTCCTGGACACCGGCGACGGCCGCCCGCTCATGCGACTGTCCGCCTGGCGCATGCGCACCCGGAACGCAGACCTCCCGGTCGCCGCGGAGGGCGCCGCGCCGCCGACCCCGCATCCCGCGCCGGCCGGGGTCGCGGAGAGCCGGCGCGACGAGGCAGCCTTCTTCAGCTCGGAGATCGCCTATCACAAGGCGCTGGAGTGGCGGTTCGCCGCGGGCAGCTTCAACTCCCCGGGGCCGGCTGCCGCATGGACCCGCGCCGCCTGCACGCTGGTCGAGGGCGAGCCGATCACCCCCCTGCAGCACCTGCTGGTCATGACCGATGCGGCCAGCGGCATCTCCGCCGTCCTCGACTGGAGCACCGCCACCTTCGCCAACGTCGACCTGAGCGTGTCGCTGCACCGCCCACCGCGCGGGGAGTGGCTGGGCATGGACGCGACCACGGTGCTGGGCGATGCCGGGGCCGCGCAGTGCTCGGCCGTCCTCTTCGACGCCGAGGGTGCGATCGGCCGCTCCACCCAGTCGCTGTTCGTCGAGCCCCGATGACCGGCGGCACCCCGCGTACGCCAGGCTGGACGACGACGAGATCGACGAGGAGGAACCCTTCGTGGGCGACGCGCTGAGAGACGTCCTGGACTGGCTGTCCGGGCGTGGGCTCGAGGTGGTCCTGATCATCCTGGGCTCGCTGCTGCTCGCCCGGTTCGTGACCTGGGCCGGCAGCCGGATCACCGACCGGATCGACGCCCGCTACACCGGCGGCGACGCGCTCGTCCGCTCCGAGGCCGCCAAGCACCGGCACTCCCTCACCCAGGTGCTCACCTGGGCCGCGGTCGTCCTCATCTACTCGATCTCGGTGTTCTTCGTGCTCGACCGGCTCGGCGTCCCGATCACCGGCCTGGTGGCCCCGGCGACCGTGCTCGGCGTCGGGCTCGGCTTCGGTGCGCAGCGGATCGTCGGCGACGTCCTGGCCGGGTTCTTCATCATCACCGAGCGGCAGTACGGGTTCGGGGACGTCGTGGCGATCCAGGTCCTGGGCGGCATGGAGCCCGCCGAGGGCACCGTCGAGGACGTGACGCTGCGCATCACCCGCGTGCGCTCCGTCGACGGCGAGGTCGTCACCGTGCCCAACGGGCAGATCGTCAAGGTCACCAACCTCTCCCGCGACTGGGCCCGCGCCGTCGTCGACGTCCCGGTGCCGACCGGCGCGGACGTCAACCGGGTCAGCGAGATCCTGCGCGAGGTCGGCCGGGAGGCCTTCCGGGACCCCGGCCTGCGCCCGCTGCTGCTCGACCTGCCCAGCGTGATGGGCGTGGAGAGCCTGGACCTCGACCAGGTGAACGTCCGGATGGTGGCCCGCACCCTGCCGGGCAAGCAGTTCGACGTGGGCCGCGACCTGCGCGCCCGCGTCGTCGATGCGTTCCGGAACCAGGGCATGAAGGTCATGCCCCCACCGGCGGCGGAGGCTCCGACCGAGCAGCTGGTCCGTGACGGGGAGGGCGCGTGAGCACGCCGCAGCACGATCCGGCGAACGGCCAGGTCAGCGAGCCCACCGTGAGCACCGCCCCCACCAGCGGTACCGCGGCGGCTCCGCCGGACTCCCGGTGGTTCAACTGGGGTGCCATCCCCGACCACCTCGGCCGCGCGCGCACGTCCACGGTCATCTTCTCGGTGCTGTTCCTGGCGATCTTCCTGCTGTACCTCAACGTCAAGCCCGACGACCTCGGCGGCGACCGCAGTCCCGCCGGCGGGGGCGGCGACGTCGACATCGACGCTCCCGTGGTGCCCGGCCTGCCGACCCAGGAGCCCGAGCCCACCGAGGAGCCCGCGCCCACGACGGAGCCCGAGCCGACCCGGACGCCGACGACCAGCCCGTCCACGAGCTCCCCCGGAACCACCACGCCGGCACCGACGAGCGAACCCGACGAGGCCACGGAGACGTCGGAACCGGCCGAGCCGACGGGCGGTACGGACGGCGAGGACACCTCCGAACCCACGTCGCCGTCGGCACCGTGACCGAAGCGGTACGCCCCTCACACGCCGCGGCAACACGCGGCAGGGCAAGATACGGCGTCTGTCCCGCCCGAAGGAGAACCCGCCCGTGTCCGCACGATCCCTGACCCGCCGCGCCGCGACCGCCGTCGCCGCCGCCTCCACCGTCGCACTGGTGCTCACCGGCTGCGGCGAGGACCCCGACGAGTCGGGACCCTCCGCCGAGGGTGGCTCCGGCGAGGCACTGCCCTCCGTCGAGGTCGACGAGGACCTGGCCGCCCGGGTGCCCGACGAGATCGGCGAGGACGGGACGATCACCGTCGGCACCGACTCCAGCTACGCGCCGAGCGAGTTCATCGACGAGGACGGCGAGACGATCGTCGGCTTCGACGTCGACCTCTTCTCCGCGGTCGCCGAGAAGATCGGCTTCGAGGCGGAGTTCGAGTCGGCCTCGTTCGACTCGATCATCGCCGGCGTGGGCTCCGGCCGGTACGAGGTGGGCGTCTCCTCGTTCACGATCAACCCCGAACGCCTCGCCGAGGCCACGATGGTCAGCTACTTCTCCGCCGGCACCCAGTGGGCGACCCAGGCGGGCAACCCCGAGGACGTCGACCCGGACAACGCCTGCGGGGCGAGCATCGCGGTGCAGCGGGGCACGGTGCAGGTCGACGACGTCACCGCACGCTCGGCCGAGTGCGAGGCGGCCGGCGAGGAGGCGATCGACATCCAGCAGTTCGAGGGCCAGGACGAGGCCACCGCCGCGATCGTCTCCGGCCGGGTCGACGCCGGTCTGGCCGACTCCCCGGTCATGGCCTACGCCGTCCAGCAGACGAACGACCAGCTCGAGCTGCTCGGTGACATCTACGACTCCGCGCCCTACGGCTACGTCGTCCCGCAGGAGCAGGAGGAGTTCGCGCAGGTGCTCGCCGACGCGCTCGACGCGCTGATCGAGGACGGCACCTACGCGGAGATCCTCGAGAAGTGGGGCGTCGAGGCCGGCGCCATCGACGACCCGGCCGTCAACCCGACCGTCGACTGACGCCTCCGCACCTCCCCATGCCCGACACGAGCACGAACCCGGCACCGCCCGAGCAGATCCGGGCGGTGCCGGTCCGTCATCCCGGCCGCTGGATCGCCACCGCGGTCATCGCGGTGCTCGCCGCCATGTTCGTCCACATGCTGGCCACCAATCCGGTGTTCCAGTGGGAGTTCATGGTCGAGAACATGTTCAGCGACGCCGTCCTCCGGGGCGCGCGGACCACGCTGATCATGACCGTGCTGGCCATGGCCATCGGCATCCTGCTGGGCATCGTGCTGGCGGTCATGCGGCTGTCGGCCAACCCGGTCGTCTCGGGTGCGGCATGGGTCTACATCTGGTTCTTCCGCGCCATCCCGCGCATCGTGCTGCTGTTCTTCTCGGCCAACCTCGGCGCGCTGTACTCGACCTACGAGCTCGGATTCCCGTTCGACCAGCAGCTCATGGACGCGCTCGGCTTCCAGGCCGACTGGCGTTTCCTGAGCTTCGACGGCAACGACATCTTCGTCGGCTTCACCGCCGGGCTGCTGGGCCTGGCGCTGTCCGAGGGTGCCTACGCCGCCGAGATCGTCCGGGCCGGCATCCAGTCGGTCGACCCCGGGCAGACCGAGGCGGCCGCCGCGCTGGGCATGAGCCGCGCGAAGACGATGCGCCGGGTGGTGCTGCCCCAGGCGATGCGGGTGATCATCCCGCCCATGGGCAACGAGACGATCGCGATGCTCAAGGACACCTCGCTGCTGATCGCGATCCCGGTGTCCAACGAGCTCAACTTCCAGCTGCGCGCCATCGGCAGCCGAACCTTCCAGGTCATCCCGATGGCCGTCGCCTCGATCCTCTGGTACCTGGCGCTGGCCAGCCTGCTCATGATCGGCCAGCACTTCCTCGAGAAGCGGTTCAGCCGCGGTTTCGGCGCCCGCGAGACGCGCCAGCAGCGGGCGGCCCGCCAGGCCGCCGAGGTCGGGAGCACGCATTGAGCACCGCCGTCGGCCGCTCTCCCGCCGGGACCGGCGCACCGCCCATGGTGCTCGCCGAGGGCGTGCACAAGTCCTTCGGCCACGTCGAGGTGCTCAAGGGGATCGACCTGGAGGTCGCCCCGCGCGAGGTCATGTGCATCGTCGGGCCCTCGGGGTCGGGCAAGTCCACGTTCCTGCGCTGCATCAACCACCTCGAGCGCATCGACGCCGGGCGGCTGTCGGTGAACGGCCACCTGGTCGGCTACCGCGAGAAGGGCGGCCGGCTGCACGAGCTGCGCGACGCCGAGGTCGCCGCCCAGCGCCGTGACATCGGCATGGTCTTCCAGCGCTTCAATCTCTTCCCGCACATGACCGCGCTGGAGAACGTGGTCGAGGGGCCGGTCCAGGTGAAGGGCGTGAAGCGCGCCGAGGCCCGTGACCGCGGCGCCGCCCTGCTGGAGCGGGTCGGCCTGGGCGACCGGGTCCACAACTACCCGAACCAGCTCTCCGGAGGCCAACAGCAGCGGGTGGCCATCGCCCGCGCGCTGGCGATGGAGCCGCAGCTCATGCTGTTCGACGAGCCGACCTCGGCCCTGGACCCGGAGCTGGTCGGCGAGGTGCTCGACGTGATGCGGGGCCTGGCCGGTGACGGCATGACCATGGTGGTGGTCACCCACGAGATGGGCTTCGCGCGCGAGGTGGGCGACAGCCTGGTCTTCATGGACGACGGCGCCGTCGTCGAGGCCGGCGACCCGCGGCAGGTGCTCACCGACCCGCAGCACGAACGCACCCGGTCCTTCCTCTCCAAGGTGCTCTGAGCAGGCCCACCTCGCTCCGCCTGCCGGTCCTGCCCGCGATGACCGTGGTCGTGCAGCGGTGGTCATGCAGCGGCGGCCGTGCAGCGGTGGCCGTGCAGCGGGGTCGCGTGGGGCCCGTGTTTCACGTGAGACATCCGGCGTGCATAAGATCGCAACGGCTCACGAGAGGCAGTGCGAAGCACCTGGCTGACTGCCCGGCAACCTCCTACTCCGTCTGAGGTGCTCCAGGGGAAGAGCCGGCCGTCGCGGCGTCCGCCGCGGGGGCAAGGACGGGGCTCCCGTGCGCCGCGGGATCTCCTGAGCGAGAGGAGACGGCGCATGAGCGACCCGCAGAACTGGAGCTTCGAGACCCGGCAGATCCACGCCGGCACCAGCCCCGACCCGACGACCGGGGCCCGCGCCCTGCCGATCTACCAGACGACGAGCTACCAGTTCCGCGACAGCCAGCACGCCGCGGACCTGTTCGCGCTGGCCGAGATGGGCAACATCTACACCCGCATCATGAACCCGACGCAGGATGCGCTCGAGCAGCGCGTCGCCTCGCTGGAGGGCGGCGTCGCGGCCCTGGCGGTGGCCTCCGGGCAGGCCGCGGAGACCCTCGCCATCCTCAACCTGGCCGAGGCCGGTGACCACATCGTGGCGTCGGCGTCCCTCTACGGCGGCACGTACAACCTGCTGCACCACTCGCTGCCCAAGATGGGCATCACCGTCTCCTTCGTCGAGAACCCCGACGACCCGGAGAACTGGCAGTCGCTGGTGCAGGAGAACACCCGGGCCTTCTACGCCGAGACGATCGGCAACCCGAAGGGTGACGTCCTCGACATCGAGACCGTCGCCGGCGTCGCGCACCGCAACGGCGTCCCGCTCATCGTGGACAACACCGTCGCGACCCCCTACCTGATCCGCCCCTTCGAGTTCGGTGCCGACGTCGTCGTGCACTCGGCGACCAAGTACCTGGGCGGCCACGGCACCGCGATCGCCGGCGTGATCGTCGACGGCGGCTCGTTCGACTGGCGCGGCGGCAAGCACCCCATGTTCACCACGCCGGACCCGACGTACCACGGTGTCGTCTACGCCGACCTCGGTGCGCCGGCGTTCGCGCTCAAGGCCCGCGTGCAGCTGCTGCGCGACCTCGGCCCGGCCGTCTCGCCGTTCAACGCCTTCCTGGTCGTGCAGGGCATCGAGACGCTGTCGCTGCGCATGGACCGACACGTCGCCAACGCCCAGCGGGTCGCGGAGTTCCTCGAGGCCCACGACGCCGTCGACCGGGTGAACTACGCCGGCCTGCCGACCAACCAGTGGCACGCGGCGCAGCAGAAGTACTGCCCCAAGGGCGCCGGCGCCGTCCTCACCTTCGAACTGCACGGCGGCAAGGAGGCCGGGCAGAAGTTCGTCGAGGCCCTCGAGCTGCACAGCCACGTGGCCAACATCGGCGACGTGCGCTCGCTGGTGATCCACCCGGCGTCGACCACCCACTCGCAGCTGACCCCCGAGGAGCAGCTGACCACCGGCGTCACCCCGGGCCTCGTGCGTCTGGCGGTCGGCCTGGAGGGGATCGAGGACATCCTCGCCGACCTCGAGGCCGGGTTCCGGGCCGCGAAGTCGGCCTGAGCCGGAGCGCAGGCGGCATGGGCGGGTGGGTCGAGGGGGATCCGGTCGGCGACCGGCTCTTCCTCGACCTGCCCGCCGTCCCGCTCGAGCGGGGCGGCGAGCTCGCCGGCGTGCGGGTCGCCTACGAGACGTGGGGCACCCTCGCCGCCGACGGCGGCAACGCCGTCCTGATCGAGCACGCGCTGACCGGTGACAGCCACGTCGTCGGCCGGGCCGGACCCGGGCACGCGACGGCGGGCTGGTGGGAGGGGCTCGTCGGCCCCGGCCGCCCGCTGGACACCGAGCGGTGGTTCGTCGTCTGCGCCAACGTGCTGGGCGGCTGCCAGGGGACGACGGGGCCAGCGTCGCCCGCTCCCGACGGCACACCCTGGGGCTCCCGCTTCCCCGAGGTGACGGTGAGCGACCAGGTGCGCGTCGAGGCCGCTCTGGCCGATGCGCTGGGCGTCGACCGCTGGGCGTGCGTGGTGGGCGGCTCGATGGGTGGCATGCGGGCGCTGGAGTGGGCCGTGGCGCTGCCGGAGCGGGTCGGGACGCTGTTCTTCCTGGCCTCGGGCGCGGTGGCGACGGGCGACCAGATCGGCACCCAGACCACGCAGCAGGCGGCCATCCGCGCCGACCCCCGGTGGCGCGGCGGCGACTACGACCGCGCCGACCCGCCGTCCGACGGGCTGGGGATCGCCCGCCGGATCGCGCACCTGACCTACCGCAGCGCCCTGGAGCTCGACGCGCGGTTCGCCTCGCGCGTGCAGGAGGACGGCCGCTACGCCGTCGCCAGCTACCTGGACCACCACGCCGACAAGCTGGCCGGCCGGTTCGACGCCGGCAGCTACGTGGTGCTCACCGAGGCGATGAACTCCTGGGACGTCGGCCGCGGGCGCGGCGGGGTCGAGGCGGCGCTGGCCCGGGTGACGGCGCGCACCGTCGTCGCCGGCATCGACAGCGACCGGCTCTACCCGCCGGCGCTCCAGCGGCGCGTCGCCGAGGCGCTCGGCGTGCCGCTGCGGCTGATCCCCTCCCCCTACGGGCACGACGGCTTCCTGGTGGAGACCGGCGCCGTGGGCGGCCTGCTGACCGAGCTCCTCACCGGCTGACCCCGCGACGGTTGGCGGCGCGCCGAGGACGAGCGTCGAACCCCAGCGGCTCACAACCGCGACGGTTCTGGGCCTCTGGGGTTCAACGCAGGGAGATCAGCGGCCGAGGGCCACCACGTCGTCTCACTCGGCGGAGGCCGGCTCCAGGAACTCCAGCCGGTTGCCGAACGGATCGGCGCTGTAGAACCGCGCGTGGCCGGGGAAGTCGTCGTCCCAGGTGACGGGATGGCCGGCGGCCTCCAGCGCCGCCGCGACGGCGCGCAGGCCGGTGACCAGCAGGCCGGGGTGCGCCTTGCGGGCCGGGACGAACGGCTCCTCGACGCCGAGGTGCACCTCCAGCCCACCGCCCCGGAACCAGCAGCCGCCGCGCGCCGCGAGCACCGGCGGCTTCTCCAGCTCGCGCATGCCGAGGGCGTCGCGCCAGAACGCCCGGCACCGTTCCTCGCCCCCCGCCGGGATCGCCAGCTGCACGTGGTGCATCGGCAGGAGCTCGAACGCGGGCGGCGCGGTGTCGGGCACGCCGTCACGCTAGCCGCGCGGGCTGACCCGCGAGCCATGCGATCCCGTGGCCATCAGCGTCCGATCGCCACGGGTCCGCATGTCTCGACGCGTCGACGCGCTCAGCCCTCGATGCGGCGCACCCGGCGGGCGCCATCGAGGCGGTCGCTGTAGGCCTTCGCGTTGTAGGCGATGTGCAGCTGGTCGTCGTCGGTCGCCTCGCGCATCACCTTGGCCGGGACGCCGGCGATCAGCGACCGCGGCGGGAAGACCTTGCCCTGGGTGACGACGGCGCCGGCGGCCACGATCGAGCCCGAGCCGATGTGCGCGCCGTTCATGACCACGCTGCCCATGCCGACGAGCACGTCGTCGTCGATGCGGGCGCCGTGCAGCACCACCCGGTGGCCGACCGACACCCGCTCCCCCACCACCAGCGGGAACCCCGGGTCGGAGTGCAGGGTGCAGCCGTCCTGGATGTTCGAGTCGGCGCCGATCTCGATGACCTCGGCGTCGGCGCGGGCCACGGCGCCGTACCAGATGCTGGACCTCGGGCCCATCGTCACCGCCCCGACCACGACCGCCGTGGGCGCGACGAACGCCTCGCCGTCGATCGCGGGAGTGCCGAAGTCCAGGGCGCCGATGAAGTTGTCGCTCATCCCTGCACCCCAGCACAGCCATCGGGGCGGGCGACAGCCGGGGCGCGGCTCAGATCAGGCCGTGTGCGTGCACGGCCTCGGCCACCTCGAGGAAGCCCGCCACGTTGGCGCCGAGCACGAGATCGCCGGGTGCGCCGTACTCCTCGGCGGTCTCGTGGCAGCGCGCGTGGATGCCGCGCATGATCTCCTCGAGCTTGGCCTCGCTGTGCTCGAAGGTCCACCGGTCCCGCGAGGCGTTCTGCTGCATCTCCAGCGCCGACGTGGCCACCCCGCCGGCGTTGGCCGCCTTCCCAGGCGCGAAGGCGATGCCCGCCGCGCGGAGGACGTCCACCGCGTCCGGCGTCGTGGGCATGTTCGCGCCCTCGACGACGTACCGGCAGCCGTTGCCGGCCAGCGTGCGGGCCGCGGCGCCGTCGAGCTCGTTCTGGGTGGCGCTGGGGACGGCGACCTCGCAGGGGACGTCCCAGATGCTGCCACCGGCGACGAAGGAAGCGGAGCCGACGCGGTCGGCATAGTCGCCGATGCGCCCGCGCTCGACCTCCTTGACCTGCTTGAGGACGTCGAGGTCGATACCGTTCTCGTCGACGACGTAGCCGCTGGAGTCCGAGCACGCGACCACGGTGCCGCCGAGCTGGTGCACCTTCTCGATGCCGTAGACGGCCACGTTGCCCGAACCGCTGATGACCACCCGCCGGCCGTCGAAGGACTCGCCGTGGGCCTGCATCATCGCGTCGGCGAAGAAGGCAGCGCCGTAGCCGGTGGCCTCGGTGCGCACCAGCGCGCCGCCCCAGCCCAGCCCCTTGCCGGTGATGACGCCGGACTCGTAGCGGTTGGTGATCCGCTTGTACTGGCCGAACAGGTAGCCGATCTCGCGGGCCCCCACGCCGATGTCACCGGCGGGCACGTCGGTGTACTCGCCGAGGTGCCGGTAGAGCTCGGTCATGAACGACTGGCAGAAGCGCATGACCTCGGCGTCGGACCGGCCCTTGGGGTCGAAGTCCGACCCGCCCTTGCCCCCGCCGATGGGCATCCCGGTGAGCGCGTTCTTGAAGACCTGCTCGAAGCCGAGGAACTTGACGATGCCCAGGTTCACCGAGGGGTGGAAGCGCAGCCCACCCTTGTAGGGGCCGAGCGCGGAGTTGAACTCGACGCGGAAGCCCCGGTTGATCTGCACCTCACCGGAGTCGTCCTGCCACGGCACGCGGAAGATGATCTGCCGCTCGGGCTCGCAGATCCGCTCGATGGTCTTCATCTCGGTGTACTCGCTGTGCCGGCCCAGGACGACGGCCAGCGACTCGAGCACCTCGTGGACCGCCTGGTGGAACTCGGCCTCGCCAGGATTGCGCCGCAGGACCTCGGCGTAGATCTCCTGCACCTTGGCCGGCACATCGACGTGCACGTGGATCTCCGTACTGCTCGTCGGGCGGGGAGCTCGAACCTACGCGCGCCCGGGCGGGCTCAGGGCGTCACCTCGGCCAGCGCGGCCGGCACCTCCCCGGGCAGCTCGCGGGCCAGGAAGCCCAGGCTCCCCACCGACGACGCCAGCCGCTCGCCGCACCGGCCGTGCAGCCAGGCTGCCCAGATCCCGGCCTGGGCCGGGTCGGCCCCGCGGGCCAGCAGCCCCCCGGTGATGCCGGCGCGCACGTCACCGGAGCCGGAGACGCCCAGCCCGGCGTTGCCGCTGTCGTCGCGCCAGAGCCGGCCGTCGGGCGCGGCGATCCACGAGGTCGCCCCGCCCAGCCCGACGACCGCCTTCGTCCGGGCGGCGAGCTCCGCGGCGGCGCCCGCCGGGTCCTCGTCGATCTCGGCCTCCTCGACGTGCAGGGCGTAGGCGATCTCGGTGGGGTTGGGGGTGAGCACGACCCGGCCCTCGAGGTGGTGCACGCAGCCCTCCTCGGCGGTGACCGCGGCCAGTCCCAGCGCGTCGAGGGCGAGCAGCCCGCGCAGGTGCGGCAGCAGCCGTTCGCCGAAGGCCTGGGTCGCGTCCTCGTCCGCCATGCCCGGCCCGATCAGCACGGCGTCGGCCGCCTCTGCCAGGTCGCGGACGAGGTCGGCCGCCTCCGGGGCGATGGCACCGCCGCCGGTCTGCGGCAGGGCCCGGACCAGCGCCTCGGGGAGCGCGGTCGCCACGTACGGGGCCATCTCGGCCACCGTCGCCACCTGCAGCTTGCCCGCGCCCGCGCGCATCGCCGCCTCGGCGGCCAGCAGCACCGCGCCGAGCGTCTCGGTGCAGCCGCCGATCACCAGGATCGAGCCGCGGGCGTTCTTGCCACCGGACGGCTCGGGCAGCGGCCACGCCCGCAGGATCTCGGGGGTGACGGTGGTGGGCTCAGGCCTGCTGGGGGACATCGGGCTCCTCGGTGATCTGCTCGTCCTCGGCGGCCAGGTGGTCCACCTCGTTGAACGCGACCAGGCGGAAGTCGCCGGAGTCCTCGCGCAGGTAGCGGGTGAGCGACGCGTTGGCGACCTGCTCCTCCCGGTCGACGGCGAGCAGCTCCTGCTCGGTCAGCCCCTCCAGCACGTACCGGATGACCATGATCACGGCCTGGTGGGCGACGATCACCAG
Source organism: Blastococcus sp. (assembly GCA_042090795.1). Taxonomy (GTDB): domain Bacteria; phylum Actinomycetota; class Actinomycetes; order Mycobacteriales; family Geodermatophilaceae; genus Blastococcus. The sequence continues at coordinate 96,103 of JBELIQ010000001.1, read as the reverse complement.
CCGCTCGCAGTCGTGCCGCAGCCCCTCGGTGGCCAGCAGGCTGCGGATGCGCAGCGCGACGTCGGCCCAGCTCTCCCCGCCGGGCGGCCGGTAGTAGAACTTGCCCAGCAGGTCGCGGCGGGAGGCCTCGTCCGGGAACTGCTCCCGGATGCCGGCGCCGGTCATCCCGTCGAACATGCCGAAGTCGCGCTCGCGCAGTCGCTCGTCGGTGCGGACGCGCAGACCGAGCTCGGCGGTGGCCAGCCGCGCGGTGGTCAGCGCCCGGTCGAAGGGGGAGCTGAGCACCGCCGTAGGGCGCTCGTCCTCCGGCAGCGCGGCCAGCCAGGCGCCGAGCGCCTCGGCCTGCGACCGGCCGGTGTCCGACAGGGGGACGTCGGGGTCGCGGATGTCGAGGTCGAGCCGGCCGGCTCCGGCCTGCTGGGCGTGCGCATCGGCGACGTTGCCCATGCTCTCGCCGTGCCGCACGAGCCACAGCGCCGACGGTCCTGGTTCCCTGCTCGCCACCCGTACCCCCGCCCGTGCCGCACCGTGCGGCCGTCCGCCCGCCGGTAGCCGCGCGCGACGCCGCCGAAACCGTCACCCCTCCCGGGCAGGATGGCGCTGTGCCGCTCCCTACCGACCTCCCGGTGCTCGCCTTCGCCGACCAGGCCGCGCTCGAGGCCTGGCTGGAGGCCGAGCACCTGACCGCACCGGGCCTGTACGTGAAGATCGCGAAGAAGGCGTCCGGCGTGCCGTCGGTGAACTGGGAGCAGATGGTGGAGGTGCTGCTCTGCTTCGGCTGGATCGACGGCCGCGCCAACCGGCTGGACGACTCCTTCTATCTGCAGCGGATCACGCCCCGCCGGCCGAAGAGCGTGTGGTCGCTGAAGAACGTCGCGACGGTGGCGCGGCTGACCGCCGAGGGGCGGATGCGTCCGGCCGGCCTGGCCGTGGTGGAGGCCGCGAAGGCCGACGGGCGGTGGGAGCGGGCCTACGCGGGCCCGGCCGCCATGACCGTCCCCGACGACCTCACCGCAGCCCTGGACGCCGAACCCGCGGCCCGGACGGCGTTCGACGCCCTGGACGCGCAGAACCGCTACGCCGTCCTGTGGCGGGTGCGGACGGCGAACACGGAGAAGACCCGCGCGAAGCGGATCACCGCGGCGGTGGAGCTGCTCGCCTCCGGCGGGCAGCCGCACCCGCCGCGGGGTCAGCCGGCATAGGTGCTCGGCCGCTCCTGCCAGAAGACGGTGTCGCGCCGGCGCCACCAGAGCATCAGCACGACCCCGGTCGCCATGACCCCGACGCCGATGACCAGCGGCGGGCCCACCCCGAGCCAGGCCTGGCCGGTGTAGGAGTTCCCCGCGTCGGCCAGGTCCCGGACCGAGAGCACGAGCAGCCAGGCGAGCATCGCCGCCCCCGTCAGCGGGCCCACCCCCAGCAGCAGCAGGTTGCGCAGGCTGGAGAACAGCTGCCGCCGGAAGTAGACCGCGCAGGCCAGGCCGGTCAGGGCGTAGTAGAGCGCGATCAGCAGCGACAGCCCGGTGATCGAGTCGAACAGCGCGTTCTCGCTGATCAGGCCCACCCCGACGTACCAGGCCACGCCGATGCCCGCGACCCACCAGGTGGAGACGTCCGGGGTGCGGTGGGCCGGCGAGACGGAGGCGAACCGGCGGGGCAGCGCCGCGCGGCGGGCCATCGACAGGCCGGTGCGCGACGCCGGGATGATCGTCGTCTGGGTCGACGCGATGGCCGAGGTGGCGACGGCGAGCAGCACCACCCAGTCCCAGCCACCGAGGACCTCGGTGGAGAGCAGCGCGAAGACCGCCTCCTCCTCGTCGGCGTTGCCGGCCAGCCAGCCGGTGCCCGCGAACGCGAGGATCGCCGTCGCCACGCCGAGGTAGGTGATCAGCAGGACCACCGTCGACCAGACGCCCGCGCGCCCGGGCGCGCGCAGCGGGTCGCGGGTCTCCTCGGTCAGGTTGACCGCCGACTCCCAGCCCCAGTAGGCGAAGACGCCCAGCAGCAGCCCGCCGGTGAGCGCCGCCCCGCCGGAGCCGAACGGGTCCAGCCAGCCCCACTCGGGGGTCAGCCCGCCCAGCAGGCTGTCGCCCCCGAGGCCCCGGACCAGGGCCACGACCGCGAACACCAGCAGCGCGACGGTCTGGGCGACGATGAGGCCGTTCTGCAGCCGCGCCGAGAGCTCGGTGCCGCGCACGCAGATCGCCGCCATGAGGACCACCAGCAGCACCGACAGGGCCATGACGGCCGGGGTCGACCCCGCCCAGCCGTCGAGGCCGAGGGCCAGCAGCGTGAACCGCACCCCTACCTCGGCGAGCGAGCCCAGCACCAGGACGCCGGTCATGGCGATCGCCCAGCCGCCCAGCCAGCCCGCCCACGGCCCCAGGGCGCGGGTGACCCAGGAGAAGGTGGTGCCGCAGTCGGGATCGACCCGGTTGAGCGCGGCGAAGGCACCGGCGATGAGCAGCATCGGCAGGAACGAGGCGAGCAGCACGCCAGGGGCGTGCACCCCGACCAGGGCGACGATCGGGCCGAGCACGGCGGCCAGCGAGTAGGCCGGGGACGTGGCCGCGAGCCCGATGACGAGGGTGTCCAGGAAGCCGACGGCGTCGGGGCGCAGGGTCGGCGCCTCAGGCCCGGTCGCGGTGGCGGTCACCCCGCGATTGTCCTCAGCCGGTGAGGCGGACGCCGAACCGGTAGCCGGCCTGGTCGACGCTGGTCACGGCGACCGGCTTCCCGTAGGTGCGGGCGTGCACGATCATCCCGTTGCCGATGTAGAGGGCCACGTGGCTGATCGGCGTGTAGTAGAAGACCAGGTCGCCGGGCTGGAGCTGCTGCCGGGACACCTGCCGCCCGAGCGTGGACTGCGCGCGGCTCGAGTGCGGCAGCCGCACGCCGGCCGCTGCGTAGGCGTAGGAGGTGAGGCCGGAGCAGTCGTAGGCGCTCGGGCCGGTGCCACCGGCGGCGTAGGCGTCGCCCACCTCGGCCAGCGCCGCCTTGATGGCGACGGCGGCCGCCGATCCCGGGGCCACCGGGAGCTCGTCGACGGAGGGGGCGGACAGCGAGCGCCCGGCGATGGCGGTGGTCACGCGCTCCTGCTCGGCGGCCGAGAGCCGGGCGAAGTCGGCCTGGTAGGCGGCCGCCCGCTTCTCGACCTCCGCCTTCTGCTCCCGCAGCTGCTGCGCGCCGGCCTCCGCGGTGGCGGCGGCCGCGTCGGCGGCCGCCTGGGCCTCGCGGGCCGCGTCCTGGGCGGCGTCCGCCTGGGCCACGACGGTGTTGGTGTGCTCGGCGATCAGGTCCAGCGTCGTCATCTGCTGGACCAGCTCGGCGGCGGACTCGCTGGTGAGGAAGGCAGCCATGCGTGACTGGGTCTTCCCGGTGTAGCCGGTGGTCGCGATCGCCCGGAGCTTCGGCTCGAACACGGCCATCGCGGCATGCGCAGCCTCGGCCTGCTCGGCAGCGTCCGCTGCCGCCTCCCGCTGGGTGGCGACCGTCAGCTCGGCCTCGTGCAGCTGCTCGTCGACGACGGTCAGCTCCTGCGCGGCCTTCTGGACCAGCTCCCTCGCCTCGGCGGCCGTGCCGGGCGCGGCGCCCGCGGGAGCCGGTGCCAGCACGCCCGTGGCGGCGGCGACGATCGCGGCACCCAGTGCGAGCAGGGCCCGGGAACGGCGACGGGGGGTCGTGCGCGCGGATTGCACCGTCGGCCTCCGATCAGCTGCGCCGGTGCCGGGGAAGGGCACTGTTCGTTGCGCGTTGGTACGCACCGTAGGGACGTCCTGTCGACGCGTAGCCGACGGCGCGCGGGATCGGAAGACCTGCGCTCGCCCCGTTCGTCACGTGCGCCTCATCCGCCCCGTGGCCCACGGGAAGCCCCGTCCGGGCCCCGGGCAGGGGCGAACGGGACGAGTCGATCGGGCGCCGGTGGCGGAGCAGGGCTCGGGTGGGTCCCGGTCAGCCGGCTCCGCCTCCGGCTCCGATGGCGAGGGCGGCGGCTGTGCCCAGGAGCACGTAGGCGGCACACCAGAGCATGGCGGTCGTGCGCGGTCGGCGGGTGACGGGGTAGTCGCCCGGCTGCCAGAGAGAGACGACGGTCAGGGGCCGATCGACTGCTGCTTGGAGACGGTCGATCATGCGGCGGGCCGACCTGTACCCGGTGATGGCGCCGATCAAGGATGGTGCGCTGCCGGCGAACTCGACGCGGTGTCCGGATCTGAGCACGATCTCGAATCCGTTGCGATGGTCCACGTAGGCGACGTCGTCGAGCTCGACGGTCGATACGAGGATGGCGTTGACCACCTCCACGCGGGTACCGCGGAGGCGGACCGCGGTGGTCCCCAGCATGATCGGGACGATGGCGACGGCGGTCCCGGCGAGCGCGGCCGGGAGGCGGTCGCCGGCCGGATCGACCCCCGGTACGAGCGCCAGCGTCATGAACGCCGACACCAGCACCATGCCCGCAGCGCCCAGTCGCAGCCCTGCGTTGGCGCGCAGGGTCAGCTCCGACCTGTCCGCGCCGGTGGAGCGGACCGTCACGGCCGGTCCAGCCCGCGGCGCAGCACGCGGACGTAGCCGCTGTCGTCCTGGCCGAGCACCACGCCGCGCACCACCCGTGGTCCGGCGATCAGCCGGCGAGGGGCTCCTGCACCTGGAGGCCGGCGACGGTCTGGAAGTCGCGGAGGATCGCGGAGAGCTCGTCGGCGGTCCACGCCTCGCAGCAGTCGCAGTCGCCGTCGGCGAAGCTGACCAGGCCGAGACTGCCGCCCGCCTGGTCCTCCTCGATGGCGAGGTGGCCGGCCGCCGGGTGGCGGTGGCAGGCGCAGGCCGCGGCGCACAGGCCCAGCCCCCACCCGGAGATGACGACGGTGTGGCCGTCGTCCCGGACCTTGCCGACCTGGAAGACGGACGGCTTGTGACTCCTGCTCATGGGAGTCCTCCCCTCGACAGCCCGTTCCGGAGAGCGGGGCCCGTGCTCGGTGTGGAAAAAGGGCTACACGAGGTTTCGGCAGAAGTGGTCCTGCGGTAAAGCTCTGTGTTGCGCCAACTTTCTGCACCCACGGTAACCCTGCCACCACGACCCGTCGCCGTCACTAGTTCCCAGGCGTCGCTCCCCCGAGTTGGCGGAACTGCACCGACCGGAGCCCGCCCTGGGGCGGGTGTGACGGACGGGTCCGCCGGGGCCGCTCCCGGCGCCCGCGTACGGCCCCGCTCAGCTGGCCGGCGACACCGAGCTCATGTTGAAGTCCGGCACCCGGAGCATGGGCATGGCCGCGCGGGTGAACCAGTCGTTCCACTCCCGGGGCAGGGTGCGCTCGGTCCGGCTCGCCTGCACCGCGCGGCCGAGCAGGTCCACCGGCGACTCGTTGAAGCGGAAGTTGTTGACCGCTCCGGTCACCTCCCCGTTCTCGACCAGGAAGACGCCGTCCCGGGTGAGACCGGTGAGCAGCAGCGTCTGCGGATCGACCTCGCGGATGTACCAGAGCGTCGTCAGCAGGAGACCCCGCTCGGTGGCGGCGACCATGTCGGCGGGGTCCACCGTCGCGGAGCGGTCCTCGAGGATCAGGTTGTCGACGGCGACGGTGGCCGGCGCGGTCTGCGCCAGCGCCCACGCCCGGGGGCGGACCAGGTTGGTGAGGACGCCGTCGCTGATCCAGTCGATCGCCGGCGAGGCCAGGCCGTTGTCGAACACAGAGGCCGCTCCCGACGATGCGGACACCACCTGGAAGGGGGCCGTCTCCAGGCCCGGGTGGGCCGGGTCGCTGCGCAGGGTGAGCGGGAGCTCGGCCAGCCGGTCGCCGATCCGGTTGCCGCCGCCCTGGCGGGCGAAGACGTTGCGGCCCTCGTCGGCGTCGCGGGCCTCCATCGTCCAGTAGAGGTAGATCATCAGGTCGCTGACCGCCGAGGGCGGCAGCAGCGTCTCGTAGCGCCCGGCGGGGAGGTCGATGCGGCGCTGCGACCAGCCCATCTTCCGTTCCACGTCGGCGGCCAGGTCCGGCACGGACACGTCGCGGAAGTCCCGCGTGCTGGTGCCTGACCAGACCGAGCGGGAGAAGTCCGGGCTCTTGCCGTTGAGCTCGACCCGGCCGGTGGGCTGGTCGGTGCGCAGCCGCAGCCCGGTCGAGGTGCCCAGGTAGGTGGTGCTCAGGGAGTGCTCGGCGAACCCGAAGAGCAGCTCACCCCGGTCCCGCGCCTCACCGAAGGCCTGCCCGAGCGACGGCGCGAACTCGGCGAACACCTCGATCGAGGTCTCCGCCGGGTCGGCCGACCAGTCCCCGGTACCGGGCGGCGGCTCGGAGACCAGTGGGACGGCGTCCTCCGCGGGGCCGGCGTCGCGGGCGGCGCGTTCGCTGGCGGCGACGAGCTCGACGACGTCCGGCGTCCCGGTGCGCGCCACCGTCCCGGCGGCCATCCCCGCGCCACCGTCGACGAAGGAGATGACGACCACCGAGCGCGAGCGCATGGCGCCGTTGGTGGTCAGGCTGTTGCCCGCCCAGCGGAGGTTGGCCTCGGAGTGCTCGGTGACGTAGGCGACCTGGCCGTCGGCGGTCGAGGCGGCCAGCGCCTGCTCGACGAGCTCCTGCGCGGAACGGTGCAGGCTCATCGCCCGGCCTCCTGGACGGTGTTGAGCACCGACACCTGGTCGAAGCGTGCGGTCGGGCAGCCGTGGCTCACCGGTGCCGCCTGCCCGGGCTGGGCCTTGCCGCAGTTGAAGGCGCCACCGAGGACGTAGGTCTCCGGACCGCCCACCACCGACATCGACCCCCAGAAGTCCGTCGTCGTGGCCTGGTACGCGACGTCGCGCAGCTGCCCGGCCAGCCGGCCGTTCTCGATCCGGTAGAACCGCTGGCCGGTGAACTGGAAGTTGTAGCGCTGCATGTCGATCGACCAGCTCTTGTCCCCGACGACGTAGACGCCGCGCTCGACCCCGCCGATGATGTCGTCGGTCGAGGGTCCGTCGGGCGCCGGCCGCAGGGACACGTTGGCCATCCGCTGCACGGGCACGTGACCCGGGGAGTCGGCGAACGCGCAGCCGTTGGAGCGCGGCATCCCGCGCAGGCGCGCCATGTTGCGGTCGACCTGGTAGCCCACGAGGACGCCGTCCCGCACGATGTCCCACTCCTGCCCGGCGACGCCCTCGTCGTCCCAGCCGACGGTGGACAGCCCGTGCGCGGCGGTGCGGTCACCCGTGACCTGCAGCAGCGGCGATCCGTACTGCAGCGTGCCGAGCTTGTCGACCGTGGCGAACGACGTGCCGGCGTAGGCGGCCTCGTAGCCCAGTGCCCGGTCGAGCTCGGTGGCGTGCCCGATGGACTCGTGGATCGTCAGCCACAGGTTCGAGGGGTGGATGACCAGGTCGTAGCGGCCCGCCTCGACCGAGGGCGCCTTGGTCTTCTCCCGCAGCAGCTCGGGGATCTCGGCGAGCTCGGTGCGCCAGTCGTAGGAGTCGCCGGTCAGGTACTCCCAGCCGCGTCCGGCGGGCGGGGCGAGGGTGCGCATGCTCTCGAAGGAACCGGTGGCCCGGTCGACGGTGAGCGCGGTGAACTCCGGGGAGATGCGCACGCGCTGCTGCCGCGTGCGGGTGCCGGCGGTGTCGGCGTAGTACTTCTGCTCCTTGACGTGCATGCAGCTGCTCTGCACGTGCTCGACGCCGTCGGCGGCCAGGAGCCGCTCGGAGAACTCGGTGAGCAGCGCCGTCTTCTCGGTGTCCGGCAGCGCGAAGGGATCGATCTCGTACCCGGACACGTACGTCGCGTCGGGGTACACCGGCTCCGGGGCGAGCTCCACGCGGTCGGAGTTGATCGCCGCGGACACCATGGCCACGGTGACGGCCTCCTCGGCCAGCCGGACGGCCTCGGCGGCGGTGAGGACGACGCCGGCGGCGAAGCCCCAGGTGCCCTCGTGCACGACGCGGACGGCCAGCCCGAGGTCCTCGCCGTCGGTGACCGCCTCCGGGCGGGCGTCGCGCAGGCTGATCGTCTGGGTGCGGATCCGCTCGACCCGGATGTCGGCGTGCTCGCAGCCCAGGTCCAGCGCCCGGGTCAGCGCGGCGTCGGTCAGGGCGGACAGCGGCAGGGCGAGGAAGGACTCGTCGACGGTGCGGGATCCTGGCACCCGGCGTGTCTACCAGCCCGCACCCCTCCGCGAGATCTGCACAGTCGGGGCCGTGCGGGGCCGGATGCCCACGAGTGTGCAGATCTCGCGAGGGGTAGCTGGCGGTGATGACCGCCCCTCCCCCGCAGGCTGCCGACGACGTGACGATGACCTTCGGCGGCACCGCGACGATGCTGCTGCGGATCGGCGGGTTCACGCTGCTGACCGACCCGAACTTCCTGCACCGGGGGCAGCGGGCCAGGCTGGGCTACGGGTTGCGCAGCAAGCGGCTGACCGAGCCCGCGCTGCAGCCGGCGCAGCTGCCCGCCCTGGACGGGATCCTGCTCTCGCACATGCACGGCGACCACTGGGACCGCATCGCGACGAGGTCGCTGCCCACGGACACCCCGGTGGTCACCACGCCCCAGGCGGCGAGGTGCCTGGCCGACCGCGGCTTCACCGGGACCGCGGACCTGCGGGCCTGGCAGACGCACGAGTTCACCCGCGGTACCGACGTCCTGCGCGTCACCTCGGTGCCCGGCGTCCACGGGCCCGGACCACTGGCGCGGGTGCTGCCGCAGGTCATGGGCAGCGTGCTGGAGCTGGTGCGCGACGGCGAGGTCTCCTGGCGCGGCTACATCAGCGGCGACACCCTCTACCGGCCCGCCCTCGGCGAGGTGCTCCAGCGGTGCGGCCCGCTCGACGTGCTCGTCCCGCACCTGGGCGGCACCAAGGTGCTGGGGCTCACCGTGACGATGGACGCCCGGCAGGGCGCCGACCTGGTCGAGCTGCTGGCGCCCCCGGTCACCGTGCCGGTGCACTACGACGACTACGGGCTGTTCAGGAGCCCGCTGGGCGACTTCGTCGCAGAGGTCGGCCGCCGCGAGCTGCCCGGGAGCGTCCGGACGGTGCAGCGCGGCGAGACCATCAGCCTGCGGGGCTGAGCACGCCGCCCCCACCGAGGCCGGCGGCCACGCGCGCGGCGGTCCGCCGGGCGTCCCGGTCCACGCCGTCGATCAGCGAGCTGTTGACCCGCGTCTGCCAGGGCAGGCCCATCCAGTGCAGCCCGGGCACCGGGGAGGCCCCCTGCTCGTGCCGGGGCGAGCCGTCGTCGGCCAGCGCGCCGGGGACGTCGATCCACCCGGTGTCGGGCTGGAAGCCGGTGCACCACAGGACCGTCCGCGGCCGCAGCGACGTGCCGTCGGCCAGGCACACGCGCGGTCCGTCCCCGGCGACCACCGGCGAGGCGAGCAACCGCACGGTGCCCGCCCGCACCGCCCGGCGCAGCTGCCGGCCGAACACCGCCTCGTGCCGGTCGTGCAGGAAACGGCCCACCGGTGTCCCGGCGCCCGCGTTCAGCACGCCGCTGAGCAGCAGCCACCAGTAGGTGCTCACGCCGAGCACCCGCTCGGGCAGGAAGCGCGGCACCACCGGCGAGGCCACGGTGATCTCGTGCCCCGCGGCGAGCTCCAGGGCCAGCTGGGCGGCGGAGTTGCCACCGCCGACCACGAGCACCGGCCCCTCGGGCACGTCGCCGGGTCGCCGGTAGGACGACGAGTGCAGCTGGTGCACCGTCCCGTCCAGCTGCCCGGCCGCGGCGGGCAACCGCGGCCGGCGGTAGGCCCCCGTCGCCACCACCACGGAGCGGGCCCGCAGGACACCCCCGGGCGTGTGCGCGAGGAACGCGGCGCCGTCGCGTTCGAGCCGCCGCACCGGTGTCGACGTGCGCACCGGCAGCTCGTAGCGGGCCGCGTAGGCGGCCAGGTAGCCGGCCATCTCCAGGCGCGAGGGCGTCCGTCCCGGTCCGGCGGGGAAGCGCAGCCCCGGCAGGGAGCTGAACCGGCGCGGGGTGAACAGCCGCAGGCTCTCCCAGCGGTCGCGCCACACCTGCCCGACGACGGCGGAGGCCTCCAGCACGACGACGTCGCGCACCCCCGCCCGGGCCAGGTGGTAGGCCGTGCCCAGGCCGGCCTGTCCGGCGCCGACCACGAGGACGTCGACCGCAGCCTGCTCGCTCATCGCTCCCATCCTCCCCTGCTCGCCTGCTCGCCTGCTCGCCTGCTCGCCTGCTCGCCTAGCGTGGACGCCGTCCGCACCGCAACCGACACGCAGGAGGCGCAGCCGTGCCGAGGTCCGGGAACCCCGACGTCGTCGATCTGCTGGTCATCGGCGGCGGCACCGCCGGACTCGTCGGGGCGCACACCGCGGCCACCCTCGGGGCACGGACGATGCTGGTCGAGCGGGAGCGCACCGGGGGCGACTGCCTCTGGACGGGGTGCGTGCCCTCCAAGGCCGTGCTCGCGGCCGCCACCGCCGCCGCCGATGCCCGTGGCGCGGGCCGCCTGGGCGTCGACACCGGCGAGGTGACCGTCGACTTCGCCCGCGTGCGCGCCCACGTCGCGCAGGCCATCGCCACCATCGAGCCGCACGACCCCCCGCGTCGCTGGCCGAGGCCGGTGTCCACGTGGTCCAGGGGAGCGCGGTGCTGACCGGCCCCGACACGGCGCTGGTCGACGGTCGCCCCGTCCGGTTCCGGACGGCCCTGCTCGCCACCGGCGCCGCCCCGCTGGTGCCGCCGATCGACGGCATGGACACCGTCGAGGCGCTCACCAGCGAGACGCTGTGGGACGTCGAGGAGCTGCCCCGCCGGCTGGTCGTGCTCGGTGGCGGCCCCATCGGCTGCGAGCTGGGGCAGGCGTTCGCCCGCCTGGGCTCCGAGGTGACCGTGGTCGACGGCTCCGACCGGGTGCTCGGCCCCGAGGACGCCGACGCCGCCGCGCTCGTGGCAGCGGCCCTGCGCCGGGACGGCGTCCGGCTGCGGCTCGGCGCGGAGGGGACGCGGATCGAGCCGGGGCTGCTGCACCTGGACGACGGCAGTTCGGTGCCGTTCGACCGGCTGCTGGTCGCCGTCGGCCGCCGGCCGCGCACCGCCGACCTCGGCCTGGAGGCCGCCGGCGTGGACCTCGACGACCACGGCGCCGTCGCGGTCGACGACGCGCTGCGCACCAGCAACCCGCGGATCTGGGCCGCGGGCGACGTCACCGGCAAGCCCTTCTTCACCCACGTCTCGGGCATGCACGGCAGCACCGCCGCGAGCAACGCCGTCCTCGGGCTGCGCCGCACGGTGGACCCGGTGATCCCCCGCGTGACCTACACCTCCCCGGAGGTGGCGTCGGTGGGCGTGAGCCCGGCCGAGGCGCGGGACCGGGGCCTCACCGTCCGCCGCGTCGAGCACGGCACCGTCGACCGGGCGGTCGCCGAAGGTGTGACGGACGGGTTCACCGCGCTGGTCCTCGACCGCAGGCGGCGGATCCTCGGCGGTGTGATCGTCGGCCCGCGCGCCGGCGAGACGCTCGGCGAACTGACGCTCGCCGTCCGGAAGGGGCTGACCACCAGCGACCTGGCCGGCACCACGCACGCCTACCCGACGTACAACGACGCCCTGGTCGACGCAGCGGTCGGCGACGTCCGGGCCCGCCTGTCCACCCCGCTGGTCAGCGGGGCGCTGCGGGCCGCGGTGTGGGTGCGCGGCCGGCTGCGGGACGCTCAGCGCAGCGAGCGGTAGCCGAGCCACATCCGGTGCGCGGCGGACAGCCCCACCACGACCGCCCACACCCACGCCACCTGCCACGCGACCGCCGGGACCAGCAGCCACAGCGCGTGCACGGCGATGGTCTCGGTGCCTTCGGCCAGCCCGCCCAGGAACGACAGCGACCGTCCGTCGTCGAGCTGTCGCCCGGCGCGCTCGGCGATCGAGGAGAACGCCAGGAACGCCGTCCCGTTCACGTAGTAGGCCAGCAGGACGACGGCGAAGGGCTCCCACGGCGCGTCGAAGCCGCGGGTGACGCCGATCGCCACCCCGAGCACCGTGGCGCCGTAGACGAGGAAGTCGGCGGTGATGTCGAAGAACCCGCCGCTGCCGGCGTCCCCGGGGGCTCCGGCTGCCTGCCGGCGCCGGGCGAGCGGGCCGTCGAGCCCGTCGGCCAGCCGGGACACCAGCCACAGCACCAGGGCGACCGGCCACGCCTGGACGGCGGCGGCGACCGCGCTGCCCAGCCCGAGGGCGAGACCGAGGACGGTCAGCCGGTCCGGGCTCAGCCAGCTGCGGTCCAGCGCACCCGCGGTCCGCGCCAGGGGGGCCTCGAGCACGCGGCGCGCCACCGCATCGAGCACGCGCACCTCCGGAGCCGGGCCCCGCGTGGCGTGGCGCCACCGGGTCGGGCACGATCCTGTCGCACCGCACCGCCGGCGAACGCATCCGGTTGCCCGCCCGGGCGCGAATCACCTCCGGGCGCGGACCGACGCCCCCCATCGCGTCCCGAGGAGAGCCCGACCCATGGCTGCACCACGCCCCAGGAGCCGGACGATGCGGAAGGCGACGCTGGGGGCGGGCGCGCTGCTGCTCGCACTCGGTGGTTGCGCGGCCCCGGGGAGCGAGCCGGCCACCGCGGAGGCACGCGACTGGTCCGACGTCCTCGCCGAGGCCGACGGGCAGACGGTCCGGCTCTGGATGTACGGCGGGGACGACAAGGGCAACGCCTACGTCGACGACGTGCTGGCCCCGGCCGCCGCCGAGCTGGGGGTCGCCCTCGAGCGGGTGCCGATCGCCGACACCTCGGACGCGGTGAACCGGGTGCTCTCGGAGCGCCAGGCGGACGTCAGCGACGGCGACGTGGACCTGGTGTGGGTGAACGGGGAGAACTTCGCCACCGGGCAGCAGGCCGGCGCCTGGCTGTGCGACTGGACGTCGATGCTGCCCAACATGGAGTACGTGGACCCGGACGACCCGCTGGTCACCTCCGACTTCGGCCTGGACGTCGACGGCTGCGAGGCGCCGTGGCACAAGGCCCAGTTCGCGCTGGTCCACGACGCGGCCCGGGTCCCTGATCCGCCGGGCAGCGTCGAGGAGCTGCTGGCCTGGATCGAGGAGAACCCGGGCCGCTTCACCTATCCCGCGCCGCCGGACTTCACCGGCTCGGTGTTCGTGCGCCAGGTCCTCTACGCGCTGTCCGGCGGCGTCGAGGAGGTGCCGCTGGAGTTCTCCGAGGAGGCCTACGCCGAGCTGTCCCCGGAGCTGTTCGACCGGCTCGAGGAGCTCGCGCCCTCCCTGTGGCGGGGCGGCGAGACCTATCCGCAGGAGCTCGGGGAGCTCGACCAGCTGTACGCCGACGGCCAGGTCGACATGACCATGACCTACGGCCCGGCCACGCTGCCCGACCTGGTCGCCGAGGGCACCTTCCCGGCGTCCACACGGGTGCTCCTGCTGGACGGCGGCACCATCGGCAACGCCTCCTTCCTCGCTCTCCCGTCGACCTCGGGCAGCCAGGCCGGCGCCATGGTGGTGGCCGACCTGGCCCTCTCGCCGGAGCAGCAGCTGGCCAGGGCGCGGCCGGAGGTCTGGGGGCAGTACACGGTCCTCGACCAGGACCTGCTGCCCGCCGACGTCCGGGAGCGCTTCGCCGGGCTGCGGCAGTCGGAGGTCCTGCCCTCGTACGCCGAGCTGAGCGAGGGCGCCGACCCCGAGCTGGCGGCGGCCTGGGTGACCGCCCTCGACGAGGGCTGGCGCCGGCAGATCGCCGCCCGCTGAGCGACCCTGCCGTGACCTCGCTCCGCCCCGGTCCCCGCGGGCGCGCCCTCCTGCTGGTGCTCCCCGCGCTCGTACCGGTGGTCGCCGTCGTCGGCGCGGCGCTGGTCTCCGCGGTGCTGCTCAGCCTCGGGCTGGCGCCGCTGGTCGGAGAGCCCGCGCTGTCCGCCGACGCCTACCGGGCCACGGCGACCGACCTGCGCACGGGCATCGGGATCTCGCTGGGCATCGCGGCCGCCTCGACCGCGCTCGCCGCCGTCCTCGGGCTGTGCCTCGCGCTCGCCGCGACCGCCGCCGTCCGCCGCAGCCGAGTCCTCGGCACGCTGGCCGCCCTCACCATCCCGATCCCCCACCTCGTGGGCGCGGCCGCGATCGGTCTGCTGCTGGCCGACGCCGGCTTCCTCTCCCGCCTGCTCGGCGTCGACCCGGGGTCCTGGCCACCGCTGGTCGGGGGCCGGCTGTGGATCGCCGTCGTCGCCGAGTACGCCTGGAAGGAGTCGGCGTTCGTCGCGCTGGTCGTGGCCGGGGTGCTCTCCTCACGGGCGGCCTCCTACGGGGAGACGGCCGCCCTGCTGGGCGCCGGACGCCGGGCCCGCCTGCGGCACGTCACCCTGCCGCTGGCCGCACCCGCCCTGCTGTCCACGGCGGCGGTCAGCTTCGTCTACACGCTGGGTTCCTACGAGGTGGCCGCGCTCCTCGGGCGCAGCTATCCCGAGCCCCTGCCGGTGCTGGCCTACCGCCTGTTCACCTCCATCGACCTCGCCGCCCGCCCGCAGGCCGCCGCGGTCGCCCTCACCACGACCGGGCTGGCGCTCGTCGTCGTCCTCGTCTCGATGCGGGCGCTGCGCCGGCTGGCGGCCGAGCGGTGACCACGCCCCGGGCGGTGCTGGCCGCCTCCCGCGCCGGGCGGGCGCTGCTGGCGCTGTGGCTGGTGCTGCCACTGGTCCCGCTGTTGCTGTGGGCGTTCGCCGACCGGTGGACCTTCCCCGCCGTGCTCCCCCAGGAGTGGGGCACGCGCGGGCTGGATGCGGCGCTGGCCGCCGGAGCGGGTTCGGCGTTCCGGACCTCCACGCTGCTCGGCGCGCTCGTCGCGGTGCTGGCCACCCCGCTCGGCGCCCTGGCCGGGCGGGCACTGGCCTCCCGGGAGGTGCCGGCGGGCACCGCCGTCCTGGCGGTGCTGCTCTCGCCGCTGGCGCTGCCGCCGTTCGCCGTGGCCCTCGGCCTGGACGTGCTCCTGCTCCGCCTGCAGGTGCCGCCGTCGGCCGGCGTCGTCCTCCTGCTGGTGGTGGTCGCACTGCCGTACACGACGCTCACCATGCGCGCCGCCTACGCGGCGCACGACCGGGGCTTCGAGGACGCGGCGCTGATGCTCGGCGCCGGCCGCTGGCGCACCGTGTGGTCGGTCCAGCTGCCCCTGGTCTCGCCGGCGCTGGCCGGCGCCGCCTTCCTGGCCTTCCTCGTCGGGTGGAGCGACTACATCGTGACGGTGCTGGTGGGCGGCGGCCGGCTGACGACGCTGCCGCTGCTCGTCGCCTCCGCCGCGGCGGAGACCGGCAGCGACGCCCAGGTGGCGGTCCTGGCGCTGACCTCGGTCCTGCCGCCGGTGGCGCTGCTGGTCGTCGTCGGCGCGCTGGGGCGGGGACGCCGGTGAGCGGAGGAGCGCTGCAGCTGTCCGGGCTGACGCGCGTGCACGGGAAGGGCGCCGTGCCCGCGCTGGTCGACTTCGACCTGGACGTGCCGGCCGGGAGCTGCGTGGCCATCCTCGGCCCGTCGGGCTCGGGCAAGAGCACGGTGCTGCGGCTGACCGCCGGCCTGGACGAGCCGACCGCAGGGCACGTCGCCGTCGACGGCCGCGACCTGGCCGGCGTCGTCCCCGAGCGCCGGGGCATGGCCATGGTCTTCCAGCGGCCGCTGCTGTTCCCCCACCTGACGGTCGTCGACAACGTCGCCTTCGCCGACCGCGTCCGCGGGATGCCCCGGCGGGAGGCCCGCCGGAGGGCGGCGGAGTTCCTCTCGCTCGTGCAGCTCGACGGGTTCGGGAGCCGTCCGGCGCGGGCGCTGTCCGGCGGCCAGGAGCAGCGCGTCGCGCTCGCCCGGGCACTGGCCGCCGAGCCGCGGGTGCTGCTGCTCGACGAGCCGTTCAGCGCCCTGGACGCCCGGTTGCGCGAGGAGATGCACGAGCTGCTCGCCGACCTGCGCGCCCGCCTGGACCCGACGGTCCTGCTGGTCACGCACGACCACGCCGAGGCGGACGCGCTGGCCGACGCCGTCGCCGTGCTGGACGCCGGCCGGCTGCTGCAGACCGGTCCGATGCGCGATCTCTACGCCCGTCCCGCCTCGCTCGCGGTCAGCCGCCTGCTCGGTGGCCGCACCGAGGTGGCCGGCACGGTCCGCTCCGGCCTGCACCACTCCGCACTGGGCGCGCTCGCGCTGCCGCGGGAGGTGGCCGACGGCCCCGCGGTGCTCGTCGTCCGGCACGAGGCGGTGCAGGTGACCGGGTCTGACGACCCGGCGGCCGACGCCGTCGGCACCGTCGTCCGCGTGCGCCGCCGCGGACTGCGCGGACTGGTGACCGTGGAGATCACCGGCGACCGCGGGGCGGCCACGGTGGACGCCGAGCTCGGTCCGGGCGAGGACGTGCCGGCCGGACGTCCGGTGGGGCTGCGGCTGCCGGTCGAGGGACGGTGGGTGGTTCCCGGGACCGGCGCGGCCGACGCGCCGGAGGAGCCGGCGACCGCCCCGTCCGGCGCGGCGCGCATGGGCGGGGAGCCGCACGGGTAGCCCGCCGCGGTGAGCGGACACGCGGACGGCGTCGACAAGATCACGGTGCACTCGGCGAGCACCGGGGAGATGGGCCAGCGGTACCTGGCCTCCGGGTCCCGGGTCGCCCTGCGGATGTGGTCCGGGCAGCCGACCAGCAGTGGCAAGCCGGAGGCCTCGCGCGAGTACGAGACCGTCGGCTACGTCGTCTCCGGCCGCGCCCGGCTGGTGACCGGGGACGAGACGCTCGACCTCGGACCGGGCGACTCGTGGGTGGTGCCGGCCGGCGTCGAGCACACGTACGAGATCGTCGAGGAGCTCACCGCGCTCGAGGCCACCTCCCCGCCGGCGCGGGAAGCCGGCCGGGACGCGCCGACCGGCTGACGCCCCGCGTCAGACGGGGGTCAGGGGCAGCAGCCGGCGCAGCTGGGCGTTCTCCGCCGGATCCAGCACCGAGTGCTGGGCACAGGCCGGCACGAGCTGCCCGGTCTCCGGGTGGGCCATCGAGTACGTGCAGGCCGCCAGCCGCTCCTGGGTGGCCCGCAGCTGCGGGTCGTCGGACTCGATGCCGCGCTGCATCAGGTCCCAGGCCGGACCCACGTGCTCGGCGTCCATGAAGCTGTGCACCTCGAAGGTCATCAGCCCCAGCTCCCCGGCCCGGAGCGCGCGCACCAGCGCCCGCAGCCCACCGGTGCGGCGCAGCACGCTGCGGACCCAGCCCAGCGCGATGCCCAGGTCGCCGGGGTGGCGCCGGGCGGCGCGGAGCACCTTGACCACGAGCAGGGCCGGCGGCGTGTTGCTGAAGGCGATCCCCCCGTAGTGCGCGAAGAAGGCGTCCCGGGCCGCGGTCTCGGCCGGCGAGTCCGGCTCGACGACCGGGTGCCAGCGCCGGCCGAGCAGGAAACCGAAGGCCAACCGGTTGCACCGCGGATCGCCGAACTCGACGCCCTCGTGCGCGATCCGCTGGCCCATGCCCTCCTCGAGCTGCGCCCAGACCGCGTCGGCGTCGACGGCGGTGTAGGACTCCTTCCAGCGGCGCTCGTCGCCGACGTGGGCGGCCGGCTGGAAGCTCATCATCGAGTAGCCCATGCCGACCACCTCCCGGACGGTGTCGGCCACCTGCCCCAGGTTCGCCGGCGTCACGGTCATGTTGTGGGCCAGGTAGTAGCGCAGGCCGGTCTCGGCGCGCAGGTCCCGGAACATCCGCACGAACCGCTCGCGGAACGGGTTCAGCTCGGCCTCGCTGCGTGGCCGCACGGCCCCGCGGCGGCCCCGCATCAGCGAGTCGACGTGCGCGGCGAAGCTGACCCGGTCGAGGCGCAGCGCGCCGTCGGGTCCGGTCACCAGCGCACGGAGGTACTCCGGGTCGAAGTCGCCGTGGGTCATCGACATGGGGGAGCGGCCGGCGTCGCGCATCGCCTGCAGCGCCGCCGCGTGGTCGTCGGGGGCCAGCAGGCTCACCTCGCCGCCGATCAGCTGGGCGTGCGCGTAGGGGCCGCGCCGCTCGCGGAGGTAGGCCATCTGCCGGCCCACCTCCGCGACGGTGTGCCCGCCGTCCACCCGCACCTTGTTGGCGTCCGCGGAGTGGTAGCAGGGGGTGCACGTCAGGTTGCACTTCGGGAAGACGCCGTGGGTGCCCTCGCAGCCGACGGCGTGCCGGCCGAGGCTCTGCGCCGGGGTCCGCACGTGCGCCGGCAGCGCCGCCCACCGCTCGGCGAGCGCCCGCCGCGTCTCCGGGTGCACGGGGCGGGAACGGTCGGCGAGGTCGCGCCAGGCGGTGCGGAGGCGTCGCAGCAGCGGCATGCCCGGATTGTGGTCCACGACCGGATCGTGCGCCGCGCGAGCGGACCGGCGACGGGGATGCCCGGGATCACCCGGCGGCGAGCAGCGCGTCCAGCTTCCCGTAGCCCTCGGTGGTGCCGTCGACGACACCGCTGGCCAGGAAGGCGTCCCGGTCGGCGAACGAATCGCACAGCGACGTCGACGTGAGGCGGGTGCGCCCGCCGCCCAGGTCCTCGAACACGTACTTCTCCAGCGCGACGCCGTCGGGCATGCCCTCGAAGGTCATCGTCTGCACGAGCAGCTCCCCCGGCCGGAGCTCGTGGAAGCAGCCCCGGAAGCCGTACTCCTCGCCGTCCTGCACCGCGAGGTAGCGGTAGGAGCCGCCGGTGCGGGCGTCCCAGGTGTCGATGACCATCTCGACGCCCACGGGCCCCATCCACCGGACGACGAGCTCCGGGTCGACGTGCGCCCGGAACACCTTCTCCGGCGGGGCGTCGAACTCGCGCACGATCCGGACGAGCGGGACGTCGGGGTCCGCGACGACCTGGGTCTCCTTGCTGGTGGTGCTGGTCATGACGTGGTTCCTTCCTGGGCTGGGGGGCCGGCGTCCGGCATCTCGCGCAGGACGTCGTCGAGACGGCGGTAGCGCTCCTCGGCCTGCCGCCGGTACCGCTCGATCCACTTCGTCATCAGGTCGAACACCTCGGCCTCGAGGTGCACCGGGCGGCGCTGCGCCTCCCGGCTCCGGCTCACCAGGCCGGCGTCCTCCAGCACCTTGAGGTGCTTGGAGACGGCCTGGACGGTCACGTCGTAGGGCGCGGCGAGCTCGTTGACCGTCGCGTCGGCGACCGCGAGCCGCGCCACGATGTCCCGCCGGGTGGGGTCGGCCAGCGCCGAGAACGCCCGGGAGAGCGGATCCGCCACCACGTTCCTCCTCTTGTTCAACCTTGCGGTTGACCAAGACGCTAGACCGTGTCGGCAAGCGTGGTCAACCACTTGGTTGATGAGATCTGTCAGCCCCGGGAGCAGTCGTCTCATCCCCCGGTCGCATGCCGGCGGACCCGCATGATCAGCCCGTGGCCCGACGCGTGCGGACGCGTGCCGCAGCGACGCTGGTCGAGCCACCGGATCGGTGGCCCGACGAAGGGGAACGACCATGGCGAGCAGGACGGCGAAGCTTGTGCTCGGTGCGACCGGAGGGCTGGTGGGGATCGCCGGCGCCGTGCTCGCAGGGATCGTGGTGACCATGCCCGACGGCGTGGACGGGCCCGGCGCGATGCTCGGCGAGCTGAAGGGGCACCGCGAGACCGCCGCGTACGAGGCGGCGGCCGACGCCCCGCGCGACCTCCTGCCGGCCTGGGCGGCGGACGGGACGGACATGGTCAGCGTCCGCCCCGGCGAGGACTCGCCCGGCGACCGTGGGAACCGACGCGTGGAGATGACGTGGGACGGGACCCTGCCCGACTGCACCGAGCTCCCGGAGGCGGGGATGCCGTGGGACGGCGGCGGCCAGAGCTGGCCGGACTACCCCTACGGCGACGCGCTGATGTGCCAGGGCTGGGTCACCGTCGTCCAGGACGGCCACCTCTACGCCTGGACCGATGACGTCCTGCTGGAAGGCGTCTGAGCCCCTGCTACCCCCGTGCGAGGCGGGCGGCGCGCTCGGCGACGTCGACGCGCAGGGTGTCGGTGTCGACGCGCGTGGACCGGCCGTCCTGCACGACCCGGCTACCGCCCACCCACACGTCACGGACGTGCCGGCCGTCGGCCGACCACGCCAGGTGCGCCAGCAGGTCGGCGGTGTCGCCGACCGGCTCGAAGACGAGGTCCCGGGTGTCGACGTGCACCAGGTCCGCGCGCCGACCGACCTCGAGCACCCCCAGGTCGGGACGGCCGAGGGCGTCGGCCGCTGCGCCGGTGGCCAGCCAGAACGCCTCCGCCGCCGTCAGCGCGGTCGCCGACCGTTCCCGCAGCCGGGCCATCCCGGCGGCCAGGCGCAGGTCGGCGAGCAGGTCCAGCGAGTCGTTGGACGCCGGCCCGTCGGTGCCCAGACCCACCCGGATGCCGCGGTCGAGCATGTCGCGGACGCGGGCGACCCCGCTGGCCAGCTTGGCGTTGCTCGCGGGGCAGTGTGCCACGGCGACGTCGTACTCGCGCCACAGGTCGAGGTCGCCGTCGTCCATGTGCACGCAGTGCGCGGCCAGCACCCGACCGCCGAGGATGTCGTGGGCGGCCAGCAGCGAGGGCACCGAGAGCCCGTGGACGGCGAGCAGGTCGTCGCCCTCGGTGGCCGTCTCGGCGACGTGCAGGTGCAGCAGCAGGCCGTGCTCCCGGGCCGCCGTCGCCGCGTCCCGGAGAACGGGCAGCGGCACGGTGTAGGCCGCGTGCGGGCCCAGGCCGAACTCGACCGTGCCGTCGTCCGGGGCCCCGGCGGCCAGGGCGACCGCGGCGCGCAACTGCTCCTCCATGGGCGGCATGCCCGGCAGCGGGAGCAGCGGGGTGGCGATGACGGCGCGGGCGCCGGTGGTGCCCACTGCTGCGGCGATGTGCTCCGGGTGGAAGTACATCTCCACGCTGGTGGTGATGCCGTTGCCCAGCATCTCCGCCGACGCCGCGGTCATCGCGACCTCGACGTCCTCGGGGGTGAGGCGGGCCTCCCGCGGCCACATGACCTCCTGCAGCCAGCGGTCCAGCGGAAGCCCCTCCCCCTGGCCGCGGAACAGCACCATCGGCGCGTGCGAGTGGGCGTTGACCAGCCCGGGCGTCAGGACGCCGGGCACGGCGACGAGCTCGGCACCGGGCTGCGGCGGCGCCTCGGCGGCGGGGCCGATCCACTCGATCGATCCGTCCAGGACGTCGACGACGGCATCCGGGACGACGGTGCCGGCGCGGTCCCCGACCACGGCGGCGCGGGCGGTGAAGCGCTGGCGCATACCTGGCGACGCTAGCCGCGCCGTCGGTCGGCGTCGCGGCAGCGCACCGGAGCCGCCGATACCGTGGGCGGCATGGACCTCCTCACCGCCGCCGCCTCCGACGAGGGTGGGATCACCGGATTCCTGCTGGACCTGGTCAACTCGCTGGGCCCGGTGGGCGTGGGGCTGGCCATCCTGGCCGAGACGGTCATCCCGCCGATCCCGAGCGAGGCGGTGCTGGGGCTGGCCGGGGTGCTGATCAACAACGGCGAGATGAACATCGTGCCGGTCATCGCCTTCGCCACCCTGGGCTCCCTCCTGGGCGCGGTGTTCTTCTACTACGTGGGCTACGCGCTGGGCCCCCGGCGCTCGCACGCGTTCCTGGACCGGCTGCCGCTGGTGGAGACCGCGGACGTCGACAAGACCTTCGAGTGGTTCGCGCGGCACGGTCGCGCGGCGGTGTTCTTCGGCCGCATGGTGCCGATCGTGCGCAGCTTCATCTCGGTCCCGGCCGGGGTGGTGCGGATGCCGATCGGCCAGTTCCTGCTGTTCACCGCGGGCGGCAGCCTGATCTGGAACTCCGTGCTGATCGGGCTGGGCGTGGCCGCGGGCGACTTCGTCGAGGCGAACCTGCAGTACCTGGACTACGTGCTGGTCGTCGCGGTCGTCGCCGCCGTCGCCTGGTTCGTCTACAAGAAGGCGAGCGGCCGGCTGCGTCGCCCGCCGGCGGCCGGGGCGTACCTGCCCCCCGACGAGCGCGACGAGGCATGACCCGCCGGCGGCCGGAGGTCGTCGCGTTCGACGTCAACGAGACGCTGCTCGACCTGGCACCCGTGCGCGCCACCCTGGTGGAGGCCGGGGAGCCGGAGGCGCTGCTGCGGACGGTCTTCGCGCGCGCCCTGCTCACCGGGTTCGCCGCCGCGGTCGTGGGCGACCGGTGCACCTTCCGCGACGCGTTCGACTCGGCCCTGGCGCAGGAGAGCCCGCTGCCGGCCGCCGCCCGCGCCGGGGTGCTCGACGCCTTCGCCGAGCTGTCCCCGCACCCGGACGTGGAGCCGGCGATGCGCCGGCTGACCGAGGCGGGGGTGCGCGTGGTGACGCTGTCGCACGGCTCGCCCGGCGTGGCCGAGGCCGGGCTGGCGCGGGGTGGGCTCACCCCGCTGGTCGAGGCGTCGCTGACCAGCGAGGCGATCGGCGCCTGGAAGCCCGCCCGCGAGGTCTACCTGTGGGCCGCGGGCCGGTGCGGGGTGGCCCCGGAGCGCCTGGCGCTCGTCGCCGCGCACGGATGGGACGTGCTCGGCGCCCAGCGCGCCGGCCTCACCGGTGCCTGGTTCCCGCGCAGCGAGCGGGTGTACCCGCCGGTCTACGAGGCCGCGCACGTGCAGGGCGAGGACCTCATGGGTGCGGTCGAGGGCCTGCTGGCGCTGCCCGCATGAGCGAGCTCGTCGAGACGCCGCACGGTCCGGCTCGCGTGGTGAGCGTCGGCGACGGCGGCGCGGGCACGCTGGTGCTGGGGCACGGGGCAGGGGGCGGTTCGGAGGCCGCCGACCTGGCGGCGCTGACCGGCGAGGCCGCCGACGCCGGCTGGCTGGTGCACCGCGTGGACCAGCCGTGGCGCGTGGCGGGCAAGCGGATCGCCCCGGCGCCGCCGCGGCTGGACGAGGCGTGGGGGGCGGTGCTGGACCGGCTGCGCCTGACCGACCGGCTGCCCGGCCGGCTGGTGCTGGGCGGCCGCAGCGCCGGCGCGCGGGTGGCCTGCCGGACGTCGGCCGCCGAGGGTGCCGCGGGCGTGCTGGCGCTGGCGTTCCCGCTGCACCCGCCGGGCCGGCCGGAGAAGAGCCGGGCCGCCGAGCTCACCGGCGTAGCGGTACCCATCGTCGTGGTGCAGGGCGAGACCGACGCGATGGGCCGCCCCGAGCACGTGGCGGCGGCGTTGGCCGGCCGGGGGCTCGCGTCGGTGTACGCCGTGCCGGGCGACCACTCGCTGAAGAAGAACCCCGGCCTCGTGGCCGCGGCCGCGCTCTCCTGGCTCACCGAGGTGCTCCCCGCCTGAGCCCGGTCGAGTGTGCAGTTGTGGTCGGCGACGCGCGCGGGCTCGCCGCGGGAAGCGACCGCAAGTGCACACTCGGCGGCTACCCGCACCGGGTGGTCGCTGCGCCGTCCGACGAGGTCAGCTGCTCCGACGGCGTCTGCGGCGGACCAGCAGGACCACCGCGGCCACGGCGGCCACGGCCCCCACGACGGGCGCGTAGCGGCCCGGGCCGGCGCCGGACACCTCGAGCAGGTCGATCGGCTTCGGTCGCGCCGCAGGGCTCGACGGGACGGGCGGCGTCGACCGCGGGCCGGTCGACGGCACGCTGCGGACCGGTGCGCCGGTGGCGGGGCGGGCCGGAGGCGCGGAGGGTCCCTTCGGCGGGCCGCTGGGGCGCCGTGCGCCGGCGGACGCCGGAGCCACGTCGCCGGACGTCGTGGCCGCCGCCTCCGTCACGGGAGCAGCCTTGGCGGGCTCGGCCTTCTTCGCGGGCTCCGCCTTCTTCGCAGCAGCAGCCTTCGCCGGCTCCGCCTTCTTCGCAGGAGCGGCCTTCCCGGGCGTGGCCTTCGCGGCCGCCGACTTCTTCGCGGGGGCGGCCTTCGC
>JBELIQ010000001.1:55613-72242 GCA_042090795.1 Blastococcus sp. | reverse complement strand
CGCGGGGGCGGCCTTCGCGGGCTCTGCCTTCCCGACGGGCTCGGTCACCTTCTCGGTGGCGCTCGCCGCGGCCTTCCTCGTCGCTGCGGCCGCCTTCTTCACGGTCGTGGCCGCCGCGTTCCTCCCGGGCACCTGCTCGACGGACGCCGCGATCTCCTCCACCGCGCCGGACGCCGTGGCAGCGGCCGTCGCCACCGGCCCCGGGGAGCCCGCGGCGGCCGCCGGCTCTGCCTCGAGCTGGGCGGCGAGCTTCTCCGAGAACTGTCCGAGCAGCTTGTTGCCGACGTCGGTCATCACGCCACGGCCGAACTGGGCCGGGCGGCCGGTGATGGTGAGGTCGGTGACGACGTCGACCCGCGTCCCCGAGCCCTCCGGCACGAGGACGGCCGTGACCACCGACGCGGCGGTGCCGTTGCCCCGCTGGTCCTTGCCCCGGGACTCGATCACCGCGCGGTGGGCGGCGTCGTCCTTCTCCGTGATCGCGCCCTTGCCCTGGTAGGTCAGGTTGATCGGCCCGAGCTTGACCTTGATCGAGCCGGTGAAGGCGTCGCCGGTGACGGAGTCGAGCGCGGCGCCCGGCATGCACGGCGCGATCCGCTCGATGTCGAGCAGCACCCGCCACGCCTCGTCGACGGGCAGGGGCACGCTGAACGAGTTCTCCAGTTGCACGGCTGGATCCTCCTGAGGCTGCGTCTCACCGGACCCGCGCGGGGGCCCGGCCGGGACGGACGGGTACGGCCCGTCGGCTGCCCGACGCTACCGCCCGGCCTGCCGCCTCACAGCGAGGCGCGAGCGGGCTGGGCCGCGTGGGACAGGTGTTCCGGCAGCGCATCGGCGGCCCGCATCTCCCGCCGGCGCAGGACGCCCGAGGCGGTGAGCGCGAGCAGCCCCGCTGCCGCCAGCCCGGCCCCGAGCAGGCCGGGCGCGGCGTACCCGTACCCCGCGGCGATGACCAGCCCGCCGGACCACGCACCCAGGGCGTTGGCGGCGTTGAGCGCGGAGTGGTTGAGCGCCGCTCCGAGCATCTGCGCCTCGCCCGCGACCTCCATGAGCCGCATCTGCAGGCAGATGACCAGGGTCGAGGCGCTCGCGCCCAGCAGGAAGATCGCCGCGACGATCGTGACCGGCGTCCGTGCCGCGAGGGGGACCAGCGCCAGGAGCACCCCCGTCGCCACGTTGGCGCCCACCAGCGACCGGAACAGCGCCAGGTCGGCGAGCCGCCCGCCCAGCGCCGTCCCCACCACGCCGCCGATGCCGAAGGCCAGCAGCACCAGCGGGATGGACCCCCGGGACATCCCGGTGACCTCGGTGACCAGCGGCGCGACGTAGCTGTACACGGCGAACATGCCGCCGAAGCCGACGACACCCACCAGCAGGGTCAGCAGCACCTGCGGACGGCGCAGCGCGCCCAGCTCGGTGCGCACCGTCGCCGCGCGGTTGCCCGGGGACGCCGGCACCACCGCGGCGACGGCGAGGATGGTCAGGGCGCCGATCACCACGACCGCCCAGTAGGCGCTGCGCCAGCCCAGTTGCTGCCCCAGCCAGGTCGCCGCCGGCACCCCCGCGACGTTGGCGACCGCCAACCCGAGCATCACCGAGCTGACCGCGCGCCCGCGCAGGTGCGGCGGCACCAGGGAGGCGGCCACCAGCGACGCCACGCCGAAGTAGGCGCCGTGCGGCACCCCGGCCACGAAGCGCGCCGCCAGCAGCGAGCCGTAGCCCGGCGCGACCGCGGTCAGCACGTTGCCGGCGATGAAGGCGACCATCAGCCCGATGAGCAGGCCGCGCCGGGGCAGGGTCGTCCCGAGCGCGGCGATCACCGGCGCGCCGACGACGACGCCGAGCGCGTACAGCGAGATCACGTGTCCCGCGGTGGGGATGTCGACGTCGATGCCCTCGGCGATGTCGGGCAGCAGCCCCATCGTGACGAACTCCGTGGTGCCGATCGCGAACCCGCCCAGCGCGAGGGCGGTGACGGCGGCGGCCAGGCGCCCCGCGGACAGCCGGGTGGGTGCGCTCATCCGGCCGGGACCACCGCGCCGTCGTCCACGGCCAGCCGCCAGGGACGGACCACGAGCAGCAGGAGGACGATCGCCAGCCCGAGAGCGGTCACCACGACGGTGCCGATGGCCGCGGCGTCGTTGCCCAGCAGCCCGACGACGGGCGAGACCAGGGCACCGACCCCGAACTGGACGGCGCCGAGCAGCGCCGCGGCCGTGCCGGCGGCGTCGCCGTGGCGGGAGAGCGCCAGCGCGGGGGCGTTGGGCAGCGCCAGCCCGCAGGCGAAGAGCACCGCCCACAGGCTCAGCGCGACGCCCCAGAGCCCGCCGGTGGTGGTCACGGCCAGCGCCACGAGCACCGCACCCGCGACCGCCCCGGCCACCGTGCCGGCGACGAGGACCTGCGCGGGCGACCAGCGGCGGAGCAGGACCGGGTTGAGCTGCGTCGCGGCGATGAGCCAGAACGCACCGGCACCGAAGAGCAGGCCGAACTGCTGCTCGTCGAGCCCGAACTCGCCCTGGTAGACGAAGGCCGAGCCCGACACGTAGCTGAACAGCCCGGCCATCGTCAGCCCGGCGACCAGCACCAGGCCCACGTAGGCGCGGTCACGGAGCAGCACGCGGTACCCGCGCAGCGTGCCGGCGACCCCGCTGGACCGGCGCCGCTCCGGCGGCAGCGTCTCCGGCAGCAGCCGCGCGCCCACCACGATCATGACGACGCCGTAGGCCGCCAGCAGCGCGAAGATCCCCCGCCACGAGGTGTACCGCAGCATCTCGCCGCCGATCGTCGGCGCGAGCACGGGCGCGGCGCCGAGCACCAGGAACAGGCGGGACAGCATCGTGGCCGCCGCCCGGCCGTCGTAGAGGTCGCGCACGATGGCGAGGGCGATGACCGCGCCGGCCGCCGTCCCGACGCCCTGCAGCACGCGCAGCCCGCCGAGCACGGCCAGGTTCGGCGCGATGACGACGAGCAGGGACGCCAGCACGTGCAGGGCGGTGCCGGCCAGCAGCGGGCGCTTCCGGCCGATCGCGTCGGACACCGGGCCCAGCACGAGCTGGCCGAGGGCGAGTCCGATCAGGGTCCCGGTCAGCGTGAGCTGCACCGCCGCCGACGTCGTCTCCAGCTCCCGCGTGATGGTGGGCAGCGCCGGCAGGTACATGTCGATGGTCAGCGGCCCGATGGCCACGAAGGCGCCCAGGACGAGGGCGGTGCGGGCGGCGCCGGGAGGCTGCACCGGCTGCGGGGACGCGGGCGCCGGGCGGTCGTGCAGGGTGGTCACAGGGGTCCTTCGAGGGAGCGCGATGGAGCGGGGACCCACGCTGGCCGGACCGCGGTACGCGCTCGACAAGGCCGCACGCCCGTCGGTCATTCCGGGTCGGCGGAGAATCGCCGGGAGTTCACCTGCGCGTCACGCGCGGGGTGGCCTGGTGGGCAGCAGCGCCCGCGCCGAGCGGGCACGTGCCGCTCCCGTCCAGAGTCCGGCGCCGTAGGCCAGGTCGTCGAGCCGGCGCGCCGCGATGTGACGGAGCGGTCCGACCCGCTGCCGGTGCGGCAGCCAGGCGAGCGCGCCCTCGACGACGGCCAGCAGCCCCAGGCCCCGCCGGGCCCGCCGGGAGACCAGCGCCGCGGCGACCGCGAGCGGCCAGTGGTGCCGGGTGACCGCCCGGGACAGCGCCCGCGCTGCAGCGCCGGAGCTGCGGCCGGTCAGGACGACGGCCAGCGCCACCGGCGGGCGCTCCCCCGGCCGCGCGAGGCGGCCGGCCAGCCGGGCGCCCCGGCCGGCCAGCACCGCCAGCCCCGCGACCCGTCCGGCCCGCCCGCCTCCGGCCACCAGCGCCACGGCCGCCGCCAGCTCCGGGGCGACCACGAGCGGCGACACCAGGGCGCCGTGCCGCTCGGCCAGCAGTGCGGCGCCGGTGCCGTAGAACGCCCGCCGGCGCAGCCACTCGCCGGTGCCGGTCGGGTGCTGGTGGGCCACCTCGGCGGACGGCTCGTACCGCACCCGCCAGCCGGCTGCGCACAGCCGCCACACCAGGTCGACGTCCTCCGCCACCCGCAGCCGCTCGTCGAAGCCCGCCCCCAGGGCCGCCCGCCGGCACAGGATCGCCGCGCTCGGCACGTACGAGACGCCCGACATCGGCCGTACCGGAGCGGCGCGCCCGCCCATGTCCAGGGCGCCGGAGACCGCCTCGTAGTCCTGCAGCCAGCCGCGGCTGGGCAGGCCGACGATGCGGGGCGCCACCACCGCCAGCCGCGGGTCGGCCAGGTGCGGCCGCAGGAGGGCCAGCCAGCCCGGACGCGGCACGCAGTCGGAGTCCAGGAAGGCGACGAACGGGGTCCGGACCGCCCGCAGCCCGGCGTTGCGCGCCGCCGCGGGGCCACGCGCCTCCTCGTGCCGGACGACGACGGCGCCCTCCGCACGCGCCGGGGAGGCCGACCCGTCGTCCACCACCACGACCGGGAGACCGGCGGTACCCGGATCGGCACGCAGGGCGGCGAGCAGCCGCGCCAACTCGGCCGGCCGGTCCTTGACCGGCACGACGACGGTCACGTCGGTGCCGCCGCCCCCGGGCAGCAGCTCCGGGTGGGCCAGCCCGGCGTCGAGCAGGCTGGCTGCGAGGGAGGCGGTGCCGGCGTCCCGGACGACCAGCCGGTCGCCGGTCAGCAGCTCCCGGGCGCGGGGGGCGAGCCGCAGCAGCCGCAGCGGCGAGCCACCGAGCAGCGCCGTCCTCCCGTCCCGGCGCCGGGTCCGCGGGTCGAGGCGGACGGCGAAGCCGTCGGGCAGCCGGTCCCCCGGTGCGGCGTCGAGGGCCGCGGGTGCCGATCCGTCCACCCCGCCAGTCTCCCCCGGCCCCCCTCGGGCCCTGGCGGGGCGGGGCGGTGGCCGACACCGCGCGGCGCTGTGGTTAGGTCAGCCTTACCTGACCGTTCGAAGGAGCCTGCATGACCCCCCGTCCCCTCCTCCGTGGCGCCGCAGTCCTGGCCGCCGCAGCGCTCGTCGTCACCGGCTGCGGTTCCGACGACGACGCCGACACCAACGCCGGCGGCGGCGGCCAGGGCGGGAGCAGCTCCTCGGGGGCCTTCCCGGTGACCGTGTCCACCGCCTTCGGCGACGTGGAGATCGAGGAGGAGCCCACCCGTGTCGTGGCCCTCGGCTGGGGCGACGCCGAGACGGCCCTGGCCCTGGGGGTGCAGCCGGTCGGCGCGAGCGACTGGCTGGCGTTCGGCGGCGAGGGCGTGGGGCCGTGGTCCGAGGGTCTCTACGACGACGCCCCGGAGATCATCGAGACCATGGAGCCGAGCTTCGAGGCGATCGCCGCTCTCGAGCCGGACCTCATCCTGGACACCAAGTCCGCCGGCACCCAGGAGCGCTACGACCTGCTGAGCCAGATCGCCCCCACCGTCGGCATGCCCGAGGGCGTGGAGGCGTACCAGACGACGTACGACCAGCAGCTCGAGCTGGTCGGCCAGGCGCTCGGCCGGACCGACGAGGCCGAGGAGCTCGCCGCGGAGGTGACGCAGGCGTTCGAGGACGCCGCCGCCGAGCACCCCGAGTTCGAGGGCACGGAGGTCGCGGTCGCGGCCTTCACCTCGGAGGGCTTCGGTGCCTACGTCGAGGGCGACGCCCGTGTCGACTTCATGGAGGAACTCGGCTTCGTCAACAAGCCGGCGATCCAGGAGCAGGCCACGGACAGCTTCTTCATCGGTGTCAGCGAGGAGCAGGTATCCCTGCTGGACGCCGGCCTCACCGTCGCCTTCCCGATCGGCACCGAGGTCTCGGAGTTCACGGACAACCCGCTGTGGCAGGCGCTGCCCTCGGTGCAGGATGGCCGGGCCGTGGTCCTGGAGGACCAGACGCTGGCCAACGCCTTCTCCATCGGCACGGCCCCCGGCATCCTCTACGCGCTGGACGAGACCGTTCCGCTGTTCGCCGACGCCCTCTCCTGACCGCACCACCGCCGCCGGGCGGCTCCTCAGCGGAGCCGTCCGGCGGCGTCCACCCGCCACCCGGCGACACCCACGACCAGCCGCCGCGCGATCGCGGCCAGCAGCTCCGCTCCCTCGGCGGCCGAGGCGCCCGCGGGGTCGCCCAGCACTCCGCTGGGGCTGACCGCCCGCACCCCCTCGGCGCGCAGCCGCGGCAGCAGGTCCGCCACCGGCGCGGTCTCCCCCGGCACCGCATCCACCTCGCGCACCCCGGCCGGTTCCACGTGCAACATCAGTGACGTCTCCGTGCGGCCGGCGTGCGCATCCCCGCCCGGCACCCCGCAGGGGAACCAGGCCACGTCCCGCCCCTCGGCGCGCAGCAGCGGCACCGCCGACCGCAGCGCCGCCAGGTTGCCGCCGTGGCCGTTGACCACCAGCAGGCGCCCCGCCCACCGGCAGGCCGAGCGCCCCAGCTCGACCAGCACGGTGGTCAGCGCCTCCGTGCCGATCGACACCGTGCCGGGGAAGCCCTCGTGCTCGCCGCTGGCGCCGTACGGCAGCGCGGGCGCCAGCAGGGCACCGTCCAGATCGGGCAGTGCGGCCCGCGCGACCGCGGAGGCCACGGCGGTGTCCGTGGCCAGCGGCAGGTGGTGCCCGTGCTGCTCCACCGAGCCGAGCGGTACGACGACGAGCGGTGCGTCGGGGAGGCGCGGCCAGACCGCGCCGGCGAGCTCGGTCACGCGGGCAGCCTAGGCATCCGCTGGCCGCGACCCGGGCATCGTCCCGGGCGGCGGGGGCCTCAGACGGCCGGTGCCGGCTCGTCGGGGACCAGTACGTCCTCCTCCAGCTCCTGGGCGAGCCCGGCGAAGACCCGGCAGGTGTGCTGCAGCTGCTCGGCGATCCGCCCGACGGCCTCCGCGTCGGCGACCTCGCCGTCCCGCGCACGCTCCTCCAGCGACCGGAACGCCGTGGCCAGGGCGTCCGCCCCGAGCGTCGCCGCGCCTCCGGCGATCCGGTGCGCGGTCGCCTCCAGCGCCTGGCTGTCCGCGGCCGCGACCGCCCGCTCGACGGCGGCCATCCCGATCGGCGCGCTCGCCACGAAGGTGCGCAGGAGGCGCGCGGTGAGCGCCCGCTCCGCGTCGTCCTCCACGCCCGCGACGTCGCCCAGCCTGCGGCGGACGACGTCCTCGAGCTCGTCGGTGGGCGTGCCCGCGGCCTCGTCGATCGCCCGGGCGAGGTCGGCCAGGCTGCACGGCTTGGACAGATAGGTGGCACCCAGTGAACGGCCGGCGGCGACGTCACCGGGCAGCGCGCGTCCGCTCAGGAAGATCACCGGCAGGTCTGCGCAGCTCGGGTGCTGCCGCAGCGCGTTGACCAGGCCCAGGCCGCTCCCCCCGGGCATGAACATGTCCGTGACCACGACGTCGGGCTCGAAGACGCCGTCCAGGACGGCCGTCGCCTCGTCCGCGGAGGAGACCGCGCGGATCCGGTAGCCCGCCCAGGACAGCCGCCGTTCCAGCATCAGGCGGGTGGTGTCCTCGTCCTCGACCACGAGCACCTTCACCACGCTGCATCTCCCTGCTCCGGCGGACCCGACGTCCTCCCCATCTCTTCGGCAGGTCGGCCGCCCGACTACAGCGGACGGCCCGCGGGCAGACTCGACGCATGGCTCCCCGGCGCTGCCCCTGCGGAACGGGGCTGCCCTACGACGGGTGCTGCGGCCCCCGGCACACCGGCGAGGTCCCGGCCGCCACCGCCGAGCAGCTGATGCGCTCGCGGTACAGCGCCTTCGTCGTAGGCGACCCGGCCTACCTGCTGGCCACGTGGCACCCGAGCACCCGGCCGCCGAGTCTGGAACTCGATCCGGAGGTCCGCTGGCTGGGGCTGGACGTGCTCCGGACCGAGGACGGCGGCCTGCTGGCCGCCGACGGGGCGGTCGAGTTCACGGCGCACCGCATCGCGGGCGGCGAACGGGGCGAGCAGCACGAGGTCAGCCGCTTCGTGCGCGAGGACGGCGAGTGGCGGTACCTGGACGCCAGGTGAGGGTGTCGGGACCGGTGGGCATGGGAACCGGTCCCCCATGAGCGCAGAGGACACCCGCAAGGTCGCCGAGCTGCTGAAGGGTCAGCGCTTCGGCTTCCTCACCACGACCACACCCGAGGGGAAGCTGACCAGCCGACCCATGACCCTGCAGGAGGTCGAGTTCGACGGCGACCTCTGGTTCTTCGCCGAGCGCGACTCGCACCCGGTGGCGCACATCCAGGCGGCGCCCCAGGTCAACGTGGGCGTGGGCTCCGGCGGCACCTGGGTCTCGCTGACCGGCCACGCGTCCGTCGTCGACGACGTCGCGAAGAAGAAGGAGCTGTGGAACGGCGGCGTCGAGGCGTGGTTCCCGCAGGGCCCCGAGGACCCGTCGGTGGTCCTGCTGAAGGTGCACGGCGATTCCGCCGAGTACTGGGACAGCCCCGGTGGCCGGCTGTCGACCGCCTTCAGCTTCGTGAAGGCCAAGGCGACCGGCGAACGGATCGACGCCGGCGAGAACGAGAAGGTCGACCTCTAGGCCGGGTCCGGCGCCGGCCCGCGAGGGCCGGCGCCGACCGGGTCAGCGCAGGTCCAGCCCCGCGAGCGGCGACTCGTCGCAGATCTTGCTGGGGATGGTGGGGATGCCCAGCAGCGTCGGCTGCCCGCGGACGGGGCCGCTGTGCGAGTGGTCGATGTGGCTGCGCGGGGTGACCAGCTCGAGGTCGCGGGCGGCCAGGGCGGTCTCGCCGTAGCCCTGCACGCACTCCGGGTCCGGGCCGTCCAGCGGCAGCCCGGTGAAGAACTTGGCCGCCATGCACCCGCCCCGGCAGGCGTCGAAGTGGGCGCACTTGGTGCAGGCCCCGCCGGTCTGCGGGTTGCGCAGGTCGGCGAACAGCTCGGAGGACTGCCAGACCCGCTGGAAACCGCCCTCGTCGCGGACGTTGCCGGCGAGGAAGTTCTCGTGGATGGCGAACGGGCAGGCGTAGACGTCGCCGACCGGGTCGATCAGGCAGACCACGCGACCCGCGCCGCAGAGGTTCAGCCCGGGCAGGGCCTCGCCGAACGCCGACAGGTGGAAGAACGAGTCACCGGTCAGGACGCCGTCGCCGTTGGCCAGCAGCCAGTTGTACAGGTCCTTCTGCTGGGCCATGGTCGGGTGCAGCTCGTCCCAGACGTCGGCCCCTCGGCCGGAGGGCCGCAGCCGGGTGATCCGCAGCTGCGCGCCGAACGAGTCGGTGAGCGCCTTGAACTCGTCGAGCTGCCCGGCGTTCTCCCGGGTGACGACGACGGAGACCTTGAAGTCCTTCATCCCGGCCTCGGCCAGGTTCTCCAGCGCACGGATCGCCGTGGCGTACGAGCCGGTGCCGCGCACGCGGTCGTTGACCTCGGCGGTCGCGCCGTCCAGGGAGATCTGCACGTCGACGTAGTCGGTGCGGGCCAGCTGCGCGGCGCGGGTCTTGTCCAGCTTGATGCCGTTGGTGGAGAACTTGACGCCGACGTCGTGGCCGATGGCGTAGTCGAGCAGGTGCCAGAAGTCCGGCCGCACCGTGGGCTCGCCACCGCCGACGTTGACGTAGAACACCTGCATCCGCTGCAGCTCGTCGATGACCGCCTCGGCCTCGGCGGTGGACAGCTCGCGCGGGTCGCGCCGACCCGAGGAGGACAGGCAGTGGGCGCACGCCAGGTTGCAGGCGTAGGTGAGCTCCCACGTCAGGCAGATGGGGGCGTCCAGGCCATACTCGAACTGGTCGATGAGCCGGCCGCCGACGGGCCGGTCGGGGCGGGCGGGGAGGACGGCGGTCATGCGTCGGTCCTTCTCTCGATCATCTGCGAGCGGGCCAGATCGGCCAGCGCCTTCTCGTACGCGGGGCGCTGCGCCTCGCCCACGCCGCAGGCGACCAGCGTGGCGGTGGCGCTCGGGTGGTCGGCCAGCGCCTCGACGACGGCGACCAGGGTCTTCGACTTCAGGAAGGAGAGCTTCCGGTTGCCGAAGTGGTAGACAAGCGCGCCGAAGGGCTCGGGGCGCAGCGCGACCGAGCGGGCGCGCTGCCAGGGCCCGGCCGGGTCGAACGCCACCTCGGCCGGGGACACCGCCGTGGTCACCGGGGTGCCGTGCGCATCGATGGTCCGGCCGCTCAGTAGACGCCGCACATGCCGTCGATCGAGACCTCTTCGACCAGCGACTCCTCGACGAGGGTCTCCTCGGCGGCCGCGGGGGCCGGGGCGGTGTCGACGTCGGCGTGGGTCTCGGGCATGGCGCACTCCTGGTGATCGCGGTCACGGACGGATGCAGGGAGGCTAATGACACCCGGTGCCAGGCGGCAACAGCGGGTGCTCGATCCGCTGGATCGCGCGCGGGGAGCGGGCACAATGCGTCCGTGACCGCCATCGAGACCGCCGCTCCCGGCGTGCCGGCCGAGGGCACCCGCGCCCGGGTGGAGCGCGCGGCGCTGGACCTGTTCACGCTGCGCGGCTTCGAGCAGGTCACCACCGACGAGGTCGCCGATGCGGCGGGCATCAGCCGGCGCACGTTCTTCCGCTACTTCGCCACGAAGGCCGACGCCGTGTGGGGCGACTTCGCCGCGCACGTCGCGCGACTGGAGGAGCTGCTGGACGCCGCCGACCCCACCGGGCCCGTACTCGCCTCGGTCTGCGCGGCCTACGTCGAGGTGAACGACTACGCGACGCGGGAACTGCCGCTGCTCCGCGAGCGGATGCTCCTGATCCTGACCGAACCGGCGTTGCTGGCCCACTCGCAGCTGCGCTTCGCGGAGGTCGACCGGGTGGTGGCCGGATACGTCGCGCGGCGCTCGGACTCCGCAGCCACCGACCTGGTACCACGCCTGGTGGCCGCCACCACCCGCGCGGCGGCGACGACGGCCTTCCAGGTCTGGCTGGCCGACGAGCGCTCCGCACTCGGCACCCATCTCCGGCAGGCGTTCGCCGAGCTCACCGCCGGATTTCCGGCGCTGCTCCGCTGACCTCTCGGTCCGGCACACCGACGCACCGGGCGACGAGCACGGAGGCCGGGACGTGCCCCGCGGCGAGCACGAGAGCGGCCGCCGCCGTCCAGGCGCTGGTCAGCCAGGCAGCGGTGCCGAGGAAGACCACGACCGGCAGGACCGCCATGGGCACGGGGATGCCGACCACCGGTCGATACAGCGCCGCCACCGTCCGATCCCGCGCGAGGTAGCGG
Source organism: Blastococcus sp. (assembly GCA_042090795.1). Taxonomy (GTDB): domain Bacteria; phylum Actinomycetota; class Actinomycetes; order Mycobacteriales; family Geodermatophilaceae; genus Blastococcus. The sequence continues at coordinate 61,096 of JBELIQ010000001.1, read as the reverse complement.
AACCAGAGGGCGTAGTAGAGCCCCAGCGCTGCGGCGACGGGAACAGCCCACCACCGGTGGAACGGAGCCGTCGCCGTGATGGCCGGAGCCACCAGACACATCGCCTGGCCGGCCCGCTCGGCACCGGCGAGCGACCACGGCACCCGCACCGCCGGCCACGGTGTGGTCGGCGGGAAGCGCAGGAGCAGCAGGTTCGGGGCCAGCACGGCGAGACCGATGGCCAGGCCGAGCGGCGAGAACCCCATGCGCGGACCGTAGCGATGCACCCCTTCCGGACCGTCGCGCACGCCCTGGTGTGGCCCTCGTCTCAGCGACGGCGGTAGCCTGGCACTCAGTGCCACCGACCGGTCCCCGGCCGGGGCAGCAGATCAGGCGGCCGCCCCGGCGGCCCGGCGACAGGAGACCCAGATGGCGAACCCCTGGTTCGAGTCAGTGGCGGAAGCGCAGCGGCGGGCCAAGAAGCGCCTGCCCAAGGGGGTCTACGGCGCGCTGGTCGCCGGCTCCGAGCGGGGGCTGACCACCGAGGACAACCTCGCGGCGTTCGCCGAGATCGGCTTCGCGCCGCACACCGCGGGCCTGGCCAACGAGAAGAACATGGCCGTCACCGTCATGGGCCAGGAGCTCTCGATGCCGGTGCTGATCAGTCCCACCGGCGTCCAGGCCGTCACCCCCGGCGGCGAGGTCGACGTGGCCCGGGCCGCCGCCTCCCGCGGCACCGCCATGGGGCTGTCCTCCATGGCCAGCAAGCCCATGGAGGAGGTCATCGCGGCCAACCCCAAGACGTTCTTCCAGCTGTACTGGGTGGGTGACCGCGACGTCATGGCCGCCAAGGTCGAGCGGGCCCGCCGGGCCGGCGCCGCCGGGCTCATCGCCACGCTGGACTGGTCGTTCGCCTACGGCCGCGACTGGGGCAGCCCGTTCATCCCCGAGAAGGTCAACTTCGAGGCCGCCCGCCGCTACGCCCCTCAGGTCATCACCAGGCCGCGCTGGCTGTGGAGCTTCGCGAAGACCGGCCGGATCCCCGACCTCACCGTCCCCAACATGGTCGCCACCCCCGGCGACCCGGCCCCGACCTTCTTCGAGGCCTACGGCCAGTGGATGCAGTCGCCCATGCCCACCTGGGAGGACGTCGCCTGGCTGCGTGAGCTGTGGGGCGCCGACAAGCCCTTCATGCTCAAGGGCGTCATGCGGGTGGACGACGCCAAGCGCGCCGTCGACGCCGGCGTCACCGCGATCTCGGTGTCCAACCACGGCGGCAACAACCTCGACGGCACCCCGGCCAGCGTCCGCGCCCTGCCCTCGGTGGCGGCGGCCGTGGGCGACCAGGTCGAGGTGCTGCTCGACGGCGGCATCCGCCGCGGTGGCGACGTCGCCAAGGCCCTGGCCCTGGGCGCCAAGGCGGTCATGATCGGCCGCGCCTACCTGTGGGGCCTCGGCGCCAACGGCGAGGCCGGCGTCGGCAACGTGCTGGACCTGCTCCGCGACGGTCTCGGCTCGGCGATGATCGGCCTGGGCAAGGCCAACGTCGGCGATCTGAGCGCCGACGACCTGGTCATCCCGGCCGGGTTCGAGCGCCAGTTGGGCGACGTCGCCGTCGCCAACGCCACGCTGAGCACTTCGCCGGCCGCCTCCCGCAGTCGCGAGGCCTGACCGCTCCGCGGGGAACACGACCTCCGGACAGCGTCCCGAGGTCGTGTTCCCCGCGATCGGCTCCGGCAGACTCCCCGCATGGACGTCGGTAGGGCGGGAACGCGGGACGTGGGTCACCTCGCTCGTCTGCTCTGGCTGAACGGGGCACCCGCCGAGCAGGCGCAGCAGTCCGTCGAGTCGTTCGCCTCCGACCTGGACGCGTGGTGGGCCGACCACGCCCGCACGCACGTCGCCTTCCTCGCGAGATCCCCCTCGTCCGAGGCCGTCGGCATGGCGTGGCTGGCGCTCGTCCCGCGACCGCCGAGGCCGGGCACCACGGCTCGGCTCTCGGCGGACGTCCAGAGCGTCTTCGTCCTGCCGGACCATCGGGGGCGGGGCATCGGCACCGCCCTCGTGCAGGCGGTGACGGAGCACGCCTTGGGCCTCGGCGCGCTGCACGTGACGGTCCACTCGGGCACGCGGGCGGTGCCGGTCTACGAGCGCCTCGGTTTCGCGTCGTCCCGGCAGTTGATGCAGCGGTCGGCCGGGTAGGACGCGCGCGGGTCAGTCCGGCGGGCGTGCCCCCGGGTGGAGGAGCTCCGCACGCTCCCGCATCCGACGGCGCAGCCAGGGGTGACCCGCCGCGGCCGCCAGCCACACGGGGACCGTCGCCCACACCCATGCGGGACCGGTGAGCGCCACCCCCACCGCCAGCACGGCCGTCGCCACGAACAACGCCGGCGCCCAGTACCGCTGCCCGTGGAGCACGCCGAGGTGGTCGAGGGCGATGTCGTGCGCCGCTTCGCGCTCGTCGGCGTCTGCGGGCACCGGCCCCCGGGACGCCGCCCGGCGCACCCGCCGGCCCACCGCCCGCGGCGACTGGTCGTCATCGGAACGTCGCTCGCGCATCCCTCGATCGTGCCCGGTCGAGGTGGCGGCGGCGAACGGCCCCTGCCCTGCGACACCCCGGGGGGGGGGGGGCGGCTCAGCGGACGGCGCCGACGATCCGGTCCGGCCGGATCTCCACCGCGGCGGCGCTCCCCAGCCAGCGGTGCAGGATGCCCGAGTCGTCCTCCACCGCGACCTCCGTCCCGTCCGCGCGGCGCACGCGCAAGGCCCCGGTGAGCGCCGCCGCGCCCGGACCGAGGACGTCGTCCAGGCGGCACCGGCGCCCGTCGACCGTCACCCAGGGCTGCGGGACCAGGGTTCCCGCGAGCCGGCGGCCGGCCCTCCCGCGCCGGTCCACCAGCGGCCCGCGCAGCGGCGGCGTCCGGCTGTCTGTGGCCAGCCGCGCCACCGCGGGGATCCTGCGGACGACGGCGAGCACGGCACGGCGCAGCACCGCCGCGCCCCGGCCGCCCCCGGTCATCAGCCGGCCGACCAGCAGGGCCAGCCGGATCAGCGCCCGGGCGTGCCGCTCGCGCTCGGCCCGGTGGCTGTCCAGCAGGTCCGCCTCGGCCTCCCCGGCGAGGACGGCGGCCAGCTTCCAGCTCAGCTGGTGCACGTCCCGCAGTCCCAGCCCCAGGCCCTGCCCGACGAACGGCGGGGTGAGGTGCGCGGCGTCGCCGGCCAGGAGCACCCGCCCGGCCCGCCAGCGGTCGGCCAGCTGCGCCCGGAAGGTGTACTCGACGGCCCGCACGACCTCCACGGCAGCGGGGTCGACCGGCGCGAGCAGCGAGCGCAGCGCTGCCGTCGTCGTCAGGTCGGCGACGGTCTCCTCCGGGCGCAGCCGGAACTCCCAGCGGTAGCGGTCGCCGGTGACCGGCATGGACGTCGCGGCGCGAGCCGGGTCGCAGACCTGGGAGACGCCGGGCCAGAGAGGCAGCGGCACGGGGGAGCGCACGTCCAGCACCAGCCACCGGTCGGCCGGCCCCAGGTCGCGCATCCGGGCGCCGATCAGGTCGCGCACGGTGCTGTTGGCGCCGTCGCACCCGAGCACCGCGGCCGCCCGGACGGACCGGTCCGCCCCGCCGTCCACGCCGCGCACGGTGAGGGTCACCCCGTCGCCGTCGGACTCGAGGGCGGTCACCTCGGCTCCCCGGCACAGCTCCACCCCCGGCGTGCGGGCGACGGCGGCGGCGAGCACCGCCTCGAGGTCGGGCTGGTGCACCAGCGAGCCCTGCGGCCAGCCGTTGACCCCGGCGGCCGGATCGCGGCGGAACTCGGCCAGCACCGCGCCCGCGGCGTCCACGAGCCGAAGCCCGGCCAGCGGGCGGCTCAGCGCGGCCACGTCGTCGGCGACGCCGGCGTCCTGCAGCACGCGGAACACCTCGTCGTCCAGGTGCACCGCGCGCGGGAGCTCGTAGGGCGTGCGGTGGCGCTCGAGCACCAGCACCCGGAGCCCGCGCCGGGCGAGCAGCAACGCCGCCGTGAGCCCCACCGGCCCGGCGCCGACCACCACCACGGGCTCTCCGGACACGCGGATCAGTGTCGTCCGGCGCGGCACGGCACCGCACCCGGGCCGCCCCGGACGGGCTCCCACCTTGACGGGCCGGTCAGACCTGCACAGGCTGTGACCCGGAGCACGGCCGCGTGGCCGTCCCCCCGCCGACGAGGGCGGGACGTCTGAAAGGAAATACGTGAAGACCAAGGGCGCAATTCTGTGGGGCGTGGGCGAAGAGTGGTCGGTCGAGGAGATCGAGGTCGGCGACCCCGTCGCCGGTGAGGTCACCGTCGAGCTGGCCGCGTCAGGCCTGTGCCACTCCGACGAGCACCTCGTCACCGGCGCCACCCCGGTCGGCTTCCCGTCGCTGGGCGGGCACGAGGGGGCCGGCGTCGTCACCAAGGTCGGCCCGGGGGTCACCGGGCTCAAGGAGGGCGACCACGTCGTCACCGCCTTCATCCCGGCCTGCGGTATGTGCCCGCCCTGCTCGCGCGGCCAGCAGAACCTCTGCGACCTCGGCGCGCACCTGCTCGGCGGCAAGGCGATCTCCGACGGCACGCACCGCGTGACCGCCAAGGGCCAGGGCGTCTCGCCGATGTGCCTGCTCGGCACGTTCTCCCCCTACATCACCGTCAACCAGGCCTCGGTCGTGCGCATCGAGCCCGACATCCCGCTCGAGATCGCCGCCCTCGTGGGCTGCGGCGTCACCACCGGCTGGGGTTCGGCGACCAAGGTCGCCGACGTCCGTCCCGGCGAGAACGTCGTGATCATGGGCGCCGGGGGTGTCGGCATGAACGCCGTCCAGGGCGCGGCCGCGGCCGGTGCCAAGCGCGTCATCGTCATCGACCCCGTGGCGCAGAAGCGCGAATGGGCCATGGAGATGGGCGCCACCCACACCTTCGCCAACATGGAGGAGGCCACCCCCGCCATCAACGAGCTGACCTGGGGCCGGATGGCGGAGAAGACGATCATCACCGTCGGCGACATCCAGGGCGAGGACGTCGCCGCGGCCATGAGCGTCACCGGCAAGGGCGGCCGCGCGGTCGTCACCGGCATGGGCAACTTCGCCAACGCGGACGTGAAGCTCAGCCTGTTCGACCTCACGCTGATGCAGAAGGACCTGCAGGGCGCGATCTTCGGCGGCCTGGCCCCGCGCAACGCCATCCCGGAGCTGCTCTCGCTCTACCAGGAGGGCCAGCTCAAGCTCGAGGAGCTCGTCACGACCAAGTACAAGCTCGAGGACGTGAACCAGGGCTACCAGGACATGAAGGACGGCAAGAACATCCGCGGCATGATCGTCTACACCGACGCCGATCGGCGATAACACCGTCGTCCTCCGGACGACACCGCGGCCAGGAGCCGTACCCCCGGGGAGTGGAGCGCGTCCGCGCCGCTCCTCGGGGGAGCCTCCGGGCCATAACACCGTCGTCCTCCGGACGACACCGCGGCCAGGAGCCGTACCCCCGGGGAG
>JBELIQ010000001.1:0-55513 GCA_042090795.1 Blastococcus sp. | reverse complement strand
GCCGTACCCCCGGGGAGTGGAGCGCGTCCGCGCCGCTCCTCGGGGGAGCCTCCGGCCCCCCACTCGTCGGGCGCCGTACCCGCTACCCGAGTAGCCGCGTCAGCGCCGGGCCGAGGTCGTTCAGGGACCGGACGGGCTCCATCCGGCCGCCGCCGCGCGCGGCCAGCAGGCGGGCGGTCTCCAGGGCCTCGTCGCTGGGCAGCGGGCACAGCACGTGCAGCCGGTCGATGCCGGCCAGCGCCGACTCGGGCGGCTCCCCCGCCGTCGACAGGCAGTCCGACAGCAGCACGACGACCCGCTCGTCCGCGGCGGCCGGCAACAGCTCCCGGCGGGCGCCGCGGAGCGCGCCGGCGATGTCGGTCTTCCCGTGCCCCCGCAGGCCCACCAGCTCCAGGACGACGTCCTCGGCGGCCCGGTGCCTGCCCAGCGGCTGCAGGACGGTCACCTCGTCGGCGAAGGTGAGCACGCCGGTCTGCAGCCGCTCGTCGGCGGCCAGGACGACGCCCGCCGCCGCGACGGCCGCGATCGCCACCCCCAGCCCCTGCATCGACCCCGACCGGTCGACCAGCAGGCAGACCGCACGGCGCGAGCCGGTCCAGTTGCGCGTCACCAGGTCCTCGGCGACCGGCGGCCAGACGCCCGACCAGCGGTCCAGCGTCCGGTCCAGGTCCAGATCGCCCTCGGGACGTCGGGTCGCCACGAGGCGCCGGGTGCCCCGGGCGCGGGTGGCCCCGACCCGGCCGACCTGCACGAACACCCGGGCGGCGAGCCGGCGCGCGGCCGACCGCAGCTCCCGGTCGGTGGCGGTGGCGAGATCGGCCAGCAGCGCCGCTGCCGCGTCGGGGTCGGCGCCCATCAGGCCGGCGAACGCCTCCTCGTCGAGCTCGCCGACCTCGGGGCTGACCGACGCGAAGGCCTCGTGCCGCAGCTGCATCTCCCGGCGCCCGGTCGTGCGCGGTCCGCGCCGTGCAGCCCGGTCGGGCCGGGGCGCGCTCTGCTCGGTGCCCGTCTCAGCCGACGGGCCCGGGGCTTTTCCCTGACCACCACCACCGAGCGGACCTGCGTCGTCCGCGGATCCCTCACCGGGGTCGGGTGGCGCGGCGCTCTCCGGCCACACCTCGTCGAGGATCTCGTCGAGGACGGCCTCGGGCGTGCGCTCGACGCCCTCGGTGACCCGGATCCGCCCCGACAGCGCGGCGTGGGCGGCGTCCCGGGCCGTCTCGCGTCCCCCGCGCAGGTCCTGGCCGCGCATCCGGAGCAGGCCGTCGAGCAGCAGCACCAGGTCGATCGCGCCACGCACCGACGAGCCGGTGCGCAGGTCGCGGTGCTCGCGGGTGGCCCGCACGAGGCGGACGGCGAGGGCGATCTGCGGCTCGTCGGCCCCGGTCACGCCGGCGACGATCGCCCGCTCGGCCTCCTCCGGCTGGTAGCCCAGCACGACCCGGCACATCCGGTCGGCGATCGCCTGGCCGACCCGCGCGGTGCCGATGGCGTCGAAGGGGTTCATGGCGGCGATCAGCCGGAAGCCCGACGTCGCGTGCACGGTGCCCAGCCGCGGGACGGCGATCTCGCCCTCGGTGAGCACCGTGATGAGGACGTTGAGCGTCTCCTCGGGGATGCGGTTGAGCTCCTCGAGGTACAGCAGCCCCGCGCCGCGCATCGCGGTGAGCAGTGGCCCGTCGGTGAAGTTCTCCGGCAGGTAGCCGCCCGCCAGCACCGCCGACGGGTCGTACTGCCCGATCAGCCGTGCGGGGGTCAGCTCGGCGTTGCCCTCCACGAAGACGACGTCCTGACCGGTCTCGGCCGCCACTGAGCGGAGCAGCGTCGACTTGCCGGTCCCCGGTGGGCCTTCCAGGACGAGGTGCCGGTGCGTCGCCAGGGCGACGGTGAGGACCTCGCGCTCGCGTTCGAGACCCACCACCGGTGCGGGCCCGGTGACGTCGCGGGCCACCGCGGGATCGACGGTCATGGACACCCTTCCTGGGACGTGACGGCGCCCCGGAGCGGTGCGCCGGGGCGGAGGTTCAGCTGCCGGCGAGCTCCACGAGCTCCTCGAGCGCGACGACGTCGTCGGGGACGGAGATGTCCTGGTCCTCGCCGTGCTCGCTGAAGACCACCGTGCCGTCGGAGTCGCCACCGCTCCGCAACTGCAGCGGGTAGGGCGGGTCGTCGTCGGCGACGACCAGCTCCATGTCGTCCTGCTCGACGACGACGACGTCCTCGCCGTCCAGCTCCTCCTCGCGGGTCGCTTCCGCGACGTCGTCGCCGCGGAAGTCCTCGGCCAGCCCGGCCAGCGAGAAGTCGGAGAAGTCGCCGGTCTCGTCGCGGGGCAGCGCCACCCACCGGCCCTCGTACTGCTCGGCGACGCCCGCGGCCAGCCCGAACGGAGCCAGGAACGCCGGGGTCGCCCTGACGTACAGGTCGCCGTCGACGGTGACGAGCTCGGTCTCCACCCCACCGGCGGCGACCGACCCGGCGACGTCGTCGTCCTGCACCCGCAGGTCCAGCTCGATCTCGTTGCCGTCCTGGGTCATGGATCCCGACACACGGACCGAGCCGGCCTCCTCGAGCGCGTCGGCCGCCAGGACGGCCACGTCGGGGCCCGTCCTCCCCTCCAGGGGGCTGCTCCCCCCGCAGGCGTTGAGCAGCAGCGCCCCGGCGAGGAGGACGACGACGGCGGACCTACGGTGTCGCACGGAACTCCTCGGGGAACGGCCAGGACGGTGCCTGGACACGGGTCGTCGCCCGGCGGGCCCCGTCACGGGTGCCCGCCGGGCGTGGCCGGTGGGCCGGGTCAGCCGCCCATGACGGTCTCGAGGTCGAGCACGTCGTCGGGCGCGGAGATGTCCTGCTCCTCGCCGTGGTCGCTGAAGGTCACCGTGCCCTCCGAGTCGCCGCCGCCCGACATCTCCAGCGGGTAGGGCGGGTCGTCGTCCGCGACGGTCAGGGAGCTGCCGTCCTCCTGCTCGACGACGACGACGTCGTCGCCGTCCAGCTCGTCGCTGCGGGTCTCCTCCTGGATCTCGCCGTCGGGCGAGCGCAGCTCGTCGGCGATGCCGGCCAGGGAGAACTCCGCGAAGTCCTCGGCGGCGTCACCGGGGACGGCGACCCACTGGTCCTCGAACTGCGCAGCGGCGTCCTCGGGCATGCCGAAGGAGGCCCAGAACTCCGGCGCTGCCTTCATGTAGACGTCGCCGCCGACGCTGATGAGCTCGATCTCGATCCCCTCGATGCTGATCGAACCGGCCGCGTCGTCGCCCTGCAGCTGGAGGTCGACCTCGCCCTCCTCGCCGTCGGTGGTCATCGTGCCGGACATGCGCACCGCGCCGGACTCCTCGAGCGCGTCGGCGGCCAGCCCGGCGACCTCGGGCCCGGTCCTGCCCTCCAGCGGGCTGTCCCCGCCGCACGCCGTGAGCAGGAGAGCCCCGGCGGCCAGGGCGGCGGCAGCGGTGAACGAACGGATGCGCATGGGACTCCTCGGACGTCGGGCCCGGGGTTCCCGGGGGCGCCACCGATCCTGCCAGGCGGGTTCGCGCGCGTGCGCACCCGCGACACCCATCGGATGACCGGGCTACCCACCCGCACCGGCCAGGCGCCGGATCCGCCGGCGTTCGCGGTCGCCGAGGTTGCGATCGGCGAGCCGACGGGCGGCGGCCGCGGGGAGGGCCGCGGTCAGCTCCAGCCCGGCCGCACGCCGGAACAGCCGGGCGAAGGTGCCCTGGGCGGCCGCCACGAGGGCCGCCCGGGAGCGACTGCCGGGGACGCCGGCCGCCGAGATGACCAGCCAGGCGTCGGCCACGTCCGCCGCCGCCGGTCCGCGGGCCGCGTTGGTCCAGTCGATGATCACCGGGCCCGACGGTGAGAGGAGCACGTTCTCCGGGTGCAGGTCCAGGTGCAGCAGCGACCCGCCCTCCCCGACCGGGGCCTCCAGCCAGCCCGGCGCCACCACGGCGTGCACCTGTTCGTGGAGCCCGGCCAGGACGCGTGCCTGCGCGGCCATCGACCACGGCCGGCGCACGAGCGCGTCGGACATCGTCGGGCCCACGACGCGCGTCATCACCAGGTCGGGGCCGGCGACGTCGAGGACCTCCGGCACCGGCAGCCCGCAGGACCGGGCGTGGCCCATGACCGCCGCCTCGCGTTCCGCGGAGCGTCCGGCGACCCGGTAGCGACGCAGCACCCGGTCCCCGTCGAGGGCGAAGACGTCGGCGTCACGACCCCGGCCGACCAGTTGCACGGCCGGGAGTGTGGCAGAGCCTCAGGTCCGACGGTCGGCTCAGCGACGCGGGAGCGAGCGGCGGTCAGCCACCGATGAGCTCCTCCAGGTCGACGACGTCGTCCGGTGCCGAGATGTCGGTCTCCTCGCCGTACCCGGTGAAGGTCACCGACCCGGTCGGGTCGGCGTCGGCCCTGGTCCGCAGCGGTAGGGGCGGGTCGGCGTCGGCGACGACCAGCTCGCTGCCGTCCTCGTGCTCGGCGACGACGACGTCGTCGCCGTCGAGCTCCTCGGAGCCGGTCTCGTCCGTGAAGTCGTCGCTGCGCAGGTCGTCGGCGACGCCCGCCAGCGAGAACTCGTCGACCTCGGTGGCGGAGGGAGGCAGGGCCACCCACCGCCCCTCGTACTCCCCGGCCTCCCGGGTGGAGAGACCGAGGGAGGTCAGGAACCCTGCGGACGCCGCGATGTACACGGTGCCGTCGACGCTGATCAGCTCGATCTCGGTCCCGCCGAGGGTGATCGTCCCGGCGGCGTCGTCGCCTTGCAGCTGGAGGTCGATCTCGCCCTCCTCGCCGTCCTCCGCCACCGTGCCGGTCATGCGGACCGCTCCCGACTCCTCGAGCGCGTCAGCGGCCAGCCGGGCCACCTCCGAGCCGGTCCGGCCCTCCAGCGGGCTCTCGGCGCCGCACGCGGCGAGCAGCAGCGCCCCGACGACCCAGGAGGCGGGAACGACAGCCCCACGGTGGCTCATGGCTCTCCTCGCGGACACGGGCCCGACGTCCGCCGGATGCCCCGATGCTCCCAGACCCTGGTGCTCACCTGCGGGGCGCCGGGCGGACCTGGGCCCCGGCTGCGGCCGGGTCCAGCGGCACGGCGGAGCGGAGGACGGCAGCTCCCAGCCGCAGCACGCCACCGGTCAGCGCCGCGCACCGGACGCCGGCCCGGCCGCGCAGCCCCCGGTGGGCGCCGGGTGCCAGCACCGTGTCCAGCCACGCGCAGGGGTTCGCCGGGCGGCCGCCCCGCAGGCGCACCTCCCCCGCCCCGGAGTCCAGGGAGAACTCCACGCCGCGCAGCGCCTCCACCTCCGCCCCGCGGAGCACGACGGTCCGGCGGGTCAGCAGCGGGTCCAGCGGCCCGGCCCCCAGCTCCGCGGCGAGCGCCTCGACCGCCTCGGCGGCCAGCACGGTGAGCTGGGCGTCGCGGTGGGCGGCCCGGCCGGCGTAGCGGTCGCCGACGACGCCGTACCCCGCCCGCACCTCGATCTCCTGCCGGCGGTCGTCGTCCTGCTCGGGCACGAGGTCACCCGGCCGGCCGTCGTAGCGGTGCCGGGGCGAGGCCACCAGCCCGACGACCTCCACGTCGTAGGCGTGCGGCAGCTCAGGCACGGGCGGACACGTCCGGCAGCATCCCACCGCACCCTCCGCCCCGGCGTCCCGCGTCGGGCACGATGGCGGCATGCCCACGCCGGATGCGCCTCCTGCCGACGACCTGCCTCCCGGTGACGAGCTCGCCCTCGGCGACGACCTGCGGGCCTTCGTGGACGCGTCGCCGTCCCCCGGGCACGCCGTGGCGGAGCTGGTACGGCGGCTGAGCGCCGCCGGCTTCACCGAGCTCGCCGAGATCGACCGCTGGGCGCTGTCCGCGGGAGGACGCCACTTCGTCGTCCGGCACGGCAGCCTCATCGCCTTCCGGCTGGGCACGGGCCCGCTCGGGGACACCGGCATGCGGCTGGTCGGCGCGCACACCGACTCCCCGACGTTCAAGGTCCGTCCGCACGCCGGGATCCACCAGTCCGGGTACCGACTGGTCGGCGTCGAGCCCTACGGCGGCGGGCTGTGGCACACCTGGCTGGACCGGGAGCTGACCGTGGCCGGGCGGGTCGCCCTCCGCGGTGGGGGCACCGCGCTGATCCGGTTGCCCGGGGCACCGCTGCGCTTCCCGTCGCTGGCCATCCACCTCGACCGCTCCGTCCGCGAGGGGCTGACCCTGGACCCGCAGCGTCACCTCGTGCCGGTCTGGGGCGGTGACCTGGGTGAGGAGCCGGGGCTGGTGGAGGCCGTCGCGGCCGCGGCCGGGACCGGTGTCGACGACGTCGTCGGCCACGACCTCGTGCTGGCCGACACCCAGCCCGCCGCGCGCGCCGGCGCCGACGGCAGCTGGATCGCCGCTCCGCGGCTGGACAACCTGACCTCGTGCCACGCCGGGCTGCTGGCGCTGCTCGCCGCACCGGCCGGGGAGCGCACGCAGGTGCTGGTGTGCAACGACCACGAGGAGGTCGGCAGCGGCTCGATGGCCGGCGCGCGGGGGAGCTTCCTGGAGGACGTCGTCCGCCGGCTGGCGACGGCCACGGACCCGGGCGACCCGGAAGCCGTGCACCGCGCGATCGCCCGGTCCTGGCTGGTCTCGGCGGACATGGCGCACGGCGTGCACCCCACCCGGGCCGACCGGCACGAGCCGGCGCACCAGCCCCGGCTCGGGGGTGGCCCGGTGGTCAAGCTCAACGCCAACCAGGCCTACGCGACCGATGCGGCGACCGGCGGCTGGTTCCGCGAGCGCTGCGCCGAGGCCGGGGTGCCGGTGCAGTCCTTCGTCATGCGGGCCGATCTGCCCTGCGGCAGCACGATCGGGCCGCTCACGGCGACCCGGCTGGGGCTCGCCACGGTCGACGTCGGCATGGCGCAACTGGCCATGCACTCGTGCCGCGAACTGGCGTCGGCGCTCGACGTCCCGCTGATGGTGGACGCGCTGACCGCCTGCTTCACGGACTGATCCGGACTGCCGGGGCCGAACAGGGCGCTGGCTCCGGACAGGCGAACGGCGACCGGCCAGGGCATCTGAGGTCGCCCGGCCGGCCGCCGTCGTCTGGTCACCCCGGCATCACCGGGGAGGGGTCACACCCGGCGGTCGTCGTCCTTCACGCCGTCGACCTCGATCTCTTCCTTGCGCAGGTCGGCCGAGACCTGCTCCTGCTCGGTGACCGTGGTCTTGTCCAGGCGCACGCGCTCCACCGGCACGGCCTCCTTGTCCACGACCGCGCGCTCGGAGTGGAGGGTCACCTCGTGCTCCTCCTCGCTGATGGCCGGGCCGTCCATGGCCTTGCCCGCGTTGGCGTCGGTGATGGGCTCGCGCTCGAGGCGGACCTCCTCGTGCGTCACCGGCACGGTCTGCGTCACGTTCTCGCTGACGACGTACTTGCGCAGGCGGGCGCGGCCGGTCTCCTGCTGGGCCGTGCCGACGGTCATCCGCTCCTCGGAGCGGGTCATGGCGTCGTCGGTGGTGGGGCCGGAGGTGTCGCGGCCGACGGTGCCGTGCCGGTTCGTGTCAGCGGTGGTGTCCGTGTCCGTGACCGGCGCAGCTGCCACTCCGGTGCCCATGCCGTAGTAGCGGTAGAGCTCCTGCTCCTCCGCCGGCGACAGGTGCCCGTCGGTGTCGATCTTGGGGGCGTCCTTGACCCGGTCCTTGCTCACGGGTACGCGGAGGCCGTCGTTGGTGAGGTCGGCGTCCCGGATGGGGACGAAGGACTCCTTCGTGCCGAACATGCCGGTGCGCACGGTCACCCACTCGGGCTGACCGGTCTCGTCGTCGAGGTAGACCTCGCCGGCGGACCCGATCTTGTGCCCTGCCTCGTCGTAGACGTCCTTGCCGATCACGCGGTCGAGAGTCTCGGTGCCGATCATCGTCTTTGTCGCTCCTTCTCAGCTCGGGTGTTCGTCCGTCGCGGAAATGGGTGACCGGGATGCGGCCGTGCAAACGATCTCGCCCCGATCGTCACGTGGCCGCCACGTCCCGGTCACCGTCCCCGGCGCGCGGCAGGGACCGCACCGGCGGGTATCACCGCAGGTCAGGCGGGTCGTGGGCGGCGGAGGACGACGGCCGACGACCAGGACCGCCCTGCTACCGGATGACCACGGTGGGTCACTCCGGCGCTCTGCGCGCGTGTCGGACCTCGTGTCGCCCGGCGCGTCGTCCCGGCACCCGGGCCCCGTGCTGCCTAGCGTCGGCGGGTGCCTCCCCGCTCGCCGTACGACGACCTGGTCCATCCGCGCACGGTCAAGAAGGCCCCGCCGACCGTCGAGGCCGAGAAGGACCTCGTCGTGGAGGACCCGAGCTCGGGGTTCGTCGGCGCCGTGGTGCGCTGCGAGAAGGACGTCGTCCACCTCGAGGACCGCCACGGGCGCGTCCGCGGCTACCCGCTGGGCCCGGGCTTCTGGGTGGAGGGGCGGCCGGTCGTCCTCGTGCGCCCGAAGCAGGCCGCCCCCACGGCGCCGGCCCGCAGCGCATCGGGCTCCACGTACGTGGCCGGGGCGCGGGCGCGGGTGGCCCGCGAGGGCCGCATCTACGTCGAGGGCAAGCACGACGCCGAGCTGGTGGAGAAGGTCTGGGGCCACGACCTGCGCATCGAGGGTGTCGTCGTCGAGCCGCTGCACGGCGTCGACGACCTGCCGGGCATCGTCACGGAGTTCCGACCCACCTCCGGACGGCGGCTCGGCGTCCTCGTCGACCACCTGGTGCGCGGTTCCAAGGAGAGCCGCATCGCCGAGCAGATCACCGGCGCCCACGCGCTGGTCGTCGGCCACCCGTACATCGACATCTGGCAGGCGGTGAAGCCCTCGGTCGTCGGCATCCCGGCCTGGCCGACCGTGCCCAAGGGCGAGGACTGGAAGACCGGCGTGTGCCGGCGGCTGGGCTGGGAGGACGACACCGGCTACGTGTGGGCCCAGCGGGTCCTCGCCCGCGTGCGCACCTGGACCGACCTGGAGCCGCAGCTGATCGGCAGGGTCGAGGAACTGATCGACTTCGTCACCACCGACTGACCCGCCAGGGCCTCAGCCGGGGCTGTAGCCCGGGGCGGGCGGGAGGCCGAAGAACTCCTCCAGGGTGGCCACTCCGCTCTCGTGCATCCGGGTCGCCAGTTCCCGGCCGACGTAGCGCAGGTGCCAGGGCTCGTACTGGAAGCCGGTGATCTGCTCGGAGCCCGCCGGGTAGCGGACGAGGAAACCGGAGCGGTGCGCGTTGGCGGCCACCCACCGCCCCTCCGGGGTGTCGCCGAAGCAGCGCTCGATGTCGCACCCCCCGCCACCGACGTCGACGGCCAGCCCGGTCTGGTGCTCGCTGTGGCCGGGGCGGGCGCTGCGCTGCTCCGCGCCCTGCTCGCCGAAGCGCGACACCGAGTCGGTGAAGAGCGCGACCTGGCGGTCGTAGGGGCGGTAGGCGCTCTGCACCGCCACCTCCAGCCCGGCCGCCGCGGCTTCGGCCTGCAGCCCCGCCACCGCCTGCGCCGCCTCCGCCCGCAGCTGGAGCCCGCCGCCGATGTCGACCAGGTCGGCAGGCACGTGGCCGATGGGGTCCAGCGGCCGCAGCTTGTTGACCACGACCCAGATGCTGTCCGGGGCGTCGATGGAGGGCTGGGGTGCGGCGACGGGCGGAAGCGCGGGAGCCGGCGCCGGGGTGGACCGGGTCGGGGTCGGGGTCGGGATGGCGGCCGTGATCCGGGCGGGAGGCGCACCGGCGGCGGACCCGGCCGCCCCGGTCAGCGCGCCGGCGAACGACGGCGGACGCAGCAGGACCGCCGCCACCACGGCTCCACCGACGACCAGGAGCAGCAGAGCGACAGCCACGAGCATGCGTCCGGATGTGCGCACGGCGCGGTCGGTGCGCAGGACGGCTCCCCTCGGTTCCCGCCTCCTCGCGGACGGAACGCCGGAGGGGTCGGCCGCCGATCATGCCCTCCCTAGGCCAGCCGGCGGGCCATGGGGAGCCGGGACCGCACGAACAGGCCGGTGACGGCGACGGCCACCAGCGGGACGGCGATGCCCACGGCGGCCAGCACGTCCCACGGGATGTCGAGCACCGGATCCACGCCGGTGCCGTAGTCCGTGCTGGTGAGCGGATAGGCCACCGCGATCCCCGGCGCCATCCCGACCAGCACCCCGAGCAGCGCTCCCCCGCCGCCGACCACGAGCGCCGACGCCATGGCCATGGACCGCCGGGTGCGCGGTGCCGCCCCCACGGCCGCCAGGGTCGCGAAGTCCGGCCGGGCGTCGGTGAGGGCCAGGCCGGTGGCCGTCAGCGTGGCGATGAGGACCAGCGCGCCGCCCACGCCCACCAGGATCAGCCGGGCCAGCGCGAGGTCGTCCTGCCAGCCGCGCTCGACCTGCAGGCCGCCCTCCCCGGTCGTGGCCGCCAGCGCCTCGTCGATCCGCTCCTCCTGCGCCTCGGTCACCGGGTCGTCGGGACCGCCGGTCACCAGGGACGTCGTCCCCACCGGCAGGGGGAGCTGCGCGGTGAGCGACGGCGGCACGACCACGAGCGCCGGCACGTCCACCCCCCGGGCCCCCGCCTCGGGCAGCGGCACCTGGACCGCGGGCAGCTCCGCAGTGCCCTCCACCGCCGCCGGTGAGCGCGCCACCGTGGACGCCCCTGTCTGCAGGTCGTACTCGACACCGACCACCGTCACCCGTCCGGCGCCGTCCACGGCACCTGTCCCGAACACCGCGGCGCGCCCGGCGTCCAGGGCGTCGTAGACCTCGTCCGGAAGGTCCCCGGTGCTGACCCCGCGCAGGGCGTCGGAGTCCGCGACCAGCAGGTCGCCGTGCGCCGTCATCACCGGGACCGCCTCCTGCGGGTACCAGCGGCAGGTGGTCACGTCGCCGGTGCACCCCTCGGCGAGCACCGCCACCTCGTCCTGCGTGTCCGTGTCGGTCCAGACGTTGCCCTGCAGGCGGTGCACCGGCCGGCCGGGCGCCTCGCGGCCGAGAACGCCCACCACGGCGTCCCAGTCCGCCTCTGCCATCTCCCCGTTGCCGTAGACCTGCCCGGCTCCCATCGGGGCCGCGGCGAGGTAGTCGCGCTCCGCCTGGGCGCTGTCGCTGGCACTGCCGATGGCCAGCGCCGTCACGCCGGCCACGGTCGCCATCACCGCGGCCACGGCCGGCGCCGTACGGCTGCGGTTGCGGGTCGCGTCGCGGACGGCCAGCCGTCCGGAGACCGGCAGCCAGCGCGCCAGCGGGGCGAGCAGGCCGATCAGCCACGGCGTCGCGACGACGATGCCCACGATCAGCAGCACCGCGCCACCGGCGACGGCGAGCTCCTCGCCCCGGGCACCGAGGACGACCAGCGCCAGCCCCGCCCCGCCCAGGACCAGGCCGGCCACGGGGGAGCGCCATGAGGTGCGCACCTGCCCCCGCCGCCCGGCCAGGGCGTCGACGACGTCGGTCCGCGCCGCCTGCCGGGCGGGGAACCAGGCGGCGGCGAGGCCCGCGAGGAGCCCGACGGCCACGGTGAGGACGACGTCCAGGACCGGCACGTCGAAAGGGCCGAACACCTCGTCGCTGCGCGCCTCGATCACCGGGATCGCCGCGGCGGCCAGCCCGATGCCGGCCGCCGCGCCCAGGATCGCCGCACCGCCGCCCAGCACGACCCCGTTCGCGAGGACGATCCGGCGCAGGTCACCGGCGGAGCCACCGGTGGCCCCGATGAGGGCGAGGTCGCGACGCTGGCGGCGGACGCCGACGGCGAACGCGGGCCCGGCCAGGAGCACCACCTCGAGGACGAGGGACGCGACGACGAGCGCGAGCACCGCCTGCTCCGCGGCGTCGTTGCCGGGCTGCGAGGAGCTCTGGTCCGCCGGTGGCATCCAGGCCGCGTCCGGCGGCGGGTCCTCGGCCACCTCGCGGGAGAGGACGCCCAGGCCCTGCTCGTTGAGGGCCTGCACCTCCGGCCAGCCCAGCCCGCCGGGCACGGTGGCGTAGAAGCGGCTCAGCGGGTCGCCGAGGAGCGCGGCGTCCGCCGCGGGGAGGACGACGAGATCGCCCGAGCGGTCCGGCCACCGGACGATCCCGACGACCTCGGCCGGCACGTCGTCCCGGGTGAGCCTGACCTCCTGGCCCAGCCCCGCGGCGCGCTGGACCACCTTCGGGCTGACCGCGATCTCACCCGCGCCCTCGGGCAGCCGCCCCTCGAGGACCTCGAACCGGCCCTCGGTCATCGGGTCCGCGGCGTCCTCGGCGTAGCCGTCGACGCGCGCGTAGCCGACCTCGGTGCCCACGTAGACCCAGCCGGTCACGCTCTCGAGCACGCGCGCCCCGTCGGGCAGGAGTCCGGCCACCTCGTCCCGCGTCCACGGCGGGTCCGCCGTCGCCGCCTTGGCCCACACGACGCCGCTGGCGGGGTCGACGGAGATCGCCTCCCGCGACTCCCCGCTGATCCGGACGTCGGCACCGCCGAGCGCCCCGGGCAGCGCCTCGCCCGCACCCACCTCGGAGCTCCGGAACACGGTGTCGCCGCCGACGATGGCCATGACCGGCAGCCCGACCATGAGGACGACGAGGAGGGTGCGGCCCCTGTGCCGCAGCGCGTCGCGGCGGGCGATGCGCAGCGCCAGGCGCCAGCGCGCGAGCCAGCCGGTCACGCCCCGCCACCCGCGGTGAGCAACGACTCCGCGCCCGGTACCGGGCCGCTCTGGTCGACCACGACGCCGTCGCGCAGGAAGACGACCCGGTCGGCCCAGGCGGCGTGCCGGGCCTCGTGGGTGACCAGGACGCCGGCCGCTCCGGCCTCGCACCGGGCGCGCAGCACCCGCAGCACCTCCTCGCCGGTCTGCGAGTCCAGGGCGCCGGTCGGCTCGTCGGCCAGCAGCAGCCGGCGCGGACCCACGAGGGCGCGGGCGATGGCCACCCGCTGCTGCTGGCCACCGGACATGTCGTCGGGGAACCGGCCGGCGAGGTGCCCGACACCGACCTCCTCGAGGGCGTCCCGGGCGGCGCGACGGGCCAGCCCGCCCCGGGAGCCGTCGAGCTCGAGCGGGAGGGAGACGTTCTCCAGCGCGGTGAGCGAGGGCAGCAGGTTGAGGTCCTGGAAGACGTAGCCGATGCTCCGCCGGCGGACGGCGGCCACCTGCGCCGCCGAGAGCTGGGCGAGGTCGCGGCCCTCGACGACCACGGCGCCGGAGGTGGGCGTGTCCAGGCCCCCGGCGACGTGCAGCAGGGTCGACTTGCCCGAGCCGGAGGGGCCCATGACGGCCACGAGTTCGCCGGGGTGGACGGCGAGGTCGACGCCGCGCAGCGCGTGCACGACCGTGTCGCCCTGCTGGCGCTCCCGGGTCACCCCGCGCAGGAGGAGCATGGGCGCGGTCATCGCTGCACCGTCCGGTCCGGAGCGGCCGGCGTGGCGACGGTGTTCTGCGGTCGCCGGGCGGCCGCCCGGGCCACCCGTGCCTCGCAGTGGTCCAGCCAGCGGATCTCCGCCTCCGCGCGGAAGACCAGTGAGTCCAGGACCAGCGACCAGGCGAGGTCGTCGTCGGCACCGCGGGTCTTGAGCCGGGTCAGCTCCTGCAGCGCCGCCATCGTGCCGGTCCGCTGGGTCTGCACGACGGCGAGGACGTCGACGCCCGGGGTGGTGACCGCCAGCGCGAGCTTGATGGCCAGCTCGTCACGGGGTGCGCTCCTCGCGCTCACCGGCGAGCGGAACCACGTCTGCACCTCCGCCCGGCCGGCGTCGGTGAGCCGGTAGGCGATCCGGCCGTCGGTGTCGGGCTCGCCGTCCTGGACGACGAGGCCGTCGCGCTCCAGGCGGTCGAGGGTCGTGTAGACCTGCCCGACGTTCAGCGGCCAGGTCGCCCCGGTCGTGGCGTCGAACTGGGCGCGCAGCTGGTAGCCGTGGCTGGGACCGCGCTCCAGGAGCGCCAGGAGACCGTGTCGGATGGACATGGATACGGAGTATGCATACTCGGTATGCGGCTGCCAAGGACCGTGGTCCCGACACGCACGCGCCTGGCGGTCCGCGGCGCGGGGGCCGGAGACCTCCCGCCGCGGACCGCGGACGCGCTCAGCTCACCGCACCCGGCTACCTGGCCGCGGTGTGACGCGGAGCGTCACGGGATGTAATTGAACGAGTCCGGGTCGGGGCCCGTGCGCTCGCCGCGGTCCAGCCCGGTCAGGTCCGACATGTCCGACGTCGAGAGCTCGAAGTCGAACAAGGCGAAGTTCTCCTCCATGCGCTCGCGGGACACCGACTTCGGGAAGACGACGTCGCCGCGCTGGACGTGCCACCGCAGCACGACCTGGGCGGGCGTCCGCCCGATCCGCTCGGCGATCGCGGTGATCGCGGCGTCGTCCAGCACCCGGCCCTGCGCGATCGGCGACCACGCCTCGGTGACGATCTCGTGCTCGGCGTCGAACGCGCGCAGCTCGTCCTGCGCCAGGTAGGGGTGCACCTCGATCTGGTTGACCGCCGGACGCACCTCCGTCTCGGCGAACAGCCGCCGCAGGTGGTGGGCCTGGAAGTTGGAGACGCCGACGGCCCTGCTGCGGCCGCTCGCGTGGATCTCCTCCATGGCCTTCCAGGTCTCGACGTAGTCGACGTCGATGCCCGGCAGCGGCCAGTGGATGAGGAACAGGTCGAGGTGGTCGGTACCGAGGTCGGCCAGCGTCTGGTCGAAGGCGCGCAGGGCGTCGTCGCGGCGGTGGAAGCCGTTGTTCAGCTTGCTGGTCACGAAGATCTCGCCGCGGTCGATGCCGGAGCGCGCGATGGCCTCGCCGACGCCCTTCTCGTTGCCGTACATCTCGGCGGTGTCGATGTGCCGGTAGCCGACCTCGAGGGCCTGGCCGACGACGTCGGCGGTGTCCTCCGGCGGGACCTGGTAGACGCCGAACCCCAGCTGCGGGATCTCGACGCCGTTGTTCAGAGCGATGGTGGGCACAGCCACAGAAGGTTCCTTCCGGGTCGGGGAGCCGGTGTCGTGTTGTGCACGACCGGTCCGCCCGACCTACCCGAGCGCGCTCTGCTCAACCGGGCTGTGCACGGCGCCACGCCGCCGCAGCAGCGGCGCACCGGCCACCGCGAGGACGCCCGCGGCCGCGGCGGCCAGCGCCGGGACGGCGAACGCGTCCCGGGCTCCCCACGCGTCGACCGCGGCACCGGCCAGCGCCGATCCGGCGGTCACCCCGAGCGTCAGGCCGGTGATGGTCCAGGCGAGGGACTCGGTGAGCACGCCGCGCCCGACCCGGGACTCCACCAGCGAGGTGCCGGACACGAGCACCGGCGCGATGGTGAGCCCGGCCAGGAATCCGCACAGGACGAGTGCCGGCAGCGACCCGACGGTCCACAGCAGCTGGGCGGCCAGCGCGATGGCGACGGCCGTCGCCACGAACCGGGCGGCCAGCGAGCGGGCCGGCCGGGCCAGGCCGTAGGCCAGGCCCGCGACCAGGCTGCCGCCCGCGAAGACCGCGAGCACCACACCGGACAGGGCCTTGGCCCCCTCGGCGTCGGCGAACCCGATCACGACGACGTCGATGGCGCCGAACAACGTGCCCACGGCGAGGTAGGTGAGCGACACGACCAGCAGGGCCGGTGTCAGCACGGAGCGGCGGCGGCCGGACGGCGAGACGTCCCGCTGCTGCAGGGGCGGCTCGCTCGACCGCTGCCCGGCCAGCGCCAGCCCACCGCCGACGCCGAGCAGGATGCCGGTGAGGAAGCCGACGGGCGGCGCGATCAGCGTCGCCAGCAGGGTGACCAGCGGCGGGCCGACGACGAAGACGACCTCGTCGACGACGGCCTCGAACGCGAAGGCCGTCTGCCGGCCGGGGGCCTCCAGCGCCGCGGCCCACCGCGCCCGCACCATCGAGCCGACGTTCGGGGCCGAGGCGCCGGTCAGCGCGGCGAGCAGGAACCAGCTCCACCGCGGGGCGCCCGCCTCCACCGCGACCACGAAGGCGACGCCGCTGATCAGCAGGCCGATCATCGCCACCTGCAGCACCACGCCCTGCCCGCGGCGGTCCATCGCGCGGGCCCACTGCGGCCCGGCCAGCGCGAAGCTCAGCGCCAGCGTGCCGGAGACCGCACCGGCCAGCCCGTAGCTGCCCGACGCCTCCTCCACGAGCAGGACCGCGCCCAGCCCCAGCATCGGGGCCGGCAGCCGGGCCACCCAGCCGGCGAGAGCGAAGGCCCGCGAACCGGGGACGGCGAACAGGCGCAGGTAGGGATCGAAGACGGTGCGGGGTGACACGGGCTCTCGCGCTTCCTGGCCACGGGCGAGTGCGGGTCGAGGCTCCGCCGGTCTCTCGGGTGGCCCGGGGAGCCTAACCGCGGGCCGGGCGACTTCGGCACCGCATTCCGGCGTGCCCGCGGCTACATTCGGGCCATGACCAGCGCCGAACTGCCCGACCCGGTGGTCCGGCGCGCCCAGCCCGCCCCGGCTCCGGGCAGCGGCGGGCTGGTCGACCGGCACGGGCGCGTCGCGACCGACCTGCGCGTATCGCTGACCGACCGGTGCAACCTCCGGTGCACGTACTGCATGCCGCCGGAGGGCCTGGACTGGCTCCCGAAGGTGGAGGTGCTGACGGACGAGGAGATCGTCCGGCTGGTGCGCATCGGCGTGGAGCAGCTCGGCATCGAGGAGGTCCGGTTCACCGGGGGCGAGCCGCTGCTGCGCCCGGGGCTGGTCGGCATCGTGGCCGGCGCGACCGCGCTGACGCCGCGGCCCGAGGTCAGCCTCACCACGAACGCGATCGGCCTGGCCCGCGTCGCCCCGTCGCTGGCCGCCGCCGGCCTGGACCGGATCAACGTCAGCCTGGACACCGTCGACCGCGACCGGTTCAAGCAGCTCACCCACCGCGACCGGTTCGACGACGTCCTCGCCGGGCTCGCCGCGGCACAGGCCGCGGGCCTGACCCCGGTCAAGGTCAACGCCGTCCTGCTGCGCGGCATGAACGAGGAGGACGCCGTCCCCCTGCTCGACTTCTGCCTCGAGCACGGCTACCAGCTGCGCTTCATCGAGCAGATGCCGCTGGACGCGCACCACGCGTGGACCCGGGGCGAGATGGTCACCGCCGAGAACATCCTGGAGCGGCTCTCGGCGGCGCACGCGCTCACGCCGGACACCGAGGCCCGGGGATCGGCTCCCGCCGAGCGCTGGCTGGTCGACGGCGGCCCGGCGACCGTCGGCGTCATCGCCTCGGTCACCCGCTCGTTCTGCGGCAGCTGCGACCGCACCCGGCTGACCGCGGACGGGCAGATCCGCAACTGCCTGTTCGCCCGCGAGGAGTCCGACCTGCGCACACCGCTGCGCGAGGGCGCCACCGACCAGGAGATCGCCGACCGCTGGCGGATCGCCACCCTGGGCAAGCTGCCCGGGCACGGCATCGACGACCCCAGCTTCCTGCAGCCGGCACGCCCGATGTCCGCGATCGGGGGCTGATGCCCGTGCCCGTCACCGTCCGCTACTTCGCCGGCGCCCGGGCGGTCTCCGGCGTCGACACCGAGCTCCGCGAGGCCGCCTCCCTCGACCAGCTCGTGGGCCAGCTCGTCGACGCCCACGGCGATCGGATGGCGCGGGTGCTCACCGCGTGCTCCTTCCTCGTGGACGGAACGCAGACCCGCGACCGCGCGTCGGAGCTGTCACCCGGAGCGGTGGTGGACGTGCTGCCCCCCTTCGCCGGCGGGTGACTGAGGGAGGATGAGCCCATGAGCATCTTCGACAAGGTCAAGGCCAAGGCAGAAGAACTGCTGGGCCGGGCCGAGCAGGTCTACGGCGAGTCCCACGGGGATGCGGCGGCCACGGTCGCCGGCGAGGCCCATGTGATGGAGGCCCAGGCCGAGGAAGAGGCCATCGAGCGCGAGGAGAACCGGGACGACGACGGCCTCGCCGGCGCCCGCTGACCAATCAACGCACGGGGCGCTTGACGCCGGGCACGACGGGGCGGAACGTGCCGTTATGGTTCCGTCTTCCGTCGACGACGTCGCCCCGTGGCACGACTGGTGCTCGGCCGCGGAGGGAGCGTTGGGCTTCCTGGCCGGGTACGTGGGCTGGGACGTCTGGTTCGTCACCCAGGTGGTCGACGAGCGGCAGGTGATCCTGCTGGCCCACCCCGAAGGCGCCGGCCCACCGGGCATGGAGCTGCCGTGGGACCGGAGCTTCTGCCGCGAGATGACCGCAGGCCGCGCACCGCGGCTGGCCACCGTCACCGCCGCCGTCCCCGCGTACGCCTCCCGCACCACCGGCTCGATCGCCGATGTCGCCGCCTACGTGGGGGTGCCGCTGGTGCGCGCCGACGGCAGCCTGTTCGGCACGCTCTGCGGGGTCGCGTTCCGCGCCAAACCGCGGAGCGCGGCACGCGAGCTGCGCGTGGTCGAAGCTGCCGCGCGCATGCTCAGCACCCTCATGGCCGCCGGGATGGACCCGCCGCCCCTGCCCGCGCGCCCCGACGCCGACGACGGGCCGGCCGGCGCTCCTTAGTCCCTGCGCGCCGGCCGGTCACGCAGCCGGATGGCCACGAGGGCGACGTCGTCCTCGGGCCGGCCCTGGACCAGCCGGTCGATGATCTCGTCGCACAGCTCGGCCAGCGGCCGGCCGGCCAGCTCGGTGGCGGCCTCCCGCAGCCTCGCCATCCCCTCGTCCAGGTCGCTCGTCCGGCGCTCGATGAGGCCGTCGGTGAACATGAGCACCGTCGCGCCGGCCGCCAGTTCCACGTCGGACTGCAGCCGCACGGCCTCCGGGTCGACGCCGAGCAGCAGGTCGCCCCGCCACTCCCCGAGCTCGCCGAGCGTTCCGTCCGGGTGGATCACCAGCAGCGGGAGGTGCCCGGCGTTGGACCAGCACATCCGGGTTCTCCGGGGGGCGCCCTCGTCCTGCTGGAAGCGCGCGACCGCCGCGGTCGCGTAGGAGTCCATCTGCAGCCGGGCCATCGCGCCGTCCAGCCCGCGCAGCACCTCGGTGGGTGGTCCGTCGCTGTAGGTGGCGATGCCCCGCAGCAGCGCGCGCAGCTGGCCCATCGTCGCGGCGGCCGCCGTGTCGTGCCCGACGACGTCGCCGATGACCAGCATCGTCGCCCCGGAGGGCTGGACGAAGGCGTCGTACCAGTCGCCGCCGACCCGGGCGGCCTCGGCGGCGGGCGTGTAGCGGACGACGATCTCGGCGTAGTCCGGCTGCACCGGCGCGGTGAGCATCCGGCGCTGCAGCCCCTCGGCCAGCTGGCGCTGCTCGTCGAACAGCCGGGCGTTGTCCAGCGCCACCCCGATGCGGTCGGCCACCTGGCGGGCGGTGCCCAGGTCCGACCCGCCGGGCGCCCCGGGCCGGCTCATGAGCAGCGTCAGGGCGCCGACCACCCGGCCGTGTCCCCGCAGGGGCAGTGTCACGGCGTGGCCGATCCCGACGCCGAGCATGATCTGGCGCGCCTCCCCCTCGGGCAGGGACGCCAGCGCCTGGTCGCGGCTGAACGACACCGTCTCGCCGTCGCGCAGTGCCCGCAGCAGCGGAGCCGTCGGCGGCAGGTCGGCGAGCCGGACCTCCGCGTACCGCCGGACGAGCGCCCGCGCCTGCGCGTCCCGGTGCCAGGAGCCGACGTCCCGGGGGCGGCCGTCGGCATCGAGGACGGTGAGCAGGCAGCCGTCGGCCAGGCGGGGACGACCAACTGCGGGATCCGCGACACCGCCGCGTCGATGTCCAGGGTGCCGCCCAGCTCGGCGCCGATGCTCTCGAGCATCGCGAGGCGGTCCTGCGCGACCCGGCGCTCGCTCACGTCGGAGAAGTAGAAGAAGATCCCGTCGTCGACGGGCACCGCCTCCACCCGGTACCAGCGGTTGAGGGGATCCGGGTAGAACGCCTCGACGGTGGCCGTCACGCGCTCGGCCATGGCATGGCGGAAGGTGCGGCCGAAGTCGCTGTCGTCCCAACGGTTGGCCGGGTAGGCGTCCCAGTAGTTGCGCCCGACCAGGTCCGCAGCCGCCACGAGCAACATCGGCTCGGCCGCGGGATTCAGGTGGGTGATCGTCCAGTCGGCGCTGACCGCCATGAACCCGACGGGCATGGAGGCCAGCACGCGGTCGCCGTCCGGCAGCCCCATGCCCGCGCCCCCTCAGGTCGTCCGCCCGCCGCGCGGACGCCCGGAGAAGCACGACGATCGAGAGCCGCCGCAATTCAGTTATGCCACGCCGGGTCGTGTCCTCTCAAGTACCTGTGGCCGAAACCGCCCCCACGCACCTCCGGATCAGCGGCGGCTGCGGCGGCGGCGGGCCACCAGGACGATCAGCAGCACCAGCACGCCGACGCCCGCGGCGGGGGCCGCGTACCGGCCGGCCGCGGCTCCGCCGGCGACCCCGAGCAGGTTGATCGGCTCGGGCTCGGCACGAGAGTGCTGCACCGGGCGCGGGACCGACGGCACCGACGCCACGGCCGCCACCACCGGCGCGGCTCCCGGGGCCGGCGCCTCGCCCTGGGCCACCACCGCGTCCGGGGACGGCGCCGCGTCCGGGGCAGGCACCGCGTCCGGGACCGGGACGGCCGGCCGGTCGCCCTCACCGAGCTGGGCGGCGAGCCGGTCGGCGAACTGGCCGAGCAGCTTGTTGCCGACGTCGGTCATCACGCCACGGCCGAACTGCGCCGGCCGGCCGGTGATGTTCAGGTCGGTCAGGACGTCGACGCGGGTCCGCTCGCCGTCGGGCGCCAGCGTGGCGGTGACCACGGCGGAGGCCGTGCCGTTGCCGCGCTGGTCCCGGCCACGGGCGTCGATGACCGCGCGGTGGGCCGCTTCGTCCTTCTCCACGAACGACGCCTTGCCCTGGTAGGTCAGCGTGATGACGCCGAGCTTGACCTTCACCCGGCCGGTGAAGTCGTCGCCGGTGACGGAGTCGAGCGCCGCGCCGGGCATGCAGGGCGCGATGCGCTCGATGTCGAGAAGCACCCGCCACGCCTCGTCGACGGGCACGGGAACGGTGAATGAGTTCTCCAGTTGCACGTGAAACCCTTCAGCTCTGGAGCCCGGCGGCTGCGGTGACCGCCCGGCGGGTGAGCACCCGGGCCAGGTGTTCACGGTAGTCCGCTTTCGCGTTCAGGTCGTCGCTGGGCGCAGTGCCCTCGGCCGCGTGCCCGGCGGCCCCGGCTATCGCCTCGGCGCCGGCGGCCGCACCGGCCAGCGCCTGCTCGGTCGCCGTCGCCCGCAGCGGGGTCGGACCCATGTTGGTCAGTCCGATCCGCGCCTCGGCGATGTGCCCGTCCTCGCGCCGCACCGCCGCGGCGACGGCGACGATCGACCAGGCCTGCGCCACGCGGTTGAACTTCTCGTAGTGCATCCCCCACTGCCCGGCCAGCTTCGGCACGCGCACCTCGACGAGCAGCTCGTCCTCGCCCAGGGCGGTCGTCAGGTAGTCCACGAAGAACTCCCGCGCCGGCACCGTGCGCCGTCCGCCGGTGCCGGCGATGACGAACTCGGCGTCCAGGGCGAGCGCGACCGCCGGGAGGTCACCGGCCGGGTCGGCGTGCGCCAGCGCCCCGCCGAAGGTGCCCCGGTGGCGCACCTGCCGGTCGGCGACGGTCTCGGTCGCCTGGGCGATCAGCGGCGCGTGCTGCGCGATCAGCGGGTCGGCGACGACGTCGGAGTGGGTGGTCATCGCGCCGATCACCAGCGCGTCGCCGTCCTCCCGGACGCCGCGCAACTCGCTGACCCGGGTCAGGTCGACGACCGTGGACGGCGCCGCCAGGCGCAGCCGCATGACGGGGATCAGCGACTGCCCGCCGGCGAGGATCTTGGCGTCCTCCCCACCGTCGGCGAGCGCCTGGAGCGCCTCGTCGATGGTGGACGGCCGGACGTAGTCGAACGCTGCGGGGATCATGAGCCGGCTCCCTGGGAGAGGCGAAGGAAGATCATCGGTCGCCCCCCAGGCGCGACTCCGGCGTCGCGACGCCGGTAGTGGTCTCGGTCTGCGCGCCGCCGTAGGCGTTGGTGCCGGCGGTCGCGCGGTCCCCGCCATCGCCGCCTTGGTGGAGCGCCCGCCAGACGCGTTCCGGTGTGAGCGGCATGAGGATGTCCCGCACCCCGAGGTGGCGGACGGCGTCCAGCGCTGCGTTGACGACGGCCGGGGTCGACGCGATGCAGCCGGCCTCGCCCACGCCCTTGGCCCCGATCGGGTTGCCGGGTGCGGCGTGCACGGTGTTCGCCGTGTCGAAGTGCGGCAGGTCGGCGGCCGACGGGACCAGGTAGTCGACGAAGGTGCCGGTGGTGAGGTTGCCGTCGACGTCGTAGACGGCCTCCTCGTACAGCGCCTGCGCGATGCCCTGGGCCAGGCCGCCGTGCACCTGGCCCTCGACGATCAGCGGGTTGACGATCGTCCCGACGTCGTCGACGCAGGCGTACTTGCGGATCGACACCATCCCGGTCTCGGTGTCGACCTCCATGGCGCAGATGTGCGTGCCGTGGGGGAAGGAGAAGTTCACCGGGTCGAACGTCGCGTCCGCGTCGAGCGAGGGCTCCATGCCCTCCGGCAGGTTGTGCGCCGCGAAGGTCGCCAGCGCCAGCTCCTGGATCGACACACCGGAGCCCGGGGTGCCTCGCACGGAGAACGTGCCGCCCTCGAACTGCAGGTCCTCCTCGGCGGCCTCGAGCAGGTGCGCGGCGACCGTGCGGGCCTTGGCGACGACCTTCTGCGCCGCGTTCACCACTGCGGCGCCGCCGACGACGAGCGACCGGGAGCCGTAGGTGTCCAGCCCGCGCGTGGCGATGGCGGTGTCGCCGTGCAGCACCTCGATGTCCTCGAAGGGCACCCCGAGCTCGTCGGCGACCAGCTGGCTCCACGCCGTCTCGTGGCCCTGACCGTGCGGCGTGGTGCCCGTGACGACCTCGACCTTGCCGGTGGGCAGCATGCGGATGGAGGCGTGCTCCCAGCCGCCGGCGCCGTAGGAGAGCGAGCCGAGCACCCGCGACGGTGCCAGGCCGCACATCTCGGTGAAGGTGGAGAAGCCGATGCCCAGCTGGACCGGGTCGCCCGACTCGCGACGGCGGCGCTGCTCCTCGCGCAGCTCGTCGTAGCCGAGCAGCTCCAGCGCCTGCCGGGTCGCCTCGCCGTAGTCGCCGCTGTCGTACTCGAGCCCGGCCACCGTGGTGAACGGGAACTCCTCGGACCGGATCCAGTTCTTCCGGCGCAGCTCGAGCGGGTCCATGTCCAGCTCGACGGCGAGCTCGTCCATGATCCGCTCGATGGCGAACGTCGCCTCGGGCCGGCCGGCGCCGCGGTAGGCGTCGGTCGGCGTCTTGTTGGTGAAGACGCCCTGGCAGTCGAAGCGGTAGGCCGGGAACTTGTAGATGCCCGGGTACATGAACGCGCCCAGGATCGGCACCCCCGGGGTGACCAGCCGCAGGTAGGCGCCCATGTCGGACAGGATGTGGACCTTCAGGCCCCGGACGTTCCCCTCGCGGTCGGCCGCGATGTCCACGTACTGGACCTGGTCGCGGCCGTGGTGGGCGCTCATGAGCGACTCGCTGCGGGTCTCGGTCCACTTGACCGGCTTGCCCAGCCGGCGCGCCACCAGGAGCGTGATCACCTCCTCCGGCGTGACCTGCAGCTTCCCGCCGAAGCCGCCGCCGACGTCGGGGGCGATGACCCGCAGCTTGTGCTCGGGGACGCCGGTGACCATCGCCAGCATGATCCGCAGGATGTGCGGCACCTGGGTGGAGGACCACATCGTGTAGTTGTCGCCCTGCGGCTGGACGACGGTGGACCGCGGCTCCATGAAGGCGGGGATCAGCCGCTGCTGCACGAACCGGCGGCTCACCACCACGTCGGCGGCCGCGAACGCCTCGTCGGTGTCGGTGCCCGTGCCGGCGTCACCGGCGTCGAAGATCCACCGGAAGCTCTCGTTCGACTCCACGTGGTCGTGGCAGAGGTCGGCGCCCTCGGCGAGAGCCCGCTCCATGTCCAGGACGACGGGCAGCGGCTCGTAGTCGACGTCGACGAGCTCGACGGCGTCCTGGGCGGCGGCCTTGCTGCGCGCCACGATGACGGCGACCGCCTCGCCCACGTGGTTGACCTCGTCCACGGCGACCGACGGGTGGCCGGGGTTGACCATCTCCGGCGTCACCGGCCAGGCACACGGGATCGCGCCCTGCTCCTCGGCGAGGTCGCGACCGGTGAACACGGCGACGACGTTCGGGGCCGAGCGGGCCGCCTCGACGTCGACCGCCCCGAGCTTGGCGTGCGCCACCGGGCTGCGGACCACGGCCAGGTGCAGCATGCCGGGCAGGACCATGTTGTCGGTCCAGGTGGTCTCGCCGGTGATCAGCCGGGCGTCCTCCTTGCGCTTGCGCGCCTGCCCGACCTCCTTGGCGGCGGGGGCCTCGGCGACGGGCCGGTCCTCCACCGCGGTCACGACTGCGCTCCCAGCGTGTCCGGGGCGGCGCCGCGCATCTCGGCAGCCGCCTGCTGCACGGCGCGGACGATGTTCTGGTAGCCGGTGCAGCGGCAGAGGTTGCCCTCGATGCCCTCGCGCACCTCGTCGTCGCTGGGGTCGGGGTTGTCGCCCACCAGGTCGATCGAGGCCATGATCATCCCCGGCGTGCAGTAGCCGCACTGGAGGCCGTGCATCTCGTGGAACGCCTTCTGCATGGGGTGCAGGGAGCCGTTCTGCGCTCCGTTCCCTCCCGAGATGCCCTCGATGGTGGTGACCTCGCTGCCATCGGCCTGGACCGCCAGCACCGTGCAGCTCTTCACCGCCTCGCCGTCCAGGTGCACCGTGCAGGCGCCGCAGTTGCTCGTGTCGCACCCGACGACGGTGCCGACCTTGCCGAGCTGTTCGCGCAGGTAGTGGACCAGCAGGGTCCTAGGTTCGACGTCGTCCGTGTAGGACGCCCCGTCGACGCGCACCGATATCTGGGTCACGGATCCTCCGCTCTGGCACCTGGGCTCGGTGGCCTGAGCGGAGTCTTGCGCATGGAAAGTGACTTAGGCCACACTTACCTCCTCGACCGCCGGAGGATCAGCGCTCGGCGGTGGGGTGGATCGGCCCGTCGGTGCCGGTCAGCCGCTCCCCCGACCCGCCCCAGCGACCGGCGATGATCTCCGCCGCGATCGACACGGCCGTCTCCTCCGGCGTCCGGGCGCCGAGATCCAGCCCGATCGGCGAGGACATCCGGTCGAGCTCCGCCTGGCTCAACCCGGCCTCGGCCAGCCGGGCGAGCCGCTCGGAGTGCGTGCGCCGCGAGCCCATGGCGCCGACGTAGGCCACCGGCAGCCGCAGCGCGACCTCGAGCAGCGGGACGTCGAACTTGGGGTCGTGGGTGAGCACGCACAGCACGGTGCGCTCGTCGATCCGCCCGGCGTCCACCTCGCCCTGCAGGTACCGGTGCGGCCACTCCACGACCACCTCGTCCGCCTCGGGGAAGCGCTTCGGGGTGGCGAACACCGGGCGGGCGTCGCACACGGTGACCCGGTAGCCGAGGAACGTCCCCACCCGGGCGACGGCGGCGGCGAAGTCGATCGCGCCGAACACGAGCATCCGCGCGGGCGGGGCGAAGGAGTTGACGAACAGCTCCAGTTCGTCGCCGCGCCGCTCGCCGTCGCGCCCGACGTGCAGCATCCCGGTGCGGCCGGCGACGAGCATCCCCCGGGCGTCGGCGGCCACGGCGTCGTCGAGGCGCTGCGAGCCCAGGCTGCCCGAGGCCCGGTCGGACCACAGCACCAGCCGCCGGCCGAGGCGGTCGTCGGGCCCCCGCACGCAGGTGACGACGGCGACCGGTTCGTGCCGGCCGACCGAGGCGGCCACCTCGCCGAGCTCGGGGAAGGACTCGCGCGAGACGGGCTCGACGAAGACGTCCAGGATCCCGCCGCAGGTCAGCCCGACGGCGAAGGCGTCGTCGTCGCTGACTCCGTAGCGCCGCAGCGTCACCTCGCCGGTGTCGACGGCGTCCTTGGCCTCCTCGTAGACCGCCCCCTCGACGCAGCCACCGGAGACGCTGCCCACCGCCGTCCCGTCCGGCCCGACGAGCATCGAGGCCCCGGCCGGCCGGGGAGCGGAGCGCCAGGTGGCCACCACGGTGCCCATGCCGACGGTCTCCCCCGCCTGCCACCACCCGATCAGGTCATCGAGAACATCGCGCATTCGACTGATCCCTTCCGGCCGCGTCCCGAGGCTCGTCCCGAGCTCGCGAGGGATGAGGAGGACGTGGTCCTTCCCCACGCATCGCAGGTCCCCCTAGGCACGGGCGATCACCCCCGTCAGCTCCTCGAACGCGGCCATGCTGTGCCCTGCGACGAACCGGTCGACCGAGGGCAGCGCCGCCTGCATCCCGGCGGCCAGGGGCTCGTAGCCCGGCCGCCCCTTGTGCGGGTTGACCCACACCACCGCGTGCGCCAGCCGCCGCAGCCGCGCCATCTGCTCGGCCAGGAGCTCGGTGCCGCCGCGCTCCCAGCCGTCGCTGCACACGACGACGACGGCGCCGCGGGCCGTGCCGCGCTGGCCCCACCGGTCGAGGAACGCCTTGAGCACCTCACCGAGCCGGGTGCCGCCCGACCAGTCGGGGACGGCCGAGCCGGTCGCGGCCAGGGCCCGGTCGGGATCGCGCAGCCGCAGCTCCCGGGTCACCCGGGTCAGCCGGGTGCCGACGGTGAACACCTCGGTCCACGCCGGCCGCGCGCGCACCGCGACGTGGGCGAACCGCAGCAGCGCGTCGGCGTACGGGCTCATCGAGCCGGACACGTCGACCAGGAGGACGACCCGACGGGGACGCGGAGCCGCCCGCCGGCGCAGGAGACGGGTCACCTCCCCGCCGTCGCGCAGCGCCCGGCGCACCGTGCGGGCGGGATGGACCGCGCCGACCGGACCCGGCCGGCGACGCCGCGAGGGGCGCATCGGCGCGGCCGGGCGGAGCAGCGCGAACAGCCGGCGCACGTGCTCCCGCTCGGCGGGGGTCAACTCCGCCACGTCACGGTGCCGCAGGACCTCGGTGGCGCTGGCCCGGACGGCGAGGTCCGGCGAGCTGGAGGCGTCCTCGCCCGAGCCGGGGCCGGCGTCCAGCGGGGCCATCGCGGAGACCACCGGGCGCTCGGCCGGCGCACGGCTCGGCTCACGCGGCCGCCGGCCGCCGAACCAGGCGGCGAAGGCGGCGTCGTAGCGGTCCAGGTCGTCCGGGCTGGAGCACAGGGTCAGCCGGCCGGCCCAGTACACGTCGGCCTCGGCCAGGACGTCGAGCGCGCCGACCGCGGCGAGCATGGCCTCGACGCGGTCCGGGGAGGCGGCGACGCCGGCCGCGCGCAGCGTGCGCGCGAAGCCCAGCACGGTGTCCACGACATCCCGTCCCCCCGAGGCATGGGAAGCGATACCTGCGTCCTGGGCGCCGCGACGGGAGGTGACGCTTCCCATGCTTGGGGGGTCAGCCACCGAACAGCACTCCCCGGACCTGCGACCGCACCCGGTCGGTGTCCTCGCGGTACTTCAGCACGGCGCCCAGCGTGCGGGCGGCGGTGTCGGGGTCGAGCTGGCGAGCGCCGAGGGTGTGCAGCGCCGTCGCCCAGTCCAGCGCCTCCGCCACACCGGGTGGCTTGAGCAGGTCCAGGGTGCGCAGCGTCGCCGTCGCCCGGGCCACCTCCCGGACCAGCTGCTCGGTCACCTCGGGCAGCCGCCGGCGCAGGATCGCCACCTCGCGGTCGAAGTCCGGGTGCTGCAGCCAGTGGTAGAGGCAGCGCCGCTTCAGGGCGTCGTGCACCTCGCGGGTGCGGTTGGAGGTGAGGACGACCAGCGGCGGTGTGGTGGCGCGGATCGTGCCGAGCTCGGGGATGGTGATGGTGAAGTCGGAGAGGACCTCGAGCAGGAACGCCTCGAACTCGTCGTCGGCGCGGTCGATCTCGTCGATCAGCAGCACCGACGGCGCGTCCTCCAGGGCCTGGAGCAGCGGGCGGGCCAGCAGGAAGCGGCGGTCGTAGAGCGAGGCCTCGAGGACGCCGGGGTCGTCGGTGGCGTGCGCTGCCTCGGCGGCGCGCAGGTGCAGCAGCTGGCGGCCGAAGTCCCAGTCGTACAGCGCCTGGCTGGCCTCGAGCCCCTCGTAGCACTGCAGGCGGTAGAGGGGCCGGCCGGTGATCTGTGCCAGGGCCGCGGCCAGGGCCGTCTTCCCGACGCCGGCCTCGCCCTCGAGGAACAGCGGCCGGTGCATCGCCAGCGCGAGGTAGGCGGCGGTCGCCAGGCCCTCGTCGGGTAGATAACCCGTGGCCTCCAGCGCCGCCGCGAGCTGCTCCGGGCCGTTCGGGCCGCTCGACGGATCCGGTGTGAGGAGGGTCACGCCGTCGAGCATCTCACCCGCGCCGGTCACGGGCAGGCGACCCACTCCTCCTCGCCGTCGGTGAAGACCTGCCGCTTCCAGATGGGCAGCCGCTTCTTCACCTCGTCGACGAGGTCGGCGCAGGCGGCGAAGGCCTCGCCGCGGTGGGCGGAGCTGACCGCGCAGGCCAGCGCGACGTCGCCGATGGCGAGCAGCCCGATCCGGTGGCTGACGGCGACGGCGGTCACGCCCTCCCGCGCCGCGAACTCCTCGGCCAGCTCGGCGATGACCTCGGCCGCGGTCGGGTGGCCCACGTACTCCAGCTCGGTCACCGACCGGCCGCCGTCGTGGTCGCGGACGACACCGGCGAAGCTGACGACGGCGCCGGCGGCCTTGTCGGCGACGGCGTCCTCGTGCTCGGCGACGGACAGCGGCGCGTCGACGACTCGGGCAATCCGGTGGCCGGCGATCACGGCGCCGAAGGTACCCCGGACGGGGGCACGTCGAGGTCGGCCGGATCCGCCAGGTGGGTGCAGTCGACCTCGGTGACGTCGTGCGCCGCCAGGTAGCGGCGGGCGCCCTCGTCACCGGTCGCCGTCTCGATCACACCGCCCCAGTGGTCACGGCCGAGCAGCACCGGGTGGCCGCGGACGCCGTCGTAGGTGGCGACGGCGAGCGCGCCGGGGGCGGCGTGCGCGGCGACCGCGGCCAGCGCCGACGGCGTCATGCCCGGCATGTCGACGAGGGTGATCAGCGCCGCGTCGATTCCTCCTGCCCACCCCACCGCCCTCGGGAACCCTCGCAACCCGTCCAGCCCGGCCCGCAGCGACGACGCCATGCCGGTCTCCCAGTCCTTGTTGGCCAGGACCGTGGCGCCGTCGAGATCGGCCGCGCGCCAGACGTCGACCGCCTGCGCGCCGAGGACGACGAGCACCACGTCGCACGCGGCGCGCGCCGTCCGCACCGCGCGCTCGACCAGCAGGCTGCCCTCGTACTCGACCAGCGCCTTCGGCATCCCGTAGCGGCGGCCGCCCCCGGCGGCGAGGACGACGGCGGCGCAGGTCATGCCGTCCACTCTCGCAGGGGGCTGCGTCACCGGGCGTAGACCGCCACCTCGGAGGCCTTCACGGCCGCCCACACCTGCGCCCCCGGCACGAGCCCGAGCTCGGCGAAGGCGGCGGCGGTGACATCGGCGACCAGCGGCACCTCGCCGGTCAGCTCGCAGCGCACCGTGGTCCCGTGCGGCACGGCTCCGGCCAGCCGCAGCGGCCACACGTTGCGCGGACTGCCCTCGGGCCGGGCCAGGAAGAGCGCCACCGACTCCGGGCGCACCGCCGCGAACACCGCGCCGGCCACCTCCTCGGCGACGGCCACCTCACCGCCGCCGTCCAGCCGCACCGACCGCCCGGCGCCGGTGCCGGGCAGCAGCGAGAGCCCGACCAG
The DNA here is from genome assembly GCA_042090795.1 of Blastococcus sp. Taxonomy (GTDB): domain Bacteria; phylum Actinomycetota; class Actinomycetes; order Mycobacteriales; family Geodermatophilaceae; genus Blastococcus. The sequence continues at coordinate 25,840 of JBELIQ010000001.1, read as the reverse complement.
CCGGGCGACGTAGTCGGTGCGCGGCCGCCGGCTGATCTCCGCCGGCGTGCCGGCCTGCACGACACGGCCCTCCTCGAGCACGACGACGCGGTCGGCCAGGGCCATCGCGTCGACCGGGTCGTGGGTGACCAGCACCGTGCTGCCCGCGAACTCGGCCAGGTGGCGGCGCAGCTCCGCACGGACGGTCAGCCGGGTGCGGGCGTCCAGCGCCGAGAGCGGCTCGTCCAGCAGCAGCAGCGCGGGGTCGCCCACGAGCGCCCGCGCCAGCGCGGCCCGTTGCGCCTGCCCGCCGGAGAGCTCCCGGGGCCGCCGCCCGCCCAGCCCGTCGAGCCCGACCCGGCCGAGCCACCCGTCAGCCGCCGCCCGCGCCGCCGCGCGTCCGGTCCCGCGGGTGCGCAGCCCGAAGGCCACGTTGTCGGCCACGCTGAGGTGGGGGAACAGCAGCGCGTCCTGGAAGACCATGCCGAGCGGGCGGCGGTGCGGGGGGAGGAGTGCGCCGTCGCCGTCCCACACCTCCCCGCCGACGACGACCCGGCCCGAGTCGGCCGGCAGCAGGCCGGCCAGGACGCGCAGCAGCGTCGACTTCCCCGCGCCGTTGGGCCCCAGGACGGCGAGCACCTCGCCGTCGGCCACCTCGATGTCGACGTCCAGCGCCAGCGAACCCCGCCGGACCGCCACCCGCGCCGTGACGGTCACGACGTCCCCCGGCCCAGCCAGTTGTCCCGCAGCAGGAGCAGGGTGGCCAGCGAGACCCCGAGCAGCACCAGGGAGAGGACGACGGCCGCCTCCGGCTCGCGCTGCAGCGCCAGGTACACCGCCAGCGGCATCGTCTGCGTCGTCCCCGGGAAGTTCCCCGCGAAGGTGATCGTCGCGCCGAACTCGCCCAGCGCCCGCGCCCAGCAGAGCACCGCTCCGGCGGCCACGCCCGGCGCCACCATCGGCAGGGTCACCCGGCGGAACGTCGTCCACCGGTCGGCGCCCAGGGTGGCCGCCACGTCCTCGAACCGGGCGTCGGCGGCCCGCAGCGCCCCCTCGACGCTGACCACGAGGAACGGCATGGCCACGAACGTCTGGGCGAGGACGACGGCGGACGTGGTGAAGGGGATGGTGACGCCGAAGGCCTCCTCCAGCCACGAGCCGACGATCCCCTGCCGGCCGAGCACGAGGAACAGCGCGACACCGCCCACCACCGGCGGCAGCACGAGGGGCACGGTGACCAGCGCCCGCAGCACGCTGCGCCCCCGGATCCGGGCGCGGGCCAGCACCCAGGCCAGCGGCACGCCGAGCACCAGCGACACGAGGGTGGCCAGCGTCGCGGAGACCAGCGAGAGGCGCAGCGCCGAGCCCACCCCGGGCGCGGTCAGCTGCTCGCCCAGCGACGACCAGGGGGCGCGCACCAGCAGCCCGATCAGCGGCAGCACGAGGAAGGCGACGGCCAGGGCCGCCGGGACGAGCAGCGGCGCGGGCACCGCGGCGCCGTCGCGGCGGCGGCTCACGGCGTCCGGAACCCGGCGGCGGCGAGGATGCGCCGCCCCTCGGCGGAGAGGAGCAGGTCGACGAAGGCCCGGGCCGCTGCCGGGTGCGGGGTGTCGGTCAGGACGCACACCGGATAGGTGTTGACCACGGTCGCGGCCTCGGGCGTCTCGACGACGTCGACGTCGTCGGCCCGGCTCCGCGCGTCGGTGACGTAGACCAGGGCCGCGTCCACCTCGCCGAGGGCCACCTTGGCCAGCGCGCCCCGCACGTCCTCCTCGTAGGTGTCCGGCACCGCGTCGACCCCGGCGACGTCGAGCAGCTCGGCGGCCGCCGCACCACAGGGCACCTCTACCGCGCAGACGGCCAGGGCGAGGTCCTCCCGGGCGAAGTCCGCCAGCCCGGTGACGCCGGCCGGGTTGCCCTCCGGGACCGCGATCGCGAGGACGTTGCCGGCGAAGACCTGCGGATCCTCGGCCAGCCCGGCGCCCGTGACGAGGGCCATCTGCCGCTCGTCGGCCGAGGCGAAGACGTCCGCCGGCGCACCCTGCAGCAGCTGCGCGGCCAGCGTGGAGCTGCCGGCGACGTTGAGCACCACCTCCAGCCCCGGGCGCTGCTCCTCCAGCACCGCGGCGAGCTCGGTGAAGACGTCGGTCAGCGAGGCGGCGGCGGAGACGGTGAGGGTGGTGTCGCCCGCGTCCCCCGACGTCCCGCAGCCCGCGAGCAGCACCGTGGCCGCGCATAGCGCCACGCCTCGTGTCAGGGACCGTCCAGGCCTCACGGGACCTCCACGCTGACGTTCGTCGCCTTCACCGTGGCGACCGCGCGCACGCCGGGCTCCAGGGCGAGTTCGTCGGCGGCCTCGCGGGACATCAGCGAGACGACACGGAAGGGCCCGGCCTGGATCTCGACCTGCGCCATCACGCCGTCCCGGACGACGCGCGTCACGATGCCGGTCAGCCGGTTGCGGGCCGAGGACGGCGTCGTCCCGGGTTCGGGGGCGTCGCCCAGCCGGGTGGCCAGGCGGGCCAGCTCGGCGCCGTCGACGAGGGTCGGCGAGCCACCGTCCCGCACAGCGGTCAACCTGCCCGCGTCGATCCAGCGGCGCACCGTGTCGTCACTGACACCGAGCAGGGCGGCGGCCTCCGCGATCCGGTAGCTGCTGGTCATGCCGCCCACAATACTTCCGCATGTGCGGAGGCTCGAGAATTCGGGCTCCGCATCCGCGGACGGCGGTGACGGAGGGTGCGCGCCGCTGTTACCAAATCGTCATGGGGGGGAGTCGTGTAGCGACGCCCGGATCGGTCATCGAAGAGTTCAGCCCGCAATCGATCCGAATGGAGTTCGACATGAACAAGCTCGTCCGCGGTATCGCCGCAGCCACCTTCTCCAGCACCCTCCTCCTGGGCACCGCCGCCTGCGCCGGGGAGAACGAGGACGACGACGGCACCGTCCAGGTCGAGGTCACCGAGGAGGTCACCGAGACCGAGGAGGAGGACACCGAGGTCACCGAGACCCTCGAGCCGACCGAGACCGAGACGGAGACCGAGACCGAGGTCGTCGAGACCGAGACCGAGTTCGACGTCGAGACCGAGACCGAGTTCGACGTCGACGTCCCCGAGGACGACGACGAGCTCATCGACTGATTCGTGAGCACCGCCGTCACATCGGCGGCCTCGGACACAGCGGGCGGCGCCTCCGGGCGCCGCCCGCTGTCGGCCTGGGTGGTCCCCCTCGTCCTGGTCGGCATCGCCGCGGCCGTGCGCCTCTGGGACCTCGGCGACCCGGCGCGGCTGTACTTCGACGAGAAGTACTACGGCGTCGACGCCTACGACTACGTCACCCGCGGCGTCGAGGAGGGACGACCGTCCCATCCGCCGCTGGGCAAGTGGGTCATCGCGCTCGGCATCCAGATCTTCGGCAACACCCCGTTCGGCTGGCGGATCGGCGTCGCCGTCGCCGGCTCGCTCACCGTGCTGCTGACCTACTTCTGCGGCCGGCGGCTGTTCCGGCGCACGGCACCGGCCGCCCTGGCTGCGCTGCTCGTGGCCCTGGACGGGCTGGCGATCACGACCAGCCGGCTGGCCATGCTCGATGCGATCCTGGCGCTCTTCGTGGTCGCCGCCGTCTGGCTGGTCCTGCTGGACCGCGACGCGCGGCGACGTCGTCGCGGCAGCGGCGAGTCCCTGCGCCGCTCCTTCCTCGGTTCGCGCTACCGGTGGCTGGCCGGGCTCGCGCTCGGGCTCGCGGTCGCCACCAAGTGGTCCGGGCTGCTGGCCGTCGGGGCCGCCGGCGTGCTGATCCTCGCCACCGAGCTCACCGGCCGGGGGGAGTGTCTGCGCCGGGGCGCACAGAGGGCCGCCGCCGTCGCCGCCGGGGCGGTGCTGGGCTTCGTGCTGCTCCCGGCCACCGTCTACGTCGCCGCCCACGCCGGCTGGTTCGTCAACTACGAGGACAGCTACGCCGGTTCACGGGCCTGCGGACCCGGCGAGTGCTCCGCCGGCCCCGGTGAACGGATCGAGACGTGGTGGGAGACCCAGACCGACCTCGTCGCCTACCACCAGGCCCTCGAGGCCACCCACCCCTACCGCTCGGACCCGCTGGGCTGGGCGTGGCTGGAGCGGCCGGTCCTCGTCTACGCGGCGAGCTGCACCGACGCGCAGGAGGAGGCGGGCGAGTGCGAGGTGCCGCCGGACACCGTCGCCCGGATCACCATGGTCGGTAGCCCGGCCCTGTGGTGGCCGGCCCTGCTCGCCTACCCGGTCCTGCTGTGGCGGGCGGTCGCCCGCCGGGATGGCGTCGCCGCCACGATCCTGGCACCGCTGGCCCTGCTCTGGCTGCCCTGGCTGGCCGCCGGCAAGGACGGCTACTTCTTCTACCTCACGCCGGTCGTGCCCTTCATCGCGCTCGGACTGGTCCGCGCTGTCCAGATCAGCCCCCGGCCCCGCCTGCTCGGTGGCGGACTGCTCGTCCTGGCCGTCGCCGCCTTCGCGTTCTTCGCCCCCATCTGGCTAGGTATCCCGCTGGACCGTGACGCTCTCGAGCTCCGGTACTGGCTCTCGACCTGGCGGTGACCCGGCTTCTCGATCGCGCGGTGACCCGGCCTCCCGATCGTGCGGTGACCCGGGGGGCCGGCGCACCACCTCGACGGCCAGCCACACCAGCGCGGCGGCCCGCAGCGCGACGGCGGCACCGAGGACCGGGTACGGCAGCCCGTCCCCGAAGCCGGCGCGCCGGGCCAGGTGGGGGAACTCCACCGCGTGCACCAGGACGTCGGCGAGCACGACAGCGACGTACGGCGCGGCCCGTCGCAGGACGAGGGCCATCAGCGGCACCAGCCACAACGTGTACTGCGGCGAGTACACCTTGTTGGCCAGGATGAAGCAGACGAGCACCGGCAGGACCAGCTGCCACCAGTCCTCGGGAGGACGCCGCCGCACCCCGACGGCGACCACCACCGTGGCGCCGATCGCGAACACCAGCAGGCTGGCCGTGCTCAGCGCCGCGGGGTCGAGGTCCGGGCCGCCCAGGCTGAGGCCGAGGAACCACAGGCTGTCGACGTGCATGCCCCGGGTGCTGCTCAGCTCGTAGAAGCGGTCCCAGCCCCCCGGGGCGAGCAGGTAGGCGGGCAGGTGCACGGCCGCGAACACCAGCGCCGCAGCGCCGGCGTGCGCCAGCGCGGCCCCCGGTCGGCGGCGGGCGAGCAACGAGAGCACGACCAACGGGACCAGGAATCCCGGGAAGATCTTGGCGGCGGCACCCAGCCCGGCTAGCACCCCTGAGGCGGTGTGCCGGCCCCGTACGTGCAGCAGCACGGCGCCCAGCAGCAGCGCAACCGGCAGCGTGTCCCAGTTGTAGAAGGCGTACAGGAACAGCGGGGGAGTCGCGGCCCACCACAGCAGCCGCCGCGGCCCCAGGCCCAGCCGGCGGAGCAGGGCCAGGACCACCAGCACCTCGACCACCACGAACAGACCGTTGGTGGCACTGAAGGCCCAGACGGTCGCCTCGCCCGGCAGGACGTGCGCGAGGACGGCGGCCAGCCAGATGCGGACGGCGAGCACCGGCGGGTACTCCAGCGGCTCGGCGCCGTAGGGTCCGGCGCCCTCGTCCAGCCCGCGCTGGAACCACAGCGGGGCGACGTCGGAGTAGCAGTAGCCGTAGAACTGCTCGCCGTCGGTCCAGCCACCGCCGAGGCAGCGCACCCTCGCCCACCACCCCCCGGCGAGCACCACCACGGCGACCACGACGACCACCACGAGGTCGGCGCGATGCCCGCGGTCGGGAAGCCACCGGCGAGGGGCCATCGACGCCCGATCCGCGAGATCTGCCACCCGCAGATTGTCGACGCCGCCGGCGCGCGCCGCCCGGCCGCGCCCCCGCGCCCGCACCACGGCCCGACGTTCCCCGGGAACGCCTGACCGCCGCCCGGCCGCCACCATGTCTCCACCACACCCCTGACGCGCCGCGCCTCGCCCCCCAGCGCCGCGCCGCGCCGCACCGCACCGCACCGCACCGCACCGCACCGCACCGCACCGCACCGCACCGGGGGCCGCTACTGCGATACCGGCGTCCGACGTTCCCGCGGGAACGTCGGAGGACGACCCGACCGCCACCGCGGTCCGCCGGCCAGCGGAAATGTCAGCACTGCGGCATAGCGTTCGAACATGCGATCGAACGAAGAGACGGGCGCGGAGGTGCCGCTCCCGGAACTGGCGGCGGCGATCACTGCCGGAGCGGTGCGACTGGCGGCGGCGACGGCGACGTGGCTCCGCCTGGTCGCCGAGTTCGACCGGCGCGGCGGGTGGCACGGCATCGGCATCCTGTCCTGCGCCCACTGGCTGGCCTGGCAGTGCGGCCTCGGACCGGGCGCGGCCCGCGAACACGTCCGCGTCGCACGGGCGCTCTCCGGCCTGCCCGTGGTCGAAGCGGCTTTCGCCGCCGGCCGGCTGTCCTACTCGAAGGTCCGCGCGCTGACCCGTGTCGCGTCGGCCGACTGCGAGACGGCGCTGGTCGAGTTCGCCCTGCGCGCCACGGCATCGCAGACGGAGCGGTTCTGCCGGCAGTGGCGCCGGGCCGACGCGGCGGCCGCCGAGGACCACGCACGGCGTGCGGAGGACGGGCAGGTCTTCCAGCACCGGTACGACGACGACGGTTTCCTCACCATCACGGTGCGACTGCCGGCTGCGGAGGGCGCGGCACTGATGACCGCCGTCGAGGCGCGCGCCGAACGGGACGCCCGGAGGGAACGCGCCCAGGCGAAGCGGGCGCTCGCCAGGCATGACGAGATCCGGTCGTCCGGCGGCGTGGTCGACCTCGACCTCCAGGAGCGCTGCACCGAGGACGCCGCGGTGGGGCGCGTCCGGGAACGGACCGCCGCGCGGCGCGTCACCGCCCTGGCCGCGCTCGTCCAGACAGGCGCCGGTCGTGACCACCGCCGCCCCGGCGACCCGCCACGGCGGGAGGTGGTCGTCCACGTCGACGCAGCCGTCCTCGCCGATGATGCCGCCGCCGGGCGGGCCCACGTCGAGGGCGGGCCGGCTCTCACGGGCGCCCAGACACGGCGGATGCTCTGCGAGGCGACCGTGGTCGCGATGCTCGAGCGCGACCGGGAGCCGCTGGCGGTCGGCCGGCGGAAGCGGCGCGCCACCCGGGCGCAGTGGCGCGCCCTGCTCCGCCGCGACGCAGGTTGCGCCCGGCCAGGCTGCCCGGAGACCCGCGTCGAGCGCCTGCACGCCCACCACATGCGGCACTGGCTGTTCGGCGGGCGGACGGACATCGACAACCTTGTGCTCCTGTGCGACGTCGACCACGGCCTCGTGCACGAGCACGACCTGGTGCTCCACCGACAGGGTGGCCGGCTCGTCGTCACCGCGCCCGACGGCACGCGGCTCTGGGGGAGCGCCGACGTCGCCTTCACCGCGGGCCTGGACGGAGCCGCGCCCGATCCCGACAGCGGTGGCGACGCCTACGCCGGCGTCCATCCGATCGACACCAGCACCGGCCGGCGGCCAGCGGCCGACGCAGGTACACGAACGGCGCCCGCGGCAGCCACCGGGGAAGGATCACTGCCAGAGCGCGGGAGAGGGGTAGCGCCGGAGCGCGGGGACGGGAGGCCGACCGCTCCCGCGCTGGGCCGGCGCACCGCGCCCGGTCACGTGCCACCGGGGCGCACGCGCACCCGACCGGCCATGTCCCGGCCCGGCGCGCGAAGCACCGGGCGGAGGGGCTCGGTCGTACCAGCGGCCACGATGCGCCGCCGGGACGACGCGCCCTGGAGCGATATCCCGGCGCCAGTCGGCGACGCTCGGACGGACCGGCTGAACGGAGACACCGGGCTGGACCGGCTGGACGGGCTGGACGGGCTGGACGGGCTGGATCAGATCCTCTTCCCGGACGGCGCTCCCCCGCGCCCGGTTCCGCACGAGGCGCCCAACGAACGGATGAACACGGCGTGGGCCATCGGTGTGCTCATGGGGAACCGCGACCTGGCCCGCCGGCTGGAGACCGAACGGAGGGGGGAACCCGACCGGGCGTTCCCGCGGGAACGTCCGGTCGTCAGGCGAACAGCCCGACCGGACAGAGGCGGGGAGCCCGGGCGGTGACACCGGGGCTCAGAAGGTCCGGCCGAGACCCGGGTCGAAGCGGAACCGGGCGCGGTCGACCGGCCGGTCGAGGCCGAGACGGCCGGGCCGACCGACGTTCCTGCAGGTACGGGCAGGGTGAGGCCGGCCACCGTTTGGCGACGTCGCGCGCCGGGGAGAGGGTGCCGGTGCCACGCACCTCCACCGGGACCTCCACCGACGAGACCTCCACCGACGAGACCTCCACCGACGACCGAGCCGGCGAGGACGGCCCCGGCAGGAAGAGACCCGGCGGGAGGAAGTCCGGCAACGGCAATCCGGCCGGCGCCACCGCCGCCGTCCGGACCCGCCGGATCCGGGCGCTGGCCCGCGACGTCCTGGGCTACGAGACCTTCCGGCCGGGCCAGGAGGAGGCCATGCAGGCCGTCGTCGCCGGCCGGGACGCCCTCGCCGTGCTGCCGTCGGGCGCCGGCAAGACCGCGATCTACCAGGTCGCCGGGCAACTGCTGGACGGCCCGGTGGTGGTGGTCTCGCCGCTGATCGCCCTGCAGCGCGACCAGGTCGAGCGCCTCACCGAGCTCGAGGAGGAGGCGGGCCGGGCCGCCCAGCTGAACTCCACCCTGTCGGCCAGCGACCAGCGCGAGGCCCTGGAAGGAGTCGGTGACGGAACGGTCCGCTTCCTCTTCCTCGCCCCCGAGCAGCTGACCAAGCCCGACGTGGTGGACGCCCTCGCCGAGGCCCACCCCGCGTTGTTCGTCGTCGACGAGGCGCACTGCGTGTCGGCGTGGGGCCACGACTTCCGCCCCGAGTACCTGCGGCTGGGCGGCGCCGTCGAGCAACTGGGGTCACCGACGGTGCTCGCCCTCACCGCGACCGCTGCCCCGCCGGTGCGCGCGGAGATCGTCGAGCAGCTCGGGATGCGCGACCCGGCGGTCGTGGTCGCCGGTTTCGACCGGCCCGAGATCCGGCTCGAGGTCGACCACCACGCCGACGCCCGCAGCAAGGAGCTGGGCGTGCTCGACAGGGTGCTGACCGAGATCGGCGAGGGGCGCGGCCCCGGGATCGTCTACAGCGCGACGCGCAAGGGCACCGAGAGCATCGCCGGCGAGCTGCGCGAGCGCGGGCTGCGGTCGAGGCACTACCACGCGGGCCTGAGCAAGGGGGACCGCGAGGAGACGCAGCGCGCGTGGATGGACGACGAGCTCGACGTCGTCGTCGCCACCACCGCCTTCGGAATGGGCATCGACAAGCCCGGCACCCGCTTCGTCGTCCACGCCGAGCCCGCCGACTCGGTGGACAGCTACTACCAGGAGATCGGCCGGGCCGGCCGCGACGGCGAGCCGGCGCTGGCGGTCCTCGTGTACCGGCAGGAGGACCTGGGGCTGCGCCGCTTCTTCGCCGCCGGCACGCCGGCCGAGGAGGAGCTGCAGCAGGTTGCCGGCCTGGTCGCGGCCGCGCCTGCCGCGGGCCTGGAGGACGGCGTCGACGTCCCCACCCTCCGCGAGGAGACCGGCCGCGCGGCCAGCCCGCTGGTCCGCGACCTCAACCTCCTCGAGCAGGTGGCGGCGGTCGTCATCGACGAGGACGGCGCCGCGCACCCGGCCGCGAACGCCCCCAGCCCCGGCGAAGCGGCCGCTGCCGCCCGGGAGCTGGCCGAGCAGCGGGAGAAGGTCGACCAGAGCCGGGTCGAGATGATGCGCGGCTACGCCGAGACCACGGAGTGCCGCCGCCAGTTCCTGCTCGGCTACTTCGGCGAGCAGCTCGACCGGCCGTGCGGCAACTGCGACAACTGCTCCAGCGGCGCCGCCCTGGAGCACGCCGGCCCCGACGACCACGAGACGCCCTTCCCCGCCGAGACGCCCGTCGAGCACAGCGAGTGGGGCAACGGCGTGGTCATGCGCGTCGAGGACGACCGGATCACCGTGCTGTTCGACGAGGTCGGCTACCGGACCCTCGCGCTGTCCGCCGTCCTCGACAACGACCTGCTGCGGACCCGGGGATGAACCGCTTCGAGCTGCGGACGCGGCGTGCGGGCTTGATCATCGGCACGACGGTGGGTCAGCGCCTGCAGCAGCCGGGCAGCGACCCGACAGGAGGAGTACGCGCGTGAAGGTCCTCGGCATCAACGCCATCTACCACGACCCGGCGGCGGCCCTCGTCGTCGACGGGAAGGTCGTGGCCGCCGCGGAGGAGGAGCGGTTCAGCCGGCGCAAGCACGGCAAGCGCCCGCTGCCCTGGAGCGCCTGGGAGCTGCCCGAGCTGTCGGCGGCCTGGTGCCTCGCCGAGGCCGGCATCCGCCCCGAGGAGCTCGACGCGGTCGCCTACTCCTTCGACCCCGGGCTGATGACGACGCCCGAGGACACCGGCCTCTTCGACGACGGCGACGTCATGCGCAAGAAGTACGCCGAGATGGCGCCGGACTTCCTCGCCCACGCCCTGCCGGGGCTGGACCCCGCGAAGGTCCGGTTCGTCAAGCACCACGTCGCCCACGCCGCCTCCGCCGGGCTGGCCGCGCCGGGTCACGAGGGCCGGCGGGACAACGCCGTCCTGGTGCTCGACGGTCGCGGCGAGGCGCACAGCCACCTGGCCGGGCGCTACGTCGACGGGCAGCTGGAGGTCCTCGCGGGGCAGGCGCTCCCCCACTCCCTCGGGCTGATGTACGAGGAGCTCACCGACCACCTGGGCTTCCTGCGCAGCTCCGACGAGTTCAAGGTCATGGCCATGGCCTCCTACGGCAAGCCCCGCTTCCTGGGCGACCTGGCCGACCTGATCCGCGCCACCGACGACGGCGGCTTCCGCACGGAGAAGATCGACTTCACCGAGTTCGCCCCGCGCCTGGGCAAGGGCGACCAGTGGACCGAGGCGCACGCCGACCTCGCCGCCAGCGTGCAGACCCGCCTGGAGGAGGTCCTGGTCGACCTCGCCCGGTGGGTGCACGAGCAGACCGGCGATCGGGTGCTCACCCTCGCCGGAGGCACCGCGCTGAACTGCGTGGCCAACACCCGGATCCTGGCCGAGAGCCCGTTCGAGCAGGTCTGGGTGCAGCCCGCCGCCGGCGACGCCGGTACGGCTCTCGGTGCCGCGCTGCACGTGGCGCGCGAGCTCGGCGAGCAGACGCAGCCCATGCCCGGCGCGGCGCTCGGACGCGGTTGGAGCGACGACGAGATCGAGCAGGTCCTGCAGACGGCGGCCATCGACTACGAGCGCCCCGACGACGTCGCCGAGGCGGTGGCGGAGGTGCTGGCCGACAACGGCATCGTCGCCTGGTTCCAGGGCCGCAGCGAGTACGGCCCCCGCGCGCTGGGCCACCGCTCGCTGCTCGCGCACCCGGGCCACGAGGCCAACCTCGAGCGGATGAACGACGTCAAGGGCCGCGAGCAGTTCCGCCCCGTCGCGCCCATGGTGCTGCTGGAGCGGGCCCCGGAGATCTTCAGCCGCGGCCCCATCCCCTCGCCGTACATGCTGTTCGTGCACGACGTCGCCGAGGAGTGGCGCGACCGCATCCCGACCGTGACCCACGTCGACGGGACGGCGCGGATCCAGACCATCGATGCCGGGGACTCTCCGCTGGTGCACCGGATGATCTCGGCGTTCGAGCGGCGCACGGGGATCCCGGTCGTGGTCAACACCAGCCTGAACACCGCCGGCCGGCCGATGGTCGACGATCCCCGCGACGCGCTCGAGTGCTTCGGGTCGGCGCCGGTCGACCTGCTGGCGATCGGCCCGTTCGTCGTCCGGCGCGCGACGCCCACGTCGCGCACGGCGACCTGACGGGGGCCTGACGGCGGCCTGACGGTCACGATCCGGTCGCGGCGGGCACCCGACCGGGTGACCGGCGTTACCGCAAATAGGGCCCCGGGTAAGCGGGAGCGGTCCGCACACGACGGACGGCAACCCACACACAGGAGGACGGACCCATGGCTGCATCCGCGGACCGCACCGGCACCTCGCGCGCCGGCAAGACCTGGCCGGAGCTGCTCGGCCTCGCCATCGGCGCCATCTACCTGCTGATCGGCATCATCGGCTTCTTCATCACCGGCTTCGACAACTTCTTCGGCAACGAGGCGCTGCCCGACGTCCACCACGAGGACGCGACGCTGCTCGGGTTCATGATCAACCCGGTCCACAACGTGGTGCACATCCTCATCGGTGCCGCCGGCCTGGCGCTGTCGCGCTCGCTGCCCGGCGCCCGGTCGTTCGGCTGGCTGCTGGCCATCGGTTACGGCGCCACCTTCGTGTACGGGCTGTTCGCCGTGAACGAGGAGTGGGACTTCCTCAACCTAAACGTGGCCGACAACTGGCTGCACGGCCTCAGCGCGCTCGTGGGTCTCGTCATCGCGCTTGGCCCGGTGCGCGACGCCATCGACAGCAACCGGCGCGTGTAAGCGCACACCTCCGGAACACCCTGCCGCCCGGGCCGGGTCCCGTCGCCCCTCCGGGGGTGGCCGGGGCCCGGCCCGGGCGCATTCGGGGTGTGCTGCTCGGAGCGGGCGCTACAGCGGCCGGCCGCCGGAGCCGCGGGTGGCCCGCCGGTACAGGACGCCGCCCACGGCCGCCAGGACGACGGCCACGGCCACCTGCGCGACGCCCCAGCCCGCACGGTCGCTGCCGAACCAGGTCACCGACGACACCAGCAGGACGGCGGCGACGCCGAGGACGAACAGGGCGACCAGGCGGGCCCGGTCCTGCTCGGGCGAGCGCGGTGAGGAACGGTCGGGGGCGCCGGAGGTCATGTCCCGGGTCTACCAGAGCGGGCGGCCGGCGCGTCAGAGCCGGCAGGCCATGACGATCTCGTCGCGGTCGTCGCCCGGCGCGACCCGGATCGCACCGGGCAGCCGGCCGACCTCCACGTACCCGAGGCCGCGGTAGAACGCGTCGACGCCGGTGCCGTCGCGGGCGGTCAGGTGCAGGAACTCCCAGCCCCGGTCGCCGGCGATGCGGTGCACGCCGTCCATGAGCACCCTGCCCATCCCCCGCCCCTGGAGCGACGGGTGCACCTGCACCCGCAGCACGGTGCCCCAATGGGCACGAAGGGGACTCAGCGAGCCCACGACGCTGGCGAAACCGGCCGTCGTCCCGTCCACCGTGAGCAGGGCGAGCACGTCCCGGCCCGAGCGGACGCCCTCCAGCAGCTTGTCCAGCAGGGGGACGACGTCGTCCTCGGTCACCGGGGGGACGAAGCCCACGGCCCCGCCGGCGTTCGTGACGTCGGTCCAGCACCGCAGCAGCTCCCGGCGCAGGTCGTCACCGACCTCGGACACGGCACGAACTTCGGCACTCACGGCGTCCATCCTCCCGCGTGCATTCCTCCTCCACGCACGACCTCCCCGCGCGTAGCGTCGGAGGCTGTGAGCGCAGCCGTCTCCGTGTCCGGCCTGGTGAAGACCTTCGGTGCCACCCGTGCCCTCGACGGCCTCGACCTCGAGGTCGCCGCCGGCGAGGTGCACGGCTTCCTCGGCCCGAACGGTTCCGGGAAGTCCACGACCATCCGGGTGCTGCTGGGCCTGCTGCGCCCGGACGCCGGCCGTGCGGAGCTCCTCGGCGGCGATCCGTGGCGGGACGCCGTCGCGCTGCACCGCCGCCTCGCCTACGTCCCGGGCGACGTGACCCTGTGGCCCGGCATCAGCGGCGGGGAGACGATCGACCTGATCGGCGCGCTGCGCGGCGGCCTCGACCCCCACCGGCGCGCGGAGCTGCTCGAGCGCTTCGACCTCGATCCGCGGAAGAAGGCGCGCACCTACTCCAAGGGGAACCGGCAGAAGGTCGCCCTCGTGGCCGCGCTGGCCTCCGACGCCGAGCTGCTGGTCCTCGACGAGCCCACGTCGGGCCTGGACCCACTCATGGAGGCGGTGTTCCAGGAGTGCATCCGCGAGGTCCGCGCCGAGGGCCGCACCGTGCTCCTGTCCAGCCACATCCTCGCCGAGGCCGAAGCCCTCTGCGACCGGGTCAGCATCATCCGGCACGGCCGGACCGTGCAGAGCGGGACGCTGGCCGAGCTGCGACACCTCACCCGGATGTCGATGGTCGTGGAGACCGAGCGGCCCGCCGACGGCCTGGGCTCCCTGCCCGGCGTGCACGATCTGCGGCGCGAGGACGGCCGGGTGCAGCTCGACGTCGACACCGAGGCGCTGGACGGCGTCCTGCGCCACCTCGCCGGACTGGGCGTGCGCAGCCTGACGAGCGCGCCCCCCACGCTGGAGGAGCTGTTCCTGCGCCACTACGGCGACGAGCTCGCCGGCGACGACGCGCCGGTCGCCCAGGAGGCCGGGCGGCCGTGAGCACCCTGGCGGGCACCGGCGCGCTGTTCCGCTTCGCCCTGCGCCGGGACCGCCTGCGCCTGCCGGTCTGGATCGCCGCCGGCGCCTTCATGGTCGTGACGCAGTCGCTGTCCAGCCAGGCTCTCTACGACACCTCCGCCGACCTGGCCGCCTACCGCGCCTCGGTCGGCAGCAACGCGGCCACCATCGCGCTGGCCGGGCCGCCGGTCGGGCTGGACACCGTCGCGGGCGCGGTCGCCTTCGAGATCTCGGCGACCGTCATGCTGATCGCCGCCCTGATGGCCATGTTCACCGTCACCCGCCACACCCGCGCCGACGAGGAGGCCGGACGGACGGAGCTGCTCCGGTCCGCCCGGGTCGGCCGGCACGCTCCGCTGCTGGCCGTCGTCCTGCTCTCCGCGCTCGCGTGCGTCGCGCTCGCGGTCGCGATCGGTGCGGCGACGACGGCCACGGGGCTGCCGGCGACCGGGTCCTTCGTGCTCGGCGCGTCGGTCGGCGCGTGCGGCCTGGTGTTCACCGGGATCACCGCGGTCGCCGCCCAGGCCACGGGCCACACCCGCGCCGTCTACGGGCTGGTCGGTGGGTTGTTCGCGGTCGCGTTCGTGCTGCGCGCCGTCGGCGACATCGAGGGCAACTGGGTGGTGTGGCTGTCGCCGATCGGGTGGGCGCAGGCCACGCACCCCTTCAGCGACGACGCCGTCCTCCCCTTGCTGCTGTGCCTGGTCGTGGCCGCCGGCCTCGTCGTCGCCGGGTTCGCCCTGCTCGACCGCCGCGACCTCGGCTCGGGGCTCGTCCAGCCCCGGCCGGGGCGGCCCGCCGCCCGGGCGACGCTGCTGTCGCCGCTGGGGCTCGCCGTCCGGCTGCACCGGGGGGCGCTGGTCGCGTGGACGGCCGGGCTGGCACTGCTCGGCGTCGTCTACGGCGCGCTCGCGGACTCGGTCGAGACCCTGATCGGCGACAACGAGCAGGCACTGGCGATCTTCGGCGACCCCGACGTCGACCGGCTCGTCGACGCCTACCTGGGCACCACGTTCGCCATCACCGCGCTGCTCGCCTCCGCCTACGCCGTGTCGGCTGTCCTGCGGGCCAGGACCGAGGAGTCGGGGGACCGGGCCGAGGTGCTGCTGGCGACCCCGACCAGCCGGGCCGCCTGGCTCGGCAGCCACGTGTCGGTGGCCCTGGTCGGTTCGGCGCTGGCGATGACGGCGTCCGGGGTCACCACCGGGCTGGTCCGCGCGGCACAGACCGGTGAGGGAACCGCAGTCGGGCGGATGGTCGGCGCGGCCGTGTCCTACGTGCCGGCCATCTGGGTCGTGGCCGGGGTGGCCGTCGCGCTGTTCGGCCTGCTCCCCCGCCTGGCGACGACGGTGGCCTGGACGGCGGTCGGCCTGTTCCTGCTGATCACGATGTTCGCCGAGTCGTTCGAGTGGCCGGGCTGGGTGGTCGACCTCTCCCCCATCTCCTGGATCCCGGCGCTGCCGCTCGAGGAGTGGACGGTGGCTCCCCTGGGCGGGCTCGCGGTCGTCGCGGCGGCGCTCCTCGCGGCCGGTTTCACCGGCTTCCGGCGGCGGGACATCGCGCTGGGTTGACTGGGCGGGCACGGCCGCGGTCCACCCGACGCACGCGACGTGCTTGTCATGCAAGCGTGTGCTTGCCTATGGTTGCCATGTGGGCGATGTGTTCCGGGCGCTCGCCGATCCGACCAGGCGCGCCATCCTCGACGAGCTTCAGGAGCACTCCGGCCAGACGTTGTTCGAGCTGATCAACCGGCTGATCAGCCGGCACGGTCTCTCCTCCACCCGCCAGGCGGTCTCCCAGCACCTCGACGTCCTCGAGGCGGCCGGCCTGGTGCGGACCCGGCGGGAGGGGCGCTACAAGTTCCACGACCTGGACACCGCACCGCTCCGCGCGATCACCGACCGGTGGCGCATCGACCCCGAGGAGGACCCGTGCAGATCACCCTGACCAGCGTGTTCGTCGACGACCAGGAGAAGGCGCTGCGGTTCTACACCGACGTGCTGGGCTTCGTGCCGAAGAACGACGTCCCGATGGGCGCGCACCGCTGGCTCACCGTCGCCTCGCCCGAGCAGCCCGACGGGGTGGAACTGGTCCTCGAACCCGACGAGCACCCCGCGGCACAGGCCTACAAGCGTGGGCTGGTGGCCGACGGGATCCCGTACAACTCCTTCACCGTCGCCGACGTGCAGGCGGAGTACGAGCGGCTGACCGCGCTCGGCGTCCGGTTCACCCAGCCGCCCACGCAGATGGGTCCGGTCACGACCGCCGTGCTCGACGACACCTGCGGCAACCTGCTGCAGATCGCCGCGATGTGAGTCCTCGCCGGGCGGCCGGAGCCGGTCACCCGGAGGCTGTCGGGGGCTTCCCCTCGGCGAGGGCGAGCTGGGCGGCCTGCCGGTCGTAGGCGCAGGCGTCGCGCACGTCGCTCGGCGCCACGAGGTCCTCGGGCTCCCCTCCGACCGGCGTCGAGGTGCCCGGCGTCGAGGTGCCCGGCGTCGAGGTGCCCGGCGTCGAGGTGCCCGGCGCGTCGACGTCGACGGCGTCGTCACCCGGAACGGGGACGTCGGGGCCGGCAGCTCCACCGGAGGCATCCAGCGACGAGGAGACGATGCTCCTGATCCGGTCGTAGTCGGGATAGGCCGGGTCGATCACCGTGTCGTCGAAGACGACGCTGCGGATCTCCGCGTCCTTGACCAGGAACGCCAGGTCGACGAAGTCGTCCAGCACCGAGCGGGGGATGTCGGTGAACACGACGTCCCGGGTCGTGCGCGCCAGCTCCTGGTACTTGCTCAGCAGGGTCATCGGTTCGGCGGCCTCGACGATCGCGTCGATCGTGCAGCGCTGCCGGGCCATCCGGTCGTAGTCGCTCATCCCGTACCGGCCACGGGCGAACTCCAGGGCGGTGAAGCCGTCCAGGGTCTGGTCGGGCCCCGGCCGGATGTAGTCGTCCGGGAGGATGCGCAGCGTCGGCTCGCCGCCGATGGGCACCCAGTAGTTGACGTTGACGGTGATGCCACCGAGGGCGTCGACCAGGCGGCTGAATCCCTCGAGGTTGATCAGGACGTAGTAGTCCAGGTCCAGACCGAGCGCCTCGCCCACGCCGAGCTTGACGAAATCGGCCCCGGCGTTGTCCGTGGACCCCAGCGCGTCGGGGTACATGGCCGGGCCGTTGCGGTAGACGGCGTTGAGCAGGCTCTCCGCCTCGCTGCCGGCGTCGAACCCGTCCGGGTAGAGCTCGGCCAGCGGGCTGCTCGCGGGGAAGGGCAGCTCCTGGAGGTTGCGGGGCAGGCTGAACAGGATCGTGTCGCCGGTGTCGGTGTCGATGCTGGCGACGATGACCGTGTCCGTGCGCACCCCCTCGCGCCCCTCGCCACCGTCTCCGCCGAGCAGCAGGACGTTGACCCGCTCCTTGGCGCCGAACGGGGAGGGCTCGTCAGGTTCGACCGTCGCCGAGCGCCCGTCGTCGGTGAAGACGTCCACGATGAGGTCGCGGTGCTCCAGGGCGACCCGGGAGGCGGCGACGGCGGGGACCACACCGGCGGCGACCACCACGGCGACCACCGCGCCGCCCAGGGCCCGCCGACCGCGCCCGGTGCCGCGGGGGACGAGCAGCAGGTGTCCGGCGACCACGACGACGGCCCACAGCAGCGTCCCGGCCGCGATGCCCGCCACGATCCACAGCAGCGATGTGGTGTCCACCGCCGCGCGGAGCGCCGAGCGCTGGCCTCCGGTGGCCAGCCAGACGCCTCCGGCGGCGATCAGCAGGAAGACCACGAGGACGACGCCGCCGAGGATCCGCCGGCCGGTCGCGAGGAAGCCGGTGCCGGGCAGGAGAGCGTTGAGCGCCGTCCAGCCGAGAGCGGCCGGGAAGCTGCCGGCCCGGCGCGGGGCGCGGGACGAGGGCTCCGATGCCGGCGTCGACGCCGGCTCGGCGGGCGTTCCGGACGCGCCGCTCACCGGCGCTCCGTCGCAGTCCAGGCCGAGATCACCCGACCATGGTCCCACCGATGCAGGTCCAGGGTGGGCCCGCGGGGCGCCGGCGGGGACGGCGCCCCCGTACGGGCGACACGCCGACGGCGGTCCGGGGGCGTGCGGAGGGCCCGCAGCGGGCACTCACGGGGTACGTGACCTGATGGTTACGGCCGCGTAGGTTACGACGGCGTAGGTCGAGTCGACCCGGAGGTTCCCGTGTCCCAGACGTCCCCGCAGGCAGCCGTGCTGACCGAGCTCGAACCGGTCGTCGCCGAGAACCTCGACCGGCACATCGCGATGGCCAAGGAGTGGCATCCGCACGACTACGTCCCCTGGGACGAGGGCCGGAACTTCGCCTTCCTCGGCGGCGAGGACTGGTCGCCCGAGCAGTCGCGGCTGGACCAGACGGCCAAGGCCGCCATGTTCGTGAACCTGCTGACCGAGGACAACCTGCCCAGCTACCACCGGGAGATCGCCACCCGGTTCGGCCGGGACGGCGCCTGGGGCCAGTGGGTCGGCCGCTGGACGGCGGAGGAGGGGCGGCACGGGGTGGCGCTGCGCGACTACCTCGTCGTCACCCGCGGCGTGGACCCCGTCGAGCTGGAGCGGGCCCGGATGGACTACATGACCACCGGCTACGACTCCGGCGACAAGAGCCCGCTGGAGGCGGTCGCCTACGTCTCCTTCCAGGAGCTGGCGACCCGGGTCTCGCACCGGAACACCGGCAAGGCCAGCGGCGACCCGATCGCGGACAAGCTGCTGGCCCGCATCGCGACCGACGAGAACCTGCACATGATCTTCTACCGGAACCTGGTGACGGCGGCCTTCGACATCGATCCGGACGAGACCATGAAGGCCGTGGCCAACGAGGTCATGAACTTCGAGATGCCCGGCGCGAACATGGCGAACTTCCGGAAGAACTCGACGATCATCGCGAAGGCAGGCATCTACGACCTGCGCCTGCACCACGACGAGGTGGTCGCCCCCATCCTGCGAACCTGGAAGGTGTTCGACCGCAGCGACCTCGGCCCCGAGGGCGAGCAGGCCCGCGAGCAGCTGGCCGGGTTCCTGGCCGGGCTCGACGCGCAGGCCACCAAGTTCGTGGAGAGCCGCGAGCGGATGCGGGCCCGCATGGCGGCGAAGGGCGAGACCCCCGTACAG
The DNA here is from genome assembly GCA_042090795.1 of Blastococcus sp. Classification (GTDB taxonomy): domain Bacteria; phylum Actinomycetota; class Actinomycetes; order Mycobacteriales; family Geodermatophilaceae; genus Blastococcus. Next base: position 6,357 of record JBELIQ010000001.1, on the reverse strand, counting down.
GTCTAAGTAGGGTCGGTTGCCATGCGGCTGGCGACCTGGAACGTGAACTCGATCCGCACCCGGGCCGACCGGGTGGCCGCCTTCCTCCAGCGGCACGACGTCGACGTCCTGGCGCTGCAGGAGACCAAGTGCCGGGACGACCAGTTCCCCGAGATGGTCTTCAGCGCGCTGGGCTACGAGGTGGCGCACGCCGGCCACTCGCAGTGGAACGGCGTCGCGATCCTGTCCCGGGTCGGCCTCGACGACGTCACGACCGGCTTCCCCGGCATGCCGTCCTGGTCGGCGAAGGAGGGCGTGGACCCCGCCCCCGAGGCACGCGCCCTCGGCGCCACGTGCGGCGGCGTGCGGGTGTGGAGCCTCTACGTACCCAACGGCCGCACGCTCGCCGATCCGCACCTGCAGTACAAGCTGGACTGGCTGGAGGCGCTCCGGGGCGCTGCCGCCGGCTGGCTCGCCGACGACCCCGCGGCGCCGATCGCCCTCGTCGGCGACTGGAACATCGCCCCGCAGGACGACGACGTCTGGGACATGGCCGTCTTCGCGCACTCCACGCACGTCTCGCCGGCCGAGCGCGCCGCCTTCCGGGCCGTCGTGGACGCGGGGTACGCCGACGTCGTCCGGCCGCTCGCGCCCGGCCCGGGCGTCTACACCTACTGGGACTACACGCAGCTGCGCTTCCCGCGCCGCGAGGGCATGCGCATCGACTTCGTGCTCGGCTCCCCCGCGTTCGCCTCGCGGGTGACAAATGCCCTGGTAGATCGCGAGGAACGCAAGGGCAAGGGCGCCAGCGACCACGCGCCCGTGGTCGTCGAGCTGGCCGACTAGCGGACCGACGAGGCGTCCTGGGGCACATCTAGGGCACACGAGGCACCGACCGTGTCCCACGCCGCGTCGACGGCGCTGCGCGTCCGGTCGTCCGAGTCCGGCATCAAGTGCCCGTAGGTGCTCAGGACCAGCGATGCATCTTCGTGCCCCAGCCGCTCGGCGACGGCCACGACCGACTCGCCGGCCGCCAGCAGGACACTGGCGTAGTGATGCCGCAGGTCGTGGCTCGTCGTCCCCTGCGGTAGCCCCGCCTCGCTTACCGCGCGGCCCATCAGGTTGTGGCCGTAGTAGACGTGCCCGAGCGGGACGCCCTTCCGGGTCGTGAAGATCGTTCCGTCCTCGGCCGCCGGGGACGCCGTCAGGTGGGAGGCGAGCGCTTCGGCGACCACCCGAGGCAGCGGGATCGTCCGCTTCGACCGGGGGGTCTTCGGCTCGCTCCGCTCACCCTTCGACCCCTGAGTGAATTGCCACTCGATCCGCACGGTGCGGCGCAGGAAGTCGACGTCCTGGACACGGAGCGCGAGCAGCTCGCCGATCCGCAGCCCGAGGCCTGCCTGGGTGAGGACCATGGCTCCGTAGCGGCCCGGCATGGCCCGGGCGAGCGCGGCGACCTGCTCAACCGACAGCGGCACGACCCGCTCCCTCTCGTGCCGAGGAAGTTGGATGCGGACGACAGGTGAAGAGGCCACCAGCCTGTCGAGGACCGCGGCCCCGTACACGCTTCGCAGCAGCCCGACGGCTTGTCTCAGGGTGGTCGGGGCCAGCACCCTCGACCGGTCGGTGGCCCACGCCTGGACCTCGGACGGGCGCACGTCCGCGAGCCTCCGGCCACCGAGACGCGTCGCGTCGATGTGCAGACGGATCATCATCTCGGTCCGTCGCGCCGTGGTCGGCCGGTGCGGCCGGGTATCCGCCCATCTCCGAGCGTATTCGGCGACGGTGGTCTTCGAGGGTTCGATGTACGTGCCGCGCGCCTTGTCCGCCTCAACCGTGGCCGCGTGGCGATCAGCGTCGCCCTTCTTGCTGAAGGACTTCTTGCGCTGTCTCCCCTGATCGTCTCGCCACCGTGCCTCGTAGGTCGTCCGCCCATTGCGGACCCGCTTCTCGACGCTTGCCATCACTGACTCCTCGACGTCTCAGACGCGGCCGAGCTCGCCGTCTGCTTCTTCGCTTCGGGGGGACGAACTGGATCGGCACGCAGCATGCCGAAGAGATCCGACAAGGTGCGGGCGGCAACCCATGGGACTGCGCTGTTTGCCGGGTAGCTATCCGGTGGCGCTTCGACCCCGCTGCGCGTCGACCCACGCCTGGAGGTCTTCACGGCGGTAGAGGACGCGGCGGCCGAGGCGGAAGCTGCGGGGGCCAGTGCCAAGGTGGCGCCAGTATCGGAGCGTGGCGACGGGGGCGCGGAGGACCTCGGCCGCTTCGGTGATGGTGAGTAGTTCGGGCTGGTGGCTGGCGGGATGGTCGGGCATGACTGGCTCCGGTGTGGTCGGGTGAAGTGGCTCCGCTACCTGAGAAGGCACCGATTCGGAGCTCGTGCTGACAGCCGACCGCCAGATGCTTCCGAAAACCTCCAGTCGTTCGCCTGCTCCCGGCGGTCCGAGCCTCGGTCGCCGGCGAAACCACGCTGCTCATCGGCCGACGCCTGGGGCCGTGCCACGCGGGGCGAGGGACGAGCCGAGGCGTTCGGTCTCGGGCCGAGGGACGCCGAGGACCGTGCCGGTTGGTCGCAGGGTCGCCGGTCCGCCGCGGTCGAGGTCGAGGTCGATCGTGCGCCGCTTGCGCCAGGCTTCGCGTTCGCGGTCGAGCCGGTCGGCGGGCTGGGCGAGGACGGCCGGTTCGGCGGTGAGGGTGGCGATGCGCGTCCGCGTGTGGGTCAGCTCCTGGCGGGCGGTGGCGCTGTTGCGCTGGAGGTCGGTGAGCCGGCCGGCCGGGTCGGGGGTCCAGGCGGCGGGCTCGAACGGGTCGAGCCGTTCCTCGCGCTGCCGACTGGCCTCGGCCAGTGCGCGCCTGGCCTGCTCTGCCGCGTGCCGGGCGGCATCGGCGGCCGCGCGAAGCTGGGCGTGCTCGGGGTGGGCCTCTCCGGCGGCCTGGCGGGCGGAGGCGTCGAGCGCCCTCCACAGGGCAGGGCGGTCATCGAACCATCCGGCCACCCGTGCGAGCTCGGTCGGGTCGGTGGGCAGGGACGGCACGTGTGGCAGCCAGCGGTCGGCCCAGTCGGTGAGCTGCTCGCCGGCGCGGGCCACCGCGCCTCGCCGGAGTCCGAGCCGGCCTGGGCCGTCGAGCACGGTCCTTGCCGCCGAGCGTGTAGCGGGGCGTTCGCCGTCCCAACGCGTGAACAGGGTGTCGCGGATGCGGTCGGCGTGGACAGCGATGGCCGCGCCGCTAGCGTCCGCCCGCCGTATGGCCTGCTCCGCAGTGATCGCCGTCTGATCCCGAGCGGCTTCGAGGTGCGCGAGTTCGCCGGCGTGGGGGGCTTCGCGCGCCACCACTTCGCGCAGCGTGTCGCGTTGCAGCTCCCAGTAGGCGAGTTGGTTGAGGCAGCGCTGCTCGGCGGTCCACGCCGTGCGCAGCTCGGCCAGCACCTCCTCCAGGGGGCGGGATGGGGCGTAGCGGGCGGCCTCGGCGGCGGCGAGCTGCGCGGCGTGGGCGGGGCCGAGGTCGGCGCGGTCGCGGGCGAAGACCGCGAGCCACTGCTCCCGGGCTTCGTCGGCGTCGGTGGCGACGAGGTGGGCGGTGTTCGTCGTTCGGCCGCGGGTCATGCCGACGTAGGCCGAGGAGGCGCCGGTGTGCTCGCCGACGACCAGGTGCGCGGTGGTGACGGTGTCGCCCTGCACGCCGTACGCGGTGGAGGCGTAGGCGAGCTCGACGTGCTCGGTGACGTAGTCCGCGGGCAGTACGCGGGTCCCTGGGCCGGCCGGGGTGACACCGCCGGACCCGTTCCCGGGGACGGTGCCGGTGGGGGTGACAGCGGGGGTGACGAGCAGCCCGCCGCGGCGGCCGACGGCGGCGACGGTCCAGGTGTCGCGGTTGGCGACGTCGAGGTGGCGGTCGTTGCGGCGGGTGGCGATCCGGTCTCCGGCGCCGATCCGCTCGCCGGCGCCGGTGATGGCGACTTGCTGGTCGTCGACCCGGCCGGCGACGGCCAGCCGTTCCCGGATGGCGGTGTTGAGTTCGGCGGCCTGTTCGCGGGTGTCCACCACCACGGCCACCGGTCGGCCTGCGGCATACGAGGCAGCGGCGGTGGCGGCCAGCGCGTGCTGCCGCGCGGCCACGTCGGGGTGCAGCCGGATCTGACCGCGGGCGTGGAGGGCGTCGAAGACGGCGCCGGGGTCCTCGCCGGTGCGCATGGCCAGAGTCAGGTCGGCGTAGCCGGTGTCGGGCACCAGCTGTCCAGCGTCGGTTCGGGTGAAGCGGTGCACCGCGTCGAGTGTCAAGTGCGCCGCGGGGTCGACTGCGTCGGCGGCGAGGTCCAGGACGCCGCCGCGGCCGACCGCGGACAGCTGGTGTCGGTCGCCGAGCAGCGCCACCCGGACCTGGCACTCGTCGGCGACAGTCAGCAGGGCGCGGGCGGTGTCCTGGTCGAGCATTCCGGCCTCGTCCACCAGCAGCAGATCCCCGGGCCGCAGCTGCGCGGCCTCGTTCGGCCCGGCGTAGACACCGCCGGTCGCCGGGTCGTCCTCGCCGGCGGTGAGCCGGGCCCACCGCCCTTCGTCGTTCCAGCGCCAGCCGTGCCCGAAGGCGAGGGATGCGGCGGACCCGGCGGCCGCACCGACCTCGCCGGCGGCCACCTTGGCCGCCTTGCGTGTGGGGGTGACCACCACCAGCCGGCGGCCCTGCGCCTCGAGCAGTTCGCGGGTGGCGGCCAGCGTGGTGGTCTTGCCCGCCCCGGCGGCTCCCTCGACCACCATCAGTTGCCGGTCGCCGGCAAGGGCGGCGACCGCCGCGGCTTGGCCGGCATCGAGATGGCCGGCGGGTGCCGCCCGCGCGACCGGGAGGGCCAGGTCGGTGTCAGCTACACCGGGAGCGGCGCGTGCGGCGAGCCGGGTGGTCAGGTCGGCTTCGACGTCGAGCACCGGCTGCGAGGTCCAGGCGCGGATGTGCTCCGGTAGCCCGTCGCGGTCCAGCAACGGCAGGCAGCGATCGAGGGCGCGGGCGGTGAGGTCTTCGGCCAGCTCGATGCGCACCCCGGCGTCGGCGACGACCCCGGCCGCGGCGATCAGCCGCTCGGCCTCCCCCCGGATGTCGGCGGCGTTCCACGCCGACCGGCCTGCTGCGAGCCGGGCCAGCGCGCGCTGCACCAGCTCATCTCGATCGAGGGTCCCGACCGGGGTAGGGGCCAGGTCGACCGGCTTTCCCGGGTCGCGGTAGCCGAGAGTGGACAGCTCAGCCCGCCAGCGTTCCTCCAGCCCGACCCCGGCCCGGGCAGTGACCTTGTCCGGGCGGCCGTCGGCCCACGCCCGGGCGTCCCACGCCCGGCGCAGCACCGGCCCGGGGGATTCGCCGGAGTGGGCTGCGGTCCAATCTTGTTCGTAGCGGTCCACATTCCGGGCGATCTGCGCATGCCGCGCGCTGAACGGCCCCGCGTAGTCGGCGAGCTCCCGTAATTCTCCCGTAGCGTCCTTCCGGTAGCCGTGCGCGGCGAATGAGGCGTTCAACTCCGGGTCACACGCCATCGCCGCGTGCCCGATCCCGTTGATCGCGCCCAGGAAATCGCGGACCCCGACAGTGTGCAGCCCGCGCCATTTCCCGGCCGCGAACACCCGGGAGAGCAGCTGCAGGTGCAGATGCCAGTGCGGGTCGTTCGCCCGGGAGGTGTAGTGCCGCACTGTCGCCGCCTCCAGCACCTGCAGCGGCACCTGCACCTGCCCGCCCCGCGGGCCGACCCGGGTGGTGGCGTGCTCGCAGAGCCAACCGATGATCTGGCCGGCGGCGCGGTCCTGCGCCGCCTCGTACGCCCTCGCGATGTCCGGGTGCACCGCGGCGGCCAGCGACCAGGTCTTCGGGCCGTTGACCACCACCTCGACGAACCGAACGGCGTGCTCGTCGCCGCGCAGCTGCCCCCGCGGCTCGTCCGTCTCCGGGTCACGGCCGGCGACCCAGGTCTCGTAGGTGTCGCCGGTCAACGGAGCCAACTCGGCCACCCGGCCATCGGTGGCGGTGAAGCGGCGAGCCACCCCGGTGCCCTCGGTCAGGTAGTAGTCATCCGCCCGGCCACGGTCGGCCTCCACGTAGTGCCGGGCAGCCGCCGGCGCACCGGCGTACACCTTCATTCCGCCGTGCATTCTCAACGCCACCCGACAATGACCAACAAGTCACCCCTAGAAACGCCAATGGGCCCCGCGAAGCGGGGCCCGAGCTACCTCCAAAGGTAGCATTCGTGCCGTTCTCTGGCGTTCTCTGGCGTTCTCTGGTGAAGGGCTTTCTGTGTCTCAGGCTCTCGACCGCGCCGCACGGAAGCCATGCACTATTCGGGCTCTTCCCAGATGAGGGTGTAGGTCGGCCGGGCGCGTCGGTCCGCAGATAGAC
>JBELIQ010000009.1:32097-151411 GCA_042090795.1 Blastococcus sp. | reverse complement strand
ACACCGCTGACCAACACTGTGAGGACTACATCCACCACTCAGCGGGACGTCACCAAGTAGAGGAACCCATGCACGAGGAGCCCCGGGCCGCCGCCTCGCCGTCCTACGCGGTGGGGCGGTTGTGGGCTGCGCTGCAGACTGTCGCCACATCCGGGGACGAAGCCGTGCGTGCGCGCGCCACGGCGAAGGTCGACCGCTGGCGGGCGGTGCTCGACGGCATGGAGAGCGGTGAGCTGACCATTGGCTCCCGCACGCCGGTGTCGGACACACCGCCCTGGGTGACCCTGGAAGTGGTCACCGGTGGCTTTGCGACCGGGCAGTTTCTCGCCGAACAGCCGCTGGACGACGACGAACGTGCCCGGCTGGCCGAACTGCCCCCGGGCCCGGGTTCGACGCCGCGCGAGCGGCTCAACCTCTGGTACCTCAGCGACGCCGGGCAGGCCGAGCTGCTGACCGCGCTGACCAGCGAGCGGTATCGGATTGGTGTGCCCGAGCACGCGGCGCTGGCCGTCGTGGCACTGCTCGTCGACCGTGGTCAGGGTGAAGCGGCCCTGGATCTGGTTGCGGCGCTGCGCCCGCACCTACACCGGCTGCGGTTCACGCCTGAGCTCACCGACCGACCGGTGCGCACCGGCACCGCAGTCCACCTTGAGCCGGTCGGCGCGATCGCCGCCACCCTGCGGGCAGCCACGCCCCCGGCACAACTGATCGCCATGCGGGAGACGCTCACGCTGTGGCACCCGCTCTACGACGACCTCGTCGCCCTGTGGGCGGAGACCGTCGACGGCGAGCTGCCGCACCTCATGACTGGTGAGGGCTCCGATCGCGTGGAAGGTGGCTGGCCCGCTCGTCGCTTCCCGGACGGCTGGGCGGCGCGGCGCACGGAATGGCTCACCCGCTACGCGACCACCGTGGCCCAGGCGACCGCGTCCACCCGACATCAGCACCCGAAGAGCAACCTCACCCGGCTGCGGCGCGCGCTGGAGTCGGCCGGTGACGACGGCGCCGGCCTGTCCGGCCGGGACGTGGGCTGGGTGCGGCGCGGGCTCGCGAACACGGTCACACGGCACGGGGCCCCGGGCAGCGAGCCCCGGGCAGCCCTTCGGGCCGTGCAGGCCGTGATTGCGGGCCGGCCGACGCACGCCGCTCTGGCGCACGTCGTCGCAGGCCGGCTGGACCTCTTCCCCGCTGACGGCGGGCTCCCGGACCTCGATCCGGTCGTCGGGGACGTCACGAGAGAGGAGGCGCCGGCGACCGGTGAAGGCAAGGCCGTACCGGCGTCCGTCGTCCGGACGGTGAGCCGTGCCCTCGAGGCGCCGGTGGAGGAGCTGATCGAGCGGGGGGTCATCGGCTCTGGCGAGGTCCTCGCCAGAGTGCTGCCACAGGTCACCGCGCAGTACGTCTCCGCGAGCATCGAAGACCCCGTGATCGCCGGCCTGCATGCCCGCACCTACACCGCGTTCCGGCGTCGGCGCAGCCTGCTGCTGCTCAACCTCGAGCACCAGGTGCGGTTCGAGGAGCTGCCGTGGGTCGCGGCCCTGTCCGGCTTCCGCGTGCAGGGGCGCTCAACTGCTGCGGCCGGGGAAGCGCTGCACCGAGCAGTCCTGCTGGCGCTGGACTCGTTCCCGGAGCGGATACTCCCGAACCCGCTGGTGCGTGAGCTCGGCGCCCTCGCCACCGCGGCGGATGTGCAGCTGGCGCTCGTCGAGGAGGTGGCCGCGGACATCTTCATGGGCACCTTCACGACCAAGTGGCGGACCGCGGCGGAGATCGCCAGCGAGAGCCTGCAGGGCTCCCTCTACGCCCGCTACTACGACCTGCCCGACCCGGGGTTCTGGTCGTCCGTGCCCGAGGCGACGGGTTGGGCTCGACGGCTGCAGCGGCGCTGGGGCAAGCAGACGGCCGAGGACTTCACCGCGCTCTGCAGCACCCGCGCGGCGGAGGCAGGCCGGTCCGGGCACGCACGGAGCGTGGCGGCCAACGGTGCCATGCTCGAGCAGAGCCAGATCCTCACCACCCAGAACCTGGCCGTGCTGAACGTTGGGCTCGAACTGACTCCCGCCCTCCGGGAGCGCGCGCCGGAGCTGGCCGAGCGGGTTCTGGCGTGGGTGCTCCGGACGCATGCCCACCTGCCGAAGCAGCACCAGGCGGCGCTGCAGACGGTCAAGAACACCTCCTACGCCTGGCGACAGGCGATCTACCTGCTCAGCTTCTGCGACACCCAGTCGCAGGAGGCCGCGGTGCACCGCCTCCTCGAGGCCACGGCCACCGGCCGTGCCCGGCAGTTGCGGCCGGCAGTCGAAGGACTGGCGCACGTGCTGGCTGGCGGGCACTTCGACTCCGCCGGTGTCGCCGAGGGTGGAGCCGGGCGCCGACTATTGGGCTGGTCGGTGGGAGAGCACTGGCTACTGGCGCCCGTCGCCCACTTCGCGCGATGAACAGGGACCTCGCACGGCTCTCGGCGGCAGCTGAGCGCGTTCAGGCAGACCTCCGGCGGACCACGAGCAGACCGTGGACCTGCTCCGTCGATGGGGACTACGCGCTCTCCGTGACCGGCGGCGTGGTCCACGAGCGCCTGCTGCTGGAAGCCGAGATCGAGGACGAGGACTGGTTCCTGCCGGCCGGCGTCACCGCCGCGGAGCAGAGCGCCGGCCTCGATGCGGACGCGGACGAGATGGTCGCGTCCGAGGTCGCCGAAGCGCTGAGGGTCCTGGGCATCACATGGCTTATCTGTGTGCAGCACCGTCGGGTCATGGGTGCGTGCGAGGGCTGGTGGTATTGCGCGCGCGGCGAGCGGTTCGTCGCCCGGCGGTAGCCTCACACCGGGCTGCGGGGCGGCCAGAAGTCTCACGCGTTGTGTGGTGGGTCATCTGGAGGGATTTCTGCACCCACCGCGCCCGTAGCTCAGCGGATAGAGCACCGGACTTCTAATCCGACGGTCGCAGGTTCGAATCCTGCCGGGCGCGCCCTCCCACCGGCTCGCGGTCCTCGCACGCCCCCCGCGCGGCCACGACCTCGGAAGATGCCGCGCGTCATGTGATTGAGACCACAAGACACGGGTAACGAGCCCCCGCCGGTCCAGAGCCGGCATCACTCTCCATGCGGGGCGAGAGACGGGTGCGAGGGTCCATGGGCAGGACGCAGGGGCGGGCTTCCGGTGTGCTGCTGGTCGCGGCGCTGGTCGTCGGAGGGGCCGGTCTGGTGGCCGGGCTCACGACGTCCGGCGCGACCCCGGTCGACGTCGCGAATGCCGAGGCGCCCGACGGCCGCACCGACGTCACCGCGGGCGAGTTCTCGCCGGAGGACCTCTCCGCGGGTGCTCCTCCCGGTGCCGCGACGATCGCCGCGCTCCCGGTCCGGGCAAACGAGCCGCAGGCCGCCGGGGCACCCGTGATCGAGGGCCTGGCGGCCAACGGCATCCCGAGCGTCGCGCTCAACGCCTACCGGGTCGCCGCGACCCGCATGAACGCCACCAGGCCTTCCTGCGGCATCGACTGGTCACTGCTGGCCGCCATCGGCCGCGTCGAGTCCAACCACGGCCGCTTCGCCGGCGCGGTGCTCGACGCCGACGGCACGTCGACGCCGGAGATCCGCGGTCCCGCGCTGGACGGCGGGCAGTTCGCCTACATCGGCGACAGCGACGGTGGCCGCTTCGACCACGACACCCGCTACGACCGCGCGGTGGGCGCCATGCAGTTCATCCCGACCACGTGGCGGGCCTACGCGGTCGACGGCGACGGCAACGGCACGACCGATCCCTTCGACATCGACGACGCCGCCCTCGGCGCGGCGAACTACCTGTGCGTCGCGGGCCGCGACCTGCGCACCGACGCCGGGCAGCGCAGGGCGGTCTTCGCCTACAACCACTCCGACGAGTACGTCGCGCAGGTGCTCGCACTGGCCCGGGCATACGCCACCGGCGTGCCGGTCGACGCACTGCCGCTCGTCGGCGACACCAGCAGCCCCGTCCCGGCACCGTCCGGCAACGTCCGGGTACCGGCCGCACCCGGACCCGCCCTCGGGGTAAGGGACATGACCCCCGCCTCGGGGGACACGGTGGGCGTGCGGCCCGCGCCCGGCGCGACCCCGCCCCCCGCACCGGCCGCCGGACCGGCCCCCTCCGGCGGGAGCGCCCCACCACCCGCCGCGTCCGACGGCGCATCCCCGGGTGGCAGCCCACCGGCCGCGCGACCGGCGCCTGCGCCGGCTCCCCAGGCGGCTCAGCCCGCGCCGCCGCCTGCTCCGACCGCCCCTCCGGCGCCACCCCGGCTGCCGCTGCCGTTGCCGCTGCCGGTCCCGCTGTCCGGCGATGCCCCGCCCGTGACCGCCACCCCGGCCCTGCCGTCCGCCCCGCCGGTCGCGACGCTCGTCCCCGGTGTCACCTGCTCCCTGACCAACCGGCTCGGCCTGCCGCTGCTGCCGCACCTGCCGCTCTGCCCGCGGTAGCGGCTCAGCGCACCGTCGGCGGCGGAGGCCGGCGGGCTGGGCGACCGCGGATGGCCGCCGGCGCCCCTGGTCGGCCACCGGGCCGACGGCGCTGCTCCCGGATCTGTCGGGGCCCCGGCCGTCCGACGAGCGGACGGCCGGTGCCCGGACGACGACGAACCCCCGGCCGCGCGATGCGGCCGGGGGTTCGTTCGATCACCGGTCCCGTCGGCTCCGACCTCAGAGGAGGACCGGTGCCGCGGGGTTGGTTCAGTACCAGACTTTTCGGCCTCCGACCGCGCGTCCGGTCGCACCGAGCACGTAGAGGACCGCGCCCACGACGAGCAGGATGATGCCGATCGTCGTGAGGATCGGGATGCTGGCGAAGATCCCGATCAGGAGCAGGATGAGTCCGAGGATGAGCATGCGTGTCTCCGTCTGTTCGAAGTGGGTCAGGGCGGAAGTTGGCCATCCCCGGCCGATCGACACCTCGACGCTCCGCTGATCACCCGTTCGTGATCATCCCGACATCCGGACGGGTCCGCGGCCCCTCTCCCGGCGCCAGTCCCCGGAGCGGTGCCGCCGATCCGTCTACTTCCGCGACGGCGGGCGGAAGACCGCGAAGGGGTCGGTGACCGACAGCTCGGACGTGGCGAATCGGTAGAGCGCGGCCGGCCGCCCACCGGCCCGTCCCGGCGGCGCCTGCTCCCCCGTCGGCTCCAGCACGCCGCGCCGCAGCAGCACCCGCTGCAGGTTGGTGGCTGTGACGTCGTAGCCCAGCGCGGCGACGTAGAGCTCGCGCAGCTCCGCGACCGTGAACTCCGGCGGCGCCAGCGCGAACCCGACGTTCGTGTACGAGAGCTTCGACCGCAGCCGGGCCAGCGCCGACCGCACGATCGAGCCGTGGTCGAACGCCGTCGTCGGCAGGGCGTCGACCGGGTGCCAGGCGGTGTCGTCGGGCAGCGCCGGGTCCAGGTGCGAGGGGATGAGGCCCAGGTAGGCAGTGGCAACGGTCCGCCCGCGCGGGTCCCGGCCCGGGTCGCTCCGGGTCTCCAGCTGCTCCAGGTGGCCGAGCACCTCGACCTCGACCTTGGCCGCCAGCTGGCGCGCGACCGACGCCCCGAGGGTCTCCTCGGCGAGCAACGGCCCCCCGGGCAGCGCCCACGCGCCGGCGAACGGCTCGTTCGGTCGCTCCCAGAGCATGGCGTGCAGCCGTTGCGCCCGGACCTGCAGCACCACGGCCAGCGCCTGGTGCGGATAGGCCGGGCGCTCCGGCGACGACCACACGGATCCCATGTCCGGGAATGCTAGGGTCTTGTCACGAGGTTTTCGCCTGGTAGTCAGAAACCTACCCGCATGGAGGTCCACGTGACCGCGACGCTGCCCGCCCCCTCCGCTGCCACCTGGACCCCCGACCAGTGGCAGGACTGGCGCGACGAGGTGCGCCGGCTCGCCCGCGAGCGCGACGCCGTCGTCCTGGCGCACAACTACCAGGCGCCGGAGATCCAGGACGTCGCCGATCACGTGGGTGACTCGCTCGCCCTCTCCCGCATCGCCGCCGCCAGCGAGGCGAGCACGATCGTCTTCGCCGGCGTGCACTTCATGGCGGAGACGGCGAAGATCCTGGCGCCGGAGAAGACCGTGCTGGTGCCCGACGCGAACGCCGGCTGCTCGCTGGCCGACACGATCACCGCCGACCAGCTGCGCGCCTGGAAGGCCGAGCACCCCGGCGCCGTCGTCGTCTCCTACGTCAACACCTCCGCGGAGGTGAAGGCCGAGACCGACATCTGCTGCACCTCGTCCAACGCCGTCGAGGTCGTCGAGTCGGTCCCGGCCGACCGCGAGGTCCTCTTCCTCCCCGACCAGTTCCTCGGCGCGCACGTCCAGCGGGTCACCGGCCGGGAGAACATGCGCATCTGGATGGGCGAGTGCCACGTGCACGCCGGCATCTCCCCCACCGACCTGCGCGCCAGCGTCGAGGCCGCCCCGGACGCCGAGCTGCTCGTGCACCCCGAGTGCGGCTGCGCCACCAGCGCGCTGTGGATGGTGTCGGACGGTCAGCTGCCCAGCGAGCGGGTGCACATCCTCTCCACCGGCGGCATGCTCGACGAGGCCCGCCGGACCACCGCGAAGCGCGTGCTCGTCGCCACCGAGATCGGCATGCTGCACCAGCTGCGGCAGGCCAACCCGACCACGGCGTTCGAGCCGGTCAACTCCCGCGCGGCGTGCCCGTACATGAAGATGTCGACGCCGGAGAAGCTGCTGCGGGCACTGCGCGAGGGCCGCGACGAGGTGACCGTCGACCCGCAGGTCGCCGCCCGCGCCCGTGCCGCGGTCGAGGCCATGGTCGCCATCGGCACGCCGTCTCCGGTCGGTGAGTGAGGTGGGCACCCGGGTCGCCACGCTGGCGCCTCCCGTCGTCGCCGCCCTGCCGCTGCCGGAGGCCGAGCGCGAGCTGATCACCGACGTCGTCGTCGTGGGCAGCGGCGCGGCCGGGCTGATGGCGGCCGTCGCCCTCGCCGAGGCGGGGCGCGCGGTCACCGTCGTCACCAAGGGCGAGCTGGGCGCAGGCAGCACGCCGTGGGCGCAGGGCGGCCTCGCCGCGGTCCTCGGTGCCGACGACGACGCGGAACTGCACGTGCGCGACACCCTCGTCGCCGGTGCGGGGCTCTGCGACGAGGCCGCCGTCCGCACCCTGGTGGCCGAGGCGCCGGACGCGATCGCGCAGCTGCAGGAGCTCGGCGCCCGTCTCGACCTGGCCGACGACGGCCGGCCCGCGCTGACCCGCGAGGGCGGGCACAGCCGCGACCGGATCGTGCACGCCGGGGGCGACGCCAGCGGCGCGGAGGTCACCCGGACGCTGGCCGCCGCGCTGCGGGCCCGTGGCATCGCGGTGCTGGAGCACACGGTCGCCCTCGAGGCGCTGCTCGCCGCGGACGGCCGGGTCGCCGGACTGCGCACCGCCCGCATCGGGGACGGCGGCGCGCTCGCCGACGTCGTCGACCTCCGTGCCCGCGCCGTGGTGCTGGCCACCGGCGGCTTCGGTCAGGTCTTCACGGCCACCACCAATCCGGCCGGCGCCACCGGCGACGGGCTGGCGCTGGCCCTGCGCGCCGGAGCCGAGGTCGCCGACGTGGAGCTGGTGCAGTTCCACCCGACGGCGCTGTGGACCGGTGCCGGCGCCCGGGGGCAGCAGCCGCTGGTGTCGGAGGCGGTGCGCGGCGAGGGCGCGGTGCTGGTCGATGCGGCCGGGAACCGGATCATGGCCGGCGCCCACCCGCTGGCCGACCTCGCGCCCCGCGACGTCGTCTCGGCGACCATCGCCGCCCACCTCCGGGCCACCGGCGCCGACCACGTCTTCCTCGACGCCCGGCACCTCGGCGCGGAGTTCCTCGAGCAGCGCTTCCCCGGCATCGTGCGCGCCTGCCGCGACGCCGGCCTGGACCTCGCGACCGAGCCGGTCCCGGTCGTCCCGGCCGCGCACTACGTCTGCGGCGGGGTGCTGGCGGACCTCGACGGGCGGACCGGGGTGCCCGGCCTCTACGCCGTCGGCGAGGTCGCGTGCACCGGCGTCCAGGGGGCGAACCGGCTGGCGTCGAACTCGATCACCGAGGGGCTCGTCGCCGCCCGCCGCTGCGCCGACCTGCTGGCCGCAGACCTCCCCGCACCGGCCGAGCCGGTGGGCCCGGCGTCCGGCGGCGAGGCCGTCGATCCCGCGGCCCGCGCGGCCGTCAGCGCTGCCACGTCCCGGCACGCCGGGGTGCTGCGCGACGCCGACGGCCTGGCCGAGCTGGCGCGCACGCTCGCCGCCGTCGACCGGACTGCCGCACCGCTCGACCTGGCCGCGGTCGAGGCGACGGCGCTGCACACCGTGGCGACGCTGCTGGCGTCGGCCGCCGTCGCCCGCACGGAGAGCCGGGGGTGCCACCGGCGCCTCGACGTCCCCGGGACGCGGCCGGAGTGGCAGGTGCGCCTCGTGCACCGGCTCGACCGCACCGGCCACCTGCGCACGCGGACCGTGCCGGTGCAGGCCGGCGCCGACCAGCAGGTGGTCGCGTGACCGGCCTCCGGTCGGGGCTGGCGGCGGCCCTGCGGGCGGACGGGCTCGACCCGGTCGCGGTGGAGGGGCTGATCCGCACCGCCCTGGACGAGGACCTCGCCTTCGGCCCCGACGTCACGACGGAGTCCACCGTGCCGGCCGACGCCGTCGCGACCGGCGACGTGACCCCGCGCAGCGTCGGCGTCCTGGCCGGGGTGCACGTGGCCGCGGCCGTCTTCGACCTGGTCGGCGGCGCGGCGGTGGACGTCGTGGTGCACGAGGCCGACGGCAAGATCACCGAGCCGGGGCTGCCGGTCCTCACCGTCATCGGCCCCACGCGTTCGCTGCTGACCGCCGAGCGGACCGCGCTCAATCTCGTCTGCCACCTGTCGGGCATCGCCTCGCTCACGCGACAGTGGGCCGACGCGGTCGAGGGCACCGGCGCGGCCGTCCGCGACACCCGCAAGACGACGCCGGGCCTGCGGGCGCTGGAGAAGTACGCGGTGCGCTGCGGCGGCGGGGTCAACCACCGGATGGGCCTGGGCGACGCCGCGCTGGTCAAGGACAACCACGTCGCCGCGGCCGGGGGCATCGCGGCCGCCGTCGCGGCGGTGCGGGCAGCGGCGCCGAGGATCCCGCTCGAGGTCGAGTGCGACACCCTCGACCAGGTGCACGAGGCGATAACGGCCGGCGTGCAGCTGGTGCTGCTGGACAACTTCTCCACCGCCGACACCCGGACCGCGGTGGAGCTGGTGCGCGGAACGGGGGTGCGGCTGGAGGCCAGCGGGGGGCTCGACCTGAGCCGTGCGGCCGAGGTCGCGGCAACCGGCGTCGACTACCTGGCCGTCGGCGCGCTCACGCACAGCGCCCCGGTGCTCGACCTCGGCTTCGACCTCCGCTGAGGAGGCCGTCCCTGGAACTCCGGTGGCGCCTCCGGCTCGTGGGTGTTCCTCGCGCTCCAGGGGTTCTGCAGGACCTGTCAAGCGCGAGGAACGCCCTCGAAGCGGTGCCGGGCCGGGGCCCTGGGCGGGTCAGGCGCGGCGGTCGGGGTGCACCCACCCGATCGCCGGCGCGACGTGCTCGACGATGTTCTGCAGCAGCCGGGCGTTGAACTCGACGCCGAGCATGTTGGGCACGGTGATGAGCAGGCTGTCGGCCTCACGGACGGCGACGTCCTTGGCGAGGTCCTCGGCGAGCTGGTCGGGCTCCCCGACGTAGCTCTTCCCGAACCGCGCCCGCACGCCCTCGAGGACGCCGACCTGGTCCTGCCCGCCGTCGCCGCCGAAGTACTGGCGGTCGAGGTCGCTGACGATCGGCAGCACGCTGCGGCTCACCGACACCCGGGGCTCGCGCTCCCAGCCGGCCTGACGCCAGCTCTCGCGGAAGCGGGCGATCTGCTCGGCCTGCAGCTCGTCGAAGGGGACGCCGGTGTCCTCGACCAGCAGCGTGGAGCTCATCAGGTTCATCCCCTGCTGCGCCGTCCACTCGGCCGTGGCGCGGGTGCCCGACCCCCACCAGATCCGGTCGGCCAGCCCAGGTGACTGCGGCTGGATGGCCAGGCGGCCGGGGCGCCCACCGGTCATCCGCGGGTCGGCGTCCACGACGGTCTCGCCGGAGATCGCCGCGAGGAACAGGGCGGTCTTCTGCCGGGCGAGGTCGGCGTCGCTGCCGTCCGGGGCGGGCACGTAGCCGAACGCCTCCGAGCCGCGCAGCGCCGTCTCCGGTGATCCCCGGCTGACGCCGAGCTGCAGCCGGCCGTCGCTGAGCAGGTCGGCCGCCGCGGCCTCCTCGGCCATGTACAGCGGGTTCTCGTAGCGCATGTCGATGATCCCGGTGCCGAGCTCGATCCGGGAGGTGCGTGCGGCCATCGCGGCCAGCAGCGGGAACGGCGAGGCGAGCTGGCGGGCGAAGTGGTGCACCCGCACGTAGGCGCCGTCCAGGCCGATCTCCTCGGCCGCCACGGCCAGCTCGACGGTCTGCACGAGCGCGTCGCGGCCGGTGCGCACCTGCGAGCCGGGGATGGGCTGCCAGTGCCCGAAGTTCAGGAAACCGATCTTCTTGTCCACGCACTCCCCAGCGTCGCCGCACCGCACCGTGTTCCCGGGATGACCGGGGCCTGCGGCAGCGTTCCTCCTCACGAGCGACCGCACCCGGCGGTCCAGCGGGAGGGGATCCCATGCGCGCCACCGTCGACGGCACCGTCATCGCCGAGGCTGCCGAGTCCGACCTCGTCCGGATCGAGGGCAACTGGTACTTCCCGCCGTCCGCGGTGGTCCCCGGCGCGCTCACCGAGAGCCCGACCGCCTACACCTGCCCCTGGAAGGGCGCGGCCCAGTACTTCGACGTCGTCACCCCGTCCGGCACGACCTCGGACGGCGCCTGGAGCTACCCCGATCTCAAGCCGTCTGCCGTGGAGCGGGTGGGCACCGACTTCGCCGGCTACGTCGCCTTCTCCCCCGGCGTCACCGTCGGCGACTGAGGACGCCGACCGCGCCCCGACCCTCATCCGCACCGGCCGGGACGCGGTCTGCTCGACCTGCCGGACCTGACTGCGCTCTTTGGGCAACTCTCGCCCGGGCTGCCCAACATCTAACAGACTGTGACGGCACGACTACGACTCTCCGTGCACGAGTTCCGTCACTTCACGCCTCCGATGCGTGACTCTGACCCGGTGAGTCATCCCGCCTCCGAGACGCCGTGGCAGCCCGCCGGCCCGCCCACTGCAGCGGCCCGGCAGCGCCTGCGGGCCATCGACACGCTGCTCGCCGACCGCGGCCAGCTGTTCCAGGCACTGTTCCTCTCCGCGCCGATCGCCAAGGCGCTCGTCGACCTCGACGGCCACGTGCTCGTCGCGAACCCGGTCATGTGCGCCCTCACCGGCCGCAGCGCCGACGACCTGGCCGGCCGGCACATCGACCTGCTGGCCCACCCCGACGACCCGCCGGTCGGCGACCTCGGCCTGGCCCCGCTGCCCGGCGAGCCCGCTCTCGACCCGAACCTGCTGCTCGACGGCGAGCGCCGCATGCGCCGCTCCGACGGCACCGAGCTGTGGGTCGTGCAGGCCCACGAGGTCGTCCGGCACAACAACGGCACCCCGCAGTTCGTCGTCCTCTCCCTCGTCGACGTCACCGACCGCCGCCGGGCGGAGGACGACCTGGTGCGGCGCGCCTTCACCGACCCGCTGACCGGGCTGCCCAACCGCCGCGCGCTCACCGACCGCCTGCGGCACGCCGTCGCGCTCTCCCGCCGGCGGGGCCTGCAGGTCGGCCTGGTGCACCTCAACATCGACCGGTTCCGCGCGGTGAACGACACCCTCGGCCACGAGGCCGGCGACATGCTGCTCAGCCAGGTCGCCGACCGGCTGCGGTGGAGCACCCGCGTCGAGGACACCGCCGTGCGCCTGGGTGCCGACGAGTTCCTCGTCGTCGCCGAGGACGTCGAGGACCTCGAGGGGCTGCGCGCCCTGGCCGAGCGGCTGCTCAGCGTGCTCGACGAGCCGTTCGTGGTGCTCGACCGCGAGATCACCCTGTCGGCCAGCGTCGGGCTCACCCTCGGCTCGGACCTGACACCCGACGACCTGCTGCGCCAGGCGCAGAGCGCGCTCACCCGGGCCAAGGCCGACGGCAGCCGCGCGCGGGTCGAGGTGCACGAGGGGGCGCTCAGCGACAGCGACGTCGACGCGCTGCAGCTCGAGGTCGACCTGCGGCACGCGCTGGACAACGACGAGCTGCGGCTGTTCTACCAGCCGATCGTGCACCTGGCCGACGAGTCGCTGCTGGGCTACGAGGCCCTCATCCGCTGGCAGCACCCGACCCGCGGGCTCCTCCCGCCGGGCGCCTTCCTCGACGCCGCCGAGAACAACCGGCTGACCTCCAAGCTGGGCGCCTGGGTCCTGCGCCGCGCCTGCTCCGACGCGGTGAGCTGGCCCGAGGACCTGCGCGTGCACGTCAACGTCTCGGCCCGGCACCTGGCCGAGGACGGCTTCAGCGAGCTGGTCGCCGCCGCGCTGGAGGAGTCCGGCCTGGCTCCGGAGCGGCTGGAGCTGGAGATCACCGAGTCGACGGCGCTGTTCGCCGCCGAGGCCACGCTGCACGCGGTCGCCGTCGTCACCGACGCGGGCGTGACCCTGGCGCTGGACGACTTCGGCACCGGCTACTCGGCGATCACCGCGCTGCACCGGCTGCCGATCCACACGCTCAAGATCGACCGTTCGTTCGTCGCCGACGTCGTCGCCGAACCCGCGACCGCCGCCCTCGTGCAGGGGCTGCTGCAGCTGGGCCGGGGCATGGGCCTGCAGGTCATCGCCGAGGGCATCGAGGACCTGGACCAGGCCGCCTGGCTGCTGGACCACGGCTGCGCCATGGCCCAGGGCTACGCGTTCGGCCGGCCCGCTCCGCTGCCCAGCCCGGCCGACGTGCTCATCGGCGAGGTGACCCAGGCCCCGGCCGAGGACGTCGCCGGTGAGCTGCTCCCCGACGCGCTGGAGACGCCGATCGTCCCCCAGCCGCGGACGGCGGCCCCGGAGACGCCGCGCCGCGTGGTGCTGGCCACCGACGACACCGGCAAGTTCGGCCTGTTCGACCAGTTCGCCGACGACCCCGACGAGGTCTGAGGGTCCCTCGCGGAGTCGCTGCGACGACCCGCTGAGCACCGACCCGCGGAACACCGGCCCTCTGCCACGATCACCGCGTGGACACGTTCGCAGAGATCGCCGACGAACGCCGCGGGCTGGCCGAGCTGGTGTCGGGGCTGACCGACGAGCAGTGGGCGACGCGCAGCCTGTGCAGCGCGTGGACCGTGCGTGACGTGGTCGCGCACCTGGTCGTGCCGCTGGAGGTGGGTATGCCGAGGTTCGCGCTGGCCATGCTCAGGGCCCGCGGGAACTTCGACCGGGCCAACGACCGGCTGGCCCGCGAGCTGGCGCGCCGGCCCGTCGGCGAGCTCGTCGAGGTGCTGCGCCGGAAGGCCGATTCGCGGTTCACCCCACCCGGCATGGGGCCCGAGGCGCCCCTGACCGACCTGCTCGTGCATGGCCTGGACATCCGCCGCCCGCTCGGGCTGCCGCGCGAGCTCCCTCCGGAGCGCCTGCGCACGGCGCTGACCTTCGCGGTCTCCACCCCCCTCGGCGGGTCCGTCACCCGGGACACCCTGGGTGACCTGCGGTTCGCGGCCGACGACCTCGACTGGGCGCACGGGAGCGGGCCGGCCGTGACCGGCCCCGCCGAGGCGCTCCTGCTCGCGGTCACCGGCCGCACGGCCGCACTCCGGCAGCTCGAGGGCGACGGCGTGCCCGTCCTCCGGAGCCGGCTGACCCGTGCCGTCCCGGGCGGACCGCGGCGGCGGCGGGCCGATTCGGCCTAGGGGCGCGGGAGGGCGAGCGGGACGGGGCGCTTGGGAGCCCGGCCGTCGCCGGAGGACGTCCCCCGCAGCCGCCGGCCGATCCACGGCGCGACGAACCCGCGCACCCACGCCGCCTCTTCCGCCACCGCGGCGCGGAGGGCCCGGGGCTGCGCCTGCGGGAGCGGGGTGCGCCAGTCGTCGTCCTCGGCCGGCACGCCCAGTGCGGTGGCCGCGGCCAGCGCCATGCGACGGTGCCCCTCGTCGGTGAGGTGGATCCGGTCGGTGTCCCACAGCCGGAAGTCCTGCACCCAGCCGGCGCTCCACTGGTCGAGGACGGCGGCGCCGGTGCGTGCGGCGATCGACCAGATGTTGGCGTTGAACACCGCGATCCGGCCGCGCGCCCGCCGCAGGATCGGGGTGTTGCGGGTGTCGACGCCGGTGGCCAGCAGCACGTCGGCACCGGCGTCCCGGATCCGGACGACGGCGGCCTCGAGGGTCGCGGCGAGCTCGTCCGGGTCGGCACCGGGGCGCATGAGGTCGTTGCCGCCGGCGATCAGGCTGACCAGGTCGGGCGCCGCCTCCAGCGCGACGGGCACCTGCTCCTCGACCACCTGGCGCAGCAGCCGCCCGCGGATGGCCAGGTTGGCGTACTCGACGTCCTCCGGGGTGGCTGCCGCCAAGTGCTCGGCGAGCCGGTCGGCCCACCCGCGGTACTCACCGGGGCGGGTCGGGTCGGCGTCGCTCAGGCCTTCGGTGAACGAGTCGCCGAGGGCGATGTAGCGCTGCCAGGGAGCGGAGGAGGGCACGAACTGCACGTCCCCCACCCCATCACGCCCGGCCGCGGGGCCGACGGCGATCGGTACGTGCCGTCGAGCACAGCCACAGCGCTCGTGAACGGCGGGTAAGAACCCCGCGTCGGTTCCGTTGCCGCCCGGCGCGGGCGTCGATCCCCGGTCACGATGCCCGCATGCGCATCGACGTCGCCGCCTCGCTGTCCCTCTCCTCCCCCGCCCCGGCGACCGCACTGCTGCAGGTGGCGGTGCCCGCGCCGCTGACCGAGCAGCTCACGGTGGACTCGGGCGGCAGGTTCCTGGAACCGGTCGAGTTCGCGGTCGACGGCGCCCGGGTGCACCGGATCGACCTGCGTCCGGGAGACACGACGATCACCTACTCGGCGTCGGTGGAGGACGGCGGCACCCCGCGTGCGGTCACCCCGGCCGACTGGGCCCTCGCGCTGCGACCCAGCCGCTACTGCCCCTCGGACCAGCTCGAGGGGTTCGCGCACGCGGAGTTCGACGCGACCATGCCGCGCGCCGAACTGGTGCCGGCGGTGGCGGCCTGGGTGCACCGTCGGCTGACCTACACGTCGGGGTCCAGCCGGCCCGTGGACACCGCCGTCGACACCCTGCTCCTGGGCCAGGGGGTGTGCCGCGACTACGCGCACCTGACCATCACCCTGCTGCGGGCGCTGGAGGTGCCCGCCCGGCTGGTCGCCGTCTACGCGCCGGGGCTGCACCCGATGGACTTCCACGCCGTGGTCGAGGCCGATGTCGACGGCACCTGGTGCGTGGTGGACGCGACCCGGCTGGCGCCCACCCGCTCGCTGGTGCGCATCTGCGCGGGCCGGGACGCCGCCGACACCGCGTTCCTCACCACCCTGGGCAGGGTCGCGGCGTTCGAGGGCATGACGGTCACCGCGACCACGGCCGGGGACCTGCCCGCCCCCGACGACGCCCCGTTCGCGCTGCCCTGACGTCGACCTGTCGACCTGTCGACGGGTCGACGGGTCGACGGGTCGACGGGTCGATCAGTCGCCGTCGCGCCAGATCTCCAGCAGACGCAGCCAGATCTCGTTCATCGTCGGATAGGCCGGGACGGCGTGCCACAGCCGGGCGATCGGCACCTCGCCGACGACGGCGATCGTGGCGGCGTGCAGCAGCTCGGCGACGCCTGGGCCCACGAACGTGACCCCGAGCAGCACCTCGCGCTCGGTGTCGACCACCGCGATCGCCGTCCCGGTGTAGCCGTCGGCGAACAGCGACGCCCCCGCGACGTTGCCGATCGGGTACTCGACCACGCGGTGCGGCAGCCCCGCCTCGCGCGCCTCGGCGGCGGTGCGCCCGACCTGAGCGATCTGCGGCGTCGTGAAGACCACCGACGGCGTCGCCCCGTGGTCGGCGGTCGCGGCGGTCGGTGACCACGGGGTGCCGTCCACCTGCTCGCCGCGGGCCCGGGCGACGATCGCCGCCGCGGCCTGACGCGCCTGGTACTTGCCCATGTGCGTGAGCAGCTGGCGCCCGTTGACGTCCCCGACGCCGTAGAGCCACGGGTGGCCCTCGACCCGGAGCGTGTCGTCGACCGGCAGGTACTCCCCCGGCTCCAGCCCCACCGTGTCCAGTCCGAGGTCGGTGGTACGGGCGGCCCGGCCGATCGCGACCAGCACCTCGTCGCCGCGGTACTCCACGTCCCCCGCCGTCAGCACCACCTCCGTGCCCTCGCGGCGGGCGGCGGTGACGTCGATGCCGAACCGCACGTCGACGCCGGCCGCCCGCAGCGCGTCCGTCACCGCCTCACCGGCCTGGGGCTCGGACCGGGGCAGCAGCCGGTCGCCGCGCTGCAGCAGGGTGACCTGCGAGCCCAGCGCCTGCCACGCGGTCGCCATCTCGCAGCCGACGTAGCCGCCACCGAGGACCAGCAGCCGGGCCGGTGCCTCCTTCGCGCTGGTCGCCTCGCGCGGCCCCCACGGCGCGACGCCGGCCAGGCCGTCCACCGGCGGAAGCTTGCCCACCGACCCGGTGCAGACGGCGACGGCGACGCGCGCGGTCAGCCGCACCTCGTCGCCCTCGGCGTCGAGGACGACGACGGTGCGCTCGCCATCGAGCCGCCCGGCGCCGCGGATCAGGTCGATGCCGGCGCCCTGCACCCAGTCGACCTGGCTCGAGTCGTCCCACCCGTGGGTGAAGGTGTCGCGGCGGGCCAGGGTCGCGGCGACGTCCTGCTCGCCGGTCACGGCCTGCGCCGCGCCGTCGACCGCCCTGGCCTCGGTCAGCACCTCCGTGCCGCGCAGCAGCGCCTTGCTGGGCATGCAGGCCCAGTACGAGCACTCCCCGCCGACCAGCTCGCTCTCCACGAGGACGGCCGACAGCCCGCCCTTCACCACCACGTCGGCGACGTTCTCGCCGGTCGATCCCGCGCCGAGGACGACGACGTCGTAGGTCCGTTCCGCGCTGCTCATGCCCCCATCCTCGCCCGTGTGCTGGACTGGCGGCCATGCCGGTCGACGCCGCCGAGTTCGCCACCGCCCTCGGTCAGTACGCCGCAGGTGTGTGCCTGCTGGCCGTGCGGGACGGCATCGACGACGTCGGGACGACGGTCAGCTCGGTGATGAGCGTGTCGGCCCGGCCGCCGCTGATCGCCGTGGGGCTGACCGCCGCGGGCTACCCGGCCGAGGTGCTGGAGGAGGTCGGCAGCTGTGCGCTGACCGTGCTCGCCGCTCCCCACGCCATCGTCGCCTCCCGCTTCTCCTCGGCCGGACGCCCCAGCGCACGGCACCTGCTGGAGGCCGTGCCGTGGACGCGCGCGCCGGGCAGCGACGCGATCGTGCTCCGCGGCGGGCTGTCGGCGCTGGACTGCCGGCTCGAGCGGCTGGTGGAGGCCGGGGACCACGTGCTCGCGCTCCTGGAGGTCACCGACGTGCTCCCCGGGGACCCCTCGGGCGTTCCGCTGCTGCGCCACCGCGGCCGGTACGTCGACCCGACGGGATCGGCCGCCGGCCGGGCCTGAACCGCCACCCCGCACGGCAGACTGCGGGCCGGTGTCACATCCCGGGCCCCGGCGGTGCTCAGTAGGCATGGACCTCGTGCGGCACCCCCCACCCGGAGCGGCGGTACCGGCCTTCGCCGTGGCACTGCCCGCCGGCGTGGTCACGCGGATCGGAGGGAGGGACGGCGTGCCGGTTCCCGATGCGCCCACGCGCGGAGCGCTTCGTCCCGACCTCGACGTCGTCTTCCGGCGGGAGTACCAGCGGGTCGTCTCCGTGGCCGCCCGCGTGCTCGGCTCGCGCGACCAGGCCGAGGACGTCGCCCAGGAGGTGTTCCTCGCCTTCAACCGCTCCTCGGTCCCCGCGGCCGAGGCCGGCGGGTGGCTGTCGGTGGCCGCGGCGCACACCGCGCTCAACCTGATCCGCTCGGGCCGCCGCCGGACGTCGAACGAGGAGACCGCGGCCACGGCCGTCCCCCTCACCGAGCCCGACGTGGCGGAGGTCGTGATGACGCTCGAGGAGCGCAGCCGCGTCCGCGCCGCACTGGCCCGGCTCCCCCACAAGCAGGCCGTGGCCCTGGTGCTCCGGCACAGCGGGCTGAGCTACACCGAGGTCGCGGCCGCCCTGGACCTGTCCCCCGGCAGTGTCGGCACCACCGTGCGACGCGCCGAATCCGCCCTGCGCAAGGAGTTGACCCGTCATGCGTCATCCCACTGACGGCGTGCTGCGCCGGCTGCTCGACGAGCCGGCCGGCGTGGCCGAGACCGACCGCCGGCACGTCGCCGACTGCCCGCACTGCCTCGCCGCCCTGGCCGCCACCCGCGAGGACGCGACCCTCGTCGGCGCGGCCCTGCGCACCGACACCGACATCGACGTCCCGGCCGCGTGGGCGCGGCTGTCCACGGCCGCGCACCCGTCGGCGACCCCGGCCCGGACACCGTCGCCCGTGCGGCCGGCCCGCCGCGGCCGGTTCGGGGAGCTGGTCCGCCGGCCCGCCGCCGCGGCCCTGGCCGTCGGCGTCGTCCTCGCCGGCGCCGGCACCGCTGCGGCCAACGACTGGCTGCAGATCTTCCGCACCGAGGAGGTAGCCGCGGTCGGGCTGAGCAGCGCCGACCTGATCGCCCTGCCCGACCTGGCGGCCTACGGCGAGGTCGAGACGACCGGCGACGGCGACCTGCGCTCGGTCCCCGATGCCGCCACCGCGGCGACGGAGAGCGGCCTGGAGGTGCCCGAGGTGGACGCGCTCCCCTCCGGGGTCACCGGTGAACCGGAGTACCAGGTCGGCGGCGAGGTCGGCGCCACCTTCACCTTCGACGCCGAGCGCGCCGCGCAGGCCGCTGCCGAGGCGGGCGAGACGCTGCCGCCTCCGCCGCCCGGCCTGGACGGCGCCTCGGTGCGCCTCGTGGCCGGTCCGGGCGTCGCCCAGGTGTGGCAGAGCGGCAGCGGTGCGCCGGGGCTGATCGTGGGCCGCGCCGTGGCGCCGATGGCGTTCTCCTCCGGTGTCCCGTTCGAGACGGTCCGGGACTACCTGCTCTCGCTGCCCGGCCTCCCCGAGGACGTCGCGGCCCAGCTGCGCACGTTCACCGCGGACGGCTCCACCCTCCCCCTCCCGGTGCCCTCGGACCTCGTCACCACCTCGACCGAGGAGGTCGACGGCGAGCCGGCCACGGTGCTGGCCACCCGCGACCGGACCGTGGCCGCCGTCGTCTGGGTCTCCGACGGCGAGGTGACGGTGGTCGCCGGCCCCCTGGACACCGACGAGGTGCTCGAGGTCGCCCGGGGGCTCCGCTGAGCACGGCGGCGGCCGGCGGCGACGCGGCCCTGCGGGACGCGGCGCGGCTGGTCGCCAACCTGCCCCCGGCCCCAGCCGCCTGGTGCACGGGGCTGCGCAAGCGGTACGGACGGCGCACCGCCGTCGACGGCGTCTCGCTGGAGGTCGGCCGCGGCGAGGTGGTCGGGCTGCTCGGCCCGAACGGCGCCGGCAAGACCACCGTCATCAAGATGCTGCTCGGCCTGGTGCGGCCGGACGCCGGCGAGGTGATGCTGCTCGGGCAGCCGGCCGCCGAGCCGGCCGCCCGGGCGCGGGTCGGCTACCTGCCCGAGCTCTTCCGCTACCAGCCGTGGCTCAGCGCCGCGGAGGTGCTGGCCCTGCACGTCCGGCTCTCGGGCATGGCGGTGACCGCACAGGAGCAGCGCGACGCCCTGGCGCTGGTCGGCCTCGCCGACCGCGCCGGTGACCGGGTCGGCGGGTTCTCCAAGGGCATGCAGCAGCGGCTGGGCCTGGCCGTCGCGCTGGTCGCCCGGCCGGAGTTCGTCGTGCTGGACGAGCCGACCAGCGCCCTGGATCCGCTGGGCCGGGTCGACGTCCGCGACATCGTGCTGTCCCTGAAGTCGCGCGGCATCGCGGTGCTGCTCAACTCGCACCTGATCGGTGAGGTGGAGCGGGTGTGCGACCGGGTGGTCATCCTCGATCGCGGCCGGGTGGCGGCGTCGGGTTCGCTGGTGGAGCTGCTCGGCCAGCACGAGGTGCGGCTGCACCTGACCGCGCTGCCGCCGGCCGGCGGGACGCGCCTGGCCGAGGCCGGACGCGTCGAGCGGGAGGGCGACTGGTTCACCGTGGCGTTCCCCGCCGACGACGAGGCGACGGTGCCCGACCTGGTGCGCGACCTGGTGGCGCTGGGCGTCCGGGTGCACGCGGTCGAGCCCGGGCGGATCAGCCTCGAGGAACGGCTGCTGGGCATCCTGCGGGACGGAGCAGAGGGAGAGCGCCCATGACCCGCGTCGTCCTGACCGTCGCCGGGCTCACCCTGCGCGAGGCAGCCCGCCGGCGGGTGCTGCTGGCGCTGGCGGTCCTCACCCTGGTCCTGCTGGCGCTGAGCGGGTGGGGCTTCTCCCGCTTCGCCGCGGAGTCCGGCGGCACGCTGACCAGCGGTGAGGCCCGGCTGACGGCGTCGATCCTGCTGAACCTGGTCATGTTCGGCTACAGCCTGATCGCCGCGCTGGGCACCGCGTTCCTGGCCGGCCCGACGCTGTCGGGCGAGACCGAGTCGGGCATCGCGCTGGCCGTGCTGGCCCGGCCGATCCGGCGCTCGGCGTTCCTCCTCGGCAAGTGGCTGGGGCTGGTCACCTTCGGCAGCGTCTTCGTCGCGGTGGCCGGCCTCGCGCAGATCGTCGTCGTCCGGCTGACGGTCGACTACTGGCCACCGGAGCCGGCCGCCGCGCTGGCCCTGCTCGCCGCGCAGACCACCGTGCTGCTCACGTTGGCCGTGCTGCTCTCGACCGTCATCTCGCCGATGGCCTCCGGCGTGGTCGCGGTCGGTATGTTCTGCACCACCTGGGTGGCCGGGGTGGTGGGCGGCATCGGCGCCTCGCTGGACAACGAGGCCGTCGCCCGCGTGGGCTCGGTGTCACGGATGCTGCTGCCCACCGACGGGCTGTGGCGTGGGGCGATGCACGCGTTCCAGGACCCCTCCGCGCTGCTCCAGTTCGGCGGGGCCGAGGGCCAGGCGTTCCCGTTCCTCAGCGTGGCGCCGCTGACCTGGGGCTACCTGGCCTGGGCCGTGGTGTGGGTGGCGATGGTGTGGGGGCTGGCCGCGGTCTCCTTCGTCCGCAAGGACCTCTGAGGGTTCCTGCGCGCAGTCGGACCCTGCCCACCCCGTGGGCAGGGTCCGACGAGCCGCGGAACTGCTCCCTGCACAGTCGGTCTCTGCTTCCCCTGGGAAGCAGAGACCGACTGCGCCGAAGGAGGTTTCCGGCGGGCGGAGGCGCCCTCGTCGTCCCGGCGGGCTAGCGTCGGACCCGCTATGAGCGCTCTGCCTGCACCCTCCGAGTCCGCCCTCCGTCGCGCGCTGACCCGCGCCGAGCGGGGCGTGACCCTCGACGCCGTCGAGGCCGAGACGCTGCTGCACGCCCGCGGCCTGGGCGAGGGCGACGCCCTGGACCGGCTGCTGACCGCCGCCGCCCGGGTGCGCGACGCGGGGCTGGCCTCCGCCGGGCGGCCGGGCGTGGTCACCTACAGCCGCAAGGTCTTCATCCCGCTCACCCACCTGTGCCGCGACCGCTGCCACTACTGCACGTTCGTGACGACGCCGGGGCAGCTGCGCGCCGAGGGCAAGGCGCCCTACCTCTCCCCCGACGAGGTGCTCGACGTCGCCCGCGCGGGTGCCGCGCTGGGCTGCAAGGAGGCGCTGTTCACCCTCGGTGACCGCCCGGAGGACCGCTGGCCCGTCGCCGCCGAGTGGCTGGAGGCGCACGGCTTCGACTCCACGCTGGGCTACCTGCGCGCGATGGCCATCCGGGTGCTGGAGGAGACCGGCCTGCTCCCCCACCTCAACCCCGGCGTGCTGTCGTGGGAGGAGATCCAGCGGCTCAAGCCCGTCTCGGCGTCGATGGGCATGATGCTGGAGACGACGGCGACGCGGCTGTGGTCCGAGCCCGGCGGCCCGCACTTCGGCTCACCGGACAAGGAGCCCGCGCTCCGGCTCCGGGTGCTCGAGGACGCCGGCCGCTCCGCCGTCCCCTTCACCACCGGCGTGCTGCTGGGCATCGGCGAGGACTACGCCGAGCGCGTCGACGCCGTGCTGCAGATCCGGGCCAGCGCGCACCGGCACGGGCACGTGCAGGAGACGATCGTCCAGAACTTCCGCGCCAAGCCGCGCACCGCGATGCAGGCGCACGACGACCTGGAGCTGCAGGAGTACGTCGCCGCCGTCGCCGTCACCCGGCTGCTGCTCGGGCCCAGGGCGCGGGTGCAGGCGCCGCCGAACCTGTCCGACTCCACCGAGCTCGGGCTGCTGCTGCGCGCCGGCGTCGACGACTGGGGCGGCGTCAGCCCCCTGACCCCGGACCACGTCAACCCCGAGCGGCCCTGGCCGAACATCGACAAGCTCGCGGCCCTGAGCGCCGAGGCGGGTTTCGAGCTGCGCGAGCGGCTCGCCGCCCAGCCGCCGTACGTCCTGCAGCCCGAGCCGTGGCTGGACCCGCGGGTCCGCCCGCACGTCGAGGCACTCGCCGGGCCCGACGGGCTGGCGGTCGAGGGCCGGCTGCCGGTGGGCCTGCCGTGGCAGGAGCCGGACGAGTCGTGGACGTCGTCGGGCCGGGTGGACCTGCACGTCGAGGTGGACACCATCGGGCGGACGAGCGACCGGCGCAGCGACTTCGACGCCGTCTACGGCGACTGGTCGGAGCTGCGCGAGCGGACCGAGAGCGCCCGCGACGGGCACTCCACCGCGCTCACCGTCGGCGACCCCGAGGTGCACGCCGCCCTGGCGCACGCCGAGCGCGACCCCGCCGGGCTCACCGACGCCGAGTACCTCGCGCTGCTGGGCGCCGACGGCGCCGACCTGGATGCCGTGACGGCGCTGGCGGATTCCGTCCGCCGGGACGTCAACGGCGACGACGTCACCTACGTCGTGAACCGGAACATCAACTTCACCAACGTCTGCTACACCGGCTGCCGCTTCTGCGCCTTCGCCCAGCGGCGCACCGACGCCGACGCGTACACGCTGTCGATGGAGCAGGTGGGCGACCGGGTCGACGAGGCGTGGGCGGCCGGCGCGACCGAGATCTGCATGCAGGGCGGCATCCACCCCGACCTGCCGGGCACCGCCTACGTCGACCTGGCCCGCGAGGTGAAGAAGCGGCAGCCGGGCATCCACCTGCACGCCTTCAGCCCGATGGAGATCGTCAACGGCGCCGCCCGCACCGGGCTGTCGTACCGCGAGTTCCTGACCGCGCTCAAGGAGGCCGGGCTCGACTCGATCCCGGGCACGGCCGCGGAGATCCTCGACGACGACGTCCGCTGGGTGCTGACCAAGGGCAAGCTGCCGACGGCGGCCTGGCTGGAGATCATCGGCACCGCGCACGAGGTGGGCCTGCCGACGACGTCGACGATGATGTACGGCCACGTCGACACCCCGGCGCACTGGGTCGGGCACCTGCGCACCCTCAGCCGCCTGCAGGACCGCACCGGCGGCTTCAGCGAGTTCGTGCTGCTGCCCTTCGTGCACCACAACTCCCCGATCTACCTGGCCGGCGTCGCCCGTCCCGGGCCCACGGTGCGTGAGAACCGGGCCATCCACGCCGTCGCCCGGCTGCTGCTGCACGGGCGCATCCCGAACATCCAGACCTCGTGGGTGAAGCTCGCCGACGCCGGCACCAAGGCGGTGCTGCAGGGCGGCGCGAACGACTTGGGCGGCACGCTCATGGAGGAGACGATCAGCCGGATGGCCGGCAGCGAGAACGGCTCGCTGAAGACGATCGCCGAACTGGAGGCGATGGCCGCCGCGATCGGCCGTCCCGCCCGTCAGCGGACGACGGAGTACGGCACGCCGTCGGCCGAGCGCCTGGCCACGGCCCGCTCCGACGAGGGTCGCGCCCGGCTCACCCTCTCGATCACCCCGCGCTGACGCGCTCCGGATCGGCGTCTTCCGTCGCGCGCACGCCCCACCACCGGGCGAGCCACAACGCGGCTGCGCACGGGACGGCGACCAGCAGGATCTCCACCGCGATGACCGGCGCGGAGGTCGGATAGCCCTGGCTCTCTGCGAAGGCGACCGCCGCGACGATGCCGAGCGCGGCGCCGATGGGCAGGTACCAGGCAGCCCGAAGCACCGACGCCCGCGCGGCGGGGCGACCGGCGAAGACCCAGCCGAACGTGGCCAGCGCGCCGGTCAGCCCGGCCAGCGCCATGAATGCCACCGCCAGGACGCCGCCGGCCACCGGGTAGCTGCCGTCCAGGTCGAAGACGTAGCTGAAGAGCGGGGTCAGCAACTCGACGACGACGACGTACCCGACGACGATCGCGACAGCACCGGCCAGCAGGGCGACGGCCGTCCCCGTCGACCGGTCGCGAGGGCGGGGCGTCCAGCCGCGGGCGGCCACGGCCTCCCGCGCGAAGGTCTCCACGTCCCCGAGCAGCACCTGCGGGGGCACGCCGTCGGCGGAGGCCGCGCGGAGGTCTGCGCGCACCTCCTCGACCAGCTCGGCCCGGCGGGCCCGCGGGATGCGGAGCCGGCACAGTTCCCGGTCCAGCGCGCGGAGAGCGGACTCCACCTCGTCGGCCGGCGAGGGACTGTCAGGAGTGGGCATGGGGTGTGACCTCCCGATCGGGCAGGGCGCCCGTGGTGGCGAACAGGATGCGGACGGATGAGGTGGTGGCGTCCCACTGCTGGGCCCACTCGGCCAGCGCGGCGTGGCCGGCGGCTGAGACGGAGAAGACCTTCCGCGGCGGGCCGCTAGGACTCGGCTCGGTGTGTTCCTCCACCAGCCCGTGACGGCGCAGCCGGCCCATCAGCGGGTACACGGTGCCGTACCCGACCCCCTCGATGCCGTGCCGTTCGAGCAGGACGACGAGGTCGTAGGCGTGGGTGGGGGTGCGGGCGAGCAACGCCAGCAGACAGGTGTCCAGGACCCCCCGGAGCAGCTGGGTGCGGCGATCGGGGTCCGGTGCCATGCGACACAAGATAGCGCTACTCCTCGGTGTCGCCTAGTACCGGAGTCGCGTCGCAATCGCGGCGCCGTCGTCGTCAGCCACGACGAGCGCTTCCTCAGGGCGATCGGAATCGACCGCTGGCTGCGCCCGGACGACGGCCGGATGGCGGAGCCCGGACCTCCCGACCTCTGACGGCAGTCGAACGGAGAGCAGCCGTCAGACCGACCGTCGACTTCGGTCGCGCCACGGTCGACCATCGGCGGATGCGCCCGCCACCCCGCCTCGGTTGGCTGGGTTCCGTGGAGGACCAGCAGAGCAGGAGCACCCGGGGCTACACCGTCGCGTCGGCGGTCATGTGGTTCGTCGGCATCTCGCAGGGGCTGGTGCCACTGGTCGTCCGGCCGTTGTTCGACCGGGACGACCGCCTCGCGCTTCCGCTGCTGCTGCCCGCGCCCTGGTGGTGGGTCGCCAGCATCGCCGTGCTGGTGCTCGCCGCTGCCGCGCTGCTGGCTCTGGAGACCGCGAAGGAACGGGCCGCGCCGCAGCCGGCACGTCCGGCTCCGGACTCCGCAGGCGAGGGCGACGACGACGCAGACGCGGGTGGATCCGCCCGCCCGGAGGCGGCCGCCGGCTTCGATGCCCTCTCCAGCCTGGTCCTCCTGGTGGGCATCTACAACGGCCTGGCGCCGTTCGTCTCCCGCCTGGTCTTCGACGGCGACCTGTTCCTGGCGTTCACGCTCCGGCTGCCCGCGCCCTGGTGGTGGCTGGCCTCCCTCACCGTCCTGGTGCTGACCGCCGTCCTGCTGGAGTGGATCGACCGGGAGAAGAAGCGGTCGACCGGCATCGACTAGCCCCGTCCGGCGCTAGCGTCGGCTCGACGACCCGCCGCGACCCGGGAGCGACATGACCGAGCAGCACGACGAGTGGCACCACCCCCTGCGGCACGTCCCGGCCGGGGAGTTGTCGACCGACACCGGCCAGACGCCGGGGATGGCCCGCAGCGAGGCGATCTCCGCGCGCACGGTGGGCTCGGAACGGCTCTGGATGGGCCGGACGACGGTGGGCCCAGGGGCGTCGTCGGGCAACCACCACCACGGCGACTCCGAGACCGCGATCTTCGTCGTCTCCGGGCGTCCGGTGTTCGTGTTCGCCCGCGACGGCGAGGAGGTGCGGCTGAGCCCGCAGCCCGGCGACTACGTCTTCGTCCCGCCGTTCACCCCGCACCGCGAGGAGAACCCGGGCGACGAGGAGGCCGTCGTCATCATCGCCCGGAGCAGCCAGGAGGCGATCGTGGTCAACCTGCCCGGCGGCCTGACCGGCTGAGCGCCGGGCGTCGCTAGCCTCGGTCCGTGGGTCTCTTCGGGAAGTTCGCCTACAGCGACGGGCGGTGGACCCGGGGCGCTCCGACGGCCGTGCCGTTCCTCCTGGTCGACGTGCACGACAGCCGGATCGCCACGGTCGACCACCGCCGCGGTGACGCGAGCGGCGGCCGCTTCTTCCTCGGCTACGAGCCGCGGTTCTACTTCGACGAGGTCGACGCCTCGGACCCGGTCGACGTCGACGCGGAGGCCCAGGGCTTCGCCGCCTGGGCGAAGGAGGCAACCGGCGCCGACGTCGAGCCGGCCGAACTGCCTCCCCTGCTCGCATCCCCCAGCGGGGTCCCACC
This sequence comes from Blastococcus sp., assembly GCA_042090795.1. Taxonomy (GTDB): domain Bacteria; phylum Actinomycetota; class Actinomycetes; order Mycobacteriales; family Geodermatophilaceae; genus Blastococcus. The sequence goes on along the minus strand of JBELIQ010000009.1, from coordinate 124,749 downwards.
CACCGACGAGTCGGTCGAGCTCACCGTCGACCGGCTCGCCGCACTGGCCGGGCTGCCCCCGCTGGAGTGGCCGACCGAGGCGGACGGCTACGCGAGCTGAGGCTCAGCGCTGCGCGAATGCCAAGCGTGCGCCGAGCGCCACGAACGCTCCGCCGAACACCCGCCGCACCCAGGTCAGCACGCGCGGCCGGGTGATGACGTGGTCGCGGACGGCGGCGGCGAACAGCCCGTAGCCGACGAAGACCACGAAGGTCACGGCCATGAACACCGCGCTCAGCCACAGCATGCTGGCCAGGACGTTCGTCGACCCAGGGGCGACGAACTGCGGCAGGAACGCGAGGAAGAAGATCGTCAGCTTGGGGTTCAGGATGTTGACCAGCACGCCGGAGACGATGACCTGCCGTGCCGAGCGCGTGCCGGTCTCCGACTCGACGGCGAGGGCGCCGGTGTCCCGGATGGTGTTCCAGGCCATCCACAGCAGGTAGGCGACGCCGGCGTACTTCACGATCTGGAACGCCACCGCGCTCGTGTGCAGCAGCGCGGCCAAGCCCGTGATGGCGGCGAGCACGTGCGGCAGCGTGCCGAGCGTGCACCCGACGGCGGCGATCACGCTGGCGCGGGCGCCGCGGGCCAGACCGGCGGCCACCGTGTACAGCACCCCGGTCCCCGGGGTGGCGACGACGACCAGCGTCGTGATCAGGAACTCGACGCTCATGGATCTCCTCGGTGGGCCCGGTGGCCGGTCCTCGGCAGCCCAGGTGGCCGGTCCGGAGGCTACCCAGGTCACCCGGCGTTGGGAACGGCGCCGACGCCGGCGGCTCCACAGATCAGCAGCCACGTCCGGTGACGACACGCCCAGCGGGTTCCGCGGCACAGCGTGCTGGTCAGAGCCCCTGTTCCGGCAGGATGCGCCCGACCGCGTGGCAGCTGCGCCGCGCCCGGAAGAGGAGCCTCCGTGGCCGTCCAGGACCGAATGACCCCCCGCAACCTGTACCTCTACCTGGTCTGCCTGATCATGCTGCTGGTCAGCCTCGTCGCCGTCGTCCAGCTCGTGCGCAGCGCGATCGGGATCGCCTACCCCGAGGACGTCTACGGCTACGGCTGGACCGCCTACGAGGACCCGAGCGCCATCGGCGGCATGGACGAGGAGTTCCTCTCCGCGGAGCAAGACGCCGCGAAGGACTCGCAGCGGCGGAGCGAGATCGTCAGCACGGTGACCGCGGGGTTGACGCTGCTCCTCGCGGGCGGGCTGTTCGCCCTCCACTGGCGCCGCGCGCAGTCGGAGCGGCTGATTCCCGCCGTCGCGCCGGAGGTCCCGGCCGCTCCGCCGGCTCCCTGACCCCAGCGGTGCGTTGGTAGGCGCCTGCCGGGTAGGTGCGGGGCCATGCGCGCCATCACCTACCACCGTCCCGGTGGCCCCGACGTCCTCGACTTGCTCGACGTCCCCGTGCCCGACCCCGGGCCCGGGGAGGTACGGGTCCGCGTCGCCTTCTCCGGGGTCAACCCGACGGACTGGAAGTCCCGCAGCGCGGCCCAGCCGGGCCCGGACGGCCAGGTGCCGAACCAGGACGGCTCCGGCACCGTCGAGGCCGTCGGGCAGGGCGTCGACCCGGTGCTGGTCGGCGAGCGGGTGTGGATCTGGGAGGCCGCCTGGCAGCGCCGCTGGGGCACCGCCGCCGAGCACACCGTCGTCCCGGCGCGGCACGTGGTGCTGCTCGGCGCAGACCCCACCTTCGAGTTGGGTGCCGCCCTCGGCATCCCGTTCCTCACCGCGCACCGCTGCCTGACCGTCGCCGAGTCGCTGCCCGACCGGCTGGGCGCCGGCGCGCTCACCGGGCACACCGTGCTCGTGCAGGGCGGGGCCGGAGCGGTCGGCAACGCCGCGATCCAGCTGGCCCGCTGGGCGGACGCGACCGTCATCGCCACCGTGAGCAGCCCGCGCAAGGCGCAGTTGGCCGCAGCCGCCGGCGCCGACCACGTCGTGGACTACCGGGAGCAGGACGTCGTCGCCGAGGTCCGGAAGGTCGCGCCGAAGGGCGTGGCCGCGATCGTCGAGGTGTCGGCGGCGGTCAACGCCGCCGTCGACGCGCAGGTGATAGGCATGCACGGCGCCGTCGCCATGTACGCCGACGACGGCGGCGCGGAAGTCACCGTGCCCGTGCGGGCGCAGATGGGCCCGAACGCGCGCTGGCAGTTCGTGCTCGTCTACACCGAGCCGGAGCGGGCCAAGGTGCTCGGCATCGAGGACGTGTCCACCGCGGTCGCCGACGGGGCGGTCCGGGTCGGCGAGGGGGCCGGCCTCCCGCTGCACGTGTTCCCGCTGGCCGAGACCGCCGCCGCCCACCAGGCCGTGCAGGACGGCGCCGTCGGCAAGGTGCTGGTCGACGTCACGGCCTGAGCGAGGGCCGCCCGGCGGTCACAGAGCCGCGGCGCACCCCGAGGCGGACGGAGGAACGCGGAGGCCCACCCCGTCCAGCAGGACGGGGTGGGCCTCCGTGGTGATCGGGATCGGACCCGGCTGCGCGGGGTCAGTCGGGGACGGCGACCGACAGGGCGTCGTGCTTGGCGATCCTGTTGAGCGCGACCCGCTTCCCCTGCACCGAGGACACCACGTTCACCGAGACGGCGGACGCCGGCACCGCCGCGGAGTCGGTCGGGACGGTGCTGTACCTGGCCGCGCCCGGCGCGAGCGCGAAGGACGCCGAACCGGGGAAGTGCGCGGTCGGGTTGAACTTCACCTGCAGCGGGGTGTTGCCGGTGTTCCGCGCGTACAGGGCCAGCACGATCCGGCCGTTGACGAGCTGCGCCTTGACGGTCGCGACGACGGCCGGCTTCTCGCAGGTGAAGGCGTCGTAGGCCAGGGTCCGGGTCTCCGACACCGCCGGGAAGGCCACGCCCCCGACCGTCTGCGCGGCCCGGTACGTGCGCACCGCGATGGAGCCGGCGCCGACGTAGGCCTTGCCCGAGACGGCCGTGACGCTCACCTCGTTGCGCTTCTTCTCGTCCGGAGCCGTGGTCAGCGACTGGGAGCCCGAGGCCGGGAAGTCCGCGTTCGCGAGGAAGTGGACCGAGACGCCCTTGGTGTCCTCGTTCTGCGCCTGCTGGACGAGGACGGCCTGGTCGCCGACGCACCCGGGCGCGATGCCCATTGCGACGACCGGGACGGCGGCGGGCTGAGGCACGACGACCACCGGCACCTGGGGCTCCTCGACCGGCTCCTGGTCAACGGGCTCGTCGGCGGGGACCTCGACGGGCTGCTCGTCGACGGGCTCCTCGTCGACCGGCGTCGGTGAATCGCTCGGCGTCAGGACATCGGGCAGGGTCAGAACGGGCTCGACGGGCTCCACCTCGGACGGCGGGACGACCACCGACGGGACCTCGACGACGCCATCCGCCGGGGCGTCGGGAGCCGGCGGGGTCGGGGCCTCGGGGGCCGTCTGGTTCCCGTTGCCCTGGTTGCCGCTGCCCTGGTTGCCGCTGCCCTGGTTGCCGCTGCCCTGGTTGCCGCTGCCCTGGTTGCCGCTCCCCTGGTTCCCGTTGCCCTGGTTCCCCTGGTTGCCCTGGTTCCCGTTGCCCTGGCTGCCCTGGTTCCCCTGACCCTGGCTCTCCTGGTTGCCCTGGTTCCCCTGACCCTGGCTCTCCTGGTTGCTCTGGCCCTGTCCGGAGGTCGGACGGCTCGACGTGACGGCGCGGTCGACCGCGAGTGCACCCTCGGGTCCGGCGTCCACCGTCCGGGCCGTGTTCACCAGTTCACCGCGCGCCGCGAGCGCGGAGCCCCCGGCCATGGCTGCGAGGACGGCGAGCACCGCGACGAACGCGATCCAGAACCCCCGGCGCCGGAGGATCGATGCGGCCGGGCTGCTCAGAGCCTCGTTGGAGGGTTGCGTCATTGCGGTGGACTCCCGTGAAGTGGTGGATCGTGGCGCGAAGCTAGCGCTCCGCGACGTGCAGCGAGGGCGCGCCGAGCCGAGGCGCGACACGCCGATGCAGGCAGGCGGTCACTGCAGGCCCATGCGCACCACCAGGGCGCGATGGCCTCCGCTGATACGCCTGTCACCTGCACCGATGCGGCACCAGCGGGAAGCCCTGCGGCGGGGCAGCGCCATGACAAGCTCTCGGCCGCGTTCCGGTACCGGACAGGAGCCGATGCGGTGTGCTGCGCATCCGGCACCGGCGCGGGTGCCCGGATGTCGACGGAGGCCGTGGCGGTCAGGCCCGGCCGGCCGGCACCGGCTCGCCCGGTGTCATGGGGGCCATCCGGTGCGTCCGCGGAGCCATCCGCACGGCGATCTCCTCCGGCAGGCGGCGGCGCCAGTCCTCCCCCATGTCGGTGCGCCGGCCGTCGCCGTACAGGAGCGGCCCGCCGGCCGCCGCCTGGAGTCCGAAGGCCGCCTGCACGACCTTGCTGCCGACTCCGCGGCGACGGAAGGCGGGCCGCACGTAGAGCTGGTGGACCAGGCCGCTGTCGGTGTACCAGCGCAGCGCAGCGACCTGGTGATCCCCGCCGATGCCGTGCACCCGCGCCTGGTCCGCGTCCAGCAGGACGCCGTCGGTGAACCGGGTGTCGGAGAAGGCGACGACCGTGCGCGCGGCCGGGTCGGCGTCGGGCTCCGGGAGGTCCACGAACCACATCGGCGGAGCACCGGGGGCGCAGACCTGGACACCGGTCACCCGCTGCTCGACGGACCGGACGGCCACCCGCCATCCGGACGGGCGGGCGGCTCCGGGCAGGTCGACCACGCTGCCGGCCGGGAAGTCCCCGGAGACGACGGCGTAGAGGATCTCCTCGCCGCCGACGCCGGACCCGGCCGGCACGCGGGCGAACCAGGGTTCGAGCGTGCCGTCAGGCGTCACGATCGCGCCGGCGCATGCGGAGCAACAGGAATCCGGCCCCGACCGTGCTCACGAGCAGCGCTCCGAGGCCGATGACCTGCAGTTCGGACACGCCGCTGCTCGCCGTCTCCAGCCGGGGCGATGCGCTGGTGGCCGCGAACACCGGCGGAGCGGCCGCGGGCCGCGGAGCTGCGCTGGTCGGTGCGGGGACCGCCGTCGGCGTCGCAGCGCTCGGGAGCTCGACGACACCCAGGCCGGCCACCACCGCGGACGGTCGCTCCGGGGCCTCCGGGGCGCTGGCGCCGGGGGCCACCCCGGCAGTCGGGTCACCGACGGCGGGCCGGACCGGCTTGCCGGCAGGGACGCCCTGGTTCCCGCCGGGCTTCGGGGCCTCGTCGACGGCGCTCGGGCGGGCCGGGCTGCCGGGGGCCGGGCTGCCGGTGGACGGGCTCCCGGTGGACGGCGCTCCGGTGGCGGGGGCCGTACCGCCGCCCGGCACCACGGTGCCCTCGCCGGCGCCGCCCTGGCTGCCGCCTTCGCCCGGCGCACCGGGGGTCTCGCCGGTTCCGCCGTCGGAGGCACCGCCGTCCCCGGGTTCCACGGCAGGCCGGACGTAACGGAGCGCCATCTCCACCGACGGGCGGCCCTCCTGGAACGGCGCCCAGTCCGCGAAGGTCACCTCGGCCGGCTCGCCCGAGAGGGGGCCGTCCCCGTCCGCCACGGCACTGAGGGCGTAGTCCCCCGGGAGGAACCAGCCCGACCACGACAGCGCTCCGTCGTCGTCGCTGGTCGCCGTGCCCCACGCACCCGACACCGGGGCGCCGGTGCCGTCGTTGCGGGGGTACGTGGGACCCGTCAGCGCGAAGGTCCGTCCGGCGAGCGCGCTGCCGCTGCCGGCCTCGGTCGCGATGCCGTCGAGCGTCCTGTGGAAGAGCGAGTCCGGCGTGAAGTAGGCGTACCGGCCGCCGCTGCACTCGCCACCACCACAGATGTAGACCGTCCCCAGATCGCCGGGGAGCAGCGCGAGGCCGGTCGATCGGCGGGACTGCCGCAGCATGTACATGTAGCCGGCCTCGACCTCGGCGTTCGATTCGCTCGGGGTTGCGAAGGGGTGCGCCAAGCTGTAGAAGCTGCACCCGCCGTCGTGCGTGGTCGTGCACGTTCCCTCGATGCTCCCGGTGGACCGGACGAGCTCGAACTGCGCTCCGGCCAGCGACAGGTCCTCGGGCGCGTCCTTCGGGGCGGAGAGGTCGATGCTGAACGTCTTGCTCATGCCGAAGTCGGCGGCCGGGACCTCGAACCCGGTGGGACTCGTCGAGGTCCACTCCTCGTCGGTGACCAGCGGGCCGGCGGTGGCGGACAGCTCCACCGGCTGCCCGGCGTCGAGGTCGACGTCCCCAGGATCGGTCCCCTCCTCCTCGGCGAGTGCAGGCGACGCCACGGCGCTGCCGGCGACGAGCAGCCCCATGCCCAGCACCGAACTGCGGACGAGACCTCGACGGGGACGGATGGCGGTGAGGGGGGCCGACGCGGGCATGGACTCTCTCCAGACGGTCTCGTGACGACCGTCGTCGCGAGCCGCGCGCAGCTTGTCCGGCTCCCCTCGCCACGACGAGGGACACGCCGTCTGACCAGCGCGTTCGCAGGGACGGATCACGCTGGCCACATCCGCCACTGGCGTTCCGGCCGAGGTGGTGGGGAACTGCCAACTGCCGTGTCGACTCCTCGTCGATCGGGGCGAGAAAGGCCAGGTCAGAGGCCGTTCTCGTACCGGATCGGCATGTCTCGCGGCCACCGGAGGCCGTAGGGTCGGCGGGCATGACGACGGATGCACCCATCGACCTGCACGCGCTCGCCGGAGAACTGCTCGAGAAGGCGAAGTCGGGGCACGCCGGCCGAGCGGGCCGCACCCTGCCGCACCCGGTGGACGGCCTGCGCCAGACCGTGGTCGCACTGACCGCGGGAGCGGCCCTGGACGAGCACGAGAGCCCGGGTTCCGCCAGCATCCAGGTGCTCCGGGGTCGGGCGCGACTGGTAGCCGGCGACGAGGTGATCGAGCTCGGCGCGCACCAGATCAGCCCGATCCCGGACCGCCGGCACAGCCTGCTCGCCGACGAGGACACCGTCGTCATGCTCAGCGTCGCGCACAGCCACAGCAGGGGTCACTAGCAGGGCGGGGCCTGCTGGGCGCGCCTTCAGCCGAGGCCGAGGTCGCGGGCGATGAGCATCCGCTGCACCTCGCTGGTGCCCTCGCCGATCTCCAGGATCTTGGCGTCGCGGTAGAACCGGCCCACCGGGAATTCGTTCATGAACCCGTACCCGCCGTGCACCTGGGTGGCGTACCGCGCGTTGTCCATGGCGACCTCGGAGCTGTACAGCTTGGCGATCGAGGCCTCCCGCTTGAACGGCTCGCCGCGCAGCATCTTCTCGGCCGCCCGGTAGTAGGCCAGCCGCGCGGTGGAGGCCCGCACCTCCATGTCGGCGATCATGAACTGGATCGCCTGGTTCTTCCCGATCGCCTGCCCGAACGCCTCCCGCTCCCCGGCGTACTTCACCGACTCGTCCACGCAGCCCTGCGCCAGCCCCACCGAGAGCGCCGAGATCGCGATCCGGCCCTCGTCGAGGATCGACAGGAACTGCGCGTAGCCGCGGCCCCGCTCCCCCACCAGGTTCTCGGCCGGCACACGGACGTCGTCGAACGACAGCTCCCGGGTGTCCGAGGCGTTCCAGCCGACCTTGGAGTACCGCTTCCCGACGGCGAAGCCCGGCGTCCCCGACGGCACGATGATCGCCGAGATCTCCTTGCCGCCGTCGGGCCGCGTGCCGGTGACCGCGGTGACCGTCACCAGCTCGGTGAGGTCGGTGCCGGAGTTGGTGATGAACGCCTTCGAGCCGTTGATGACCCAGGAATCGTCCTCGAGCCGGGCCGTGGTGCGGGTGGACCCGGCGTCCGAACCGCCACCGGCCTCGGTCAGACCGAAGGCACCCAGTGCCTCGCCGGCGCACAGCCGCGGCAGCCACTCGCGCTTCTGCTCCTCGGTGCCGAACCGGAAGATCGGCATGGCGCCCAGGGAGACGCCGGCCTCGACGGTGATCGCCATCGAGGAGTCGACCCGCGCCAGCTCCTCGAGCGCCACGCACAGGTCGAAGTAGGTGCCGCCCGAGCCGCCGTACTCCTCCGGGAAGGGCAGGCCGAACAGCCCGAGCTCACCCATCTGCCGCACGATGTGCGTGGGGAACTCGTCGCGCTCGTAGAAGTCGCCGATCTGCGGGGCGATCACCTCGCGGGCGAACTCCCGCACCGTCGTCCGCAGCGCCTCGGTCTCGTCGCTGAGCCGGTAGTCCAGCATTCAGTCCTCCTGCTCGTCGGCGGGAGCGGCCGGGGTCACCAGCGCCACCCGCTCGTCCAGCGCGACCGTCTGGCCGGCTGCCACGCCGAGCTCGGTCACCGTGCCCGCGATCGGGGCGGTGAGCACGTGCTCCATCTTCATCGCCTCGACGACCAGCAGCGGGGTCCCCGCAGCCACCTCGTCGCCGACGGACGCCTGCACCACGGTCACCGTGCCCGGCATGGGTGAGGTGACGACGCCGTCCCCGGCCGCCGCCCCGGACGCCGTGGTCGACCGCTGCTGCTCGCGCAGACCGGTCACGTGCCCGTCGCCGGCCAGCCACACCGTCCCGCCGGAGTGGACGACGACGTAGGAGGTCGTCCCATCGCCCACGGTCACGCTCAGGCGCTCCCCGTCCCGGATCGCCCTGGCCGGCACCACACCGCCGGCCACCTGCACCTCGGCCGCCGCCGCCCGGCCGCGCAGGCGCACCTCCACCGGCTCGGCGCCGGCTGCCTGCAGGCGGCGCACCGTCCACGCCCGCTCGCCCAGCCGCCAGCCGTCGGGCACGTCCCAGCGGTCGACGACGGGGCCGGCCGGCTCGGACTCCACCAGCAGGGCCAGCGCCGCCGCCGCGTACACGGTGAAGGGCACGGGCTCGGCGGCCGTGAGGTCCTCGCCGCGCCGCTCGATCAGTCCGGTGTCCAGCTTCCCGGAGACGACGTCCGGATCGCTCAGCAGCGCCCGCAGGAAGGCCGCGTTCGTCGTCACCCCGAGGACGGCGGTGCGCCCGAGGGCGCCGACCAGGCGCGCGCGGGCGGTCTCGCGGTCCGGCGCCCAGGCGATCACCTTGGCCAGCATGGGGTCGTAGTCGGTGCCGACCACGGTGCCCACGGCCAGCGAGCTGTCCACCCGGATACCGGGCCCGTCCGCCTCCGTCAGCCCGAGCACCGTGCCGGCCTGCGGCAGGAAGCCTCGCGCCGGGTCCTCGGCGTACAGCCGCGCCTCGATCGCGTGCCCGTCGAGGGAGACGTCGCTCTGCTCGATCGGCAGCCGCTCGCCGGCCGCCACGCGGATCTGCTGCTCCACGAGATCCAGGCCGGTGATGAGCTCGGTGACCGGGTGCTCGACCTGCAGCCGGGTGTTCATCTCCAGGAAGAAGAAGTCGCGTGGCTGGTCGGCGTCGACGATGAACTCGACGGTCCCGGCACCGGTGTACCCCACGGCCCGGGCCGCCTCGACCGCCGCGCGGCCCATCGACGCCCGCATCGCGGTGTCCAGCAGGGGGGACGGCGCCTCCTCGATCACCTTCTGGTGCCGGCGCTGCAGCGAGCACTCGCGCTCGCCGAGGTGGATGACGGTGCCGTGCGCGTCGCCGAGCACCTGCACCTCGATGTGCCGGGAGTGGCCGACGTACCGCTCGACCAGCAGCGTGTCGTCGCCGAAGGAGCCGCGGGCCTCCCGGCGGGCCGCGGCGATCGCGTCGGCGAGCTCGTCGGCCGTCCGCACCACCCGCATGCCCTTGCCTCCGCCACCGGCGCTGGGCTTGAGCAACGCCGGGAAGCCGACGGCGGCCGCGGCGTCGGCGACCTGGTCGTCGGTCATCCCCGGCTCGGTGCGGCCCGGGACCACGGGGACGCCCGCGGCCATCACGGTCTGCTTCGCGCGGATCTTGTCGGCCATGGCCTCGATCGCGGCCACCGGCGGGCCGATGAACACCACGCCGGAGTCGGCGCAGGCACGTGCGAACCCGACGTTCTCGGACAGGAAGCCGTAGCCGGGGTGGATCGCCTGGGCCCCGGTCTGCGCGGCGGCGGCCAGCACCCGCTCGACCGACAGGTAGCTCTGCGCCGCCGGTGCCGGGCCGATGCGGACGGCGACGTCGGCCAGCCGGGTGTGCAGCGCGCCGGCGTCGGCGTCGCTGTACACGGCGACGGAGCGGATGCCCATCTCGCGCAGGGTGCGGATCACCCGGACGGCGATCTCGCCCCGGTTCGCGACGAGGACGGTGTCGAACACCTACGCCACCACCCGATCCCGCTCTTCCGCGGAAGAGCAGACCGCCTTTCCGCGGAGAAGCAGGGACCCGGAGGGACTTCCGGTACCGGGAGTCCGGACGACCCCGGGGACTTCCGGTGCAGGAAGTCCGGGGACGACGGGGTCACATGCGGAAGACGCCATAGCCGACCTCCTCGAGGGGCGCGTTGGCGCAGGCGGAGAGCGCCAGGCCCAGCACCGTCCGGGTGTCGGCGGGGGCGATGACGCCGTCGTCCCAGAGCCGGGCGGTGGCGTAGTACGGGTGCCCCTGCGCCTCGTACTGCTCGCGGATCGGCGCCTTGAACGCCTCCTCCTCCTCGGCCGGCCACTCCTCGCCGCGGGCCTCGAGGCCGTCCCGGCGGACCGTCGCCAGCACCGATGCCGCCTGCTCACCACCCATCACCGAGATGCGGGCGTTCGGCCAGGTGAAGAGGAACCGGGGCGAGTAGGCCCGGCCGCACATCGAGTAGTTGCCCGCCCCGAACGACCCACCGATGACGACGGTCAGCTTCGGCACCCGCGCGCACGCGACCGCGGTGACCATCTTGGCGCCGTGCTTGGCGATGCCGCCCGCCTCGTAGTCGCGGCCGACCATGAAACCGGAGATGTTCTGCAGGAACAGCAGCGGGATCTTCCGGCGGTCGCACAGCTCGATGAAGTGCGCGCCCTTGAGCGCCGACTCGCTGAACAGCACGCCGTTGTTGGCGACGATCCCCACCGGGTGGCCGTGCAGCCGGGCGAAGCCGGTGACCAGCGTCGACCCGTACAGCGGCTTGAACTCGGCGAACCGGCTGCCGTCGACCAGCCGGGCGATGACGTCGCGGACGTCGTAGGGGGTCCGCGGGTCCGGCGGCACGACCTCGACCACCGACTCCGGCGGGTAGAGCGGTTCCTCGACCGGGTCGACGTCCCAGGGCCGGGGCTCGCGCGGGCCGAGGGTGCCCACGATCTGGCGGACGATCTCCAGCGCGTGCGCGTCGTCGTCGGCCAGGTGGTCGGTGACCCCGCTGATCCGGCTGTGCAGGTCTCCCCCGCCGAGGTCCTCGGCAGTGACGACCTCGCCGGTCGCGGCCTTCACCAGCGGCGGGCCGCCGAGGAAGATCGTGCCCTGACCGCGGACGATGACGGCCTCGTCGCTCATCGCCGGCACGTACGCGCCACCGGCTGTGCAGGACCCCAGGACGGCGGCGATCTGCGCGATGCCGGCCTTGGAGAGGTTCGCCTGGTTGAAGAAGATCCGGCCGAAGTGCTCGCGGTCGGGGAAGACGTCGTCCTGCATCGGGAGGAAGGCGCCCCCGGAGTCGACCAGGTAGATGCACGGCAGCCGGTTGTGCAGCGCCACCTCCTGCGCGCGCAGGTGCTTCTTCACCGTCATCGGGTAGTAGGTGCCGCCCTTGACGGTGGCGTCGTTCGCGACCACCACGCACTCCCGGCCGGCGACGCGGCCGATGCCGGTGATGATCCCGGCGGCCGGGGCGTCGCCGTCGTACAGGCCGTGGGCGGCCAGCGGGGAGAGCTCGAGGAAGGGGCTGCCGGGGTCGAGCAGCGCGTCGACCCGTGCGCGGGGCAGCAGCTTGCCGCGGGACACGTGGCGCTCGCGGGCCCGCTCGCCGCCCCCGAGGGCGACGCGGCCGAGCTGGGCGGCGAGGTCCGCGGCCAGTTCGGCGTGCGCGGCCGCGTTGCGGGCTGCGGTCGCGGGGTCGGGTGGCGTCGAACGGGTGAGCACCGGCGCGTCCACGGAGGCAGGTTAACCATCGTTCACTCGGGTGGGCCAGCCCACACGCGGACCGGCCGGCCGGCCGGGACCCCGCCGTAGGATCCCGGCGTGACGACGACGGGCTCGGAGCGGGACACCGCCCTGCACGCCGACGCCGGCCGGCCGTCGCGGCGGGAGCAGATCCTGCAGGCCGCGGCGCAGTTGTTCGCCGAGCGCGGGTCCCGCGCCGTGGGCGTGGACGACGTCGGCGCGGCGGTGGGCGTCACCGGCCCCGCGATCTACCGGCACTTCGCCGGCAAGGACGCCATGCTCGCCGAGATGCTGCTGCGGATCAGCGAGCGGCTGCTGATCGGTGGGAGCGAGCGGGTCGCTGCGGCCGGCGCCGACCCCGCCGCGCAACTGCGGGCCCTCGTCGACTTCCAGGTCGACTTCGCCCTCGACAACCCGGCACTGATCACCGTCCACGACCGGGACCTCGGCTCGCTCACCGACGCCGACGCCGCTCAGGTGCGCCGGCTGCAGCGCCGCTACGTGGAGGTGTGGGTCGCGGTGCTGGCCCGGCTGCACCCCGCCTCGGACGACGCCGCCTGCCGCGCCCGGGCGCACGCCGTCTTCGGGCTGATCAACTCCACCCCGCACAGCGCCGGGCAGCTCGACCGGTCCGCGATGGCCGCCCTGCTGTCCGGGATGGCCGAGGCCGCCGCCACCGCCCGCTGAGGACCCCCTCCCTCTCACCTCGCACGCTCGCGGCGAGCCTCCGGAGGGGCCTAGTCGAAGGGCGGGGTGGTCAGGGACAACCCGCTGGTGGCGACCTGGTCCACCTCGGCGTCCGTGCCCCCGGCGCCGGGGTCCACCCAGGCGCTCTCGACGATGGTGGCCGTCGCCCCGGAGACCGCGCTGGCGTACTCGGCGCCGGTCAGCTCCGCCGGACCGCCGGCGTACGTGACGCCCTCCCTCAGCAGGTCGCTCACGTTGCCACTGCCGTTGGTGTCGGTCAGCGCCCGCAGCTGCCGGGCCTGCGCGGTGTCGGGCATCCGCACCCGCGCCACCGACACGACCACCTCCCGGCCGCCGAGCTCGGCGGAGTACAGCGCCCGGGACACGCCCGTGCAGTCCGAGGCCTCGAAGAAGGTCGCGGTGTCGCCGTAGGCGTTGCCCACGCACGTGTCGTCGACCTCCGCGGCGCGCAGGGTGTAGGACACGCCGGCGACCTCCTGGACGCTGCCGACGGCGGGCCCCGACGGGCCGGGGTCCCCGCTGGACTCGGCCGGCGCAGCCGTGTCGTCGCCGCCGTCCCGGTTCGCGAGCGCCATCCCCACGCCGACGCCGGCCAGCACCAGGGCCAGCAGCGCGGCCAGCACCAGCAGCACGCGGCCGGTGCGGCCGGCCTGGTCGGAGCCCGTGTCGTCGTCGGAGGGGCGGTCCCAGAAGTGCTGCGGCGGCTCCGCCTGCTGCGGCCCGGCGGCGGAGCGGGCCGTGGCGCCGTGCGCCTGGTCAGCCGGCTGCTGCGCGGGCAGGACGGCGGTGCGCGGCGGTTCCGGCGCGACATCGGGCTCGGCACCGCCGAACAGCCCGCCGATACCGGCATCCGCCGGGGGCGGGGCGGCGTGCCCGTCGACCTCGACGGTGTCCCGACGTGCGGACGCCGGGGGCCCGGCGGGTGCCGGGTCGCCGGACGGCCCGTCGATGGCGACGGTGTCCCCGGACGGCCGAGCGGCGGCGGCCCCGGGCGTGGCCGCCGCAGCGCCGCCGACGGGGTTGGTCCGGCCGCCGGCGTACGGGGCGTTCCTGGCCTGCGGGTCGCCCGTGGCCTGGGCGGCTGCGGCGGCGTGCGCGGCGGCGACGGAGGCGGCCACGGCCTGGTCGATCGACTCCCGGGTCGGCGAGACGAGCCGAGCCGGCGAGCCCTCCGGCTCGGCGGGTGCCGGGGCCTCCGGGGACATCGCAGCGGCTGGGGGCATCGCAGCAGCCGGAGCCGCCGGGGGCACGGGACCGGATGGGGGCACGGGACCGGACGGGGGCACGGGACCGGACTGGGGCTGGGCGCCCGGTGCGGCGGAGGCGGGCGAGGACGCCATCGCCGCCGGCGTCAGCAACTGCGGCCGGCGCAGCACGTAGGGCGAGTACGGGAAGCCCTCGCCGTTGAGCTCCTCGACCGAGGGCCCGCGGCCCTGCAGACCCAGGGCCTCGAGTGCGGCCCGCACGTCGGCCGTCGTCCACAGCCTCGGGTTGTCGACGCCGGTGTACCGGCTCGCCCGGGCGATGCCGAGCAGTAGGGAGCGGGTCTCCAGCAGCGCCACCTGGTCACCCTCGCCGAGGTCGCCGTCGGCCGGGAGGAGCCCCTCGATGCCGCCGACCAGCACGGTGAGCCGGGCGATGCGGCCCGGCTCCAGACCGGCCCGGCGGAGCCGCACGGCCGTCTCCATGCCGGCGCGCATGAGCCCGTCCAGCGGCGTGGACCCGCCACCGCCCAGCTGCAGGACCGCTCCCCCGGTGCCGGGCGGACCGATCGTCCACGGGCCCTCGGGCGAGGCGGTGACGACGCCGGACTGGCGCACCACCTCGGCCACCCGGACCACGGCGATGCCCTCGGGCACGAACAGGATCGCGTCGGACAGGCGGCGCTGCAGAGGCCCGTCGGCGAACGGGATGGACGCCACGACGGCGCCGCGGATGGCGTTCCCGGTGTCCCAGCGCACCAGTTCGGAGAAGAAGGCGCGTTCCCCGTCCGTCTGCGGCGGCAGCGGGGTGAGGGGCAGCACGGTCGTCCTCCGGGTCGGGGGTGGGCCATGGCACGGCACGGTGGGGTGGGCGGTCTGGCGGCGCCGGTCGGCACCGGCGGGCGATCGACCCCCGACGATCTGTCCCGACGCTACGTCACGTCACGGGGACGTCTCGGTGACCGCGCCGGGCCGGCGGCGATTCCCCGGCGCCGGAACGCGGCGCGCCCCGAGCCCACGGGACGCCGTCGGTGGCGGTGCGTACTGTCGGTCGCCGTGGCTGACAGCACAGGGCACCTGGTCTGGATCGACTGCGAGATGACCGGACTGGACCTCGTCAAGGACAAGCTCATCGAGGTCGCGGTGCTCATCACCGACTCCGAGCTGAAGGTCCTGGACCCGGGTCTGGACCTGATCATCAGCGCCGACGACGCCGACCTCGATGCGATGAACGACGTCGTCCGGGAGATGCACGCCAAGTCGGGGCTCACCGAGGAGGTGCGCGCCTCCACGCTGACCCTCGCCGAGGCCGAGCAGCAGGTCCTCGCCTACGTGAAGCGCTGGGTGCCCGAACGCCGGACCGCTCCGCTGTGCGGCAACTCCATCGGCACCGACCGCGGCTTCCTCGCCCGGGACATGCCCGAGCTCGACGACCACCTGCACTACCGGATGATCGACGTCTCCTCGGTCAAGGAGCTCGCCCGCCGCTGGTTCCCCCGCGTCTACTTCGGGCAGCCGGCGAAGGGGCTGGCGCACCGCGCGCTGGCCGACATCATCGAGTCGGTCCGCGAGCTGGCCTACTACCGGCGCACCGTGTTCGTCGAGGCGCCCGGCCCCGGCAGCCAGCAGGCCAAGAAGGCGGCCGAGGAGGTCGTCGGCGGCTTCGCCGCCCTCCTCTCCGGCGAGGAGGGGACCCCCTCCACCGGAGCCTGAGACGCGCCACCGCCCGGGCCCCGTCGGGCGGGGCGGAGGCTCCGGTATCGTTGCGTCGGTCCCCTCCCGCTCGTGCGCGGGGGACGGACGTGGTGGGTGTAGCTCAGCTGGTAGAGCGCCAGGTTGTGATCCTGGATGTCGCGGGTTCAAGTCCCGTCACTCACCCCAGCGGTGGAGGCCCTGGTCAGTTCGCTGACCAGGGCCTCCGTCATTCCGCCACGGGTCAGAGCGGGACCGTGATGAGGGACTCCGCGTAGCGCCTCAGCGTGCCGGCCATGTCGACGGCGTCCCGGTGCAGCAGCCACTGCATCTGCAGCCCGTCGGTCGCGGCGACCAGCATGCGGGCCGCCTGATCCGGGTCGACGTCCGGCCGCAGCTCTCCGCGATCGGCGGCGACGCGCAGGCCCTTCGTGAGCAGGCGCACTGCCACCTCGTAGCGCTGGACGAAGTAGTCGTGCAGCGGGTGATCGGGCGAGGCACCCTCGGCCGACAGCGTCACGTGCAGGTCGACCAGCCCGGGCGTCCCCTCGTTCCGGGCCACCTCGTCGAGCCAGGCCCGGACGACGTCCAGCCCCTCGGCGCGGTCGGTCCCCTGCCGGATCAACGCGTCCTTGTCGCGCCAGTCGAGCACCGCCTGGAGCAGATCGACCTTGGTCGGGAAGTGGTGCATGACCCCGGCGTGCGTCAGCCCGGCCCGCTCGGCGACGTCCCGCACGGACCCGTCGCGGAAGCCGGCCGCCGAGAAGACGGCCACCGCTGCGGCGACGATCTCCTGCCGCCGCGCGGCGGTCTTGGCGTACTCGCCGCGAGGCTTGCGGGCTGCATCGGACACGGCCGAACCGTAACTCAGGACTGCTGGGACGAAATCCTTTCGCATGGAAGGTTTTCGGTCTACCTTGTGGGCCACGCCACCCCGCCCGGGGTGCGACACCTGGAGGCAACCCCGTGCTCGGTAGGAAGTCAGCGCGCCTTGCGGCCGCCGGCCTGGCGATGGCCATGGCGCTCTCCGCCTGCGGCGGCAGTGACAGCGACGGCGCGGCCGGTGGGGAGGGTGGCTCCGGCGGGACGCTGACGCTCGGCTCGATCGTGGCCCCTCCCTCCCTCGCTGCGGCGGAGTCGACGTGGGCGAACGGTTCCCCGTACGTCCAGGCGGTGTACGACTCGCTGCTGCGGCAGGCCCCGGACGGGTCGGTCGAGCCGTGGCTGGCCACGGACTGGTCCTACGACGAGGCCCGGACCGTCCTGACGATGACCCTGCGGGACGACGTGACCTTCACCGACGGCACGCCCTTCACCGCCGATGTGGCCGCCCAGAACATCCTGCGGTTCCGCGACGGCACCTCGGCGCAGGCCAGCAAGCTCGCCAACGTCGCCGACGCCAGCGCGGTCGACGACACGACCCTGCAGGTCACGCTCTCGTCACCCGACCCGGCCCTGCTGGTCCACCTCGCGCAGGTGGCCGGCGCCCAGGCCAGCCCCGCGAGCTTCGATGCCCCGGACGCCGCGACCAAGCCCATCGGCTCGGGTCCCTACGTCCTCGACACCGACCGAACCGTCGTGGGCTCCACCTACGTCTTCACGAAGAACGACGACTACTGGGCCCCGGACGAGCAGCACTACGACGAACTCGTCATCAACGTCTACACGACGGCCCAGACGCAGGTGAACGCCATCCAGGGCGGCCAGGTCGACGCCACCAACCTGATCGAGAACCAGTCCGCCCCGCAGATCGAAGGGGCCGGTTACACGATCCAGACCGTCGAGCTGAACTGGGCCGGCCTCCTCCTGTTCGACCGGGCCGGCCAGCTCAACCCGGCCCTCGGCGACGTGCGGGTCCGTCAGGCCATCGCGCACGCCATCGACCGCGAGGCTCTCCTGGAAGGCGCCGGCGGGCTCGGCACGGTCACCGGACAGGTCTTCGGTGAGGCGAGCGAGGCCTACGACCCCGACCTCGACGACGTCTACGACTACGACCCGGACGCCGCACGGGAGCTCCTCTCCGACGCCGGCTACCCCGACGGCATCACGCTGGAGATGCCCTTCTTCGACATCGGCCTGGACCCGGTGTTCGACCTGACGGCCCAGTACCTCGCCGACGTCGGCATCACCGTGAACTACACGACGATCGCGCTGGCCGATGCCTTCACCCAGGTGCTGGGCGCCCGGTACCCCGCAACGCTGTTCCAGCTCGCCCAGGACACCACCGCGTGGCAGACCGCCCAGGTCTCCATCGCCCAGGGCTCGACGTTCAACGTCTTCCACCAGCCCGACGAGACCGTCGCCGGACTGCTGGACACCATCCAGACAGGAACGGAGGACGAGGCGGCCACCGCGGCCAGGGAGCTCAACGAGTACGTCGTCGACCAGGCCTGGTTCGTGCCCTTCTACCGGGCGCAGGCCGGCTTCGCATCGGCCCCGGACACCGACGTCGTCCTGCAGATCGACAACGCCTATCCGCTGCTCCAGAACATCACTCCCACGGACTGATCCGGGTCCACTCCGGTGGACCGCCGGCAGGCTGCCGGCGGTCCACCGGCTCCCCTTCCCTGGCTCGAGGAGCCCCCGTGTTGTGGTTCGTCCTCCGCCGGCTGGCTGCCGGCGCCGTCCTGATCGTGACGATCGCGGTCCTCGCGTTCTTCCTGCTGTACGCCACCGGCGGAGACGTCGGCCGCCGGATCCTCGGCCCCACCGCCAGCGCAGAGATAGTGACCAAGAAGAACGCGGAACTCGGGCTGGACCGGCCGGTCTTTAGCCAGTTCGCCGACTGGGCCTCCGCAGCCGTCCGCGGCGACCTCGGCCGGTCCTGGTTCACCGGCCAGTCCGTCGACGACGCCGTCACCGGCCGCCTGGCCGTGACGCTGTCCCTCGTCATCGGCGCCACCGCGGTGACCGCGGTGATCGCCGTCGTCCTGGGCGTGCTGGCCGCCCGACGCGGTGGCTGGATCGACGCGGCCGTGCAGTTCCTGTCGGTCCTGGGGTTCGCCGTCCCCGGCTTCCTGGTCGCCATCCTCCTGGTGCTGGTGTTCGCGATCAACCTGCAACTGGTCGACCCGACCGGCTACACACGATTCGCCGACTCCCCCGGAGGCTGGTTGTCCTCCATCCTGCTGCCGGTCATCGCGCTGTCGATCGCCAGCATCGTCGGGGTCGCCCAGCAGGTCCGCGGCTCGATGCTCGACACCCTGCGACAGGACTACGTCCGCACGCTGCGCAGCCGCGGTCTGTCCGAACGCCGGGTCGTGTACGGACACGTGCTCCGCAACGCCGCCGGCCCTGCCCTGTCGATCCTCGGCGTGCAGTTCGTCGGCCTGCTCGGCGGCGCGGTGATCATCGAGCAGATCTTCGCCATCCCCGGACTCGGCCAGACGGCGGTCTCGGCCACCGTCGGCGGGGATGTCCCGCTCGTGCTCGGAGTCGTGATCGCCACCGCCGTCCTCGTGGTCCTCCTCAACCTCCTCGTCGACCTGCTCCAGGGTTGGCTGAACCCGAAGGTCCGTCGCGCATGACCGCCTCTTCCCTGTCCACGGACGTCCCCGGGGTGGGCACGCTCGAGCGCGCAGGTCGCGTCTCGCTGCTGCGCCGACTGCTCAGGAATCCCGTGGGTGCCACCTCCTCTGCCTTCCTCCTCCTCGTCATCCTCGCCGCGGTGTTCGCTCCGCTGCTGGCGCCTCAGGACCCCGACTTCGCCTCGGCGTCGGACATACTCGCCACTCCCGGCGGGGATCACCTCCTGGGCGCAGACAGCTCCGGCCGCGACATCCTGTCCCGGCTGCTCTTCGCCTCGCGGCTGAGCCTCACCGGCGCCGCGATCGCCGTGTCCGTCGCCGCGGCGATCGGCATCACCGCCGGCCTGCTCGCGGGCTACTACGGCCGCTGGCTGGAGTCGGTGTCCTCGTCGCTGTCCGGCATCCTGATGGCCCTGCCCGCGATCGTGGTCCTGCTGGCCGCCCGCACGGTGCTCGGCCCCAGCCCGTACACGACGATGCTCGTCCTCGGCGTACTCGTGTCCCCCGCCTTCTACCGGGTGGTCTCGGCGGCCGTCGCCGGCGTCCGGCAGGAGCTCTACGTGGACGCGGCACGCGTCTCCGGCCTCTCCGACGGGCGGATCATCGCCCGGCACATCCTCACCGTTGTCCGGGCCCCCGCGATCATCCTGGCGGCCGGCATCGCCAGCATCGCGATCACCGTCCAGGCGGGGCTGGACTTCCTCGGCCTGGGCGACCCGCAACGACCCAGCTGGGGCGGCATGCTCAACGACGCCTTCGCCGCCATCTACCGCGAGCCGCTGACCTTGCTCTGGCCGAGCCTGGCCATCGGCCTGACCTGCATCGCCCTCGTCCTGCTGGGCAACGCGGTGCGCGATGCCCTCGAGCGCAGCGGCCTGCCGGGACGGCGGCGCCGGCGGCGCGCCGTCGTCCCGGCCGCCGCGACCCCGGCGGACCCGGTGGTCGTCCACGACGAGCCGGCCCAGGCGCGCGGGGAGGAACTGCTGCGCGTCCGCGACCTGGCAGTCGGCTACGACCAGCCCGACGGATCGACCACGGAGGTCGTGCGGGACGTCGAGCTGAGCGTGCGGCGAGGAGAGATCCACGGCCTCATCGGCGAGTCCGGGTCCGGCAAGACGCAGACCGCCTTCGCGGTCCTGCGCCTGCTCTCCCCCGGCGGCCGCATCCTCCGCGGCAGCATCGCCTTCGAGGACACCGACCTGGCCACCCTGTCGGAGAGGCAGATGACCCGGCTGCGGGGGCGGAGGATCGCTTACATCCCCCAGGAACCGATGAGCAACCTCGACCCGGTGTTCACCATCGGACACCAGCTGACCGAGCCGATGCGGGTGGCCCTGGGAATCGGTCGGTCCGAGGCCCGGTCACGCGCGCTGCAACTGCTCGCCCGCGTCGGCATCCCGGACCCGCAGCGCACGTTCGCCGCCTATCCGCACCAGATCTCCGGCGGCATGGCCCAGCGCGTCCTCATCGCGGGCGCCGTCTCCTGCAACCCGGACCTGCTCATCGCCGACGAGCCGACGACCGCGCTCGACGTCACGGTGCAGGCCGAGGTCCTCGACCTGCTGCGCGATCTGCAGCGCGAGCTCTCCATGGGCATCCTGCTCGTGACCCACAACCTCGGGGTCGTGGCCGACCTGTGCGACCGGGTGTCCGTGATGCGCAGCGGCCGCATCGTCGAGACCGGCCCGACACGGGCGATCTTCGCCGACCCCAGGCACGAGTACACGCGCTCGCTGCTCGACGCCGTCCTCGAGGACGGTGCGCCCCGGGAGCCGCTCACCGCCCTCGCTCACGGCCGTTCCGCCGTCGACACGCCCCAGGGAGCACAGTCATGACCGAGCGGTTGCTCGACGTCGAGGACCTCGTGGTCGAGTACCCCGCCCGCGGTTTCGGCAAGAAACCCTTCCGCGCCCTGTCCGGTGTCTCGCTGGACATCCGGCCCGGTGAGACCGTCGGGCTCGTCGGCGAGTCGGGTTCCGGCAAGACCACCCTCGGCCGAGCCGTCCTCGGCCTCGCGCCGGTGACCAGCGGGACCATCCGCTACGACGGACGCGGCATCAGCCACCTCTCCCGCCGAGACCGGCGCGCCCTGGCCAGCGACATCCAGGTCGTCTTCCAGGACCCCTACACATCCCTGAACCCGTCGCTGACCATCGAGCAGATCCTCACCGAGCCGCTCACAGCCCAGGGCGTTCCCCGGAACGAGGCTGCCCGGCGCGTTCGCGAACTGCTCGACCAGGTCCATCTGCCGGGCGACGCCGGCGCCCGACTCCCCCGAGAGTTCAGCGGCGGACAGCGCCAACGGATCGCCATCGCCCGGGCGCTCGCACTCGGGCCGCGGCTCATCGTGTGCGACGAGCCCGTCTCGGCCCTCGACCTCTCCACCCAGGCCCGGGTGCTCGCCCTCTTCACGGAGATCCAGGAGCGCACGGGTGTGGCCTACCTCTTCGTCTCCCACGACCTCGCCGTCGTCCGGCACCTGTCGCACCGCGTCGCCGTCATGTACCGCGGAGAGATCGTCGAGTGGGGCGACGGCGACCAGGTGACCAGCCGACCCCAGCACCCCTACACGCAGCGGTTGCTCCTCGCCGCTCCCGTCCCGGACCCTGACGCCCAAGCCCGACGCCGGGCCGAGCGACGCCGCCTCCTGGAGACCAGCCCGTGACCTCCTCCAGCCTTCCTGAGCCCGCCGACCTCTCCCTCGAGGACAAGGCGGCCCTGCTGTCGGGGGCCGACTTCTGGTCGACCCGCGCACTGCCCGACGCCGGTGTCCCCTCGCTGGTGCTCACCGACGGCCCGCACGGCATCCGCCGGCAGCAGGGCTCCTTCGACCACCTGGGCTTGAGCGGCTCGCAGGCGGCGACCTGCTTCCCGCTCGCCGTCGCCGTAGGCGCCAGCTGGGATCCCTCCCTCGCCGAACGCATCGGAGCCGCCGTGGGCCTCGAGGCCCGCGCGCTCGGCGTGAACGTCGTCCTCGGCCCCGGCGTGAACATCAAGCGGTCCCCGCTGTGCGGGCGGAACTTCGAGTACTACTCCGAGGACCCGCTCCTCACCGGGGTCCTCGGCGCCGCACACGTCCGCGGGCTGCAGGCGCAGGGGGTTGGCGCCTCGGTGAAGCACTTCGCGGCGAACAACCAGGAGACCGAGCGCATGCGGATCAGCGCCGACGTCGACGACCGGACCCTGCGCGAGATCTACCTGCCGGCCTTCGAGCGCGTGGTGCAGGAGTCCCAGCCGGCCACGGTGATGTGCGCCTACAACAAGCTCAACGGCGTCCCCGCCGCGGAGAACCGCTGGCTGCTGACCGACCTGCTCCGCGGCGAGTGGGGCTTCGAGGGAGCCGTGGTCTCGGACTGGGGTGCGGTCGACGACGCCGTGGCCTCGGTCCGCGCGGGCCTGGACCTGGAGATGCCCGGCACGAAGGGCCGCAGCGCACGCCGGATCGTCGACGCCGTCCGAGCCGGTGAGCTGGCGGAGTCCGCCGTCGACACCGCGGCCGCGCGTGTGCTCGCCCTCATCACCCTGGCCGGCGAGCCGACCGGCGAACCGGATCTGGAAGCGGCCCACGTCCTGGCCCGCGAGCTGGCCGCCCAGTGCGCGGTCCTGCTGAAGAACGACGACGACGCGCTGCCCCTCTTGAAGAGCACCCGGGTCGCCGTCCTCGGCGAGTTCGCACGGACGCCGCGCTACCAGGGCAGCGGCAGCTCACGGATCAACCCCTTCGTCGTCGACTCGCCCCTCGACGCCGTCCGCGCCCTGGCCGCCACCGAGGTGCCCTTCGCCCCCGGCTTCACCCTGGACGGCACCGGTGACGAAGCGGCGCTGCGCGACGAGGCCGTCGCCCTGGCCGGCGATGGGGACGTCGCGGTGGTCTTCGCCGGACTCGTGGACGCCGACGAGTCCGAAGGATTCGACCGCACCCATCTGGAGCTCCCGGCCGCCCAGGTGCGGCTCATCCGTGCCGTCGCCGCGGCCGCACCGCGCACCGTCGTCGTGCTGTCCCACGGCGGGATCGTGTCGCTGGAGGGCTGGCACGACGAGGTAGACGCAATCCTGGACGGCTACCTGCTCGGTCAGGCCGGCGGCGGTGCGCTGGCCGACCTGCTGTTCGGCGTCGCCAACCCCTCCGGGCGGCTCGCCGAGACGATTCCGCTGCGTCTGGCCGACGTGCCCAGTTCCACCACCTTCCCCGGCGAGCAGGGCCACGCGCTCTACGGCGAGCGGGTCATGGTCGGGTACCGCTCCTACGTCACCACCGGAGTCCCGGTGCGCTACCCGTTCGGCCATGGGCTGAGCTACACGAGCTTCACCTGCACCGACCTGACGGTGGAGGTCACCGGGGACGACACCGCACGCGTCACGCTGACCGTCACCAACACCGGGGACCGGGCCGGGGCGCACGTCGTGCAGATCTACGTCGCCACCTACGCCGGCCCTGTGCGCAGACCGGCGCGAGAGCTCCGAGCGTTCGCCAAGGTGCACGTGGCACCAGGCCAGGCCCGGACCGTCGAGCTGGACCTGGATCGCCGCGCCTTCGCCTACTGGGACGTGACCGCCCACGAATGGGTGGTGCCGGCCGGCGAGTACATGGTCCAGGTGGGGCAGGACGCCGCCACGGTCCTGGACGAACGCACCATCGCGTTGATCGGTGACCGGATCGTCCGCGCGGTGACCTTGAACTCCACCGTCGACGAGTGGCTTACCCATCCCGTCGTGGGTCCCCTCCTCGCCCAGCAGATCGGCTCGGAGTCCGACGGCGCCGGGCGGACGCGCTCGCTGCTGCGCATGGTCGGCTCGATGCCGATGCGCAAGGTCGTCGACCTGCTGGGCCCCGCCGTCCCGCGCGACACCCTCGACCAGCTCACCGCGCGCAGCTTGGAGATCCCGTGACCACGACCCCGATCGAGAAGCCCCTTCCGCCGGGGCGGGGCCGGCGCCGCTTCGCCGCCATCGGCTACGCCCTGCGCGGGATCAAGGCGCTACCCGGCCCGCTGCGCGAACGCCTGCTGGACCGGGCCGCCGGCGGCGTCGCGAACAGCCTGCCCCCGTTCGCCGACATCGTCCGACTGGTGGAGGCCGCCGGCGGCGTTCCCGACGGCACACGCTGGCAGCAGCGGCTGTCCGCCGATCGGCCGGACCTCCAGGCGGTCCGCACCCGCGACCTCAGCGACGACAGTGGCGGCCGGCTCCGGGCGCGGCTCTACCTCCCGCCGGTCGGCGCGCCGACCGCGACCGCCGCCCTCGTGTGGGTGCACGGCGGGGCCTTCGTGATCGGGAGCCTGGACCAGAAGGAGGCCCACTGGCCGGCGGTCGAGCTCGCCGCCGCCGGTATCCCGGTGCTCTCGGTGGACTACCGCATGTGCATCGGCGGAGTCCACTACCCCCAGCCGCAGGACGACGTCCTGACCGCCTGGCGCTGGGCCGTCGAGCACTCCGGTCAGCTGGGTGTGAACCCCACGCAGCTGCACCTGGGCGGCGGGAGCGCCGGCGGCTGCCTGGTCGCGGGGGCCACCCTCCGGCTCCGGGATGAGGGCGGCCCGCTGCCCGCATCCCTGTTCCTCGCCTACCCGGTGCTGCAGGGGAACCTGCCTCCCGCGTCGCCCGACATGGCCGCCGACCTGGCCGGCAGGTCGCTGCCCGGGGACGAGTGGATGCGGGACATGTTCAGCACCTGGGCAGGGGATGCGTCCTGGGACCTGCCCTACGTCTCCCCCGGCCTGGCGGAGCTCTCCGGCCTGCCCCCGACCTACGTGCTGACCTGCGGTCGCGATGCTCTCCGCCGCGGCAGCGAGCCGTTCGTGGCGCGGCTCCGCGAGGCCCAGGTCCCGGTGTGGCACGACATCTCCGCCGAGTCCGAGCACGCACCACTGGACCGGCCGGGCACCCCGGACGGCGAGCGGGCCGTCCGCCGCCTGCGCACCTGGCTCACCGGCGGCGTCGCCGCCATGGCCGAATGACGACGGCAGGAGGAGCCGTGCAGCGACTGGACCCCGTGATCCTCGGCCAACACGACGCGGTCGATGCCTCGATCGTCGCGCGCATCCCCTGGGAACGAGGGGACGCCCAACGGCTGATCCGCAACGTCACCGTGCCGACCCTGACGCCGTACCTGCCCGACCCCGGAACCGGCACGGGAACGGGTGTCGTCATCGCGCCCGGCGGAGGGCTGCACTTCCTCGCCTTCGAGAACGAGGGCAGCCGGGTTGCCGAGCGGCTCGCCGAGCGCGGGATCGCCGCATTCGTCCTGCACTACCGCACCGCTCCGACCCCGGTCGACGAGCAGGAGTTCCTGGCCGCTGTCGGCCGTGCGATGACGTCGCGCGGCTCCCTCGACGAGGCCGCACGGGCGCTGCGCGGCCAGTGCGCGGAGGACGGCGGCGCCGCCGTCCGGCTGGTCCGCGAGAACGCCGCGACGTGGTCGGTGGCCCCGGAACGGGTCGGCATGCTCGGCTTCTCGGCGGGAGGCTTCGTCTCCCTGGCGACCTGCGTCGACGGGAGCGAGGGCGAGCGGCCGTCGTTCCTCGCGCCGCTGTACGCCGGGTGGTCGGACTCCCTCGCCGTGCCCGAGCCCGCCCCGCCGCTGTTCCTGGCCTGGGCCACCGACGACCAGGTGGGTGACCGGACGATCCGGGGCTCACTCGCCCTGTACGAGGCCTGGCGGAACGCCGGGGCGTCGGTGGAGGCGCACGCCTACGCGCGGGGCGGGCACGGGTTCGGCATCCGCACGCAGGGCACGCCGTCGGACGCCTGGTTCGACGCCTTCCTGGCATGGCTGGCGGCATCCGGGTTCTGAGCCGCCGCTCGGCGCCGGGGAGCGGGTGCTCACGGCCCCGAGCGGTGCGCGTCCTGCTCCAGGACCTGCGCGAGCAGGTCGGCGATCGCACGCATCCCGTCGCCGTTGGGGTGGTACGGGGCCGTCCGCCTGCCGAACCGGAAGCGGTGGGTCCACGGCCGGTCCGCCCACGCGTGGTGCTCCCGGCTGGCCGCCGACGCGGTGACGAGCACGCAGCCTGCCCTGGCGGCGGCCGCCGCGGTCTCCTCCTCGAGGCGGTGCGCCGTCCGGCGGCCCCAGTCGGCGACGTCGTCCGGCAGCGGCCGAGCGTGGGTTGCGTCGTCCAGCGGCAGCAGCGTCAGGTAGTCGACGACCACGACGGTGGCCTGCGGCGCACGGCGGCGCACGGCACCGAGAAGCTGGTCGAAGGTGTCGGGGAGGCGGTCGAAGCGTGCGTCGGTCGCGTCGACCAGTCCGTCGAGACGGCGCCGCACCGCAGGCAGCTCACGCACCCGCCGGGGCAGGCTGGCGAGGCCGAGCACGGGGATGTAGCCCACGTCGTTCCCGCCGCACGTCAGGCTGACCAGCCGGGTGTCGGGAGTCAGCGCCTCGATCTGCGCCGGCCGACCGGCGCTGCCCGTGAACATCTGCGCCGCCGTCTGGCCCGAGAAGCTGACGTCGGTCAGCCGGAGGCCGGAGCGGTCGGCCAGCAGGTGGGCGTAGTTCGCCACACACCGCCGGGCCCTCCGCGGACTGCCAGGGCTCCGCGGTCCGGTCCCGGGACCTGCGGCGAAGGAGCTGCCCATCGCGACGTAGTGATCACCGGGCTGCAGCTCGACCATCGACACGGCTCTTCCCTTCGAGCGTCCGACCGGAGCGGTCCGCCCAGGCTCGTCGCACTACTGCGACCGACCCTAGCGAGATTCGCACCAAAACCTAGTTCTTGGTCGGTTTTCACCGTACGTTCTCCGGGCGCCCTGCGACCACTCCGGGTCGGGCTTGGAGGCAATGGACCGTGACACCGCCCGGATCACCCCCTCCCACCGGCCTCGCGCGGACCCGACCCAGCATTCGCATGCGAGTGGCCGGCGCGCTGCTCGGTGCCCGGGCACGGCGGCAGGAGGGCCGACCCGTCGACCTGGACGAACAGCGGCGGTTGAACGATCGGCTCACCGCGCGGCTCCGGGCGCCCGAGGGCCTGGCTCTGAGCGAGGAGGTCCTCGGCGGCGTCCCCGTGGTCAGGCTGTCGTCCGGGGGCGGTGACCGGGGGGCGGTCCTCTACCTCCACGGCGGGGCCTACGTGCTCGGGTCCGCCCGGCAGGCACTCGCCGCGTCGTCGGTGTGCGCACGGGGCGGACCGGACGTGGTCAGCGTCGAGTACCGCCTGGCTCCCGAGCACCCCCACCCGGCGGCGGTGGACGACGCGATCGCCGTCTACCAGGAACTGCTGGGTTCGATCGGCGCCGCCCGGCTCGTGGTGGCCGGCGACTCGGCCGGTGGCGGGCTGCTCCTGCTGCTGCTCCAGCGAGCCCGCGACGAGGGGCTGCCGATGCCCGTCGCCGCGGTGACCGCTTTCCCGTGGGCCGACCTGTCGATGAGCGGGCCGAGCGCGACTGCCAACATCGGCAAGGACCTGTTGGTCCGCTCGCAACTGCTGGAGGAGGCGGCCTGGTTCGCCGGCGACCGGGGCCTGCGCGACCCCGCCGTCTCGCCGCTGTACGGCTCCTTCCGCGGCCTCCCTCGCACCCACATCGCGGTCGGGACGCACGACCTGCTGCTCGACGACGCCCGCCGGGTGGCGGCGGCGATGGCCGCCGAGGGCGTCGACGTCGTTCTGCAGGAGTGGCCGGGCGCGATCCACGCCTTCACCGCGCTCCCCCTGCCCGAGGGGCGGGACTACCGCCGGCAGCTCCGGTCGATCGTCCACGACGCGCTGCCGGCGGTGGCCGGCGCCGGGGAGACGTCGTGACCGGGCTCGCCTCCGGCCCGCTCTCGGGCACGCTCGTCGTCGACCTGTCCCGGGCCCTGGCCGGCCCCCACGCGACCATGATGCTGGGCGACCTCGGTGCCCGGGTGATCAAGGTGGAGACGCCGGGGACCGGTGACGACACCCGGGGCTGGGGACCTCCGTTCGTCGACCCGGACGACGACGCGGGCGCACGGGAGTCCACCTACTTCCTGTCCGCGAACCGGAACAAGGAGTCGATCACCCTCGACCTCAAGGCCGAGGACGACCGCGCGGTCCTGCTCGACCTCGTCCGGCGCGCCGACGTCCTGGTCGAGAACTTCCGCACCGGCGTCCTCGACCGGCTCCGCCTGGGCTTCGACACCCTCCACGAGCTCAACCCCCGCCTCGTGGTCCTCTCCATCACCGGCTTCGGGCACGACGGACCGGAGGGCGGCCGGGCCGGCTACGACCAGATCGCCCAGGGCGAGGCGGGCCTGATGTCGCTGACCGGCTCCGGGCCCGACGACCCGCAGAAGGTGGGGACGCCGATCGCCGACCTGCTGGCCGGCATGTACGGGGCCTACGGCGTACTGGCCGCCCTCCAGGAGCGCAGCCGCACCGGGCGGGGCACCGTCGTGCGGACCTCGCTGCTCTCCGCGGTCGTCGGCGTGCACGGCTTCCAGTCCACCCGCTGGACGATCGCCGGGGAGGTGGGCCGCGCCCAGGGCAACCACCACGCCTCCATCGCGCCCTACGGGCTCTTCCACTGCGCCGACGGTTTCGTGCAGATCGCCGTCGGCAGCGAACGGCTGTGGCGCCAGTTCTGCGCCGGTTTCGACCTCGACCCTGACACCTCCGGCCTGGAGACGAACGCGCAGCGCGTCGCCCACCGGAACCGGGTCATCGCCGTCGTGGAGGAACGCTTCGCCGACTGGGACGCCGCGGACCTGCTGACCCGGCTCGACGAGATCGGGATCCCGGCGGGAAAGGTGCGGACCATCGACGAGGTCTACGCGTGGGACCAGACCCGCAGCCAGGGCCTGCTGATCGACGTCGAGCACCGGACACTGGGCCGGCTGCAGCTCCCCGGGCCCCCGCTGCGGTTCTTCGACACCGCGGGCGAGGAGGTCACGCGGACTGCACACACCCCGCCCCCGACGCTCGATGGTGACGGCGACGCGATCCGCGCTTGGCTCGCTCAGGACTGACCCTGCGAGCCACGGGAGCGAGGGCGGTGTGCCTTCGCGAGCGCCCACGCAGCGATGTCCACGACAGGCGTCGCCGGCCGGGCAGGCCCGGACACGGCGCGCTGCTTCGGGTCCGGCCCGGGGAGGGTCTCCGCCTGATGCACAGGACCGCTGGGTTCTCGTGCATCGACGGCTGCCCGGCCGCCGCAGTGACCACCGAGCAGCTCCGGCAACCGGTCACCGAGCTCGATGATGTGCTCCAGAGTGAACCGCACTCCGCGCCTGTCACCGGCACGGAGGTGTCGGACCCGGTTCTCCGTGACCCAGTTCTCCAGCCAGGTGGGCTTCAGCCGCAGGAGGGCGACCACCTCGTCCGCGGTGTACAGGCGGCGGGCGGCGACTTGCTCTTCGGTCATGCCCAGTACCCGTCCTGCGGCGCGTCCCCGAGGGCAATCCCCGCGGCGTGGCCCGGGGGGGCAGGTCGGGGGTGACCGGGTGGGGACCGCGCACCGCGCATGGCCGCACACCGTGCTGCGGGTCGCCCGGCCCCACCGGATCAGGGCCGGCGTCCGCCCAGGCCCACGGACTGCCATCCGCGCAGCGGCCGGCCGACGGCGTCCGCTGTCCACTCGCGCACCCGGTGGGTCAGCGGTCGGGACCGCCACTGCCCGAGATCGACCCGCTCGCTGCTGGTGAGGTCCTCGTCGAAGTGGTCGTCGAGAACCCGGACGACGGCCGGGTCGTCGATCACCAGCGCCACCTGCTCGTTGAGCGCCATCGACCGGACGTCGAGGTTGGCGGTGCCACCCATGGCGACAGCGCCGTCCACGGTGACGACCTTCGCGTGCATGAGGCTGGGCTGGTACCGCCAGATCTCGATGCCCGCAGCCAGCAGCGTGTCGTAGTCCCGCTCGGCCTGCCGGTGGATCGACGGCCGCTGCACGTGCGGACCGGCGACCAGCAGCTGCACCTGCACGCCGCGGCCGGCGGTCGCGCAGAACAGCTCCCGCAACCAGCCCGGCAGCCGGACGTACGGCGTGGTCACCCGCACCCGCACCCGAGCCGCACGCAGCAGCGCCGCGACAGCCACGGCCGCCTCGTTCCAGCCAGGCTGCGACGCGGCCCGCAGGACCTGCACGGCGGAGCGCCCAGCGGGCTCGAGCGGCGGGAACCGGTCCTCGTCGCCGACCACGTCGGAGGCACCCTGACTCGTGGCAGCCTGCAGCCAGGGGATCGCGAATGCCGACCGGAGCCCGGACACCGCCGGGCCGCGCACCCGGAACGCGGTGTCCCGCCAGTCGTGCGGACGATCTCCGTCCCCGGTCCAGTCCTCGGTGACCCCCATGCCACCGGTGAAAGCCACCGACTCGTCACACACCAGCACCCGGCGATGGGTCCGCAGGTTCCACATCGTGGGCCGGACGGAGGGAAGGGGACGGTAGAACAGCACGCGGCACCCGGCGTCGCGGAGATCACGCAGCTGCCCGCCATCGATGTCCCGAGCCCCGAAGGCATCCAGCAGCAACCGGACCCGGACCCCGTTCCGGGCGCGCTCGCTGAGCGAATCGGCGAGTCGGTGTGCGATGTCACCGTCGCCCCAGGAGAACCACAGCAGGTCGACGCTGCGGCTCGCCGTGGAGATCGCCTCCCGCATGGCCGGGAAGGCCGCCACCCCGTTGCGGAGGACGTCGACCCGGTTCCCGGTGGAGAACGTCGCACCGAGGAGCCCCTCCAGGACCGGCCGCGGTCCCTCGGGGTGACCGGGCACGGTTCCGCCGTCGCTCGGGGCCGTGGGACTCACGATCGTCGACATGGACTCTGTTCCTCCTCGTTCCCGTCAGGGTCGCACCGGACACCTGCCGGCGCCGGTGAGAGCCGGTCGCACAGCTGCCGGCCGTCCACCGACGCCGGCGTGACGTCGGTGTCGTCGCACGGCACCTCCGCATCGGCACCGACCCGTCGTCAGTCGTCGTCCGGTGCGGCTCCGGCGAGGACCACCAGCTGGCGGAGGCAGTGGTCCCGCAGCGGCTCGGGAAACCCCTCGGCCAGGCGGTAGAACACGACGCGCCCCTGCTTGCGGTTGGTGACCAGCCCCGCCGTGCGCAGCAGCCGGAGCGCGTAGCCGACGGCGTCCTCGCTCGCGTCCAGCGCCAGCGCCAGGTCGCCGACGCAGAGCTCCTCGACCATGTCGAGGGCGAAGAGGACGCGCGCCCGCGTCGGATCGGCCATGAGACTCAGCACGCTGGTGAGCTGGGCGGTCTCCTCGCGGCCGGGGAGCCGGGCACGCGCCTGGGCGACCCGGCCGGGATCCACCGGGTGCGCATGGTCGGGTTCCGTCATCTCGGAAATGACCTCCTATCTCCATGAACCGGTGCGCCCCTGCGGGGTAGCCCTGGGGCAGCAGGAAACCAGCACGGACGAGCGCCGGACGGTGCCGTTTACCCGTACGACCGTACGGGCATGCGGCGGGGCCGCGGCCCCGGTGCGAGCCGCCGCAGCGCGTGGATCGGACAGGTACCGACGCGAGCGACCTCCGACGCAGATCAGCGGACCGGACACGAGAGAGGGAGACGACACCATGGCATCGGCGCAGCAGAAGAACGAGGGACACGGGCAGGACCGGGACGAGAACGGTCAGGGCGGCGGCATGTCCCACGAGACGAAGATGTACCTGCGCTTCGGCGCCATGATCCTCACGGCCATGGTCGTCATGTACTGGACCATGTTCGCCTCCACGTGGGAGTGGAGCCACGTCCGGTTCAGCGAGAGCCGCGTGCTCATGGCGCTCACGATGGGCGGCACGATGGGGCTGGTCATGCTCGCCTGGATGCTCAACATGTACAAGAACATGAAGGGCAACATCGCGATCGTGGTGGCCAGCCTCGTCCTGCTCGGTGGCGGAATCGTCCTCGACCGCACCCAGGCCACCGTGGACGACAGCAACTGGATGAGCGCCATGATCCCGCACCACTCGCTGGCCATCACCCGGTCCGAGCGCGCCGACATCGACGACGTCCGCGTCTGCCAGCTCGCCGTCGAGATCATCGTCGCGCAGGAGCGGGAGATCGCCGAGATGGAGTGGCTGCTCGAGGACATCGAGGAGAACGGCGAGGCCGTGACCCTCGACGAGGCGGAGGCCCGTCCCGTGCCGGAGTTCGACGGCTCGGCCCTGCGCGACTGTGCCGGGGCGACGCCGTCCGGGGAGGACTGAGCCGCCTCGCGGACCGGGCTCGCCGGCGGGTGCGGACCCGTCGGCGAGGTAGCCCTCGGGAGCCGGTCACGGCAGAGTCCCGGTCATGCCCCTCATCAGCACACGGTTCGACGCCACCAGCACCGCCGCCGACGTCGTCGCCGGCCACGACCTCACGGGCCGGCGCGCGATCGTCACCGGCGGCGGCTCGGGGATCGGCGTGGAGACGGTGCGGGCCCTGGCGTCGGCCGGCGCCGAGGTCACCATCGCCGTCCGCGATCCCGGGCAGGGGGCGCGCGCCGCGCAGGACGTCGCCGGCACGACCGGCAGCACCGCGCTGCGAGTGGCCCCTCTCGACCTGCTGGACCTCGACTCCGTCGCGGCGTTCGTCGCCGGCTGGGACGGCCCGCTCGACCTGCTGGTCAACAACGCCGGCGTCATGGCGCTGCCGCAGCGGACCCTGACCGACCGTGGCTGGGAGACGCAGTTCGCCACCAACCACCTCGGCCACTTCGCGCTCACCGTCGGCCTGCACGGCGCCCTGGCCGCTGCTAGCGACGGCGCGCGCATCGTCTCGGTGTCCTCCACCGGCCATCTCGCCTCGCCGGTGCACTTCGACGACATCCACTTCGCGCAGCGCGAGTACGACCCGTGGCAGGCCTACGGCCAGTCGAAGACGGCGAACGTGCTGCTCGCCGTCGAGGCGACCCGGCGCTGGGCCGGCGACGGCATCGTGGCCAACGCGCTCATGCCCGGCGGGATCATGACCAACCTCCAGCGGCACGTGTCCGCGGACGTCATCGAGGGCTGGGAGAAGGCGCAGCGCGAGGGCACGGTGACCTTCAAGACCCCTGAGCAGGGCGCCGCCACCACGCTGGTCGCCGCCGTCGCCCCCGAGTTCGCCACCGGCGGGCACTACCTGGAGGACTGCGTCGAGGCGCCGACCGTCGCCGACGACGCGAAGGTGCGGGCCGGGGTGCGGCAGTGGGCGCTGGACGAGGGCAACGCCCGCCGGCTGTGGGAGGACAGCGAGGAGCACCTCGCCCAGCACCGGGCCGGCTGAGCACACCCTGGACGCCGACCGGGCGGTCCCCCACCATCGAGCGCATGGCGGTGCAGCCGGTCCGGGTCCCCATCGAGGGCGGCGTGCTGGACGCCATGGTCACCGGGTCCGGCGACCCGGTCGTCCTCGTTCCGACGGCGCTGGCTGCTGACGAGCTGCTACCGCTGGCCGAACGGCTGGGCCACCGGTTCCGGACCGTCCACTACCACCGGCGCGGCTACGGCGACAGCGGCCCGGTGACGCGGCCGGGCTCCGTCGCACGGGACGCGGCCGACTGCGCCCACCTGCTCTCGGCGCTGGCCGTCGACCGGGCGCACGTCCTCGGAGCGTCCTACAGCGCCGCCGTCGTCCTCCAGCTCGCCGTCGACCACCCGGGCGTGGTGCACACGCTCACCCTCGTCGAGCCGCCGCCGGTGCACGGGCCGGCGGACGCCGCGTTCCGCATCGCGAACGCAGCGCTCCTGGCCGACGTCAGGGCTCGCGGAGCGGAGGCCGCCGTCGACCGCTTCCTCGTGTCCACGACGGGGCCCGACTGGCGCGAGCAGCTCGACGGCGCCGTCCCTGGCAGCTCGGCGCGGGTGCTGCGGGACAGCCCGACCTTCTTCGACGTCGACATCCCGGCGCTGCTGGGCTGGACCTTCGACGCCGCGATCGCCGCCCGCATCCGCTGCCCGGTGCTGCACGTCGCCGGGAGCGAGCACGGCCGGCTGTTCGACGGCGTCGGCGACCTGATCCGCGCCTGGCTGCCGGACGCGACCCAGGTGACGATCCCCGACGCCGGGCACGACCTCGCACTGACGCATCCCGGGGCGCTCGGCGAGGCGGTGATCCCGTTCCTGGGCCGCCATCCCCTCGGCTGAGCGACGCTCGCCCCCGGGCGGCCGGGAGGGCGGACCGCTGCCGGCGCGGTGGCGTGTCAGCGACGCCACCGGCCGGCGAGCGGGTTCAGCCGATGCGCAGCGGCAGTGCCCGGGGACCCCGGATCTGGCCCGCCGACCACCGCACGGCCTCGGGGTCGGCCAGGCCGAACTCGGGGATGCGGTCCAGCCAGACGTCCAGCGCCACGGTCAGCTCCATCCGCGCCAGGTGCGAGCCCACGCAGCGGTGGATGCCCAGACCGAAGGCGGCGTGCCGGTTCACCTCGCGGTCGATGACGACCTCGTCGGCCCGCTCGAAGCGCTCCGGGTCGCGGTTGGCCGACGGGAAGGGCAGCAGGACCCAGTCCTCCTTCTTCATCTCGACACCGCCGAGCTGCACGTCCTCCTTGACCAGTCGGGCCATGGTGACCGGCGCGTAGGCGCGCAGGAACTCCTCGACCGCCTTCGGTCGCAGGGAGGGGTCCGCCACCAGGCGCTCGCGGTCCTCGGGGTGCTTCGCCAGGTGCCACAGCGAGGCGCCGATCGCGCTCCACGTGGTGTCGATGCCGGCGATGAGCAGCAGCGTCATCGTGCCCACCACGTGCTGCGGGGACAGCCGCTGCCCGTACAGCTCGGCATCGATCAGGTAGCTCGTCAGGTCCTCGCGCGGGTTGTCCAGGTGGTCCCGGACCTGCTCGAACAGGTAGTCCGACAGCGCCATCCCGCGCGCCTGACGCTCCTCGAGCGGCCCGTTGACCCCCTCGAGCGCGTTCTCGACGAAGTGCGCGAACTTCTCGCTGTCCTCCTGCGGGAAGCCCAGCATGTCGGCGATGACCCGCATGGGGATGTACATGCCGTACTCGGTCGCCGCGTCCACGACGTCCCGGCCGGCGAAGCCGTCGATCAGCGAGTGGCAGAACGCCTCGGTCGTCACCGCCTGCTTGGCCACGTTGGACTTGGTGAACGCCGGCAGCAGGAGCTTGCGCGCGTCGTGGTGGAACGGCGGGTCCGAGGAGATCGGCGGGGCCAGGCCCACCGGCGCCACGTCGAGCGGCGGCCGGACGTTGCTCACGATGATCGCCCGCGAGGTGAAGTTCTCGGTGTCGTAGGCGATGGCCGCGACGTCCTCGTACCGCGTGGGCAGCCAGGCGCCGCCGAAGCGCTCGGTGCGCGCGACCGGGCAGCGGCCCCGCAGGTCGTCCCAGACGTCGATGGCGTTCTCCGCGTACTCCGGCTCCATGTGCGAGAAGTCGGTGGTCCAGTCGGAGACCGGCCCGGTCACGATCTCGTTGAAGGTGCCGAGCTGCGCCTGGGCGAGGCGCTGCTGCCGGGCCTCCTCGTTGAACCTGTCGTCGACGGTCATCGTTCCTCCTCCTGGACCAGCACGGCGGACTCGGGGCAGTTGGCAGCGGCGAGGCGGACGTCGCCCTCGCGGCCGTCGGGCACGTTGCCGCCGGCGGTGAGCTCGGTGAGGGTGGCGTAGCCCTCCTCGTCCTCCCCGAACAGATCGGGGGCGAGGTCGTAGCAGCGGCCGTGGCCCTGGCACGTCTCGGCGTTGATGGCGACTCTCATACGGATGTCCCGATCCCTTCGGCGGCGTGCGCGGGTTGGAGGCTGGCCACGACGCGGATCAGCAGGTCGGCCCACTCCGCGTCGTCGACGTCGTGCAGATCGGGGCTGACCAGGGTGGTCCCGGCCGCCAGGGCCAGGCAGAAGTGGGCGACCGCGCGGGGCGGGAGGGCGGGATCGAGGTCGCCGCTGTCCTGGCCCTCGCGGACCAGTGCCGCGAGCCAGTCGGCCCGCTCCCCGAGGTAGTCGCGCAGTGCATCGGCCACCTCGGTGTGGCGCCGGGCAGCGATGAGCGCCTCGACGGCCAGGAAGCTCTCCGCGTCCTGCCGCCGGCCCAGTGCCGCCCCGGTCTGCAGGAGCAGGTCGGGCACCGAGCGGGTGGGGAACCTGGCCACCAGGTCGGCGAGCGGTCGCCGGCCGTGCGCCCGGAGGGCACTGACCAGCAGGTCGGCGCGCGAGGTGAAGTAGCAGTACAGCGCGCCGTTGCTCAGCCCGGCCGCGCGCGCGATGTCGGCCACGCGGGTGCCGTCGTAACCGCGCGCGGCGAAGACGTCGGCCGCGGCGCGCACCAGGCGACGGCGCGTCTCCGCAGCATTGGCTCCGACCGTCCGCCCCATGCCCCAAATGAAAAGTGATTCAGTTCACTTTGTCGAGGGGGTGGCGCGTGTCATCTCAGATCGTCCGGTCCGGTTACCCGCGGCTGGTCCTCCCCTCGCCGGACGTGGGAGGCCGACCGGGCGGCAGCGCCCGGCCGGCCCGAGCCGCACGGACGTGGGGGGCCACGCCCCGATCGGTGGTCAGGCGGTGCGCCGACGGGCGGCCAGCGCCAGCCCGAGGCCCGCGAGGCCGGCGACCAGGCCGAGCCCACCGACGACGAGCGCGGTCACGGCCAGTCCCGAGGTGCCGTCCTGGTCGGCGGAGGAGTCGGACGCCGAGACGGTCGCGGTGTCCGTCGTCCCGGTGTTCGTCGTCCCGGTGCCCGTCCCGTCGGTGCTGCCGTCGTGGGCGTCGGCGTCCTCACCGGTGAGCGTGAGCACGGGCGCCGGGCTCTCCGGCTCCTCCTGGCCGTCGAGCACCGGCTCGATCCAGGCGGACTCCATGCCGTCGTCGTAGGTCTGGATGGTCGGGAAGGTCAGCGAGTCGACCTCGGGGATCGGTCCGGCGCTGATGGAGAACGTCTGGTACTCCCCCGGCGCGATCCCGGCGCCCGGGTCGGCGGTCCAGGTGATCTCGGTGACGGCCTCGCTCACCTCGGAGCCGTGGACCTCGACCGGCGGGTCGATCGCCCCGGTGGTCGTCGTCGCCGTCCAGCCCGGCACCGGCTGCACGCTCACCGACGCCAGCGGGGTCTCGCTGGGCACCTGCACCCGCAGGGAGACCGTCGAGGCGGTGTCGCTCTCGTTGGGCACCCGGAAGGTCACCTCGCCGTACCCGCCCGGGGCGGCGTCGGTGGAGGAGACGCGGACGTGGGCCGAGGCGGTGCCCGCTCCCGCGAGGACGACGACGGTCATGGCGGACACCGCGGCGAGCGCGCGGACGGGTCGGACGTGCACGGGGTTGCTCCTTCTCCGGCCGCTGCACCGGCCGGTCGCCGGAACTGTGCGGTGATGAGGTAGTCGCCTCCGCCCCGGCTCCGGTTCCCGGGGGGAGCACACGTGTCCGGGGTCACTCGTGTCCGGACCGGGGGCCCGGCGACCCCGGGGAACCCACCCGCTCCCCGTGCCAGACTCGCGCGACCAGCGGCCACGTCCAGGAGGCGCCATGCGCATCGACGAGATCCCCACACCTGCCCTCGTCGTCGACCGGGGCGCCCTGGAGCGGAATGTGGAGACCATGGCCGGCGCCTGGCCGGGTCGCCGGCTGCGGCCGCACGTCAAGGCGCACAAGACCAGCGGGCTGGCCCGCCTGCAGGCCGTCCGGGGGCACACCGGCTTCACCTGCGCCACGATCCGCGAGGTCGAGGTCATGGCGGAGGCCGGACTGGGCGAGGACCTGCTGCTGGCCAACGAGGTCCTCGACATGCGCCGGCTCGGCGCGGTCGTCGACGCC
The DNA here is from genome assembly GCA_042090795.1 of Blastococcus sp. Lineage (GTDB taxonomy): Bacteria > Actinomycetota > Actinomycetes > Mycobacteriales > Geodermatophilaceae > Blastococcus. The sequence continues at coordinate 87,039 of JBELIQ010000009.1, read as the reverse complement.
GGCGCGCACGTGACGGTCGCGATCGACTCCGAGGCGGTGCTCCGTGCGGCCGTCGCCGGAGGCGTCCGCGACGTGCTCGTCGACGTCAACGTCGGGCTGCCCCGGTGCGGCTGCCCCCCGGAGGACGCCGGCCGGCTGGCCGATGCCGCGCGGGCCGCCGGCCTCGGCGTCCGGGGAGTCATGGGCTACGAGGGCCACCTGATGATGGTCGCCGACCCCGCGGAGCGCACGCGGCGGGTGGCGGCGTCGATGGAGCTGCTGCTGCGGGCGCACGGCGACGTCGGCGGCGACATCGTCTCCGGCGGCGGGACCGGCACCTGGCGGACCAACACCGCCGTCACCGAGCTGCAGGCCGGCTCCTACGCGCTCATGGACACCGCGTACGCCGGGCAGGACGACGTCCCGTTCGAGCAGGCGCTGACCGTCCTCGCGACCGTGGTCTCGGTGAACGGCAGCACGGGCTACGCCGTCGCGGACGCCGGCCTGAAGGCGTTCGGGATGGACCACGGCAACCCGACCCTGCCGGGCTCGTCGGTCTGGTACTGCTCGGACGAGCACACCGTCTTCGCACCGGAGGACGGCGCACCGCTGCCCGCCATCGGGGACCGCGTACGGCTGGCGCCCGCCCACATCGACCCGACCTGCGCGATGCACGAGCGCATGTGGGTCGTCGAGGGCGACGAGGTCGTCGACTGCTGGCCGGTCGACATGCGGGGCTGGTAGGCCCGTTCCGCACCACCTCCACGACGGCGTGCAGCAGCCGGGCGGCCCCGATGCGTCTTACTGGGTGAGGACGGCTGACGGGAGCGGGACGTGACGAACAGGCAGTTCGGAGCAGCGCAGGGAGCCGCCGTGCCGCGGTCGGGGCCGGGCTCGGTGATCAGGCGCATCCTCCCGGTCGTGCTCGCGAGCGCGCTCCTCGCAGCAGCCGCAACGGGGTGCTCGGCCGCGGCGGACGCGGAGCAGGCACCGGAGGCCGGGCCAGGGTGGCGACAGCTGCCGGACCCGCCCCTGGGGCCGCGCGACGACGCGGTGGTCGTCGGCCTGGGCGACCGCGTGCTCGTCGTCGGCGGCGAGGAGTTCTCCTGCCCGCCGAACGCGGACTGCACCGCCTCGGACGACCCGTTGTTCACCGACGGTGCCGTCTACGACCCGGCCACGGACGCCTGGAGCAGCATCGCGCCGCCGCCGTTCGGCGTCCGCCGCCACGGCAGCGCTACCGCCGCGCTCGAGGGCAACGCCTACGTCGTCACCACGTGCGCGGACGGTCCGTCCTGCGCGGCACCTCCCCAGCTGCTGTCCTACCGCCTGGACGACGACCGCTGGACCGACCACGGTCCGGTCCCGGGACCGCAGGCGCTGCCCCGCCGGATCACTCCGGCCGGCGACCGCCTGCTGGTGTACCCGACCATCGACACCCCCGGCGGATCCGTCGACCTGCTCTTCGACCCGCGGAGCTCGACCTGGACGGAGCTTCCCGACGACCCGCTGCCCCTGACCTACGACCGCTTCGTCGTGCCGGTGGGCGGCTCGCTGGTCCTGGCCGGTTCCCCGAGCGATGCCATGCCCCCGGGCACCGGCCCCGAGGACGTCCTCGTCCGATTCGACCGCACCCTGGCTGCCCGGTTCGACCTCGACCGCGGTGAGTGGGTCACGCTGCCCGACGCCCCCGGGCTGGGGACCCGGCTGCTCCCCTCCGACCGGGGGCCGCTGCTCGACGGGTACGACCGGGGCTCCACGGGGTGGCTTCTCGAGCCGGGGTCGTGGACGTGGTCCGAGCTCCCGGGCCCCGCTCCCGAGCACGGGCTGAACGGCGTGATCGACCGCGAGCAGGCCGTCTACGACCTGCCGCTGGGGATCGACTGGCTGTCCGAAGCCGCCCCGGTCCGGGTCTACGACAGCGCCGAGGACGTGCTCCGGGCCGTTCCGCCGCCTCCCCGGGGCGAGAGCGTGTACGGCGATGCAGCCACCGCCTCGGGGCGGGACCTCTTCGTCTTCGGCGGGCAGCGGTACTCCGACGACGGGACCCGGATGGGCGGCGGCGCCTGGTTGTGGACCGCCCCGACCGGCTGACGGGGACGGCGGTCGTCCTGGTCGGCCAGGCGGGGACAGCCGCCGGGCTCAGCCGATGCGCAAGGGCAGCGCCCGAGGACCGCGGATCTGCCCGGTGGACCACCGCACGCCCGCAGGGTCCGCCAGCGAGAACTCCGGGACGCGGTCCAGCCACACGTCGAGCGCCACCCGCAGCTCCATCCGGGCCAGGTGCGACCCGACGCAGCGGTGGATGCCCAGACCGAAGGCGGCGTGCCGGTTGACCTCGCGGTCGATGACCACCTCGTCGGCCCGGTCGAACCGCTCCGGGTCGCGGTTGGCGGCGGGGAAGGGCAGCAGCACCCAGTCCTCGGCCTTCATCTCCACCCCGCCGAAGGGCATGTCCTGCTTGACCAGGCGGGCCATGGTGACCGGCGCGTAGGCGCGGAGGAACTCCTCGACCGCCGTGGCACGCAGCGACGGGTCCTCGACCAGGCGGCGCCGGTCCTCGGGGTGCGTCGCCAGGTGCCACAGCGAGGAGCCGATCGCGCTCCACGTGGTGTCGATGCCGGCGATGAGCAGCAGCGCCATGGTGCCGGCGACGTGCTGGGGCTCGAGCTTCTGCCCGTAGAGCTCGGCGTTGATCAGGTGCGTCGTCAGGTCGTCGCGCGGGGTGGCCACGTGGTCCTGGATCTGCGCGAGCAGGTAGTCGAAGAGCTGGTCGGGCTCCTGCTCGCGCTCCTCGAGCGGCTTGTTGATGCCCTCCAGCGCGTCCTCGACGAAGTGCTTGAACCGGTCGCTGTCCGCCGTCGGGAACCCGAGCATGTCGGCGATGACCCGGATGGGGATGTGCATGCCGTACTCGGTGGCCGCGTCGACGACGTCCCGACCGGCCAGGCCGTCGATGAGCGAGTGGCAGAACGCCTCGGTCGTCACCTCCTGCTTGGCCACGTTGGTCTTGGTGAACGCCGGCAGCAGCAGCTTGCGGGCATCGTGGTGGAACGGCGGGTCCGACGAGATCGGCGGCTCACCGCCGACGGGGGCGAGGTCCAGCGGGGGCCGGTAGTTGCCGGCGATGATCGCGCGGGAGCTGAAGTGCTCGGTGTCGTAGGCGATCGCCGCGACGTCCTCGTACCGCGTGGGCAGCCACGCGCCACCGAAGCGCTCGGTGCGCGCGATCGGGCACCGGCCGCGCAGGTCCTCCCAGATCTCGATCGCGCGCTCGTTGTACTCGGGTTCGGTGTGCGACCAGTCGGTGGTCCAGTCCGACACCGGCCCGGTGACGATCTCGTTCCACGTGCCCAGATCCTCGCGTTCGATCTGCTTCTCGCGGAAGTCGTCGGTGAACCTGTCGTCGACGGTCATCGTCGCTCCTTCTGCAGCGGATCCCGGTCCGGTGGTCGCGGGCGATGAGTCGGCCCGACCCGAACCCTGCAATTGAAATGTGATTCAGTTCACCGCGTCAAGGGCTTCGGTCGCGGCGCGTGTGCGGACGGCCCGCACGTCGTGCCGAGGGCCGGGGAATGCCTACGATCCGCACGGCCGGCAGTCCCGGCCCACGCCGGCGAGAACGCGAGGAGTGCACGTGGCCAACTACGGCGAGTGGCAGTTCGGGATCTACTTCAGCGGGCTGGTCGGCGAGAAGCCGACGCTGCCCATGGACTACGCCGCCCTCGAGCGGGCCGCCGAGGCAGCCATGTCCCAGGAGGTCTGGTCCTACGTGGCCGGGGGCGCCGGCAACGAGCACACCCAGCGCGCCAACGTGACCGCCTTCGAGCGCTGGGGGCTCATGCCCCGGATGCTCGCCGGGGCCGCCCAGCGCGAGCTCGGCGTCGAGCTGTTCGGGCAGCAGTTGCCGACGCCGCTGATGATGGCGCCGGTCGGGGTCATCGGCATCTGCGAGCCCGAGGGGCACGGCGACCTCACGACCGCGCGCGCAGCCGCGGCCACCGGCGTCCCGATGATCGCCTCGACGCTGATGCAGGACCCCCTGGAGGACGTCGCCGCCGCCCTCGGGGACACCCCGGGCTGGTTCCAGCTCTACCCGCCGAACGACCGCGAGCTGACCGAGAGCCTGGTCCGGCGGGCCGAGGCGGCCGGTTACCGGGCCATCGTCATCACCCTCGACACGCTGGCCCTGGGCTGGCGACCGCGGGACCTGACGATCGCCAGCTTCCCGCAGCTCACCGGCCTGTGCCTGGCCAACTACACCTCGGACCCGGTGTTCCGCTCCCGGCTGGACGCGCCTCCGGAGGAGGACCCGCAGGCCGCCACAGGACTGTGGGCCCGGATCTTCGGCAACCAGAGCCTGAGCTGGGACGACCTCGCCTGGTTCCGCTCGCTCACCACGCTGCCGATCCTGCTCAAGGGCATCTGCTCACCGGACGACGCGCGCCGCGCCGTCGACGCCGGCATGGACGGCATCTACTGCTCCAACCACGGCGGCCGCCAGGCCAACGGCGGACTGCCCGCGCTGGACTGCCTCCCCGACGTCGTGGACGCCGCCGGGGACGCCCCGGTGATCTTCGACAGCGGGGTCCGTGGTGGACCCGACGTGGTCAAGGCGCTCGCCATGGGCGCCCGGGCCGTCGCGGTCGGCCGCCCGTACGCCTACGGGCTCGCCGTCGGCGGTCAGGCCGGCATCGAGCACGTGCTGCGCTCCCTGCTCGCCGAGACCGACCTCACCATGGCCGTGGACGGCTATCCGACGATCGCCTCCCTGACCCGCGAGGCGCTGCGCCGCGTCGGCTGACACCACCTGCCGCGACCGGCGGCTGGAGTCATCGGCCGGGACCGGCGGCGTCCCTGGGGCATCCCTCCGGGACGCCGCCGTCGGCACGCGCCGTCAGCCGCCCAGGATCTCGGGCACCATGACCGGCCCGATCCTGCGGGCGTACTCCGCGGTCAGGTGGTTGTAGTGCGCGTAGACCGGGGTCGTGCCCACCACCGACGGGCAGAGGTCCTGGACGCAGAACCACGCCTCGGTGTCCACGAACCGGGCGCCGGCCGCCACGGCCGCGCGCTGCTCGAGCGGCCGGAAGACGTCGTAGACGGGGTGCGGCGCGTTGTTGCAGCTGCTCGGGCTGCTGCCCGGGCCGAGGCACGTGTCGAAGGAGTGGGAGGCCGGCGGCGGCGCGACCACCACGGTCTCGGCCCCCGAGGCCGCCAGCGTCCTGAGCAGCTCGGTCTCGCTGGCCTCGAACACCGGGCGCAGCTCGGACCGGCGGTAGCCGCTGCTCACGATCAGCAGGTCCGGCCGCTCGTCCAGGATCCACTGCGTCGCCCACTCCCGGTGCGCCACGCACCCGCTCGACGAGTCGTCCTCCGGTGTCCCCGGGGCGAGGTTGGCGCACGCCTCGTAGGTCAGCACCTGGATGGACCAGCCCTCGGGCTCGAGCTCCTGGCGGAGGCCGGGCAGCCAGCTGATGGCGATGGAGTCGCCCAGCAGGACGGCGCGGCGGGGAGCGGTGCGGTCGCCGAACCGGCAGTCGTCGACGTTCTCCGCCGTGACGTTGAGGCAGCCGCCGTCCCGCCACTCGGGGGCCACGGCGTCGGTGAGGTCGTCGAGCGCGGGATCGAGCTCGCCCCACGCGGGCACGGTGAGGGACTCCCGGATCTCCTCGGCGAGCACCTCCCCGGGATCGGGCGGCGCGACGGCATCGGCGGTCGAGGGCCGGGGCGCCGCGGCGGCGGCTGCCTCCGCGGCGTCCTCTGCGGCGTCCTGTGCGGCCCGGTTCGCCTGACCGGTGGGTGCCAGGACGGTGAAGGCCGGCACGGAGAGGGCCACCGCGGCGACCGCCGTCAGGGTGACCAGCTTCGCCCGCCGGAAGACCAGGCCCGCCTCGGTGGACCGTCGCCGGGCCGGCCCTCCGAGCAGCCAGCGGGAGTGCAGCACCGGCTGCTCGACGGCGTAGTAGCTCACGGTGGCCAGGAGCAGCGAGACCGCCGTCGCCGTGGCGTAGAAGCCGACGGTGCCACCGGCCATCACGGTGGCCAGGAGCACGACGACGGGCCAGTGCCACAGGTACAGCGAGTAGGAGATGCGGCCGACGTAGCGGGCGGGGGCGCTGCCGAGAGCCCAGGCCACCCGCGGTCCGCCCGGCGCGGCGCCGAAGGCCACCACCAGCGCCGCCGAGAGGACCGGGAGCAGCGCTGCCGACCCAGGGAAGGGGGTTGCGGGCGAGATCACGAAGGCCGACAGCAACACGCCGGCCAGGCCCGCCCAGGCGAGGACGGCGCGGAGCGGACCGGGGATCCGCGCCAGCTGCACCGCCGCCACGGCGACCAGCGCACCCGCCCCCAGCTCCCACGCCCGGGCGAAGGTGGAGAAGTAGGCGGTGTCGGGGGATGCGGCCGTGGTGTGCACCGACCAGGCGAGCGAGGCCGCGGACACCGCGAGGACCACCGCGCCGGTCAGCAGGCCCCTGCCCCGACGACGCCCGAGAGGGATGGCGACGACGGCCAGGATCAGCACCGGCCAGACGAGGTAGAACTGCTCCTCCACCGCCAGCGACCAGAAGTGCTGGACCGGCGAGGGCGGCAGGCCCTCCTGGAAGTAGTCCGTCGACTGCCGGGCGAAGGTGATGTTCGCGCCGGAGAAGGCCGCCCAGAGGGCATCGCTCACGGTCTGCGTGAAGCGCCCGCCCAGGAACAGGAACCACGAGGCCAGCACCGTGACGGCCAGCGTGGCCACCGCTGCCGGGAGGATCCGGCGGGCGCGGCGGGCGTAGAAGCCGCGGAAGGAGATGCGGCCGGTCCTCGCGCGCTCACGGAGCAGCAGGCCGGTGATGAGGAACCCGGAGATCACGAAGAAGACGTCGACGCCGATGAAGCCGCCCACGGGGCGGCCGGTGACGTGGTCCAGCACCACGAGCACGACCGCGACCGCGCGCAGGCCTTCGATGTCCGCGCGGAAGTGGCCCTGCTCGACGGGCACGGCGGCGGCGGCGCGCGGTGCGCGGTGGCGGCCCCTGCTGCGCGTGCTGCCCGTGCTGCCCGTGCTGCCCGTGCTGCCCGTGCTGCCCGTGCTGCCCGTGCTGCCCGTGGCTGGAGCGTGCGTCATCGTGCTCACCCCCTTCGGGCAACTATCGCCTCGCGAAGGTGGCTGGCGTCACTACAGGGAAACACGAGTGCGCTGGTCCACGCCACGCGCACTCCCCCGCTCGGAGGACGTCGCGCGTCCCGGGCCGCCCGGGCGAGGTCCCGGAGGGAGGCTTTCAGCCGCGGACCTGCGCCGGGGACTCCCCGCCCTCGAGGTCACCCTCGGTGTCCAGGTAGGCCTGCTGCAGCTCGGCCAGCAGCGCCGGATCGGGCTCCGCCCACATCTTCCGGTCGACCGCCTCCAGCAGCCGCTCGGCGATGCCGTGCAGCGCCCAGGGGTTCGACTGCTCCATGAACTCCCGGTTCTCCGGGTCGAGCACGTAGCTCTGCGCCAGCTTCTCGTACATCCAGTCGGCGACGACGCCGGTGGTCGCGTCGTAGCCGAACAGGTAGTCGACGGTGGCGGCCATCTCGAAGGCGCCCTTGTAGCCGTGCCGGCGCATGGCGGCCAGCCACTTCGGGTTGACCACCCGGGCGCGGAACACCCGGGAGGTCTCCTCGACCAGCGACCGGGTGCGCACGTGCTCGGGCCGGGTGGAGTCCCCGATGTAGGCCTTGGGCGAGCTACCGGTCAGCGCGCGGACGGTGGCGACCATCCCGCCGTGGTACTGGAAGTAGTCGTCGGAGTCGGCGATGTCGTGCTCGCGGGTGTCGATGTTCTTGGCCGCCACCGCGATCCGCCGGTAGGAGGTCTCCATGTCGGCCCGGGCCGCGACGCCGTCGAGATCGCGGCCGTAGGCGTAGCCGCCCCACACCGCGTAGACCTCGGCGAGGTCGGCGTCGGTGCGCCAGTTCCGGCTGTCGATCAGCGACAGCAGCCCGGCTCCGTAGGCCCCGGGCTTCGAGCCGAACACCCGGGTGGTGGCCCGGCGCCGGTCGCCGTGCTCGGCGACGTCGGCGTCCACGTGAGCCCGCACGAAGTTCTGCTCCGGGGTCTCCTCCAGGCCCGCAGCGAGGGTGACGGCGTCGTCGAGCATGGTCACCACGTGCGGGAACGCATCCCGGAAGAACCCGGAGATCCGCACCGTGACGTCGATCCGCGGCCGGCCCAGCTCCGCCAGCGGGATGGGCTCCAGTGCGGTGACCCGGCGGGAGGCCTCGTCCCAGACCGGCCGGACGCCGAGCAGCGCCAGCACCTGGGCGACGTCGTCGCCGGAGGTCCGCATCGCCGAGGTGCCCCACACCGAGAGCCCGACCGAGCGCGGGTGCCCGCCGGTCTCGGAGACGTACCGCTCCACGAGCGACTCGGCCAGCCCCTGCCCGGTCTCCCAGGCCAGCCGGGAGGGCACCGCGCGGGGGTCGACGGAGTAGAAGTTCCGGCCGGTAGGCAGCACGTTGACCAGCCCGCGCAGCGGCGACCCCGAGGGCCCGGCGGGCACGTAGCCGCCGCCGAGCGCGTGCAGGGCCATGTCGATCTCGTCGGTGGTCTTCGCCAGCCGGGGCACCACCTCGGCGACGGCGAAGTGCAGCACCCGCTCGACCTCGGCGTGCGGCTCCCCCAGCACCTCCTCGACGACTCCGGCCACCGCGTCCGCCGTCCAGCCGGCCGCCTCCATGCCGGTGACCAGCGCGAGCGCGCGCGCCTCGACGTCGTCGGTCTCGTGCAGCCCGGCCGATCCGTCCTCGACCAGCCCGAGCGCCTCGCGCAGCCCGGGCATCGCGACCGAGCCGCCCCAGATCTGGCGGGCGCGCAGGATCGCCAGGACGAGGCCGACGCGGGCGTCGCCTTCGGGAGGCGAGCCGAACACGTGCAGCCCGTCGCGGATCTGACTGTCCTTGATGGCGCACAGCCAGCCGTCGACGTGCAGGATCATCTCGTCGAACTCGGCGTCGTGCGGCCGGTCGTCCAGACCCAGGTCGTGGTCGAGCTTGGCCGCCTGGATGAGCGTCCAGATCTGCTGCCGGACGGCGGGCAGCTTGGGCGGGTCCATCGCGGCGATGTTGGCGTGCTCGTCGAGCAGCTGCTCCAGTCGGGCGATGTCGCCGTAGGTGTCCGCGCGGGCCATCGGCGGCACCATGTGGTCGATCAGCACGGCGTGCGCCCGGCGCTTGGCCTGCGAACCCTCACCCGGATCGTTGACCAGGAACGGGTAGATCATCGGCAGGTCGCCGAGCGCGGCGTCCGGGGCGCAGGCAGCGGACAGACCGACGGTCTTGCCGGGCATCCACTCCAGGTTGCCGTGCTTGCCCACGTGCACGACCGCGTGCGCGCCGAACCCTCCGTCGCCAGGTGCGCTGCGCAGCCAGTGGTAGGCGGCCAGGTAGTGGTGCGACGGCGGCAGGTCGGGGTCGTGGTAGATCGCAATCGGGTTCTCCCCGAAGCCGCGTGGCGGCTGCACCATCACCACGACGTTGGCCGACCGGAGTGCGGCGAACACGATGCAGTCGTCGGTCGGGTCGACGAACAGCTCGCCGGGGGGCGGGCCCCAGTGCTCGACCATCCGGTCGGTCAGCTCGGCGGGCAGCGTGTCGAAGAACCGGCGGTACTCGGCGGCGGGGATCCGCACCGGGTTGCCGGACAACTGCTCGGCGGTCAGCCAGTCCGGGTCCTGGCCGCCGGCCTCGATCAGCGCGTGCACGAGCGCGTCGCCGTCCAGGTCGGCCACGCCGGGCAGCGCGCCCGGCCCGTCGAGCGGGCCGATGTCGTAGCCCTGACCCTGCAGAGCGGCCAGCAGCCGGACCACCGAGGCCGGCGTGTCCAGGCCGACCGCGTTGCCGATGCGGGAGTGCTTGGTCGGGTAGGCCGACAGCATCACCACGAGCCGCCGGTCGGCGGGAGCGGTGTGCCGGAGCCGGGCGTGGGCGACGGCGGTGCCGGCGACCCGGGCGGCCCGCTCGGGGTCGGGGACGTAGGAGGTCAGGCCCTCGTCGTCGACCTCCTTGAAGGAGAACGGGACGCTGATGATCCGGCCGTCGAACTCGGGGATGGCCACCTGGTTGCCGACGTCGAGCGGCGAGAGCCCGTCGTCGTTGGCCGCCCACGTCCCCCGCGGGGTGCCCAGCACCAGGCCCTGGATGACGGGGATGTCCAGGCGGGCCAGCTCGCCGACGTCCCATGCGCCGTCGTCCCCACCGGCCTGGGCGGTGGCGGGCTTGGAGCCGCCGGCCGCCAGCACGGTGACGACCATGGCGTCGACGGTGCGCAGCACGTCGAGCATCTCGGGGTCCACCGCGCGCAGCGACGCGGTGTAGATCGGCACCGGCACGCCACCGGCGGTCTCGATCGCCTCGCACAGCGTGTGCACGAAGGCGGTGTTGCCGGCCAGGTGGTGCGCCCGGTAGTAGAGGACGGCGACCCGCGGACCGGTCGCGGTGCTCTCCCGGTCCAGCAGGCCCCAGTCCGGCGCGACGGCCGGGGCCTCGAAGCCCTCGCCGTCCAGCAGCACGGTGTCGGCCAGGAAGCGCTGCAGCTGCACCAGGTTGTCCGGTCCGCCCTGGGCGAGGTAGGCGTGCGCCTCGGTGGCCACGCCCATCGGCACGGTGGACAGCGCCATCAGCTCGGCGTCGGGCAGCTGCTCGCCACCCAGGACCACGACCGGCAGACCGCTGTCCAGCAGGGGTGTGAGCATCTCCTCGTACTTGCGGGCGGCACCGAGGATGCGGACGACGACGAGATCGGTGCCGGCGGCGAACCCGGCGAGCTGGCCGGGACCGACCCGGTAGGGGTTGCCGAGCCTCCAGTCCGACGCGCTGGCCTTGGCCGAGAGCAGGTCGGTGTCCGAGGTGGACAGCAGCGTGAACGTGCGCCGGGACGTCATGGGGAAGCCTTCCCTGGGGGTCCGCGCCCCGGGTCGTCGGGCACGGCAGCCGGAGTATCTGGCTCCCCCGGTCGCCCGGGGTCACAGTGGCGGGACCGCACCGGAATCGCACCGGTTTCCTCGCTGCACTGCCGCGATGCGGGCACGCTACCCCGCGGTGTCGCCCAGCCCCTCATCGGTCCGGCGACGGCGCGGGACCGGCCGTCCGGCGGCTGCCGTCAGGCCACGCGGGCGGCCCGTGCCGGCTCCGCCGCGCCCGGCTGCGGATGCAGCAGCGCGGCCAGCGTCTCCACGCCGTCCACCAGCCGTGGCCCCGGCCGGACGATCACCGCGTCGCCGTCGATGGCCCAGACCTCGCGGCCGGGCAGTGCCGCCACGACGGCGGCCGCCTGCTCCACCGCCCCGGCGAGACCGAAGCCGCACGGCGCGACCACGACCACGTCCGGATCGGCGGCGGTGAAGGCGTCCCAGTCCACCGGCACCGACCGCCGGCCCGGCAGGCACGCCACGGGCCGGCCGCCGGCCGCCGTCACCAGGTCGGGCACCCAGTGCCCCGCCGGGAACGGCGGGTCCACCCACTCGACGACCGCCACCCGTGGCTGCGCCCGTCCCTCCACCCGTGCCGCGACGGCGCCCAGCCGGGCACGGAGCTCGGCGACGACCTCTTCGGCGCGTCCGGGTACGCCCAGCCGCCGGCCGATCGTGGTGATCGTCCCGAGGACGTCCTCCAGCGTGTGCGGGTCCAGCGTGAGGACGTCCGCGCGGCAGCCGAGGTGGGCCAGCGCGTCGTCGACGTCCGCCGACGGCAGCGCGCAGACCCGGCACAGGTCCTGGGTGAGGATCACGTCGGGGGCGAGCGCCGCGAGGGCCCCGGTGTGCAGCGTGTAGAGGTCCTCCCCCGCGGCGACGCGGCGCCGGACGGTGGCGTCGATCTCGCCTGGGGCGAGCCCCGTGGTGTCCAGGCCTCCGACGACGACCGCCTTGTCCCGGCGGGCGGCCGGGGGCTCGTCGCACTCGAAGGTGACGCCCACGAGCTGGTCGCCGAGCCCGAGGGCGTAGACGATCTCGGTCGCCGAGGGCAGGAGCGAGACGACGCGCATCCGGGCAGCCTCGCACGCGACCCGGTACCGGGCGGAGTGGCGGAGCGCTCACCACTCCACCCCCCGGTCGTCGTCGCCGGGCACCGCTCCGGCGCGCACGTAGCCTCGACGCCGCCATGGACGCCACCCCGCTCTCCCGTGACCGGGCCGATGCCTGCCCGGGCGCGCTGCAGACGCACGCCGCCGCCGACGGGGCGCTGGCCCGGGTCCGGGTACCGGGGGGCGCGCTGATCTCGGCCCAGCTGCTCGAGCTGAGCGCGGCCGCGCGCGAGCTCGGCGACGGCGCACTGGAGCTGACCAGCCGGGGGAACGTCCAGCTCCGCGGACTGCGGGCGGGCTCGGAGGCGGAGCTGGGCGACCGGCTGGCCGACGCCGGTCTGCTGCCCAGCGCCACGCACGAGACGGCGCGCAACGTCCTGGCCAGCGTGCTGAGCGGACGCGCCGGCGGTGTGCTCGACGTGCGCCCGTGGGTCGCGACCTTCGACGCGGGGCTCTGCGCGGATCCGCGGCTGGCCGACCTGCCCGGCCGCTACCTCGCCGCCTTCGACGACGGCCGGGGCGACGTCGCCGGGCTGGGTGCCGACGTCGGGCTGCTGGCGCTGGACGACTGCACGGTGGCGCTGCTGCTGGCCGGCGTGGACAGCGGCCTGCGCGCCGGCCCGGACGACGCGGTCGGGCTGGGGCTGGCCGCGACCCGCGCCTTCCTCGACGTACGGTCGGCCGACGGCGGCACCGCGTGGCGGGTCGCGGACCTGACCGGCGGGCGCGAGCGGATCGCGGACGGTCTCGGGGGCCCGCGGGACGAGCCCCTCCCCGTGCCGCCCGCACCGGCGACCGGTCCGGCCGGCGCCGTCGTCCAGGACGACGGCCGCACCGCGCTGGTCGCCGTCGTCCCGCTGGGCCGGCTGACGGCCGCACAGGCGGACCTGCTCGCGTCGGTCTCCGGCGGCGAGCTGCAGCTGACGCCGTGGCGCAGCGTCGTGGTCCCCGACCTGCCCGACGCCGCAGCGGCCTCCTCGCTCGCGGCGGCCGGACTCGAGCTCGACCCCGGCAGCCCGTGGCTGCGGGTGACCGCGTGCGCCGGGCGGCCGGGGTGCGCGAAGTCGCTGGCCGACGTGCGGTCCGACGTGGTCCGCGCCGTGGCCGCGGGCACCCTCCCGGCCGACGGCGCCCGGCAGCACTGGGTCGGCTGCGAGCGGCGCTGCGGGCGCCCCGCCGGCGAGGTCGTGGACGTCGTGGCGACGGGGTCCGGTTACCGCGTCGGCTGAGCGGTCATCGCCGCCAGAACAGGTGGTGGGTGACGCCGCTGGGGCTCGGGACGACGTCGCAGTGGAAGCGGTCGTGCAGTTCGTCGGGTGCGGTCCACAACCGCGTGCCGGCACCGAGCGCGACCGGTGCGACGGCGACGTGCAGCGTGTCGACGAGGTCGGCGGCGAGGAACTCCCGGACGACCGTGGCCCCACCACCGAGGCGGACGTCCCTGCCGTCGGCTGCCTCGCGGGCCTGATCCAGCACCTCGGCCGGCGTCCCGTCGATGAAGTGGAAGGTGGTGTCCGACAGCGTGAACGAGGGCCGCAGGTGGTGGGTCATGACGAACACGGGCGTGTGGAACGGCGGCTCGTCGCCCCACCAGCCCTGCCAGTCGTGGTTCTCCCAGGGGCCGCGGTGGGGGCCGAACTTGTGGGCACCCATGATCTCGGCGCCGATGTTGTTGCCGAAGTCGCGGGTGAAGTAGTCGTCGAGGCCGCGACTGCCGCCCGGCTCGGAGCGGTTGGGGAAGCCGGCGGTGGCCAGGGCCCACGCCATCAGCTCGCCGGGGTCCGCGTGCCCGAACGGCCGCTCCAGGCTCTGACCCTCGCCGGCACCGAAGCCGTCGCTCGACACGGTGAAGTTCTGGACTCTGAGCAGTTGGCTCACTGGGCTCCTCCTGAGGTGCGTCGACAACGGTGGGACCACCTGAGCCGTCGGAACTCATCGCTGTGGCAGTCGGCACCGACGGATGTGGGGTGCGGCCCGGGACGGGGCACGGGTGCGCGCCCGACCGGCGACGACGGATGCGGGCAGTTCTGGTGGCCGCATCCGGTGCCGGTGGCCGCGGAGCGTGGCCGGTGCCGGTGGCCGGTGCCGGTGGCCGCGGAGCGTGGCCGGTGCCGGTGGCCGCGGAGCGTGGCCGGTGCCGGTGCCGGTGGCCGGTGCCGGTGGCCGTGGAGCGTGGCCTGCTGCCGTCGCCGGGCCGCTGACCCGGGGCGCCGTCAAGACATGCTCGGGATCTGTGGACAGCGCCCTGACCTGCGGATTCGACTGGCTCGTCGTCTTCGTGCGCGGTAGGATTCGTACATGTGTTCGACCAGTTGTGTGACTCCGCTGACGTGCCTCGGCGGTGCGCTGGAGGCGCTGGCCGGTCAGGACCTGACGAGCTCGTTCGGGCCGGCGCTGCTCGACCGCACCAGGGCGCTGGTGGTGGCGCGGAACCGGCTGGATGCCGAGCTGGCGCGCACCGTGCGCGAGGGTGAGTTGACCCAGGCCCCCGAGCACGACGGCAAGGCGTCGATGGCGTCCTGGCTGCGCGGGCACCACCGGCTGTCCCAGGCCGAGGCGAACCGGCTGGTGCGCTCCGGCCGGGCGCTGGAGCAGTTGCCCGTGCTGGCCGCGGCGGCCGCCGCGGGCGCAGTCCCGCCGGAGGCGCTCACCGCGATCGCACCGATCGCCGCGCCGGACGCGCTCGCCGCCGCAGAGGCGCACGACGTCGACGTCGCGGAGATCGACGCGGCCCTGACCCACGCGGCGATGACAGCGCCGCACGCCGACCTGCGCCAGGCCGTCGGGCACTACCTGGCCCGCCTGGACCCTGACGGCACCGAGCCCGACCCCACCGAGCAGCGGTCGCTGACGATCACCCGCCACACCGACGGGTCGGTGTCCTTCCACGGCACTCTCGATGCAGTGGGCGGGGACAAATTCCAGGCCGCCGTCGAGTCCACCGTGCAGGCCGACCGGCCCGCCGGAGACACCCGCACCCGCGCCCAGCAGGCGGGCGACGCCCTCGTGCAGCTGGCCGACAACGCACTCGCCTCGGGGAACCTGCCGACGCTGCGCGGGCACAAGCCGCAGGTGATCGTGACCATCCCGCTCGCCGACCTCGTGGACACCACGACCGGGGCAGGAGCCGGCCGCACCGGCTTCGGCGGGATCATCTCCGCCGCCCGCGCCCGCTGGCTGGCCTGCGACGGCAACGTCACCCGCATCGTCATCGGCCCCGAGGGCCAGCCGCTGGACTACGGCCGCAGCAAACGGCTGTTCCCGCCGCACCTGCGCCGGGCGGTCGAGATCCGCGACCGGCACTGCGTCTTCGCCGGCTGCGACGCCCCGTCCTACTGGTGCGACATCCACCACCTCGTGCACTGGATCGACGACGGTGACACCGACCTCGACAACTCAGCCCTGCTCTGCGAGCGCCACCACACCAAGGTCCACCACGGCTTCCGGGTCGAACGACAACCCGACGGCCGCTGGCGCACCTGGCGCCCCGACGGCACCAAGATCGTCGTCCACGAACCGTTCCTCGTCTCCGGCTGCCCTGGGGATCCGCCCTCTACGGAGACCCCGGTGTGCCCAGGTCCGGGCGCACCGGTACGAAGAGTGCCGTGAGCGAATCGCAGCGGTACGAGTCCGGCCTGGTCGTCGAGAACCGCGGGTACGTCCGCGTGCTCACCCTCGACCGCCCCGAGCGACGCAACGCGCTCTCCTCCGAGCTGCAGGCCGACCTGGTCGACCAGCTGCTCGACGCGGGCGAGGGCGGCGAGGTACGCGCGATCGTGCTCACCGGCAACGGCCCCGCCTTCTGCGCCGGCTTCGACCTCAAGGAGATCCGCGAGCGCGACCAGCGCGGCGAGCGCTTCCGCCCGCCGATGAACCGGCCCGGCCGTTCGCTGTTCGAGGTGGTCACCGAGACGCCCGTGCCCATCGTCGCCGCGCTGCAGGGCCACGCCGTCGCCGGCGGGTTCGAACTGGCCCTGGCCTGCGACCTCCGGGTGGCCGCTCCCGGCATCAAGCTCGGACTGCCCGAGGCGACGATCGGCATGGGTGCCAACTTCGGCTCCGTCGTCCTGCCCAAGCGCATCCCGATGGGCATCGCCCTGGAGATGCTGCTGACCGGCGAGTACG
Source organism: Blastococcus sp. (assembly GCA_042090795.1). Taxonomy (GTDB): domain Bacteria; phylum Actinomycetota; class Actinomycetes; order Mycobacteriales; family Geodermatophilaceae; genus Blastococcus. The sequence continues at coordinate 70,886 of JBELIQ010000009.1, read as the reverse complement.
CGACCAGCGAGGAGGCCGAACGCTGGGGCCTCCTCAACCGCATCGTGGACGCCGACGCCGTGCTGGCCACCGCGCTCGAGCTCGCCGAGCGAATCGCGGGCAACGCGCCGATCAGCGTCCGCCGGATGAAGGAGACCGCCGTCAAGAGCGTCGACCTGCCGCTGTGGCAGGCCCTGCGCCTCGACGTCGGCCCCAATCCCTACCTCAGCGACGACCGCCGCGAAGGCATCGCCGCCTATCTCGAGAAGCGCCGTCCGGAGTGGCGCGGGCGGTAAGGCGCCGCGCTCCTGCCGCGCGGGTCCGCGGCGGTGTGGTCACCCTGCGAGGTGGCGCGGCGAGCCGTCGCCGGGGTCGTGGCGCGACGGCTCGCGACCCCCTAGGTTCCGCGCGGAGGTCGGAAGTGCCGGCCCGACCGAGAGGAAGCGGGCGCATGTCCACGCCAGGTAGTTCCCCAGCTCCGGACTACGGCCAGCCGTACCCGAGCGGGCAGCCGAGCCAGCCCTACGGCTACGGCGGGCAGCCGATGCCGAATGCACCCCTGCACGCCCAGTACGCCGCGCCGCAGGGGCTGGTCGGCACGGTGCGCTCCACCGGCATCGCGATCCTGCTGTTCTTCGTGACCCTCGGCATCTACAGCTACTACTACTACTACGTCACGCACGAGGAGATGAAGAAGCACAGCGGAGAGGGCATCGGCGGCGTCCTCGCCCTCGTGATCGCCTTCTTCGTCGGTCTTCCCGCGCCGTTCCTGCACAGCCACGAGGTGGGCAACCTCTACGAGCGTCGCGGCCAGGCGAAGCCGGTCAGCGCGATGACCGGCCTGTGGGTCTTCCCCGGCATCTTCATCATCGTCGGGCCGATCGTCTGGTTCGTGAAGACCAACGGCGCGCTCAACGACTACTGGCGGAGCCTGGGCGCCCAGGGCTGAGCCGCCCCGCACCACTCGACCGGCCGCGTCGTCGCACCCGACGCCGCGGCCGGTCGGCTCGCCGCGGCCCGTCCCGGCGACCGGCACAATCGCCCGGTGCCGAAGACCAGCGCCGGGATCCTGCTGCACCGGCCGGTATGCGCGGGCCGGGAGGTCCTCCTCGGGCACATGGGTGGCCCTTTCTGGGCGCGCAAGGACGACGGCGCCTGGTCGATCCCCAAGGGCGAGTACGGGCCCGACGAGGATGCGCTGGCCGTCGCACACCGCGAATTCGCCGAGGAGCTCGGCTCGCCGGTCCCGGCCCTCGACCTGCTCCCGCTCGGCGAGCTGCGGGCCTCCGGGAAGGTGCTCACCGTCTGGGCGGCCGAGGGCGACCTGGATGCCGGCGCGTGCACCAGCAACACCTTCGAGCTGGAGTGGCCGCCGCGCTCGGGACGCATCCAGGAGTTCCCGGAGATCGACCGGGCGGCCTGGTTCGGCATCGAGGAGGCCCGCAGCAAGCTGGTCCGGGGGCAGGTGCCGTTCCTCGACCGCCTCCTCGCCGCCGTCGCCGGACCGTGACCGCGCCGGGCCACGGGCGGCTCTGCTGCTCCCCGCCGGCGGATGCCGACCGCAGCCGGTCGCGAGCCGACTCCGCTCCGTGCATGACGGTTCGATTACCAGTAGTCCCACATGGCCCGGAACGGCCCGCAGCGGCCCTCGGTCCTGCCACTGTTCGGACTCCGGTTCCACCAGTTCCAACGGGGAGGCATCCATGACCTGCACGCAGTGCGAGGCGATCGAGCAGCGCGGCCGGTTCTGCGTCGGCTGTGGCAAGCGGCTGCCGCCCCGCCCGCTGCCGGCCCGCCGGCCGCGGCTGGCGCCGCAGTACCTGCGGGACGACGACACCCAGCCGGTGCTCCGCTTCAACGTGGCCCCCCGGACCCCGCTGGAGCGGCAGCAGGACGCACTCGTCTGACCGCAGGACCGGTCGCGGGTGACGGGCCTCACTGCTAGCAGATCGCTTGCAAGAGTTAGCACCCGTCGGATCGGGGCATGACCAGAGCAGTCAGGTCATCCCCGATCCCACGGAGTTGTCTCAGTCATGACCGACACCACCAAGATCCAGAACCAGCTGCGCGCCCTCGTCCTGCTCACGCAGACCGAGGAGCAGATCGCCCGGACGCGGATCTCGCAGGCGCGGACGGACGCCGTCCGCCGCGAGCTGACCCAGAACGCCGACAACGCCGCCGCGCGCACCATCGAGATCACCGAGGCGCTGCGCGCCGCAGGCGGTGTCCCCGACGTCGTCACCCCGACGATCGGCCGGCTGTCGGCGACGCTCAAGGCGACCTTCGAGCAGGCCGCCCCGCTGGAGGAGGCGCTGCTCAGCGACCTGCAGCTCGAGCACCAGCTGCTCGACCGGGCCACCTACGTCAAGGTGCTGGCCGAGAAGGTCGGCAACGCGGAGGTGCAGCGGCTGGCCGAGAAGCTCGTGGACGCCCACCGGGCCACCGTCGAGTGGCTGACCGTTGTGCTCGCCGAGGAGGCGCTGGGCGGCCCCGCCGCGCTGGTCGCCACCCCGCTGCAGCAGGTCGCCGGCGCCGTCGCGCGGGCCGCGGGCGCCCCGGTGCGCTTCGTGCACAACACGGTCAACAGCGCCGTCGACACCGTGCAGCACGCCGGTGAGGAGACCACCGAGCGCCTCGGCGCCGTGGCCGACCGCGCCGCCGCCCTGACCGGGGCCGTCCGCGAGACGCTGACCGTCAGCCGGGCCGCCGGCCTGCGCCGCGCCGAGCGGATCGCCGAGCGCGATGGCAACACCGGTGCGGCCGACGCCGCCAAGGCCGCCCGCGAGGAGCTCGGCGACGTCACCGCCGACGAGCTGCCGATCAAGGGCTACGACTCGATGGCGGTCAACGACGCCGTGAAGGCGATCAAGCAGCTGCGGACGCCGCACGACATCAACGTGATCATCCGGTACGAGGAGACCCACAAGCAGCGGTCGAACGTGGCCAGCGCCGCGCAGACCCGCCTGGCCGACCTGGCCAAGGAGGCCGTCGGCGTCTCCAGCTGACGGCGCACCCGTCCCGCCCGCCGCTCGCGAGCGGCGGCTCGCCGACGGGACCGCGAGGGCCCGCATCCCATCCGGGGTGCGGGCCCTCGGCATGTGCGGACCGTCAGTCGGTGACGCCGGACGGGTGATCTGTGTCCCGTGCCGTTTGCCGCACCGGCGCGGCGGGGGACACCCGGACGATGAGCATCACCCCCGAGGCCCTGGAAGCGGAGTTCTCGCTCACCACGGCCGCCACCCGACTGGACTTCCTCAGTCGCCGCGACAACGGCGACACCGCGCTCAACACCGTCCATGACGACGACGAGGACTCCTGGGCGTCCCTCAAGGCCACCGATACCCAGCTCGACGTGCACGAGTCGCTCGAGCTGCTGGCGCTCGGCGAGGTCGTCGCCCGCAAGGCGCACGACAGCCGGCTGGTCGGCATCCGGGCCGCGCTGCGCGGGGGCGCCGACTGGGAGCAGATCGCCCGGGCGCTGGGGGTCAGCGCCCAGCAGGCCTGGGACACCTTCCTGGGCTCCGTCGAGCGCCAGCTGGACGACCACGCGGCCGCGGCCGCGCGCGAGCTCGCCGGCGCCCGCCCCGGCCGCTGAGGCCCGGCTACCAGCGCAGCGGCTGGATGGACCGTGAGTTCGCGGTGTGGCAGGGCCGGCAGTGCCCCCAGGTCACGATGTGCACCTGGGTGGCCGGGCCGCCGCACTCGGGGCACTCGACGGGTTCCTGGGCCTTGGCGCGGGCCTCGGTGATCTCCGCGGAGCGCTCTTCGTGGATCGCGGCGTCCCCACGGCAGGGGCACCCGAGGTGGGCTTCGGCGCATCGTCCGTGCTGAGCGGGAACGGGGTGCCTCCTGGACGCCGACCGCAGCGGAGAACCGTGCGGACTACGCCCAGGATACCGACACGGAGCGGCACAGGAACCCGTGAGTGACCACAAAGCTGCTGGGCATGACCCCATCGGGGTCTCGCCGCCCCTGCAGGACCGCCCGTCCCACCCCGTCGCCCGTCGATGGTGGAGCCGCTTCCGAGGAGTCGCCATGTCCACGCCCACGCACGACCCGCACGACGACGCCGACCGGCCCACGGGCCGTTCCTCCGAATCCGGTCGCCGTCGTGGCCGGCTGCTCCTCCCGGGCATCTTCGTGGGTGTGATCGTGCTGATCTTCCTGTTCATCCTGCTGGTGAGCCAGATCAACCAGTGAGTGCCGGGGCGGGGAGCGTCGCCGCGCTCCCGGCTCAGCGGTGCAGCAGCGCGAACGTGGCGACGGCGTGCCCGACGCCCTTGCCGCGCTGCTCCACCTCCGCCTCCGCCTCGCACACGGTCAGGTGCTCGCCCCTGGTCCGCAGCCGGGCGGCGGTCACGAGGGCCGCCGTACGCCCTCCAGGGCGGAGCGGTCCCCGGCCTGCGAGGAGGAGATGACGCTCAGCGAGCCGTCCGACTCCAGGACGACGGCGGCGACGTCGGCGAGGTCGCCGCTGCCAGTGGCGCGTACCGCCTGCCGGATCTCGTCCTCGGTCACCCGCTGTTCCGTCAGGGGCTCGGGCAGGAGCCGGCCGTCGTCGAGAAGGAGGGTGGGTCGTGCGGTGACGATCGACCGGCCGCCCGGCAGGTGGGTCGTGGTCCAGGCCACCGCGAACTGCAGGCCGGCCAGCAGCGCCAGGGCCACGGCGCCCTCGGCCCAGGCCACGTCGCTGCTCAGCAGGATGCTGGCCAGCGTGGAACCGAACGCCACGGTGACGACCAGATCGAAGGCGTTGAGCTTGCTGAGCGTCCGTTTGCCGGTGAACCGGAGGACCAGGACGACGGTCACGTAGGCGGCGGTGCCCACGGCGAGGACGCGGGCGATGTCGGACCAGGAGTCGAACCACATGGGAGGGGCCCTACCCCGTACGGCCGGATGACCCGTCCTTTGGCAGGGTGATCGGAATGCAGTGGCTGGACTGGTCGATCACCGCGCTGGGCGGACTCGTCGTCCTCGTCGCGCTCCGGGACATCTTCCACACGCTGTGGCGACCCAGCGGACGAGGCACCCTCAGCACGGCGACGATGCGGGCCGTGTGGCGGCTGGGCCGGTGGCGGCGCGAGCGCGGCGCCACCGGCGCGCTGACGGGGCCGACCGCGCTGCTGCTCGTGATCTCCCTGTGGATCACGCTGCTCGTGGCCGGCGGCGCGCTCGTCTACGCCTCGCACGTGCCCGGGGGGTTCCTCTTCCAGAGCGGCATCGACGTGAGCGAGCGCAGCAACATCCTCGACGCCGTCTACCTGTCGACGGTCACCCTGGCCACGCTCGGCTTCGGTGACATCGTCCCGGTCACCGGCTGGCTGCGGGTCGCGGCGCCGGTGCAGGGCCTCCTCGGCTTCGCCCTGCTGACCGCATCGGTCACCTGGGTGCTGCAGGTCTACCCGGCGCTGACCCGGCGGCGGGCGTTCGCCGTACGGCTGGCCGTCCTCCGGTCCGTCCCGCCGGAGGAACTGCTGCACGACCCGGACAGCGTCCTGGCCGCGTCGCTGCTGGACGGCCTGGCGACCGGCCTGGCCCAGGCGCGGGTCGACCTCACGCAGTACGACGAGACCTTCTACTTCCGGGACGGGCACGAGGAGGTTGCGCTGCCGTCGACGATCCGCGTGGCCGCAGGCCTGGCCGCCGCGGGCCGGACGGCACCGCGCGCCGACGTCCGGGTCGCCGCCGTCCTCCTGGGGGCGGCCCTCGACGACTTCGCCCGCGTCCTCGACGAGCAGTTCCTGCACACGGGCGGTCCGACCGACGAGGTGCTCGCCGCCTACGCGGCGGCCCACCACTACGCGGACGGGGCGTGAGCAGCCCTCTCCCGGCGCTCGGTGGCCCGGCGGAACAGCACCCGTCCCGGTGACGAGGTGATGCCGTGCACCAGCGTGCTGGCGGCCACGACCAGGGTGCCGGCAGCCAGCACGGTCGGGTCGGCGCCCAGCCGCTCGGCCTCCATCGCCAGGTAGAACAGCGCCGAGACCCCGATCGGCCCGAACCACCCCAGGTGGACGGCGTCGGGCAGCCCGAGCCCCAGCGGCCGGCGCAGCAGGAGCAGCACGGGGAGCCGCCGCAGCAGCAGGATCGCCGCGGCCAGGGCCGGCCCCCGCCACCCCAGGTCGGCCCAGCCGGACCAGGGGAGCGCCGCCCCGATGCCGATGAACAGCGGGATCACCAGGAACCGGTTGATCGCCTCGTCGATGGGGGCGTCGGTGGTGCGGTCGGAGCCGGTGGCCACCAGGTTGAAGGTCAGGCCGCAGACGAACACCGCGAGCACGCCGTCGACGTGGATGATCCCGGACAGCCCGAGCACCGCGAAGGCCACCACGACGGTGAACAGGGCCAGGGGGCCGGGGTCGGTCGAGCCGTGCTCCTCGCCCGCCCGCAGCGCCCGGCCGCCGAGCCAGCCCAGGCCCGCCCCGACGACCACCGCTCCGGCGACCTGCCAGAGCGACTCGAGCACGGCGGACCCCCCGCTCAGCGGACCGGCGATCGCCACGGCGAGCAGGACCAACGGCAGGGCCAGCCCGTCGTTGGCGCCCGACTCCAGCGACAGGATCTGCCGATCGCGGGCGGGGAGGTCCTCCTCCGCGGGCTTCCCGGTGATGACGTTGGCGGCCAGGACCGGGTCGGTGGGGCTGAGGGCGGCGCCCAGCAGCGCGGCCGCACCGAGCCCCACGCCGAGGATGGCGGCGGACAGCCCGGCGGTGATCAGGGCCATGGCCGGCATCGCGACGGCGAGGAGCAGCAGCACCGGGCGCAGGCGGGACCGGGCGTCCCCGAACGGATAGCGCAGCGCCACCGACATGACCGACACCGCCAGCAGCAGGCGGGTGGCGGTGTGCAGCCAGGTCTGGTCCTCGGTCACCGGCGCCACGGGGAGCAGGTCGAGCGCCGCCGGCCCGATCGCGACCCCGACGAGCAGGCCGATGAGCGGCTCGGACACCGGGAGGCGTCTCAGCCGCGTGGACAGCGCCGCGACGCCGATGGCGAGCAGGCCGCCGGCCAGCAGCAGGACGTCGATGGTCATGCAGCACCCCCTGCCCTCGCTCCCGGACGATCATGCGGGGGTGGCCTCCGGCCGGTCACCCGATCGTGCGGCCCCGTCGGCGTCGGTGCGGTTCCGGTCCAGGAAGTACGCACCCAGGGCGCCGGCCACCGTGGCGAAGACGGCCACCGAGTAGACGGCCAGCAGCACGTCCAGGACGCGCGCCAGGCCGCTGTCCGCCGACAGCGGCTCCCCGCTGACCGTGGCGAGGGCGGCGTCGTACAGGGCCACCGCGTAGTCGTCGTAGTCACCCAGGACGTAGAGCAGCTGGCTGGCGGCCAGGATCACGACCCCGGTGACAGCACCCAGCCAGCCGATCCGCCCGGAGAGCAGCCGGCCCGCCGACCGGGAGCCGCGGACCGCCGCCGACAGGACGCCGCCGACGCGGGCCGTCCTCGCCACCCGCGCGAAGCGGAGGAACGAGAGCGCCCGGACGAACCGGAGGAACGGGATCGCCAGGAAGATCAGCTGCCACCAGTTGCGGGCCCAGAACCGGCGCTTGTCCCGCGCGGACACCGCCCGGTAGACGAACTCGGCGACGAAGACGGCCCAGGCCAGCCAGCCGAACACGGTCAGGCTGGTCACCAGCCAGGGCTCCTCGGCCAGCGACTGCCCCAGCACCACGAGCACGAAGACGAGCCCCAGGATGCCCATCGGCTTGTCCAGCCGCCGGGCCAGTCCTTCGGCCTCGGGGGTCTCCTCGTGGGCCGTCCGCGGTTTCTCCATGGGGTGCGCCTACCCCGCGGGCGCTCCGGGAAGTTTTTTTCCACGGTCGTGTCGATTCCGGTGCAGCCCGATCGACGGAAAGGTGGAGCGGGGCCCGCGCCGGTCGTCAGGACCGGCCTCCGCTCCACAGGACAGGGGAACTCCGATGCGCTTCATGGTGATCGTCAAGGCGACCGAGGACAGCGAGAAGGGCGTGCTGCCCGCCCAGGACATGCTGGCGGCGATGGGGGATTACAACGAGGAGCTGGTGAAGGCCGGCATCCTGCTCGACGGCGACGGACTGCGGCCCAGCTCCCACGGCGCCCGCATCCGGTTCGACGAGAAGGGCGAGGCGACCGTGATCGACGGTCCCTTCACCGAGACCAAGGAGCTCGTGTCGGGTTACTGGATCTTCGAGGTGTCCTCGCGCGAGGAGGCGATCGAGTGGGCCCGCAAGGCGCCCTTCCGCGGCGGCGAGCTGGAGGTCCGGCCCTTCTCCGTGGCCGAGGACTTCGGCGAGGCGTTCACCCCCGAGCTGCAGGACCGGGAGAACCAGCTGCGGGACACGCTCGCCGCCCAGCGCGAGGCGTGAGCAGCCCTCCGGCCCCGGCGGCGTCGGCGACCGCGGAGCTCCACCGCGTCGTCGACGCCGTCTGGCGCATGGAGTCCGCCCGCATCGTCGGTGCGCTCACGCGGGTGACCGGCGACGTCGGGCTGGCCGAGGAGCTGGCGCAGGACGCGCTGGTCGCTGCGCTCGAGCAGTGGCCGGCGTCGGGCGTGCCGGCCAGGCCGGGGGCGTGGCTCATGGCCATCGCCAAGCACCGGGCGATCGACTCGTTCCGCCGGGCGCAGAACCTGCAGCGCAAGACCGAGGAGCTGGGCCGCTCGCTGGTCGAGCGGGAGGGGGCCGAGGAGGACTGGGCGGCCGCGCTGGACGAGGTCGTGGAGGACGACGTCCTGCGGCTGGTGTTCATCTCCTGCCACCCGGTGCTCTCCCGCGAGGCGCGCGTGGCGCTGACCCTGCGGCTGGTCGGCGGACTGTCCACCGACGAGATCGCGCGCGCCTTCCTCGTGCCCGAGACGACGCTGGCGCAACGGATCGTGCGGGCCAAGCGGACCCTCACCGCCGCCCAGGTGCCGTTCCATATGCCGGCCGGTGCGGATTTCACCGCGCGGCTGTCCTCGGTGCTCGAGGTGCTGTACCTGGTCTTCAACGAGGGATACGCGGCCACGGCCGGCGAGGACCTGACCCGGCCCGCCCTCTGCCAGGAGGCCATGCGGCTGGGGCGGATCCTCGCCGGGCTCGTGCCGGGGGAGTCCGAGGTGCACGGCCTGGTCGCCCTGCTGCAGCTGCAGGCGTCGCGGCTGACGGCCCGGACCGGTCCGGACGGCGAGTCGGTGCTGCTCGGGGACCAGGACCGCAGCCGCTGGGACCGCGTGCTGATCACCCGTGGGCTGGCCGCGCTGGACGAGGCGGAGCGGACGGCGTCCGACGCGCTGGGGCCGTACGCGCTCCAGGCCGGGATCGCGGCCTGCCACGCCCGCGCCCGCAGCGTGGCGGGAACCGACTGGGCGCGGATCGCCGGGGCCTACGAGGCGCTCGCCGCACTCACCCCGTCGCCGGTGGTCGAGCTGAACCGCGCCGTCGCCGTGTCGCGCGCCTACGGCCCGGCAGCCGGTCTCGAGCTGGCCGACGCGCTGCTCGACGTCCCGGCGCTGAGCGGCTACCACCTGCTGCCGGCGGTGCGCGGTGACCTGCTCCGCTCGCTGGGCCGCGACACCGAGGCGCGGACGGAGTTCGAGCGGGCCGCCGGGCTCACCCGCAACGAGCGCGAGCGCGCACTGCTGCGAGCGCGGGCCGCCGACTGCGGCGGGCCGGCCGGGCTCCCGACTGCCTGATCCGGCACCGTCCGAGGCCCCGTCACCGGGTCGCTCCCCGGCCCGGGCGCGGCGGGGGAGGAGCCCGGCAACCGGGTGGTTGCGCGGGCACGTCATGCTTAGGTGTGCCTGCCCATACCGGCCGGGCCGAGCCCGATGCAGGAGGACTTCCACACGTGACCAGGCCCCGCCGGGCGATGACCGGTCTCCTGACTTCCGCCACCGTCCTCGCGCTCGCCGCGTGCGGGGAGTCCCAGGCCTCGGACGCCGAGACGCTCACCGTGTACAGCGCCCAGCACGAGAGCCTGGTCCGGACGATGCTCGAGGGCTTCACCGACGAGACCGGCATCGAGCTGGAGTTCCGCGACGCCAACGACTCCGAGCTGGCCAACCAGATCGTGCAGGAGGGCGACTCCTCGCCGGCGGACGTGTTCCTCACCGAGAACAGCCCGGCGATCGAGGTCGTCGACCAGGCAGGGCTGCTGGCGCCCATCGACCCCCGGACCCTGGATCAGGTCGAGGCGGCCTACCGGCCCGAGTCGGGCAACTGGACCGGCTTCGCCGCCCGGTCGACCGCGCTGATCCACAACCCGGACGAGATCGCCGAGGACGAGCTGCCCGCCTCGATGCTCGACCTCGCCGACCCGGAGTGGGAGGGGCGGGTCGCCATCGCGGCCGGCGGCGCCGACTTCCAGGCGATCGTCAGCGCGGTCCTGGCCCTGGAGGGCGAGGAGGCCACCCGCGAGTGGCTCACCGGCCTGGAGCGCAACGCCGAGGTCTACGCGAGCAACACCGCGATCATGAAGGCCGTCGACGAGGGCGAGGTCCCGGTCGGCATCACGTACCACTACTACTGGTTCCGCGACCAGGCGCAGGACGGCCTGGTCGGTGACGACGCCGAGCTGCACTACTTCCGCAACCAGGACCCCGGCGCGTTCGTCAGCGTCTCCGGCGCCGGGGTGCTCGCCTCCTCCGACCAGCAGGACGACGCCCAGCGCCTCGTCGAGTGGCTGACCGGCCAGGAGGCGCAGGAGCGGCTGGCCGACAGCAGCGCGCTCGAGTACGCCGTGGGGGTCGGCGTCGACTCCGCCGACGCCCTCCCGCCGCTGACCGAGCTGCAGGCACCCGACGTCGACCCCGGGTCGCTGGACGCCCAGCTGGTCACCGAACTGATGCAGGAAGCCGGACTGCTCTGAGCACACCCACGCTGCCTCTCCCGGGCCCCGGGGCGCCGATCGTCCCGGCGGCCCGGGGTCCGCAGCCGTCCCCGGCGGAGGGTCGCCGGCTGCGCCGCTCCCCGGTCACCCTCGCGCTCGCGGTCGCCGTCGCGGCGCTCGCCCTGCTGCCGCTGGGCTACATCGCCTGGTACTCGGCCGACCTCGGCTGGTCGGGCATCCGCGAGCTGGTGCTGCGTCCCCGCGTCGGCGAGCTGCTGTGGAACACCGTCCGCCTCGTGCTGAGCACCGTGCTGTGCTGCGGGGTGCTCGGGGTCGGCGCAGCCTGGCTGGTCGAGCGCTCGGCGGTGCCGGCCCGCCGGATGTGGCACGTGCTGCTCGTCGCGCCGCTGGCCGTGCCGGCGTTCGTGAACAGCTACGCATGGATCTCGCTGCTGCCCGGCCTGGACACCTATGCCGGTGCGCTGCTGGTCGTCACGCTCTCCTACTTCCCGTTCGTCTACCTGCCGGTCGTCGCCACCTTCCGCGGCCTGGACCCAGCCCTCGAGGACACCGCCCGCGGCCTGGGGCTCTCGACGTGGGCGGTCTTCCGACGGGTGCAGCTGCCCCAGCTCCGGGTCGCGCTGCTCGGCGGCAGCCTGCTGGTGGCCCTGCACGTGCTCGCCGAGTTCGGCGCGCTGCAGATGCTGCGCTACCCGACGTTCACGACCGCCATCTACGACCAGTACCGGGCCACCTTCAACGGCCCGGGCGCGACCATGCTGGCCGGCGTCCTCGTGGTGCTCTGCCTGGTGCTGCTCCTGGCCGAGATCCGGCTGCGCGGACGGCGGGGGTACGCGCGCAGCGGCCGCGGCGCGCCGCGCCCGCTGCGGCCGGTCGCGCTGGGACGGCTCACCGCACCGGCGCTGCTCGCGCTCGGGGCCCTGGCTGCGCTGGCCGTGGCGGTCCCGCTCTGGAGCCTGGGCTACTGGATGGCGCGCGGTGCCTCCTCCGCGCTCGACTGGGCCGACCTCACCTCCACGACGTCGACCACGCTGGGGCTGGCCGCGGCCGCGGCGGCGATCACCACGGCGATGGCGCTGCCCACCGGCTGGCTGGCGGTGCGGGCCCGCGGGCGGACCGCCACGCTGCTCGAGCGCAGCACCTACCTGGGCAGCTCCGTGCCCGGCATCGTCGTCGCCCTCGCCCTGGTGACGGTGAGCATCCGGGTCACCCCGTGGCTGTACCAGACCGTGCCGGTGCTCCTGGCCGCCTACGCGATCCTCTTCCTGCCACGGGCCATCGTGACCGTCCGCTCGGCCGTCGAGCAGGCGCCACCGCTGTTCGACGACGTCGCGGCGTCGCTGGGGGCCTCGGCCCCCGACCGCCTCCGTCGCGTGACCCTGCCCCTGCTGGCCCCCGGCATCGGCGCCGGCGCCGCGCTGGTCTTCCTCGCCGTCGTGACCGAGCTGACCGCCACCCTGCTGCTGGCGCCCACGGGAACGCGCACGCTGGCCACCGCGTTCTGGGCGGCGAGCAGTGCGGTGGAGTACGGCGCGGCGGCCCCGTACGCGGTGGTCATGGTGCTGCTCTCGGTGCCCGCCACCGTCCTGCTGTCCCGAGACGCCCGACGAGGTCTGACCCCATGAGCTCCCTGACCGTGACCGGCCTGGCGAAGTCCTACGCCGCGGGCGTACCCGTGCTCGGCGGGGTGGACCTGCACGTGCCCAGCGGGAGCTTCACCGCGCTGCTGGGCCCGTCGGGCTGCGGGAAGACGACCCTGCTGCGGCTCATCGCCGGATTCGAGGACCCCGACGCCGGAACCGTGGCGGTGGGGGACCGGCTGGTGGCCGGCCCGGGGCGCAGCGTCGCCGCCCGCCGGCGCGGCATCGGCTTCGTGCCGCAGGAGGGCGGGCTGTTCCCGCACCTCACCGTGGCCGGGAACATCAGCTTCGGGTTGCCGCGGCGCCAGCGGCGCGAGGGCAGCCGGGTCCGCGAGCTGCTCGCGCTCGTCGGCCTGGACGCAGCACTCGCCGACCGGTCGCCGCACCAGCTCTCCGGCGGTCAGCAGCAGCGCGTGGCGCTCGCCCGGGCCCTGGCGCCCGAGCCGTCGCTCGTACTGCTCGACGAGCCGTTCTCCTCGCTCGACGCGACGCTGCGGGAGGAGACCCGGCTCGCCGTCTCCGCTGCGCTGGAGACGACCGGCGCGACCGCGGTGCTGGTCACGCACGACCAGGCCGAGGCGCTGTCGATGGCCGACCAGGTCGCGGTGCTGCGGCACGGGCGCCTGGTCCAGCTGACCGACCCCCGCACCCTGTACCGCAACCCGCAGGACCTCGACGTGGCGGCGTTCGTGGGGGAGGCCGTCGTCCTCGATGCCGACGTGCGGAGCGGCACGGCCCACTGTGCGCTCGGGGCGGTCCCGGTCGAGGGCGGGTACCCCGACGGGCGCGCGCGGGTGCTGCTGCGACCCGAACAGCTGCGGCTGTCGGACCCGTCGGCGGCACCGGGTGCGGTGGTGGCGCGGATCGGCGGCGTGGACTTCTTCGGCCACGACGCCCGGGTCCGGCTGGTCCTCCCGGAGGCGGGCACGGTGAACGCGCGACTGGTCGGTGCGGATCTGCCCGCACCGGGCGAGCAGGTCGCCGTCACCGTCCACGGCCCGGCCCTGGCCTTCCCGCCGGCGGCGACCGGTGAGCTGCCACGTCCGACCGTGCCGGCCTGAGGGTGACGTCCCGGCACGGCGGCGCACCGGCCGGTCTTAGGGCAACCTAAGCTGATCCGCGTGGACCTCTTTCTCTTCTCCGTCGATCCCCAGTGGGGCGGCGAGGTCGTCGCCGCTGGAGCGGCCGGGATCATCGTGGACTGGGAACGCCGGGGCAAGGAGCGGCGGCAGCTGGGTGAGGGCACCCAGATCAGCACCGACACCCCTGAGGACCTGACGCGGATGCGGTCGGCGACCGACGGCCGGCTCATCTGCCGGCTCAACGGCTACGGCCCCTGGACCGCGGACGAGGTCGAGGACGCCGTCGCCCGCGGCGCGGACGAGCTGCTGCTGCCGATGGTGCGCACGGCCGAGTCGGTCGACCGGACCCTCGACCTGGTCGCGGGACGGTGCGGCCTGGGCGTGCTGGTCGAGACGCAGGACGCCGTGGACGCGGCCGCCGCCATCGTGAGCCGGCCGCTGTCCCGGGTCTACATCGGCCTCAACGACCTGCGCATCGACCGACGGTCCGACCAGCTGTTCCGGCCCCTCGTCGACGGCACCGCGGACACCGTCCGCGCCATGGTCACCCAGCCCTTCGGGGTCGGCGGGCTGACGTTGCCCAACGGCGGGTTCCCGGTGCCGAGCGAGGTGCTCGCCGCCGAACTCGTCCGGCTGCGCACCGATTTCACCTTCCTGCGGCGGTCCTTCATCGCCGACATGCAGGGCCGCGACCCGGCGGTGGAGGTGCCCCGGTTGCTCGACTTCCTGGCCGACCTGCGGCGCGCCGACCCGGCCGTGGCCGCGGCGCACCGGCAGCGGCTCCTGGCGGTCACCCGGCAGCCCGCCCCGGCCCCGCTCGGTGTGGGCCCCGCGGCGTGAGAGCGGTCGTCACCGGGGGCGGCGGCTTCGTCGGCCGTCACCTGGTGCACCGGTTGGAGGCCGAGGGCTGGGACGTCGTGCCGCTGGGCCGTCACCAGGTCGACCTGGCCGACCCCGTTGCGGCGTCGGCCGCGGTGCGGGCAGCCGACCCGGACGTCGTGTTCTCCCTCGCCGCCGGGCGCGCGAAGGCCACCCCCGGGGAGCGGGCCGCCACCGTGGCGGTCAACACCAGCCCGTGGCTGGTGGACGCCCTGCCCGACCGGTGCCGCACCGTCGTCCGGCTGGGGTCGTCGACCGAGTACGCCGCCTCCGCCGCGCCGCTCACCGAGCAGGCCGCCCTGGAACCGCGGGGATTCTTCGGTGCGACCAAGGCTGCGGGCTCCCTGCTGCTGCAGGCGGCGGCTGCCGAGCGCGGCGTCCGGGCGGCGGTGCTGCGCGCCTTCCAGGTCTACGGCCCCGGCGACCACCCGACCCGGCTGGTCCCCGTCGTCCTCGAGGCGGCGCGCACCGGCGGGACGGTGGCGCTGCCCGCGCACGTCAGCCGGCGCGACTGGGTGTGGGTGGGCGACGTCGTCGACGCCTGCCTCCGCGCCGCCCGGCAGGAGGACCTGCCGCCGGGCGTCGTGCTCAACATCGGCACGGGGGTGCAGACCAGCACCGAGGAGCTGGTCGAGATCGCCTCCCGGGTCACCGGCCGGCCGATCGCCACCGCCCCAGGGGCCCATCCGGGCCGGCACTGGGACACCGCCGACTGGTGCTGCGATCCGTCCGCCGCGCGCCGACTGCTGGGCTGGGCGCCCACGGTCGACCTCGCCGGAGGGCTCACCCGCACCTGGGCGGAGCTGTGACGCCGCGGATCGCCGTCGTCGTGCCGGTCTACCGGAACGCGGCCACGCTGGACCCGCTGGCCCGGCGGGTGGCCGCGGCGCTGGAGGGGCGGGACTGGCGGCTGCGGCTGGTCATCGACGCCTCGCCCGACGACAGCGTGGCCGTCGCCGGCGCCCTGGCGGCGCGGGACCGGCGGATCGCGGTGAGCGGCCTCACCGTCAACGGTGGCCAGCACGCGGCGATCGCCCACGGCCTGGCCGCCGAACCGGACGCCGACGTGTGGGTCTGCCTCGACGCGGACCTGCAAGATCCGCCGGAGGCGCTGCCACTGCTGCTGGACCGCCTCGCCCGCGGTGACGTCTCGGCGGTCTTCGCCGGACGCCGGGGCCGCTACGAGTCCGCGGCGCGGCGCCTCACCGGTGGCCTGCACCGGAGGGTGGTGGCGGGGCTCACCGGGCTCCCGGCCGACGCCGGCGCCTTCTTCGCCATGGACCCGGCCGTCCGCGAGGCGGTCGTCACCGCGGTACGCGACGAGGGTGCGCCCAGCGTCGTCCTCGCCGTGGCCCGGGCCGGTCGCCCGGCGGTCAGCGTCCCCGTCGAGCGGGACCTCCGCACCGAGGGCCGGTCCGCCTGGACCGGCCGCGCGCGGCTGCGCCAGTCGCTCCGCTCGCTGAGCTGGGCGCTGCGGTCCCGCCGCTGAGCCGGCCGCTCAGCCGCCGTTCTCCCAGCGCTGCAGCACCAGGCGGGTCTGCGTGCCGCGGAAGGCCCGCTCCTCGACGAGCCGGAGACCGGCGTCCCGCAGGATGCCGTCGTCGTCCGTGGGCACCGGCACCCCGTCGATCAGCCGTCGGACCAGCCACACCCGGTCGGCGTCCGACGGCGCGTCGTCCGGTGGCAGCACCACGTCGGCCCGCAGCCGCGGCGCCAGGGTGCGCACGTAGTGGTCCAGACCGATCGCCGATCGCTGGTCGGCGGCCACCACCGGCTCGCCGGCGACCTGGAGCTCGGCCAGCGTGCGGACGAGGTCGTCGGCGCGCTCCCGGGGCGCGCGGTCGGCGAGGGGCACGCTGCTGAGCAGCGCGCAGGCCAGCAGCAGCCCGGCCAGCGGTGCCCGGGCACCGCGCGGCGCCGCCATCGCACCCGCGGCGGCCAGCACGCCGAGCCCCAGCAGGCCGGCGAGGAGGTAGCGCGGGTGGTAGACCGGCCGGAGGAACTCGGCCCCCACCAGGAGCAGCAGGGGCACGCAGGTCCACGCCAGCCCGAGCACGCGCAGCTCCCGACCCCGGCTGCCGCCGCCCCGCACCGCGCCGACCACCGCCAGCCCGACGGCGAGGACGAGCAGCGGCGTCCGCCCGCCGGCCCACGCCTCGACGGCGTAGCCGACCAGCCGGCCGTCGGTGTCGCGCAGGTGCTCGGCGTTGCGCGACCCGGTGCCGTTGAGCACGTTCAGCCCGACGAGCAGGCAGGCCGGCAGCGCAGCGGCCGCTCCGACGAGGACCACCGGCAGGGCCCGGCGCCCGCGCAGCACCGCCGCGGCGACGACGAACGCAGCCAGGACCGTGACCGCGTACCAGTGGCCCAGCCCCATGCCGGCGCCCGCCAGCCCGAAGAGCACCAGCCCCCGGGGCGGGTCCTGGAGCCAGCGCACGAGGCCGAGCGCGGTCGCCCCGGTCGCGAGGACGGTGAGCCCGTAGCTGCGGGCCTCGACCGAGTGCACGACGAGCAGCGGGCTCGCGGCCAGGAGCAGCCCGGTGAGGACGCCGGTCGCCGTCCCGCCGAGCCGGGTGACGGTCCGGGTGATGAGCGCCAGGCCGCCGGCGGCCGCCAGGAGCGAGAGGACCCGGAGCGAGGTGTCGCCGCCGAGACCAGGAACGGACATCCAGGCCTGCACCACCACGTAGTACGGCGCGTTGTACGACGGCGGGACGCCCTCGAGGTAGCTGGTCACCCCCTCGCCGCGCACGATCGCCGTCAGGATGTCCCCGAGCGGAAGCCGGCCGACCTCCGCGGTGAACAGTTCGTCGAACCAGAGCCCGTGCCCCGGGAGCAGCAGCAGGACGCCCAGCGCCACCATCAGCGCGGGCGGGAGGAGTTCGACCGGGGACCAGCGGTGCACCGGGCCCCGATCGGCCGGTGCGGTGTCCTCCGGGGCGGGCTTCACCCGGGTCGCCGTCACGCCCCGAGGTTAGGCGACGACCGGTCGCGCGCTTCTGACCGGCGAGGGTCAGGTCAACCGATCGGCGAGCGTGCGGGCCAGCGCCGCGACGGCGGGATCGGCCGGCTCGCGGTCTGCGGCGGCGCGCAGGAGCTCGGCCAGGGGCCCGGCGACGGCGGGGGAGAGGGCCGTGATCCAGGCGACCGACGCCGCACGCGCCTCGGCGACGTGCTCGGTGCTGCCGTCTTCGCGCTGGGCCACCACCTCGGGGCGCGAGGCCAGCAGCCCGGCCGCCCGCCAGTCACCCGCCGTCGTCCGGGCCGCCAGCCGCTCGACCCTGTCGGCGACCGTCCGCAGCAGGTCGGCGTCGGACTGCGGGTCGCTCACCGGGCGTCCGGCTCGCGGCGCATCGGCACGTGCGGGATGCCGTCCTCGTCGTAGCCCGGGCCGCTGCGGCGGAAGCCGAAGCGCCCGTACCAGCCCTCCAGGTGGGCCTGCGCACCGAGGGTGAGCGGGATGTCACCGTGGTCGGCGATGCCCTGCTCGATCAGCCGCGCGGCCAGCCCCTGGCCCCGGTGGGCCGGCGCGGTCACCACCCGGCCGATCGCCTTCGTCGCGCCGTTCTCCAGCACGCGGATGGCGGCCGCGACCTCGCCGTCCGCCTCGAACCACAGGTGCTCGGTCGTGGGCTCGGTGTCCCGGCCGTCCAGCTCGGGGTAGGGGCACTGCTGCTCCACGACGAAGACGTCCACCCGCAGCCGGCACAGCCGGTAGACCTCGAACGGGGACAGCTCGGCGAACCGGGCCCGGCGGAGGACGGGTGTGCCGGGGAGGACGTCGGTCATGGCTCCTTCGTACCCCAGCCCGGTGCGCGGGCCGCGGGGGAGGGAGGAGAGCGGCCCGGTGGCGATCGTCGGCGCGCAGGGCGGCGGGGCGCGCGGTGAACACCCGGTGTCCGGCGCGCGTCGGCTCTCGGAAAGTCGCCGCGCGGACGCACATCCGGCCGGCCCGGTGGGTAGCGGTGCCGGCATGTCGATGTGGACGCCGATGGAGCCGAACCTGGGGAACGCCGACGAGGGCATCCCCGCCGCCGATCCGGGCGCGGGTGCGCCCCCGACCGCCGAGGGCTTCGGCATCGGCGGGGAGGAGCCCGACCGCGCCGAGGAGGCGGCACCGGACGACGCCGGCGCCGAGCAGGACGCGGAACCGCCGTTCCGGACGCCGGATCCGGACGAGGTCGGCCGCGACTGAGCCGGGGCTACGCGCCGAGCGCCGTCGTCGCCCGGTCGACCAGCTCGAAGTGACCGACCGCCCAGAAGGCGACGCCGGCGGCGGCCAGCCCGCCGACGGTGATGGCCGTCGAGCTGACCGGGTGCTGCCTGGCGTGCGCCCAGGCCTCGGCGGCCTTGCGGCGGAACGTCGCGAAGAACCGGGCCGCCCAGGCGAACTCGGTCGACCAGATCCACAGGCCCAGCAGCACCGGCGGGATGGTGAGCGGGCCGGGCAGCACGGCCAGGGCGACGCCGAGCGCCACGCACAGCAGGCCGACGACGAAGACGCCGATCCGCCACGCCAGGGCGACCTGGCTGTTGCGGTGCACCCGCTCGCGGAAGGATCCGGGCCGTACCTCGCGTGGCCGGCCGAGCCCGTCGGTGCAGTGGACGCACCGGCTCGCGCCGGAGGCGGAGGGGTGCGCGGAGGTGGGGGCCGTGGCCGGGACCGGCGGGGACGTCGTCACGGAGAGCCGGGTACCCGATCTGCGCGGGGGCTATCCCGTTGTGTGCAACCGATTCGGACGCCCGGCCCCGGAACGGTCACGTGCCGCAGCACAGTGTCACGTGCCGTAGCGCAGTGCGGCGCGTTCCCGGGCCTTGGCCGCCTCGACGTCGCGGTCCTTGGGTGGCGCCGTCGTCACCAGTCCGGCGAGCAGCCGGGCGGAGATCCCGGCGATCTCCTCGACCGCACGGTCGAAGGCCTCGGCGTTGGCCCGGGACGGCTTCGTCGTCCCGCTGATCTTGCGGACGTACTGCAGCGCGGCGGCACGGATCTCGTCCTCGGTCGCCGGCGGCTCGAAGTTGGAGAGCGGGCGGATGTTCCGGCACATGGCCCGGAGCGTAGAGACAGGACCCCGTCCTCCCCACCCCTCGCGCGCTCGGGGCGGTGCCCCGGACGGGGCCGGCAGGGGAGACGGCCGATCGCGGAGGAGGACCCGCCATGACGGTGCTGCTCGTCGACGTGGCCAACGTCGTGGGTGCGCGCCCGGACGGCTGGTGGCGGGACCGCGCCGGCGCCACCACCCGGGTGCTCGACCGGCTGGCCGTGCTGGCCGGCTGCACCGTTCCCGGCCCCGACGGCGAGCCGCTGAGCTGCTCGGCGGTGGTCGCCGTGGTGGAGGGCAGGGCGCGCGACGTGCCGGCCCCGGCGGGGGTGCGGGTCGTGCGCGCACCGGGCAGCGGGGACGACGCGCTCGCCGCGGAGGCGGTTGCGCTCGCCGCGGACGGGCGCACCGTCCTGGTGGTCACCGCCGACCGTGGGCTGCGCGGCCGGCTGCCCGCGACGGTGCGGGCGAGCGGGCCGGGCTGGCTGCTGGCCCGGCTCGACGAGGTCACGCCTCCCGGTTGACCCGATCGGCGTGCGGGTAGGCCAGCGCGGACGCGCACCGGTCCAGCGGACGTGCACCGGTCCAGCGGACGCGCACCAGTCCAGCCGAGGAGCTGATCACCGCCCATGCCGATCCCCACCGACGACGCGCCGCTGACCGTCCTGGTCACCGGCGCCTCCAGCGGCATCGGCCGTGCGACCGGCCTGGAGCTGGCCGGCCGCGGAGCGCAGCTCGTGCTGATGTCCCGGGACCGGTCCTCCCTCGAGGAGGCCGCCACCGAGATGCGGGCCGCCGGCGCCGCCGAGGTCGTCGTGTGCCCCGGCGACGTCACCGACGAGGACTCGGTGCGGGCCGCGGTCACCGCCGCCACGGGTCGGTTCGGCCGGCTGGACGTCGTCGTCCACTCCGCCCAGGTGATGGCTTACGGGCGGATCGAGGACGTGCCCCGCGAGGTCTACGAGACGGTGGTCGACACCGCACTCCACGGCACCGCCAACCTCGCCCGGGTCGTGCTGCCGGTCTTCCGGGCGCAGCGAGCCGGGCACCTCTCCGTGGTGAACTCGCTCCTGGGCAACGTGACCGCCCCGACGATGGGCAGCTACGTCGCCGCGAAGTGGGGCCAGCTGGGTCTGGTGCGGACGCTGCAGCTGGAGACCCGCGACGAGCCGGGCATCTCGATCTCCATCGTGCAGCCCGGGGGGGTCAACACCCCGATCTACAGCCAGGCCGCGTCGTGGACGGGCAACACCGGCCGTCCGCCGCCGCCGGTCTACTCGCCGTTCCGGGTCGCCCGGAGTGTGCTGTCCACGCTGGACCGGCCGCGGCGGGTGGTGCAGTCCGGCGTGTTCAACCCGATCATCACCGCGGGCTTCCGGATCGTGCCGGGCGTCTACGACCTGCTCGTGGGACCGCTGCTGCAGCAGCTGGCGGTGTCGAAGGACGAGGTGCCGCCCACCCCCGGCAACGTCCTGGAGAGCAAGCCCGCCGGGAACGCCACCGAGGGCCGCTGGCGCAGCATCTGACGCGTGGCGGAGCCCGCCGCACCCGTCGTCGACCCCGCCGGGCGGCGAGGTCGACGACCGGTGCCTGCGGTCAGGTCGCCGACAGGCCCCGGGCCACCTCGCTGGGGCGCTGCTGCTCCCCGGCGTAGGAGCTGATCGCGACCAGCGTTCCGGTCAGCGCGGGGATGACCCACTGGAGGGTGTCCAGCTGCTGCTGGGCGGCGGCCACGTCGGCCCGGACGGCCTTGGTCCGCCTGCTCGGGCGGGTCCCCGACTTCGACGGCACCCCGCCGGCGGCCGACACGCGCTGGCCGAGCACCCGGCTGTACGCGGTGGCGCCGAGGGCCGCGGCGGTGACCAGCGTCTTGAGCGTCGACATGCCGGCCACCCCCTGCTGGGCGGCGACGCGCTGCTTGTTCGCGCGCAGCTGGCCGACGCTGCCGATCAGGTGTGCGCCGATGGCCGCGGCGTTGACCGGCGTCCACCGGTCCCATCCGGCGTTGGCGACGCGGCCGGTGGCCGCGTCCGTGCCGGCCTCGGCCGCGGCGGCGTTGAGGGCGACGGCGTTGGCCAGCGTGCCCCCGAACCAGGCGGACAGCCCGAGGTCGTGCAGCGTGCGGGAGAGCGAGTTGCGGGCCATGAGGACTCCAGAGCTGTGGGCGGACGGTCGCCCGTCCCTACCCGCAGCCGGTGGGCGCATACCGGTTGTGCACCACGGGTGTGCGCGGCGTCAGCGCCGGCGGAGCAACCGGGCCACGCGGTGGGTGCGCCCGGCGCGCAGCTCGTCCGCCGTGGGCGGCGCGGGGTCGGGGACCGCGGCCAGCGCGGCGTGCCGCTCGTGCAGTCGGGTGCGGACGTCGTCGGGTGTGAGGGCGCGGCGCTGGCGCTCGTTGCGGGCCAGCACGGCACCGGTCGCGGCGACACCGGCCAGGCCGGCCAGTCCGAGCAGCTTCCAGGGGCGCACGTCCGTAACGTAGCGCCCCGTGCCTGCGCTCTCCCTCGACGACGCGGTCGAGCTGACCCGTACCGGCGACGTGTGGATCTTCCGCGGCGTCTCGGTGGCCGACCGGGCGATCCGCGCGGTGACCAACGCGCCGGTGAACCACGTCGGCATGGCGGTCGTGCTGGAGGACCTGCCGCCGCTGCTCTGGCACGCCGAGCTCGGCCGCTCGCTGCCCGACGTCTGGTCCGGGGAGCACCAGCGCGGGGTGCAGCTGCACGACCTGCGCGACGCCGTCCTCACCTGGCGGCAGCGGTACGGCCAGCAGCCCTTCCTGCGGCAGCTGGTCGGCCCGGCCGACGACGGCGGCGTGCTCCCCGAGATGGAGGACGCCGTGCTGCGCACCGTGGCCCGGCTGGACGGCAAGCCGTTCCCGACGACCCGCGGCCTGGCGAAGGGCTGGCTCAACGGACGGGTGCGCCGGCGGACGTCGGTGGAGGCGATCTACTGCGCGGAGCTGGTCGCGGCGACGTACACCGCGATGGGGCTGCTGCCCGCCTCGCGACCGCAGAACTCCTACGACCCCGGGAGCTTCTGGTCCGGGGACGACCTCGAGCTGCTGCAGGGCGCCCGGCTCGGCACGGAGATCCCGGTGGACGTGCCGGCGGCGTGAGTCAGCGCCGCACGCGGTAGGTGCTCTGCACCATGCCGCCGGCGAACGACCGCGTCCGGACGTGCTCCAGCCGGATGTCGGCCGCCAGCTCGCCGAACGGCGTGTGGCCCGTGCCGATGAGCACCGGGACCCGGGAGAGCGTCAGGTCGGCGACCAGTCCGGCGCGCAGGAACGCGTGCACCGTCCGGCCGCCGTCGACGTACACCCGCCGGTACCCCGCCGCGGACAGCGCCGCCACGGCCTCGTCGAGGGAGCGGTGCACCCTGATCCGCCCGTCGGCGCCCGGCTCCAGCGTCGTGCTGAGCACGTGCACCGGCCGGCCCTGGTAGGGCCACTCGGCGAAGGGCGCGATGAACTCGTAGGTGCTGCGGCCCATGACGAGCGCGTCCACGCCGCCGACGAACTCGCCGAAGCCGAAGTCGCCGCCCTCGCCGTCGTCGGGCAGTGGCGCGCTGCCGTCGTCGGGCAGTGGCGCGCTGCCGTCGTCGGGCGCGGCGGCGTCCCCGCTGTCCCCGCCCCCGTCGAGCCAGGAGATGTCGCCGTCGAGACGGGCGATGAACCCGTCGACGCTCATGCCGAGGAACACCGATCCGGTGAAGGTCGTAGCCATGCCGGCAGCGTCCCGCACCCCTACGACAGAAGGGGATCGTTCAGCCGACCCAGCGGTAGCCGTTCTCCGGCCGGCCCGTCCCGCCGTACCGCGGTAGCACCGCCGCCCGGCCGGTCCGCTCCAGGTGCTCCAGGTACCGACGGGCGCTCACCCGGGCCAGCCCGCACCGCTCCGCCACCTCGCCGGCGGACAGGTCCACGGCCGGGTTGCCGCGCAGGGTGCGCGCCACTGCCTCCAGGGTGCGCGGGGACAACCCCTTCGGCAGGTCGGTGACCGACGCCCGACCCCCGCCACGCCGGCGGCCGCCCAGCATCCGGTCCACGTCGCTCTGCTCCAGCACTCCCGGCGGCTCCTCGCTGCGGCGCAGCAGCTCGGTGCGGTGGGCGCGGTAGACCTCCAACCGCTCGCGGAAGGTGGCCAGGGAGAACGGCTTCACCAGGTAGTCCACGACGCCACCGGTCATGGCACCGCGGACCGTGTCCACCTCCCGCGCGGCGGTGATCGCGAGGACGTCGGGCTGCGGCCCGGGCGTCGAGCGGATCCGGCGCAGCACCTCCAGGCCGGACATGTCGGGCAGGTAGACGTCGAGCAGGACCAGGTCGGGTCGCAGCACGCGCACCGCCTCCACCGCCTCCGCCCCGCGGTACACCTCGCCCACCACTTCGAAGCCGGACAGCGACTCGACGTACCCGCGGTGCACCGAGGCGACGGCGAAGTCGTCGTCGACCACGAGCACCCGCACCGGGGAGCCGCCGGTCACGGAGCCACCAGCTCGTCCGGCGCGGGCCGCCTCGACCCGGGCAGCTCCACGGAGACCCGGGCGCCGCCGGCGGGTGAATCGCTGACCGTCGCCGTCCCGCCCCGGCGGCCCACGATGCGGGAGACCAGCGCCAGGCCGATCCCGCGGCCGTGGTTGCCGTCGGGACGGCCCTTCGAGGTCACGCCCACGTCGAAGACCCGCTCCCGGTCGGCCGGCGCGATCCCCGGGCCGTCGTCGTCGACCTGCACCAGCACGGTGCCGTCGCCCTCCTGGCGCACCAGCACGTGCACCTCGCCGCCGTGACCGGCGGCGTCCACCGCGTTGTCCACCAGGTTGCCGACCACCGTCACGACGTCGTCGCCGAGCCCGGCCGGCAGCCGGCTGCCGGCGGCGAGCACCAGCCGGACACCCTGCTCCCTGGCCACCGCCGCCTTGGCCAGCAGCAGCGCGCTCGTGCCCGGATCGGCGACGTCGGACAGCGGGGCCCCGCTCAGGAGGCGGCCCCCGCCGATGCGCTCGATGAAGGCGACCGCCTCGTCCCGCCGGTCCAGCTCGATGAGCCCCTGGACGACGTGCAGCTGGTTGCTGAACTCGTGCGCCTGTGCCCGGAGCGTGTTGGTGAGGTTGCGCTGACCGTCGAGCTCGCGCATCGCGCCGAACAGCTCGGTGCGGTCGCGCAGGGTGAGGACCTCGGCGACCCGCCGGCCACCGACGACGGCGGACGTGCGGTTGGCGACCAGCAGGCGCTCGCCGGAGAGCACGAGTTCGTCGGCGAGGTCCCGGTCGCCGAGCACGAGCGGGAGCACGGCCGAGTCGAGGACGTCGGCGGCCGGGCGGCCCGCTGCGTCGGGCGGCAGGTCGAGCAACCGGGAGGCCTCGTCGTTGACCAGGACGACCCGGCCCTTCTCGTCGACGGCGACGAGCCCCTCGCGGATGCCGTGCAGCATCGCCTCCCGGGTCTCCAGCAGGCGGGCGATCTCCTCGGGCTCCAGACCGAAGATCCGCCGGCGCAGCAGCCGGACGAGCAGGACCGACCCCAGGGCACCGACGAGAGCAGCGCCGCCGAACCAGGCGACGACGACCGGTGCCTCGCGGTTGAACTCCGCGGCCAGCTCCCGCTCCAGGATGCCGACCGACACGGCACCGATGACGGATCCGTCCGGGTCGCGCACCGGGACCTTGGCGCGCAGCGACTCGCCGAGGGTGCCGGTCTCGGTGCCGATGAACACGTCGCCGGCCAAGGTCGTGCTCGGATCGGTCGACACCCGCTCACCGATGCGGGACGGGTCGGGGTGGGACAACCGGACGCCGGCCTCGTCGGTGATCACGACGAAGGTGACCGCCGACGCCTCCCGGATGAGCTCCGCCAGCGGCTGGAGCGTCTCGCTGGGGTCGGCGGTGCCGTAGGCGTCCACGACGCTCGGGAGCCGGGCGGTGCTGTTCGCGACCGTGAGGACCTGCTGGCGGTAGGCATCCCGGATCTGCTCCTGCTGGTGGTGCACGGCCACGGCGCCGGCCAGCAGCAGCGTCACGAGGACGATGCCCACCTGCAGCAGCAGGAGCTGGGCTCCCAGGGTCATGGTCCGGCGCACCGCTCCATTGTCACCGCGGGAGCGTCGGATGTGACCGCGACCACAACGACCAATACGACCGCTACGACCGCAGGATGTCCCCGCCGTCCCGGCGCTCCTAGCGTCCCCCGCACCACGAGCCGCACCGGCTCCGGGACGAGGAGGTCCTCATGACAGTCACCCATCGAGCGGTCCACCGGGCAGCCCGGCTCCGCCTGCGCTCGGCCGCCGTGGCGGCCGTCGCCGCGGTCGCCGTCGGCACGACCGGCTGCAGCGACAGCGGCGGCAGCGGCGGCGGTCCGGGTGGCGCCGACCGGATCGACCGGCTCGCGGTGATGGCGCCGGCCGACCCCGGGGGCGGCTGGGACCAGACGGCCCGCACCATGGCCGAGGCGCTCGAGGAGGAGGAGCTGGTCGGCAGCACCCGCGTGACCAACGTGGGCGGCGCCGGCGGCACCGTCGGTCTCGCGGAGCTCGCCAACGAGCGCAGCGAGGACTTCCTCATGGTGATGGGGCTGGTCATGGTCGGTGCCGTCGAGACCAACCAGTCGCAGGCCACCCTCGACGACGTCACGCCGCTGGCGCGGCTGACCACCGAGGACGAGGTCATCGTCGTCCCGTCGGACTCGCCGTTCCAGAGCGTCGACGACCTGGTCGAGGCCGTGCGTGACGAGGGCCGCGGGATCTCCATCGCCGGCGGCTCGGCCGGCGGCACCGACCACATCGCGGCCGGGCTGCTCTTCCAGGCCGCGGACCTGCCGATCGAGGACCTCAACTACGTGGCGTTCTCCGGCGGCGGCGAGTCGCTGGCCGCACTGCTCGGCAACCAGGTCGACGCCGGCATCTCCGGCGTCGGTGAGTACGCGCAGCAGATCGAGGCGGGGGAGCTGCGGGCTCTCGCGGTGACCGGCTCGGAGCCGGTCGAGGGAGTCGACGCGCCCACCCTCACCGAGGCCGGCTACGACGTGGAGCTGACCAACTGGCGGGGCGTCGTCGCGCCGCCGAACATCTCGGACGAGGCGCGCGAGCGGCTGCTCGGCCTGGTGGCGGAGATGCAGGAGTCCCAGGCCTGGCAGGACCTGGTCGAGGAGCGCGGGTGGTCGGACGCCTACCTCGCCGGCGACGAGTTCGACACCTTCCTCGCCGAGGAGCGCCAGCGCGTCCGGGGCGTGCTGGAGGACATCGGGCTCGTCTCGTGAGCACCCCATCCGGCTCCGGCGCCCTCTCCCCCGGGGGAGCGGCGCCGGAGACAGGGACCCGGACCTGGTCCTGGGGTGAGGCCGCCATCGCCGTGGGGCTGTTCGCCCTGGGGGTGTTCACCCTCGTGGAGACGACGACCATCACCGTCCCCGGCTCGGCGAACGTGCTGGGGCCGCGGGCCTTCCCCTACGCGGTCGGCGTGCTGCTGATAGGGGCGTCCCTGGCACTGGCGGTCAGCCTGGCGCGCGGGCAGCACGGCTCCGCCGAGGAGGGCGAGGACGTCGATGCCGGCGCCCGCACCGACTGGGTCACCGTCGCCAAGCTGGTCGCCTCGTTCGCAGCGCTGGTGGTGCTGATCGAGCCGCTGGGCTGGCCCATCGCCGCCACCTTGCTGTTCGCCGGCACGGCGTGGGCCCTCGGTGCCCGCATCCTGCGCGCCGCCGCCGTCGGCGCCGTCCTCAACGTCGCCATCCATGTGCTGTTCGTGCAGTTCCTCGGGCTGTTCCTCCCCGCGGGGCCGCTGGAGGGGGTGCCTTTCTTTGGGTGACATCGGCCTGCTGATGGACGGCTTCGCCGCCGTCGTCCAGCCGCTCTACCTGCTGTACGCCCTGATCGGCGTCACGGTCGGCACCGCCGTCGGCGTGCTGCCGGGCATCGGGCCGGCCATGACGGTGGCCCTGCTCCTGCCGCTGACCTACAGCCTCGAGCCGGCCGGTGCGCTCATCCTGTTCGCCGGCATCTACTACGGCGGCATGTACGGCGGGTCGACGACGTCGATCCTGCTGAACACCCCTGGCGAGGCGGCGTCCATCGTCACCGCGCTGGAGGGCAACGCGATGGCCCGGGCCGGGCGGGGTGCCTCGGCGCTGGCGACGGCGGCGATCGGCTCGTTCGTCGCGGGCACGATCGCCACCATCGCGCTCACCTTCCTGGCGCCGGCGGTGGCCGACCTCGCCGTCCAACTGGGACCGCAGGACTTCGTGGCGCTCACGGTGCTGGCCTTCCTCACCGTGGCCGCGATGTTCGGTGCCTCGCCGGCGCGCGGGATCGCCGCCCTGGCGGTCGGGTTGCTCCTGGCGATGATCGGCACCGACTCGCTCACGGGGCAGCAGCGCTTCACCTTCGGCCTGCCGGCCCTAGCCGACGGGATCGACGTCGTCGTGGTGGCGGTGGGGATCTTCGCCGTCGGGGAGGCGCTCTACGTGGCGTCCCGGATGCGGAAGGGGCCGCTGCCCCTGGTGCCGGTGGGCGGGAGCTGGATGAGCCGGGAGGACTTCCGGCGGTCGTGGAAGCCGTGGCTGCGCGGCGCCGCCGTCGGGTTCCCGATCGGCACCATCCCGGCCGGTGGCGCGGACGTCGCGACGTTCCTCTCCTACTCGATGGAGCGGAAGCTCTCCAAGCACAAGGAGGAGTTCGGCCACGGCGCGATCGAGGGCGTGGCCGGCCCGGAGTCGGCGAACAATGCGGCGGCGGCCGGGGTGCTGGTGCCGCTGCTGACCCTCGGCCTGCCGACCTCTGCGACGGCCGCGATCATCATCGTGGCCTTCCAGAGCTACGGCATCCAGCCCGGTCCGCTCCTGTTCGAGCAGGAGTCCTCGCTGGTGTGGACGCTGATCGCCAGCCTCTACATCGGCAACCTGCTGCTGCTGGTGCTGAACCTGCCGCTGGTGGGGATCTGGGTGAAGCTGCTGCAGATCCCGCGCCCGTACCTGTACGCAGGCATCCTCACCTTCGCCGCGCTCGGCAGCTACGCGGTGGGCGCCTCGACCGCCGACATGATCCTGCTGTTCGCGGTGGGCGTGCTCGGGTGGGGCATGCGGCAGTTCGGCTTCCCGGTGGCGCCGGCGGTCGTCGGCCTGATCCTCGGGCCGATCGCCGAGGAACAGCTGCGGCGCACCCTGGCGATCAGCCAGGGGGATCCGTCCGCTCTGGTCACCAGCCCGTTCGCCGCGGCCGTCTACACCCTGCTGCTCGTCTTCCTGGCCGTCGGCATCTACCTCAAGCGCCGGCAGGTCCGGACCGAGCAGGAGCTGCTCCGCTCCCGGTCGGAGCCCGTCATCCAGGAAGGAAAGTCGTGACGATCGTCGTGGGATACGTCCCCAAGCCGGAGGGGCGTGCCGCGTTGCGCGCGGCGGTCGAGGAGGCCGACCTGCGCAACCAGCCGCTGTACGTGCTGAACACCTCCCGGGGGGACGCCTACGTCGACCCGACCTTCGCCCCCAGCGAGGACCTGGCCGAGGTGCGGCGGATCCTCGAGGAGTCCGGTGTCCCGTTCGAGCTGGAGCAGCGGGTCGGCGGACGGGACGGGGCCGACGAGGTGGTCGCGGCCGCGGACCGGCTGGGCGCCTCGCTCATCGTGATCGGCCTCCGGCGGCGCACGGCGACGGGCAAGCTCATCTTCGGCAGCGCCGCCCAGCGGATCCTGCTCGACGCCTCCTGCCAGGTGCTGGCCGTCAAGGCGGGGGAGGTGGACGGCCAGGGGTGAGCAGGGGCGGGGCGGGCGTCACGTCGCGAGTGGGTACCGGTGCGCCAGCACGGCAGCCGCCCGGTGCAACCACCTCGGCGGGTCGGCCATCGCCGCGGGCGTCCCGCCGGCCAGGTCGACGAGCGAGACGCTCGCGGCGAAGTCGTCGGTCGAGGTGGCGATGCTGCCGGCGACGAGGAGCGCCGGTGTCCGCGACCGCCGGGCGAGGGCCAGCACGTAGGACGGCACCTTGCCGGCGGCGCTCTGCTCGTCGTACCGGCCCTCGCCGGTGAGGACGACGTCCGAGGCGCTGATCAGCTGCGGCAGGCGCAGGATGTCGCCGATCGCGGCCGCACCCGCCGACGGGGCAGCACCCCACAGCCGGAGGCCGAAGCCGGCACCTCCGGCGGCGCCGGCGCCGGGCTCATCCGGGTGGCCGCCCGCGATCGCGGTGAGCCGGAGGAGACCGAACTCGAGCTCGGGGACGTCGGCCGGGGCGGCGCCCTTCTGCGGGCCGAACACCGCGGCCGCACCTCGGGAGCCGAGCAGCGGCGCGTCGACGTCGCCGAGCACCACCGCGCCACCGGGCGGGAGCGGCCGGAGGCCGGCGAGGTCGACGCGGTCGAGCGCGGCCAGCCCGGCGTTGCCGAGGGGCACCGTCCGTCCGGCCGCGTCGAGGAACCGCGCGCCGAGGGCGGTGAGCAGGCCGGCGCCGCCGTCGGTGCTCGCACTGCCACCGAGGCCGAGCAGCAGCCGGTCGACGCCGGAGTCGAGGGCGGCGGCGACCGCCTGGCCGAACCCGAGCGTGTGGGCGCCGAAGGGGTCGGGCCGGCGCATCAGGGGCAGGCCGCTGGCCGCCGCCAGCTCCACGACCCCGGTGCCGTCCGGCAGGAGGAGCCAGCTGCACCGCACCTGCCGGCCGTCCGGGCCCTCGACCTGGACCGGTACCCGCTCGGCCCCCGGCACCGCCGCCGCGAAGGCGTCGAGCGTCCCCTCGCCGCCGTCGGCCATGGGCGCGAGCGCCAGCTCGTCCGTGGGGCGCACCGACAGCCACCCGTCGTGGAGGGCGGCGGCGACCTGGCCGGCGGACGCCGAGCCCTTGAACGAGTCGGGTGCGATCAGGACGCGCATCGGCCCCGTCCCGCTTCCGCGTCCGGCAGGGTCCGCACTGAGTGCTGCGCGCGTTCGCGGACCCGGTAGGCGATCGTCCGGTCGTCCTCCATGCGGGACATCCTCACCCCACGGGTGCGGCAGACGCTCGGCTCGGAGTCGCCGCAGTACCAGGTCGGCCGCTTCTCCGTTGCGGTGGTCAGCGACCGGCCACCGCCACGGCCGCCCCGGCGGCGAGCTGCACGACGGTGTCGCCCGGGTGCGCCACGTCGTCGTCGTGGGTCACGCAGACGACGACCCGGCCGGCCAGCGCGCTCCGCAGGTCCGCGAGCAGGGCACGGGCCGTGGGTGGGTCGAGGTGCGCGGTCGGCTCGTCGAGCAGGACGACGTCGCGGTCGGCCAGCAGGGCGCGCGCGGCGGCCAGCCGGCGCCGCTCGCCCCCGGACAGCGCGGTCCCGCCGGCGCCGACAGGGGTGTCCAGGCCGTCGGGCAGGGCGGCCAGCAGCGGCCCCAGGCCGGTCGCGGTCAGCGCCGCGGTCATCCGCGCCTCGCCGTCGGCGCCCGCCAGCACCCCGCGGGGAGCCGCCGTGGCCAGGTTGGCGCGGATGCTCGAGGCGAACACGTGGGCCTCCTGCGGCAGCCAGGCGATGCGGGAGCGCACGTCCGCGCCGGTCAGCCGGGCGGTGTCGACGTCGTCCAGGGTGTACCGGCCCGCCCGAGGGCGCAGCGCGGCCATGAGGACGGCGAGGAGCGTGGACTTCCCGACGCCGGACGGCCCGCGCAGCACCAGCCAGCCGTCGCCGGCGCCGGCCGCGCAGTTGAGGTCGCGCAGCACGTCGGGCCCGCCGGGCCACCCGGCGGTCAGGTCCTCGACCGAGAGCCCGTCCACCCGGGCCGGTGCCGGCAGCGGGTCCGCGGGGTCCGCAGGCAGCGGGGCGGCGACGACGGCGTCCAGCCGGCCCTGCGCGTCCGCGAGCGCGCCGCGTCGCTGGAGCGCGGGGACGAGACCCGACAGCGGGTCGGCGAGCGCGAGCGGGGCGAGCGCCAGGACGGCGAGCACCGGGCCGGTCACCCCCGTCCCGGCGGCGACGGCGGTGGCCAGCACGGCGGCGAGGCCGGTGCCGAGGAGGACCAGCCCGCTGCCCAGCGCGGCGGCGTGCTCCCCGGTGCGGGCGCAGGCCGCCGCCCGGTCGGCGATCGACGCGAGGTCGCCGGCCGTGCGCGCGGCGAGCCCGTGCGCCCGCAGGTCGGTGGCGCCGTCGAGCGCGGTGGTGGCGCCCTCCAGCGCCGCCACCTGCAGCGTGCTCTGCGCTCGGGCCGCGCCCGCGTCGAGCCGGCGGTGCACCCCCACGACCGCCGCCGCGGTGGCGGCGAGCACCACGGCGACCGCGGCCGCCGAGGCCGGGTGGACAAGGGCCAGCGCCGCGACGGTCCCCGCTGGGACGGCGGTGGCCACGACCAGTGCCGGGCGCACCCGCACGGTGAGGTCCTGCACGATGCCCACGTCGCCGACGACCCGGGCCAGCGCGGCGCCGGGGCTGCGGTCGGCGGCCAGCCCCTGCGCGGCCAGCGCCCGCCACACGCGCACCCGGGTGGCGACGGCCAGCCGGAGGGCGGCGTCGTGCGCGGCGAGCCGCTCGAGCCAGCGCAGCACCGCCCGGGCGATGCCGAAGAACCGGACGCCTGCCGTCGCGACCAGCAGCGTGAGCACGAGGGGCATCTCGGCGGCCCGCACGATCAGCCAGCCGGAGACGGCGGTGAGCGCGACGCCGGCACCGGAGGAGAGCGCGCCGAGCAGCCCGGCCCGCGCCAGCGCGGCGCGGAGGGACGCGGCCTCCGGCTCGGCCGGCCCGCGCATGAGCAGGGCCGGCCCCACGACGCGCTCGGCCGCGACGGGCGACGTCCGCTCCGTCGCCCCACCCGGCCCCGTCCCGGACTTCCGGTACAGCAAGTCCGGGGAGAGCGCCGGACTTCCGGTACCGGAAGTCCGGAGGGGGGTGGAGGTGGGGGAAGCGGGGGAGGGGAGGGCGACGACGCGGTCGGCGAGGGTGGCCAGCACGGGGTCGTGGGTGACGAGCAGGATCGTCACGGTGCCGCGCAGGGTCCGCAGGATGCCGGCCACCAGGGTGCGCGCCTCGTCGTCCAGGTGCGCGGTGGGCTCGTCGAGCAGCAGCAGCCGGGCGCCGCGCCGGACGCGGACCAGCGCCCGGGCCAGCGCGACCCGCTGCAGCTCGCCGGGGGAGAGGGACTCCGGTGCCCGTCCGGCGAGGTCGGTCGCGCCCACGCGCGCCAGCGCCTCCACCACGTACGCCTCACCGACGATCTCGTCGGTCCCCGGCGCCGAGGCCGCGTGCCGGCGGAGCTCGTCGGCCACGGTCGCGCCGGTCGTGCGCGGGAACTGCGGCACGAACGCGACCGCGCCACGCCCGGTCACCGTCCCGGCGTCGACCGCGTCCGCCGCCAGGACCCCGGCCAGCGCGGCCAGCAGCGTCGACTTGCCGCATCCGCTGGGGCCGGTCAGGGCCACCAGCTGACCGGGGCGGACGGCGAGGTCGGTGGGTGGCAGCGCGGGGACCGCCCGCCCGGGGTACCGCACGGTGAGCCCCCGCACGGCGACGTCGGCACCGCGCGGGTCGTCGTCACGCGGGTCGTCGTCACGCAGGTTCGCGCCGCGCAGGGTCGCGCCGCTCAGGTCCTCGTCACGCGGGTCGCCGTCGCCGTCGTCGTCGTCGGCCGCCGGCGGGACGGGCACCGGCGCCGCCAGCACCGCCCGCGCCTCCGCGGCGGCCAGCGCGGCGTCCTCGGCGGCGTGGTGGGCCGAGCCGAGCGCCCGCAGCGGGGCGAAGGCCTCGGGTGCCAGCAGGAGCGCGGTGAGCCCGAGCGCCAGGGCCAGGTCGCCGTGCACGAGGCGCAGCCCGACGGTCACCGCGACCAGGGCCACCGACAGCGTCGCGATCAGCTCGAGCACCAGCGCGGAGAGGAACGCGACCCGCAGGGTGGCCATCGTGCGGGTGCGGTGCTCCTCGCCGAGACGGGCGAGCGCGGCGGCCTGCTCGGCGGCCCGGCCGAGCCCGACGAGCACCGGCAGACCGCGGACCAGCTCGGCGACGTGCGCGGCGATCCGGTCCAGGGCGCGGGCGGAGTCGGCCGTGGCGCTCTGCGTGTACTTCCCGACCAGCACCATGAACACCGGGACCAGCGGCAGCGTGACCGCCACCAGCACGGCGGAGAGCAGGTCGGTCGCGGCCAGCGCCAGCAGCAGCGCGGGCGGCACCACGACGGTCTGCGCGAGCGCGGGCAGGTAGTTGGCCAGCGCGGGCGTCAGGTCGTGCAGCCGCGTCGTCGCGAGCAGGGCGGCCGGGCCGGGTCCGCCGGCGGCGGCGACCGCGGCGGGGGAGACGGCCAGCCGGTCGAGCAGCGATCGGCGCAGCAGGTCCTCGGCCCGGCGGGCGTCGCGGGCGGCCAGCACCTGGCCGACCGTGCCGGCTCCCGCCCGGAGGGCGACCCCGCACGCCGCCACGGCGAGCGGTCCGGTCAGCGGCCCGTCGGCCAGGCCTGAGCCCCGGGCCACGGCGTGCGCCAGACCGGCGGCGAGCGCGACCAGTCCTGCCGTCTGGACCAGCGCCGACAGCGCGGCGCGCACCAGCGCGCCGGTCAGCCCCGGCACACCGGCCAGGGCGCCCAGTGGCCCCCGGGGCGCGTCGGCGCCGGTGCTCATGCCGGGAGCTCGCTGGGCGCCGGGGCGTCCTCGCTGCCGGGGGTGTCCTCGTGCTGCGGCTCGGCGGTCAGCCGCGTGCGGAACACCCAGTAGGTCCAGGCCTGGTAGGCCAGCACGACCGGCAGTCCGACGCCGGCGGCCCAGGTCATGATCGTGAGCGTGTAGTCGCTGACCGATGCGTCGGCGATCGTCACGTCGAAGGCCGGGTCGATCGTCGAGGGGACGACGACGGGGTAGGCGGCCCCGAAGATCGTCGCGGCCGAGCTGACCAGCATGACCGCCCAGCCGGCGAAGGCCGGCCCCTCGCGGTCGACCCGGATGCACGCCCAGGTGACCAGGACCGCGAGCGCGGCGAGCACCCAGAGCACCCCGGTGACCGCGGTCCCCGAGCGCAGGTGCACCAGGCCCGCCCATGCCAGCAGGGGCAGCGCGGCCACCGGCGACCAGCGCAGCGCGAAGGCCCGGGCGCGCAGCCGGACGTCGCCGTCGGTCTTCAGCGCCAGGAACAGCGCGCCGTGCACCAGCGAGAAGGCGAGCACCGCGACCCCGCCCAGGAGCGCCGCCCAGCCCACGCCGGCGAAGCTGCCGCCCACCCGGATGCCGTCGCCGTCGATCGGTAGGCCCAGCGTCGTCGTGCCCAGCGCCGCGCCCACGCCGAGGGCGGCGATCAGCGAGCCGACGGTGATCACGTGCGTCCAGGTGCCGTCCCAGCGCGGGTCGTGCGACTGGTGCCGCCACTCGAAGGCGACCGCGCGGATGATCAGCCCGAACAGCACGAGGACGAACGGCAGGTACAGCGCGGGCAGCCAGGTGGCGTACCAGCCGGGGAAGGCGGCGAACACCGCGCCGGCGGCGGTGATCAGCCAGACCTCGTTGCCGTCCCACAGGGGGCCGATGCTGCGCAGCATCAGGTGCCGGTCGGCGGTCTTCCGGCCCAGCACCGGCAGGAGGGCGGCGACGCCGAAGTCGAAGCCCTCCAGGAGCAGGAAGCCGATCCACAGCACGGCGACGGCGGCGAACCACAGGGTCTGCAGGTCCATGACGGTGTCCTCGGGTCTACGGGTTCGGGGTGGGTGGGTGGGGGAGGACGCGTCAGTAGGCGAACTGGAGGACGTCGTCGTCGGCGCGGCGGTCCGTGCCGGGGCTGCCGACACCTCCGGCGTCGCCGTCCGGGCCGGAGCGGCGGTCGTCGTCCCGGCCGGTGCCGATCGGGGGCTCGACGGCGGTGTCGCTCGCCGTGACGCCGGCGCGGATGAACGTCGTGAGCAGTCCGAGCTCGATGACCGCGAGCACCCCGTAGACGAGGGTCAGCGCGACCAGCGACGTCCACACCTCGCCCGCGGTGACACCGGGGGAGACGGCCTGGGCGGTGAAGAACCAGATCTGCTCGTCGACCGGCACGTCCGGGTTGGGGACGACGACGAAGGGCTGGCGGCCCATCTCGGTGAAGATCCACCCCGCGGCGTTGGCCACGAAGGGTGCGCCCACGGCGGCCAGCGACCCGTACACGCCGATCCGGGAGGTCGGCACCCGGCCGCGGCGAGTCGACCACAGCGCGTAGGCCGCCACCCCGGCCGAGACCGCGCCCATGCCGATCATCAGCCGGAAGCTCCAGTAGGTGACCGCGAGCACCGGCTGGTAGTCGACCGGCTCGCCGGCCAGGTTGCCGAAGCGCGACGGGTCGTCGGGGTAGGTCGCGCCGTAGACCTCGGAGTACCGCTCCTGGAGCTCGTTGACGCCGGGCACCTCGCTGGTGAAGTCGCCGTGCGCGAGGAAGGAGAGCAGCCCCGGGACGGTGATCGAGTGGACGTCGTCGCACTCGTTGGAGCCGAGCTTGTTCCAGGCGAAGATCGAGAACGACGCCGGTGCCTCGGTCTCGCACAGCGCCTCGGCCGAGCTCATCTTCAGCGGCTGCTGGTGGTACATCAGCTTGGCCTGCCAGTCGCCGGTGAACGCGACCAGGACGAACGCCGCGAGCGACACCCAGCCGCCGATCCGGACCGAGCGGCGCCACACCTGGTGGTCGATCTCCTCGGGGGAGCGCCCGGCCAGCTTCCGCTTGCGCAGGTGGTAGAGCCCGACGCCGACGAGCAGGGCACCGGCGACCATCAGCGCGGCGACGATGGCGTGGGTGAAGGCGGCCACCGCCGTGTTGTTGGTCAGCACGGCCAGGAAGTCGACCTGCTGCGGCCGGCCGGTCGCGTCGTCGGCGACGACGCCGACGGGGTGCTGCATCCAGGAGTTGGCCGCGATGATGAAGTACGCGCTCACCACCGAGCCGATGACCGCCGCCCACAGGGTGGCCAGGTGCAGCTTCTTCGGGATACGGCCCCAGCCGAAGATCCACAGGCCGAGGAAGGTCGACTCGAGGAAGAAGGCCAGCAGCGCCTCCAGTGCCAGCAGCGAGCCGAAGACGTCACCGACGAAGCGGGAGTACTCGCTCCAGGCCAACCCGAACTGGAACTCCTGGACCAGCCCGGTGGCCACGCCCAGGACGAAGTTGATCAGGAAGATCTTGCCCCAGAAGCGGGTCATCCGGAGCCACTCG
Source organism: Blastococcus sp. (assembly GCA_042090795.1). Classification (GTDB taxonomy): domain Bacteria; phylum Actinomycetota; class Actinomycetes; order Mycobacteriales; family Geodermatophilaceae; genus Blastococcus. Next base: position 34,353 of record JBELIQ010000009.1, on the reverse strand, counting down.
GGGTTGTCGGTGCGCACCCACATGGTGTGCATGACCACCAGCAGGATCCCCAGGCCGATGGTCAGCGGGACCATCATGAAGTGGTAGACGGTGGTGATCCCGAACTGCCAGCGTGCGATGTCGAGTACGTCCACCGGGGTCTCGCTCTCCTTCGTCCTGCGTCCGACGCACTCTTTTCTACGCCTTGTAGAAGACAAAGTTCTACGTCTCGTAGACAATCGGCATGTGACCCGTCGGACAGGGAGGGACCTTTGGCCTCTCTAGGAGAGCTGGAGCGCACCGTCATGGAGCGCCTGTGGCAGGCAGAAGGTCCCGTGGCAGCGGCCACGCTGCGGGACGAGCTCACCGACCGTGACCTCGCCCTCACCACGATCCACACGGTGCTCACCCGGCTGGAGCAGAAGGGGTTCGTGGTCCGGGAGGAGGGGCGGCCGCGGCGCTACCGCCCGCGCGCGAGCCGCGCGGACCACGCCGCCGAGCTCATGCACGAGGTGCTCGGTCAGGCCGGCGACCGGCAGGCCGTGCTGGCCCGGTTCGTCGGCGGTGTGGACGACGACGAGGCCCGTCTGCTCCGTGAGCTGCTGGCCGGCGACGGCCGCTGAGCCGGCCGCCCTCCGCCCCGACCGATGCTGCCCGTCACCGCGGCCGCCCTGGCCGTCCTCGCCGCAGCGCTGGCGTGGCCGGTCCCGGCGTTGCTCGGCCGGGCGCGGTGGCCGAGCCGTGATCCGCTGGTCGCCCTGGTCTGCTGGCAGGCGATCGGGCTGGCCGGGGGCCTGTCCATCATCGGCGCCCTGCTCGTGCACGGGCTGGCGCCGTGGGGGCACTCGTTGCCGGAGGCGTGGTGGTCCTGGGTCCGGGGTGAACCCGCCGGCGGCCCGGTACGGGGCGACCACTGGGTGACCCTGACTCTGGCGGCGGTGCTCGCCCTCGAGCTGGTCGGCGTGCTGGCGCTGTCCTGGCTCCGGACCGCCCGCACCCGGCGCCGTCACCGGCAGCTGCTGGAGCTGGTGGTCCAGCCGGGCACCGCAGCCGACACCCGGCTGCTGGAGCACCCCGCCCCGGTGGCCTTCTGCATCCCAGGCGCCCGGCCGCTGCTCGTGCTGTCCTCGGGCATGGTCGCCGAGCTCGACGAGGCCGAGCTTGCCGCGGTCGTGGCGCACGAGCGGGCGCACCTGCGCGAGCACCACCACCTGTACCTGCTGCCGTTCGTGGCGTGGGAGGTCGCACTGCCGGTGCTGCCGGCGGCCGGGCGTGCGCACGCCGCCGTCCGGGAGCTGGTGGAGATGCGCGCCGACGACGCGGCGCTCGGCGAGCTCGAAGGCGCCGATCCACGCCGGACGCTGGCCCAGGCGATCGTTGCCGCGGCCGGGCGCGGGGGAGCAGAGGTGCCCGGTGGAGCGCTGGCGGTGACCGGGGGGTCGGTGCGCGCCCGCGTGGTGCGGCTGCTCGATCCCCCCGCGCCGCTGCCACGGACCGGGCGGGTGGCAGCCCTCCTCGGCGCCGGGCTGCTCCTGCTGCTGCCGACGGCGCTGCTGCTGCTCCCGGCGTTCTAGCGGGTCGCGCCCCGCCGGGCCAGCGCGGCGGACGCCAGCGCCACCGCCCCGCTGATCCGGGCCGCGCGGCCGTACCGGGCGGACGCGACGAAGGGCAGCATGCTCGCGGCGTGCAGCAGGTCCAGGCCGGCTCCCGCCGTGAGGACGTCGGGCTCCGGGCGGGCCAGCACCGCGGTGTGCTGGACCAGCATCCGGGCGCCGAGCGCACGCACCAGCCAGCGGCGTCCCCGCGGGAACGCCGGCGCCACCGCGTCGAGGACCCGGTCCGGCCGGATGAGCAGGGCGAGCCCGGTCGCGGCACCGACGGTGGCACCGAGGCGGGCGGCTCGGCGGTGGTCGGCCTGGTGGTGGTCGGCTCGGTGGTGGTCGGCCCAGTGGCGGTCGGCCCGGTGGCGGGGCTGGTCGGACATCGCGTCTCCCGCGGGTCGAGGGGTGTTCCCGGCACAGTCGGTCTCTGCTCACCGGGGGAAGCAGAGGCCGAGCGTCGCTGGTGGGCACAGTCGGTCTCTGCTCACCGGGGGAAGCAGAGGCCGAGCGTCGCTGGTGGGCACAGTCGGTCTCTGCTCACCGGGGGAAGCAGAGGCCGAGCGTCGCTGGTGGGCACAGTCGGTCTCTGCTCACCGGGGGAAGCAGAGGCCGAGCGTCGCCGGTGGGCACAGTCGGTCTCTGCTCACCGGGGGAAGCAGAGGCCGAGCGTCGCTGG
>JBELIQ010000009.1:0-31997 GCA_042090795.1 Blastococcus sp. | reverse complement strand
CTCACCGGGGGAAGCAGAGGCCGAGCGTCGCTGGTGGGCACAGTCGGTCTCTGCTTCCCGGGGGAAGCAGAGACCGAGCTTCCCGGCACTGTCCCTGGTGGTCGGCTCCGGTCCGGCGACCGGGAGGCGCAGGATCGGAGACCCTGACGGTAGGTGTCCGGCCCGTCGGACCCTGCCCACCGGTGTGGGCAAGGTCCGACAGTGCCGGACACGGATCAGTGGCGGGCGGGATCCCCGGTGCGGGCCCGGCCCGAAGGCAGTGCGCCGGTGGCGTCCCGGTTCTGGGGCAGCGGCGCGAAGCCGCGCAGCCGCAGCGAGTTCGAGACGACGAACACCGAGCTGAACGCCATCGCCGCGCCGGCGATCATCGGGTTGAGCAGCCCGGCCATCGCCAGCGGTAGCGCCGCCACGTTGTAGCCGAACGCCCAGAACAGGTTGCCCTTGATGGTGGCCAGCGTCCGGCGCGCCAGCCGGATCGCGTCGGCGGCCACCCGCAGGTCACCGCGCACCAGCGTGAGATCACTGGCCTCGATCGCGACGTCGGTGCCGGTGCCCATCGCGAGTCCGAGATCGGCCTGGGCGAGCGCGGCGGCGTCGTTCACGCCGTCGCCGACCATCGCCACGACCCGGCCCTCGGCCTGCAGCCGCTGCACCACGTCGACCTTCTCCTGCGGCAGCACCTCGGCGATGACCTCGTCGATGCCGACGGCGGCGGCCACGGTGCGGGCGGCGCGCTCGTTGTCCCCGGTGAGCAGGATCGGCGTGAGCCCGAGAGTGCGGAGCTGGGCGATCGCGGCGGCCGACGTCGGCTTGACCGCATCGGCGACGACGAGCACCCCGCGCGGGGCGCCGTCCCAGGCGACGGCGACTGCGGTGCTGCCGGCCTCCTCGGCCGCGTCGACGGTCCGCTGCAGGCCGGGGGTCAGCGCTGCAGACCAGTCGGCGAGCAGCCGCGGCCGGCCGACGACGACGGCCGCCCCGTCGACGACGCCGTGCACCCCGAGGCCCTCCACGTTGGTGAACCCGTCGACGGCGGGGAGTGCACCGCGTTCCGCCGCGGCCCGGGCGACGGCCTGCGCGATGGGGTGCTCGGAGGCCGCCTCCAGCGCACCGGCCAGGTGCAGCAGCCGGTCGGCGTCCTCGCCGTCGGCCGGGACCACGTCGAGCAGCGTCATCCGGCCGGTGGTGACCGTGCCGGTCTTGTCCAGGACGACGGTGTCCACCCGGCGGGTGCTCTCCAGCACCTCGGGACCCTTGATGAGGATGCCCAGCTGCGCGCCGCGGCCGGTGCCGACCATCAGCGCGGTGGGCGTGGCCAGCCCGAGCGCGCACGGGCAGGCGATGATCAGCACGGCCACCGCCGCGGTGAACGCCGCCGGCAGCCCCGCGCCGGTGCCGATCCAGAAGCCGAGCGTCGCGGCGGTGAGCACCAGCACGACGGGCACGAAGACGCCGGAGATGCGGTCGGCCAGCCGCTGCACGTCGGCCTTGCCGTTCTGCGCGTCCTCGACCAGCCGGGCCATCTGCGCCAGCTGGGTGGCCGAGCCCACGCGGGTCGTGCGCACGACCAGCCGGCCGCCGGCGTTCACGGTCCCGCCGACCACGGCGTCGCCCGGCCGTACCTCGACCGGCACGGACTCGCCGGTGAGCATCGAGGCGTCGACGGCGGAGGAACCCTCGGTCACCTCGCCGTCGGCGGCGAGCTTCTCGCCGGGACGGACGACGAACTCATCGCCCACCGCGAGCTGGTCGACCGGCACCCGCACCTCGGTGCCCCCGCGCAGCACGGAGACCTCCTTGGCTCCCAGCTCCAGCAGAGCCCGCAGCGCCGCTCCGGACCGCCGCTTGGAGCGGGCCTCGAAGTACCGGCCGGCCAGCAGGAACGTGGTGACGCCGGCGGCGGCCTCGAGGTAGATGTTGGCGCTGCCGTCCGAGCGCGCGATGGTGAGCTCGAAGGGGTGCACCATGCCGGGGATGCCGGCGGTGCCCCAGAACAGCGCGTAGATCGACCAGCCGAACGCCGCCAGCGTGCCGAGCGAGACCAGGGTGTCCATCGTGGCGGCGCCGTGCCGCAGGTTGGTCCAGGCGGCCCGGTGGAACGGCAGCCCGCCCCACACCACGACGGGCGCGGCCAGGGTGAGCGAGAGCCACTGCCAGTACTCGAACTGCCAGGCCGGCACCATCGCCAGCACGATCACGGGCACGCTGAGCAGCGCGCTGACGACCAGCCGGGTGCGCAGGGCGCGCACCGGGTCGGCCGCGGGATCCTCGGCCGGCTCGGTCCGCGGCGGCTCGGGGAGCGAAGCCGTGTAGCCGGTCTTCTCCACGGTGGCGATGAGGTCCTCGGTGCTCACGTCGCCGGTGACGCTGACCTTCGCCTTCTCGGTCGCGTAGTTGACGGTGGCGGTGACCCCGTCGAGCTTGTTCAGCTTCTTCTCGACGCGGGCCGCGCACGAGGCGCAGGTCATCCCGCCGATCAGCAGCTCGACGTCGGACAGCGAGCCGGTGGGGGTGGTGGTCATGAGCCGTGCTCCTCGTGCGGAGCGCTGTCCCGGGGCGTGCTGCCGTCGGGAGCCGGCGCGTGGTCGGGGGAGATGTCCTCGCTGACCAGGCCGACCGGGCCGACGGCGGCCCCGACGCCGACAGCGGCGCCGAAGACGGCGACCAGGCCGACACCGAACGTGGCGAGCCGGACGGGAGTGTTCATGGCGATGCGGTCATCGGGGGACCGGCCGGGGTCAGCCGGCCACCGAGTAACCGGCCTCCTCGACGGCGGCGCGGACGGCGGCCTCGTCGACCGGCGCGTCACTGGTCACGGTCAGCCCGCCGGACTCGAGGTCGACGTCGACGGTGCTGACGCCGGGGACGGCGGACACCTCCTCGGTCACGGCGTTCACGCAGTGGCCGCAGGTCATGCCGACGACGGTGTAGCTGGTGGTGGTCACGGGGTGTCCTTACCGGTGGGGGATGGGATGGGTCAGGACCGCACGAGGCGGGCGATGGCGTCGGTGGCCTCGCGGACCTTCTCGTCGGCCTCGCGGCCGCCGGCGCGCGCGGCGGCGACCACGCAGTGGCTGAGGTGCTCCTCGAGCAGGCCGAGCGAGACCGCCTGGAGCGCCTTGGTCATGGCCGACACCTGGGTGAGGATGTCGATGCAGTACTTCTCGTCCTCGACCATCCGCTGCAGCCCGCGAGCCTGGCCCTCGATCCGCCGCAGGCGCTTGAGGTACTCGTCCTTGCGGTGGATGTAGCCGTGCTGGTGATCGGGGTGTTCGCACTCGCCGGACGCCGTCGCGGCACCCGCCTGGTCGGCAACGGTCACTGCGGTCCTCCTGACCGGGCGGCTCGGACCGCCGCCCGAGAGGAACTATACCCCCCTAGGGTGTCTGTGCAAGGTGTCGTCCGGCGGCGCGGGCGACCGCGGTCCCGCCGGGTCGGCGCGCAGCCGGGCGGCGTCGTCCCTGAGCCGGTCGACGTCCGCGCGTGCGGACGCCAGTTCGTCCTGCAGTCCCACGATCGTCTCTGCCGAGGCGAGCGGATGCCCGTCGTCCAGGAGGCCGCGCAGCCGGGCGGCCAGGCCGAGCTGGCTGCGCGAGTAGCGCCGGTGCCCCCCGGGGGACCGGGAGGGCTGCAGCGCGCCGGAGGAGTCGAGGCTGCGCAGGAAGGCGGCCTGGACGCCGAGCAGCTCCGCGGCCTGGCTCATCGTCAGCGCCGGGAAGTCGGGGTCGTCGAGACGGCGCAGCGGATCGCCGGCGTCGGTCATCGCCATCCTCCTCGGGATGGGTCGGTGGGTGGGTGGGGTGGGGCTGTGGTGCCGGGGTCGTGGAACGCGGAGGGGCCGGACCCGCCGGGTCCGGCCCCTCCGGTCGCCGTCGTCAGCCGCTGACGGCCTTGTGCTCCGCGTCGGAGGAGTCGCCCTCGATGGTGCGCCCCTCGACCGCTGTCGGGGTGTCGGCGCGGGTCACGGTGATCCGGCGGGCCCGGGCCTTCTCCTCGATCGGGATGCTCACGGTGAGCACGCCGTCGTGGTAGCTGGCCTCGAGCCGGTCGGTGTCCAGGCTCCGGCCCAGCACGAGCTGTCGGGTGTAGCTGCCGTAGGGCCGCTCGGCCGCGACCCACTCCGCATTCTCCAGCTGCGGGACCGAGCGCTCCGCGCTGATGGTCAGCGTGGTGCCCTCGACCGACAGGTCGATCGAGCCGGGGTCGACACCGGGCAGGTCGAAGTGGGCGACGAAGTCGTCGCCGACCTTGTAGGCGTCCATCGGCATGCCCGAGAGTGCTCGGGCGGTCGTCCCGGACCGGCCGGCCAGCTGGTCCAGCGCACGGAAGGCGGCGGACGTGGCGGCGAACGGATCGTAGGCGGTCAGCATCATGGTCGATACCTCCGTGGTGTCACTGGCGTGTTCGCTGCCCGAGGTCGGAACCTCTAGTGGCAACTACAGATTACCTCGATCGCGCACGGGAGTAAAAGGTCGCTCAGGTGAACTGCTCCCGACGATCGCCAGCGCGATCACGAGCGGCAGGACGCCGAACGTCGCCGTCAGCCACAGGGCGTTCCCGAAGCCGGTGAGAGCCGGTTCGCGGGAGGCGAGCAGCGACCAGCCGAGACCGAGGAGCGGAAGAGTGACGACGCCGGTGCCGAGAGCGGTGGCGAACGCCGCCGCACCTCCTCGGCTCCGGGCGACGAGGCCGACGAGCACCGCCGGGACGGAGGTGAACATCCAGTGGAACACCGGGATGATCGGGCCGGGCTCGGATGCGGCATCGGTGGCCAGGAATAAGGCGTTCCAGGTCAGTGCCGCGGCAGCGAGCAGCGACACGACCAGCCACGCGACGAACACCGCGTCCCCGGGGCGGACGGCGCGCCTGCCCAGCACCGCCCAGCTCCCCACGAGCAGGCCGGCCGCCGTCACGCCCAGCACGAGCGCGACGAGCGACGCCGGCACGGCCGCTACCTCGAAGCCGCCCTGCACCCGCTCGGGCAGCGCCCAGTCTCGCTGTCCCAGTGCGACCGCCCCGACCGTCAGGACGGCGGTCGCCGCGAGGGCCGCCCACGGCCGGCGTGGTCGCGGTGCGTCGGGGTCCGGAAACAGGGAAGCGGGCGGGTGCATGCGGCGGAGCGTGGCAGAGCCGGGGGATGCGCGGCTGCCGGCGCGCGTGGACGTCGTCCGTCCGGGGCACTGAGCGCCCCATGGCGGAGAGCGCAGCGCGGGACCCCCGGCAGGAGGACGAGACCGAGCCGCAGGTCCGTGCAGCCGTCGCCGGCGACGTCGTGTCGGTGAGCGTCGAGGGCGAGCTCACCGAGGCCGCGCGCCGGCCGCTGGTGCGCATCCTCACCGACGAGCTGCTCTCCCGGCAGCCGCTGCGCCGGATCGAGCTCCAACTGGGCGGGGTCCCGTTCATGAACTCGGCCGGCATGGCCGTGCTCGTCCAGCTGCAGCGCATGGCAGCGCCCAAGGGGGTGGACGTCGCGCTGGTGACCCCGTCGGCCGCGGTGGTCCGGCCCTTGCAGCTGTCCGGGCTGTGGCACCGCTTCCCGATCGTGGACGAGAACGGCACCGAGGATCCCGCCGGCGTTCCGCCCGCCGGCCCCGACGGGAGCCCGCGCGAGCACACCTGAGCCGGTGTCGGGGACGTCCCGTGCCCATCCGGCCTCCTAGCCTGACCGGGTGCCTCCCAGCCATCCGCACAGCCACGGACCCGACCCCGACGCGCCGCCGCCCAGCCCCGAGGCGGTCCGCCTCCGGAGGCGCGCCGTCTGGCTGATGCTGCTGCTGCTCGTACCGGTCGGCCTCGCCACCGTCATCGGCCTGCTGGTCCTGTGGCCCAGCGGCGAGCCGACCCGCGCCGAGCAGGTCGCCGCCACGTACCTGCCGCCGGGAACCACCTACCCCGACGGCCGCGTCGTCTCGATCGAGGAGTTCGACTGCGGCACCCCCGACCGGCCCGCGACGTGTGCGACCGCCGTCGTGGAGGTGGTGGAGGGCGAGGGCACCGGCGACTTCCAGCAGATCGACCTGGATGCCGTCGTCGTGGCCAACGGGGTCGAGGTGGGCGACACCCTCGTCCTCAGCCGGGACCCCGACGCCGACGGCGGGGTCCTCTACACCTTCTACGACTACCAGCGCGACGCGCCGATCATCGCCCTGGCGGTCGCCTTCGCCGTCGTGGTGGGGCTGGTCGCCCGGTGGCGCGGGCTGGCCTCGCTGGTGGGGCTGGCCTTCGCGTTCTTCGTGCTGCTGCAGTTCGTCCTGCCCGGCCTGCTGTCGGAGTCCTCACCGACGATCGTGAGCCTCGTGGGCTCGGCGGCGATCATGTTCGTCGTCCTCTACCTCGCCCACGGCTTCTCGGCGCGCACCACGACGGCGCTGGTCGGCACGCTGTTCGGGCTCTCGCTGGTCGCCGTCCTCGGGTCGCTGGCCGTGCAGACCGCCCGCCTCACCGGGCTGACCAGCGAGGAGACCACCACCCTCAACAACTTCGACCCGACGCTGAACTTCTCCGGGCTGGTCCTGGCGGGCATCGTGGTGGCCGGGCTCGGCGTGCTCAACGACGTCACCATCACCCAGGCCTCGGCCGTCTGGCAGCTGCACGAGGTCGACCAGGCCATGACGTGGCGGCAGCTCTACGACCGGGGCATGGCGGTCGGCCGGGACCACATCGCCTCCACCGTCTACACGATCGTGTTCGCCTACGCGGGGGCGGCGCTGCCGCTGCTGCTGCTGTTCGAGCTCTACGACCAGCCGTTCTGGACCGTCCTCACCTCCTCGGCACTGGCCGAGGAGGTCATCCGCACGCTGGTCGGGGCGATCGCGCTGGTGCTCGCCGTCCCGGTGACGACGGCGGTCGGCGCGTTCTTCGCCAAGGCCGCGGAGACCTCCGCGGGCGAGGAGACCGAGCGCCGGGTGACCGCGCTGCGCACGCGGTTCGCGGGGTGAGCGAAGCTGTAGGCGTGTCCACCGAGCTTCTCGCCGCAGCCTCCGCCGCCCCCGGGTTCATGCCCGACGACGAGGGCCGTGCCCTCTACGAGGCCGCGCGGGCCGTCGCCGTCCCCGGCCCGTTCCTGGAGGTGGGCAGCTGGATGGGGCGCTCGGCGCTCTACCTGGCCGCCGCGGCGCGGGAGACCGGCCGCCGGGTGATCACCGTCGACCACCACCGCGGCTCCGAGGAGCACCAGCCCGGCTGGGAGTACCACGACCCCTCGCTGGTCGACCCCGCCGTCGGGTTGATCGACACGCTGCCCCGCTTCCGGCACACCGTCGCCACCGCCGGCGCCGAGGACGTCGTCATCGCGATCGTCACGCGGTCGGAGGTCCTCGCGCCGCTGTGGAGCACCCCCCTGGCGCTGCTGTTCCTCGACGGCAGCCACACCGAGGAGTCCGCCCGGCGCGACCAGGACGCGTGGGTGGCCAAGCTCGCGGTCGGGGGCACGCTGGCGATCCACGACGTCTTCCCCGACCCGGCCGACGGCGGGCAGGCACCGTACGGCGTCTACACCCGGGTGCTGGAGTCCGGCGACTTCACCGAGCTGCCCGGCGTCGGGTCGATGCGGCTGCTGCGCCGGGACCGATGAGCGCGGGGAGCGGGGACGCGCTCTCGGCCGAGCGGACCGCCGCGCTCGCGCAGATCGCGGCGCTGACCCGCGAGTTCGACGAGGTGGTGGCGGCGTCGAAGGCGTCCAACGCCGACGACGAGCACGACCCCGAGGGCGCCACCATCGCCTTCGAGCGGCAGCAGGTGGCGGCGTTGCTCGACCAGGCCCGGCGGCGGCTGGCCGACGTCGACGCCGCGGTGACCGCCGTCGAGGCCGGCACCTACGGCCGCTGCGAGAGCTGCGGCCGGCCGATCGCCCCCGAGCGGCTGGCGGCCCGGCCGTCGGCGCGCACCTGCATCGACTGCGCCCGGTAGCGGAGGAGTTCGCGCGGGAGGCGGTCCGCTCGGCGCCGCACCTGCCCGAGCGCGACCACCTCACCCGCCAGGCCGCCCGGCTCGGCGCGGCCGGACGCGGTCAGCTCACGTAGCGGCGGGCGGACGAGCTGCGCTGGGCGGCCTCCAGCGCGGCGAAGCGCGCCTCGGCGTGCGGCGGCAGGACCCGCCGCTCGCGCAGCACCCACGGCAGGCCACGGACGGCGGCGAGCAGGCCGGACGCGGTGACCCGGTCCCGCGGCACGGTGCGCAGCAGGTGCACCGTGCGGCGCAGTGCCGGACGCAGGGGACGGCGCAGCCACGTCGTCCACAGCGTGTTGCGGATGCCGTCGCGGCGGCGCTCGTGCGGGTCGCGGGCCCGGCTGGCCTCGTGGTGCACGGTGAGCGCGGGTAGGTAGCACAGCTCCCAGTGACCGGCGGCGAGGTCACCGGCCATCAGTTCCTCCTCCCCGCCCAGCCAGAGCCGCTCGGAGAAGCCGCCGACCTCGTCGAAGGCCGACCGGCGCAGGACCGAGGCGCCGGCCAGGAACGAGCCGAGCGCCGGCCCCGGCAGCCACGGCGCACCCCGCACCGGGGAGTCGCGGAGCTCCGGCACGATCGGGTCCTCGGTGCCTCCGGGCTCGACCAGGATCCGCGCGGTGACCACGGCGAGCCGCGGATGGGCGTCCAGCGTGTCGGCGGCGGTGCGCAGCGAGCCCGGCTCCCACCACGTGTCGTCGTCGCAGAAGGCGACGTAGGGGGTGCCCAGCCGGGCGACACCGAGGTTGCGGCCCGGTGCACCCAGGTTCTCGGGGCTGGCGATCAGCTCCACCGACGGGAAGCGCGCCCGGACGGCGTCGGCCGTGCCGTCGGTCGAGCCGTTGTCCACCACGACCACGTGCGGCTGCTCCGGCAGGGCGAGCAGGCGCTCCACCGCCCGGAGCAACTCCTCGCGCCGCTGGTGGGTGATGACCACGACCGCGACCCGGGGATCGGCCCCGGGGGTCACGCGACCTCCCCGGCCAGCAGGCGGAGGTCGGCGCGCACCCGCGCGGGGACCGGCCGCCGGCGGCGCAGTGCGGCCGGCACGTCCGGCAGCGCCCTGGCCAGCCCGGTGAGGCCGGGGCGCCCGGCCCGCACCGCGTCGGCGAGCACGCCGGCGACGTCGGGCGCGGGCAGCCGCATCGCGGCGGTGAGCAGCCGGCTGCGCCAGATGCCGGCCTGCCTGCGACCGGGGGCGTCCCGTCGCGGCGAGGGGTGGTGGTGGATGGTCACCTCGTCCACGTAGGCCATCGACCAGCCCGCGGTCGCCAGGTCCAGGGCCAGCCGTTCCTCCTCGCCGGGGAAGCGGACGACGGGGTCGAACCCGCCGACCTGCTCGAACGCCTCGGTGCGCACCAGGGCTGCGCAGGCGACGAAGCCGAGCAGCGCCGGTCCGGGCAGGTCGCCGCGGGGGAGCGGGCTGGCGGCCATCTCGGTGCACACCGCGTCCAGCCGCTCCTCCGGGCCGACCAGGATGCGGGCGTTGAGGACGGCGAGGCGGGGGTGGGCGCGCATGATCTTCACCGCCCGCGCGAGGTCGCCGGGCGTCCACCAGGAGTCGTCGTCGGCGAAGGCGACGAACGGTGTGCCGGCCCGCGCGGCGCCGAGGGTGCGGGCGCGGGCACCGAGGTTGCGCTCCAGCGGCAGCACGGTCACCTCGGGGTGCGCGGCCTGCACCGCCGCCACCGTGTCGTCGGTGGAGCCGTTGTCCACGAGGATCACCGGCGCTTCGTGGCGGGGCAGGCTGTCGAGGAGGTCGTCGCGGCGGTTGCGGCTGGCCACCACCACGGTGACCTCGGAGGACGGGGTGGAACGGGAGTCGGTCACGGGGTGACCGTGCCCGCACCTCCCGACAGCCAACCGGCGGTGCGCGCATCGTCGTCGGTGGTACCGGCGGCCGGCAGGGCCCCGGGGTCGGCGAACAGGTCGCAGGCCGGCGTCGCCCCGGAGAGCGCGTCGGCGGCCAGCAGCACCGCGGCGGCGGTCCAGGTGGTCCGCTCGATCGGCCAGCGGGCATCGTCGGCGAAGACGTAGCCCGTCCAGTACGAACCGTCGTCGTCGCGCAGGTGCTGCATCGCCGCGACCTGCTCCAGGGCGGCGTCCCGCTGCCCGGCCACGACCAGGGCGAGGGCCAGCTCGCACGTCTCGGCGCCGGTGACCCAGGGCCGGTCGGAGACGCAGCGCGCGCCCAGCCCCGGGACGACGAACCGGTCCCAGTCGGCGGCCAGCCGTTCGGTGGCCTGGGTGCCGGTCACCGCGCCGGCCAGGATCGGGTAGTACCAGTCCATCGAGTAGCGGGAGCGGTCGGCGAAGTCGTCGGGGCGGGTGCGCAGCGCCGTGCCCAGGTCCGTGACGGCCAGCTCCCAGTCGGGTTGCGGTTCGCCGACGAGCCCGGCCAGGGCGATGCCGCAGCGCAGCGCCTGGAACAGGCTCGCGTTGCCGGTGAGCAGCGCGAGCGCGTCGGGCGTGCGGTCGGGGCGCAGCGCCCAGCCGATCGCACCGCCGTCCAGCTGCATGGCGACCACCAGGTCCAGGCCGCGGCGGACCGCGGGCCAGAGCTCGCCGACCAGCTGCTCGTCGGCGGTCACCAGCCACCGGTGCCACAGGCCGACGGCGAGGTAGCCGGCATGGTTGCTCTCGACGTCGGCGGACACCTCCGCGCCGTCGCGGTACTCCGACGCCCAGGAGCCGTCAGGGCGCTGCCGCCCGGCGAGCCACCGGTACGCGGCGCGGGCGCGGTCGTGCTCGCCGCCGAGGTCCAGGGCCATGGCGGCCTCGACGGAGTCCCAGGGGTCCAGCTGCCCGCCGCGGAACCAGGGCAGGGCGCCGTCGGCAGCCTGCTCGCCGGCGATCCAGGACACCGTGGTGCGCACCTGGTCGCCGGTCAGCACGCCCGGCAGCTCCGGGAGGAGGTGGCTGTCAGCCCGCGGCAAGGGCCTGCTCCGCCTCGGCGGGCGCCGTCCCGGCAGCCGTGACCGGCTTGTCGGCGTAGATGACGAAGCTCTTCCCGAACACCGGGTCCAGCACCTTCTCGGCGGTCCGGGTCAGCCAGGGCCGGTGCATGAGGTCCCAGACCAGCAGCCGGTGGTAGGCGCGGACGGCGGCGTTGTCCTTCTCCACGCCGACCGCGCACTTGAGCCACCAGAAGGGGGCGTGCAGGGAGTGGGCGTGGTGCGTGCTCCCCGGCACCAGCCCGACCGAGGTCAGCCGCTCCCGCAGCTCGCTGCCCCGGTAGATGCGGATGTGGCCGCCCTCGTTGGCGTGGTACTCGTCCGACAGCGCCCAGCAGATCCGCTCCGGGCCGTAGCGCGGCACGGTGATCACCATCCGGCCGCCCGGCTTGAGCACGCGGAAGATCTCGGCCATCGCCGTCACGTCGTCCGGGATGTGCTCGAGCACCTCCGAGGCCATGACCCGGTCGACGCTCCTGTCGGGGAAGGGCAGGTGCAGCAGGTCACCGCGGACCACCTCGAAGCGGGCCGCGGCGCCGTCGGGCTTCGTCCCGGCCTCGCCGGCCTCGGCGATGGCGCCCAGCCACCGCTTGGTGGTCTCCACCTCGGAGACGCCCCAGTCGACGGCCACCACGTCGGCGCCGCGCCGGTAGGCCTCGAAGGCGTGCCGGCCCTCGCCGCACCCGAGGTCGAGGACGCGCATCCCCGGCCGCAGGTCCAGCAGGTCGTAGTCGACGGTCAGCAAGGGAGGCCCTTCCGTTCCAGGGTCTGCGCGTACCAGGCGGCGGTGCGCTCGGCGGTCGCCCGCCACGTGTAGGTGTCCAGGACCCGCCGCCGGCCGGCCCGGCCCAGCTGCTCGCCCAGCGAGGGGGAGTCGAGCACCAGCTGCAGCGCGGCGGTCAGCTCCTCGACGTCGCCGGCCTTGACCCGCAGCCCGGCCTCGGTGCCCACGACCTCGGGCAGGGCGCCGGCGTCGGTGGCGACCAGAGGGGTGGCGCACGCCATCGCCTCGATCGCCGGCAGGGAGAACCCCTCGTAGAGCGAGGGGATGGCCATGACCGTGGCCCGCTGCAGGAGGAAGATGAGCTCCTCCTCGGGGACCGGGCCGGTGAAGCGGACGGCGTCGTGCAGGGCCAGCCGGTCCAGCGCCGCCTCGGCCGGTCCGCCCGGTCGTGCGCTGCCGACGACGGTCAGCGTCACCGGCCGCTCGGTGCGCAGCTTCGCCACGGCCTCCAGCAGGTGCACCAGGCCCTTGAGCGGCACGTCGGCGCTGGTGATGGCCAGGATCGAGTCGGTGTCACGGCGCTGCCCCTCGGGCGGGGGCGCGAAGGTGGCCGGGTCGATGCCGTTGGGGATGAGGTCCACGCGCGAGGCCGGCATCCCCATGTGCTTCTCGATGTCGACGCGCGAGGTCTCCGACACCGTGGTGACCGCGTCGAGCTGCTGCACGACCTTCGCCTGCATGCGGGTGAAGGCGTACCAGCGGCGCAGGGTCAGCTTCTTGTACGGCGACGGCGCGGCGGCCAGCTCCAGCTGCCGGTCGATGGCGATGGGGTGGTGCACCGTGGCCACGGTGGGGAGGCCGGCCCGGGTCAGCCGCAGCAGCCCGTAGCCCAGCGACTGGTTGTCGTGCACGATGTCGAACTCGCCGGCGCGGGGGAGCAGGTGCCGGGCCGCGCGCAGGGTGAAGGTCAGCGGCTCGGGGAAGCCCGCGGCGCACATGGTGGCCCACTCGGCGACGTCGATCCAGTCGCGGAACTCCGAGGGGCGCGGCATCCGGAACGGGTCGGGCTCCCGGTAGAGGTCCAGGCTGGGCAGCTTCGTCAGCGGCACGCCGTCGTCCAGCTCCGGGTAGGGCTGGCCGCTGAAGACCTCGACGCGATGGCCCAGCGCGGTCAGCTCACGGCTCAGCGCACGGACGTACACGCCCTGGCCGCCCCCGTGGGGCTTGCTGCGGTAGGACAGCAGTGCGATGCGCAGCGACCGTCCCATGCGCGGGACCCTACCGATCCCGCGCCGGGCATCCGCCCACCAGCCGGGCACCGACCCCCGTCCGGGTGGCGGTCGTCCCTGGGATGGTGGACGGCATGATCCGTCACGTCGTCACATTCACGTGGGAGCAGACGGCCGGCGAGGAGCAGGTGGCCGCCGCGATCGCCGCGCTCCGGGGGTTGCGCCAGGAGGTCGGGGGGATGAGCTTCCTGGCCGTCGGTGAGGACGCCGGGCTGTCCGACGGCAACGCCTCGGCGGTGCTGATCGCCGATTTCGCGGACGCCGAGGCCTTCTACCGGTACGCCCAGGACCCGGTGCACCTGTCCGTCATCGCGGAGTTCGTGCGGCCGGTGCTCGCCGCGCGGGCCGCGGTCCAGTACTCCGTCTGAGTCATCCCTCGGCGCTGCCGGCCGGTACTCCGTCTGAGTCATCCCTCGGCGCTGCCGGCCGGCTCCACCGATACGGTCGGCCGCATGTCGACCAGGTCCTGCCCGTCCCGCCTGCACGGTCTACTCGCCGCGGGCCTCCTCTCCGCCGTCGTGCTGACCGGGTGCGGTGGGGACGACGCGGGTGACCAGCCGCGGGCCGACTCCGGCGCCAAGGCGGCGGAGGCCTCGGAGAAGGAGGAGCCCGAGCCCGACCTGGCCTCGGGGCTGCTCGCTGCCGGCGACTTCGGCCCCGACGCGGTGGTGACGTCGGTGTCACCGGACGAGCTGGAGCAGGGAGCGGCCCTGTCGGGCGACCTCGGCGACGTGCAGGTCACGCCGGAGGAGTGCAACGCCGCCGTGCAGGGCACCCAGCCCGACCTCCAGGACTTCGACGACGTCGCGGCGGTCAGCGCCACCGAGGGGACCACGGTGGTCGTCGAGATGCTGATCCGCGGCGGCCCCATCGAGGGGTCGGTGGACCTGCTCGCCGACGCCGCGCAGCGCTGCCCGCAGGCCCAGATCACCTCTCCGGACGTCGGTACGGCCAGCGTCGTGTTCGAGACCCTGCCCGTTCCCGACCTCGGCGACGGCTCGGCCGCAGTGCGCTACACCACCGTCGTGGGGCTGCCCGACGGCACGGAGCTCGCGGTGCCGGCGCTGCTGGGTGCGGTCGAGGACGGCGACCGCCTGCTCGTCCTCACCTCGCTCGCAGTGGACCCGACGGGAGCGACCGTCCCGCCGCTGGACGCCGACGCGTTCGCCGCGCTGCTCGAGCAGGCCTTCGAGACGCAGGCCGCCGCACTGGACTGATGCACGGACCTGCTGCCCCCACCGCTCGCGGCGGGACCCGGCAGCGGGGCCACCGTCGTCCTCGGTTGCTCGCCGGCTCGCACCCGAGCTCCGGGACCGGACAGGCGGCCTACCGTCCGGTCGGCGGGGGCGCCGCGACGGTGAACCGCTGCTCGGTCCCGGTGTCGGTGACGACCTCGTCGACGGCGACCGGGATCGCGCGTCGCCAGAACGTGACCGCTGCGTCGTTGCCGGCCACGACCTCGACGAGCCACTCCCCGGGGAACCTCGCGAACAGGTGCCGTGCTGCGGCCGTCCCGACACCGCTGCGCCGGTACTTGCGGAGCACGAAGAACTCGCCGAACCGGTGAGGTGAGCCGGCGCGGACCAGCGCACACCCGGCGAGCGCGCCGTCCACGCGCACGAGGAACGGATGGCGGTCCTCCGTGTCGACCCAGTAGTGGTCCAGGTAGCGGTAGCCGTATTCGCCGTGCGGGCCGAGGTCCCGACCGTCGAACGCGGAGAACTCGTGGGCGTTCAGCTCGAGCAGCCGCCGCACGACGGGCTTCTCGGCCTCGGCGGCCGGTGCCACGTCCACGTGTCGGTCCAGGTCCAGGTCCAGGTCCAGGTCCCGGTCCGGGTCCCGGTCCGGGTCCCGGTCCCGGTCCCGGTCCACGTCCACGTCCATGCGGGCATGGTTGCAGGGTCGCCCGTCCACAGGTCCCCCCTGATTCCACAGATCGGGTCTGGCGACTCAGGCCTGCCCGGCGGGCGCGCACCGTCGGGAGATGGACACCCCCGGACCGGCAGACCCGGCACCGTTCCCTTCCTCAGCGCTCCCTTCCTCAGCGTTCCCTTCCTCAGCGTTCCCTTCCTCCACGTCCCCTTCCCCCGCGTTCCCCGACGAGCCCGTGGGGCGCACCACGGTCCACATCGACGATCCGGGCGAGCTCGCCGCGGGGCTGCCCCAGATGCTGGGCTACCAGCCGACGGAGTCCGTGGTCCTCGTCGCCCTCGGTGGGGAGACCGGCCGGCGGGTGGGGCTGACCCTGCGCGCCGACGTCCCGCCGGCCGCGCACGCGCGGGAACTGGCTGCGGTTCTGGCCCGCAGCCTGGCCACCGACGAGCCCCGGGCGGCGCTGGCCTTCGTGGTGTCCGAGGCGCCCGACGAGACGGGCCCGCTGCTCCCCGCCGGGATCGACGCGGGGGGAGCGACGGGCACCGACCTGCCGCACCGCACCCTGCTGCACCGGCTGGTGCTGGCGCTCGACGCCGTCGGTGTCCCGCTGGAGCACGCGCTCCTGGTCCGCGGGGAGCGGTGGTGGGACTTCGACTGCCCCGGAGCCTGCTGTGCCCCCGGCGGGGGCACCCCGCTGCCCACGGCCGTCGGGGCGCTCGAGGCGGCGGCGGTCGCCTCCGGCACGGTGGTGGCCGCGGACCGCACCGCGCTGGAGCAGCGGCTGGCACCGGTCAGCGGCTCGGCCCGCGCGGCCATGGAGCGGGCGGTCCTGACGACAGCGGGGGAGGGGCGGGCCGGCCGGTCGGCAGCCCGCCGGCGGATCCGGTCGGCGGTCGGGCGCTGCCGTCCCGGCCCCGATCAGGAGCGGCCGGGCGACGAGGAGATCGCCCGTATCGCGTGGAGCCTGCGCCAGCCGGGGGTGCGGGACTGGGCGCTGCTGCTCTCCCTCGGCGACGAGGCGACGGCCGCCGAGGCGCTGTGGACCGAGTGCGCCCGCCGCGCGCCCTCGCCGCTGGACGCGTTCCCGGCCGCGCTGGTGGCGATCTGCGCATGGCTGCGCGGGGACGGCGCGACGGCCAACATCGCCCTCGACCGGGCGCTGGACAGCGAGCCCGGCAACCCGCTGGCGGGGCTGCTCGCCGATGCCCTGTCGGCCTGCCTCGCGCCGCGGGACCTCCGCGCGCTGCTCGTCGAGGCGGGCCGCGCCGCGGGTGTGACGGGCCCGACCGGTGCATCGGGGTGCTGACGCACCGGCCGCGGGGCGGTGCGGCCGACCCGGTGGCGCGTCCGGGTGGATGGCGCGTCCGGGTCGGTGTTGCATCCGGGTCGGTGGCTCGTCCGGGTCGGGGTTCGTCCGAGTCGGCGGTGCGGCAGAGCTGGAGGTGCGCCCGGTCAGACCAGCGCGGGCCGCTGCCACGGTTCGTCGCGCACGTGCTCGGCCAGGAAGGCCAGCACGGTCTCGTACCAGACCGTCGAGTTCCCGGGCGTGAGCACCCAGTGGTTCTCGTCGGGGAAGTAGAGGAACTTCGAGGGCACGGCCCGCTTCTGCAGGTCGTACCAGAGGTGCAGCGCCTCGCCGACGGGCACGCGGTAGTCCCGGTCGCCGTGGATGACCAGCATCGGCGTCCGGATCGCATCGGCGAATCGGTGCGGCGAGTGCTGCTCGTACCGGCGGGGCTCGGTCAGCGGGTCGCCCCACTCCTTCTGCCAGTAGTACGCCGCATCGGTGGTGCTGGTGAACGAGTCGATGTGCCACAGACCGGCGTGGCTGACGATCGCCCGGAAGCGGTCGGTCTGCGTGGCGATCCAGTTGGCCATGTAGCCGCCGAAGGAGCCGCCCATCGCCGCCGTCCTGGTGGCGTCGATGTCGGGGCGCTGCTCGGCGGCGTCCACCGCGGCCATGAGGTCGGTGTAGGGCGCCTCGCCCCACTCGCCCCAGCCGCGGCGGACGAAGTCCTGCCCGAAGCCCTGCGACAGCGCCGGGTTGGGCAGCAGCACCGCGTAGCCCTGGGCGGCAAGCACCCAGGGGCACCAGCGCCACGACCAGGAGTTCCAGCTCATCAGCGGGCCGCCGTGGACCCACAGCACCAGGGGTGCTGGCGAGTCGGCGGACGCGCCCTCGGGCAGCACGAGCCAGGACTGCACCCGGGTGCCGTCGACGGCGGTCGCCGTCACCTCGTGCAGGCTGCCGGGGAGGGCGTCCAGGGTGCCGGGGTTGGGCAGCACCGCGGGGTCCTGCCCCGTCGCCGCCGGGTCGAGCCGGACCGGCACCGACGTCGAGTCGTAGGCCGAGCGCAGCGCGTAGAGAGCGCTGCCGTCCCGGGCGACCTGCAGGTGGCTGTAGGCGCCGTCGGCGGTCAGCCGCTCCGGGGCGCCGCCGGCCACTGGCACCCGGAAGACCGCGTGCCGGCCGTCGTCGTCGGCGAGGAAGTACACGCTCGTGCCGTCGGCCCCGAACTGCGGTGCGCTCGGCCACCGGTCGAAGCCCGGGGTCAGGTCCTGCGCCGTGCCGCTGTCGACGTCGACGAGCAGCAGCGTGTAGTCCGGCGGCTCGGCGTACGTGGAGAGCGTCTCGCGGACGCAGACCAGCGCGGTGCCGTCGGGGGAGAAGCGGGCCCCGTAGACGTCGGCGAGCGGGTCGTCCACCAGCACGCGGGTGCCGCTGCCGTCGGTCGCGGTCAGGACGATCCGGTTGCGGTGCCCGGACGGGCCGTCGGGCACCTCCTCGGCGCGGGCCAGCAGCCGGCCGTCGGGGGAGAGCGTGAACTCCTCGCCCGCGCCGTGCGGCGGTGCCGCGTCGGGGGTCAGGTCGCCCAGCTCCACCCGGTCGTCGACGTCCTCACCCGGCAGCCGGCCCGCCCAGAACAGGTGCGGTGCGGCCGGGCCGAGGTCGGCGTCCCAGTACCGGACCGGGTAGCCCTCGTGCAGGACGGCGGTGACCCCGGCGTCCGCGCGTGCCTTGCGGCGCTCCTCGTCGGCCTCGGCCTCCGCACCCCCGGGCAGCGTCGACGCGGAGACGACGACGTCACCGGTGTCGGCGGCGACCGCGACGCCGGAGATGCCGCCGGGCCGGGAGAGCACCGGGCGTGCCTCACCGCCGTCGGCCGGCAGGCTCCACAGCGCCGGCTTCGGCTCGCCGGACTCCGCCGCGGTCGGGTCCGGGCGGGCGGAGGTGAACAGCAGCGACCCGTCGGGCGCCCACACGGGGGAGGACTCACCCGGCACGCTGCGGGTCAGCCGCCGCGCCGGGCGCTCACCGGTGGGGTCGACCTCCCACAGCGCCGACTGCCACTTCTTCTTCGCGGGGTCGAGCGTGGCGACCGAGATCGCCAGCCTCGATCCGTCCGCGGACAGGGCGAGCGCGCCGATGCGCGGCAGCGCGGCGAAGTCCGCCAGCCGCGCGAACGGGCTGCCCGGGCCGTCCGGTGGGGCGGCTTCGGACGCCGGAGCTGCGGAGGGGTCGGACGGGCTCACCGGGACCTGCTCTCAGGAGGGGTCGACGTCGGCCCCACCGTAGTGAGCGGTGCGCCCCGGGACGACGGCCGGGCGCCACCCCGATCAGAGCAGGGGCGCGGCCTCCACGGGGGTGAGCTCGGAGTCGACGGCGCTGACGAACATGTGTCGGGCCACCTCGAGCGGCAGCAGGTAGCCGTCCAGGCTCACCGACCCCTCGACGAGCCGGGCCTGCATGGTCACGCCGGGGCGGACGCCGTGGTCGGCCAGGGCCCGCAGCTGGTCCGGGTTCTCCTGCAGCTGCTCGCTGATCCGCCGGATCACCACGGGGCGGCCCTCGGCCGTCGCCGTCGTCGACAGCACGGTGAGCGCGTCGAGCACCGCGGCGGTCTCGCCGCCCAGGGGCTCGTCGCCGCGGAGGGCCTCCAGCCCCGGGATCGGGTTGCCGAACGGCGAGACGGTGGGGTTGCCCAGCAGCGCGAGCAGCCGGCGCTCGACCGCCTCGCTCATGACGTGCTCCCAGCGGCAGGCCTCTTCGTGCACGTCGGCGTAGTCCAGCCCGATCACGTCGACGAGCAGGCACTCGGCCAGCCGGTGCTTGCGCATGACCGCGGTGGCCAGCTGACGGCCCTCCTCGGAGAGCTGGAGGTGCCGGTCGCCCTCCACGGTCAGCAGGCCGTCGCGCTCCATGCGGGCCACCGTCTGGCTCACGGTGGGTCCGCTCTGGTGGAGCCGCTCCGCGATCCGGGCCCGGAGGGGGGTGATCCCCTCCTCCTCGAGCTCGAAGACGGTGCGGAGGTACATCTCCGTGGTGTCGATCAGGTCGTTCACGCGCACTCCTCCGGGTCGGCGGCCAGTCTAGTGGCGCGGTGCCTTCGGGCCGGGGCGCGCGACGCGGGCGATCGGGACGGGCGCGCGGGACGAGCGCACGGGCCGCATGCCCTGGTCATCGCCGGTAGCGTCGCTCCCGTCGGCGGCCCGAGTCGGCGGAGGTCCGCGCACGGTCACGGGGAGGTCGGATGAGCGACTCGGTCGCCGTCGTCTGGGACGAGAGCCTGCTGGGCTACACCATGGGCGGTGAGCACCCGCTGCACCCGGTGCGGCTGGACCTGACCATGCGCCTGGCCGACGGGCTCGGCGTCCTGACCAACGACCGGGTCCGGGTGCTGCGGCCGACCCCGGCCGATGCCGAGCTGCTCGGGCTGGTGCACGACGCCGACTACCTCGAGGCGGTCCGCCGGGCACCGACCGACCCGACGGTCGGACACGGCCTGGGCACCTCGGACAACCCGATCTTCCCGGACATGTACGACGCGGCGGCGCTCATCACCGGCGGCAGCGTGCTGGCGGCCGAGCAGGTGCACACCGGAGCGGCGCAGCACGCGGTCAACATCTCCGGCGGGCTGCACCACGCGATGCGGGACGCCGCGTCGGGCTTCTGCGTCTTCAACGACGCCGCCGTGGCCATCGCCTGGCTGCTGGGGAAGGGCTACGAGCGGATCGCCTACGTCGACCTCGACGTGCACCACGGCGACGGCGTCCAGGCCGCCTTCTACGACGACCCGCGGGTGCTCACGGTCAGCATCCACCAGACCCCGCTCACCCTGTGGCCGGGCACCGGCTTCCCGGAGGAGACCGGCGACGAGGAGAAGGCGTCGGGGAGCGCGGTCAACCTGGCGCTGCCCAACGGCACCGACGACTCGGCCTGGCTGCGGGCCTTCAGCGCCGTCGTCCCCAGTGTGCTGCGCGCGTTCCAGCCCCAGATCATCGTCACCCAGTGCGGCTGCGACGCCCACCACGAGGACCCGCTGGCCGACCTCGGCCTGACCATCGACGGGCAGCGGGCCAGCTACCGGGAGATGCACCAGCTGGCGCACGAGATCTGCGACGGGCGGTGGATCGCCCTCGGTGGTGGCGGCTACGGGCTGGTGCGGGCGGTGCCGCGCGCCTGGACCCACCTGCTCGCCGAGGCCGCCGGCTCGCCGCTGGACCCGGCGACCGAGATCCCGCAGTCCTGGCGCGACGACGTCGTCGCCCGCGGACTGCGCGCCCGACCACCCACGCACATGACCGAGGGCGGGTACACCGGCTTCGCGCGCTGGGACGCCTTCACCGAGTCCCGGGTGGACCGGGCGATCATGCGCACCCGCCGGGCCAGCTTCCCGCTGTTCGGCCTGGACCCGGACGACCCCCGTGACTGAGCCGCGACCGCAGGGTGCCGCCGCGCCCGCCGACGAGCAGCCCCAGCCGACGCCCCCTCCGCACTGGGAGGCCGACATCGTGGCCGCCGACGGCGGCACGGTGCACCTGCGGCCGATCCGCCCCGAGGACGCCGACGGCCTGACCGGGCTCATGGACCGCAGCAGCGACCAGACGCGCTACTACCGGTTCTTCGGGCCGATGAAGCGCCTGTCGGCCAAGGAGCTGCACCGCTTCACCCACGTCGACCACGACGCCCGCGTCGCCTTCGTCGTGCTGCTGGGCGACCAGGTCATCGGGGTGGGTCGCTACGACCGCTACCCCGGCAACGACGAGGCCGAGGTCGCGTTCCTCATCGAGGACGCCCACCAGCGGCGCGGGCTGGGCTCGGTGCTGCTCGAGCACCTCGCCGCGGCCGCCCGCGAGCGCGGGATCAAGCGGTTCGTCGCCGAGGTGCTCGCCCAGAACAGCACGATGGTGCGGGTGTTCCACGACGCCGGCTACAAGTCCCAGCGCTCCTACGAGGACGGCGTCGTCCACCTCTCCTTCCCGATCGAGCAGACCGAGGACGCCCTGGCCGTCGCCTACGAGCGGGAGCAGCGCAGCGAGTCGCGGTCGATCGCCCGGCTGCTGACTCCCTCGTCGGTGGCCGTGGTCGGCGCCAGCAACGACCCCGACAAGATCGGCAACGCGCTGCTCCGGCACCTGCTCGACTACGGCTTCGCGGGGCCCGTCTACCCGGTCAACCCCTCGGCCCGGCACGTGCGGGGAGTGCCGGCCTACGCGGACATCGAGTCGATCCCCGACGACGTCGACCTCGCCCTCGTGGCCGTGCCGGCCGACGAGGTGGCCGGCGTGGTCGAGGCGTGCCGGCGCAAGCGGGTGCGCGGCCTGGTCGTGGTCTCCGGCGGGTTCGGCGAGTCCGGTCCGGAGGGTCGGGCGGTCGAGCGACGGCTGGTCGCCTCCGCCCGCGCCTCGGGCATGCGGGTCGTCGGCCCGAACTGCCTGGGCATCGTCAACACCGATCCCGCGCTGCGGCTGAACGCCTCGCTGGCGCCGATGGTCCCCGGCCGGGGACGGGTCGGGTTCTTCGCCCAGTCCGGCGCGCTCGGGGTCGCGCTGCTGGAGCGTGCGCGCAGCCGCGGCATCGGGCTGTCCACCTTCGTCTCCGCGGGCAACCGGGCCGACGTGAGCGGCAACGACCTGCTCCAGTACTGGGCCACCGACCCGGGCACCGAGGTGGTGCTGCTGCACCTGGAGAGCTTCGGCAACCCGCGCAAGTTCGCCCGCCTCGCCCGCACCGTCGGCCGCACCAAGCCGGTCGTCGCGGTGAAGAGCGGCCGGCACGTCGGCGTCACCCCCGGGCTGGCGGGCACCTCCGTCGCGGTGCCCGAGCAGTCCGTCGCCGCGCTGTTCGCCTCCGCCGGCGTCATCCGGGTCGAGACGGTGGCCCAGATGTTCGACGTCGGCACGCTGCTGGCCCACCAGCCGCTGCCGGCGGGCGACCGGGTCGCGATCGTCGGCAACTCCACGGCCATCGGGGTGCTGGTCGCCGATGCGGTCCTCGAGGAGGGGCTGCGGCTGGCGCACGAGGCGCCGGTCGACATCGGCGTCAACGGCACCCCCGAGCAGTTCCGGGCGGCGCTGCAGGCGGCGGTCGACGACGACGACGTGGACGCGGTCGTCGCGGTCTTCCTGCCCCCGCTGATGGCCGGTTCGCCCGAGTTCGGGCCCGCGCTGCGCGACGTCGCGGTGGGCTCGGCCAAGCCGGTGCTGGCCAGCTTCCTCTCCGCCGAGGGGCTGCCGCCCGACCTCGCCGTCCTCGACGAGCAGGGCATGCCGGCCCGCGGCTCGGTGCCGTCGTACAGCACGCCGGAACGCGCGGTCATCGCGCTGGCGAGAGCCAGCGAGTACGCCCGCTGGCGCCGGCGTCCCGTCGGCGACGTGCCCGAGCTGCCCGACGTGGACGAGGAGCAGGCACGGACCGTGATCCGTCGTGCGCTGGCGTCGGCGCCGGCCGGTCGCGAGCTGGACGACGACGAGCTGATCGCGCTGCTGGGCGCCTACGGCGTGCCGCTGCTGCGCACCCGCACGGTGACCGACCCCGAGGCGGCGGTCGCGGCCGCGGGGGAGGTCGGCTACCCGGTGGTGCTCAAGTCGACGGCGCCGTGGCTGCGCCACCGCTCCGACCTGGGCGGAGTCCGGCTGGATCTCGTCGACGACGACGCGGTGCGCGGGGCCTACGCGGCCATCCCGTCGGGCGACCCGGTGATCGTGCAGGAGATGGCCGCTCCCGGGGTGGCGACGGTCGTCGAGATCGTCGACGACCCCTCGTTCGGCGCCCTGGTCAGCTTCGGCGTCGGGGGAGTGGCCACCGAGCTGCTCGGCGACCGGGCGTTCCGCACCCTGCCGCTCACGGACCTCGACGCCGCGGAGCTGGTCCGCGAACCCCGCGCCTGGCCGCTGCTCGACGGCTGGCGGGGGTCGGAACCCGTGGACACCGCGGCGCTGGAGGACCTGCTCCTGCGGGTCGCCCGGCTGGCCGACGACCTGCCCGAGGTGCTGCGGCTGACGCTGGAGCCGGTCATCGTCGGCCCGGCGAACCCGTGGCACGGCGGCCGGTCGCTGGTCGTCGCCGGGGGCACCGCCCGCGTCGGTCCGCCGACCGCCCGGGTCGACCCCGGACCCCGGCGCATGCGCTCACCGCTCTGAACCCGGTCGTCCTCCGGACGACACCGCGGCCAGGAGCCGTCCCGGCCGCCGCTGAGCCGCTGCCCGTGTCCCCGTCGGGAGGCCTCCGGCCCCCGCAACGGATCCACACCTGCCGTCGACACAGAGAGCCGGCCACCTCGGATGCAGGTGGCCGGCTCTCGTGGTTCAGCTACTCAGGCGAGATAGTCGCGCAGGGCGTCCGCTCGCTGCGGGTCGCGGAGCTTGTTCATCGTCTCGCGCTCGATCTGCCGCACGCGCTCGCGGGACAGGCCGAACTGCTTGCCGATCTGCTCCAGCGTCCGCGGCTGACCGCCGTCGAGACCGAAGCGGAGGACGACGACGTCGCGCTCACGGTCCTCCAGCGTCTCCAGCACGTTGCGGACGTCGCCCTTCATCATCTGGAAGGCGACGGCGTCCTCGGCGACGGCGGCGTCGGCGTCCTCGATGAAGTCGCCCAGCCGTGACTCCTCGTCGGCACCCACGGTCTGGTCCAGGCTGACCAGGTCGCGGCTGTGCTCGAGGAGCTCGACCACCCGCTCCTCGGTCATGTCCAGCTCGAGGCCGATCTCCTCCGGGGTGGGCTCGCGCTCCAGCTCCTGGTGCATGCGGCGCCGGGTGCGGACCACCTTGTTCACCTGCTCGGCCAGGTGGACGGGCAGCCGGATGGTGCGGCCGGAGTCGGCCATGGCCCGGGTGATGGCCTGCCGGATCCACCAGGTGGCGTAGGTCGAGAACTTGAAGCCCTTGGTGTAGTCGAACTTCTCCACCGCGCGGATGAGCCCGACGTTCCCCTCCTGGATCAGGTCCAGGAACGTCATGCCGTGGCCGGTGTAGCGCTTGGCCACCGAGACGACGAGCCGGAGGTTGGCCTCCAGCAGGTGCGCCTTGGCCGCCTTGCCGTCGACGGCGAGGATCTTGTAGTCGCGCTTCTTGGCGGCCGACAGCTCCGGCTTCTCGGCCAGCAGGCGGTCGGCGTAGAGGCCGGCCTCGATCCGCTTGGCCAGCTCGACCTCCTGCTCGGCGGTGAGCAGCGCGGTCTTGCCGATCGTGTTGAGGTACACGCGCACGAGGTCGGTGGACACCAGGCCGGTGGTGTCGGGCTCACGGCGCGGGGTCCGCGAGCGCACCTCGAGGGTGTCGTTGGGGGAAGACTGCAGCAGCGTCACGATGCTTCTTCGTCCTTGCCTTCGATTCGGATGCATCCGCCGGTCGTCGGTGGCGCGGCGGTCGTGTCATCCGGGGCGTCATGGGGATCCCGGGGTGCCCGGACCGTCCCCGTGTCTCGTCTGTCCGGTGTGGTACGTGATGCACAACGGTTCGGAGCGGGGTTGGTGTTCCGCGGGGGCAGGGTTCACAGGCAACCCGCAGGAAGTGTTTCCGCCCACCCGTGCTACCCGGCCGGCCGCGGGCTCAGACCTCCAGCAGCAAGGTCATCGGTCCGTCGTTGACCGAGGACACCTGCATCCGTGCGCCGAACACCCCGGTGGCCACCGTGCAGCCCCGGCGCCGCAGCTCCGCCACCACCTCGTCGACCAGCGGTCCGGCCACCTCGCCCGGCGCCGCCTCGGACCAGGACGGGCGGCGTCCCTTGCGGGTGTCCGCGTAGAGGGTGAACTGGCTGACCACCAGCACGGGCAGGCCCAGATCGGCTGCGGACACCGCGCCGTCGTCGCCGGGGAAGATGCGCAGTTCGTGGATCTTGCGGGCCAGCTGCCGTGCCGTGCCGGCGTCGTCGGCGTGGCCCACTCCCACCAGCGACAGCAAGCCCGGGCCGATCTCGCCCACAACGTCGCCGTCCACCGTTACAGCGGCTGTACCGACCCTGCTCACCACCGCGCGCACCTGCCCATCCTCGCCTGGGCGGTCCGCGGGCACGTCGGGCGCCGGCACGACATCGGTGTCCCGGCTCCCCGAGATGCTCGACGCCCGGGAACTCCGCGCCGACAACGGTCCCGTAACGGCCGCACCCCTCGGGGCATGAGCCCGGCCAGGCGGGTAGGGCCCTGTTCACCATCCACTGGCAACCATCTATGAAAGAGGCGCCCGTGCTCGGGTTCATCGCACTGCTCCTGGTCATCTGGCTCGTGCTCGCCGTCATCGGCGCTGTGGTCGAGGGGTTGTTCTGGCTGCTCGTCGTCGGCGTCCTGCTGTTCCTCGCCACCGCGGCCTACGGCTGGATCAAGCGGAACACCAGGGCCTGACCTCCGGCCGTCGCTGCGGTCACCCGGAGCCAGATCCACGGCGCCCCGCGGTCGACGGCGGATGAGCAGGTGCCGGACCGGAGGCGGCTCGCCGCCGATCCATCCCCCAGACGACGACCGCGTGCGGGAAGGTCAGTGCGAGCAGGATGCTGACCTGCGCCTGGAGCCCGGCGGTGTCGCCCAGCCGCCACAGGGCGGCGACCGCGGCCAGGGCCGCAGCCGTGGGGAGCGCGGCGGCGCGGGCGAGGCGGACGACGGCGGGACGCCACCGGGCGTCCCCGCCTGCGGCGCGGGACAGGTCGAGGAGCCGTCCGGTGTGCCGGACCGCGTGCCAGAGGCCGAAGTAGATCCCGAAGGCCGCCAGTGGCGGGGCGACCGCGAAGACGGCGGTCACGAGCAGCAGTTCGCCGGCGTCGCGGCCGCGGCGGCCCCTCACCAGCTGCGCGGTCGCTGCAGCGACCAGGACGGCGACCAGCAGCAGCCCGGCAGGCCGCGATGCGAGGGCCGCGTCGGCGACCGCAGGCGAGAGCGGGCGCACCCACGGGTCGGTGGTCTCCGGGTCCCACCACAGCAGCAGCCCGACGACGGCCAGGCCGTGCGCCGCGGACGGCAGCAGGTCCTCCGTCGACCGGGGGAGCGGCCGGTCGGCCCGCTCGGCCCAGGCGACCACCTCGCCGCGACCGAAGTGGATCGCGGCGAGAGCGAGGGCCACCGCGAGCATGGGGGTGGGAGCCAGCAGGAGGGCCGCGGTGGCGGCCGCGGCGGTGAGCGCGTAGCCCGCGGTCAGCAGGACGAGCGCCCGGCGCGGGGCGCGCCGCCCGCCGTCCCACCACCACGGGACGAGGTGGTCGACCGCGCCGTGCGGCAGCCCCAGGAGGGCTCCGGTCACCGCGATCGGGACCGCGGCGGCGGCGACCTGCCGGTCCGCGAGGACGCTGAGGGCGAGGAGCGCCGCGAGGGCGGCCACCGGGAGCCAGGACAGCACCGGCAGCTCGTGCAGGGCCCGGGGGAGGACCACCCCGCCGGTCCGGGGGCGCGGGACCGGCGGGGTGGTGGCGGGCCCGCGGGAGACGGGCACCTGCATCTCCGCCGCGTCAGGCCGGGATGGTTTCCCGGCCGGGCGTCGGGCGGGCCGGGCTCCCGTCGTCCGGACCGGGGGCCACGTGGTCGTCGTCGTAGGCGGGATCCTCGAGCCCGCTCTTGACCCGGGCGATCTTGTAGATGGCCAGGCCGAAGGCGGCCTTGGCCAGGATGTCGGCGATGCTGTAGCCGGCCTGCCGCCACACGAAGCCGTCGGCGCCGCCGAAGAAGTCGCCGCCGATCACCGGGAACAGGTAGGCGATCGGGTAGACCCCCCACAGCCCCACGAGCGCCAGTCGCAGCATCTTGATGGTGTGCTGGACCTCGCGCGGCTGCCGGTCGATGGAGCGGGTCAGCTCGACGAAGAGCACGTACAGCAGGTAGAGGAAGGGGATCGTCGACAGCGTCCCCCACAGCAGGCGCGGGCCCACCTCGGCGGTGAGCTCACCGGGGTAGCCCAGGACGATCATGAGCGCCGACGCCGGCACCAGCTTCCAGAGCAGCCGGCGCGCGTCGCTCTTGGCCAGCGCCATGACCGCCACCGTCTCGATGAGCAGCAACGGGACGGTCAGGAACCAGTCGACGTACCGGTAGGCCTCGTTGAATTCCACGTTCGACAGCACGTGCAGGCTGTCGATCGTCTCGCCCGGGGGGTAGCTCTCCCGGAAGTTGTCGAAGATCCGGAAGTAGTGGTAGGCGGCGATCCCACAGACGATCGCGGACACGACGACGGCGTTCCGGTAGCGCGGCGCTACCCGGTTCCGCGAGAAGAGCAGGTAGAGCGCCGTGAACAGCATCGACGCGATGACCAGGCTGAACAAGTTGTACACGGTCGAGAACTGACCGGACGTGAGCTCCGGGATGACGATCCCGTCGTTGTCGTTCATGACGACTCCTGGGTGGACGGCTTCGTTGCCGAGGGTGGGTCGTGCGGGAGGGGCCGGCCGGCGCCACCCCGAGCGTCCACCCAGAATCGAAGTTGTGCAAGTACCAGTGTGCTGATCAGCCGGTGGCGACCGGTCGGCCGCCCCGCCACGCCTCGTCCAGGAGGTCCACGGCCTCGCCCAGCCCGGACGGCACCGCGGCGCGTCCCGTGTCGGCTCCGGCCCACCCGGGCCCACCGACCAGCACCCGCGCCGTCCGGTGCGCGGCGGCGACCTCCGGCAGGCCCCGGACGGCGGCGTCGTCGGGCCGGCTCAGCCAGATCAGCACGGCGGCGGCGTGGGTGCGGCGGGCCGCGGCGGTCAGCGCGACCGGTGGGGTACGGGGCCCGAGCAGCCGGGAGGGGACGCCGCGTTCGCCCAGCGCGGCCCGGACCGCGTGCAGCGGCAGCACGTGCTCCTCCTCCGGTCCGCCGGCCAGCAGCACCGGCCGCTCGGCCGGCGGCTCCGGGAGCGTCGCGGCGTACCGCACCATCGCCGTCATGACCGCCTGGGTGAGCAGGTGCTCGATCTCGATGCCGCTGCCGGTGGCGGCCCAGTGGGCCCCGGCGGCGATGAGCACCGGCCGGACCACCTCGTCCCAGGCACGCAGGGTGCCCCGCTCGCGCAGGGCGGCGAGGACGGCGTCCTCGGCCCGCATCTCGTCGAGCCGGGCGGCGGCGCGGGCCAGGCCCCGGGCCTCGCGGCCGGCCCCCGGCACGGCCAGCCCGGTGCCTCCTGCGCCCGACCGGCGCCGCTCGTCGCCGGGTGTCCCGGCGACCTCGTCGAGGCCGCGGGCCGCGGCCGCCGCAGCGGCCGGGTCGATGCCGCTGAGGACGGCCCGGTGCACCGACTCGAGGAGGGCGAGGTCCTCGGGCGTGTAGCGGCGGTGACCTCCCGGCGACCGGGCCGAGGCGGAGAGCCCGTACCGGGTGCCCCACATGCGCACGGCCGACGGGGAGACCCCCAGGCGTCCGGCGACCTCCCCGACCGACAACAGCTCCATGGGGCGATCGTCACACGGCCCGGCGGAGTCCGTGCCCCGGCGCGGGGCACCCCCGGCTGCAGCGGGGGCCGGTCCGGTAGCGGATCAGCCGGCCCAGGCCGGCGCCGGGCCCGTGCCGAGCCGCCACCGGGCGGCCTGCTCCGACGGGCTCGACGGGCCCAGCGCCAGGCTCATCGCGCGGAGCTGCACGCGGCTCACCGCGAGCCGGCCACGATCGGGCAGCCCGCGTCCCGCCCGGCCGGGCACGCCGGCCAGCGGGGCGATGGTGGGGGAGACCAGGAGCGCGGCCCCGCCGGAGAGGCCGGAGTAGACGACCCGTTCCGGGCGGCTGAGTCCCGGCGGAGCGGAGAGGAAGGCCAGCAGGTCCGCCGGCACCGGTTCGAGCACGGGGGCGTACTCCGCCAGGGCCTCGGCGAGCTCCGACTCGGAGGTCGGCAGGTCGACGGCCCCGAGCGCCCGGGCGGTGCGGGCCCATTCCGCGACGTAGGTGTCGGGCCACCGGGGGCCGAAGCGGCGCATGTCCCGGCCGACGGCGGCCTGGGCGGCCAGGAACGCGTCGGTGAAGGCCAGGTGCACCCAGCGCAGCAGCTCCGGGTCGCCGGCGGAGTAGGACCGCCCGTCGTCGGTGGTGCCGCGCACCCGGCGGTGCATGCCGCGCACCCGGGCGGCCTCGCGCTCGGCCAGCTCGGCGGAGCCGAACGTGCTGACCACCAGCCAGCGCGCGGTGCCGGCCAGACGCTTCCACGGATCCTCCCGGTAGGCCGAGTGGCGCTGGACACCGGCCAGCGCCAGGGGGTGCGCACCCTGGCCGAGCAGCGCGGCCACCCCGCCGATCAGCGTGGACAGGTCACCGTGCACCCGCCAGACGACGCCGTCGGGCTCGAACCAGCCCGGTCCGGTGCCGACCCGTGCGATGTCGCGCACCCAGTCCGGCGCGCCGGTCGGGTCACCGGAGACGCGGGCGCGGAACGCCGTCCTGACTCGGTCGGGCAGGGCGGTCACGGAGAGCGGCATGTGCTCATGGTCGTCCTCGCCGTCGAGATGCCGGCGCCCCCCGCGCCGTCCCGGCTAGGCCCCTCCGCGCGCGGGTTCGCCGGCCTCGTCCTCCTGCGCACGCCCGTCGCCGTGCTCGTCGCCCGGTCCGGCGTGCGCCCGGGCGTTGAGCGCCTGCGCGGCGACGATCACCGCGCCGATGACCACCCCGATCACGATGATCATCGGGTCCTGCTGCAGCTTGAGGACGACGAACGCCCCGAGGATGACGACGTCCAGGACGATCGTGACGGCGGGGATCCAGCGCCGTGCCTCGATGTCCGACGCCAGTCGGCGCAGGACGCCCCACTGGATCGCGATGTCCATCGTGATGTAGAGCAGTGCGCCCATCGACGCCATCTGCGTCAGATCGAAGAACACCGTGGTCAGCATCGCGAGGCCCGCGGTGATCAGCACCGGCTGACGGCGGACGGACATCGGCAGCATCGGCACGTGCCCCATGCTGTGCAGCATCTGGTAGAGGCGGGAGACCGCGTAGATGCTCGCCAGCAGGCCGGAGACCGTCGCCACGATCGCGACGAGGATCGTGAGGTTGACGCCCCACGACCCGAACAGCGGCTCGGCGGCGGCCGCCACGGCGTAGTCGCGGGCCTCGATGATCTCCGGGACGCCCAGGCTCGCGGTGACGGCCACGGTCAGCAGCAGGTAGAGGACGGCGCAGGCCGCGATCGACAGGTAGATCGAGCGGGGCAGCAGCTTCTTCGGGTCCCGCAGGTCGTCGCCCTGGTTGGTGATGGTCGTGAAGCCCTTGTACGCCAGCACGCACAGTGTCGTCGCGCCGATCAGCCCGAACCAGCCGCCGCCGTCGAAGGAGCCCCCGCCGCCGGTCGCCCCGCCGCCTCCGCCGTCGCTGCCACCGGTGAGGACGCTGCCCAGGGAGGACACCCCGGCCGCGACCAGGCCGGCGATGGCCAGCGCGGCGAGCCCGAACACCTTGATGGCCGCCGTGGTCGCGGCCGAGCGCTCGACGAACCGGATGCCCCGGATGTTGATGAACGCGGCCAGCGCGATGACGCCGACGCCGAGAGCCGGGACCAGCACCGGAGAGCCCTGCAGGTCGAACGGGCGCAGACCGTAGGTGCCGAAGGTGCGCGCCAGCAGGCTCTGCGCGATCACCATGGACACGTACATGAACAGCGAGAACGACGCGGTGACGACGCCCGCCCCGTAGGCGGCCTTGAGCAGCATCGCGATGCCGCCGGACGTCGGATTCGCTGCCGAGTACCGGGCGTAGGAGTAGGAGCTGAACGCGGTGACGACGGCACCGGCGAGGAAGGCGTGCGGGATCAGCGACCCCGCCAGCTCGGCGACCTGGCCGATCAGCGCGAAGATCCCGGCCCCGACCATCACCCCCGTGCCCAGCGAGACGGAGCCGACGAGGGAGAGCTTGGGCCGATCACTCATCGCACGAAGGTAGAAGCGATCCGGGTGCGGGGCGCGGCGAGTGCCTGGGCGGGCGCGGCTCGTCGTCGCCGGCGGCTGCGCCCGGCGTCCGGCTGCCGGCTGCCGGACGGGTCCGGGATGTTTGGCGAACGACCCGTCGGTGCACCCATGGCCGGGGTCGCGACCGGCAGATCCCCTCGACCGGTCGGTCGGCCGGAGTCACTGCGCTGACGAGTGCGGTGCCGACCGCCGGCGGTACCTCCCGCCCCGAAGTCGGTTCGCGCCGGCCCGGAGCCGATCCACGACGCAGAGGAAGCCGTCCCATGCCGACCTCCGCCGAGGTGGCCGTGCGCGGTCTGCCGTTGGCGCCGCTGGCCGCCGCAGCGGCGCTGGTGGTCGTGCAGCTGCTCGTGCCCGAGGTGCGCCGGCGAGTGTCGCCGGGGTCGGCGTGGTTCCACTCGCTCGCCGGTGGACTGGCCGTCGCCTACGTGTTCACCCGCCTGCTCCCCGATCTGGCGCAGGCCACCACGTCGGATCCGGCCGGCCGGCGGGACGGACTGCTCGGGCTGCTCGGATCCCACCCGTTCCTCGTCGCGCTGGCCGGTCTGCTGCTCTACTACGCCGTGCTCGACTGGGCCCAGGACCAGGATCGCCGGGAACAGCGGCGGCGGGACGGTGTTCCGACCCCGTGGCCGTTCTGGGCCAGCGGCGCTCTCTACCTGCTCTTCAACCTCTTCGTGGGCTACCTGCTGGTGCACCAGGTGCGTCCCGGGCCGGCGGAGCTGGTCCTCTACACGGTGGCCCTGTCCGCCCGGTACCTCACCGGGGAGATCGCGTTGCGCGACCAGGACCCGCGCGTCTACGACAGGTGGGGGCGGTGGGTGCTGGCCGTGGCGGTACTGGCGGGGTGGGGGGCCGGCGCGGTGGTCGACCTCGGTGACGCGGCCGTGGACGTGTTCTCCGCGCTGCTGGCCGGCTCGATCATCCTCACCAGCCTCAAGCAGCAGCTGCCCGGATCGGGACGGCTGGACTTCGTGGTGCTCGGGGGTGCCTGCATCGCCTTCACGGCCCTGTTGCTGGCGATCTAGCTGTACTGCCCAGCCAGGTTGTTCAAGCGTGTGATCGGGGCTTGGTTGCCGATCGC
>JBELIQ010000031.1:21531-48103 GCA_042090795.1 Blastococcus sp. | reverse complement strand
TGCGCAGGTCGGCGGCCATCCGGGACAGCTCGTCCACCGCGGTGCGGGTCTGGGTCAGCGCCTGGGTGGTCGAGTCCGCGGCCGAGGAGACCCCGGAGATGTTCTCCGCGATCTGCGTCGTGCCACCAGCGGCCTCCTGCACCGACCGCGACATCTCGTTCGTCGTCGCCGTCTGCTCCTCCACCGCCGAGGCGATGGTGGTCTGCCGGTCGGAGATCTGCGCGACGATCGAGCTGATCTCCCCGATCGCGGCCACCGCAGCGGTCGTGTCGCCCTGGATGGCCAGCACCCGGCGGGCGATGTCCTCGGTCGCCTTGGCCGTCTCCTGCGCCAGCTCCTTGACCTCGTTGGCCACGACGGCGAAGCCCTTGCCGGCCTCGCCGGCACGCGCGGCCTCGATGGTGGCGTTGAGCGCCAGCAGGTTCGTCTGCTCCGCGATGCTCGTGATCACCTTCACGACGTTGCCGATCTCCGCGCTCGACTCGCCCAGCTTCGCGACCGTGGCCGTCGTGGTCTCCGCGGCGGTCACCGCACGGGCCGCGACCTCGGAGGCCTCGGCGGCGTTGCTGGCGATCTCCCGGATCGACGCGCCCATCTGCTCGGCACCCGCAGCCACGGTCTGCACACTGCGCGAGACCTCCTCCGCGGCACCCGAGACCACACCCGACTGCGCCGAGGTCTCCTCCGCACCCGCCGAGATCTGCGCCGACGACGCCGACAGCTCCTCGCTGCTGGCCGCCACCGCGTCCGCGGAACCGGCCACCTGCCCCAGCACCGAGCGGAGGTTGTCCTGCGCCGCGCCGAGGGCGGCGGCCATGCGGCCGAGCTCGTCACCGGAGCGCACCTCCGGGACGACGGTCAGGTCGCCGGCTGCGAGAGCCTCGACCGACTTCTGCACCGACCGGACCGTGGCGACGATCTGACGGACGACGAAGACCGCCAGCAGGGCAGCGACGCCGATGCCGATCGCGAGCGCGGTCCACAGCATGAAGCGCGCCGAGGAGGCGACGTCCTGGCCAGCGGCGGCATCGGCCGAGGCATCGGTGGCCTGGCGCTCCTGCTCGGCACCGAAGGCGTCGGAGAGGCCCCGGCCGGCGTCGGCCAGCGGCCCGGTGACGATGGTCTGCACGGTGTCGCGGTCACCGGCGTCCGCGGCGGGGTACAGCTGCCCGTCGACGGTGGCGTAGTAGGTGTCGGCCGCCTCCAGCACGGGGGCGAGATCGGCCGGGTTCTTCAGCGTCGCGACGTAGGCGTCCATCTCCTCGCGGAACTGGGTCCGGCGTTCGGCCAGCTGGGGGCGGAGCTCGGCGCGGGTGGCGTCGTCGACGAAGCCGTACATGTTGTTGCGGGACCTGTCCCCCTGGAAGGTGCGCTGCGCCTCGGCCAGCTTGTTCAGGGGGACGATCGAGTCGGTGTACAGGGTGTCGCCGGCGTCGGCCAACGTGCCGATGCGCTGGACCCCGAGGCCCGTGAGCCCGACGGCGACGATCGCCAGCACGCCGAGTGCTGC
Organism: Blastococcus sp.; assembly: GCA_042090795.1. Lineage (GTDB taxonomy): Bacteria > Actinomycetota > Actinomycetes > Mycobacteriales > Geodermatophilaceae > Blastococcus. The sequence continues at coordinate 46,593 of JBELIQ010000031.1, read as the reverse complement.
GCCGATCTTCGCGCCGACCGGGCGATCGGTGAACCACCCCGCCCGGCCTGAGCGGGTGGTGTTGGCGGGAACGGTCATGGCGAATCTCCAGAGACGGGGGTGCTGACGGTGTGGCGCCGGCTGGGCCAGATGGCCGAATCCGTGCGATCGGTGGTGCGACACCAGAAAAGTAGGACGCCGACACGGCCTCGCCCCGCTATTTCGAACATGTCGGTGCCGCATTCCGAGAAAGGTCGGCGACCACCTCCTCCATGTCGACATGCCGCCATTTCTCGCCGTCCTCGGAATGACGGATGCCGGCGGCGACCGTCGGGCCACCACCGGCATCAGCCAGAGGAAAGGGAATGGTCTAGTAGGTGAACCTCCCGACGGTGCTGCGCAGGTCGGCGGCCATCCGGGACAGCTCGTCGACCGCGACGCGGGTCTGCCCCAGCGCCAAGTTGGTCGAGTCGGCCGCCGAGGAGACGCCGGTGATGTTGTCCGCGATCTGACCCGAACCCGAGGCGGCCTCCTGCACCGACCGGCTCATCTCACTGGTCGTGGCGGTCTGCTCCTCCACCGCGGAAGCGATGGTCGTCTGCCGGTCGGAGATCTGCGCGACGATCGAGCTGATCTCCTCGATCGCAGCCACCGCCGCCGTGGTGTCGCCCTGGATGCTCTGCACCCGGCGGGCGATGTCCTCGGTCGCCTTGGCCGTCTCCTGCGCCAGCTCCTTGACCTCGTTGGCCACCACGGCGAAGCCCTTGCCCGCCTCGCCCGCCCGGGCGGCCTCGATGGTGGCGTTGAGTGCCAGCAGGTTGGTCTGCTCCGCGATGCTCGTGATGACCTTGACGACGTTGCCGATCTCGGCGGAGGACGCGCCCAGCTTCGCGACCGTGGCGGTCGTGGTCTCCGCCGCCGTGACCGCGCGGGCCGCGACCTCGGAGGCCTCGGCGGCGTTGGCCGCGATCTCCCGGATCGACGCGCCCATCTGCTCGGCACCGGCGGCGACGGTCTGCACGCTGCGGGAGACCTCCTCCGCGGCACCGGCGACGACGCCGGACTGGGCGCTGGTCTCCTCGGCCGAGGCCGAGATCTGCGCCGAGGACGCCGACAGCTCCTCCGACGACGCAGCCACCGCGTCCGCCGAGGACACGACGGTCGACAGGACCTCGCGCATCGTCGTCACCGCGGCATCGAGCGCCGCGCCCATGCGGCCCAGCTCGTCACGCGTGGTCAGGCCGGAGGTCTTCGTGAGGTCACCGGCCGCCAGCGCCTCCGCCACCTGCTTGACCTTCTCCACCCCGCGCGCCAGGGCACGGGCGACGAGCAGGCCGATGCCGACGGCGAGAGCGATGCCCACGGTCAGAACGATGATGGCGCTGAGACGCTGGGTCTCGTACGACTCCCGGGACATCACGGCAGCCGCGTCGGCGTCGGCCACCTCCTTGTCGTGGACCTGCTCAAGCAGGGCTTGCGCCTCACTCGCGAGGGGCGCGGCCTGCGCGGCGTTGGCGTCCCACCAACCCTGGATGTCGTTGGCGTCCGCGAACGGAGCCAGCACCTCGTCGAGCACCCGCTCGTACTCGCCGAAATTCTGCCTGGCGTTCTCGACGAGATCGAACTTCTCCCCTGTCGGGTGCGTCTCCTCGTATCGGACGACCGCGTCGCGGAACTCGGCCCGCCGCTCTTCGAGAGCTGCCGCCGCTTCCGCGGAGGTCTCCGGCGTCGGCGAGATCAGCGAGTCGCGTGAGGCCTGACGAATGCCGCCGATGGCGCTCTGCATCTCCGCGACGACCTCCAGGCCGGCGATGTTGCTGTCATGCATGACCTGAGTCCGGTCGGCGGCGCTGCCGAGGGCCACCAGACCCATGACGCCGACGCCCACGGCCACGGTTCCTGTCACGGCGACTGCGGACAGTGTCTTGGTGCGAACGCCGCGGTCGCCCCACCAGGAGGACGTCGGGGGAGAGGCGACCCCGGGCGGACTGAAGTCGGCTGAGGGGGTGCGGGACATGACGGTCTCCTGTGTGGCGTGAGCACTACGACGGGGGGGGGTGGAAAGCGGATCGGTGGCGCCTTCTCTCCGTCGAGCGAAGGCCTGTGACGCTGCTCGTACTCCATCGACGGCGAAACCATAGGAAGTGGAGAATCGAATTGCGTGCCATGGGCTACGGTGTGTCGTTATTTCATCGAGAGAAGTCGGTGCCCATTCCTCGACTGTCGACATGGCGATGAATGCGATGAATGCGATGAATGCGATGAAGACAACAAACAGAAGGGCGGTGCAGCGGGTCTTCCCGCTGCACCGCCCTGAGGCCGCTCAAGCCGTCAGTAGGTGAACCGCCCGACGGTGGTGCGCAGGTCGGCGGCCATCCGGGACAGCTCGTCGACCGCGACGCGGGTCTGGGTCAGCGCCTGCGTGGTCGAGTCCGCCGCAGCGGAGACGCCGGTGATGTTGGTGGCGATCTCGCCGGTGCCGTTGGCGGCCTCCTGGACCGAGCGGGACATCTCGCTCGTCGTCGCGGTCTGCTCCTCCACCGCGGAGGCGATCGTGGTCTGCCGGTCGGAGATCTGGGCGACGATCGTGGAGATCTCGTCGATGGCGGCGACGGCGGCGGTGGTGTCGCCCTGGATGGCGAGCACCCGCTTGGCGATGTCCTCCGTGGCCTTCGCCGTCTCCTGCGCCAGCTCCTTGACCTCGTTGGCCACCACCGCGAAGCCCTTGCCGGCCTCTCCGGCCCGTGCCGCCTCGATGGTGGCGTTGAGGGCCAGCAGGTTGGTCTGCTCCGCGATGCTCGTGATCACCTTCACCACGTTGCCGATCTCGGCCGACGACTCACCCAGCTTGTCCACGGTGGCCTTGGTGGTCGCGGCCGCCGCGACCGCCCGGCTGGCGACCTCGCTGGCCTCGGCCGCGTTGGACGCGATCTCCCGGATCGAGGCGCCCATCTGCTCGGCACCCGCGGCAACGGTCTCGACGCTGCGGGACACCTCCTCGGCCGCCGAGGCGACGACGCCGCCCTGGGCGGAGGTCTCCTCGGCCGAGGCCGAGATCTGCGCGGAGTTGGCGCTCAGCTCCTCCGAGGACGAGGCGACGGCGTGCGCCGAGGAGGCGACGCCGGCCATGACCTCGCGCAGGTGCTCCTGAGCGGTGTCCAGCGCGGCCGCCATCTGGCCCACCTCGTCGCGCGAGGTGACCCCGGTGGCCACGGTGAGGTCGCCGGCGGCGAGCGCCTCCAGCGAGAGCCGGACCGCGCGCACCGGCCGGGTGATCGACCGCGTGATCAGCCAGGCGACCGCGCCGACGACGGCGAGACCGGCGAACACGATCGCGGCGCTGATCAGCTGCGACCGGGTGATGGCCTCCTCCAGGCGGAGCTGCGCGGCGTCGCTCTCGCTGGCCAGGACGTCCTTCGCCTCGCTGACCGCGCCGTCGGAGAGGTCGTTGGCCGCCTGGATCTCCTCCCAGCGCGCTCGCATCGCCTCGGGGTCGGCCACGGCCAGGTTCACCCAGGCGGTGATCGCCGTGGCGTAGGCCCCGAAGGCGTCGGACAGCCCGGCGACCGACTCGGCCGCGCGGCCGGTCAGGGGGACGGTCGCGAGCTCGGCCAGCATCGCCTCGGGGGTGGCGATGTCCTCGGCGAGCTCGGGCAGCTGCTCGGCCGGGTTCTCGCGGGTGATCGTCTTGAAGCCGTCGACCTTGAGCTCGCTGGCGCGGGTGTCCAGCTGGAGGACGAGCTCCTCGGCCTCGTTCAGGCGGTCGAGCTCGAGGTTCGCGTCGTTCACGGCGGCGTTGCCGACGAGCACCGCACCGAGGATGCCGCCGAAGGCGAGGACGACGACGGCGAAGAGGGCGCCGAGCTTGACGGCGAGCGGACGGTCGGCGAACCAGCCGGCTCGCCGCCCGGCACCGGGGGAGGAGGGAGAGGCGTTCACTGATGACCGTCCTGGGGAAGAAGTGGTGCTCGAACCGGATGTGGGAACACGCTGAGTGTGGTCATTCCACCGATGCGGACATCGACCATTCTTCGTGTTCGGCCGATTCGTGATGTGTAAGGCGGGTCAGTGCACCGCGCGCCGCCACATGTCGACACCGACCGAGGAACGACCTGCCGTCCGAGGTCGCGGGAATGGTGTGCGACCTGGACATTCCCCGGCTATGTCGACAATGGCGGTGCGATGAGCACGCGCTCGGGACTTTCGTCCTCTTTCGTCGCGGGCGACACGACGCTTTCGTCGCGGGCGACACGACGCTTTCGTCGCGGGCGACACGGCGGCCGGGCTCAGCCGAGCAGGTCGGCCAGCCGGTCGAGGAGTCGCACCACGGCGGCGGGGTCGGGCACCCGGTGCGCGGCCGCCGTCGGCCCGTCGCCGATCTTGACCGTGACGTCGCCGTCCCCCAGAGCGCGGAAGGCGTCCTCGTCGGTCACGTCGTCCCCGAGGTAGAGGACGGTCCGCGCCCCGATCTCGGCCGCCAGCCGGCGCACCGCCGACCCCTTGTCCGCGTCGGTGACCGCGAGTTCGAGCACGTCCTTGCCCGGCTTCAGCGTCAGTGACGAATCGGCCAGCGCGCGGGCGGATTCCAGCAGCTCCGCGGCCGCCGACCGATCCGGCACCGTCCGCACGTGCACCGCCACGCTGGCCGGCTTGACCTCCAGGAGAGCTCCTGGCGTGCCCGCCACCATGGGCTCGAGGCGGGCGGCCAAGGCATCCCGACGCGCGGCCAGCTCGCCGACGAGAGGCCCGTCGTACTCGGCACCGTGACTGCCGATCCAGCGGAACGGCCCCGTGAAGCCGCTGGTGGCCTGCAGGTCGGCGACGCCACGGCCGCTCACCAGCGCGACGGTCACCCCCTGGACGACCGCGAGCCGGCCGAGCGCCGCGGCGGCACCGGGCTCGGGCCCGGCCTCCGACGGCACGTCGTGCAGGGGGGACAGGACGCCGTCGTAGTCGGAGGCGACGAGCAGCGGGCGTCGCCCGGCCAGGGCGGCCAGCGCGGCGTCGAGGTCGCCGGTCGGAGCGGTCATCCCTGGGCTCCGCCGCGGCCGTCCGAGAGCGGCTCCGCGGTCCGCCCGGCGGCGCGACCGGTGGGCTGGGCGCCGTCCTGGGCCTTCAACGCGTCGAAGAACGAGGTGGCCCAGTGCTCCAGGTCGTTCTTGGCCAGGTGACGGCGCATGGCGCGCATGCGGGACGCGGCCTCGCGCGGGTCCACGCGCAGCGCCCGGACCAGCTGGTTCTTCACCCCGGCGATGTCGTGCGGGTTGACCAGGAACGCCTGCTTGAGCTCCGCGGCGGCGCCGGCGAACTCCGAGAGCACCAGCGCCCCGCCGAGGTCGGAGCGCGCGGCGACGTACTCCTTCGCCACCAGGTTCATCCCGTCGCGGTAGGGCGTCACCAGCATGACGTCGGCCGCCCGGTACAGCGCGGCGAGCTCCGTGCGGTCCATCGACTGGTTGAAGTAGTGCACGGCGGGGCCCGCCATCGAGCCGAAGACGCCGTTGATGTGGCCGACCTGCTGCTCGATGGTCTCGCGCATGTGCACGTAGTGCTCGACCCGCTCCCGGCTGGGCGTGGCCACCTGCACGAGCACGGTGCCGGGGGACTCGACGGCGCCGTCCTCGAGCAGCTCCTCGAAGGCGTTGAGCCGGACGCTGATGCCCTTGGTGTAGTCGAGCCGGTCCACGCCCAGGATGATCTTGTCCGGGTTGCCCAGTTCCGCGCGTATCTCTGCCGCGCGGGCCAGGACCTCGGGGGAGCGGGCCAGGGCGTCGAAGGCCGCGACGTCGATCGAGATCGGGAAGGCCTTCGCCGACACCGTGCGGCCGTCGTACTCGACGGCGTTCTTGCGCGCCGGGAGGTCGTGCAGGCGGCGGGCCAGCTGGACGAAGTTCGTCGCGGCCGAGGGCCGCTGGAAGCCGACGAGGTCCGCGCCCAGCAGCCCCTCGACGATCGCCGAGCGCCAGGGCAGCTGGGTGAACAGTTCGTAGGGCGGGAAGGGGATGTGCAGGAAGAACCCGATCGTGAGGTCGGGCCGCTGCTGCCGGAGCATCGCCGGCACGAGCTGAAGCTGGTAGTCGTGCACCCACACGATCGCGTTCTCCGCCGCGATCTCCGCCGTCCGCTCCGCGAACCGCTTGTTGACCTGGACGTAGGTGTCCCACCAGGCCCGGTGGTACTCGGGCTTCTCGACGACGTCGTGGTAGAGCGGCCACAGCGAGGCGTTGGACATGCCCTCGTAGTAGCGGTCGACCTCCTCCTCGCCCAGGGGGATCGGGATGAGCGACATGCCGCCGGACTCGAACGGCTCGGGCGCCTCACCGGCGGACCCCGACCAGCCCACCCAGGCGCCTCCGCGACCCGCGACGAACGGCTCCAGCGCCGTCACCAGGCCGCCCGGGCTGCGCTGCCAGCGCGTGCTGCCGTCGGGATCGGTCACCTGGTCGACGGGCAACCGGTTGGCGACGACGACGACGGGGCTGTCGGCCCCCACCTCGTCACCTGTGCCATCGGTCATACCGCGTCGAACCCTACCCAAGAGCCCTGATCAGAGCAGGCCGGCCGCCCCGTGGGCGGCCGCGGCCGCGCCGATACCCAGCACCAGCGTGCCACCCAGGTAGGCCACGGCCCGGCCCGGCCGCCGCTGCTCGCCCAGCCGGACGACGTCGGCGCCGAGGGTCGAGAACGTCGTGAGCGTGCCGCAGAAACCGACCCCGACGAGGGCCAGCGCCCAGCCCGGGACGCCGGCCAGACCCACCAGGAGGCCGAGCAGGGCGCTGCCGGCGACGTTGACCGCCGCGGTCCCGACGACCGACCCCGGGCCCCGACGGGCCGCCGCGACGCGCTCGGCGAGCAGCCGGAGGGGTGCGCCGGCCATCGCCCCCAGCACCACCAGGAGCGGCGTCATCCGTGCGGCTCCTCCGCCGCGAGGGCCTCGGTGGGCGTCGGCCGCGGGCGGGCCAGAGCCCGGCCGCCCAGCACGCCCAGCGCCGCCGCGGCGATCCCGCCCAGCACCGAGGCCGGCAGGTACCCGGCGACGATGCCCCACGCGCCGGTCTCGGCCTGCTGCACGACGTCGACGGCGAACGTCGAGTACGTGGTGAAGCCGCCGAGCACCCCCGTACCGAGGAACGGCCGCAGCCAGGACGAGCCGGGGGCCCGGATGGACACCAGCCCGATCAGCAGCCCGAGGCCCAGGCAGCCGGCGACGTTGACCAGCAGCGTCGCTGCGGGCCAGGAGCCCGGCTCGTACGGCATCGCCTCGGCCACGCCCCACCGGGCCAGCGCACCCAGTGCTCCGCCGAGCGCGGCGGCGACGTAGGCGAGCACCGGAGTCCCCCTGTCCCGTCGGCACCGACATCGGGCAGCATGCCACCGACGAGGGCGCACGACGGCGTGGCCCGGGCAGCAGAGGAGGAACCGTGGGTCCGCTCTCGGGTGTGCGTGTGGTCGAGTTCGCCGGGCTCGGGCCGGGGCCGTTCTGCGGCATGCTCCTGGCCGACCTGGGGGCCGACGTCGTCCGCATCGACCGGCGCGGCAGCGGTGGGGGGCTCGGGGCGACGTCCCTGCTGGACCGCGGCAAGCGCTCCATCGCGCTGGACCTCAAGGACCCCGCCGACGTCGAGGTCGTGCGCGCTCTGGTGCGGCGGTCCGACGTGCTGCTCGAGGGCTTCCGCCCGGGCGTCATGGAGCGCCTGGGCCTGGGCCCGGAGGCGCTGCTGGGGGAGAACCCGGCGCTGGTGTACGGCCGGATGACCGGCTGGGGCCAGACCGGCCCGCTGGCGCCCACGGCCGGGCACGACATCGGCTACATCGCGCTGACCGGCGCCCTGGGCGCGAGCGGGCGGCCGGACGAGCGGCCGGCGCCCCCCATCAACCTGCTGGGCGACTTCGGCGGCGGGGGAGTGTTCCTGGCCCTGGGCGCCCTGGCCGCGCTGCTGCACGCCCGGGCGACCGGGGAGGGACAGGTGGTGGACGCCGCGATCGTCGACGGCACCGCCGTCCTCACCACGATGATCCACGGGATGCTCTCCACCGGCGGCTGGCAGGACGAGCGGGGCGTGAACCTGCTGGACACCGGGGCGCCGTTCTACGACGTGTACCGCTGCTCCGACGGGCAGTTCCTCGCCGTCGGCGCACTGGAGCCACAGTTCTACGCGGCCCTGCTGCAGGGCCTGGGCGTCGCCGGCGACGAGTCGTTCCCCGACCGCTACGCACCCGACCAGTGGCCGGCCCTGCGGGAGCGGTTCACCGAGCTGTTCGGCAGCCGGACCCGCGACGAGTGGTGGCAGGTCTTCGCCGGCACCGACGCCTGCGTGGCGCCGGTCTGGTCGCTGGTCGAGGCGACGCAGGACGAGCACAACCGCGAGCGGGGGGTCTTCGTGGAGGTCGACGGCACGGTGCAGCCGGCTCCCGCGCCGCGGTTCTCGGTGACGCAGGGCGCGGTCGGCGCGGTCCCGAAGGCCGGCCAGCACAGCGACGAGATCCGGGCCGAGCTGGGCCTCTGAACGCCGTCCTCCCTCGCCGTGGCACGTCCTCCCTCATGGTGGGCGGTGAGGGAGGACGCGCTGGGATCAGGTGCCCTGATCCACGGGAACGGGGGAGCGACGGCGGCGGAGAGGCTCGAGCTCGGCCGTCTCCTCCCCCGTCGCCACCCGGAACGGCGGCGTCGCCGGGGCCTGCAGGGCGCTGCGTCCCTGCCCCCGCGTGGCCCGGAGGCTCAGCGCGATCGAGCCGCCGATGAGCACCGTGATGACGGCGAGGCTCACCGGGGTGGGGATGTAGAAGACGTCGACCTTGAGCAGCATCTTGATGCCGACCCACACGAGCACCAGCGCCAGGCCCACCTTCAGGTACACGAACCGGTGGATGAGGTCGGCCAGCAGGAAGTACATCGCGCGCAGGCCGAGGATGGCGAAGGCGTTGGCGGTGAAGACCAGGAACGGCTCGTCGGTGACCGCGAAGATCGCCGGGATGGAGTCGACGGCGAAGACGATGTCGGTGACCTCGACGAGCACCAGCACGGCCAGCAGGGGAGTGGCCATGAGGACGCCGCCCCGGCGGACCAGGAACCGCTGGCCGTAGTAGGCGTCGGTCATCGGCACGTACCGGCGGAAGAGCCGCAGCGACCGGGACGTCGTGGGATCGAGGTGCTCGTTGCGCTGCCGGATCATCCGGACGCCGGTCCAGAGCAGGAACGCGGCGAAGACGTACAGGATCCAGCCGAAGCTGGCGATGAGCACCGAGCCGCCCGCGATGAACAGGCCGCGGAACACCAGCGCGCCGAGGACGCCGAAGAACAGCACGCGGTGCTGGTACTCACGGGGAACGGCGAAGAAGGTGAAGATGATCGCCCAGACGAAGACGTTGTCGACGGCGAGCGACTTCTCGATCAGGTAGCCGGCGAAGTACTGCTGGCCGAACTCGCTGCCGTGGGCCCACCACACCCAGGCGCCGAAGGCGATCCCGATGGTCACCCAGACCGCCGACCACGCCGCCGCCTCGCGGACGGCGATGACGTGCGCCCGCCGGTGGGCGAACAGGTCGACCGCGAGCATGCCGAGGATGAGCCCGAGCACCGCGAGCCAGAGCCACAGAGAGACGTCCACGCGTGTGTCCTCCAGTCGGAACGTGCCAACTGGAGGTCTCTCCCGGCCGGAGCCCGGCCCGCCGGACCCCATGGGGAGCCGTAGTGACGACGGGACGCGGGGGGATACTCCCCTCCTGTGCAATGAGTGAAGCACACTTCACCTGTTGGCGGCCAGTCCGGCGTCGCCGCTGACGCCCGGAAGAGGGAGGGGTCCGATGACCGCAGACGCCGCGGCGCACACCTCGTGGACGTTCCTCACGAACCACGCCCACGTGCTGCTGGCCGTCGCCCGCGCGCCGGACGCCCGGGTGGCCGAGATCGCGGCCGAGGTGGGGGTGTCCACCCGCGCGGCGCTGAGCATCCTCCGGGACCTGGAGCAGGCCGGCTACCTGGTGCGCACCCGCGCGGGCCGCCGGACGCACTACGAGATCCGGCCGCACCAGCACTTCCGGCACCCGAGCACCGCCCGGCACGAGGTCGACGGCCTGCTGGCCCTGCTGGGCCGCTGAGCGCCGTCAGCGGCGGCGGGTCTCGGGGAAGAGCAGGTCGACGAAGCGCTGGGCGGTGGGCTGCGGCTCGTGGTTGGCCAGCCCGGGACGCTCGTTGGCCTCGATGAACACGTACTCCGGGCCGCCCACCTCGGGCACGAGGAAGTCCACACCCGTGACCGGGATGTCCAGCGCCTCTGCGGCCCGCACGGCCGCCGAGGCCACCTCCGGGTGCAGCTCGTCGGTGACGTCCTCGATGGTGCCGCCGGTGTGCAGGTTCGCCGTCCGGCGCACCTGGATCCGCTCCCCGAGACGCGGGACGTCGTCCATCGCGTAGCCGGCCTCGGCGACGACCTCCGTGGTCGTCGCGTCCAGGGGGATCCGTGACTCGCCGCCGGTCGCCCGTTCCCGCCGCCGGCTCGTGGACCGGATCAGCGAGCTCACCGTGCTCCGTCCGTCACCGATCACCTCGGCGGGGCGCCGGACGGCTGCCGCCACCACCTCGCGGTCGATCACGACGACGCGCAGGTCCTGCCCGGGCACGAGCTCCTCGACGAGCACCTCCGGGCAGTACTGCGCAGCGAGCTCCACGGCCCGCTGCAGCGCCGCGTCGCCCTTGACGCCGACGGTGATGCCCTTGCCCTGCTCGCCCCGCGCCGGCTTCACCACCACCGCACCGACCTCGCGCATCAGGGCCGACCCGGCCGCCACCTCGTCGATGCCGGCCACCGCGCCCCGGGGAACGCGCACCCCGGCGCGCTCCATGATCCGGCGGGTCACCCGCTTGTCGTCGCAGCGGCTCATGGCCACCGCGGTGGTGAACTCCGACAGCGACTCCCGGGTGACCACCGAGCGCCCACCGACGGTCAGGCGCATCTCGCCCCACTCGCCGTCGGTGACCTCCACGCGGATGCCCCGGCGCAGCGCCTCCTCGGCGATGATCAGGGCGTAGGGGTTGAGGTGCTCCAGGCCCGGAGGCCGGGCGGCGAACAGCGGCGAGTTGATGGGGTTCTTGCGCTTGACGCAGACGGCGGAGACGCGGTGGAAGCCCAGCTTGCGGTAGAGCCGGATCGCGCCGTCGTTGTCGTGCATGACCGAGAGGTCGAGGTAGGCCCGGCCGCGGCCGACGTAGCGCTCGGCCAGCACCCGCACGAGCGCCTCACCGGCGCCGGTCGGGGCGTCCTGGTTGTGCACCGCCAGGCACCACAGGCTGGTCCCGCCCTCGGGGTCGTCGAAGGCGAGGGTGTGGTCCACGCCCGTGACGGTGCCGACGAGGCGGCCGGTGCGGCGGTCCTCGGCGACGAGGTAGGTGAAGCAGCGGGTGCGGTGGTTGTCCCACATGATGTCGGCGTCGCCGACCACCATGCCGTTGAGCGCGTAGATCTCGTTGATCTGCTCCATGTCGGCCCGCGAGGTGGCCGTGCGCACGAAGACGTCCCGGATCAGCTCGGGCCGCGCCCGGTAGCGGTGCAGGTCCAGCCGGAAGGTGTAGCTCGGGTCGATGAACAGCTCGTCGGGAGCCAGACCCACCAGCACGTGCGGGTCGCGGGGGTAGATGCAGATGTCCCGCTCGCCGATCTCCTCCGCGCGGAGGGCGTGCACGATGCCGCTGAGATCGGCGAAGGTCTGCCCCATCACCAGCCGGCCCCAGCCCATGTCCAGGACGACGTCGTCCTGCATGCCCTGGCGCTGGTGCTCGGAGGGCTGCCGCCACGACCGGTCGGTCATGGCCGGGGTGCGGGCCACGGGCGTCCGGCGCCGGTGGCCGGCGATTCGGGGCATGCCGTCGTCCCTCAGGCCACGTGGGTCTGCAGCCACAGCTCGAGCAGACCCAGCTGCCACAGCTTGTTGCCGCGCAACGGCGTGAGCTCGCCGTTGGGGTCGGCCAGCAGCTCGCGCACGTAGTCCGGCCGGAACAGCCCCCGGTCGCGCGCGGCGTCGCTGGTCAGCGCGTCGCGGACCAGACCCAGGACCTTGCCCTCGAGGTGGGTGATCGAGGGCACCGGGAAGTAGCCCTTGGGCCGGTCGATGACCTCCGGCGGGATGATCCGCCGGCCGATGGCCTTGAGCACGCCCTTGCCGCCGTCGGCCAGCTTGAGCTCCGGCGGGCACATCGCAGCGAGTTCCACGAGGTCGTGGTCCAGGAAGGGCACCCGGGCCTCCAGGCCCCAGGCCATGGACATGTTGTCCACCCGCTTGACCGGGTCGTCGACGAGCATGACCTCGCTGTCCAGGCGCAGGGCGGCGTCGACGGCGGTCTCCGCGCCCGCGGCGGCCATGTGCGCCCACACGAAGGCCAGGCTCGGGTCGTCGGCCAGCGCGTAGCGGTCCGCGACGACGCCGCGCATCTGCGCGTGGTCGCGGTCGAAGAAGGCCTTCGCGTAGGTCTGCACCGCGTCCTCGCGGCCGATGCCGGCCAGCGGCGGGTACCAGTGGTAACCGGCGAACACCTCGTCGGCGCCCTGCCCGGACTGCACCACCTTGATCGTCTGGGAGACCCGCTCGCTGAGCAGGTCGAAGGCGACCACGTCGTGGCTGACCATCGGCTCGGCCATGGCACCGATGGCGTGGCCGAGGGCGCCGGCGAGCTCGTCGGAACCGACCCGGATGCGGTGGTGGTTCGTGCCGAAGTGCTCGGCGATGACGTCGGAGTAGGCGAACTCGTCGCCCTCGTGCCCGCCGACGGACTCGAAGCCGATCGAGTAGGTGGCCAGGCCCGCCTGGCCCTCCTGCGCGAGCAGCCCGACGATCAGGCTGGAGTCCAGGCCGCCGGAGAGCAGCACGCCGACGGGGGTGTCGGCGACCAGGCGCCGGCGGACGGCGACCCGGAGCGCCTCCTCGATCGCGTCCTCCCAGTCGCGCGCGGTCCAGTTCGCGTGCTCGGCGCGGCGCTCGTAGGTGGCGTTCCAGTAGCGGTGCTCGGTGCTCGTGCCGTCGGCCTCGATGATCCGCATCGTCGCCGGCGGCAGCTTCCGGACCCCGTTGAGGATGGTCCGCGGGGCCGGGACGACGGCGTGCCACGACAGGTAGTGGTGCAGCGCGACCGGGTCGATGGAGGTGTCGACCCCACCGCCGCGCAGCAGCGCCGGCAGCGTCGAGGCGAACCGCAGCTTCCGGCCCGGCGTCTCGGCCAGGTACAGCGGCTTGATGCCCAGCCGGTCGCGGGCCATGACCACGCGGCCGGTGTCCCGCTCGGCGATGACGAAGGCGAACATCCCGTGCAGGTGCGAGACGACGTCGGTGCCCCAGTGGTGGTAGCCCTTGAGGATCACCTCGGTGTCGCTGTGCGAGAAGAAGCGGTAGCCGTGGCCCTCCAGCTCGGCCCGCAGCTCCTGGTAGTCGTAGATGCAGCCGTTGAAGACCGCGGTCAGCCCGAGCTCGTTGTCCACCATGGGCTGGGAGCCGCAGGTGGACAGGTCGATGACCGACAGCCGGCGGTGGCCGAACGCGACCCGGCCGTTGCTCCAGGAGCCCTGGCCGTCCGGACCGCGGGGGACCAGGGCCTCCACCATCCGGGCGACGGCCGTGGTGTCCGCCGTCGAGCCATCGAAGGTGATCTCGCCGCAGAGGCCGCACATACGGAGTCATCTAACCCGTGTCGATCACCGGACGCGACGCCGGGAGGGCCCGGAATGGCGCACGTCACGCCGTCCCGGGCCCTGTTCCACGTGGAACCCCGAGTCAGCTCCCGGTGAGCCGGGCGACCGCCGCGACGACGTCCACCAGGCCGGCGCCCTTGTCGAACGACGTCGTCCGGGCACCCACCGTCGCGTACGGCGCGCCGTCGGTGAACCGGTGCGCGGTGCCCGTGAGCGCGGCCTCGACCTCGGCCGGCGTGGCGCCCGGATCGGCTTGGAAGAGCTGGGCCACGATGCCGGCGACGTGCGGCGCCGCCATCGACGTTCCGCTGATCGTGGTGAAGGTGCCGACGTCGAGCAGCCCCGGACCGGAGCGGAAGTCCAGGCCGGTGGCGCAGATGGGCAGGTAGTGGCGGCAGGCCGAGGTGATGGTGTCGCCGGGGGCGGAGAGGTCGGGCCAGGTGGAGGCGTCGGCCGCCGCGCCGCGGGAGGAGAACTCGCTGACGACGCCGTCGCGTGTGCCGGTCTCCTGGTCGGAGTACGAGGCGACGGAGAGGATGCCGCCGGTCGGGTCCTGCCCGGGCGGGTTCGTGACCGAGGCGGAGCCGTCGCCGCCGTCGTTGCCCGCGGCCCACACGGTGACCACGCCCTCGGCGGCCAGCGCCCGCTGCAGCTTCACCGTGGCGGACTGCGGGTCGAACGCGCCGCCGCCGGTGGGGCCGTAGCTGTTGTTGGTCACCTTGATCGGTGGGCAGACGGTGGGGGAGACACCCTCGCCGCACGGCGCCTCGTGGTTCTCCAGCACCCAGTTGAGGGCCGAGTCGGCCCCGACGATGAGCAGGACGGCGCCGGTGGAGATCGACACCAGGCTCGCCCCCGGGGCGGCGCCCTGGAGCCGGTCGCCTCCGGACAGCGTCGTCGGCCGGCCGGCGACGATGCCGCTCACGTGGGTGCCGTGGCCACCGAGGGAGAGCGTGTCGGTGTCGACGACCTCCGGGACGCGGACGACGCAGTCCGGGCTGGTGCTGACCTCGACCAGGCACAGGCTCTTCAGGTTGGCCACGACGGCGCTGCTGCCGTCGGCGTTGCGGAAGTAGGGGTGGTTGGGGTCGATCCCCGAGTCGATGACCGCCACCGAGACGCCGCTGCCGTCGAGCGCCTCGCCGTTCGCGCCGGTCAGCGTCGCCGCCGCCTCGGCCCCCCGCGTCGCGGTGTTGGAGGTCTCCTGCGCCATCTCGATGGGGGTGTTGCCCTCGAGGTAGGTGATCCCCGGCCGGGTGCGCGCGGCCTCGATCTGGTCCGCGGTGCCCGAGGCGACCACCACGCCGATCCGCTCGAACTCGGTGACCGGGCGCATCCCGGTCGCGGCGACGGCGACCCGCGCCGCGTTGGCGTCGACGCCGTGGACGAGCACCGTGGTGCTGCCGGTCAGGCTGCCGAGCTGGGCGGCCAGGAAGTCCTGGACGGGCGCCAGGGCTTCTGCGGGCGGCGCGGCGGCTGCGGGAGCGGCGGTCAGCGCGGCGGCGACGGCCGCTCCGCTGACGGCACCGAGGAGTCGGCGGGACGAGCGGCGCATGGACCCTCCACGGGGAGCACGACGATGTGTGCTCTGCCTCAACGAGGGCGGGCCCCGGGGGTTACCGCCGGACACAGACAGCTCGTCGACCGTCGGCGCGGCGCGTCCTCCCTCGGCGCAGCGCGTCACCGGTTGGGAGCGGCCACGGGCGGGCACGAGCGAGGCATGGAGACACGCAGCCTCGGCTCCCTCTCCGTCCCGGCCCAGGGCCTGGGCTGCATGGGGATGAGCGAGTTCTACGGCACCGCCGACCAGGCGGAGGCCGAGCGGACCATCACCCGGGCCCTCGATCTGGGCGTCACCTTCCTGGACACCGCGGACATGTACGGGCCCTTCACCAACGAGCGCCTGGTCGGGCAGGCGATCGCCGGCCGGCGCGACGAGGTCGTGCTGGCCACCAAGTTCGGCAACGAGCGCAGCGAGGACGGCGGGTTCCTGGGCATCAACGGGCGCCCCGAATACGTCCACCAGGCCTGCGACGCCTCGCTCCAGCGACTGGGCGTCGACGTCATCGACCTCTACTACCAGCACCGCGTCGACACCACCGTGCCGATCGAGGACACCTGGGGAGCCCTGCGCGAGCTGGTCGAGGCCGGCAAGATCCGGCACGCCGGGATCTCCGAGGCCGCGCCGGACACGATCCGCCGCGCGCACGCCGTGCAGCCGGTGACCGCGGTCCAGACGGAGTACTCGCTCTGGACCCGGGATCCGGAGGACGACGGCGTGCTGGCCACCTGCGCCGAGCTCGGCATCGGCTTCGTCGCCTACTCACCGATCGGCCGCGGGTTCCTGTCCGGGCAGATCCGCAGCCTCGACGACCTGGACCGCCGCGACTTCCGCCGGCACAACCCCCGCTTCCAGGGCGAGGCGTTCGCGCAGAACCTGGAGCTCGTCGACCGCGTGCGGGAGATCGCTCGCGAGAAGGGCGTGACGGCCTCGCAGCTGGCGCTCGCCTGGGTCACGGCGCAGAGCGGCCGCGGGGGGAACCCGGGCATCGTGCCCATCCCGGGCACCAAGCGCGTCTCCTACCTGGAGGAGAACGCCGCCGCCGCCGACCTCGCGCTCACCGACGACGACCTCCGCCGGCTCGACGAGGCCGCTCCGGTGGGCGCGGCCGCGGGGAACCGCTACCCGGACATGTCCTCCGTGCACCGCTGACCGAGGCCCCCTCCTCCGCACCCTCCGCACGCTCAGGGGTGAGCCTCCGGAGGGGGCCCAAAACGGGCGCGGGAGGATGACCCCGTGCAGCCCGCGCTCGTCGTCGTGATCACCGTGGTCGCCGTGCTGCTCGTGGTGGCCGGCGTGGCCTCGACGCTGGCCCGGCGCCGGATCGGCCTGGTGCACCTGGCACTGGCCGGCGTCCTGGAGGCGCTGCTGCTGGTGCAGACGGTCATCGCCCTCGCGGCCCTCGATGCCGACACCCCGGCCGACACCCCCACGTTCCTCGGTTACCTCTCCGGCGTCGTGCTGATCCCCGTCGCAGGGGTGCTGTGGGCGCGCACCGAGGTGACCCGCTGGGCCGGCACGGTGCTGGCCGTGGCGGGAGCATCCGTGGGCGTCATGGTGTGGCGGCTGCTCGAGCTCTGGGAGGCGACCGGTGCCTGACGACCGCGCGCTGGGGGCGCCCGCCCAGCCGGGATCCGGCACGTCGGGCGCCGCGCGTGTGCTGGTGGCGCTCTACGCCGTCCTCGCGCTCGCCGCGGGCGCCCGGGCGGGTGTGCAACTGGGCACCCGCTTCGACGAGGCGCCACTGGCCTACCTGCTGTCGGCGCTGGCCGCGGCGGTCTACCTGGTGGCCACGGTGGCGCTGGCCCGCGGGCCGGCGGGACGGCGGGTGGCCCTGGCCGCGATCAGCGTCGAGCTCGTGGGCGTCCTCGTCGTCGGCACGCTGTCACTGGCCGATCCGGCGGCCTTCCCGGACGAGACGGTGTGGTCGGGCTACGGCCGCGGCTACCTGTACTTCCCGCTGGTGCTGCCCGTGCTGGGTCTGCTGCTCCTGCGCCGCAGCCGCCGTACCGCCGGCCCGACGGGACGCTGAGCTCAGCAGTCCCCGCACCTCAGAAGTCTCGGCAGCTCAGAAGTCCCCACCCCCGAAGTCGCCACCCCCGAAGTCGCCGCCGCTGTCCCCGCCGCCGCCGTCCTCGAAGCCCTGGGCGTAGGCCTCCTCGTCCCCGCCGCCGAACAGGCCGCCGTCGCCCGGCCCGCTGTCGAACAGCGCGTCGGCGACGGCGGTGCCGATCACCAGACCACCGATGGTGCCCAGCAGGCTGCCACCGATCATGCCGCCCATCCCCATGCCGCCGCCGTAGCCGCCCTGCCCGTAGCCGCCGCCCTGTCCCGAGCCGTATGCCTGCACGGGACCGCCCGAGCCGTACCCGGGCCCGTAGCCGCCCAGTGCGCGTTCCAGCGTGCCCGGCCGGCGCAGCTCGGCGCGGGTGGCCACGCGCGCCAGGGTCTCGACGTCGTCGGTGCGCGGGCGCTCACCGGCCGGCACGGCCGCGGCGAGGGAGGCGAGCACCTGCTGCCGCTGATCGGTGCTCAGCTGCGCGAACGCCTCGGCGTGGGCCTGCTCGATCTGCTCCGGCGGAGCGGTGCGCAGCAGGTACCGGTAGCGGGCCACGGCCTGGTCGTCCGGCAGCGGCTGCCCGTCGGCCTGCCGGGCGTACCGGCCCGGGCCCGCCTCCCCGTACCCGCGCCCCTGGTGGCCGGCGGCGTACCCCTGCTGGGGGCGGCGGCCGAAGAGCCGGTCGAGCAGTCCCATGGCGTCCTCCTCGCGGTATCGCCCTCGACGGTGCCCACGCGGGACGTCGTCCACGCGCCCTGCGGGGGGCGGCCGACGATGCGGGCGGCATCGCCCCGGCGACGTCCGCAACCCGCACGGAGAGTGCCCGGCTCAGCCCTCGGCGCGGTGCAGCAGCCCGTAGGCGCCGCGGTGGAACAGCAGCGGCCGTCGGTCGGCCGAGGCGCCCAGGTCGAGCACGCGGGCCACCACGATGGTGTGGTCGCCGCCGTCGTACTCCGCCCAGAGCTCGCCGTCGATCCAGGCGACGACGTCGTCGAGGACCGGTGAGCCATGCGGGCTGGGGGCCCACGGCACCCCGGCGAACTTGTCCGCGCCGGAGCGGGCGAAGTTCTGCGACACGGCGTCCTGGCCCTCGGCCAGCACGTTGATGCAGAACCGGCCCAGGCTGCGCAGCCGCTCCCACGTGCGCGAGGTGCGCGCCGGGGCGAAGGCGACCAGCGGTGGCTCCAGCGACAGGGAGCTGAACGACTGGCAGGTGAAGCCGATCGGGCCCTCCTCGGTGTCCGCCGTCAGCACGGTGACGCCGGAGGCGAAGTGCCCCAGGACGTCGCGCATGACGAGCGGGTCGACGATCCGCCGGGGGTCCCCGGAGCCGGGGGCGGTCACCGGGCGTCCAGGGGGCGCGGCACGGAGCGTCCGCCGGCCCGGTACAGCGAGCTGGGCAGCTCGTGCCCGACGGCGTGCTCGGTCACGCGGGCGGCGGTGAGGACGGCGTCGAGATCCATCCCGGTGCGCACGCCGGACTCCTCCAGCAGGTAGACCAGCTCCTCGGTGGCGATGTTGCCGCTGGCGCCCGGGGCGAAGGGGCAGCCACCGAGCCCGCCGATGGAGGCGTCGAGCTGGGTCACCCCCGCCTGGACGGCGGCCAGCGCGTTGGCCTGCCCGGTGCCGCGGGTGTCGTGGAAGTGCACGCCGACCGGGATCCCGGGGCACGCCCGGCGGACGGCGTCGATCAGCTGCACCACGCGCAGCGGCGACGTCGTCCCGATCGTGTCGCCCAGGCAGAGCTGGTCGGCACCGGCGGTGACGGCGGCGCGGGCGACGTCGACCGTGCGGGAGACGGGCGTGCGGCCGTCGAAGGGGCAGTCCCAGGCGGTGGCGATGATGACCTCGAGCGACCCTCCGGCACCGTGGGCCAGACCGGCGATCTCCCCGACCGCGCCGACGGCCTCGGCGGTCGACCGGCCGGCGTTGGCGCGGCTGTGCCCGTCAGAGGCCGAGACCAC
The DNA here is from genome assembly GCA_042090795.1 of Blastococcus sp. Lineage (GTDB taxonomy): Bacteria > Actinomycetota > Actinomycetes > Mycobacteriales > Geodermatophilaceae > Blastococcus. Next base: position 27,354 of record JBELIQ010000031.1, on the reverse strand, counting down.
GTACTCGAGATCGGCGACGCCGGCGTCGACCGCCCGGACGGCGCCCCGCGGGTTGGCCACCAGCGCCGACCAGTGCACCTCCGGCCAGCGGGTCAGCTCCGCGGCGACCCGGTCGGCGTCGGCCAGCGCCGGCACGGCCTTCGGCGAGACGAACGACGTCGCCTCGATGCGGCGCACGCCGGTGGCGACGAGCGCCTCCAGCATCTCCAGCTTGGCCTCCAGCGGGACCGGCGCCTCCAGTTGCAGGCCGTCGCGCATGCCCACCTCGCGGACGTCGACCGCCGCGGGCAGCACCAGGTCGAACTCGTTCACGGGCGCCTCCTGAGATGACTCTCCGTGCATCCTGCACCCGTACGAGGTCCCCCATTGAGGCGACCCGGAACGGGTCCGTGACGCCTGCCGCACCGTTCGTCGGTGCCGTCGCGCAAGATGAGTCCAGGCGACGGAGGTGGGGATGTGATCGAGGTGGCGGGTGCACTCCCCCCTGCTGACCATGCCACCGTGTTCGTCCACGCGCCCATGGGCGTGGCCCTGACCACCACCGACGGCGTGCTGCTCGACGTGAACCGGGCGCTGGGCGAGCTGCTCGGCGCCGCTCCGGACGAGCTGCGCGGCCGCTCGCTGTTCGACCTCACCCACCCCGGTGACGCGACCGCCGCGCGGGAGGCCTGCGCCGGCCTGAACAGCGCCCCCGAGCGGGCGGTGCGGCAGGAATGCCGCCTGGTGCGCGCCGACGGCGAGCCCGTGCCGGTGCAGATCGCGACCTCCTGGGTCGCGCCGGAGGACCCCGGCCGGGAGCCGCACCTGGTCATGATCATCGAGGACATCACCGAGCGGAAGGAGCTGGAGGCCCAGCTGGTCCACCGCTCGCTGCACGACCCCCTCACCGGCCTGCCCAACCGGTCCCTCTTCCAGGACCGGCTGTGGCACGCCCTGGAGCGCGGCCAGCGGGAGCGCACGCCCACGTGCGTGCTGATCATGGACCTGGACGGGTTCAAGGCGATCAACGACGAGCTGGGGCACCCGATGGGCGACCTCGTGCTCGTGGCCTTCGCCGACCGGATGCGCTCGGTGCTGCGGGCCAGCGACACCGCGGCGCGCCTGGGTGGCGACGAGTTCAGCATCGTGTGCGAGAACACCGACCGGCCCGACGCCGAGGTGCTGGCGGCCCGCCTGCGCGCCGCGGTGACCGCGCCGCTGGAGCTCAGCGGCCAGGAGGTCTCGATCGGCCTCAGCATCGGGATCGGCTCCGCCCCCGGCGGAGAGGAGCCGGCCGACGTGCACGAGCGGGTCGTCCGTGCAGCCGACGACGCGATGTACGCCGACAAGGCCCGGCGCCGGCGCGCGCGGTCCCGCTCCCGCTGATATCCGACCGTTCCGGTCAGGGGCCGGCGGAGATCCAGCCGGTCGTCGCCCGGTTCCGCGCGAGGACCGCGGTGACGGCCGGCAGCGGCACGGCCATGAACGCGAACGTGAGCATGAAGTCGGCGTCGTCCCCGTAGAGGGTGCTCGCGGCCACCAGCGCGATCAGCGCCAGCGATGAGATGGCGGCGAGCGCGGAGAGGACGAGCAGGTCCGCCGAGCGCCGGCCCAGGACCCGGACGGCGCCGGCGACGAGCCCGGCGGTGCAGAACGCGCCGGTGACGACCGTCAGCACGTACACGACGTCGTCGTCGCCGACGATCAGCCCCAGGAGGAAGACGGCGGTCATCAGCGCCGTCAGTCCCGCGGTGACGAACCCGAGGACGGCGGCCGAGGTGGCGACCCCCGGACGCCCCGGCCCGGCGGGCCAGGTGGGCGTGTGGCCGGGGAAGGCGGTCGCGTGACCGGGGGACGGACCGTAGCCGGGCGGGGGAGGGCCATAGCCGGGCGGCGGGCCGTAGCCGGGCGGCGGGCCGTAGCCCGGGGGAGGGCCGTAGCCGGGCGGCGGGAGGTAGCCCGGCGGCGGGCCGTATCCGGCCGGAGGGCCGTGGTAGCCGGGCGGCGGGCCGTAGACGGGCGGGGTGCCGTAGGAAGGAGGTCCGGTGTAGCGCTCCTCGGAGCCGTCGGACTCCGACCCGTTCCCGTTCACACCGCCAGTCTGCCGCGTGCCGGCGGGCAGCCGCCGCGCCGGCTCAGGCCGCGCGCGGCGCGTACATGATGACCGCGACGCCGACCAGGCACAGCAGTGCGCCGCCGACGTCGTACCGGTCGGGGCGGAAGCCGTCGGCCGCCATGCCCCACAGCAACGAGCCGGCGACGAAGACGCCGCCGTACGCGGCCAGGATCCGGCCGAAGTTGGCGTCGGGCTGGAGCGTGGCCACGAAGCCGTAGGCACCGAGCGCGATGACGCCGGCGCCGATCCACAGCCAGCCGCGGGCCTCCCGCACGCCCTGCCAGACCAGCCAGGCACCGCCGATCTCCGCGACGGCGGCCAGCGCGAACAACGCGACGGACCGGGCGACGCTCACGGCCCGACGGTAGCGGCCTCCCCGCACCGTCCCGCCGGGCATCCGCGCCGCGCGGAAAACCGCTCCGGAAATGTCGGTGACCCGTATCACACTGTTGCCCATGACCGCCACCGCCGCCGTCGAGGCCATCGATCTGGTCAAGCACTTCGGGGACACGCACGCCGTCGACGGGGTGAGCTTCGTCGTCCCCGAGGGCACCGTGCTCGGGCTGCTGGGCCCCAACGGCGCGGGCAAGACCACGCTGGTGCGCATGCTGACCACGCTCAGCGTGCCCACGAGCGGCACCGGGCGCGTGGCCGGCCACGACATCGTCCGGGAGCCGATGCAGGTGCGACGCAGCATGGGCCTGACCGGCCAGGCGGCGACGGTCGACGAGATCCTGACCGGCCGCGAGAACCTGAAGCTGATCGGCGCCCTCTACGGCCTGCCGCGGGCCTACGTCCGGGAGGCCACCGAGCGGCTGTTCGACCGGTTCGACCTCTCCTACGCCGCCGACCGGCAGGCCAAGACCTACTCGGGTGGCATGCGGAGGCGGCTGGACCTGGCGGTGAGCCTGCTGGCCGCGCCCCCGATCCTCTTCCTCGACGAGCCGACGACCGGGCTCGACCCGCACAGCCGGTCCGGGCTCTGGGCGGTGCTGCGCGAACTCGTCGACGAGGGCACCACGCTCGTGCTCACGACGCAGTACCTGGAGGAGGCCGATCACCTCGCCGACGAGATCGTCGTCGTCGACAAGGGCGCGGTCATCGCCGCCGGCACCCCGACGCAGCTCAAGGACCAGGCCGGCCGGGCCAGCGTGGTGGTCACCCTGACCCACGCCGCCGACCTGGACGCGGCCGCCGACCTGATGCGCGCGCATTCGCCGGAGGTGCACGTCGAGCGGGGCAGCCGCCGGCTCACCGCGCAGGCAGGCGGGCTGGGCGACATGACGCGGATCGCCGCCGTCTTCGAGGCCAGCGGCATCGAGCTCGACGACCTCGGGCTGGCCCGCCCCAGCCTGGACGACGTCTTCCTGCACCTCACCGGCCGCCGCGCCGAGGCCGAGCCCGACGCGGAGGCATCCACCGACGCCGGCACCACCGACGCCAGGACCGACCCGACCCACGAGGGAGTCACCCCGTGACCGCCGTCCGGAGCCAGCCCACCGCCCTGTCCCCCAGCGAGCGTCCACCGATCTCGCCGCCGTCCCTGCTCCGGGCGGCGTCGACGATCGTCTGGCGCAACCTCATCCACATCCGCCGGATGCCGGAGATGCTGCTCGACGTCACGGTGCAGTCGGTGATGTTCGTGCTGCTGTTCGCCTACGTGTTCGGCGGGGCGATCGCGGTGGAGGCGTCGAACTACCGGGAGTTCCTGCTGCCCGGGATCATGGTCCAGACCATGGTGTTCTCCTCCGCCGTCGTCGCCATGGGCCTCACGAGCGACCTGCAGAAGGGCTTCGTCGACCGGTTCAAGTCGCTGCCGGTCCCACGGCCGGCGGTGCTCGTCGGGCGCAGCCTCTCCAGCCTGATCCACTCGAGCATCGGCATCGCGGTGATGGGCGTGACCGGCCTGCTCATCGGCTGGCGCATCCGCAACGGCGTCGTCGACGGCGTGCTGGCCTTCCTCCTGCTGCTGCTGTTCGGGTTCGCCATGATCTGGCTCGGCATCTGGGTGGGCTCCCTGATGCGCACCGTCGAGGCGGTGCAGGGCTTCATGTTCACGATCATGTTCCCGCTGACATTCGTCGCGAACACGTTCGTCCCCACGGAGAGCATGCCGGCGTGGCTGCGCACGATCGCCGAGTGGAACCCGGTGTCGGCGCTCGCGCAGGCGTGCCGGGAGCTGTGGGGCAACGGGCTCCCGGCCCCCGCGGACGCCGCGTGGCCGTTGCAGCACCCGGTGCTGACGTCGATCGGCTGGTCGCTCCTCCTGACCGCGATCTTCGCGCCCCTGGCCGTGGGGGCCTTCCGGCGCCGGTCGCGCGACTGAACGGGGCGACCGGCCCGGACGCGGGGGTTCACCCGGCCCGGCGCGGCTCCCCCGCGTACGTGCCGAACGACCACTGGTTGCCCTCGGGGTCACGGGCGGCGAACTCCGTGGAGCCGTAGTCGGTGGTGGCCGGCTCCCGCACGATGATCGCGCCGGCGGCCACGGCGCGGGAGTGGACAGCGGCCGGATCGGCGGTCACGACGTAGCAGGCGGCGGTGCCTGGCACGGCCGGCCAGGCGTCGTCGGGGTCCTCGCGCACCGAGCCGAGCATCACGCCACCGCCCTCCGGCCAGGACAGCTCCGCATGGTCGACGCGGTCGCCCTCGCCGTGGACGGCGGTCTCCTCGAAGCCGAAGGCGTCGACGAGGAAGCGGATGAGGGCCCGGGCGTCGCGGGCGCGGAAGGCGGGCCAGACGGTGGGGTGTGGAGAGGTCATGCCGAGGACAGTGCCGCCGTCAGCGTCGCGGTGTCTTGCACGAATCCGAACTCCCGGGCCAGCCAGCGCGTCGGTGGCAGCCCGGAGACGCCCGCCACTCGCGGGTGAGGTGCGCCTGGTCGGCGAAGCCGGTGGCGCCGGCGAGCCCCGCCAGGTCCAGCCGCGCCCCTGCCGCGGCCCGCCCGGCCAGCGCCCGCCGCGCCCGGTCGAACCGCGCCACCCGCGCCGCCTCCTTCGGGCCCAGCCCGGTCTCGGCCCGGAAGCACTGCTCCAGGTGCCGCACCGACCAGCCCACGCGCGCGGCCACCTCGGCCACCGGCAGCCGCCCGGCCGACGCCGTCGTCAACCGCCAGGCCTCCAGCACCTCGGGCCTGGCCCGCCCGTACCCCACCCGGCGGAGCAGCGCCTCCTCCAGGACGGCGAAGCGCGCCGGCCACCCCCGGGCCGCACGCACGCGCTCGATCAGGTCCGCTCCCGCCGGGCCGAGGACGTCCGCCAGCGGGACATCCAGGGACGCCAGCGCTCCGGCGGGGCAGCCGAGCAGGGTGCGGGCGCCGGCCGGGGTCAGCGAGAGCTGGATGCCGGACTGCCGCCCCGGATGCGCGATGCGTGCCGGACGGGTGTGCAGCCCACCGATCAGCCCGTCGTACCGGCCCGGACCCTGTGCCGGATCGGGATGGGCCGCGATCTCCAGCGGGTCGTCGAGCGCGACGATGACGGTGAGGAAGGGCGAGGGCAGTCCCAGGTGCTCGCCCGGGGGCAGCCCCGCGTGCCGGTAACCGACCGCAGCGGCGACGAACGGGCGCAGCCGCGGGTGCACGCGATGCACCACCGACTCCTGCTCCACCCGGCCAGCATGGCCCGAGCGCGGCGCCGGCGACAGGGCGCTCACCCGTCGGCGGCGTCCACGGCGTCGGCGGCGTCCACGGCGTCGGCGGCGTCCACGGCGTCGGCGGCGTCCACGGC
>JBELIQ010000031.1:0-21431 GCA_042090795.1 Blastococcus sp. | reverse complement strand
GTCCACGGCGTCCACGGCGTCCACGGCGTCCAGGAAGAGCCGCAGCGTCTCGAGGAAGACCTCGGGCTGCTCGGAGTGCACCCAGTGGCCGGCGTTCTTGATGCGGACCAGCCGGGTGGAGGGGAACAGCTCGTCCATCCGGTCCCGGTCGCGCGGGAGGACGTAGTGCGAGTTCGCGCCCGCGATCCAGAGCACCGGGCCGTCGAAGGTGGCGCCGGCCGGCGGGTCCGGGAAGCCGCGCAGCTCGCCCAGGTCGCGTTCGAGCAGGTCGAGGTTGAGCCGCCACTGCCAGCCGCCGTCCGCACCCAGCTCGTCCCGGACCAGGCTCTGCAGCAGGAAGCTGCGCACCATCCGGCTCGGGACGGCGGCCTCCAGCGCGGCGTCGGCGTCGGCCCGGCTGTCCAGCGCGTCGAGGTCCATGGCCTTCATGGCGGCGATGAACGCGGCGAAGGGGGACGCCTCCTCGTCCTCGTCGTCGGTCCGGCCGCCCTGGAGCGGGTACTCGACGGGCGCGATGTCGACGACGACCAGCGCGCTCAGCAGCTCGGGCCGTCGCAGCGCCAGCGTCATCGCCACCTTGCCGCCCATCGAGTGCCCGACCAGGGTCACCGGTTCGCCGTGCCCGGCCAGCTCGGCGGCGACCAGGTCGGCCATGTCCTCGTAGTCGACGCGGTCGGTCCAGGGGGAGTGGCCGTGGTTGGGCAGGTCGAGCAGCGTCACCCGGTGCCGGTCGGCGAGCCCCTTGGCGATCGTGGTCCAGTTCCTGCCCTGACCGAACAGCCCGTGCAGGAACACCACGCGCGGCCCGGTCTCGCCCAGGGTGCGGCCGTGCAGCCGGAGGTCGTCGTCGCTCACCCGGCCAGTTCACCAGGCCCCGGCAGCAGCGGCCGCCCGGGGCGCGCCGTCAGCGCGGCAGCACCTCCGTGGCGCCGGTCGCGGCGTTCCAGCGGATGGAGCCGCCCTCGAAGTCGCTCTGCCGTCCACCGGGCACCGCGTACTCGCCGCTGACGGGGTAGCCCAGCGGTCCGCGTTCCCAGCCCTGCTCGGCCCAGCGCCCCCGGATCGCGCCGTAGACCTCGTGGGCGCCGGTCGCGCCGGTCCAGTAGATCGACGAGCCGCCCGAGCCCGCGAAGTGGTTGAACCGGCCCCGGCCGTCCGGGGTGGGCAGCTCACCGGTCACCGGGTAGCCGAGCGGGCCCCGCTCCCAGCGCAGGTCGCCGTACGTCGCCCGGATGGCCCCGTAGACCTCGTGCGCGCCGGTGCCGGGGGTCCAGTAGATGGACCCGCCGCCCGAACCCGCGAAGTGGTTCATCCGCCCCCGGCCGTCCGGGGTCGGCAGCTCACCGGTCACCGGGAAGCCGAGCGGGCCCAGTTCCCAGCCCGTCCGGCCCCAGCGGGACCGGATCTGCCCGTAGATCTCGTGCGCTCCGGTCGACGGCGACCAGTAGATCGACGCGCCGTCGAACCGGTTGTAGTGCTGCATCCAGCCGCGGTTGCCCGGGGTGGGCAGCTCCCAGGTCACCGGGCCGCCGAGCAGACCGCCGGCCTGGCCCAGGGCCCGGTAGCGCCGCTCGATCGCCGACCAGTTCACCGAGACGCCCATGCGCTGACCCGCCCGCTCCCGCTCGGCGATCACCGGCCACACGTTGGCCAGGCAGCCCTGCAGCGAGATCGACTGCTGCTGCATCACCCAGGCCGTGCGGCCCGGGGCCGGGCAGTCGGTGTGCGCGATGCCGATCCAGTGACCGACCTCGTGCAGGATCACGTAGCGCTGGTAGTCGCCCAGGCTGTGCGTCCAGGCGTCCGTGCCGAACCGCCAGCGCTCGTCGTTGATGTAGACCGAGCGCCCCACCCGGCAGCTCCACTGGGCGCTGCAGCCGGGCGCCGCGTTCGCGATCACCGACGGGGACGCCAGGATGAGGTCGAAGCCGCCGCCCGAACCCACCTGCTGGAACGCCAGGGTGCCGCCGAGGCTCCACCCGCGGGGGTCGCTGAGCGCGTCGCGGGCCACGGCCGCGAACTGACCGACGTCGGCAGCGACGGCGCCCCGTGAGGACACGGTGTAGGTCACGGTCCGCTCGGCGGCGGAAGCGGATGGTCCGGAGGGGATGAGGACGGCCGCCAACGCCGTCAGCGCCACCAGCAGGGCGCGGGAGGTCCTGGACACCGGGGGCTCCTCTTCTCCGGTGGGCTGCACCGGCTCTCCGGTTGGCTGCGTGCGGCGCACGCTAGCGGCGCCCGCGGCGCCTGTGAACCCGTCGCTGAGCGGCGACACGCGCGACGTCCGTCGTCGTGGCCGGAGTGCGACGCCTACCGTGCCCCGGGACGAGGGGGAGGTGCCGGCATGCCGGGACGACGCCGGCGCAGCAGCCGGAGCACCACGAGCACGACGACCCGCACCCGCACCGCGGCACCGCGGAAGCGGGCGGCCGCGAAGCCGAGCAAGACGAGCGCGGAGCTGCCGGTCGCGGGCCCGGGCGAGCGCATCTGGGTGCTGGCGGTGCCGTTCCGCGCCCCTGCGCCCGGAGCGGTCTGGCATGCGGGGGTGCAGGCGCACGTCTGGGTCGGCGGCGAGCTGCCCGCGGCGCTGGTGGCCTACGACCCACCGCCCTACAGCTTCGAGCGCTTCGTGGAGGACGAGCTCAACGAGTTCCCGCGCCCGCTGCCGGACGCGCGACCGCTCACCCCGCGCGACCAGCAGTGCGACGGCGCCGACGTCGTGGCCGCCCATGCCGCGGCCGGCGGCCGGGTCTTCCTGCTCGGCGACGACCCCGGCGTCGGCAAGACGGGGACGGCGATCCTCGCCGTCAAGGCGATCGCCGAGCAGCGCGACGTGCGCCGCGTGCTGGTGGTGGCCGACCGGCCGGCGGCGATCACCATCCCGCACTGGTCCCGCTCGATCGGCGGGTTCGGCGACGGCGGGCTGCGCTGGTGCGTCACCACCTGGGACCGGCTGGGCAAGGTCGCCGCGGTGCAGCGGGCGACCGGGACGCGGTTCGACGTCGTCGTCGCCGACGAGGCGCACATGGTGCGGCACACGACCACGCAGCGCTGGAAGCACTGGAAGGCCGTGTCCGGCGCGGCCCGGGTCAAGGACGCGCCGTACGTGCTGGCGTGCACCGCGACGCCGGCGCACACCCCGCTGGAGCTGCCCTACCTGGCGCCGCAGTTCGCCGCCCAGCACGGGGACCCGCTGAAGGACTGGGCCGACCTCCCCGCCCGGCTGGCCGCGCGAGGGTTCCACGTGGAACGTGGCCGCTACGGCTGGCAGTGGACCGAGGACGCCGACGAGCGACGAGCGGACCTCGCCACGCTGCAGGGCTGGCTGGCCGAGGCCGAGCCGCCCGCCACGCTGCACCGCCCCGCGCCCTGGGGCGCGGTGTCGGTGGGTGGGGCGCCGGTGGCGCTCACGCCGGCCGAGCGGGCGTCCTACGAGGCGGAGTGGTCGCAGTTCCGCGCGGAGATGCAACTGGCGCGCCGGGGTCGGCAGACGGCCCGTGGTCGCGCCGCGCTGCTGCGGTTCCGGCAGAAGGCCGGACTGATCCGTGTGCAGGCGACGGTCGACTGGGTGAAGGCGCAGGTGGAGGCCGAGCGGCAGGTGGCGGTGTCGGTCGAGTTCGTCGAGACGGCGGCCGATCCGATCCGCGAGGCGCTGCTGGCGGCCGGCGTCGAGGTGGCCGGGATCTACGGGCGGGACCGGTTCGACGTGGAGGCCGAGCGGCTGCGCTTCCAGCGCGGTGAGGCGCAGGTGTGCGTGTTCACCGTGACCGCCTCGATCAGCCTGCACGCCGGCGAGCTGTTGCCGGACGGGTTGCACGCCTCGGAGCTGCCGCGGGTCGGACTGTTCCACCAGCCACGGTTCTCCGGCATCCAGGCGCGGCAGGTCACCGGCCGCACGCACCGCGACGGGAAGACCTCGCCGTGGCTGGTCGCCTTCGCCGAGGACACCGTGGAGGAGCAGGTGGCCCGGGTGATGGTCGAGCGGCTGGCCGTCACCGGCTCCACCGCGGGTGCGGACACCTCCGCGCTGCAGGAGATCGCCGAGCTGCTCGAGGCCGACTGGCTACCCGGCACGGCGCTCAGCGAGGTGTGAGCGGTCGGGATCGACCAGCTCGGGCCAGGCGGCGCGGCCCCGGATCCACCGGCACCCCGGCCGGGGCACGGCCGAGACGGACAGCGAAGGGCGACCGTCGGTCCGGCGGAGCCGGAAGGGTCGGGCCGGAACGTCGGTGCCCGGCCGTAGCCTGTCCGGGTGCTCGGTGACTGGCGGGAGCTCGTCACCGACGAGGCCCTGGCCGAGGCGGTCGGAGAGAGGGTGCTGGACCGGGCCCGGCCGTACGCCCGGCGCAGCGTGCTCAGCCTGCAGCTGACCGAGGACGGGCGCCGGGCCACCGCCCTCGTCCGGGGTGGCGATCCCGCTCCCTACCGGACGACGGTGGTGCGCACCGACAGCGGCCGGACGAGCTGGATCGGAGCCTGCACCTGCCCGGTCGGCGACGACTGCAAGCACGCCGTCGCGGTGCTGCTGTCGCTCCGTTCCCGGCTGGGCGCCCTCGGTGGCGGGCGGTCCGGCATCCCCAGCTGGGAGCAGCAGCTCGAGGAGCTGGTGTCGGCGGCTGCCGACATCGCGCCGAGCAGCACGGTGCCGATCGGGCTGCAGTTCGAGACGGCCGACGCCGAGCGGGGGCGTGCCTCGGCCGGGTCGCCCGGCGTCCGGCAACGCCTGGTGCGGCTGCGGCCGGTCGTCCCCGGCAAGCGCGGGCAGTGGGTGCGCACCGGGATCTCATGGCGGCAGCTGCAGTACGACAGCGTGCGGGCCGGCTGGGAACCGGCGCACCTGGCGGCCCTCCGTGCCCTGCACGCCACGCACTCCGCGGCGCGCAACCAGTACTACTCCTACGCCCCGGTCGACGTGTACCTGCACGAGTTCGGCCCCGGCCTCTGGCGGTTGCTCGCCGAGGCGGTCAGCGACGGCGTGCAGCTGATGACCGCCGACCGCCCACCCCGGTCGGTGGTGCTGGCCGCCGGCGAGGCAGGCGTCGCGGTCGACCTGCGCCGACGAGGCGAGGCGACCGAGCTGTCCGCGGTCCTCCGGGTCGACGGCCGCCCCGTCGCGCCGGACGCGCTGTCGTTCCTCGGCATGCCCCCGCACGGGGTGACCGTCGACGGGTCGCCCGCCGAGGACGCCCCCGGTCTGGTGCTGGCCCGCCTCGACACCCCGGCCCCGCCGGCACTGGCCGGTCTGGTCGCGCGGGGCGGGTCGATCACCATCCCGGCCGGGGATGTCGATCGTTTCCGGCGGGACTGGTTCCCGGGCCTGCGGCAGGCGGTGCCGGTGATCTCCGCCGACGGCTCGGTGGAGCTGCCCGACGTCGTCTCTCCCCGGCTGGCCGTCGAGGTCCGCTACCCCGGGGACGCCACTGCAGAAGTGACCTGGTCGGTCCGCTACGGCCCCGAGCGCTCCTTCCCGCCGGGCGCACCGCCCTCCCCGGGCCAGGGCCGGGACCCGGCGGCCGAGCAGTCGCTCGTCGGGGCGCTGCCCGGCCCGGTCGGTGCCCTGCCCGAGCTCTGGACGCCGGAAGGGGCCCTCGCCGACACCGCCGAACTGAGCGGGATGGAGGCGCTGGAGTTCATCACCGAGGTGCTGCCCGCACTGCGCGCCGCCCCGGGGGTCGAGGTCGCCGTGCTGGGCACTCCACCGGACTACCGGCAGTCCACGGCGGCGCCGCAGATCAGCTTCACCGCGCGGGACACCGGGGAGTCCGACTGGTTCGATCTGGGGGTCAGCGTCAGCGTCGAGGGTCAGAGCGTGCCGTTCGAGACGCTGTACAAGGCGCTCGCGGCCGGGCGCACCCGCCTGCTGCTGATCAGCGGCACCTACTTCTCCCTCCAGCGCCCCGAGTTCGAGCAGTTGCGGCTGCTCATCGAGGAAGCCCGGGCGCTGCAGGACGTGCCGGGTGAGGGCACCCGGGTGAGCCGCTACCAGGCCTCCCTGTTCGAGCAGCTGCTGGCGCTCGGGGTCGTGGACGAGCAGAGCGAGCGGTGGACGCGCGAGGTGCGCGGGCTGCTGGACCTCGAGCACGCCGCACCGCCGCCGGCTCCGGCCGGGCTGACCGCGCAGCTGCGGCCCTACCAGCTCGAGGGGTACGGCTGGCTGTCCTTCCTGTGGGAGCACCGGCTGGGCGGCGTGCTGGCCGATGACATGGGACTGGGCAAGACGCTGCAGACCCTCGCGTTACTGGTCCGCGCACACGAAGCCGGTGATCTGGACGAGGCTCCGGTGCTCGTGGTGGCGCCGACCAGCGTGGTGCCCACCTGGGCGCGGGAGGCCGCCCGGTTCGCGCCGGGCCTGCGGGTGACCGTCGTCGAGGAGACCGAACGCAAGACCGGCACGGCGCTGCGCGGTCGGGTGGCGGGCGCGCACGTCGTCGTCACCTCCTACGCGCTGTTCCGGATCGACGCGGACGCCTGGGCCGAGCTGCCGTGGCGCGGCCTGGTGCTCGACGAGGCGCAGTTCGTGAAGAACCACCGGGCCCGCACGTACCAGTGCGCGCGGCGGCTCCGGGCGCCGGTCAAGCTGGCCCTGACCGGCACGCCGCTGGAGAACAGCGTCATGGACCTGTGGGCGCTGCTGTCCATCGTGGCGCCGGGGCTGTTCCCCGATCCGCAGCGCTTCACCGAGCAGTACCGGATCCCCATCGAACGGGACGGCGACGGCGAGAGGCTGGCCCAGCTGCGCCGCCGGATCCGCCCGCTGGTGCGCCGGCGGACCAAGGAGATGGTCGCCGCCGAGCTGCCGCCCAAGCAGGAGCAGGTGCTGGAGGTGGTGCTCAACCCGCGGCACGAGAAGCTGTACCAGACCCACCTGCAACGGGAGCGGAGCAAGGTCCTCGGCCTGGTCGAGGACATGTCCAAGAACCGGATGACGATCTTCCGGTCGCTCACCCTGCTGCGACAGCTCAGCCTGGACCCGGCGCTCGTCGACCCCGCCTACGCCGACGTCCGGTCGAGCAAGGCGGACGCCTTCCTCGAGCACCTGCGCGAGGTGGTCGCCGAAGGGCACCGCGTGCTGGTGTTCAGCCAGTTCACCCGGTTCCTGCGCGGCATCCGCGACCGCCTCACCGCGGAGGGCATCGGCTGGGTGTACCTGGACGGGCGGACCCGCGACCGGGACGCCGTCGTCCAGGACTTCCGCACCGGCTCCGCACCGGTGTTCCTGATCAGCCTCAAGGCCGGCGGTTTCGGCCTCACCCTCACCGAAGCTGACTACGTCTTCGTCCTGGACCCGTGGTGGAACCCGGCCAGCGAGGCGCAGGCGGTCGACCGGGCACACCGGATCGGCCAGGACAAGACGGTGATCGTCTATCGGCTGGTGGCGGTCGGCACCATCGAGGAGAAGGTCATGGAGCTCAAAGCCCGAAAGTCGGCGCTGTTCTCCCGGGTCGTCGACGACGGCACGCTCAGCTCGGGGGCGCTGACCGCTGACGACGTCCGCGGCCTGCTCAGCTGAGCTCCCCCGCGGACCGGGGGACGCCTGGCGGTGTTCGAGCCGACCGCGATGGCGACCGCCAGCCGGTTCGGGCTGCTCCCGCTCGTCGAGGGATTCGAGGCCCGCTCGCTCACCGACGAGGTCGAGGCGGCCGAGGGCGGGCTGCTCGACGACTACGTCGAGGCGCACGTCCACGGCCCGTGCTTCCGCGGCTCACCCATCGAGGACCAGGCCCGGGCGCTCGACGTGCCCGTGGAATGGCACGAGGGACGGCGGCTGAACGTGGCTGCGCTCACCAAGCACCCACTGTTCCGGGGTCCTCGCACGGTCCAGGTCGGCCGCCGGATCGCGGCATCGGGTCTCCTGGATGCGGCGGTCATCGGCCGCGCGGCGCGGGCGGGCGCCAAGGACCCTCGGGATCTCAAGCGCGTCTGGCACTGCGTCGCCCGGTTCGGATCCCCGGCCGAGGGTTGAGCGCCTACGACTCTGCAGGCCCGTTCCCGACGTTGCTGGCGCGATGACACCGGCAACGTCGGTAGACGGCCCGCAGAGTCGGTCAAGCAGAGGCGCCGTTGCCCACCGTGCCGTCGCCGTCGGCGGAGATCGGGACGCGGGTGACGGCCTCGGTACCGGTGGCGCCGCCCAGGCGGCGGAGCAGCGCGGCGACGTCGATGCCGGTGATGTCGCCGGAGAGCTGCAGCCCCTGCGCGACGTTGGAGGCGACGGACTTCCCGAGCGAGCCGGCTCCGTCGGTGGAGATGACGGTCATCTTCTCCACCGCCGACAGCGGGGCCGCGGCCGCGCCGACGACGTCCGGCAGCACCTTGATCAGCATCTCCAGGATCGCCGCCTCGCCGTACTTGGCGAAGGCGTCCGAACGGGCGTCCATCGATTCCGCCTCGGCCTGACCGCGCGCCAGGATGGCGGCCGCCTCCGCGGCACCCTCCCGCTCGACGGCGTCGGCGATCGCCTGGCGGCGCAGCTTCTCGGCCTCACCGCGCTTGGCGCCCTCGATCGCCTCGGCCTCGGCCAGCGCCGACCGGCGGGCCCGCTCGCCCTCACCGGACAGCTCGGCCTGCCGGGCAGCGGCCTCGGCGGCGGCGATGGTCGCCTGGCGCTGCGCCTCGGCGGTGAGGATCGCCGAGTTCTTGCGGCCCTCGGCCTCCTGCTCCACCTTGTAGCGCTGGGCGTCGGCCGGGCGGCGGACCTGGGTGTCCAGCTGCCGCTCGGTGAGCGCCGCGGTCCGCTGCGCCACCTTCTCCTGCTCCATGAGGATCGCCTGGTCCTGCGCGGCCTGCGCGAGCGGACCGGCCGCCGCGGCGCGCGCCGTGGCGGCGTCGGTCTCCGCGGTGATCTCGGCCTGCTTGAGCGCGAGTTGCCGCTGGGAGATCGCGATCGCCTCGTCGGCCAGCAGCTGCTCCTGCTGCGAGGCCTGGCGGGCGCGCGCCTCGGCGATGCTCGCCTCCTTGAGCACCCGGGCGGCCTCCGGGCGGCCCAGGTCGGCGAGGTAGGATCCCTCGGCCTGGATGTCCTGGAGCTGGAAGGTGTCGAGGACCAGCCCCTGGCCGGTGAGCGAGGACTCGGCCTCCTCGGCGACGGCGGAGGCGAACGCGGCCCGGTCGCGGATGATCTCCTCGATCGTCAGCCGGCCGACGATCGAGCGCAGCGCACCGGCGAGCACCTCCGAGGTGAAGGTGTCGATGCCCTCCTGCTGGTTGAGGAACCGCTGGGCCGCGGCACGGATGGAGTCCTCGGTGCCGCCGACCTTGACGATCGCGACGCCCTCGAGGTCGCACTTCACGCCCTGCTTGCTCACCGCACCACGGATGCCGACCGGGATGCGGCGGCTGGACAGGTCCATCGTGTGCAGCTTCTGCACCACGGGCAGCACGAAGACGCTCGCGCCCATCACGACCTTCTGGCCGGACGAGTCGCGGGAGACCACGCCCGAGGAGCTGGTCACCTGCCGCCCCTGCCGGCCGGTGACCAGGAAGGCCTGGTTCGGGCCGGCCACCTTGATCCGGGAGAGCACGAGCAGGACCAACAGGAGGACCAGGACGGCGATGCCGCCGATGGCGTAGACCAGCGTCACGGGGTGTCGCCTCCAGGCAGGGAGAGGTTGTCGGGTGCGGTGGAGACGACCTCGACCGCGGTGTCGCTGAGCGCTTCGACGACGTAGACCGGCGTCCCGGTCGGGAGGGGCACGTCGCTGCGAGCGGAGAACTTGAGCTGCTGCCCGGCGAGGGTCAGCCGCACCTCCCCGTAGCCCGGGCTGGGCACGGCGGAGACGACGACGCCCTGGGCCCCGACGAGGGAATGGCGGGTGAGCGTCGGCTGGGTCGGCATGTCCTTCAGAGCCCGGGAGAGCCGGACGGCCCCCCAGGCCAGGGGGACGGCGACGGCGAGGCCCACGGCCAGCGCGAGCAGCGCGGCGACGCCGTCCGGCAGGTCGGCGGGCAGCAGGCTGGTGGCCGCCGCGCCGCCGAAGCCGATCCCGCCGAGCAGGGCCGCGATCGCCGGCACCGAGAACGGCCCGTCGGCGTCGACGTCGCCGATGCCCAGGTCGCCGAACTCGCCGACGAACAGCGAGAGCACGAGCACGACCAGGCCCAGGACGCCGATGACGAGGAAGACCGCTGCCACTCCGTGCGCCCTCTCGTCGACCCGTTGACCTGCAGCCTCGCAGTTCCGGCACGGCGGCGGCAAGGAAATCCACAGTCGGGTGAACGGGTCGAGGAGCCGGCAGGTGACCGGACCGGCGATCATCGAGGGGTGAGGCGAGAGGCGAGCGTGCTGCACCTCGACCTCGACGCCTTCTTCGCCGCGGTGGAGCAGCGGGACAAGCCCTCGCTGCGCGGCCGCCCGGTCGTCGTCGGAGGCGTCGGTGGGCGCGGCGTCGTCGCCACGGCGTCCTACGAGGCCCGGGCCTACGGCGCCCGCTCGGCCATGTCGACGGCGGAGGCCCGGCGCCGCTGCCCGTCGGGCACGGCGTTCCTGGGTGGCCGGTTCGCCGCCTACCGCCGGACGTCCGACGTCGTCATGGGGCTGCTGCGCGAGCTGTCCCCCCTGGTGGAGCCGGTCTCGATCGACGAGGCCTACGTCGACCTCGCCGCCGGGGGGCACGACCTCTCCGTCGACGGTGTGACGGAACTGGGCCGGTCCCTCAAGGACCGCATCGCCGCGGCCACCGGGGGAGTGACCGGTTCGGTGGGCATCGGCTCGTCGAAGCTGATGGCCAAGATCGGCTCGGAACTGCAGAAGCCCGACGGGCTGGTCGTCGTCCCGCCGGGTGCTGAGCTCGACCTGCTGCACCCGCTGTCGGTGACCACGCTCGGCGGGGTCGGGCCGGCGACGGCGGAGCGGCTGCACCAGGTCGGGGTGAAGACCGTCGGCGACCTCGCCGCCAAGTCGCTGCCCGACCTGGTCGCGCTGGCCGGGCGGGCGCACGGCTCCGGGCTGTACGCGCTGGCCCGCGCCGAGGACGACCGCGCCGTGGTGCCCGACCGCGAGGCCAAGTCGGTGTCGCACGAGGAGACCTTCGAGCGCGACCTCACCGACCTCGCCGTCCTCGGCCGGGAGATCGACTCGATGGCCACCCGCGTGGGCAGGCGGCTGCGGGACTCGGCCTTCTCCGGCCGCACCGTGACGCTGAAGCTGCGCCGCTACGACTTCACCACCCTCACCCGCTCGCAGACGCTCCCGCAGCCGACCGACGACGCCCGGCAGATCGCCGCCATCGCCCGCCGGCTGCTGGCCGACGCCGGCGCCGAGGGCGGCCTGCGGCTGCTCGGCGTCGGGGTCTCCGGGCTGTCGCTCTACGCCCAGGGCGACCTCTTCGCCGAGGACGACGACGGGTCGGCGGTCTCCGCCACCGAGGAGGCCGTCGCCGACGACGCTCCCCCCGAGCCGCCGTTGCCGGCCGACAAGCGCTGGTGGCCGGGCCAGGACGTGCGGCACGAGGAGCTGGGCGCCGGGTGGGTGTGGGGCCGGGGGCTGGGCCGGGTGACGGTGCGTTTCGAGGGCCCGTTGACCACGCCCGGGCCGGTGCGCACACTCGCCGCGGACGACCCGCTACTGCAGGCCGCCGATCCCCCCGACTGGAGGCCGCCGGCATGACCGAACGTTCGTGGTGGGGGTGGGGCACCACCGACCAGGCCCTGAGCGACGAGCAGTGCATCGCCCGCGCCGCGGCGCTGCCGGGGCTGCCCGACCGGCCGCGGCCGGTGCCACGGCTGGCCGACGTCGCCCTGCCGGCCACCCGGGTGACCCCGCCGGAGGGGCTGCCGGTGACCGCCGACCACGACGACCGGGCCCGGCACGCCTACGGCAAGGCCTACCGCGACGTCGTCCGGGCGCTCTCGGGTGACCTGCGGGGTGCGCCGGACGCGGTGGCCCGCCCCGCGGACGAGGACGACGTGGTGCGACTGCTGGACTGGGCGTCGTCGGCCGGGGTCGTCGTCGTGCCCTTCGGCGGCGGCAGCTCGGTGGTGGGCGGCGTCGAGTACCGCGGCGACCTCCCCTGGCTCTCGATGGATCTGACCGCGCTGGACCGGGTGCTGGAGATCGACCGCACCAGCCGGGCGGCCCGCATCCAGGCCGGCGCGCTGGGGCCGGTGCTCGAGGAGCAGCTGCGCCCGCACGGGCTGACCCTGCGGCACTTCCCGCAGAGCTTCGAGTTCTCCACGCTGGGCGGCTGGCTGGCCACCCGCGCCGGCGGGCACTACGCGACGGTGCTCACGCACATCGACGACCTGGTCGAGTCGATGCGCGTGGTGACGCCGGTCGGGATCAGCGAATCCTTCCGGCTGCCCGGCTCGGGTGCGGGACCGGCGCCGGACCGCCTGTTCCTCGGCTCCGAGGGCACGCTCGGCGTCATCACCGAGGCGTGGATGCGGCTGCAGGACCGGCCGCGGTTCAAGGCCTCGGCGTCGGTGACCTTCCCCGACATGGCGACGGCGATCGCCGCCGTCCGGACGATCGCACAGTCGGGGCTGGCCCCGGCGAACTGCCGGCTCCTGGACGCCGGCGAGGCGGCCACCTCGGGCGCCTCGACGTCCGGGGGCAGCGTGCTCGTGCTGGGCGTCGAGTCCGCGGCGCACCCGGTGGAGAGCCGGCTGGACGAGCTCACCGGGCTGGCCCGCGACGCCGGCGGCGTCGTCGCCCCGCGTCGCGAGGGCGCCCGGGACGCGACGGCCGACGCATGGCGGTCGTCATTCCTGCGCGCCCCCTACGGCCGCGACGGGCTGGCGCGGATGAGCGCGATCGTGGAAACCTTCGAGACGGCGACCACGTGGGACCGCGTCGAGGAGCTGTACGCGGCGGTGCAGGACGAGGTCGGCGCAGCGGTGCGTGAGGTCACCGGCGCACCGGGGCGGGTCACCAGCCGGTTCACCCACGTCTACCCCGACGGGCCGGCCCCGTACTTCACGGTGGTGGGGGTGGGGCGGCCCGGCTCCGAGGTCGCCATGTGGGACGACGTCAAGACCGCCGCCATGGAGGTGCTGACCCGCCTGCGCGGCACCGTCACGCACCACCACGCCGTCGGCCGGGACCACCGCCCCGGCTACGACCGGCAGCGCCCCGAGCCGTTCGCCGTCGCCCTGCGGGCCGCCAAGGGGGCGCTCGATCCGGCCGGCGTCCTCAACCCCGGCGTCCTGCTGGACGACCTGCCGGGCCGCTGACCGCGGTC
Organism: Blastococcus sp.; assembly: GCA_042090795.1. Classification (GTDB taxonomy): domain Bacteria; phylum Actinomycetota; class Actinomycetes; order Mycobacteriales; family Geodermatophilaceae; genus Blastococcus. The sequence goes on along the minus strand of JBELIQ010000031.1, from coordinate 8,253 downwards.
CCGGACAGCAGACGGCGCCGGTCGGGGAAGACTCCCCGCCCGGCGCCGTCGGTCGTGCTGCGCTCGAGCTACTTCTGCTTGGCCACCGAGCTGACGCACTGACCCTGGTTGCGGAAGGTCGGGTTGTTGAAGGTGGCCCAGCCGCCCTTCTTGCACTCGTCCTTGCCAGCCGGCGGAGCGGTGTCCGTGACGCCGTCGCCGTCGCAGTCCCCGTGGCCGTTCTGCGCGCCGAAGGTCTCGCCCGTCGCCTGGTCCCAGATGGTCAGGCAGTTGTTCGCACGGCCCAGCTCCTGGACGTCGTAGGGCGTCTCGTTCACGGCGAAGATCACGATGCCCCACTCGCTGGCGAGCCCCGCGGGTCCGGCGCTGTTGCCGGTGATCTCGAAGTCCGCCTGCTCACCGAGGAGGTAGTCGCCCTTGGTGTTGTAGATGACGTTGTCCGAGAGGACGCCGGAGCCCCCGTCGACGTACCCACCGGTGCGCAGCGTGTGGAACGTGTTGCCGGTGACCGTCAGGCCCGACACGTTGTTGTTGGTCCACGCGCGGTTGGTGACCCAGCCGCTCATTGGTCCCTGCTGCTCGGGGCCGAAGATCGTGTTGCTCTCGATCGTGACGTCGTCGGCGCCGTTGATGCCGATGAATTCGCCCTTCACCAGCGTCGCGCTGGTCAGCTCGAGGCCCGCGATAGTCGCCCCGCTGCCCGCAGGAGGAACCTCGAAGATGCGGGCGTTGGCACCGGTCTGCGTGACCACCACACCGTCGGCGGCGGTGATCGTCACGGCCTTGCCGATCGTCGTCTTCCCGGAGACCGACATGTCCTCGGTGATGAGGACCGTGTCGCCGGCCGAGGCGGCCGCAACCGCGGCGGCGATGGTGGCGTAGTCGCAGTCGGATGAGCAGACGGTGATCGGCTCGGCGGCGGTGGCGACGGACGGCAGCCCGACGACAACGGCGGCGCTGACGACCGCTCCGGCGAGAAGGGCGCGTGCGATGGTCAAGAATGGCTCCCGGACGGGCGTGGACCGCGACCGAGTGCCGCAGTGCTGCCGCGGCAGCCTGGTGAGACGGAACGCCGGTGTCAACGATCTGCCACGGAGAAACGCCTGATCAGCGACTGGAGGGGATGACGTGACGGAACCGAGCGCGTGGACGCGGATGACCGAGGAGGACCCGGAGCACTCGGCCGCCTACGTGCAGCGGTTCCGTGCTCTGGCGGAGCAGGGGATGGACCTCGTCGGCGAGGCCCGACTGGTCGACGCCATGCTCCCGCGCGGCTCGCGCGTGCTGGACGCCGGCTGCGGGCCGGGCCGGGTGGGCGCGTTCCTGCACGAGGTGGGGCACGCGGTGGTCGGTGTGGACGCCGACCCGGTGCTGATCGCGGCGGCCGAGGAGGACCACCCCGGGCCGCGCTGGCTGGTCGGCGACCTGGCCGAGCTGGACCTGCCCGCGCACGGCATCGACGCCGGCTTCGACGCGATCGTGTGCGCCGGCAACGTCATGACCTTCCTGGCGGAGAGCACCCGGACCGACGTGCTGCGCCGGATGCGGGCCCACATCGCGGCGGACGGCCGCGCCGCGATCGGCTTCGGCGCCGGGCGGGGCTACGCGTTCGACGACTTCCTGGCCGATGCCCGCGCCACCGGCTGGGCCGAGGACCTGCTGCTGTCCACCTGGGACCTGCGGCCCTTCACCCCCGACGCCGACTTCCTCGTCGCGGTCCTCCGCCCGAGCTGATCACGGTCGGAGGCGGCCGTTGGCGCGGAGGAGCGCCAGCGCGTTCACGGTCCGGTGCCCGCGCCACTCGAGGGCGGCAGCGGGCGACCAGCTGTCGAAGTCGACGGTCCAGCCGCCGTCGTCCTGCTGCCCCGCGGCCAGCCGGTCCAGTTCGGCCTCGACCACGGCCGGCGCGAACAGCTCGCGGGCCGGTCCGCCCGGAAAGGGCGCGAAGTCCAGCGGGCGCATGAACTCGTCCGCGGCGCCCCCGGCCACGTGCAGCAGCCCGTCGGCCGGGATGAGCGGGCGCAGCCCGTCCAGCAGCGAGCGCGCCTCGTCCGAGGCCGTACCGGAGCGGCCCGCGGCGTCGAGGAACTGCACCGCGAACGCCAGCTCCATCGCGTTCGTGGACGCATCGACCGCCCGCACCGCCCGCAGGCAGTACGCCGTCGCGCGGGCCGGCCAGGGGTGCCCGGCCACCGCCGGGTCGGCCGCCGCCACCCGGTGGGCCGTCGCGGCCACCACGGCGGTGAGCTGCAGCGAGGAGTGCGCCGGATCCGCCTGCACCCAGAACGGCGCGCACGCCGCGGGGTCGGGCACCGGCAGCGCGAACGGCAGCCCGCCGTCGGCCAGGGAGACCGACGCCAGCCAGTCGCACACATGCGCCGCCCGCGGCGTCGTCCCCGGCGCCAGGTCGGCGAACGCCTCCAGGGCGTGCAGCGCACCGCCGGGCTGGCTGCTCCCCGAGCGCAGGTCCGGTTCCAGCCCCCACCCGTAGCCGCCGTCGGCGTTCCGGTAGCCGTCGACGGCGGCGACCACGGCGTCGGCACCGCCCGAGCCAGTCAGCAGGTCGAACCGGCGGCGGTCGAGCACCCGTCCGGACGAGGCGAGGAACGCAGCGGCGGCGGCGAGGTCCACGGTCACGGCGACGATCCTGCCCGGGGGCGCCAGGCCGGTGCAGCGGCCGGTGGCAGCACGGCCGCCGCCGTCCACGGCGGGGACCCCGGTGGCGCAACCACCGTGACGGACCCGTCCGTCGAGTCCAGCGACTGGAGACAGGGACCGGGATCGGGCGCCGGGCCGGGGGGAGAGGCGTCCCGCGGCGCGGTGAGCAGCCACCGCGCGGTCTGCGCCAGGGACAGCTCGCCGTACCAACCGCCGCCCTCGTCCCGCTGCCGCACCAGCGCCGCCAGCACGGTTGCGGCAGCCAGGTAGCCGGTCGCGTGGTCCAGCGCCTGGGCCGGCAGCGCGCCGGGCTCCTCCGGCGTTCCGTACGCGGCGGCGATGCCCGTCGCCGCCTGCACCAGCGAGTCGAATCCCCGCCGGCCCGCCCACGGCCCGCGCGTCCCCCACGCCGACAGGCGCACGACGACCAGATGCGGATGCCGCCCCGCCAGCGCGGCCGGATCCATGCCGAACGCCTCCAGGGCGCCCGGCCGGTAGCCCTGGACCACCACGTCCGCTGCCGCCAGCAGCTCCTCGACCTGCGCGCGGCCCTGTGCCTCGGCCAGGTCCAGCACCACGTGCCGCTTGCCGACGCCGGTGTCCACGAGCCCGTCGCGCAGGTCGGGCAGGCGCGGACCGTCCACCCGGAGCACGTCGGCGCCGTGCGAGGCGAGCACCCGCGTCGCCACCGGTCCGGCGATCACGCGGGTCAGGTCCAGCACGCGGAGACCGTCCAGGGCCGGTCGCCGGGGCGGCCCGTCCGCCACCCGGCGGAGCCCGAGCAGCGGCAGGTCCGCCACCGCCCGCCCCTGCGGGGAGGCGCTCCACTCCTCCGGCGTCCGGACGGCGGCCGCGGCACCCCCGGCGGCGACGACGGCGCTCTCCAGCTCCTCGGCCCGCCACCGCACGGCCGCCGCGGCGACCGCGTCGACGTCGTCGGCCCCCAGGACGGAGACAGCAGCCTCGCGGTGGTGCGGGTAGTTGCCGTGCAGCCGCAGCCACCCGTCCGCCGTCCGCCAGAACCGGGACAGCGGCGCGAACCCCATCCCCACCGGGCGCCCGTCCAGGCGCGCGTACCGCTCGCTGCGCACCGCCAGCCCGGCGTGCGCGGCATCCAGGCGCAGCGGCGTCCGATCGCCGGTGAGCAGCCGCGCCGCGACGAGCTGCGCGGCGACCGCGCCGGTCACCAGACCGGACACGGCGAGCGGGCCGCCCAGTCCGGTGTCGCCATCCACCTCGACCGGGACGTCCAGCGGCACCCCGGCCGCCCGCGCCACCTCGGCGAGCAGGGTGTTCACCGGCCGACGATCCGCACCGTCGAGTCGTTGCACCAGGCCAGCACCGACGGCCACGAGCCGTATCCGGCCGGGAGGTCCAGGTGCCGGCCGCCGGGGATCACGTCGACGTCGATGCCCAGCCCGTCCGCGTACAGGGACGCCGCACCGCCCGGGAAGTACGGGTCGTCGTCCGCGGCCACGAGCCGCACCCGCGCCGCCAGGTCGTCCGTCAGCGGCGTCGTCGCCATGCCCGGCGGCGGTGCGAACGCCGCCACCTCGGGGTGCGCGCGCAGCACGTCGGCCGACGGAGGCGCCACGAGCAGCACCCGGTCGGGCTGGAGGTCGCCCAGCGCCGGCGCAGCCTGCCACCACAGCAGGACGGCGAGGCTGTGGCACACCAGCACCCGCTCGCCGCCGCCGAGCGCGGCCAGCTCCGCGCGCAGCAGGGCGCGCCAGTCGTCCAGCACCGGGACGTCGGGCTCGGGGAACTGCGGGTACCGCACCTGGTGCCCGTCGTCGGCGAGCCGCTCGGCCAGCCAGCGCTGCCAATGCCCCTCCGGCCGCCGGTTCTCCCACCCGTGCACGATCAGGACACCCATCAGTCCTCCGCCCCGGGCGCCACGCCCAGCGCCAGGACCAGCTGCAGCACGGTGTCCGGGTCCTCCAGCCGGGCCCCGTACAGCTCGCGCAGCTGCCCCATCCGGTACCGCACGGTCTGGGGGTGGATGAACAGGTCCGCGGCGACGGCGTCCCGGCGCCCCTGGTGGAGCAGCCACGACCGCAACGTCTCGGTCAGCTTCTCCCGGGCGCTCTCGCCCAGCTCGGCCAGCGGCGACAGCGCCTGGGCGCGCAGGTCGGCCAACGCCGTCTCGTCGGCGCGCAGCACCAGCTCGGCCAGCCGGGTGTCGGTGTCCAGCAGCCCCGAGGCATCCGCCGTCAGGCCAAGCTGCCCGGCCCGCACGGCCCGGGCGTAGGAGCTGCCGACGTCGTCCCACGCCCGGGCCGGCCCCACCACCGCCTCGGCCCCCTGCAGAGAGCGCATGAGGGCGGGCCGGGAGCGGCCGTCGGCGTCCGGCACCAGCAGCGCCACCAGCTCCCCGGCGCCCTCGGCAGCGGGCACCTCCTCGCTCGACCGCAGCGTCCGGGGGTCGAGGGAGTTCAGCGCGTTCCGCACCCGCGCCTCGGGCACGATCACCGCCGTCAGCGTCCGCGGCGGTGCCCAGTCGGCCCGTTCGGCGGCCGCCAGCTTGTCCTGCCGCGGGCCGTGACCGAGCAGCACGGTGGCCAGCCGCTCCCGGTACCGCTCCCGCACCCGCCCGGTGGTGGCCAGCTCGTCGCTGTGGCCGGCCACGCTGGCCGCCGAGAGCTGGTCGATGTAGGCGAAGACGAGCTCGGCGAACCGGGCCAGCGGCCGGGCGGTCAGCCCGGCGCGGACGGCGCCGTCGGCCATGAGCCGCCAGGACACCCGTGCACCCACCCGGTAGGCGCCCAGCAGCGCGTCCATCGACCGTCCGCTGCGCGCCTCACCGCGACCCAGCGCGTAGGCGCCGTCCAGCGCCGGCTGGATCGGCGTGCTGGCGTCGCCGTCCCCGCCGTCCGTGGCGAGGACCAGGAAGCCGCCTAGGGCGAGCTGGACGGCGTTCTCGATGTTGCGGCCCATCTCACCGCTGAAGGCGTCGGCGTAGCTCGGCACCTCGACGACGATGGCGGCGACCGTCTGCTCGGCGACGGACGGCAGCTCGTGCCGCATCGCCTCGGCGATGGCGGCCGGCAGACCCAGTTCCCCGTCCATGACGCCCCTCTTGTTCGCGGGGAACAGAACATAGCGGTTGATTCACGTCCGCCACACAGGTAACTGACGCCTGAGTTGGACAACCTTCTACGTATGACGACGACCGTTCCCCGCCCGAACCCGGTGCGGTCGCCCCTGGCCTCGCTCCGCGAGCGGGCGGTGCGGCTGGCCGAGATGGTGACGACGCCGCTGCTGCCCGTGGACTACCTGGATCTGTTCGACCCGCTCCGGTCGGGAGCGGCGCTGCGCGGCCGGATCGAGGCGGTGCACCGCGAGACGCGGGACGCCGCCAGCATCGTGATCCGCCCCGGCAAGGACTGGCTCCCGCACGTCCCCGGCCAGTACGTCCGCATCGGCATCGACATCGACGGGGTGCGCCAGTGGCGCGCCTACTCGATCACCTCGGTGCTCGGGCGGGCCGACGGCTGCTTCACGATCACCGTGAAGGCGATCCCGGACGGCAAGGTGAGCAACCACCTGGTGCGCCGGGTCCGCCCCGGCACCATCGTCCAGCTCGACCAGGCCACCGGTGAGTTCTGCCTCCCCGAGCAGGCGCCGGACAAGGCGCTGTTCGTCACCGCCGGCTCCGGCATCACGCCGGTCATGGGCATCCTGCGCAACGCGGCGGACCAGCTCACCGACACGGTGCTGGTCCACTCGGCCCCCACCGCGGACGACGTCGTCTTCGGCGCCGAGCTGCGGCAGATGGCCGCCGAGGGCCGCATCCGGCTGATCGAGCAGCACACGGACACCGCCGGGATGCTCGACGCGCGGTCCATCGCCGAGCTCGTCCCCGACCTGCACGAGCGGTCGACCTGGGCCTGCGGGCCCGTCGGGATGCTCGAGGCGCTCGAGGAGCACTGGGCGTCGGTCGGCGTCGCCGACAGGCTCTACACCGAGCGGTTCCGTCCGCGGATCCTCGTCACCGGCGAGGGCGGCACGGTCAGCTTCACGAAGAACGGCACCACGATCGAGGCCGACGGCGCGACGCCGATCCTCGACGCCGCCGAGGAGGCCGGCGTCCTCATGCCCAGCGGGTGCCGCATGGGGATCTGCTACGGCTGCGTCCTCCCCCTGCGCGAAGGCGCCGTCCGCGATCTGCGCAACGGCGAGATCACCACCGCCGCCCCGGGCGACGGCGTGCTCGTCCAGACCTGCGTCAGCGCCCCCGCCGGCGCCTGCGACATCGACCACTGACCGACCCGACAGAGGAGCCGGACATGACTGCCCTGCAGAAGAAGCCCGAGAACCCCACCGCCCACCTCTCCGCCGAGGACATCGAGCTCATCGGCAAGGAGCTCGACACCATCCGCCAGGAGATCCGGGACAGCCTGGGCGAGGACGACGCCGCCTACATCCGCCGGGTCATCGACGTGCAGCGCAAGCTCGAGCTGGGCAGCCGGGCCGTGCTGCTGGTCTCGATGTTCCCGCCGGCCTGGCTCGTGGGCACCGCCGGGCTCTCGCTGGCCAAGATCCTGGAGAACATGGAGATCGGCCACAACATCCTGCACGGCCAGTGGGACTGGATGCGTGACCCGAAGATCCACTCCACGACGTGGGAGTGGGACATGGCCAGCCCGGCCGCGCAGTGGAAGCACTCGCACAACGAACTGCACCACACGTACACGAACGTGATCGGCAAGGACAACGACCTCGGCTACGGCATCATGCGCGTCGACGAGGACCAGCCGTGGCACCCGCTGTACCTGGCGCAGCCGCTGTGGAACTTCCTCAACGCCTGCTTCTTCGAGTACGGCATCGCGGCCTACGACCTCGAGCTGGGCAAGAACCTGGCGACGAAGAAGCGCCGGGCCAACCCGGAGTTCCGCGCCGCCACCAAGCAGGTGCTGAAGAAGATCCGCAACCAGGCGACCAAGGACTACGTGCTGCACCCGGCGCTGTCGGGCCCGTCGTTCCTGCCGACCCTGGCCGCCAACTTCACCGCCAACGTCGTCCGCAACCTGTGGTCGCACTCGGTGATCATGTGCGGGCACTTCCCCGAGGGCGTCGAGACCTTCGAGAAGTCCTCGATCGAGGGCGAGACGCGGGGCGAGTGGTACCTGCGGCAGATGCTCGGCTCCGCCAACATCTCGGGCAGCAAGGCCATGCACATCCTGACCGGCAACCTGAGCCACCAGGTCGAGCACCACCTGTTCCCCGACCTGCCCAGCAACCGGTACGCCGAGATCGCGCCGCGGGTGCAGGACATCTTCGACCGCTACGGCCTGACCTACCACTCCGCGCCGCTGCCGCAGCAGGTCGCCTCCGCCTGGCACAAGGTGATCCGGCTGTCGCTGCCCAACGACTGGCTGGCCGAGACAACCCCGAAGAACCTGCCCTCGCAGCTCGGCAAGCTCTGGAAGATGACGACGGGCGGCAAGAAGGTTCGCCGCGCCCTGCAGGCGCGCCCCGTCGCTGCCTGATCCGGCCGGTCCACCGGACCGGTGAACGCGAGAGGCCCAGAACCGCGAGGCGGGTTCTAGCGGTCGCTGCAACACCCGATCTTCTCGGGAGTTGCAGCGACCG
>JBELIQ010000030.1:51054-51120 GCA_042090795.1 Blastococcus sp. | reverse complement strand
CCGCGACGAGGTCCTCCGCGACGAGGTCCTCCGCGACGAGGTCCTCCGCGACGAGGTCCTCCGCGA
>JBELIQ010000030.1:0-50954 GCA_042090795.1 Blastococcus sp. | reverse complement strand
CGAGCTCCTCCGCACGGGCGGGCTGGGCGCTGTCGAGCGGCGCGCCGGTGGCCGGGGTGGTGGTGAGCTCGTCCGGGCAGGGCCCGCTCGCGGCGGCCGCGGGCTCGCCGAACAGCGACGTCCCGGTGGCAGGCCCGGTCACCGGCGGCGGAGACGGCTCCTCCACGGGCGCCGACCCGGCCGGCACCTCCTGCGCCTGGATCGGCGCGTCCGGCTCCTCGGTGCGGGCCGCCAGCGGTGCGGCGGCCACCTCGCCCCACAGGTTCACGGGGGCCGCCGCCACCGGGGCGGACACAGCCGGGGTGACCGCGCGGCCGATCGGACCGAAGAGGTCGACGCTGGACCCGACGGCGGCCACCAGCGGGGGCGCAGCGACGGGCTCCGCGACGACGCGCTGGACGACGACGGGCTGGGCGGTGGTGGGCTCGAGGGCGGTGGGCTCGGGGGCCGCCATCTCGGCGGTGGTGGGTTCGGGGGCGGCCATCTCGGCGGCGGGCACCTCGGGCGCTTCGGCCGGGACGGGCGCGGGCACCTCTGCTGCCGGCAGTTCGGGCACCGGCTGCTCGGCCTGCGGTGACGGAGCGGCGTCGTCGGCCGGGACGGCGGAGGGCTCGACCAGGGCGTCCTGCGGCGAGTCGCCGGCGACGACCTTGCGCAGGATGCCGGCCAGCGCGTCGTCGGAGTGCCCCTCGGCCAGCGCCGCGCGCAGCACCTCGGCGATGGCCTCCTCGCGGGAGGCCGGCGTGAGGGCAGTGGCGGGCTCGTCGATCGACATCGTGCCGGTGGAGGGCTCGACGGCGAAGGAGTCCTCCGGGAACGACCCGTCGGGGAACGAGACCTCGTCCGCCCAGGTGGGGAAGTCCGGCCGCTCGCCGATCGTCGTGGAGGGCGGTGCGATGACCTGGTCTCCCACCGTTTCCTCCTTCTGGCGCGTTCCACGCGTCCACACCGCTGGCTGGTTCGTCGGCTCGGGTTCGATGTCGGGCTCGGGCGGTGGCTCCGGCCGTCGCTCACGTGCCGCCCGCGCGCCGCTGTCGGCATCCCCGGAGCGCGTCGCGTCCGACGTCTCCAGCGCTTCGCGCACCGCGTGCTGGACGTCGCGGTCGCCGGCCACCATCCGCGCGAGCGCGGCGGTGAAGGGCGAGGGGACGCCGCCGGACGGCCCGTCGTCGTCGGCCGCGTCATCCACGGGGGGAGGCACGCGGTCCCCGCGCGTGGTGCGCGCGAAGCTGGCGGGGGCGACGTCCGGCCGGGAGACGAGATCCGGCCGGGTGACGATGTCCGCCCGGGTGACGATGTCCGCCCGGGTGACGACGTCCGCCCGGGTGACGGCGGGCGGCTGCGGCGGCGGCGTGGTCATCGCACCGAGGAGTCCGGCGAGCTCCTCGAGCCGGGCGTCGTCGGCGGGTTCGGAGCGGGGAGCCGGCGGCTCGGCCCGACGACCGACCGTCGCGCCGGCGGGCGCGGGCGTCGCACGCGGTGTCGCGGCGGCGGCCGGGGACCGCGGTGCCGCGGCGGCGGCCGGAGAGCTGATCCGCGCGGCCTCGGCGGCCCAGGCCGCGGCGCCGTTGCGGGGCGGAGCCGTCCGGGCCCGGGCCGGTGCGGCCGAGGCCAGCGGCGAGCCGAAGGCGGCCAGCGATCCGGTGTCGGGGTCCTCGGTCAGCGCGCCTGCCGGTCGGGCGGGAGCGGGCACCGGCACGCCCGGGACGCCGAACGGGTCGGGCGCGACCTCGGCGACGTAGCGCTCGGTCGCGAAGAACCCGAGCACGCCGCCGGAGCGGACGCGACGGACCCCGACGACGCGGGCGGCCGGGCCGAACTGCTCGCGCGCGGCCGCGATGGCGTCGTCGCGGGAGGCAGCCTCAACGGATCGCAACGGCACCGCTCACCACTCCCAGCGACTCGATCTGTGCGGTCCGGGAGACCTCGGCGTACGAGATCACCGGAAGGCGGGGCAGGACCTGGCGCATCAGCCGGGCGAGTGCGGACCGGACCTGCGGCGAGCACACCAGCACGGGGGACAGGCCCTGCCGCTCGGCGTCCTCGAGCAGCCCGCCGCAGCCGACGACGAGCGCGTCGACGGTGCCGGCGTCCAGGGCCAGCACGGCGCCGGCCTCGCTCTGCCGCACGGATTCCAGGAGCCGCTGCTCGAAGCCGGGGTCGAGGGTGAAGACGTGCAGTCGCTCGTCGGGGGTCACGTACGGGTGGCTGATCGCCGAGCCGAGTGCGGAGCGCGCGGCCTCGACCAGTCCGTCCAGTTCTGTCGAGTGCTTCGCACGCACAGAGAGTGCCTCGAAGATGCGGACCAGGTCCCGGATCGACACACCCTCTTCGAGCAACGCGTGCAACACGCGTTGCACCTCCCCCAGGGTGAGCAGCGCGGGGGTCAGCTCCTCGACGACGACGGGGTGCGTGCGGCGGATCATCTCCACGAGCAGGCGCACGTCCTCGCGGCCCAGCAGGTCCGCGGCGTTCTGCCGGACGACCTCGGCGAGGTGCGTGGTGATGACCGAGGACCGGTCGACGACGGTGGCGCCGGCCATCTCCGCAGCCCGCTGGAGCTCCACCGGGACCCACTTGGCGGCGAGCCCGAAGACCGGCTCGCGGGTGGGCTTGCCGGGCAGCCCCTCGAGGTTGTCGCCGATGGCGAGCACGGTGCCGGCGGGGGAGATGCCCTTGGCCGCGGGGACGCCGTTGAGCCAGATGACGTACTGCGAACCCTGCAGGTCCAGGTTGTCGCGGGTGCGCACCAGCGGGATCACCAGGCCCGTCTCCATGGCGACCTTCCGGCGCAGCGCCTTGACCCGGTCCAGCAGGTCGCCGCCGCGCGCGGTGTCGACCAGCTCCACGAGGTCGTAGGCCACCTCGAGCTCCAGCGGGTCCACCCGCATCTTCTCGACGATCGCCTCGTGCGAGTCCGGCTGCGGCTCGGCGTCCGCGGCGGCGGCCGCCGCCTCGGCGTCCTCGTCGACCTCCGGCTCGTCGGTCATGCGGGTGGACAGGAAGAGGAAGAGCCCGCCGACGAGCAGGAACGGCAGCTTGGGCAGGCCGGGGATCAGGCACAGCGCGAGGGATGCTCCGCCGGCGATGCGCACGGGCTGCTTGAACCGGCCGAGCTGGGCGATCAGGTCGGTGCCCATGTCGCCCTCGGTGGCCGAGCGCGTGACGATGATGCCCGTCGCGGTGGACATCAGGAGCGCCGGGATCATCGAGACCAGACCGTCGCCGACCGTGAGCAGCGAGAAGGTGGAGACGGCCTCTCCGGGCGCCATGCCGCGCTGCATCACCCCGATGGCGAAGCCGCCGATCAGGTTGACCAGCGTGACGATGATGCCGGCGATGGCGTCGCCCTTGACGAACTTGGACGCACCGTCCATCGAGCCGTAGAAGTCGGCCTCGGCGGTGACCTCGTGGCGGCGCTTGCGCGCCTGGTCCTCGTTGATCAGACCCGAGTTGAGGTCGGCGTCGATGGCCATCTGCTTGCCGGGCATGGCGTCGAGGGTGAAGCGCGCACCGACCTCGGCCACGCGCCCGGCACCGTTGGTGATCACCACGAACTGCACCACGGTCAGGATCACGAAGATCACCAGGCCGACGACCAGTGAACCGGCGATGACGATGTGGCCGAACGCCTCGATCACCTTGCCGGCGTAGCCGTCGGTGAGCACCAGCCGCGTCGAGGAGACGTTGAGGGCCAGCCGGAACAGCGTCGCGATGAGCAGCAGCGAGGGGAAGACGGCGAAATCCAGCGGCTTCCGGATCTGCATGGCCACGAGCAGGATCAGCAGCGAGAGGGCGAGGTTCAGCCCGATCAGCAGGTCCATCGCGGCGGCCGGCATGGGCACGACCAGCATGAGCACGATCGCGACGACGCCGACCGGGACGGCGGCCTTGACGAGGCCCTTCACGCTCCCGCTCCGGGGACGAAGGACAGTCGGTGGCTCACGCCCTTCTCATCGGCAGGGCCCGGCGGCGGCGGTACCGCCTGGCGCCGCCGTCCTCCGTGGCCCCGTCCCGAGGCTCGCGCCGAGCGTGCGAGGCGTGAGGGGGACGGGGTCCTTCCACTGATCCCAGCTGCTCCTCAGGCGGCGGGCTGGGCGGCGATGCGGCGGCGACCGGCCTTGGGCAGGTCGCTGGTGTCCGGCGGCTCGAAGCCCGGACGGTGCAGCCCGCCCCGCACGCCGCGTGCCCCCAGGTGCATGACGAAGGCCAGGACGCGGGCCACGGCGGTGAACAGCTGCGGCGGCACCTCCTGCCCGAGCTCGCAGGAGGCGTGCAGCGCACGCGCGAGCGGGATGTCCTGCACCATCGGCACCCGCGCTTCCGCGGCGATCTCGCGGAGCTTGGCGGCCACCTCGCCGGCGCCCTTGGCCACGACCCGCGGCGCGCCCTTGGCCGCCTCGTACTTCAGCGCCACGGCCACGTGCGTCGGGTTGACCAGCAGGACGTCGGCGTCGGCGACCTCGGCCATCATCCGGTTCCGGGACATCGACAGCGCCACGCCCTTGCGGTGGGCCTTCATGTACGGGTCGCCCTCGGCCTGCTTGTGCTCCTGGGTGATCTCGTACTTGCTCATCTTGAGCTGCTTCATCATCTTCTGGCGGACCACGAGGTAGTCGGCGATGGCGATCACCAGACCGGTCATGGCGACCACGCGGAACATCAGGATCGCCGAGTCGACGAAGGTGTCGATCACCGCGGACAGCGGGAGCGCACCGGCTCCGGACACCAGCGTCTGGGCCCGGTCGCTGGTGATGACGACGACCACCGCGAGGGCGATCGTCTTGATCAGTGCCTTGGTCACCTCCCACAGCCCCTGGCTGCCGAACATCCGCTTCAGGCCCGTCAGCGGGTTGAACTTCTTGAGCGTCGGCTTCATCCCCTTGGTGGCGAACGTGACCCCGCCCTGGGTCGCCGAGGAGATGATGCCGACGACCATGAGCGCCAGGGCCAGGGGCAGCACCGTCATCATGAAGGCGGTCAGCGCCTGGCCCAGCAGTGCGGCGATCGCCGGGATCTCCGGCTGGGTGGCCACGGTCCTGATCTGCAGGAACAGCACCTGCACCTCGGCGAAGCCCTTGCCCGCGACCATGGGCAGCAGCACGCTGGCCGTCGCGATGCCCGCCCAGGTACCCAGCTCCTGGGTGCGCGGGATCTGCCCTTCCTTGCGCGCCTTCTTGAGCTTCTGGGCAGTGGGCTTCTCGGTCTTCTCACCGCCGGGACCGTCCTTGCTCACGGTCAGCCGCTCCTGAGGGAGCCCATGGCCCGGACCCCGTGCTCGAGCAGTGCGTCGAGGGCGGGCGGCAGCAGCGGGAAGGTGAGACCGAGCATCACGAGGGTCAGCGTGATCTTCACCGGGAAGCCGATGGCGAAGATGTTGAGGGCGGGGGCGGCGCGGCTGAGCAGCGCCAGTGCGATGTCGGCCAGCAGCAGCACGGCGACCATCGGCCCCGCGATCTGCAGCGCGGCGAGGAACATCATGGAGATCGCCTGGATGAGCACCGCGCCGAGCTGGTCGACCGGGACATCACCCCCGACGGGCAACCCCTGGTAGGAGGTCGCGAAGCCCTTGACCAGGAGCAGGTGACCGCCGCTGGTGAACAGCAGCGTGACGGCCAGCAGGTAGTGCAGCCGGCCGATCACGGCGTTCTGCGTCATCGCCAGCGGGTCGTAGGCCGGCTGCAGCGAGAAACCGCCGGTCACGTCCAGGAGGTCACCGGCCATCTGCACGGCGGTGAACAGCACCTGGACGACGAAGCCCAGCGCCGCCCCGATGACCACCTCGGTCACGGCCGCGACGACGACGAACCCCGCCGTCGGCTCGGGCAGCGTCGGCGCGATCTGGGTCGACAGCAGCAGGGACAGCGCCAGGGCCAGCGCACCCTTCACCGGCCCCGGGATGGTCCGCGAGTTGAACGGCGGTGCGAGCAGCACGAACCCGGCGGCCCGGGCGGTGCCGAGGAGCAGGGCGACCAGGGTGACGGCGGGGACCGAGAGGTCCATCGGTCAGGTCCGGTCGAGCAGGCGTGGCAGCTGGTCGAACAGGTGCTCGGTGAAGTCCACCACCGAGGAGAGGATCCAGTTCCCGGTGATCAGCAGGACGACGGCGACGGCGATCATCTTGGGGACGAAGGACAACGTCGGCTCCTGGATCTGGGTGGCCGCCTGGAACAGCGAGATCGCGAAGCCCACCGCCAGTGCCGTGAGCAGGATCGGGGCGGCCACCTTGGCCGAGAGCATCATCGTCTGGAGTGCGATCTCGGTGACGTCGGCGTCGCTCATTGTTCGACTCCGGACTCGTTCCGCTCCTCGGTCGCTGGCGCTCCCTGCGATGCTCGCTCGCCCGTCGTTCTCACGTCGCTCATGCCTAGCCACCCCCGTAGGAGCCGACGAGCGCGGTGGTGACCAGCGACCAGCCGTCGACCACGACGAACAGCAGCAGCTTGAACGGCAGCGACACGATGGTCGGCGGCACCATCATCATGCCCATCGACATGAGCGAGGCGCTGACGAGCATGTCGAGCACCAGGAACGGGATGAAGATGACCAGCCCGATGATGAAGGCGCTCTTGAGCTCGGAGAGCACGAACGCCGGGATGAGCGTGGTCATGCTGACGGCGGCGGCGTCGGCCGGCGCCTCCTCGCCCGAGAGCCCGATCATCAGCTTGAGCTCGTCCTCGCGGGTGTTGCCGAGCAGGAACTCGCGCAGCGGGACGACGCCGGCGTCGTAGGCCTGCGACACCGAGAGGGCGCCGTCCATGTAGGGCTGCACCGCGATCTCGTTGATGTCGCTGAAGACCGGGCCCATCACGAACAGCGTGAGGAACAAGGCCAGCCCGGTGAGCACCTGGTTCGGCGGCGACGTCGGCAGGCCCAGTGCGTTCCGGGTGATGCCCAGGACGACGATGATCTTGGTGAAGGAGGTGGCGAGCAGCAGCACCGAGGGCGCCACCGACAGCACGGTGATCGCCAGGATGAGCGTGATCGAGGTGCTGGCGTCGCCGCCACCGATGGAGATGTCCACGCCGCCGTCGGCCCCGCCCACACCCGGGACGACCGGTTCGTCCGGCGCCGTCGGGTCGGTCGGTGCCGCCGCGGCCGGGCCGGCCAGCAGCACCGCTGCCAGCCCCGTGAGGAGCGTCAGCAGCAGGACCACCGTCGCGCGCCACCGGGCCGCTGCCGGCACGCGCTGCGGGAGCAGGGCGGTCATGGCCGGCGGACCGTCCGCTCGCGCATCTGGTCGACCAGCGTGCCCCAGCCCTGGCGGTCGAGGACCGAGCCGGCGAGCACGCCGGAGGACTGCCGCGGGATGCGGGCGGGGTAGAGGTCGCGGTCGTGGTGCTCCTGGTCGTCGTCCTCGTCGGCGTCGGGGTGGGCAGGGGCGGCGGCCGGCCGGCCGGGCGCCCGCTCCCGCAGCGCGGCGTCGATGCTGTCGGAGTCCACCTCGGCCAGGAGCGTGATCTGCTCCTCGGTGGCCCCCACGACGAGGACGACGTCGGCGATGCGGACGACGTTGAGCGTGCTGGTGCGGCCCATGCGCTGGCGCGCCACGACCTCGATGAGACCGGTGCTCTGGCCCAGCCCGCGCTTCTTGGCCAGCCGGGCGGCGTAGAGCAGCACCACGGCGATGAACCCCAGCGAGAGGATCAGCCGGATGATCATCCACGTCATGCGGTTGCTCCGAGCTCGGCGGCGTCGCTCACGATCTCGCTGATCCGGAGACCGAAGTCCTCGTCGACGACGACGACCTCGCCACGGGCGATGAGGGTGCCGTTGACCAGCAGGTCCGCCGGGGCGCTCGCGGCGCGGTCGAGCTCGACCACCTCGCCGGGGTGCAGCGAGAGGAGTTCCTGGACGGTCATGCGGGTGCGGCCGATCTCGACGGTGACCTCCATGGCCACGTGCCGGAGGAGGTCCAGGCTGCCGCCCTGCGTGCGGACCGCCGGCAGGTTCACCTGCAGCGCGAACGTCGCCTGGTGCTCGCCGTCGGCCATGAGCGGGACGGCCACGAACATCCCCTTGTCCCGCAGCCCGTCCAGGGCGGCGACCGGGTCCTCGACCCGCTCGGAGGCGACCCGCACGCGGCCGAGGGTGGCCGCGGCCGCCTCCAGGGCCGGACGCAGCGCCGCGGCGACGTCCATCTTGCCGACGGGGGAGTTGCTCAGCGCCTCGACGACGTCGGCCGAGACGACCAGCACGACGTCGCCGCTGACCTCGCCGGACAGCCCGGCGGTGACCGCCGAGGCTGCGCCCGGAGGCAGGGGGACGGTGTCGGGGTCGCTGACCGGGGCGCCGGCGACCAGCTGCGTGGTCGCGGGCACGAGGGTGGCCGCGGCGCGGGCCGCGGCCGCCACGACGGCGGTGACGGTCTGGGAGTCCTGGGAGCTGTCGGTGCTCATGCGGTGTCCTTCACGGCGGCGTGCGGGGTGGGAACGATCGAGGCGGCCAGGCGGCGCCGGTGGTTGCTGGCGATCGCGTAGGCGAACGTCACGTCGTTGGTGGTGACCTCGAGCGGGCTGTCCCGCGGATGGCGCAGCAGGAGTACGTCGTCGACGGCGAGGGAGAGCAGGTCTGCCGAGGACACCGACAGCGGGGCGAACCGCACGCTGACGTCCACGGGGACGAGGTTGAGGCGGGCGGCCAGTGCCTCGGCCGCCTTCTTCCGCTTGCGCAGCGCGGAGTCCGACAGCTGCGGCGAGGCGGCGTTGTTCAGCGCCTGGGCGAACGACGAGAACGGCAGGACGAGCGTCGCTGCGCCCTCGCGGCTGCCCACGGCCATGGCGAAGTTGGCCACCATGACGGTGTCCGAGCCCGAGGCCGCCTGCGCCAGCTGGGGGTTGTACTCGAACCCCGTCATCGCCGGCTGGAGCTCGGTGATCGTCGCGAAGGAGGCCGCGAACTCGTGCAGCAACCGGTCCAGCAGGTGGGTGGTGATGGTGGTTTCCATGCCGGTCATCGGCCGGGCGGGCTGCGCCGCGGCGCCGGACCCACCGAGCAGGTGGTCGACGATCGCCATCGCGATGTCCAGCGGGTAGGCGAGCATGCCCTTGCCGGCCAGCGGCTCCAGCGTGAACGTCGTGATGAACACCGGGTCGGGCAGCGTCTGGACGTAGTCGTCGTAGGAGAACTGCTCGATGCTCTGCAGTTCCAGCCGGGCGCCGGTCCGCAGGAACGTGGTCAGGATCGTCGTCGCCTGGCGGGCGAAGGCCTCCTGCGCGATCTGCATGACGCGCACGTGCTCGCGGGAGAGCTTCGTGGGCCGGCGGAAGTCGTACGTGCGCGGTTCGCCCCGGCGGCTGCGGGTGCCGCCGGCCGGTGCTCCCGCCGGGGGCTGCGAACCGCCCCCGCGGGGGGCCGGGCCGGTGTCGGGGGTGGTCACGCACTGACTCATCGGCGGGACCCGGGGTCACCCTGACCGGGGGTGGGAAGCGTCGTCGGCCGGACGGGAGAGCTGTGACCGGTGGTGTGCGAGGGGACCGGCGTGATGCGCCCGTCGCCCTACCGGGCGGCCCCCCGGGCGGCCGGCTGCGCCGGGACCGCCAGGGCGGACCTGTCCGGTGCCGCCCTGGCGGTGCCGCGGGACTACTGGGTGACGTACTCGGTGTAGTAGATGCCCATGACCATCGGCACGTCGTGCTCGGTGTACGCCGAGATGATCTTCTGCTCCAGCGCTTCCTTGAGCGCGTCGCGCGCACCGGTCACGTCGGCGGGCTTGGCCTGCGAGAACGTCGAGATGATCGCGTCGTAGGCCTTGGCGCCGTCGACGCCGCCGCCGCCGTGGCCCCCACCCGCGGCAGCCGCGGTGTAGTCGAGGGTGATCCCGATCTTCAGGTAGCCGCCGCCGGCCAGGTTGACCGCGATGGGCTCGAGCGCGGTGTACCCGCCGTGTTCCGGCGCCGCGGCCTCCGCGCTGCCGCCCGAGAACACGAAGAAGTACGCCGCGCCGGCGATGGCCAGCACGGCCACGCCCATCACGAGGAAGAGCTTCTTCTTGCCCTTCGGGGCGTCCTCGTCGGTCTCGGTCTGCTTGTCCTTGCTCATGAGTGGCCCTCCTCGTGTGCGGTGTCCTGGCCCGCGGCACCGGACGGTGCGGCGGTCGTCTGGCCGGCGTCGATGCCGGGCAGCAGTGCGTTGGCCTCGGCCGAGGCGGTGGAGAGCACCACGACGTCGACGCGACGGTTCGCGCTGAGCGCCGTGGGGTCGGAGATCGGCACCAGCGGCTTGGTGGACGAGTAGCCGGCCGCCGACAGGCGGTCCTCGGGGACGCCGTCACCCACCAGGTACCGCAGCACGGTGCTGGCCCGCCAGCCCGACAGCTCCCAGTTCGAGGGCCAGGGGCCGCCGCGGGTGACCGGCAGGTGGTTGGCGTGGCCCTCGATGCGCAGCACGTTGGGCAACCCGGTGAGGGTGGGCGCCACGGCGCCGAGGATGGCGGCACCCTCAGGGCGCAGCACCGCTTCCTCCGCGTCGAAGAGCACGGCGTCCGCGACGATGTGCACCACCAGGCCGCGCTCGTCGATCTCGAACCGGGCGGCACCTGCGTACCCGGCGTCCGCCAGCGCGGCGGCGAGCTGGTCGCGGGCAGCCGCCAGCTCGTCGTAGGCGCTCCGCGCCTCGTTGGCGACCCGGCCGGCGCGCTCCAGGGCCGCCTGGGCCGCCGCGGCGTCGACCTCCGCCCGGTCCACCGTGGTCTCCGGCGGGAGCGCCGAGGCGATGTCGATGGCGCCGGGCAGCCCGTCCAGGACCGCACCCTCCGGGGTCGGGCTGGTCAGCGCGGTGACGGGGCTGCCGAACGCCTCGGACAAGCCGGCGGCCAGGGCGGCGAACTTGTCCTTGTCGACCTGGCTCATGGCGAAGAGCACCACGAAGAGCACGAAGAGCAGCGTCATCATGTCCGCGTAGGACACCATCCACCGCTCGTGGTTCTCGTGCTCCTCCTCCTCGTGCTTCTTCGCCCTGCGGCTGCCGCCGTGGCCCGCACTCACGCAGCTTCCTTGGCGAGCTCGCTCGGCGGGATCAGGGCGTTGAGCTTCTGGCGGACCGCGCGCGGGCTGGTGCCGGCCTGGATCTCGGCGATGCCCTCGACGAGCAGCTCCATCTGGGCGGCCTGCAGCTCGCTGACGCGCATGATCTTGGCGCCCATCGGCAGGAACCAGAAGTTGGCGGCCATGACGCCCCAGAGGGTGGCGACGAAGGCGGCGGCGATCATCGGGCCGAGCGCCTCGGGGTCGCTGAGGCTCCCCATGACGTTCATCAGGCCGACGATGCAGCCGACGATGCCGATGGTGGGCGCGTAGCCGCCCATGGTGTTCATGAACTTCGCGGCGACCTTGTCCTCGGCCTTCTTGGCCGAGATCTCGCTCTCCAGGACGGTGCGCAGCTCTTCGGGGTCGGTGCCGTCGATGCCCATCTGCAGGCCGCGCTTGAGGAACGGGTCCTCGATGGCCTTGACCTGGGCCTCCAGGGCCAGCAGGCCCTCCTTGCGGGCCTTCTCGGCGAGGCCGACCAGGGTCTGGATCTGCTGGGTCGGCGGCGGCACCTTGGCCGGCAGCACCGCCATCTTGAACCAGCCGGGCATCTTCTTGAGGTCGTCCATCGTCTGGCTGGACAGGGCCGCCCCGAAGGTGGCCACGATCACGAGGATGATCGCCGGCAGGAAGAGCAGCGACATCGGGTCGGCGCCCTCCATGATCATGAAGACCAGGAGTGCGACCAGGGAGAGGACGAAACCGATCAGTGTGGCCGGATCCATGGGTCAGCGCTCCTCGGGTCCGGGGAAGGGGACGACGGAGGAGACCTCGGCCAGGATCTGGGGGCCCCCGGTGGGCCGGTACTCGCCGCGGTCCATCTCGTAGGACGTCGCGAGGATGCCGGCGCGGTACTCGAGGATCTCCCGGAGCACGTCGTCGACGGTCTCCGTGACCACGTACCGGGTGCCGTCCACGAGGTGCACGACGGTGTCGGGGTGCGCCTCGACCCGCTCGATGAGGTCGGGGTTGAGTGCGAACTGCTCCCCGTTCAGGCGGGTCACTCGGATCACGGGACGGTCCTCTTGCTCGGTGGGGGTGGAGTCGGGAGGGGCGCGAATCGTCACTGTCACCATCGGCGCCGCGGAGCGTGTCCTTGAGCCGAAGCGGCGCCGGCCCGTAGAAGGCCCCCGTCCTCCTCACCACTCGCGAGCTCGTGGCTAGCCTCTGGACGGGGGCCTTCTGGGGAGTGACCGGGCCGGGTGCGGCCCGCCGCCGGAGCCGGAGGCAGGCCCGTGCTCAGCGCTTGAGGTTGACCAGGTCCTGGAGGAGCTCGTCGGACGCGGTGATCACGCGACTGTTGGCCTGGAAGCCGCGCTGGGCGACGATCAGGCTGGTGAACTCCTCGGAGAGGTCGACGTTGGACATCTCCAGGGCGCCCGAGGAGAGGATGCCGCGGCCGCCGGCGCCGGCGACGCCGATCATCGCCTCGCCGGAGTTCTGCGCGACCCGGAAGGCGGAGTTGCCGGCCTTCTCCAGCCCGCTCGGGTTGTTGAACGACGCCATGGACAGCTGGCCCAGGTTCTGCCGCAGCCCGTTGGAGTAGGTGCCGGTGATGGTGCCGTCGTTCGAGAGCGCGAAGCCCTGGAGGGAGCCCTGCGCGTAGCCGTCGACGTCGGTGGGGACCACCTCGCTCTTCCCGCCGAACTGGGTGAGGCCGGCCAGGTCGATCGTCACCGGGCCGGGCCATGCGACGTCACCGGGGGCGAAGCGGATCTGGCCGACGGGGGCGATCCGCGCGCTGGTCGCCGGGTCGAACCGCACGATGCCGTCGAAGGGGGTGCCGTCGGCGTTGGTCAGCGCGAGCGCCGGGGGCGGCGTGGCCGGGTCGCCGTCGTCGTCACCGTTGTTGACCGTCAGCTGCCACTCGTTGTCGGCGAGCTTGGTGAAGGTGTACGTGACCTGCTGCGCCACGCCCATCTGGTCGTACATCCGGACGGGGGTCTGCACGAACGCACCGTCCGCGGCGGCGGAGTTGAGGTTGCCGCCGAGGGCGGACGCGCCCGTGGCCTCCGGCGGCACCGTGGCGCCGTAGGGAACGGCCAGGTCCTGGATCGGCCCGTTCGGGTTGACCACGCCGTTGGCGTCGGCCAGCCAGCCCTGCAGGATGCTGCCGTCCGGGGTGACCAGCCGCCCGGTGGCGTCGAAGTCGAAGGACCCGGCGCGGGTGTAGAGCTGCTCGCCGCCGGCGCCGCGGGTGACGAAGAAGCCGTCGCCCTCGATCATGAAGTCGGTCGAGCGGCCGGTGGACTGGGCGGCGCCGTTGGTCCAGTTGGTCGTGATCGCCGCGAGCTTGACGCCCAGGCCGATCTGCGCCGGGTTCGTGCCGCCGCGGTCGGCGGCAGGAGCACCGCCGGCGCGGACGACCTGGGAGAGCGTGTCCTGGAAGACGGTGCTGCTGCTCTTGTAGCCGACGGTGTTGACGTTGGCGATGTTGTTGCCGGTGACGTCCATCTTCGCCTGGTGGGCCTTGAGGCCGGAGATGGCGGAGAACATGGAACGGAGCATGCGGAGGATCTCCTCGGGGTGTCGAGCGGGAAGTGGATCAGGACGCCGCGGAGGAGCTCGTCCCTGAGCTCGGCGTGGGAGTGGAGAAGGCGGTGATGCGGCCCACCTGGACCTCCGTGCCGTCGACGACGGCGACGGCCTCGGAGTTGCCGGAGGCGAGGCGGACGGAGGAGACGAGGCCGGAGACCTGCGTTCCGGTCGTGTCGGTGTAGCTGACCTGCCGACCGACCATCGCGCCGGCGGCGGCGTGCTCCTGGAGCACGAGGGCGGTGGCGCCCATCGTGGCGAGCTGCTCGAGCTTCTCCACCTGGGTGAAGGTCGCCGTCTGCGCGATCATCTGGGTGCTGTCGACGGGGTTGGACGGGTCCTGGTAGCGCATCTGCGCCACGAGGAGCTTGAGGAAGGTGTCCTTGCCCATCTGGTCACCGCGGTCCAGCTGCGGGGTCGACCGGGTGGTCGGGACGGTCGGGGTGCCGCCCACGGGGTCTGTCACGGGGTGGGTCTCCTGTTCAGACGCGGACGTCGACGCCCGACGACGCGGTTCCGGTGGTCGGGACGGTCCTGGTCTCTCCGCTATCGGCAGGCCGCAGCCATGGTCGTGACCGTCCGTCGGGCTGGCCGTGCTGTCCGGGCCGCTCACCGGAGCCCGGCTGGTCCTGCTGGCCGGCGTTGTGCCGGTCCAGCCAGGAGCCGCCGCTGTCCTTGGAGACCTCGAGCTTGGCGGTGACCAGGCCGGCGGACTCCAGGTCGCGGCGCAGTTCGGGCAGTGCGTCGAGGAGTGCGGCGCGGCCCTGCTCGTGCGCCCCGCGCAGCATCAGGTCGACCGTGCCCTTGGTGACCGTGACCGATACCTCCACCGGGCCGAGCGTCTCGGGGGTGAGGACGAGCGTCATGGTGTGCGAGCCGTCGGCCGCGCCGCGCAGGACGGCGACCTGGCGGGCGACCTGGCCGGCCACCGGCAGGGTCGCCGCGGCGCCGGTCGCGCCGTCGGCGTCCGCGGTGGCCGCTGCCGGGGTCGCGGGTGCCGGGCCCGAGATGCCGGCGGTGGTCGGCTCGGCCGCACCGTCGCCCGGCGTGGAGCCGCCGGCGTCCTGGCCGGTCCCGGCGGTGTCGGCACCGGCCGACGAGGGGTTCCCGACGCCGGGCAGCGCGGTCCCGGCGGCCGCCGGGGAGCCGGCAGGTGCCGGGTCGGGAGCCGCGGTCGCGGTGTCGCCCGCTGTGGCGACGCCGGCAGCCGCGGCCGTCACCTCGGCGACGACGGGGGCCACCGGACCCGCGGTCGCGGCGGATGCGGACACGGTGCCGGTCGCGGCCGGCACCGCCGCCGCGGCGAGAGCACGGCCGAGCGCGGCGGCCGCCTCCGGAGCGGCTGCGGTGCCCGGTGCAGGCAGGACACCACCGCCTGTGACGACCGCGCCGGCCGCGGACGCAGCGGGGCCCGTCGGGGTCGCCGGCGTGCCACCGGGAGCGGGCACGGCGGATGCGTCGGCGCCGACCGCGGCGGCGAGCACCGTGCCGGCTGCCGTGCTCCCGGGGGCGCCCGGAAGTCCGGTGCCGGCGACAGCGGCCTCGGCGTCCGTCGCGGGGCCGATGGCCTGCGGCGTCCCGAGGGCGAGGGCCCAGAAGCTCGTGGCGACACCGAGGGGCAGGACGCCGTCGGCCGCGGTCCCACCGGCGACGACGGTCCCGGGCGGCTGCTCGGACTCCTGCTCGTGGTCCCCGCCCGTCCCGTCGTCGACCGAGCCGCGGCCCTGGGCCAGGGCTCCGTCCAGGGCGGAGGCGAAGGGGGCGGCGCTCGCCGTGTTCCCGGCATCGGACGCGCCGCCGGTCGAGGCCGGCCGGGCGGCGGGGGCCGAGGGCATCACAGGTGCGGTCATCGGTAGCTCTCCGCCTTGCTCATGACGTCGCGGACGTAGTTCTGGGTCTCGGGATAGGGCGGGATGCCGCCGTGCCGGCTCACCGTTCCGGGTCCGGCGTTGTAGGCGGCCAGGGCCAGTTCGGTGGAGCCGAAGCGGCCGGTGAGGTCCTTCAGGTAGCGGGCTGCGCCGTCGACGGCCGACGCCGGGTCGAGCGGCGTCACGCCGAGTCCGGCCGCGGTCGCGGGCATGAACTGCATGAGCCCCTGGGCCCCGGCGGGGGAGACCGCGCCCGGGTCGAAGTTCGACTCCTTCGACGCGACGGCGGCCAGCAGCGCGGCGTCCACGCCGTGGCGGCCGGCCGCGGTGGT
This sequence comes from Blastococcus sp., assembly GCA_042090795.1. Lineage (GTDB taxonomy): Bacteria > Actinomycetota > Actinomycetes > Mycobacteriales > Geodermatophilaceae > Blastococcus. The sequence continues at coordinate 35,192 of JBELIQ010000030.1, read as the reverse complement.
GAACAGGTTGGCGTAGGGGACGCCGGCGATGCCGCCGCCCGCCGCGCCGGCCATCGCGCCGGCCACCGGAGCGGCCGGCGGGAGCACCCGCCGGATGGCCGTCGGGTTGCCGACGTCCTGCACCTTGACGTTCTCGCCCGCCTGCGGGGCGGCGATCATCTTGCCGTTGCCGACGTAGATGCCGACGTGGTCGATCCCGGCCCGGGACGACGAGTTGTCGAAGAAGACCAGGTCACCCGGGCGGGCGTCGGCGAGGGAGGCCACCGCGGTACCGCTGGTGGCCTGCTGCGACGAGGTGCGGGGGAGGTTGATGCCGAGGTCGCCGAAGACGACCTGGACCAGGCCGGAGCAGTCCAGGCCCTTCGACGGGTCGGTGCCGCCCCACAGGTAAGGGACCCCGAGGTACTTGCCGGCCTGCGCGACCACCGCCGCCTCCGACGCGGTGCCGGCTCCGGACGCGGCGGTGGTGCCCGAGGCGGACGCCGTGCCGGTGAGCCCGGCGGCGGCGGCGGCCGACGCCCAGCCCGGCGGCGTCGAGCGCACCTGCGGGGCGAAGCGGGAGTGGATCTCGCTGATCCGCGACTGCACGGCGGCTAGCCCGTCCACGGGACCTCCTCCTCGGCGGTGCCCCGGCCCGCGCGGCCGGTCACCAGGTCGTCGACGGCGCGCTCCTCGGCGGCGGCCTCGGCGTGGCGCCGGGCCTCCAGGTGCCGCTCGCGGAGGCGCTCCAGGGCCTTGGTGCGCTGGGCCGCCGCGGTCCACTGCGCGCGGACCGCCTCGGCCTGCTCGGCCGAGGCGGTGGCCGCCGCGCGGGCGTCGGAGGCATCGGTGGCGGCGATGCGCAGCAGCGTCATCGCGGTGCGGAAGTCCCCCGAGGGGAGGGAGCGGGGCAGCTCGGCCGCGGCGAGCGTCGTCTCGTACTCGGAGGCGCGCCGTGCGGCGTCGGCCGCGGCCTGCGCTGCGCCGGCCGAGGCCACGGCGGCGGCGCGCTCCTGCGTGCGACGCAGCTCGAGGACCGGCTGCAACCGGAAGCCGGCCCGCTTCACGAGCTGCTCCTCGGCGACCCGGCAGCCCTGGTCACGAGCTGCTCCTCCGCGACTCGGGCACTGGTCACGGTCCACTCGCGACCCCACGCACGGATGGTCACGAGCGGATGATCCGCTGCAGCCAGGCCCATGCCTCGGACGTCGGCGTGGACTCGTCCATGGGCTGCTGCAGGAACGCCTCGATCTGCGGAGCCAGGGCCCGGGCCCGGTCGACCAGCGGGTCGCTGCCCGCCTGGTAGGCGCCGATCTCGATGAGCTCCTTGACGTCGCGCAGCGCGCCCATCAGCCGGCGGATCTCCCGCGCATCGGTCATCAGCGGCGGAGGCACCACGGCGGTCGCGACGCGGGAGATCGACTCCAGCACGTCGATGGCCGGGAAGTGGCCGACGGTGGCCAGCTTGCGGGTGAGCACGATGTGCCCGTCGAGGATGGACCGCGCGGTGTCGGCGATCGGCTCGTTGTGGTCGTCGCCCTCGACCAGGACGGTGTACAGCCCGGTGATCGAGCCGACGGCGCCGGTCCCGGCCTTCTCCAGCAGTTGCGGCAGCATCGCGAAGACGCTCGGCGGGTAGCCGCGGGTGGCGGGCGGCTCGCCCGCGGACAGCCCCACCTCGCGCTGCGCCATGGCGGTGCGGGTGATCGAGTCCATGAGGAGCAGCACGTCGCGGCCCTGGTCGCGGAAGGCCTCGGCGATCCGGGTGGCCACGAAGGCGGCCTTCAGCCGGACCAGCGGCGGCTCGTCGGAGGTGGCGACGACCACGACGGTGCGCGCCATGCCCTCGGCGCCGAGGTTCTCCTCGAGGAACTCACGGACCTCGCGGCCTCGCTCGCCGATCAGCCCGATGACGCGGACGTCGGCGTCGGTCCCGCGGGTGATCTGGGCGAGCAGGCTGGACTTGCCCACCCCGGAGCCCGCGAAGATGCCCAGGCGCTGGCCCTTCCCGCAGGGGACGAGCGTGTCGAGGGCCCGCACCCCGAACGTGAGGGGCTCCTCGACCCGGGTGCGGGAGAGCGCGTGCGGTGTCTCGCTGGCCAGGTCCACCCAGGAGACGTGGGCGGCCAGCGGCGGACCGCCGTCCACCGGCCGGCCCAGCCCGTCGAGGACGCGGCCGAGCAACGCCTCGCCGACGGGCACCTGGAGCGGCCTGCCGGTCGCCCGGACGGGTGCGCCCGAGTGCACGCCGGACAGGGTGCCCAGCGGCATGCAGGTGAGTCGGTCACGGCCCACGGCGACGACTTCGGCCAGCAGCGGCCGCTCGCCGGGGTTGATCTCGACCAGGTCGCCGACCGCCGCGGAGATGCCCTCGACGGTGAGCGTCAGGCCCATCGCCCCGGTGACCACACCGGTGACCTGGGGTGCGGCGGCGGTGCGGGCGCGGGCGAAGAGGCCGGCGGGGAGGGTCGATCGGACGGCGGGGAGAGCGGTCACGAGGACAACACCTGCTGGACCCGCTCCAGTGCGGTGACGAGCTGGGCGTCGATGCGCCGGGATCCGGTCTCGGCGATCGCGCCGGCCCGTTCGACCGCGGGGTCGCCGACCACGCGCACCGAGTCGGGCAGGGCGGCCAGCGCGTCGTCCGGGATCTCCGCCAGGTCGTCGGGGTGCACGCGGACCAGGGCGGGCGCGTCCGACGGGCACAGCGTCAGGGCGCGGCGCAGCGCGTCGAGGACGGGGGAGTCGGCCAGCGCCAGCTCTCTGCCGAGGAGGTCCTCGACGAGGGTCAGCACCGAGCCCAGGACGGTCTCCCGGATGTCGTCGGCCGTCGGGAGGGCGGCTTCCTCCAGGCGGTCGGCAGCGGCACCGAGGGACGCCGCCGCCGAGGCGATCCGGCGTTCCCAGCGCTGCTGCGCCTCGGCCATGCGCTCGTTCGCGGCGTGCTCGGCCTCGGCCACGACCCCGGCGGCCGCGGTCATGCCCTCGGCGTGCCCGGCGGCGAAGCCCTCCGCGTGCGCCTGCCGGCGCAGCCGGTCGAGCTCCTCGGCGTAGACCTCGCCGAGCCGGAACGTCGGCCGCCCACCGGCCACGGGCTGGTCCTCGGCGCGGCGGACCGTCGTGCGCCGCTCGACCGGGGACGGCTGGGACGGCACGACCGGCGGGGCCTGGTCCGCCACGAGCTGCCGGTACGGGCGGGCGGTGCTCGCCGCGCCACCGCGCAGCACGGCGCCCTCGCGCGGCACCCGGGGTACGGGCAGCTCGGTGGCGTCCACGCCGCGCAGCACGACCGGCATCGCGTCCGGGACGGTCATCGCGGCTGCCGCCCGCTCACGCGACGAAGTCATCGTCCCCGCCGCGCGAGATCGTCAGGACGCCCTGCTCCTCGAGCGTGCGGATGACACCGACCACCTTGGCCTGGGCCTCCTCGACGGTGCGGGTGCGCACCGGGCCGAGCATCTCGATCTCCTCGGTGAGGTTCTCGGCCGCGCGCTCGGAGAGGTTGCGCTTGATCTTGTCCTGGACGTCGGGCCGCACGCCCTTGAGCGCGGTGGCCAGGTCGTTGGCCTCCACCTCGCGCAGCACCAGCTGGAGGGAGCGGTCGTCGATCGTGACGATGTCCTCGAAGACGAACATCTGCGAGCGCACCTGGTCGGCCAGCTCGGGATCGGTGCTGTCCAGCCACTCGAGGATGGAGCGCTCGGTGGGCCGCGGGGACCGGTTGATGATCTCGACGAGAGCCTCGACACCGCCGGCGGTGGACATGTCCTGGTGGGCGAGGATCGAGCCCATCCGGCGGCCCAGCTCCTCCTCGACCAGGCGGACCATCTCCGGGGAGGTGCGGTCCATCGTGGCGATGCGGTGGGCGACCTCGGCCTGCTGCTCGGGAGCGAAGCCCGAGAGGACCTCCGCGGACTGCCCGGCCGGGAGGTGGGCCAGCACCAGCGCGATGATCTGGGCGTGCTCGTCCTTGAGGAACGTGACGAGCTGCCGCACGTCCGCGTTGCGGAGGGAGGCGAACGGCACCTCGGTGTAGACGACGTTGAGCCGGGAGAGGATGCCCTCCGCCTTGTCCTCGCCGAGCCCCGCCGCGAGGATCTCGCGGGCGAACTCGACGCCGCCGCGGCCGATGAAGTGCTGGGCGGTCATCAGACCGTGGAACTCGTTCAGGACGCCGTCGACGTCCTCGACCTCGACCGACCCCAGGCGCATCAGCTCCCGGGTGAGCGACTCCACCTCGCGGGGACGCAGCTTCGAGAGCAGGACGCCGGCCTCCTCCTTGCTCATCTGGGCCAGGAAGACGGCGGCCTTGCGGAGGCCCGGCAGCTCGGGGCGCGGGGGAGGGGGCGGGACGGCGGGCAGGTTCGCCGCGCCCGAGCCCAGCAGCTGGTCCATTCCGGCGAGGGTCATGCCTTGTTCTCCGTCAGCCAGCCACGGAGCATGGCCGCGACCTCGTCGGGGCGTTCACTGACCATGGTGGAGATCTCGGTCCGCACCTTCTGCCGCTCGGCGGCCTCGAGCTCGGCGGCCCGGTTGTCGACGACCGGCTCCTCGCGCGTGCTGGCGATCCGGATGCGGTCGAGCTCGGCGAGCATGTCGTCGGTGAGCTCGAGGGGCTCGTAGTCCTCCTCGACGTCGCCACGCTTGCGGGAACGCAGCCAGACGATCAGCACGATCAGCGCGATGCCGGCCGCGATGCCGCCCGTGCGGATCATCGACCACATCGCCTCGCTGGCCTCGGCCTCGCGGGCGGCCTCCATCTCCGCGGCGGCGGCCTCGGCCGCCGCGTTGTCGAACGGCATGGTGGCCACGGTGATCGCGTCGCCGCGCGCCTGGTCCAGCCCGACGGCATTGCCGACCAGCGCCTGGATCTGGGCCTGGGGCAGGTTGCCCGCCACGGCCTGGTCCATGACCACCGACACGGTCAGCCGGTTGAGGCCACCGGGCGCGGCCTGCACGATCTCGGTTCGCTCGCCCACGGCGTTGTTCGCCGTCGTCGACTCCTTGGTGTAGTTCGAGTCGCCCCCGCCGGCGTTCCCGCCCGCGTCGGGCATGTTCTCCGGGCCGAGGACGCCGCCGACGATCGCGCCACCGCCGCCCTCGTACTCCTCGATGTCCCGGCGCTCCGAGACCGGGGGCGTGCCCTCCTCGTAGGTGTAGGTCTTCGAGGTGGTGTCGCGCTGGTCGAGGTCGACGTCGGCGCGGACGGACACGACCGCCTTGTTGGGGCCGAGCACCCGGTCGAGGATCTGCTGGGCGTTGGCGGCCAGCCGGTTCTGGTAGTCCGTCTCGACCTGGGAGCGGGCGTCACCCGCGGCGGCGCTGATCCCGCTCCCCGGGCTGGACAGCACCTGCCCGGCGGTGTCGGTGACGGTGACCTGCTCGGGCGTCATCTTCTCCACGCTGGAGGAGACCAGGTTGGTCACGGCCGAGATCTGCTCACCGGAGAGCTGGGTGCCGGCGGCCAGGTCGAGCAGCACCGACGCGGTGGGCTCGGCCTGCTCGGTCACGAAGACCTCGTCCTCGGGCAGCGCGACGTGCACGATCGCGGAGTTGACGCCGTCCAGGGCCTCGAGGGTCTTGGACAGCTCGCCCTCGAGCGCGCGTCGGTAGGTCGTCTGCTGCTGGAACTCGCTGGTGGTGATGCCCTGCTCGTCGAGCAGCGCGTAGCCGGTGTCCTGCCCGGCGGGCAGGCCCTGGCCGCTCATCTGCAGGCGCAGGTCGTAGACGGCGTCCTTGGCCACCATGATCGTCTGGCCGCCGTCGGTGAGCGTGTACGAGACGCCCGCGGCGTTGAGCTCCTCGACGATCGCCGCGGCGTCGCTGGCGGCCAGGTTGGAGAACAGCGGCGCCTGGGTGGGCGCGGTGATCCACCTGAGGAAGAAGAACCCGCCGAGGAGCAGCCCGGCGAGCAGCAGGCCGATGACGACCTTCTGCCCCAGGCTGACCGTGGCGAACGTGGAGCGGGCACGCTCCAGCGTCCCGGCGAGTGCCTTGTTCATCAGATGGGCATCCTCATGATCTCGTTGAAGGCGCTGACGGCTGCGTTCTTCATGGACACGACCATCTCGGTCGCCAGGGACGCCTCGGTCCTGGCGATCATGTAGTCGTGCACGTCCTTCAGGTCGCCGGTGGCGGCCTGGGCGGCCAGCCCGTCGGCCTTGACCTGCGTGGACGCGAGCTGGTCGAAGGAGGAGGCGAGGATCGACGAGAACGCGTCACCGCCGCCACCGCCGGCGGCGCCGGCGACGTTCGCCGTGGCCGTGCTGTCGATGCCGGCGACCCCGCCGGTGCCGAGGGCCGCGCCGATGCCGGGGATGGCCCCGATGGGGAAGGTCATGGTCAGCCCTTCCCGAGCTGGAGGGCGGCCTGGTAGGCCGCGGTCGCCCGCTCCACCACGGCGAGGTTCGCCTGGTAGCCGCGCTGCGCCATGATCATCTGGGACATCTGGTCCCCGAGGTCGATGTCGGGGTAGCGCACGTAGCCCTCGGCGTCGGCCAACGGGTGGTCGGGCTGGTGCACCAGGCGGCCCTCGGCGTTGCCGAACTCGGCCCGGGCGACGCGCACGCCGCCCTGACCGGTCCCGTAGTCGACCGCCTCGGCGACGATCATCCGCTGCTGGAACGCGTCCTCGTCCGTGCGCCGCACGGTGTTGACGTTCGCGATGTTGTCCGAGACCGCGTCCAGCCACTTGCGATGGGTCATCAGGCCGGAGCCGGAGATGCCCAGGGTGCCGAAGATGCTCATGTCAGGACGTCCTGAGCGCCGTGCGGATGGAGTTGTACTTGCCGTCCAGCGCGTTGAGGGCCAACTGGTAGCGCATACCGGTCTCGGTGGCGATGAGGGTCTCCGCATCCAGGTTCACGTTGTTGCCGTTCGTGTTGGTCGGCTCGAGCGAGCGCGAGACGGCGCCGCCGTCGATCCGCGGGGTCTCGCCGTTGCGCAGCGCGCCACGGAGCGAGCCCTCGAAGTCGACGCGGCCGGCGAGGAAGCCGGGGGTGTTGATGTTGGCGATGTTGTCGGCGGTGACCCGCTGCCGCTGGGCCAGCCCGGAGAGGCTGGCGTGCAGCGCGGCGGGGGTGATCTCGCCGATCATCGATCGGGGAGAGCGGACGAGCGGGACACGATCGACCTCCGGGGTAGGCGGAAGAAGCACTCGGTGACGAGTGCGTGGTCCGCCGATCCGTGGCGAGGGGCTTGCTCTCCGTGCACCTGCCTCATCGGCAGCGCCGCGTCGCCGGCTGACCGCCGACGTGCTCCGCGAGAGGTCCCTGAGCGCGCGAGTGGGCACGGTGACGGATGGGACCCACGGTGATCTCGCCGTGTCCTGCGCCGACCGGGGCGGGGGAGTTGGCAACTCTTCTGCTTCCTCGCGCAGGAGCGGGCGGCTTCTCCGCGGAAAAGCAGAACCCCGCCGCCGGCAGGGCCGGGGCGGGGCTGGGCTGGTGCGCGCCGGGCCGGTGGCCCGGCCGTGGGCGGTCTCGCTACAGGCCGCGGTCGATGAAGGAGGCCACGGGCCGGGTGGGGGCGTAGGACATGCGGGCGGCGACGTCGCGCTGCTTCTGCGACTGCGTGATGCGCTCGGCCAGCTCCTCGGCCACGGCCAGCTGGTGCTGGAGCAGGCGGGCGGCGCGCTCGCGGAGGTCGTCGGGTAGCGGCCCCAGGTCGTGGGGCTGGATCCAGTCGTCCGCGCGGCGGCCCCAGGTGGCGATCTCCTCGGCGCGGCCGCGGGCCAGGAGCTCCTGCGCGTCCAGCACGTCGCCCTCGAGCTCGTCGAGGGCCTGGTGCCAGTCCTGTGCCGCGCCACGCCGCTCCCGGCCGCCGGCTCCCGCGTTCCGGGTCTCGGCGGCCTGGGACCAGGGGCCGGAGAAGCCGAACCCGGCGGTGGCGGAGCCGCCGACCGGCCGGACGCCGGTCATGACGGAGCGCCGGCCAGGGACGCCGCGGCCTGCCGCCACGCGTCGCGCAGGGGTTCCACGATCTGACGGCAGGAGCCGATCCGGTTCGTGTCCGGCTTGATCATGGACTGGCTCAGCTCGCGGATCAGCCAGTCGTAGAGCGCGGCCAGCCGCGGCCCGCCCTCCCAGATCTCCACCCGCAGGCTCGCGAGCAGCTCGAAGACGATCGCCTGGGCGTGCTCGACCTGCGCGACGGCCTCGGTGCGGTCGCCGTCGGCGAGGGCGATCTGGGCACGCTCGAGGTCGAGCGCCAGCCGGTCGTAGAGCATCACCAGCAGCTGCTGCGGCGAAGCCGTGGTGATCGAGTTCCCGAGGTAGCGGGCTCGCAGGGCGGCGGCGCTCATGCGGATCGACTCCTAGATCTGGTCTGCAGGGAGGGGCGTGTCACGACGGGGCGGGGGAGGGGGGCGCCCTACTCCTTCTTCGTCGACATGGAGCTGAGCGCGGAGGACAGCCAGTTCGACTGGTTCTGCAGCGAGCTCAGCGCGACCTCCATCGCGGTGAACTGCTTGGTCAGCGTGGCCCGCCGCAGCTCCAGCCGGCGGTCCCAGGCGGCGATGCTGTCCTGGAGGTCCTTGGCGCGGGAGTCCGTGCCCTTGGCCAGCACGGTCAGCGATCCGATCGTGGAGTCGGTGGCCGACTTCGCCATGGCGAGCAGCTTGGCCGCGATGCCGACCGGCGTGGTGCCGTTGTCGGCGGTGGTGGTCAGGTCCTCGTCGGCTCCGCCGTTCGCCGTCGCCGCATCGAACATGCGCCGGGCCATGGCCGGGTCGGCGACGAGCTGATCGGTGAAGGTCGTCTTGTTGAACAGGTAGCGGCCGTCCTTGGTCAGCTCCAGGCCCACCGTGGAGGCCGAGCCGTCGCTGCCGACGGCGAAGGCGAGGACGTCGAGCGTCTGCGTGGCCAGCTGGCGCAGCGTGCTGTCGCCCTTCAGGGCCGCGGTGCCGCTGCTGGCGTCGGTGTAGGCCTTGATGCTGTCGAGGAGTCCGTTGACGGCCGTGACCAGCGACTCGACCTTCGCGGCGACCGCCTCGTTGTCGGCGGCCACGTTCACGGTCACGCCGGTCTCGGGCTTGCTGACCGTGATCGTCGTCCCCGCGATCAGACCGGTGAACGTGTTGGTGGCGGAGCTCATGCTGTAGCTGCTGCCGGCGTCGCCGACGGTGATCTCGGCGTTGCGGCCCTGCGTGGCGGTGGTGAACCCGGTGGCGGAGAACGCCGAGGCGGCGCCGGTGGTCGAGGAGGTCAGCGACATCCGGTAGCCGGTGTCGGACACCTTCAGCGGGGTGGCGGTCACCCCCAGGCCGGCGGCGTTGATCGCCGCGGCGGCCTCCGAGAGGGTGGCCGTCCCGTCCCCGTCGCGGTCCAGGTTCACCGTGCTGGTGACCCCACCGACGACGACGTCGAGCGTGGTCGCGCCGAAGTCGAGGTCGTCGGCGGTCTGCGTCCCGGTGGCCGCCCACGTCGTGGAGCTGACGACCGAGTGCGCCTTGGCCACCTGGTCGACGGTGAAGGTCACCGAACCCGTCGTGGTCCCGCCGGTCGAGGCCGCGGTCACCGACGTCGAGGAGCTGGTCGCCTTCGCGGACTGCCAGGCGCCGGCCTTGGTGAGCGCCTCGGCGGCCGAGCGGACGGCGTCGAAGCGGGTGTTGATCGCGCGATAGGCGGTGCCCTGGGACTGGGTGGCCGACAGCCGCTTCTTGAGCAGGGTCTGGGAGTTCGCCTCGACGGAGATCAGGCCGTCGATGATCGAGGCGGTGTCCATGCCGGACACCATTCCTCCCACGCTCATGCCGGCCACTGCGCCTCCAAGGTGTCGGGTTGCCGTGCGCGGTGAGGGGGGAGGCCCAGGGCCTCCCCCCTCACCGGTCGTGCAGGGTGCTGCTCAGGCGGTCCCGGAGAGCCACCTCAGGTGATCCGGCTGGATCAGCCCAGCAGCTTCAGGATGTTCTGCGAGGCCTGGTTGGCCTGCGCGAGCATCGAGGTACCGGCCTGGCTCAGGATCTGGTTCCGGGAGAAGTTGGTCATCTCCTGGGCCATGTCGGTGTCGCGGATCCGGGACTCCGAGGCCTGCAGGTTCTCCTGCGTGACGCTCAGGTTCTTGATGGTGTGCTCGAACCGGTTCTGCAGAGCACCCAGGTCGGCACGCGAGGTGGAGACCGTCTTGATCGCGGTGTCGATCAGGCTGATCGCCGCCGAGGCGCCGGAGGCGGTGCTCAGGTCCGTGCCGCTGACACCGAGGTGGGTGGACGAGAAGCCCGAACCCGCCGAGGCGCCCTTGATGCTCACCGAGATGGTGTCACCGGCGGCGTAGCCGACCTGGAAGTTCTGCGACGAGAAGCTGCCGTCGAGGAGCTTCACGTTGTTGAACGTGGTCTTGTCGGCGATGCGGGTCAGCTCGTCCTTCAGCGCGGTGGCCTCGGCGTTGAGGGCACTGCGGGAGTTGGTGTCGTTGCTGCCGTTCGCCGACTGGACCGCCAGGTCACGCATGCGCTGGAGGATGGCGTGCGACTCGGTGAGCGCACCTTCAGCGGTCTGCACGACGGAGACGCCGTCCTGCGTGTTGCGGATGGCGACCTTGAGGCCACCGATCTGCGAGCGCAGGCCCTCGGAGATCGCCAGGCCGGCCGCGTCATCGGCGGCGCGGTTGATCCGGTAGCCCGAGGAGAGCTTCTCCAGCGACTTGCTGAGCGAGTTGTCCGTGTTGGACAGGTTGCGGTACGAGTTGAGTGCCGCGATGTTGGTGTTGACGCTGAGACCCATGGTGTTCCTCCTTGGACTGGGGTCTTACTGGTTCCGCTGGCATCCGTGCTGGCGGGTGTTGCACAGAGGTCTACGGCCGGCCGCCGCGGCTCCTTGACCCGAACCCAGGACTTTTTCGTCCGGTTCATCCGGTAGGGGGTCCGGACCGGTCGCCGACGCCGCGCGGTGCCGAAGCCCGCCGTGACTGCCGATGGGGAACGCGGCGACTCCGGAGGGGGTCGTCCCCAGCCCGCCGGTGTGGTCCGCATCGAGCCCCGGCGGCCATCCCGGACCCGGAAGGACTCCCGCCGGTCATGAAGGTCTTGCTGTCAACGACCCGCTTCACGGGCTCGCTCTACTACCGGGCGGCCGAGCCCGCCCGGGCCGTCAACGAGGCGGCCCTGGGCATCGAGGCCACGGTCACCTACGGACTGACCACGACGATGGACGGACCGGCCGACCTGGAGACGTCCTCCGTCGTCTCCGTGGACGCCCGCGGAGCCGACGTCGTCGTCCTCCAGCTGCCCAAGACCAAGGCGGCCCTCGAGATGCTCCGCCTGCTCCAGGCGCAGGGGGTGGCCGTCGTCGTCGAGATGGACGACCTCATGAGCGGGCTCGCGTACGGCCACATGGCCTACCGGTCGATCCAGCAGTACGACGTCGCCTCCTGGGTGTCCGCCTGCGCACGCGAGGCGGACCTGGTGACCGTCACCACCCCGGCGCTGCTGCAGGAGTACGCCAAGCACGGCCGCGGCATGGTGGTGCCCAACGGCATCCCCCGGCGGATCGCCGAGCTCCCCCCCGCCTACGAGCGCGAGCCCGACCCCGTGACGGTCGGCTGGACCGGGTCGGTCGGCGGGCACCCCTACGACCTGCAGACCATGGAGTCGGGCCTCCAGCAGGGGCTCGACCGGGCGAAGCGGGACAGCCGGTTCATGATCCTCGGTCAGGCGATGGACGCCCGCCAGAAGCTGCACCTGCCCGAGGACCCGGTGGAGGTCCCCTGGAAGGACAGCGTCGACGAGTACCTGGCCGCGGTGGGGGAGCTGTTCGACGTGGGCATCGCCCCGCTCCGCCAGGACCGGTTCAACGAGGCCAAGAGCTGGCTCAAGGTGCTGGAGTACTCGGCCCGCGGCGTCTTCGCGGTTCGTTCGACCACCCCGGACTACGAGCGACTGGGGCTGGGCATGCGGGCGAAGCGCCCCCGCGACTGGGCCGACCACATCGCCAAGGCGATCGACGACGGGGACCGGCGGCGCGAGATCGCCGCACGGAACCGCGACGTCGTCCTGGCCGACCACCTGACCGAGCACACCGCCCCGCTCTGGGCCGATGCCTGGCACCGGGCCCTGGACAACCGGGTGCGCAGCCAGCGGATCGGCGCCTGAGGTGGGCGCGCAGGCCGATCCCCGCCTCCAGCGGGTCGCCGCGCACCGCGAGCCGTACGACCGGTTGGTCGAGCTGGTCGAGAACTACGCCGGGTGCGGTGACCTCGAGCGCACGCTGCTCGCCGCCACCATGGCCGGCAACCTGTCCTGGTACGCCCCCGTCGGACTCCTGGCTGATCCGCGGCTCGAGCGCGCGGTGGTCTCGGTCGCGCGCGCCGGTGGCCCCGCTCCGGTGGTCGACGGGCAGCGGCGCGGCGGCCGCGTGCTGCACGTGCTCAGCGAGGCGTACGGCGTCGGCGGACACACCCGCCTCGCACGGCGGTGGATGGAGCGCGACCCCCGCCCGGCCGACCTGGTGATCACCAACCAGCAGAGCCCGGTGCCCGACCCGCTCCGGACGGCCGTGCACACCACGGGCGGTCAGGTGTTCGACCTGGCGGAGGCGCACCTGACGTTCTCCGCCCGGGTGCACGCCCTGCGCCGACGGATGGACGACGCCGATGTCGTGGTGCTGCACACGCACCCGTACGACCCGATCCCGCTCGCTGCAGCGAACCTCCCCGGCAGCCGCCCGCCGGTGGTCCTGGAGAACCATGCCGACCACGCCTTCTGGCTGGGGATCGGCGCCGCGGACCTCGTCGTGGACAACCGGACGGCCGGCATGCGGGTCAGCCGGGAGCTGCGCGGGGTCCCGGCGGAACGGCACGTCCGGCTCGCCCTGCCGATCCCGGACCTCGACCTGCCGACGTCCCGCACGCAGATGCGGGAGGCGCTGGGGCTGACCGACCAGGTGGCCGCGCTGTCGGTGGGCGCGGCCTACAAGATGTCACCGGTCTGGGGGGAGGGGTTCGACGAGATCCTGGCCCTCGCGCTGGATCGGTTCCCCCAGCTGGTCGTCTACCTCGTCGGCCCGTCGGAGGGGGAGCGGTGGGCCGCACTGGACGCCCGGTTCCCGGGGCGGGTGTTCCTGCTCGGGGTCATCCCGGATCCGGAGTCGCTGTTCCCCGCGATGGACCTGTACCTGGACTCCTACCCGCTGACCGGGGGGACGTCCCTCATGGAGGCGGCCATGGCCGGTCTCCCCATGCTGAGCCTGCAGCGGGAGATGCCCTACGGGGACGTCTACTACGCCGACATCCCCGGCGTGACGGGTCCGGGCTACGTCGGGCGCACCGACGAGGAGTACCTCACGACGCTCGGGGAGCTCGTGGCCGACCCGGAGGTCCGCCGGTGTCGGGGCGCGCACGCGCGCGAGCAGGTGCTGGCCACCAACGCCGGTCCCGCGTGGGACGCGGCGCTCGAGAGCGTGTACGAGCGTGCGCGCTCGGTACCGCCGGTCGATCTCGCCGAGTACCCCGCGGGCATCGAGGAGTCGAGCTACGGCGCCAGTGTGCTGGCGCTGACCGCCGGGACGCTGCCCCCGGACGAGCCGGTGACGGCGGAGATGTTCAGCGGGCCGGTCGCCCGGCACCTCGACCGGCGGATGCGCTACGACCTCGCGGTCGCCACGGCGCACCGACCCACTCTCTCCGTCCGGGTCCCCGCCGGCTGGGAGACGCACGAGGCGTGGCTGGCGCGGCTGGCCGAGATCGCCGACCGGCACGCCCGCCTCCGGGTCAGCCTGCCGCCAGTGCTGGCCGACGACGGGACGGGGGCGGCCAGCGTCGCCCGGCTCGAGTCCGTCCTCGCGGCGGTGGGTCAGGACACCGCCGGCTGCGGTGACTTCTGCCTGGAGGTGGAGCCGCCGGCGGTGGCCGGCCTGTCGATCGGCGAGGAGCTGACCTTCACGCCCGATGCGCTGGACGTCGTCGAGGAACTGCTCGGCTCGGCGCTGTGGGCGGATGCCGCGACCGTGTCGGCAACGCCGTGGACGGAGATCCGGGCCGACCTGGCCGCGAGCGGTCCCGAGCGTCAGCTGTCCTGAGCCCGACCGCCCCGCGGCGCGCACGTACCGGCCCGAGGAGGCCCGCCGGGGTCTCCTCGGGCCGTCGTGCTGCCGACGGGCCGGGGTCTCCTCGGGCCGTCGTGCTGCCGCCGGACCGACCGCGCCGTGTCGGCGTCCACGGACGCCGAGGAGCCGCCGGCCGGATGGCCGACGGCTCCTTCGTGCGTACGGATCAGGCCGGGCGGGCCACCCCGGTCCACGGGTTGCGAGGCCCCGGCACGGTCGGTGGCTGCCTGCCGGTGACCCGGTCGACGTAGCTGCGCTGCTGGTTCCGGGCGCGGACGCCGCCGTCGGCCGGCACGGACCTGCCCTCCCAGACCTCGCTCATCGCGGCGTGCAGCAGGGTGAGTGCGCGTGCCCGCATCTGCGAGACCCGGGAGAGGGTGACGCCGAGGTCCTCCGCGATGTCGGTCAGGGATTCGTCACCGAAGAAGTTCCGCTCGACGACCTCGTCCAGCCGGTCGGGGAGTGCCCGGATGGCCTCGTGCAGGTAGCGGGCGCGCTCGCCGCGCAGCAGGGCCCGCTCGGGTGACTCGCCGGTGTCCGGCAGGTCCAGTGACCCGCCCTCGGTGCCGGTCTCCGCGTCGATGCTCACCATCACCGCCCGGTGGACGTCGACCTGGAGGCTGTCCAGCTCGCTGCGCGGCACGCCGAGCGCGACGGCGAGCTCCTCCCGCGTGGGCGGCCGGCCGAGGGAGATGGTGAGTGCGTCGGCAGCCGCGTCGCTCCGTCGGGCGGCCGCGCGCACGGAGCGGCTCGCCCAGTCACCCGACCGGAGCTCGTCGAGGACGGCGCCCTGCAGCCGCGCGAGCGCATAGGTCGAGAACGAGGCGCCGGCCGACGGGTCGAACCGCCTGGCCACCTCCACCAGCGCCACGTGCGCGCAGGAGAGGAGGTCGTCCCGGCTGACGTGCGCGGGGAGCGAGATGCGGGCCGCGACGGCGTTCACCGCGAACGCGGCCAGCGGCAGGTGCGCGGTGACCAGCGCGTCCACGTCGGCCCGGCTCCGCGCCTGACCGACGGCTTTCGAGGGGTGGGGCATGCGTCCGGATGCGGGCCGATCGAGCGGCACCCGCTCGCGCTGGACGCGCTCTGCGGCAAGGGCACGGGCTGGGCTCACGCCTCTCTTCTCGGCTGACCCGGGACCGGTCGGCACCGCTCATCGGCAACTTTCGGTCTCGACTTGAGCACCGACTTGCCGGCTTCGGCTTGAGGCGTCGGTGCGGGGTGCCGAAGCCAGCTCTGACGAGGGAGCGCCGACCGGGTCGACCGGGGCGGCGCCCGGCGCGAGAGACGGAGAGGCGGTGGACGCGTGGACTACCAGCACCTGTCGACGTTGCTGTGGCGGGAGCAGGAGCTCCTGGACCTCCTGCTGTTCAAGGCGGAGGAGAAGCAGTACCTGATCGTCACCGGCAAGACCCGCTGGCTGGCGCGCATCGCGCACGAGATCGAGGTCGTGCTGGATCAGCTGCGCACCCTGGAGGTGGAGCGCTCCGCCGCCACCGAGGCCATCGCCGCCCGGCTGGGGCTGGCGGCCAACCCGTCGCTGAAGCAGGTCGCGGAGGTCGCGCCGGCCCCCTGGAACGACCTGCTCGGCAAGCACCACGAGGCGTTGCTGGCGCTGATCAGCGACCTGCGCAGCCTCTCCGACGCCAACCGGGAGCTGATCGAGGGCGGGTTGTCCGCCATCGGCGACGCGCTGATGCAGACCCGCAGCACGTCGGGCACCTACGGCGCCACCGGCCGGCACGACGACGGCGTGCACCGCGCGGTCACCCTGGACGGCGCCCTGTGAGCGGCACCTTCAGCAGCCTCAACTCCGCGACGACCGCGCTCTGGGCGCAACGGCGGGCACTCGACGTCGCAGGCCAGAACATCGCCAACGTCAACACCGACGGCTACAGCCGGCAGCGCGCCGAGATGCAGGCGATCGGCGGGAGCGCCGTGCCGGCCTTCTACTCGGTCGGTGACGGCATCGGGGGCGGGGTCTCGGTCGACCGGGTCACCCGCATCCGCGACATCTTCCTGGAAGGGCGCGGGCACACCGAGCACGCCAACTACGCGCGGCTGAGCACGGAGGCCGGTGCCCTCGAGCAGGTCGAGACGGCGTTCCGCGAGCCCGGGGAGTACGGCCTGCAGAGCCTGATGGCCGACATGTGGGACGGCTGGGAGGCCGTCGCCAACGGGCCGGACACCGACGCGACGCGCGCCCAGGTCCTGCAGCAGATGCAGGCGCTGGCCGGGGGGCTGAACTTCGCCGCCAACTCCCTCGACGCCCAGTGGAACCAGACCAGGGAGAACCTGACCGTCCTGGTCGAGGACGTCAACGCGGCCGCGAAGACGGTCGCCAGCCTCAACCAGGCCATCCAGCGGGCGACCCAGACGAGCCTGCCGGCGAACGCGCTGATCGACCAGCGGGACCTGCTGGTCATGAAGCTCGCCGACCAGGCGGGCGCCACCATCCGGCAGGGCAAGGACGGCATGGTCGACGTCATCGTCGGCGGCGTGACCCTCGTCGGCGGCGCCAGCGCATCGCAGCTGGCGGTCGCCGGCACCCTGAGCCCGACCGGCACCGCGACGGACAAGGTTCGCGTGGTCACCGCCGTCGGCGGGCACACGGTGAACCCCGACGGCACGGCGGCCGGTCAGCTGACCGCGCTGAACGGCATCTTCCCGAGCTACCGGTCGGATCTGGACGCGCTGGCCCAGGGCGTCGCGGACGCGGTCAACGCCGCGCACACCACCGGCGCCTACGACAAGGCCGGCAACCCCGGTATCGACGTCTTCGACTCCACCGACGGCGCCCCGATCAACGCCAAGAACATCCGGGTGGCCTTCGACGACCCGACCTGGATCGCCGCCTCCGGCGTGGCCGGCCTCGCGAACACCGACAGCAGCAAGGCCGACGAGATCGCCCAGCTGCGCGGCAAGGCGGGCGGCCCGGACGCCACGTACCGGAAGCTGGTCGTCCAGCTCGGCGTGGAGGCCGGGGTGGCCAACCGCGGCGTGGAGATCCAGTCGGTGATCACCACCCAGGTGGATGCGTCGCGCGACTCGGTCGCCGGCGTCAACCTCGACGAGGAGATGACGAACATGCTCTCGTACCAGCAGGCGTACGCGGCGGCCGGCCGGTTGGTCACCACCATCGACGAGATGCTCGACAAGCTGATCAACGGCACCGGCCGAGTGGGGCTGTGATCTGAGTGCGCATCACCCAGCGGGCGGTCACGCTCACCAGCCTCCAGGGCCTCAACCGCAATCTCGACTCCCTGGCCAAGCTGCAGCAGCAGCTCACCTCCGGCAGGGCGATCAGCCGGCCGTCGGACTCGCCCACCGGCACCAACACGGCCATGCAGACGCGCTCCGAGCAGGCGTCCATCGCCCAGCAGTCGCGCAACATTACCGACGCCAAGGCGTGGCTCGAGCAGGGCAGCTCGACGATGATGGAGATGATGGACGTGGTCAAGCGCGTCCGTGACCTCACCATCCAGGGCTCCAACGCGGCCAGCTCGCCCGCCAGCCGGCAGGCCCTGGCCACCGAGGTGGCCTCGCTGCGCGACGGCCTGCTCAACATGGCCAACACCAAGGTCATGGGGCGCCCCCTCTTCGGCGGCGTGACGGCCGGAGCGACCGCGTACGACGGCACCGGCGCCTACGTCGGGAACCAGGCTGCGGAGGTCACGCGGCGGGTCTCGGACAGCGAGCTGCTGCGGGTCGACCTCACCGGGCCCGAGGCCTTCGGCAGCGGAGCGGCCGACCTGTTCGCCGTCGTCGGTCGCATCGCCGGCGACCTGACCGGCGACCCGGCCTCCCTCCAGGGCGACCTGATGGCCCTGGACGCCGTCTTCGAGCGCATGCAGGGTTCGATCGCCGACATCGGCGCCCGCGGATCCCGGCTGGAGCAGGCCGAACAGGTGAACCTGGACCGCCAGCTGACCCTGCGGGCGCAGCTGGGAGCGGTCGAGGACATCGACCTGCCCAAGACGATCATGGACGTGCAGATGAAGCAGATGGGTTACGAGGCGGCGCTGGCCGCCACGGCCAAGGCCATCTCGCCCACGCTGCTGGACTACTTGCGCTGATGGCCGACCACCTCGCCCCCGCGGCCGCGCCTCTGCGACGGGCTCCCTCGTGACGCCGTCCCCGGCGACCGTGGCCGCGCGCCCGCACGCCCCCGCGAGCGCCCCGGTCACGGGCGCCGTCGGCGCCGTCCCCGCGGTGCTGGTCGTCGACCTGACCGAACCGCTGGCCGGCTTCCCGGACCACCGGGAGTTCGTCCTCGTCCCGGCCGACGCCTCGGGCCTGCTGTCCTGGCTCCAGGCGCTGGCGCCCGACGGGCCCCGCTTCCTCGTCGCTCCGGCGGCCGCCTTCTTCCCGGAGTACGCCCCCGTCCTCCCCGGGACTGCGCTGGCCGAGCTCGGTCTGTCCTCGATCCGGGCCGCACGGGTCTACACCCTGCTGACGGTGCCGGACGGGGACGTCTCCCGGACGACGGCCAACCTCCGGGCGCCGCTGGTGGTGAGCCCCCTCACCCGGCGGGCCCGGCAGGTCGTCCTGGCCGATCCCACCCATCCGGTCCGGTGCCCTGTGCGCCGATAACACTCTTCGACGGGCAGTAGCCCGCCCGCCCGCCCGCGGGCAGCCACGGACGGCACCACACACACCCATGGAGGGGTACACGTGCTCACACTCACCCGCAGCGTCGGCGAGACGATCCGCATCGGCGACGACATCGAGGTCCACGTCGTGGAGGTGCGCGGCGGCACCGTCCGGCTGGGCTTCAAGGCCCCGCGCGAGGTCAGCATCCACCGCGAGGAGGTCTACCGGCAGATCGCGGAGGCCAACGCGCTCGCCGCGCAGGTGACCGCCGACAGCCTGGGTGCGCTGGCCGCCTTCGCGCCGGTCGCCGCCGAGCTGGTCGCCACCGGTCCGGTCACCGCCGAGCCGGTCACCGCCGAGCCGGTCACCGCCGAGCCGGTGGCCGAGTGGGTGGAGGACGCGCAGGCCTGAGACGCCGGTCTGGGGCCGCGGTCTTCGGCAGACGCTGACAACAGCGGCCCCGCGCCCGCCTCCCGGGCAGCGACACAGGCAACTTCTGCCGAAGTGTCCGGGTAGAAGTGCGTATGACACGGCGAGTGTTGTGCCCTCGGTTGCCGAGGGGATGCGGCAGATTTCTCCCCAAGCAAGTGACAGGGGGCGATCGACATGCAACACACTGCATCCAACGCACAGGCCGACGGCGAGCACGGCGGTGAGCAGGAGTCCGTGGTGGTCCACGTGCAGCTGCGGCCGCGCCGGGGCGCCACGCGGAAGTGTCTGGCTGCGCTCGCGTCGCTGGCTGCCGAGCACGACGAGGTCGCCTTCGCCGTCTCGGGTCTGAGCAAGGACGACCGCGTCGTCCGGGTGACCGTCGGCGTGGACCTCGGTCCGCGGACCGGCGTCGCCAAGTTCTCCCCGCAGGCGCAGGCCGCCTACGCGTTCGTCAGCGCCGTGTTCACCTCGCTCTACGACCACATGCCGGTGTACGTCGCCGAGCCCAGTGGCGTGGAGCGCGCCGCGGCCGCCGTGCTCATCGAGCGGGCCGCCGGCGGGGTCACCGCCGCCGACGTGGTCGAGGCGCTGCCGGTGGCTCCTGCCGGATCGCCGATCCCGAGCCCGCGGACCGCGGGGCCGGGGGAGCGCATCCCCGCCTGACGTCGCCTCCGGGCGTCTTCGCAGGCCTCCTTCCCCGTGGTCTGTCCTTCCCCGTAGTGCCAGGAGTTCCGGTGTCCGACTCGTTCGCGTCCTCCACGTCCACCCTCGACCCCCGCGCCCGCACCCGGCAGCCGCTCGTCTTCGGCGGCATCCCGGAGGCGGACGGCTGGGTACTGGCCCCCATCACGCCGCGCGACCGGGTGCACTTCCGCGTCGACCGCGAGCTGCCGCTCGACGAGTTCCGCGCCGCGCTGCCCGACGGCGTGACCGTCAGCTACGACCAGGGCGACGGGCTGTACCGGGTCGACGGCGCCCCGGGTTCGGCGTCGGTGCTGGCCGACTGGGTGCGCGCCTGGTGCGCCGGGCGCGGCTGCACCACCGTCGGGCTCCGGGCCGAGACCGACGTCCGGCGCCGCGCGCCCCGTGACCTGCCCCCGGAGTTCCTGGCCGACCTGTGCCGGCACTACGGCCCGGTCAGCCTCAAGCGCCTGCAGCGCAACATGAGCACGATCCGGCTGCACCTGCCCGACCCCGACGACCTCGGCCAGCAGGTGTACGAGTGGGTGCTCAAGGCCGTCGGCCAGTTCGACGAGACGAAGTCGGTGCCCTTCGGCGCCTTCCTGGCCACGCAGCTGTCCAAGTGGGTGCACGACCTGGGCCGCAACGCCCACGGGCGCACCGCGGCCGACACCGAGCACAAGCAGCAGAAGGCCATCGCCACCTTCATCTCCGAGCACCAGCGCCGGCCCAGCGAGAAGGAGCTCGCCGCCTACATGGGGCAGAGCGTGGCCACCCTGCGGCGCAACTCGCAGACCGTGGCGACGCTGAACGGGCTGCGCAACCTGCAGTCCCTGGACGGCGGGCCCGACGGCACCGAGATCCTGCTGCCCGACTCCGGCGAGGCACCCGACGAGATCATGGGCGAGGCCGAGCAGACGCTGCTCTCGCACGCCCTGACCGCGGCCTGCGCCCCCGACCCGGACGCCCGCCGCGACCAGCGGGCCGGTCAGCCGAACGTGCTGGGGTGGGCCACCTGGTACCTGACCACCTGGGGCGGGCAGACCAAGACGCAGCTGTCGTCGGACCTCAACACGTCGGTGCGGAACATGAACGTCTACGCCGACCGCGTGGAGAAGGCGCTCAAGGACCGGCTGGCCGAGCTCGCCGAGTAGCCCACCGCCGAGCGCGGGGGAGAGGCGCCTCTCACGGACTGCTGAGGGGCGCCCTTCCCCGCGCTCGCGTGCACCCACCCTCCTATCCGGGAAGGCGCGCTGCGACGTGTGCGCCGGCGGGCCCGGTCGCTCGAGCCGGTCGCGCGAGCCCGCCGCGCGAGCCCGCCGCTCGATCCCGCCTCTCGGTCCCGCCTCTCGGTCCCGGCGCGCCGCCCCGACCGCGGCCGGCAGCGGGCAACACCGCGTCCCCGTCGGCCCCGTGCGGGACGCTGCCGACCCTCGGTGCCGTATCGGTTGACATCCGGCAACCAATTCGTGTCCTCCGTTGGGTCGATCAGGCCTCTGTACTGCCGATATCCACCTCGTGACGCTTCGCCCCCGGACCCGCCGCACCGCAGGCGCGGGCATCCGATGAGCGCGATGCCCACCGGCGGGACCGGGATGCAGGTGCTGGTGCCGCACTGGCTCGCCGCACCGGAGCGCCTCCAGCTGGCCGATGCCGTCCGGGCCGCCCTCGGTGAGCCGGGGGTCCACCCCGTCGCCACCCTGCACCTCGAGGACGTGCTCACCGAACTGCACGTGGCGGCCGCCCGCGACGCGGTCTGGCCCGCCTCCGCGGCGCGCGTCCGCCTGGCGACGGGGTGGGACGCCGACGTGCTGCCCGTGCGCCTGAGCGCCGCCGAGCTGACCGCCGTCCTGACGCGGTGCACCCTGCCCGACGTCCTGCGCGACCGCCTGTGCGTGGCCGGGGCGTGAGCGCCTTCGGACCCGGGAGCTCCGCCGGGCTGCTGCAGCGCCTGCGCCCGACCCGCATCGATCTCGCCGACCTGCTGGACGTGGTCACCGCGGTGCTGCCCGGGTTGACCGGACCGCAGGTGCGCGTGGAGCTGGTCCGCCGGAGGTCTGCGGGATCGGCCCTCCTCGTGGAGGAGGACGAGCGCACGCTGCGCGTGGACCTCGCCGACCTGGCCGACGACATGACCCGCGCGGGCGTGGCACCGACCCGGGAGGGGATGACCGCCGCCCTGCGCTCCTGGGTCGCGCACCGCCCCGTGACCGATGCCTCCGCGGCCGCGGACGGGATCGCCGTCCTCGACTGGGCCGACGCGACCCGTTCCGCCGTCGGGTGGCGGGTCGTCGTCCGGCGCGGGGACCTGGCGCACCCCTGGACGCCGCTGCCGGGCACGGCGCCCGGGCAGCTGGCGGCGATCCGCAGGGCCGCCACCGCACGGGCCGGCGAGGTGGAGCTGGTCCTGCGGGTCGAGGGGCCCGTGGCGCTGTGGTCGCACCCCTCGATGCCGGTGCTGGCCACGACCGCCCTCGCCGCGCCGGAGCGGGTGCTCGCCGCCGTCGAGCACGCCGGCCTGCCGGTCGACGGCGTGCACGTGGTGGTCACCCCGCACCGCCCGGTCGCCTGCGCGGGCCGGAGCGTCGCCGCGCGGCTGGCGGGGGAGATCTCCGAGGCCAGCGTGACCCTGCCGTGGGCGCGGCTGCCCGACCTGCCCTGGCTCTGCTGAAGGACTTTCGCCCCCCTCATCGCTCGCAGGCTCGCGACGAGCCGCTGGACGGAGCCGAGGTCCATCTCCAGGACGGGGTCCTCCGTCAGGCGAGGTAGCCGTACTCCCAGTGCCACGGCTCCGGCTTCTCGCCGCCGGGTCCGGCCCAGGCCGGCTGGACGAACCCGAACCGGCCGGCGTTGGCCGTCATCCAGCGCCACTGCTCGGACCCGCCGCGGTGGATGCCGCCGCACAGGTCGACCGCGAGCGCCCACCCGTGGTTGGAGGTGCCGGGCACCGCCGCCAGTCCGGGCTTCCGGGAGAAGGCGTCGATCTGGCCGGCGAGGGACCGGTAGGAGTCGGTGATGCACAGCCGGACGCCGAACTCGGCCTCGTAGGCCTCGCCCATCGCCGCATAGCCCGCCGCGGCGTCGCAGCGCAGCGCGTGCCGGTACACACCGAGCTGGCACAGCGCCTCGGTCGGGATCTGGCCGTTGTCCCAGCCACCCCAGCGAGGGCTGGTGCCGCCCGGCGTCGCCAGCGGGGCACCGCACGGACCGGCCGGACCGCCGGCGGGCAGCGGCGCGTTCGCCGTAGCGGTCGGCGCCACGGGCACGCGGACGGCGGTGGAACCGGCGGCCACGGAGCGGACGCCCACCTGGTAGGTCGCGGCCGAGGCGCCGACGACGTCACCGTCGCCCAGGTAGAGGCCGACGTCCTGGCCACCGGGGGAGAAGACGAGGTCACCGAACTGCAGGTCGTCCAGCGGCACCGCGGTGCCGCTGACCCACTGCTCCTGCGGGGTGACCGGGAGCGCGTAGCCGCCGAGCAGCCAGGACGCCGCGGTGAAGCCGCCGCAGTCGTAGGTCTCGGGGCCGGTGGTGCCGGGGACGAAGGGCTTGCCCAGCTGGGACAGCGCATTGCTGACCGCAGCGACCGTCTCCGACGGCAGCACGGTGACCGGGCTGCTGCCCATGACCGCCCACGCCACGCCGGGCACCGGGCGCCCGTCGCCGTCCAGCGCCGGGGAGAACCCCGACGGCAGGTCGGTGGGATCGGCGAGGGCCGCAGCGGGGGGCGGCTGGATGCCCGCGCCGGTCAGCTGCGCCAGGTAGGCCTGCCACCGGGCGACGGCCCGGTCGTTGCGCTCCTGCTGCCGTCCGGCGGCCGGGAGCGCGCCGAGGGACGCCAGCCGGCCGGTGACCTCGGTGCTGAGGTCGTCGACCTGGGCGCGCATCGCCGCGAGGGCGTCGGCCAGCTCGGCCTCGGCGGCCGCGGCGCCGGCCTCGGCCTGGGCGACCCGGGCGGAGGCGTCGTCCAGGACGGCGACGGTGCGCTCGGCGCGGACCACGGCCCCCTCGAGCGCGCGGTCGGCGTGCTCGGTGACGGAGTGCCGCAGCAGGCCGTCGGTGACGCCGGTGGCCTCGAGCGTGGGCACCGGGTACCGGAGGTCGGGCGTCGCGCGGTAGAGATCGGCGGCTCCGGTGCCGACGGCCTGCTGCACGGCCGAGAGCCGGTCACGGGCCGCCTCCTCGGCGGCGCGGGCCTGCTGCAGCTGGTCGCGGCGCTGCGCGGCGGTCTGCTCCAGGGCGCGGTAGCCGTCGGCCGCCTCCAGCAGCGAGCTGCGGGCGGTCATGGCCAGCGCCGTGACGTCGAGCGGCCCGCCCGAGGGCGTCGTCGCCCCGGGCAGCACCACGGTGACGAGTGCGGGGACGAGCAGGGTGCCGAGCGCGACGACGCCCAGGCGGGTGGACCACCGCGCGCCCGTGCGCGCCTTCGCCGGCGTGGACGCCGGACGCGTGGCGGTGCGACGCCCGGCGGTGGGGCGCTTCGCGGCAGCGCGCGTGCTCGTGGGGCGCGTGCCGGTGGGGCGCTTCGCGGCGGTGCGCGTGTTCGTGGGGCGCGTGCCGGTGGTGCGGGGGGAGGGCCCCGTCGTCGCGGCCAGGGTCGCGCGGGCGGCGGCGAGCTGCGCGGGCGTGAGGTCCGGCCGGGCCGCGGCGAGCTGCCGCAGGGCCATGGCCTCGCGCAGGGCCTGGGCCTCGCGTGCGCTGAGCACGGGGCGGACGGGCGTGCGTGGTGCGGGCACTGCGGCGTCTCCCGGCGGTCTCGTCGTCTCGATGGCCGGCCCGCTGCGTGCTGCAGCCGGGCTCTGACCTCGTATCGACGTGCCGGGAGGGGCGCCGGAGAGGGGGGTGGGGCTTCCTCACCCCTCCGGGTGAGGGTGAAGCTCGGGTGGCGCTCGGAAGGATGAGCGCCGGGGACGTGCGGTCACGGCGCCCACCAGGCACCGTGCCGGTGCACGAGGGGGATGCGCAGCTCGCCGCCGTCCTCGGTGGACACCACCACCTCGACGGTGGTGATGCGCACCGGCGGCCCGTCGTCCTCCGGCTCCAGCATGCTGCCGCTGGCCAGGGGGATGGGCGGCACGACGAGGACGTCGTCGCCGGGCGGCTCGGCCATGGGCGGACCTCCTTCGGTGGGCGACTCCTCCGCGGGTGCGGTGGCCTTCACCGTAGGGGGACGGCGGCCCACGCACGGATCGGGCCGGGCGGTCCTCCCTGGTGGAGGCCCGCCCGGCCCGGTGATGACCCCTCCGGCTCCGCGCCCCGAGCGTGCGGGGGCGAGGAGGAGGGGGCCTCCGTCAGCGCTGGTCGAGCGGCACGAAGCTGCGCTCTGTCTCGCCGATGTACAGCTGGCGGGGACGGCCGATCTTGGTGCTCGGGTCGGCGATCATCTCCCGCCACTGGGCGATCCAGCCCGGCAGCCGGCCGAGGGCGAACAGCACGGTGAACATGCGGGTCGGGAAGCCCATGGCCTGGTAGATCAGCCCGGTGTAGAAGTCGACGTTCGGGTAGAGCTTGCGCTCCACGAAGTAGTCGTCCTTCAGCGCGATGTCCTCGAGCTGGCGGGCCAGGTCCAGCAGCTCGTTGTTGCCGCCGAGCTTGTCGAGGACCGTGTCCGCGGTGGACTTCACGATCGCCGCACGGGGATCGTAGTTCTTGTAGACCCGGTGGCCGAAGCCCATCAGCTTGACGCCGGGCTCCTTGTTCTTGACCCGCTCGACGAAGCGGGGGATGTCGCCGCCGTCGGCCCTGATCGCCTCGAGCATCTCCAGCACCGACTGGTTGGCCCCGCCGTGCAGCGGGCCGAACAGCGCGTTGATGCCGGCCGAGACGGAGGCGAACAGGTTGGCGTGCGAGGAGCCGACCAGCCGGACGGTCGACGTCGAGCAGTTCTGCTCGTGGTCGGCGTGCAGGACGAACAGCATGTCCAGCGCCTTCACCAGCTCGGGGTCGACGTCGTAGGGCTCGGCGGGGAACCCGAAGGTCATGCGGAGGAAGTTCTCGACCAGGCCCAGGGAGTTGTCCGGGTAGAGGAACGGCTGGCCGACCGACTTCTTGTAGGCGTAGGCCGCGATGGTGGGCAGCTTGGCCAGCAGGCGCGTGGTCGACATCTCGACCTGCTCGGCGTCGAAGGGGTCCAGCGAGTCCTGGTAGAAGGTCGACAGCGCGCTCACCGCGGAGGACAGCACCGGCATCGGGTGCGCGTCGAGGGGGAAGCCCTTGAAGAACTGCTTGAGGTCCTCGTGCAGCAGGGTGTGCCGCCGGATCCGCTGGTCGAACTCGGCCAGCTGGTCGGCGGTGGGCAGCTCCCCGTAGATCAGCAGGTAGCTCACCTCGACGAAGCTGGCCTTGCCCGCCAGCTGGTCGATCGGATAGCCGCGGTAGCGCAGGATCCCCGCGTCACCGTCGATGTAGGTGATCGCCGAGGTGCACGCGGCGGTGTTCACGAAGCCGATGTCCAGCGCGACCGTGCCGGTCGTGGCCAGCAGCTTGCTCGTGTCGATGCCGTCGGCGCCCTCGGTCCCGTGCTTGACGGGAAGGGGCAGTTCTCCACCGGGGTAGCGCAGGGCTACATCTGTCTCGCTCATCACCCCGGACGCTACTCCGGCCGCCGCTCGGTGGCTCGGTGTGCGGCGACGTCGAAGGTCCACACGCCCGCACCCCGGTCGAGGTGCCAGCGGCTGCCGTGCGGGGCGACGGTCAGCCAGGGGTGGGCGAGCAGGCCGGCGGGGTCGTCGGACGGGACGAGCTCGATGTCGATGTCGGGCCCCTCGGTGAGTGCCTGCTCGATCAGCGGCACCGCCGCCTCGAGCGACGCCGAAGGCACCGCTATCGCGAGTTGCTCGGCCAGGCCGGCGGCCGCCACCTCCCGGAGGGCCTGGACCGTCGCGCTGACCTCGGTGACGTCGAGCGCCGGGGCGGCGAGGGCGGTCGGGTACGACCGTGCCCACACCTCCAGCTGCTGCGACAGCCGACCCAGGAGCTCGGGCCGGTGCGCCCGGGTCCAGAGCGGTTCCGCGGCGGTGGTGGCGACGTCGCCGGCCACGCCGGGGCCCAGCTCGAGCAGCGCGGCGGTGCTCAGGAAGATCGCCTCCAGCGCCGGCCCGTGGTCGGGTCCCTCGACCAGCCCGGCCAGCCGGGTGGCGGCCTGCTGGAGCACCCGGGCGTACGCGCGCTGCCGCTGCGCCCGGTCGGGCAGGAAGCCCAGCCGTGCGCCGTAGTCGACGAGGCGGGCCCAGTCGCGCTCGCCGCGCGCGCCCACCCACGGCTTCCAGGTGTTCTGGCCCGGGTGGATGCGGAAGCGGCTGAGCACGCGTGGGGTGTAGAACGCCGGTCCCTGCGCGAGGAGCTCCAACCAGATCTTGACGTCGGTGAGGGAGTCGATCCGCCGTCCGTCCGGCTCCCAGAGGGTCTCCAGGGGCAGGGCGTCCCGGCGGAACAGCACGGTGGACAGCTCCCCGATGACGTTCGTGCACGTCTCGAGGACGCTGCTGCCCAGCTCCCAGCCGTCGAGCGCGCCGGGGCGGTCACGCAGGACCGGGAAGTCGTGCCCGGCCACCGGCCTCCCGTCCTCGTCGATGAGCGAGCGGCGGGAGAAGGCCATCGCCGCACCGGGCGTCGACTCCAGACCGCGCACCAGTTCGCGGACGCAGTCGTTGGCCAGGACGTCGTCGTGGAGCAGGTACTTGACGTACTCGCCCCGGGCGGCGGCGAGGAGCGACTGCAGGTTGTCGTAGCCGCCGCCGTTCGTCTCGTGCCGGATGACGCGGATGCGGTCGTCCTCGGCCGCGGCCGCGGCGACGATGTCCGGGGTGCGGTCGGTGGACGCGTCGTCGCCCAGGACGATCTCGACGTTCGGGTAGCGCTGGTCCCGGGCGGAGCGGATGGCCGCCCTCAGGTGGCGCTCCCCGTTGTAGGTCGGGATCAGGATGCTGACGAGTGGATCGGTCACGAGGTGTCTCCGCCGAGGTCGGTCCCGGTACAGGTGTGGCAGGTCGATGGCCGTCTCAGCGCCGGAAGGTCCGCACGGCGTCGATCACCACGTCCTGCTCCTCCGGGCGGAGGGTGGGGCCCATCGGCAGGCTGAGCACCTCACCGGCAAGCCGGTCGGCCGCGGGCAGGTGGAGGTCCGCGAGTGCCGTGCCGGCGAAGGCGGGCTGGCGGTGGCACGGGAGGGGGTAGTGCACGAGCGTCTCCACCCCGCAGCCGGCCAGGTGCTCGCGCAGGCGGTCCCGGTCGGGGCTGCGGACGACGTACAGGTGCCAGACGGGCGTCGTCCCCGGCACCCGGTCCGGAAGTCCCAGCCCGAGGCCGGCCAGGCCCTCGTCGTACCGCCGGGCCGCGGCGTCGCGACGGGCGTTGTGCTCCGCCAGGCGGGCCAGCTTGACCGCCAGGAGGGCAGCCTGGAGCTCGTCGAGCCGGCTGTTCCAGCCCACCTCGTCGTGCCGGTACTTCTCGCTGGACCCGTAGTTGCGCAGGGAGCGGAGCCGGCGCGCCGTCTCCGGGTCGGAGGTGGTGACCGCGCCGCCGTCGCCGAAGGCGCCGAGGTTCTTCCCGGGGTAGAAGCTCCACGCCGTGGCGTGCGTGAGCCCGCCCAGGGGCCGGTCGCCGAGCCGCGCACCGTGGGCCTGGGCGGCGTCGTCGAGGACGACGAGGTCGTGCCGGCCGGCGACGTCCATCACCGCGTCGAGGTCCACGGGGTGCCCGTACAGGTGAACCGGGACGACGGCGCGGGTCCGCGGGGTGACGGCCGCCTCCAGCGCGGCGGGATCCCATTCACCGGCGGCGGACACGACGTCGACCGGCACCGGCACCGCGCCGACGTGCAGGACTGCCAGCCAGGTGGCGATGAAGGTGTGCGAGGGGACGAGCACCTCGTCGCCCTGTCCCACCCCGAGCGCCCGCAGCCCCAGCGACAGCGCGTCCAGCCCGCTGCCCACGCCGACGGCGAAGCGGGCGCCGACGGCTGCGGCCCAGGCCTCCTCGAAGCCGCCGAGCTCCGGGCCCAGCAGCACCCGGTCGCTGTGCAGCACTCGCAGCGCGGCGCCGTCCAGCTCGGTGCGCAGCTCGTCGTGCAGTTCGGCCAGGTCGAGGAAGGGGACGCGGCGGAGTGCCGGTGCCGCGGTCATGCCGACGACGCCGACGCGGCGACCTCGCCGGCCGCCTCGGCGGCCCGGCGCGCGCCGGCGAAGGCGTCGTACTCGCGGTAGTAGTCGTCCTCCGAGTACGGCAGGGAAGCCATCACCAGGCAGACGCTGCCGGACGAGAAGTTCCCCAGCTCCCGCCAGGTCAGCCTGGGGACGTAGAGCCCGTGGTACGAGCGGTTGAGGTGGAAGCGGGCGGTCTCGGTGCCGTCGTCCACCACGACGTCGAAGCTTCCCGAGGCGGCCACGATCAGCTGCTGCAGGTCGTGGTGCGCGTGTCCGCCGCGGGATTCGCCGCCCGGGACGTCGTAGAGGTAGTAGACCCGGGCGATGTCGAAGGGGACGTGGTCGCCGCCCTCGATCATCGTGAGGTTGCCGCGGGGGTCGGTGATGCGCGGCAGGTCGACGATCCGGCAGCCGGCGCCGTTGCCTGCGGGCCGGGGGTTCCAGTCCGTCGTCCGCCGGCCTGGGCCCACGGAGCGCCGATCGAGGAGAGTCACGCCCCTGCTCATCGGCAGGCGCAGGTGCCGGCGTGACGGCTCGGTCCAGGGCGTCGTGCGTGTACCGGAGCGCCCGGCGAACTCTTCCGTCACATGCGCTCCTCGTGCCCACGTCGCCCCCGGTGCCCCTCTCGTGCGGCGGGCCACGCCCCGTCCGTACCTACTCTGGCTCGTATCCCGGCGGCGGCCGCGGAACCGGCAGTCCCGCCGGTCCGCCGCGGACCGGGGGGAGGGGCCAGTCGTGTCCGCAGTGCAGCGTGACCTCGTCGACTACGCGGAGCAGTACCGCTCCCTGCCGTTCGAGCCCGTGCAGATCGCTTACCGGAGGCGGCTCGTGCTCGCCCGCGTGGCGGCGCACGCTCCGCGCCGGCTGCTCGAGATCGGCTGTGGCGACGCACCGCTGTTCACCGACCTGCCCGGTGTGGAGTCGGTGGTGATCGAGCCGACCGCGGCCTTCGCCGCGGGCGCCCGGGCACTGGCCGCGGACCGGCCGGACGTCGCCGTGGTGGAGGACCTCGCCGAGCGGGTGGACCCGTCGGACGTGGGCGGTGGGTTCGACCTGGTCGTGCTCAGCTGCGTCCTGCACGAGGTGCCCGACCCGCAGGCGCTGCTCGCGGCCGCTCGCAGGTTCTGCGGGGCCGGCGGGCGGCTGCACGTCAACGTCCCCAGCGCCCGCTCACTGCACCGGATGCTGGCGGTGGCCATGGGGCTGATCCCGGACCCGACGACGACGTCGGACACCCAGCGGCGCATGCAGCAGCGCGGCATCTACGACGCCGAGGGGCTCGAGGCGGAGCTCCGTGCGGCCGGGTTCGCGGTCCGCGAGCGCGGCAGCCTCTTCGTCAAGCCGTTCACCCACGGCCAGATGCAGCGGCTCCTCGACGACGGCTTCCTGACGCCGCACATGCTCGACGGCCTCGATGCCCTGGCCGGGCTGCTGCCCGACCTCGGCTCCGAGCTGTGGGTCGACGCGGAGCCGGTCGATGCCTGAGGCGCTGCTCGTCGGCAACAACCTCGCCGTGCTGGTCGCGGCGGCCGAGCTCGGCGCCGCCGGCCACGACGTCGTGCTGATCACGGACGGTCGTGCGCCCGGCGGTCACTTCCGGGGCCTCCGGACACCCGAGGCCGACTTCGACCTCGGCATGGTGCTGCTCGAGTCGGCGGGAACGGATGCGGACGACGACCTGGCGACGTACCGCCCGCGGGTCCGGTACGACTGGACCCGCTTCGGAGCCCGCCTCGACCGCTGGCAGGCTGCGCAGGTCCGGCCGGTCCGCACGCCGACCCCCCAGGCGCTCGTGGAGGGCCGGCGGCGGCCCGACCACCTGATCGCCGACCGGCTCGACGTCCTCGCCGAGGGCGGCTTCACGCCCCCGGCGCCCCTGCCGCGCGCCGATCCCCGCCACGCAGCGGGCAAGGTCTCCTCACCGGTGTACGACGAGCTGCTGTACGCGGACGCGGCCGCGGTCAACCACGGCGCCGACATCCAGGCCAGGCTGGTCGACCCGTTCGCGGAGAAGCTGCTCGGACCGGCTCGCGAGTCGCTGCTGGCGCGCTACCACCGCGCCGGCTGGCTGCCCCTCTACTGGCCCGAGACCTTGGCGGCGGCCTGCGCGGGGCAGCCGACGGGGCTGGCCGAGTACCCCTTCTGGACGACCGGCTCCGGCTTCGTCGGCGACGTCGTCCGCTCCCTGGAGACGCGGCTCGCGGGGATGTCGAACGTGCACCTCCACGACGGCGCCGTCACTGCGCTGTCGCTCGACGGTCCGCGGTGGACCGTGCGCACCGAGGACGGCGCGTGGTCGCACGCGAGCCCGGTCCTGGGTGTCGCGGCCGACCGCGTGCAGGCGCTGCTGGGGCTCCCCGTGTCGGACCGCGCCCCGGGGGCCTCGGTGGCGCTGGTCTGCTGCCTGGTCCGGGGTACGGCGATCACCGCCCCCGTCGGTTGCCTGTCGGTGGTCGACCGGGAGTTCGCGACCTACCGCGTCACCGATCAGGACGCGCTCGCCGGGCTCGACCCCGAGGAGCACCGCGTGGTCGTCGAGGCAGGCCCGGCCACCGCCGCCCGGCTGAAGGCCGGCGCCGACGTCCCCGGGGAGCTCGTCGGCGAGCTGGGCCGGCTGCTCGGCATCGCCGATCCCGCCGCCGACGTGCGGGTCGTGAAGACGCTCGCCGCGCCAGGTGCGGTGCCGGCCCCGACCGGCCGCTCGCTGGCGGTGGAGGCCGCGGCGTCCGACGCCCTCGTCGCCGCCTGCCCGGGGGCACTGCTCACCGGTGCGCTGCTCGGCGGGGGCGCGACCTCGATGAACGACCAGGTGGTGCAGGGGCTCGCGGTCGCCGCGCAGCTCTCGTGACCGCCGTCCACCACCCGAACCACCCCGGAGGACCGATGACCGCCGCCCGCACGCAGGAACTGGAGCGGATCGCCCAGACCTACCACCTCAACGACGAGGTCCCCGACAAGTTCATCGAGGATGCCTGCCAGGAGCACTGCTGCGACTGGCTTGCCTCCCTGGTCTCGCCGGACGACGTCGTCATCGAGCTCGGCGCCGGTGAGGGCGTCACGCTCGCCCGGCTCGCCCCGCTGCCGCGCCGATACGTCGTGGTGGAGGGTGCTCCCAGCCTCGCCGCTCGCGTGCGCACCGACTTCCCGGGCGTCGACGTCGTCGAGGCGCTCTTCGAGGACCACGCCCCGGTCACGCCGTGCGACAAGCTCCTGGCGCTGCACGTGTTCGAGCACGTCGACGACCCGGTCGTGCTGGCGGCGCACCTGCGCTCCTGGGTCGCGCCGGGTGGGGAGATCGTCGTCGTCGTCCCCAACAAGCGGTCGCTGCACCGTCGGCTCGCGGTCCTGATGGGCCTGCAGCCGGAGCTGGACACGCTCAGCCCCCGTGACCACCTCGTCGGCCACCAGCGGGTCTACGACCTCGACGGCCTGGAGGACGACCTGCGCAAGGGCGGATTCGAGCCGTTCGAGCGCAAGGGCTTCTTCCTCAAGGTGCTGCCCAACGGGATGATGCTCGACCACTCGCCGGAGCTGATCCAGGCGCTCAACGACCTGGGCGACGAGCTACCCGCCGATCTCGGCGCCAACATCGCCGTGCGCGCGCGGCGGGTGGACTGAGCCAGGCGTGCCGCCGCTCTCCGGTCCCGCGCCCTCCGACGGCGACGGCCTGATCTTCTGCGACCCGCGCTTCCACGACCTGAACGGCATCCCGCAGGACCGGCGGTGGCGGTACGAGCACCGCCCCGAGGGCCGGCTCGTCGGCGTGCTGGAGGGTGTCGTGACCGACGGCGTGCTGGTCTCCGGGCACAGCGCACCGTTCGGCGGGGCCGAGCTGGCCAGGACCGATCCGCCGGTCGAGGACGTCGTGGGCCTGGTCGCCGGAGCCCTGGCTGCGCTGCGCGCGGACGGAGTGCGGGCGGCGCGGATCCGGGCGCGGCCGCTCGTCTACTCCGCCGCCGAGCCGGTCGTCGAGTACGCGCTGCTCGACCAGGGGTTCGCCGTCGAGCACTGCGACCTGAACATGCACGTCGACCTGTCGGGGATCGGGTCGGCGGACGACGTCCTCGGGTTGCTCAAGCAGCGCAAGCGCCGGTACGTGCGCGCGGCCCTGCGCGAGCCGGTCGACCTCGTCGAGGTACGGGACGGGGAGGACCTGACGACCCTGCACGGCATCCTCGCCGGCAACCGGCGGGCGAAGGGCCGGCCGGAGCCGCTCGGGCGGGACTACCTCCAGCGCGCACGGGCGACCTTCCCGGAGCTCGTCCGGATGTTCCTGCTGGTCGTGGAGGGCCGGGCCGTGGCCGGTGCGGTGGTCTACCGCGTGCTCGACGGCATCGACCAGGTCGTCCACTGGGCCGACGCCCCGGGCGAGGAGCGCTCTCCGATGGACCTGCTGGCCTACCTCGTCTACGTCGACTGCCTGCGGAACGGCGCCCGGCTCGTGGACCTGGGGCCCGCCTCGGACGACGAGGGTCGGCTCAACTCCGGGCTGGCCGACTTCAAGCGGGCCGTGGGCGCCGTCCCCGGCACCCGCAAGGTGTTCACCGCCGACCTCGGCTGACCCGTCGCGCCGAGCCCGTCGGCCCGGCGCGACGGGGAACTCAGGGGTGGGTCATCGACAGGACGTCGAGCGCCTCGTCGAGCTGCTGCTCGGTGAGCTTGCCCTGCTCGACGTAGCCGCGTTCGAGCACCACCTGGCGGATGGTCTTCTGCTCCTTGAGCGACTGCTTGGCCACGATCGCGGCCTCCTCGTAGCCGATGTACTTGTTCAGCGGCGTGACGATCGACGGCGAGGACTCGGCGTACTCCCGGCACTGCTCGACGTTGGCCACGATGCCGTCGACGCAGCGGTCGGCCAGCAGCCGGCTGACGTTGGCCAGCAGCCGGATCGACTCGAGCACGTTGCGCGCCATGAGCGGCAGCGTCACGTTCAGCTCGAAGACGCCGGTGGTGCCCGCGTAGGTGACCGCGGCGTCGTTGCCGATGACCTGGGCGCCCACCTGGATGACCGCCTCGGGGATCACCGGGTTCACCTTGCCGGGCATGATCGAGCTGCCCGGCTGGAGGTCGGGCAGCTGGATCTCGCCGAGGCCGGTGCGCGGACCCGAGCCCATCCACCGCAGGTCGTTCACGATCTTGATCAGGCCGACGGCGATCGTCTTGAGCTGGCCGGAGGCCTCCACCAGGGAGTCGCGCGAGCTCTGCGCCTCGAAGTGGTCGCGGGCCTCGGTGAGCGGCAGGTCGAGCTCGCCGGCGAGCTTGTCGATGATGGCGGCGGCGAAGCCGGGCGGGGTGTTGATGCCGGTGCCGACCGCCGTTCCGCCCAGGGGCAGCTCGCCGATGCGGGGGAGGGAGGCCTGCAGCCGCTCGACGCCGTAGCGGACCGCCGCCGCGTAGCCGCCGAACTCCTGGCCGAGGGTGACCGGCGTGGCGTCCATCAGGTGCGTGCGGCCGCTCTTGACGACCGTGGCGAACTCCTCGGCCTTGCGGCTCAGGGAGGCCTCGAGGTGCCGCAGCGCCGGGATCAGGGTCGAGACGATCGCGCGGGTGGCGGCGATGTGGATCGCCGACGGGAAGACGTCGTTGGACGACTGGGAGGCGTTGACGTGGTCGTTCGGGTGCACCGGGCTGCCGAGTGACTCGGTGGCGAGGCTGGCGATGACCTCGTTGGTGTTCATGTTGCTCGACGTGCCCGAGCCGGTCTGGAAGACGTCGATCGGGAAGTGCTCGTCCCAGTCGCCCCGCGCCACGGCGGTCGCGGCCTCGCCGATGGCGCCCGCGATCGAGGCGTCGAGGACGCCGAGGTCGGCGTTGACGGCCGCTGCCGCCCCCTTGATCGCGGCCAGGGCGCCGATGAGCTCGCGCTCGATCGGAGTGCCGGAGATCGGGAAGTTCTCGACGGCGCGCTGGGTCTGGGCCCGCCACTTGGCCCATGCGGGAACGCGTACCTCCCCCATGGAGTCGTGCTCGATGCGGTAGTCGGTGCCGTCCTGCTGGGTGGCCACGCTGTGCTCCCGGATTGTCTGGATGGTGAGAGGGCTCCGGCAGCGACCCTAGATCCCGCGCCCTCGCCGCGTCGGCGCCGGTCCGGATCCGCCCGCGGCGCGGGTCTCGGAGGCGCCTCGGAGGACGACCTAGCATCGCCGGGCAGCACGCCGTGCCCTGAGCGAGGAGTTCCGATGTCGCACCCGCCGTACCCGCCCCCGGGTGGCTCCGACTCGGGGTACGGCCGGCCGCCCTACGGCCAGCTTCCTCACGGTCAGGCGCCCTACGGTCAGGCGCCCTACGGTCAGGCGCCCTACGGTCAGGCGCCCTACGGTCAGGC
>JBELIQ010000029.1:0-52042 GCA_042090795.1 Blastococcus sp. | reverse complement strand
GACTGTCAGCCCATCACCGATGGACCGACCCGGCCAGCCTCACAGTCAGTCCTGGCGTCACTCCTGGCGGGCGGCCGTCCGGACCGCGCGGCGGGCACCCAGCGAGCACGTCATGGCGCCGAGGCTGACGACCAGCATGGTGATCGCCGTCCACCGGTACCCGGTCACCACATCCAGCAGCCCCGCGTCGGACACCTCGGAGATCGTCCCGGCGAACACGTAGCGCCGGAGCTCCTGGGGCAGCGGGCTGGTCAGCACGGTGAGGATGACGGCGGTGCCCAGGACGGCGCCGGTGTTCTGCAGCATCAGCCGCATGCCGTTGGCGATGCCGAGGCGCTCGCTGGGCATCGTGGCCAGCAGCACCTGCGTGTTGGACGGCATGAAGAACCCGGAGCCGGCGCCCACGAGGATCAGCGCGAACACCACCGCGCCGTAGTGGACCTCCGCAGCGGCGAACACGAGCAGGACGCCCAGGCCGGCGGCCGTGGCGGCGTTGCCCAGCACGGTGAGGGTGTGCGCCTCGACCCACCGCTGGAAGAAGCCCGACGCCGCGGAGAAGACCAGCGCCGACACCGCCAGCGGGAGCACCTTCAACCCGGCCGAGAGCGGATCCTCCCCGCCCACGGCCTGCAGGTACAGCGAGACCAGGAGGACGACGCCGAACTGGCCGATGGCGTTGAGGAACGAGGCGCTCAGCCCCCAGGAGAAGCTGCGGTCCTCGAACAGGCGGGTGTCCATCAGCGGGTCGCGCACCCGGCGCTCGACCAGCAGGAAGGCCGGCAGCAGGACGGCGAACGCGATGAGCCCGCCCACGACCACCGGGTGCGACCAGCCCAGTGCGGTGACCTGCGAGAGCGCGACCAGACCGCATCCGAGGCCCAGGAAGGCGAGCAGGTTGCCCGGCACGTCCAGCGCCAGCCGTTCACCGGAGCGGGGTACGGCCGGCAGCGCCACGATCCCCCAGATCAAGCAGCCGATCCCGACCGGCACGTTCGACCAGAACAGCCACTGGACCCCGACGTGCTCGGCGAGGAACCCGCCCAGCGTCGGGCCGACCAGCTGAGCGACGGAGAACGACGCCAGGTAGATGCCCATCCCCTGCCCGAGCCGGTGCCGCGGGAAGGCGCCGGTGACGAGGGCCGCGCTGTTGGTCAGCAGCATCGCCGCGCCCGCCGCCTGCAGCACCCGGCAGGCGACCAGCCACCACGCATCCGGGGCGAAGCCGGCGAGCAGGTTGCCCACGGTGAAGACGGCCAGCCCGGTGAGGTACATCGACCGGCGCCCGAAGAGGTCGGCCAGCCGGCCGAAGGACACCATGAGCAGCGTCTGGGTGAGCATGAACGACAGCAGGATCCAGCTGGCCGCCGTCGCGGACGCGTCGTACTCGCGCGCCACCGCGGGCAGCGCCACGTTCAGGGCGCTGTTCGACATGCCGGAGAACATGCTGGCCAGGCCGACGACGGACAGCGTCCGCCAGGCCTCGCGCATGACGTCCGGGTCGTCCCGGACGGACCGCGCATCTGTCCCCGGCACCGGGGGCAGCGGCGGTTCGGTGGTGTCGACCGCACCAGACGTGCCGACGACCGGTTGCTCGAGCCCGTCCGGGCGCGAGGCGGCCGACCAGGACATTCGCCCTCCCCTTGTCCTGGCAATCCTAGAACAAGGCTCTAGAGCTGGAGGCGGCGGTGGGGCATGCTGGCCAGGCGGCGCAGAGCAGCGCCGCGACGTCGAGGGAAGGCGGATGCCGGCAGTGGACGCGGTGGCGAACGGAACGAGTGCGGGCGGCGTGGACCGTCCCCGGGAGCTCGGCGGGCTGACCGGCCCGGACGTGCGGGCGGGGGGTGCCTGACCATGGCGCTGGACCTGTCGGCCATCGGTCGCGAGGGCGCACCCCACGAGCGGTGCTGGACGTCCAAGGACGCCCTGCTCTACGCCGTCGGCGTGGGCGCCGGGCTGGGTGACCCGAGCCAGGAGCTCCCCTTCACCACGGAGAACAGCCACGGCGTGGAGCAGCAGGTGCTGCCCACCTTCGGGGTCCTGCTGGCCCAGGCCCCCGGCCCCGGCATCGGGGAGTTCGACCGGACGATGCTCGTGCACGCCGAGCAGGAGATCCGGCTGCACCGGGTCCTGCCGGTGGAGGGCACGCTGCGCGCCCAGGCGCGCGTGGAGTCGATGGAGGGCAAGCGCAGCGGCGCCCTGGTGACGACGTCGTCCACGGCGGTCGACGCCGACGGCGCGCCGCTGATCACCACGCGCAGCTCGATCTTCATCCGCGGCGAGCAGGTCGAGTCGGACGCGCCGGCGAAGGCAGACGACTGGGCCCAGCCCGACCGCGAGCCGGACTGGGAGGTCACGCTGGCCACCCGTCCCGAGCAGGCGCTGCTCTACCGCCTGAACGGCGACCGCAACCCGCTGCACTCCGACCCGAAGTTCGCCGCGCGGGCCGGCTTCGAGCGGCCGATCCTGCACGGGCTGTGCACCTACGGCATCACCGGCCGCGCCCTGCTCATGTCGGCCATGGACGGCGACCCCGGGCAGTTCCGTGCGATGTCGGGACGCTTCAGCTCACCGGTGCTGCCCGGTGACGAACTGACCGTGCGCATCTGGCGTCAGGACGGCGGTGCCGACGGCGCCCTGCTGTTCCGCACGCTGCGTGGCGACGGCACGGTCGTGATCGACCGCGGCCGTGCGGAGGTCGGCGCGCCGGAGTGACCGCGCCGGAGTGACCGCGCCGGAGTGACTGCGCCGGAGTGACTGCGCCGGAGTGATCCGGGGGTCAGGCGCCGGCGACCGCGGTCCCGGCGTCTGACCGCGGCGCCGCCTCGCCGGCTCCGGAGGGGGGCTCCTCCTCCGGGCCGGCACCGGTGCCCAGCTCGTCGGCCACCTGGGGCAGCAGACCCAGCCGCTCGATCATCGCGACCGCCGCGTCGACGATGGCGTCGGCCTCCCGGCGGGTCCGCGCCGCCATGACCT
The DNA here is from genome assembly GCA_042090795.1 of Blastococcus sp. GTDB lineage: Bacteria > Actinomycetota > Actinomycetes > Mycobacteriales > Geodermatophilaceae > Blastococcus. The sequence continues at coordinate 49,069 of JBELIQ010000029.1, read as the reverse complement.
CCCGGCTCGCCTCGCCGATCACGGTGGTCAGCACGGAGACCGTGACCCGGCCGATGGCGTCGTCCCGCGCCTGCAGCAGCAGCGAGTTCTGCCGCAGCCACTCGTGACCGCGGGTGCGCCGCATCAGCTCGAACCCGGGCGGGCCGTCCTTGTCCACGAACAGGCTGCCCACGCCGCGGCCCTCCCACGACCCGCGCAGGAAGCCCCGCGCCCCCGCGACGAACAACGCCAGCGGCCGGGCCTCCCCCGCGCGCCGCGCGGCGGAGACCGCCTCGGCGGCGCGCTTCTCCTGGCTGCCCTGCCAGTCCTCCCACAGGGCCAGGAAGAGCTCGCTCTTGCCGCCGAAGTGGTGGTAGAGGCTGCCCACGCTGGAGCCCGCGCGCTCGACGACGTCGGCCACGCTGGACTCGGCGAAACCGCGCTCGGCGAACACCTCGCGGGCGGCGTCGAGCAGCACCCGGCGGGTCTCGCCGGTGCGGCTCCACTTCCAGGCACTGCGCCCCGGGACGGGACCGGCATCGCGCGGCATCGGGCTCCCTCCCGCGGGTGGAACGCGATTCTAGAACACGCGGGCCGGCCGCCGCCCCCGGGACGGAGCGGCGGCCGGCCGTGGCGTCAGCGGGAGGACGTGCCCAGCACGAGAGTGGCGCCGGCCATGAACATGCCGCCGTTGCCCATCACGACACTGCGCTCGACGCCGTCGACCTGCGCGGCCGCCTCGCCGCGGACCTGGCGCACGGCTTCCTGGATGGCGAACATGCCGTACATGCCGGTGTGCGTGTAGGACATGCCGCCGCCGTTGGTGTTCAGCGGCAGCCGCCCGCCCGGGGACGTGTGCCCCTCGGCGACGAACGCGCCCGCCTCACCGCGACCGACGAAGCCGGCGTCCTCGAGCCCGTAGAGCGGCACGTGGGCGAAGGCGTCGTAGATCATCAGGTGGTCGACGTCGGAGTGCGTGATGCCGGCCTCGGCGAACGCCGCCGAGCTCGAGCGCTTGAAGGCGCCGAACGAGGTGAGGTCGGGCATCTGGCTGACCATCGGGGAGTCCGCGGCCTCGCCCGCACCCAGCAGGTGCACCAGCGGCTTGTCGTACCCGCGCGCCTCGGCCTTCTCCCGCGTGGTGACCACCAGAGCGCCACCGCCGTCGGTGACCAGGCAGCACATGAGCAGGGTGAACGGCCAGGCGATCATCTTCGAGTTGAGGACGTCGTCGACCGTGGCGAGGTCCTGCATGAGGGCGCGCGGGTTCTTGTTCGACCAGCGACGCTGCGCGACCGCGACCTCCGCCAGCTGCTCGAGCGTGGTGCCGGTGTCCTTCATGTAGCGCAGCGCGGTGAGCGTGAACGCCGTCGGCGGTCCGAAGACGCCGTAGGGCGCCTCGAACTGGCCGTTGAGCGACTGGGGGCTCCGGCCCCAGCCCGGGGCGTCCACCCGGGAGCGGCCGGACTCGCCGTGCGTGATGAGCACGGTCTCGGCCAGGCCGGCGCGGATGGCACCGGCGGCGTGCCGGACGTGGAAGAGGAACGAGGTCCCGCCCACGCCCGTGCCGTCGAGCCACTTCGCCTCGACGCCGAGAGCGTGCGCGATGCTCACCGGCCCCGGCGTCTGGACCGTGGCGATGCCGTCGATGTCGGCGGGGGTCATCCCGGCGTCGGCGAGCGCGTTGCGGGCACCTTCGAGGTGCAGGCTCAGCGTCGAGAGATGCGGCAGCTTGCCCAGCTGGTCGGTCTCGGCCGCGCCGATGATGACGATGTCGTCCTTGGCGCTCATGCGGCACTCCCGGCAGGTGCGAACAGCGGCAGGTGGACGTCGCCGCGCGGCTCGAAGACCACGCGCAGCGGCATGTCCAGCGGCAGCTTCTCCGGGTCGGCCTCGACGTCGACGAGGTTGGTCATCATGCGGACGCCCTCGGGGAGCTCCACGATCGCGATGACGTAGGGCACCTCCTCGGCGAAGCCGGGGCCGCCCCGGTGGCTGATGACGTAGGAGTGCAGCGTGGCGGTGCCGTCGCTGACCACCCACTCGAGGTCGGTCGCGTAGCAGTGCGGGCACGCCGGACGCGGGTAGAAGACGTGCTTCCCGCAGGACGTGCACCGCTGGATCCGCAGCTCACCGGCGGCGCACCCCTCCCAGAAGGGAAGGGTCTCCGGCGTGGGTACGGGGGCGGGCTTCGTGAGTGGCGGCACCGGCGTGGTTCTCCTCAGGTCGGAACGGGGTCGGCAGTGGTCTGGACGTGCGTGGTCCGGGTGCGGGTGGTTCGGGCATGGGCGATCGAGGCCTCCACCGAGATCCGCGCGGCGTCGCGCAGCTCGGGGGCCAGCCCGGGGTACATGTGGTCGACCAGCGCCTCGGGCTCGCGGATGCCGGCCGCCATGGCCTGCACCACCTGGTCGAGGCGGCGCATCCGGGCCTGCCTGCGGCGCTCGAGCTCGGGCAGCGGGTCGGGCAGCGCCGGGCCGTGTCCGGGGAGGATGGCCGACCCCGGCGCGGCGAGCACCGCGGCGAGCCGGTCGAGGCTGGCGAAGAACTGACCGAGCCGGCCGGGCTCGACGATGGGCGACCCGCGTCCGAGCACCGTGTCGCCGGTCAGGACGCTGCCCTCCGCGGGGAGGGAGAAGCAGAAGGAGTCGCCGGTGTGGCCCGGCGTCCACAGCGCGCGCACCTCGAGGGCACCGATCCGGAGCAGCTCGTCGTCGGAGAAGCCCTGGTCGGAGAGGCGGCGGTTCGCGGCGCGCAGTGTCGCGCCGGTGGCCTCGGCCAGGCGCGGCGCGAGCTCGGAGTGGTCGTGGTGGGCGTGGGTGACCCAGACCTCGGCGATGCGCCGGTGCCCGGCCACGGCCACGATCGCGGCCAGGTGCGCGTCGTCGTCGGGGCCCGGGTCGAGCACCGCGCAGACGTCACTGCCCGGCTCGGCCAGCACCCACGTGTTGGTCCCCTCGAACGTCCAGGCGTTGGCGTTCGGCGCGAGCACGAGGGTGGCGCGATCGGTCGTGGGCGACGGGACGCCAGGGCACGGGGGCGCGGTCTCCCGGGTCCACACGTCGAGCCCTCCTAGATCGCGGTTCTAGAATCCGACTCGCACCCTAGACCATGCTCCGAGCGCCTTCCGGCGCTGCCCGGGAGGGCTGCGCGGGGCTCGTCCGGCAGCACCGGCCGTTCCCGTCGGCGCGGTTCGGCCGCCGCGGCCGACAGCGCGAGCAACGCGGCGGCCGCGTAGAAGGCGACCACGGTGTCGCCTGCTCCGGCGACCGCCCCCAGCGCTGCCGCTCCGACGGCCTGCCCCACGGTGAGTGCGATGAACAGCGCGGCCGCCGCCGCCGGGGCTGCGTCCGGACCGCGCGCCGCGCCCCAGGCGAGGAGCACGCCGCTCATCGCCACGAAGGCCGCCCCGAAGCAGGCCAGCGCCACGGCGGCGGGCGCCGGGTTCCCGGGGTACGCAGCGAGCAGTGCGGTCCCGCCGGCGGTTCCCACCACCGCGGAGATCCACGCGGCCCGCAGCCCCACCCGGGCGACCAGGACACCGCTTCCCCCGCCGAGCAGGCCGGCGGCGCCGAGCACGCACCAGAGCAGGCCGGTGACCCGGTCCGGGAGACCGCCGTCGTCGGCCATGAGGTCCCGGCCGAACGTCCACACGCCCGCGCACCCGGCACCGGCCAGCACCGCGGCGAGCAGCGGTCGCGCCAGCCTGCGGAGCGGCGCGGAACCACCGGGCCGGGGCGCAGCCGGTGCCGCGCCGACACCGGCCGGCCGGTCCCACCGTGCGTTCCGGTCGGCCCAGCCGGTGACCAGCACCGCGGCCACGGCGAAGCCGACCCAGCACCAGCGCCAGGCCCCCGGCACGGCGAGCACCAGCAGGCCTCCGGCCACGACGCCGGCGCCGGTGCCGCTGTTCACGACGCCCTGGTCGCGGGCCACCCCGGCAGGGGGGACGCTCGAAGCGACGGCGGCGACCAGCGCGGGGGTGGCCGCCCCCGCGCCGCTCCCCGCCACCAGGGCACCGACGGCGAGCACCGGACCGGCCCAGGCGCCGGCGACCAGGAGGCAGCCCACGGCCGCGCTGCCCCCGGCGAGCCAGAGCGCGGCGCGGGCGCGCCCGGTGCCGACGAGGCGGCCCGCCACGACGGCGGCCACGCAGTAGCCGCCGTAACTCCCGGCCGCCACCACGCCTGCCGCGCCGGCGGACAGCCCGAAGGCGGCCCGGAACTCGGGCAGGTAGAGCCCGTAGCCGTACCGGGCCAGGCCGTAGGTCACCGCGATGACCGCCAACCCGGCCGCGACCAGGCGGCGCTCGGCCTGCCGTAACGATCGTTTCTCCATAACGATCGTTACGATAGGCCCATGACGACGGATCTCGCCTCCCGACCGGCCCGCGAGCGGCTGCTCGCCGCGGCCGCGGAGCTGTTCTACGAGTCCGGGATCGCCGCGACCGGCGTGGACGCCGTCCTGAGCCGGGCCGGCGTCTCCCCCGCCACCATGTACGCCCACTTCGCCGGCAAGGACGGCCTCGTGGCCGCCTACCTGCACCAGCGGCACGAGGCCTGGCGGCGCTCCTGGGACGAGGCGCTCGAGGCGCGGACCGATCCGGTGGACCGGCTGCTGGCGCTCTTCGACGCGGTGGGCCTCTACCGGAGCCGGTCGGGCAACCGGCGCGGCTGCGGTTTCCTCGCGGCGGCCACCGAGCTGCCGCCCGGCCATCCCGGCCGGCAGTGGCTGGATGCCGACTCGCGGCTGCTCACCGACCGGCTGCGCGCGCTGGCCGAGGCGGCCGGCGCGGACGATCCGGACGACCTCGCCGCGACGCTCCTGCTCCTCTACGACGGCGCGCTCAACCGCTTCGCCCGGAGCGCCACCACCCCCGGGCTGCCGGCCGACGACCCCCTGACGAGGGCGCGCCGGCTGGCGGCACTGCAGGTGAGCGCCGCCCTCGGCGGCTGACTCCGGGCCGAGCGGTCACCGGGCCTTGGGGATCAGGATCCAGAGCAGGATGTACGCGAGCTCCCCGACGCCGAAGAGCCCGAACAGGACGAAACCGAAGCGCACCAGGCCTCGGGAGAGGCCGAACCGGTCGGCCAGCGCGGCGCACACCCCCGCGAGGACCTTGCCGGACCGGGGCCGCACCAGTGTCGTTGCCATGCCCAGGGCCCTACCCCCGGGACGGCGCCGCGCACACCCCTGGCATCGCCGGCGGGTGGCCGATGTCACGCCCCGTCCTGGACGCGGGGAATCGTCGTGCACGATCATGTAGGAAACGGCCGTAGTCGTCCGGGCCCCCGGGTCCGCACCCCGGCCCCGGGCGGAAGGGACCGCGACGCGGTGAGTGCGAGAGGGCCCGAGCCGTCGACGCCCGGCTCCGGGGCCCGCGCGCGCGGGGCGGCCGCAGCGGCCCGGCAGCTGCTCGGGGAGAGCCGGCTGGCCGCCGTCCGCCGGCTGCGCGTCGACGAGACGGTCCCCGCCGCCATCGACGGCCTCGTCGCGGCGTCCTGCCGCCTGCTGGGCGCGGCATCCGGGCAGGTGTCGGTGCTGTCCGACGTCCAGCTGGTGGCCGGCGGCGCCGGATCCGCGCGGGCGGCCGTGGGCACCACCGGGCCGCTGGACGACTCGTTGTGCACGCTCACCGCCGCGGACCGGCGCCCGCTCGCCCTCCGCGACGCCCGCCTGGACCCCCGGGCCGCTCCGCTCGGGCCGGTGACCGCCGGCTCGGTCCGGGCCTACCTGGGCGTACCGCTGCTCGACCGCGGCGGCGAGGTCCTCGGTTCGCTGTGCGTCTTCGATCCGGCTCCCCGCGACTGGACGCCCGAGGACGTCGGCACCCTGCAGATCCTCGGCCGGGCCGTCGCGAACGAGCTGACCATGGCGGTCCTCGACCTGGAGCACGAGTCGGAGCGGCTGCGCTGGACCCTGTCCGTGGACGCCGCCGAGGTGGGGAGCTTCGACTTCGACCTGCTCACCGGCGAGCTGGTGTGGGATGCGCGGCTGCAGGAGCTGTTCGGCTACGCCGACGGCGAGTTCGACCGGACCATCGACGCATTCAACGCGCGGCTGCACCCCGACGACGTGGAACGGGTGTCCCAGGCCATCGAGGCGACCGTGCGCGGTGACGGGGACCTCGACGTCGAGTACCGGGTGGTGCGTCCCGACGGTCCCCCGCGGTGGCTCCAGGGTCGCGGCAAGACGCTGCACGACGAGAACGGCACCGCCGTGCGCCTGCTCGGCGCGGCCTACGACACGACCGACGTCCACGAGCCGCGCACCAGCCGCATGCTGGAGGCGATGCCGGCGGGGTTCCTCTCGCTGGACACCGAGTGGCGCTTCACCGTGCTCAACACCGCCGCCGAGCGGCTGATCGGCCAGAGCCGCGACGAGCTGCTGGGGCGCTCGATCTGGGAGGTCTTCCCGGACACCGTGGGCAACGAGTTCGAGGCCGCTTACCGCACCGCCGTGGACACCCGCACGCCGCAGACCATCGAGGCGTTCTACCCGGCACCGCTGGACACCTGGTACGAGATCCTCTGCTGGCCCACGCCGGACGGGCTGTCGCTGTACTTCTCCGACATCACCGACCGCCGGCTCGCAGCACACGAGGCCCAGGTCGCGTCGGCCCGCCTGGCGTTGCTGGCGGAGGTGAACAGCGCGCTGCTCGCGGCGGACGACGTCCCGGCCGTGGTGGCCGACCTCCCCCGTCGGCTGGTCCCGCTGCTGGCCGACGGTTGCTTCATCACGCTGGTCCAGGAGGACGGCCGCCCGCAGGACGTCGGCTGCTGGCACGCCGACCCCGCCCGCCGCGACGCCCTGGTGCAGTACACCGCGCACCGCGTCGAGTCGATGCCGGCCGGGGCACCGGTGGCGCGGGTGCTGGCCACGGGACAACCGGTGCGCAGCACGGCGGACGAGCTGCGCGTGCTGATGCCCGACGGACCGGCGCGGAGCCTCCTCGACCAGCTCGACGGGCAGGACGGCCTGGTGCTGCCGATCCACGGTCGGGGCCGGCTGGTCGGCGCGCTGTCGCTCTTCTCCGACGTCGGCAGGACGCACAGCGCGGACGACGAGGCGGCGGCGCAGGAGATCGCCTACCGGATCGGGCTGGCACTGGAGAACGCCCGGCTCGCGTTGGCGCAGTCGCAACTCGCCGAGGGGTTGCAGCGCAACCTGCTCACTCCCCCGCCCGTGCGGGATCCCGTCGGGATCGTGGTGCGGTACGTACCGGCCAGCGAGTCCGCCCGCGTGGGTGGCGACTGGTACGACGCGTTCGTGCAGCCGGGCGGGGCCACCATGCTGGTCATCGGCGACGTCGTCGGGCACGACGTGGAGGCCGCAGCGGCCATGGCGCAGCTGCGCAGCATGCTGCGCGGCATCGCCACCTACGGCGACGGCGGGCCGGCCGAGGTGCTCCGAGGTCTGGACACCTCCATGGAGCTGCTGGGCACCCGGACGCTGGCCACCGCCGCCGTCGCCCGGCTGGAGCAGAGCGACGAGGACTGCGCCGAGGGCAGGACCCGGCTGGTGTGGGCCAACGCCGGTCACCCGCCACCGCTGCTCCTGCACGCCGACGGCAGCCAGGAGTTCCTCACCGGCTCGCGCCCCGACCTGCTGCTCGGCGTCGACCCGGCGGCGCAGCGGACCGAGCACGTCCGGACCCTGGAGCGGGACACCACCGTGCTGCTCTACACCGACGGGCTGGTGGAGCGGCGCGGCAGCGATCTGGACGAGGACCTGCAGCGGTTGGGGAACGCCGTGCACGACCTGGCCGGCCGCACGCTGGAGGAGCTGTGCGACGGCGTGATCGACCGGCTCGTCGACGGCCGACCCGAGGACGACGTCGCGCTGGTCGCCATCCGGCTGCACGGGTAGCACCGGTGCAGGACGCATGGCCGCACGCCCGGCCGGGCACAGGTGCCGCGTGCGCGAGATGAACCCGAAGGATCCGAGCACCCTGTACAGCGAGGGACCGGTGGCCGACGAGCCACCCGACGACGACGTGCCGGAAACCTCCCCGGTGCCGGACTCGGGCGGGGTCGGCCCCGGTCCGGACGACCTGGACTGACTTCTGCCGGGTGGGCTACGCGGCGGCGCGGCGGGCCCGGACCGCCTCGGCCAGTTCGGCCAGCATCAGCTCGGTGGTGTCGAGGTCGACGCAGGCATCGGTGACGCTGCAGCCGTAGGTCAGCCGGTCGGGGTGGCGCTGGTCGAGGTCCTGCCGGCCCTCGACGAGGTTGCTCTCCACCATCACGCCGCGGATCGCCCGCTCCCCGCCGGCGATCTGGCCGGCCAGATCGCGCACCACCTCGATCTGCCGCCGGTGGTCCTTCTGGCTGTTGCCGTGCGAGGCGTCAACCACGACGACCTCCGGCAGGCCGCGGGCGGCCAGCTTCTGCCGGGTGGCAGCGATGTGGGCGGCGGAGTAGTTCGGCCCCGCCTTGTCGCCGCGCAGGATGACGTGGCCGGTGTCGTTGCCCGTCGTCGACAGCTGGGCGCTCACGCCGTGCGCGTCGACGCCGAGGAACTCGTGCGGGGCGCGCGCGGCCACCACCGCCTGGATCGCGGCGTCGATGCTCCCCTCCGGGGAGTTCTTGAAGCCGACGACCGAGGAGAACCCGGACACCCGCTCGCGGGCGGTCTGGTCGGTGACGTTGCGGGCGCCGACGCCGTTGTAGGTGACCAGGCCGTTGACGTACTGCGGGGTCAGCGCGTTCAGCGGCTCGGCCGCGACGGGGACGCCGAGCCCGGTGATCCGGCCCATGAGCATGCGGGTGGCGACCAGCCCGACGCTGATCCGGCTGGAGCCGTCGAGGAAGGGGTCGTACGCGAACCCCTTCCAGTCCACCTCGGTGCGCGGCTTCTCGGTGTAGGTGCGCATGAGGATCTCGAGGTCGGCGCCGTGCCGCTCGCGCATGCGGGCGAGGAAGCCGGCGTACTCGAGCGCGGCCGCCGGGTCGTGGATGGAGCAGGGACCCGCGATGACGGCGACGCGGTCGTCGGTGCCGGCGAGGACGTCGGTCACCGCACGCCGGGCGGCCCGGGTCGTGGCCACCGACGCCGGGGACAGCGGCACGACGGAGGCGACCGCGGCCGGCGTCACGACGACGCTGAGGCCGGTGATCCGCGCGTTGACCAGGTCGCCGAGGTCGACCGGCGGCAGGTCCGCGACCTCCAGCCGCTGCGCGACCTCGGGGAGCAGCTCCACCAGGGCGGCGTCGATCTGCGCGTTCACCTGCGTCTGGACGTCGACCAGCAGGTCGGCGATCTGCGTCGCCTCCGCCAGGATCCGGTCGCCCGTCTCGGCGTGCTCCTGCGTCGTCACGGGTCCTCCTGCGCCTCGATGGGGCACGCACCGCGGGGGCGGTCCGACGTCCCAGCATCGCCCGTCGCCCCCGCCGTCCCGACACCGGACCCCGGGAGGACGACGACGCGCCCCCCGCCGGGGGTCCGGCGGAGGGCGCGTGACGGGCGGGGTGGGTCAGCCCTGCTGCGGCTCCAGCTCGCCGCGCAGCTCGCGCTTGAGGAACTTGCCGGCCGGGTTGCGCGGCAGCGACGTGGTGCGGATGTCGATGACGGTCGGCAGCTTGAACGACGCCAGCCGCTCGCCCAGGAAGCCGATGAGCTCGTCCTTGGTCAGCGAGGCGCCGTCGTTGAGCACGATCACGGTGGCGACCTCCTCCCCCAGCCGCTCGTGCGGGATGCCCAGCACGGCGGCCTCCATGACCGAGGGGTGCTCGTAGATGGCCGCCTCGACCTCGGCGCAGTACACGTTCTCCCCGCCGCGGAGGACCATGTCCTTGAGCCGGTCGTCGACGTAGACCAGGCCCTCGTCGTCCAGGTGCCCGATGTCGCCGGTGCGCAGCCAGCCGTCGACGATCGTCTCGGCGGTCGCGTCCGGGCGGTTCCAGTACCCGCGGATGAGGTTGGCGGCCTTGAACCAGATCTCGCCGCGCTCGCCGACCGGGAGCACCTCGAAGGTGGCGGGGTCGCGGATCTCCACCTCCATGGGCAGCGGCACCCGGCCGGCGGCCATCGGCTTGTCCAGCGCGTCCTGCCCGGCGAGGCTCGGGCCGAGCGCGTTGGTCTCCGTCATGCCGTAGGAGAAGCCCGGGCTGGCGGCCTTGAAGGCCTTGTCGATGCTGGCGATCAGCGCGGGCGGCGTGGGGGCGCCACCGCCACCCACCGAGACCAGGCTCGAGGTGTCGTACTCGGCGAACCGCGGGTGCTGCAGCATGTCGATGCTCTGCGTGGGCACGCCCACGAACGCGACGAGCTGCTCGCGCTCGATCAGCTTGAGCGCGGCCTCGGGGTCCCACTTGTACATGATCGCCAGCTTCCGCCCGGCGACGAGCGAGCCCAGCATCACGGCGACGCAGCCGGTGACGTGGAACAGCGGGACGGCGAGGATCGCACCTCCGGGGGGCGCGGCGGGGTCCTCCGGCGGGTTGACCAGGGCCTGCACCATGCCGCGGGCCAGGAATCCCATGACGGCGCTGACCAGCGCGCGGTGGGTCGACACGGCGCCCTTGGGGCGGCCCGTGGTGCCGGAGGTGTAGAGGATGGTGGCGTCGTCGTCGGGGCCGACCGCCACGTCCGGCAGCGGGGCACCCGTCATGAAGACGTCCTCCCACCTGTCGGCGCCGTCGACCGGCGCGTCAGCGCGGACGACGATCACGCGGCAGCCGAGCCGCGCGGCGGAGGCGCCGGCGATCTTCGCCCGGGACTCGTCGGCGACGAGCACCGTCGCACCGGAGTCCTGGAGGGCGAAGTCGAGCTCGTCCTCGGTCCACCAGGCGTTCATGGAGACGCTGATCGCGCCGATGGAGAGCACCGCGATGAACGCCTCGACCCACTCCGGGTAGTTGCGCATCGCGATGGCGACCCGGTCGCCCTTCTTGACGCCGTAGCGCTCCACCAGCGTGGCGGCGAAGGCGTCGGCCTCGGCGAAGGTCTCGGCGAAGGTGCGTCGTTCGTCGCCGTAGACCAGGTACGGGGCGTCGCCGTGAGCGCGGGCCAGGGCGAAGATCTCGCGCATGCTCGGCGGGGCGTTCTTGAAGACCCGGTAGGTCCCGCCGTCGGGCCGCGCCCAGGGCTCGAGCTCGAACATCTGCCCGGGGCTCGTGAGCTGTGCCACGGCCTCCTGGTGACTCAACGACACGGAAGACGCCTCCTAGGCGGTTGTACGACAGGACGCCGAGCGTGACCTCGGCAACATCGCGACACTTTCATGCTCGAACCATTCGGGGCAACACGCCCCTCCCGTGGCGCGCCAGCAGCCCGGTCGCCCGCCCCTCCGCCTCCACCGCCGCACCTCCCGACGTGCGGACCGGCCGGCGGGATGGGACCGTGCGGCCGGAGAGCCGGTCGGCCGCGCCGCCGGCCTCGCCAGGCTCGGCGCACGTCAACATGTGACGAACCGGACCGGTCCGTCTCGTCCGCTGTGCCCCTCGCATCCCACCCGACGCCCGCTTACGTTGAGTAGCAACACGGGCGCACAAAGTCGCCGGTGCTGAGCAGCCCCCGCGATCAGCGGGCCACACCGAGGAGAACGACAGTGACCCTTCCCCAGCGCTCCGCCGCTCCCGCTCTCGCCCGCCCGGCCGGCTACGGCCAGCGTCCCGTCCACCGCTCCGCCGCGCCCGGCACGCGCCTGCCCGTCCAGCCCGTCCTGGGCGCCCGGCCGATGGCTGCCCGCCCCGAGACCGGACAGCCGGCCCCGCAGCGCCCGGTCCAGCGCACGGCCGTCTCGTTCCTGACCGTCACCGAGGTCGCCGCGATCATGCGCGTCTCGAAGATGACCGTGTACCGCCTGGTGCACGGCGGGGAGATGTCCGCCGTCCGCGTCGGCCGTTCCTTCCGCGTGCCGGAGCCGGCCGTGCGCGAGTACCTGGCCGGCGCCCGCACCGACGTCGCCTGACCCCCGGCTGCCGCAGCGCGCGGTGGCGGAGAACGTCAGGAGGGCTTGACGAGGCACGCCCAGACCAGCTTGCGGTCGGCCTCGTAGTGGACTCCGTGATCGGCGGTCAGGTCGGCGATCACGTAGAGCCCGTAGCCGCCCGCCCCGGCCGGACGCTCCCTCGCCGGAGTGGGCGCCCGCCCTGGAGCGGCATCGGTCACGATGACGATCCACCTGCCCTCGTCGTCCCCGATGTGCAGGCTCGAGGGTGACGAGCCGTGGCGCAGGGCGTTCGAGGTGAGCTCGTCGATCACCAGGACGGCCCGCTGGACGGCGTCCTCCACCTCCGGCGGTGGATCGTCGGCCGCGCCGACGGCCAGCGACGAGAGCAGGAAGTGCTGCACCTGCCGTCGGACGTCCCGCAGGGCGCGCAGCGATCCCAGCTGGAGCGAGAGCCGGGTGGTCGCCGCCGCGGGGACGGGGCTGTCGCGGTGCCAGGAGGCGTAGGCCCGGGCGTACTCCGCCGGCGTGCGGCGCGGCTCGCTCACGGCCGCATCCCCGAGCCGGCGTCGGCCGGACGCGCACGGTCCCACCCGTGCAGCCGGACGGCGACGAGGGCGACGTCGTCCGCGGGGTTCCCGTCGACGAGGCGGTGCAGCAGCTCGTCGCAGAGCTCGTCCAGCGGCAGGTGCGCCAGTTCCACGGCCAGCCGGTTGAGCCGGTCGACTCCCACGTCCAGGTCGCTGCCGGGCCGTTCGACCAGGCCGTCGGTGTACAGCAGGACCGTGGAGCTCGGAGGCAGCTGCACGACGGTCTCGCTGCGGGTGCGGGTCGGGTCGACGCCCAGCATGAGCCGGGCGGCGGTGCCGGGGACCTCGACGAGCCGTCCCCGCTGGTCGAGGACCACCGGAGCCGGGTGCCCGGCGCTCGCCCACCGCAGCCGGGTGGCGCCCCGCGCGGCCTCCCCGTCGATCTGCTCCAGCCGCCCCATCCCCACGGTGGCGTAGGTGCGCAGGCCGAGTTGGGCGATCGCGTCGTCCAGCGTGTCGAGCACCTGCGCCGGGCCGGGGCTGCCGGACACGGCGATCCCGCGCAGCAGGCCGCGCAACTGGCCCATGATCGCGGCGGCGTCGACGTCGTGGCCGACGACGTCGCCGATGACCAGGTCGACGACCCCGTCCGCGTGCGTGAAGGCGTCGTACCAGTCCCCGCCCACCTGACCGGCACCCGTCGCGGGCAGGTACCGGACGGCGAGGTCGCAGGAATCGGGCTGCAGCGGTTCGCTGAGCATGCTGCGCTGCAGCCGCTCGGCCAGCTGCCGGCTGCGCTCCGCGGTCCGACGTTCCAGCGCCAGCCGCTGCAGGCGGTCCAGCGCCTGCGCACACTGGGCCGCGAAGGCCTGCACCAGGTCGATCTCGTCGGTGGTGAAGGTCCGCTCCGCCGACCAGCCGGCCATCAGCGAGCCGAGCAGCCGGCCGCCGGTGCGCAGCGGGACGGTGATCCCGGACCGCTGACCGGAACGCTCGACGGCCTCCCGCGCTTCCGGGGTCCAGGCCTCCGCCTCGGCCGGGTTCCCGTGCACCACGGTCTCGCCGGTGCGCGCCGCCCAGGCGGCGGGCAGCCGGCTGTCGAGCGGGATGGTGCCGAACCGTCGCTGGGTCCGCTCCCCCAGGGACGGCGTCACCGTGACGTGGACGACGCCGTGGTCGTCGTCCCGCAGCGCGATCGCCCCGCCGTCGGCACCGATCGCCGCGAGGCCGGCGCCCGCGAGGATGCCGGTGACGTCCCCGACGCTCTCCGCGGCCGCCAGCTGGAGCACCACCCGCGCCATCGCCGCGAGCCGGCGGGTCGTCGCCTCCCGGGAGGCGACGACGGCGTGGAGCTCCTGCGTGCGCGCGAACAGGTCGGCCTCCAGCCCGTCGAGGCGCGCCCAGCTGCCGTCGTCCCGGCGCTCGGCGAGCCGCTCCCGCTCGGCGAGGTACTCCGAGACGTCCTCGACGCGCTGGAGCACGAGCTGCGTGCGCCCCTGCTCGTCGAGGACGGGCGCGCTGATCAGCGACCAGGCGCGGGCGACCGGGCGGCCGGTCGCCTGGTCGAGGACCTGGTAGCGGAACAGCGGCATGTGGTCGGGCAGACCGGTGTCCCGCGCCCGCTCGAACGAGGTCTGGAGGGGGTTGGTGCCGTCGGCATCCAGGGTGTCCGGGGCCGGCGGGAACGCGTCGAAGACGTACCGGCCGATCAGTTCCTCGCGCGTGCGGCCCAGCAGGCTCAGGTAGGCCTGGTTCGCCTCCACGATGGTCAGCTCCGGGGACATGACCAGGTAGGCGGTGGGCAGCGCGGAGAAGATGGCCGCGAAGTCCGCCTGACCGTCGCCGACGTGACTGCGCGCCGGGTTCCCCACGAGAGCGCTACCTCCGGAGCGACGTGCCACGCAAGGTGGCGCACGACAGGACCAGGCCATCATGGGGCATGCCCGCGCCCGGCGCTGGCACCGGCCCGCGGCCGGCGGCCCGTCCCCACCAGGGCGGGGACCGCAGCCGTCGGCGGAGCGGACCGGACGTCGGCCTGCTGTCGACTCTCCGTGTCCCCACGCAGCACGACGTCGCAGGCACGACCCCACGGCCCCGAGTTCATCCGGGCCTGACCCCGCCGCCGCACCCAGCCGTCCGCCGCCGGTCGTTCCCGAGCGGCGGACGGCACACCCGCGTCATCTTGACCTGTTCAAGGAAAGCCGTGACGATGGATCCGTGCCGGATGCCGCCGATCTCGAGCGTGTCCTGCGGGCTGCGGGGCTGCGGGTCACCCGTCCCCGCGTAGCGGTGCTGGACGCCGTCCACGCGCATCCGCACGTCGACACCGAGTCGCTGATCGGCGCCGCCCGCGCCCGGCTGGGCGCGGTGTCGCACCAGGCCGTGTACGACGTGCTGCGCGTGCTCACCGACCGTGGCGTGGTGCGGCGCATCCAGCCGCACGGCTCGGTCGCCCGCTACGAGGCGCGGGTCGGCGACGACCACCACCACCTGGTCTGCCGGTCGTGCGGCGCCATCAGCGACGTCGACGGCGCCACGTCGGAGACCCCCTGCCTCACCCCGCCCGGTCACGACGGCTTCCTCGTCGACTCCGCCGAGGTCTTCTACTGGGGCCGCTGCCGATCCTGCGCCGCGGCTCCTGCGACACCATCCCCACCTGCAGGTTCCGCACCAGAGAGAGGCACTCCGTGAGCCAGACCGACGAGACCGTCTACGACAAGACCCCGACGGAGAGCACCAGCGAGAGCGAGAACCCGGCGATCGCCTCGCCGACCGTCAAGACCGACCACCGCCCGCGCAGCAACCGGGACTGGTGGCCCAACCAGGTCGACCTGGGCGTGCTGAACAAGCCGGCGAAGGACGCCGACCCGCTCGGCGACTCCGACTACCGGGCCGAGTTCGCGACGCTCGACGTCGAGGCGGTCAAGCGCGACCTCGTCGAGGTCATGCGCACGTCGCAGGACTGGTGGCCGGCCGACTGGGGTCACTACGGCCCGCTGTTCATCCGCATGTCGTGGCACGCGGCGGGCACCTACCGCATCGCCGACGGCCGCGGCGGCGGCGGCGCCGGCGAGCAGCGCTTCGCCCCGCTGAACAGCTGGCCGGACAACGCCAACCTGGACAAGGCGCGCCGCCTGCTGCTCCCGATCAAGCAGAAGTACGGCCGGAAGCTCTCCTGGGCCGACCTGCTGGTCCTGGCCGGCAACATGGCACACGACGACATGGGCCTGAAGACGTTCGGCTTCGCCTTCGGCCGGGAGGACGTCTGGCAGCCCGAGGAGGTCTTCTGGGGCCCGGAGGACACCTGGCTCGGTGACGAGCGCTACGGCGGTGACGACCCGCTCGACCTCGACGAGGGCCACCTCGCGGCGGTCACCATGGGCCTGATCTACGTCAACCCCGAGGGTCCGCAGGGCCGGCCCGACCCGCTCGCCTCCGCACACGACATCCGCGTCACGTTCAGCCGGATGGGCATGAGCGACGAGGAGACCGTCGCGCTGATCGCCGGCGGGCACACCTTCGGCAAGACGCACGGCGCCGGCAACCCGGAGCTCGTCGGCCCGGAGCCGGAGGGGTGCCCGGTGCACCAGGGCAACGGCCTGGGCTGGATCAGCCAGCACGGCGCCGGCAAGGGCGCCGACACCATCACCAGCGGTCTCGAGGGCGCCTGGACGCCGACGCCGACGACGTGGGACAACACCTACTTCGAGATGCTCTTCAGCTACGAGTGGGAGCTCACCGAGAGCCCCGCCGGCGCCAAGCAGTGGAAGCCGAAGAACCCCGAGGCGCAGGAGCTCGTCCCCGACGCGCACATCGAGGGCAAGAAGAACGCGCCCATGATGGCCACGACCGACCTCGCGCTCATGGCCGACCCGGGCTTCCGGGAGATCTCCGAGCGCTTCTACAACGACCCCGAGTACTTCGCCGACCAGTACGCCCGCGCCTGGTTCAAGCTGCTGCACCGCGACATGGGGCCCAGGAGCCGCTACCTCGGCCCGGACGTCCCGGCCGAGGAGCTCATCTGGCAGGACCCGGTGCCGGCGGTCGACCACGAGCTGGTCGGCGAGGCCGAGGTCGCCGACCTCAAGCAGCGCCTCCTGTCCTCCGGCGCGACCGTCCCCCAGCTGGTGCACACGGCCTGGTCGGCCGCCGCGTCCTACCGCGGCACCGACAAGCGCGGGGGGGCCAACGGTGCCCGGCTGCGGCTGGAGCCGCAGATCGGCTGGGCGGCCAACGAGGGTGTCCGCGACGTGCTGCCCGTGCTCGAGCGGGTGAAGAGCGAGTTCGAGTCGCAGACCGGCAAGCGGGTCTCCCTCGCCGACCTGATCGTGCTCGGCGGCACGGCGGCGGTGGAGAAGGCCGCGGCCGACGCCGGCGTGCAGGTGACCGTGCCGTTCACGCCCGGCCGCACCGACGCCTCGCAGGAGCAGACCGACGTCGACAACTTCCGCTGGCTGGAGCCGCGGGCCGACGGCTTCCGCAACTACCTCCAGCCGGGCAGCAAGCTCGAGCCGGAGACGCTGCTGGTCGACCGTGCCTACATGCTCGAGCTGACCACGAAGGAGATGACGGTCCTGGTGGGCGGGCTCCGCGTGCTGGGCGCGAACACCGGCGGCGGAACGCACGGGGTGTTCACCGACCGGCCCGGCGTCCTGTCGCAGGACTTCTTCCGCAACCTGCTGGACCTGGGCATCTCGTGGCGCACCTCGGCCGAGGCCGAGGACGTCTACGAGGGGCTGGACGCCGACGGCACCGTCGTGCGCACCGCGACCGCGGCCGACCTGGTGTTCAACTCGAACTCCATCCTGCGCGGCATCGTCGAGGTGTACTCCGCCGACGACGCCCAGCAGAAGTTCGTCCAGGACTTCGTCGCCGCCTGGGTGAAGGTCATGGAGCTCGACCGCTTCGACCTGGAGTAGGTCCCGCTCACCGGATGCCCCGGCCCGCACCGTGCGGGCCGGGGCATCCGTGCGTCCGGCGAGGCCGTCGGCCGGGGCGACCCCTAGCGGGTCGGGTCGCCCTCCGGCACCTCGATGGCGATCACCTCGGCCACCTCGGCGTCGTCACCGGAGAGCCCCTCGGCCTCCTCGTGCTCGTCGTGGAAGGCCAGCCAGCGCATCCCGAGGGCCTCGCGCTGCTCGTCGTCGACGGCCTCCTTGAACGGAGGGAAGAAGTCCGTCTCCTCCTCCGCCATGTGGTCGGCGTTGACCTGCCGCGCGTTGCGGACCGCGTCCCACCAGCCGTCGCTGCCGACCTCGTGCTCCGCGACGGCGGCCGCGGCGTGCCGGATCTCGTTGTGGTCGTGCACCCCTTCGGCGGTCTCCTGCTCGGCGTCCGCCTCCTGGGCGAGCAGGGGGTAGAACAGCTGCTCCTCGGCGACGGCGTGCACCTCGAGCCTGTCGTGCAACGCCTGCCAGGCGGCGGCGAGGTCAGCGCCGCTCAGGTCGTCGAGCGCGGCGAAGTCCCGCCGGAAGATCTCGTGCTCGGCAAGGACCAGGGCGGTGATCTCGAAGTCGGACATGCCGGAGCCCTTACCCGGGTGCACTCCGCGCAACAGTCGGAGGTGAGATGCCGGCGTCGCCACCGCCCGCGCCGCGCCGGGCGGCCTCAGAGGCGGAGCGCGGTCTGCACGAGCGCCGCCACGGCGAGCGACCGGCTGTGCGGCGGCCACGCGATCACGGTGGTGACCTCCGGCGCGTCGACGACGGGCACCGCGACGACGCCCTCGCGCAGCAGGGACCGCCCGGACTCGGGCACGACCACGAGCGTCCGGCCCAGCGAGACGAGCTGCAGCAGCTGGGTGTGGTCGCGCACCTCGGGGCCCGGGCCGTCGGCGTAGGTCCCGTCCGGTCCCGGCCAGCGCGGGTGCGGCAGGTCCGGCACGTCGTCCAGCTCGGCCAGGTGGAGTTCCCGACGGATCGCGAGCGGGTGGCCCGCGGGGAGGACGGCGATCTGCCCCTCGGTGAGGAGGTCCTCGGTGTCGAGTCCCGTCGTGTCGTCGAAGGGCCGGTGCAGCAGCGCCACGTCGGCCCGCCCGCTGCGGAGGAGCTGCGCCTGCTGGCCCGGTCCGCACAGCTCCACGTCGACCGGGACCGCCCCCGGTTCGGCGGCGTGGGCGTGCAACAGCTTCGCCAGCAGCTCGCTGGTGGCGCCGGCCTTGGTGACCAGGACGAGGCCGGCCTGCCCCTCGGCGGCGAGTGCGGCCCGTCGGGTGCGGTGCTCCGCGGCCTCCAGCGCCTCGAGGGCGGCACGCCCCTCGCGCAGCAGCACCGCGCCGGGTTCGGTCAGGGCCACCGAACGGCTGGTGCGGATCAGCAGCGTGGTGCCCAGCCGCCGCTCGAGCCGGCTGATGGCCCGGGACAGCGGCGGCTGCGCGATGCCCAGCCGCTGGGCTGCCCGGCCGAAGTGCAGTTCCTCGGCGACGGCGACGAAGTAGCGCAGCTCCCGGTCCTCCACGTGTCGACCCTAGGCCTCGCACGGTTCGATCGATACCCCTGCGGTATCGGCCCCCACCCACACGGTGTTGGACCGGCGCCCGGGTCGCCGCCCAGGCTCAGGGACATGAGTGGAACGAAGAGCGCCCTGGTCACCGGGGCGAACAAGGGCATCGGGTACGAGATCGCAGCGGGTCTGGGGGCGCTGGGCTACACCGTGGGCGTGGGAGCCCGCGACGCGACGCGACGGGACGACGCGGTGGCCCGGCTGCGCGACGCCGGTGTCGACGCCTTCGGCGTCCCCCTGGACGTCACCGAAGACGACAGCGTCACCGCAGCCGCCGCGCTGGTCGAGGAGCGGATCGGCCGGCTGGACGCGCTGGTCAACAACGCCGGGATCACCGGCGGGCAGGAGCAGCGGCCGACCACCGCGGACCTCGACGTCGTCCGGACGGTGCTGGAGACCAACGTGCTGGGGGTCATCCGGGTCACCAACGCGATGCTGCCGCTGCTGCGTCGCTCGCCGTCCCCCCGGATCGTCAACGTGTCCAGCGGTGTCGGGTCCCTGGCGCGGCAGTCCGGCTCCGTCGGCGAGGCGACCGCCGGACCGGTGGCCGTCGCCTACTCCCCCTCGAAGACGTCCCTGAATGCGGTGATGCTCCAGTACGTCCGCGAGCTCGCCGGCACGGACGTCCTCATCAACGCCGCCTGCCCCGGCTACGTCGCGACCGACCTCAACGGCTTCCGGGGCGTGCGCACCCCGCAGCAGGGCGCGGCGACGCCGATCCGCCTGGCCACGCTGCCCGACGGCGGTCCGACGGGCGGGTTCTTCGAGGACGCCGGCGTCGTCCCCTGGTGACACCGGCGTCCTCAGGAGGACGTGGTCAGCGGTTCTTCCACTGGGGGGCGCGCTTCTCGGCGAAGGCGGTCGCCCCCTCGCGGGCGTCCTCGCTGGCGAAGACCGGCGCGATGACCTTGCTCTGCTCGTCCCAGCCCTGCCGGAACGTCCAGTCCGGGGCCGAGCGGACGATGTGCTTGGTGGCGGCCACGGCGAGCGGGCCGTTCGCCGCGATGCCGGCGGCCAGGGCGAGCGCCCCGTCCAGGGCCTCCCCCGGTGCGGTCACGCGGTTGACCAGGCCGACGTCGGCGGCCCGGGCGGCGCTGATCGGGTCGCCGGTGAGCAGCAGCTCCAGCGCGATGGCCTGCGGGATCCGCCGAGGGAGCGCGAGGGCGGCCCCGCCGGCGGCCACGAGCGACCGCTTCACCTCGGGCACACCGAACCGGGCGTCCTCGGCGGCGACGATGAGGTCGCAGGCGAGCAGCAGCTCGAACCCACCGGCCAGGGCCCAGCCCTCGACGGCGCCGATCAGCGGCTTGCGCGGCGGCGTCTCGGTGATGCCGCACAGCCCCCGGCCCGGGATGCTCGGGGTCTCGCCGCGCACGAAGGCCTTCAGGTCCATCCCGGAAGAGAACGTGCCACCCGCGCCGGTCAGGACGCCGACGCGCAGGTCGTCGGACGAGTCGAGCTCGTCGGCGGCTGCCGCCACGGCGTCGGCGACCGCCTTGTTGAGGGCGTTGCGCGCCTCCGGGCGGTTGATCGTGATGATCAGGACGCCGTCCCGGCGGTCCAGGAGCACCTCGTCGGACACAGCCATCTCCTTCGGTCGGTCGGTTCCACGTCGTCGCGGATGTCGTGCGGTGGAGCGGGTGAGAGCCGGGGGCGCAGGTCGCTGCGCCCCCGGCACGGCATCACTTCGGCTGCAGGCGGGCCCCACCGTCGAGGCGGATGAGCTCGGCGTTCATGTAGCTGTTGGCGATGACCTCGACGGCGAGGGTGGCGAACTCCTCGCCGTAGCCCAGGCGCTTGGGGAAGAGGACGTCGCGCTTGAGCTTGTCCTTGAACGCCTCGGAGGCCTCGCCCGAGCCGTAGATCGGGGTGTCGATGAGGCCGGGGGCGATGGTGTTCACGCGGACGCCGATGGCAGAGAGGTCGCGGGCGATCGGCAGCGTCATGGAGACGACGGCGCCCTTGGACGCGGAGTAGGCGGCCTGCCCGATCTGACCGTCGAGCGCGGCGACGGAGGCGGTGTTGAGGATCGAGCCCCGCTCGCCGTCCTCCAGCGGCTCCTCCTGGGCCATGGCCGTGCCCACGATGCGGATGCAGTCGAAGGTGCCGATGGTGTTGATCTCGAGGACCCGGCGGAAGGTGTTGAGGTCGAAGGCCGTCTCGTAGCCGCCGCGGCCGACGGTCCGGCTGGCGGAGCCGATGCCCGCGCAGTTCACCAGCACCCGCAGCGGGCCGATGGTCTTGGCCAGCTCGGTGGCGGCGATGATGTCGTCGGTCTTGGTGACGTCGACGTGGGCGAACGCGCCGTCGATCTCGGTGGCGAGGGCATTGCCCTTGTCGTCGGCGATGTCCGCGACGACGACCTTGGCGCCCCGGGCGGCGAGCGCGCGAGCGGTGGCCGCCCCCAGTCCGGACGCGCCTCCGGTGACGATGGCGGACACATTCTCGAGCTGCACGGGTACTCCTCTGGTTCGGACGACGACGATCGCGGGCGGCGGTGCGGACCTGCATCGTGGCAGGGGGCTCCGGCACCTCGCTCCCGGTGAAAGCTAGCCAGGGAGAGCGATTTATTGCAACGATTCGTCGCAGAAAAGATGGGCACCCGTGGCCGCCCGTGCGACGCTGCCCGGGTGAGCGAGCCGATTCCCCGCGGACGGCCGCGCGGACTGAGCGACCGGGTGCGCCAGGAGGTCCACGCCGCCGTCCGTCGTCTGCTCGTCGCCGAGGGGTACGCCGCCCTGCGCCTCGATGACGTCGCGGCAGCGGCCGGCGTCCACAAGTCCACGCTCTACCGCCAGTGGGCGACCAAGGCCCAGCTCGTCCGGGACGTGCTGGTCGCCGGCGAGCTCGAGCACTACCCGCGGCCCGACGAGGGGAGCCTGGCCGCCGACGTCGAGGCGCTCGTCGGCGGGCTCACCCGGCTGTTCCGGAGCCCGACCACCGTGGCGTTCGTCCGGACGCGGGCCCAGGCCGACGACCCGGAGCTGCGCGCGGGGCTGCACGAGCTGGCCCGGCAGGACACCGCCTTCATGCGCCTGCCGTTCGAGCGGGCGATCGCCCGGGGCGAACTGCCTGCGGACACCGACGTCGGCATGCTCGTCGAGCTGCTCCTCTCCCCTCTGCTGGCCCGGGTCGCCCTGACCGGGCTCCCGATCGACGACGAGTTCGGCCGCCGGCTGGCCGGCACCTTCCTCGTCCTCGCCGCGCCGCACGCAGCTGCCCGTAGCTGAGCACCGCATCCGGCCGATCAGGGTCACGCGAGCACGACTGGCTGTGATCGATCGGCGTCCCGGGTGCGAGGCTCACCGCATGGCGCTCACCGTGGTCTCGCTCGGCAGCTCGTTCGCCGCAGGCCCCTTCATCCCGCCGGTCGCCGACGCGGACGCGGGCCGGTCGGGCCGCAACTACCCCTCCCTGCTGGCGGCACGGCTCGGCGCCGACCTGGTCGACCTCACCGTGTCGGGCGCGACGACCGCCACGGTCCTCGACGAGCCGCAGACGACGGTCACCGGCAAGGTCTACGCACCGCAGATCGAGGGCGTGCCGCGGAACGCCGACGTCGTCACCGTCACCGCGGGCGGCAACGACCTGAACTACACGGGCTCCATGCTGTTCGCCGCCTTCCGGAGGCTGGATCCGGCCCACCCGGCGAACCGGATGCTCGCGCCGAGGTTCCCCGACGGGCTCCGAGACCCCTCGGACGGGATGGTCGAGGCGGCGGAGTCCGGGCTGGTCCGCATCGTGGCGGCCGTCTCCGAGCGGACGGACGGCGCCCGCGTGCTGCTCGTGGACTACCTGACGGTGATCGGCGGGGGAACGAGCGGCGCGACGTTGTTCGACGACGCGGAGTGCGACCTGTTCCTCCGGATGCGGACGGCCCTGGAGGGCGCCTACGAGCGGGCGGCGGAGCGATCGGGCGCAGAGCTGGTCCGGGTGTCCGCGCTCAGCCGCGACCACGGCCTGGACTCCCCCGAGCCCTGGGTCACGGGGCTGCTGACGAGGCCCGCGCTCAGCGCGGGATCGTTCCATCCCAACGCCCTGGGCATGGAGCGGGTGGCCGAGGAGCTGGTCCGGCGGCTCGGCTGATCAGGAGGACGTCCGGCCGGGGTGAGCCACTCGTCCGACCTCAGCCGGCGGGGCGGCGTCGCACCCGGCGGTCGAACCGGTCCAGGCTGCCGCCGACCGGGCGGCCGAAGAACCTGCCCAGCACGACACCGGCGGCGAGGGCCAGCCCGATCGCCGCGGCCCCCACCAGAGCGTTCACCCCGGCCGGCACGTCGGACTCGACGACGACGGCGAACAGACCCCGGTAGATCGCCAGCCCGGGTAGCAGCGGGACGATGCCGCAGACCGCGACGAGCAGGGGCGGGATCCGCAGCCGATCGGTCAGCGCCTCACCGCAGAAGCCGACGACCACGGCCGCCGCCGCGCTCGCCACCGCCGCGCCGGCACCGAACTCGGCAGCCACGGACCACGTCGTCCACGCCAGCGCGCCGGCGACCGTCGCCACCCCGACGGCGAGCAGCCGGGCATGCGAGGCCACCGCCCAGAACCCGGCCATCCCGGCCGCGGCCACCAACGACACGGCGAACGGCACGGTGAACGTCGACGGGTCGAGCACGCGCAGGGGGACCTGCGCCCGCCGCGCCAGGTCCAGGACCGCGGCGATGCCGACGACGATGCCGGTCGTCAACGTCAGCACCTCGAAGGCCCGTGCCGCCGCGGTGACCGGGAACCCGCTGATGGCGTCCTCGGCCGCGCCCACGAAGGAGAGGCCGGCCAGGAGCACCACGATCCCCGCGGCGACGACCAGCGAGGTGCGGACGTCGACCTCCGCCACGACGAGGAGGACGGCCGCCCCCGTGGCCAGCGCGGCGCCGGCGACCTGCTGGAAGAACGCCGGGAGCCCACGCCGGTCGAGCACGCGGATCAGCTGCTCGATGGCGGCCGTGCTGATCGCCGCGACCACGGCCACCAGCCAGCCACCGCCGAGCAGGAAGGCGACGCAGCCCGCCACCCCCGACCAGCCGAGTGCGTGGATCGGCCGGCGGAACGGGTGCGGCGCGGACAGCACGTCGTCCAGCCGGCGGTGCGCGTCCGACAGGTCCAGCCGCTCCGCCATGACGGCAGCCGCCAGGTCGGTGATGCCCTGGAGCCGGGTGTAGTCCAGCCCGCGCGGCCGGACGATGCGCATCAGCACGAGCGGGGGCACGTCGTCCGGGTCGTAGCTGATCGTCAGCGACGTGAAGGTGGCGTCGACCTGGCAGTCGGTCAGTCCGTAGGCGGCCGCCACGCGGAGCACCATGGCGGTCACGTCGGCCGCCGAGGCCCCGACCGCCATCATCGACTCCCCGATGCGGAGAGCCAGACCGAGCGCCGAGCGTGCGGTGGCCGCGTCGACCGGGCTGGGCTGGACGCGCAGCGAGAACGGCGCCGTCGGCGGGCCGGAGCCGGCGATGGCCTGGCGCGCCCGGTCGGGCAGGCGGGTCAGCCGCGAGCCGCGGTCCCGGCTGGTGGAGGACACGACGCCAGGCTACGGAGCGAGAGCGAAGAACGCGGCCGGGCACGCGGCGGCCCGACAGGGCCTGTGCCATCACCCGGCCGTCGCGCGGACGGCCTCGGCGATCAGGTCGGCCACCGCGCCGGGCTGGGAGACGGTCGACGACGTGCTCGATCGGATACGCCGCGGAGGGGTCAGCGCATGCCCGCCCCTGGGACGTCGACCGGGGCCACTTCGATCCGGCCGGCGCGCGGGCCCCCCTGCGCCCAGCTCGGCGCGGTGCAGACGAACAGCGTGCGACCGTCGTCCCCGCCGAGCGCGCAGGCGTAGGACAGCGACCCCGAGCCGACGGCGACCCGGCCGGTGATCGCGCCGCCCTCGCGCACCCGCACCACCTCCGGCGTACGCGCCGTGGCCACCCAGACGTCGCCGTCGGCGTCCAGGCAGATCCCGTCGGGTGCGATGCCCGGCGTCTCGGCGAAGACCCGCCGCCCCGACAGGGAGCCGTCGGCAGCGACGTCGAAGGCGGTGAGTCGCGCACCGTACGTCTCGGCCACCACCAGGGTCCGACCGTCCGGCGACAGCGCCATCCCGTTGGGGAAGACGACGTCCTCGGCGACGACCGTGACACTGCCGTCGGAGTCGGCGCGCACCAGCACCGTCGGCTCCACCGCCGCCCCGCGGATCAGGTCGAAGCCGAAGCTGCTGACGTAGGCCCGGCCCGCCGCGTCGACGACCATGTCGTTGGCCCGGAACCGGGTGTGCGCTGTGAGGTCTGCCCGCGTGGTCGGGTCGCCGTCGGCGACCTCCAGCAGCAGCCGGCGCTGCATCGACACCACGAGCAGGGTGCCCTCGGGCGTCCAGCCCAGCCCGGACGGCGAGTCGTCGAGCTCCAGCACCGTAGTCAGGACGCCGTCTGGCGTCAGCGTGCGCACCCGGCGGTCGTGGAAGTCGGAGAACCAGAGCCGGCCGCCGTGCCAGCGCGGCCCCTCCGGAAAGCCCAGTCCGTCGGCCAGCGTCGTCGTCTCGGCAGTCACCCGCGCAGGATAGGTCGGCCTTCGGCAGACCGTCGGCCACCGAAGAGCGGGCCGGCAGGTGGAACAGCCGCCATCCGAGCGACCTCCGGCGGACCATCACACCGGCGCGCGAAACGATTCCACCGGACGAGCTCCGACGATGTGGGGCAGGGCAAGCTGACCCCGTGCAGCACATCGGGATCGACCTCGCCTGGGGCCTCAAGCAACCCACCGGCCTCGCCGTGCTGGACGACGCCGGCCGGCTGGTGCACGTCAGCGCGGTGCGCACCGACGAGCAGATCGAGACCGCGCTGGCCCCGTTCACCGCCGGCCCGTGCATCGTGGCGATCGACGCCCCGCTGGTGGTCACCAACGCCACCGGCAACCGGGCCGCCGAGCGGGCGCTCAACGCCGACTTCGCGAGGTTCCAGGCCGGGGCGCACCCGACGAACACCGGCAAGCCCGAGTTCACCGACGGTGACACCCGCGGCGGGCGGATCGGCCGGCGCCTGCGGCTGGACCTCGACCCCCGCTCGGGCCGCGACCGCCGGGCGATCGAGGTCTACCCGCACGCGGCGACGGTGGCGCTGTTCCGGCTGGGCCGCACGCTGAAGTACAAGAACAAGCCGGGCCGGGCGCTCGAGCAGATGCGTGCAGAGCTGCTGCTGCTCATCGACCTGCTGGGCGCGGTGGTCGAGCTCGACCTCGGTGCCCCGTTCGCCGCGCTGCGCCAGCAGGTGCAGGCCGCCACGCGCAAGAGCGAGCTGCGGGTGGCGGAGGACCAGGTCGACGCCGTGGTGTGCGCCTACGTGGGATGGATCGCCGTCCGGCGCCCGGACGAGGTGACCACCTACGGCGACGCGGCCGGCGGCGCCATCGTGACCCCGACCCTGCCGCCGGACCTGGAGCCCGGCCCCCGGGTCGACGCACCCCCGCCCGACCCGGTGCAGCAGGCCATCCAGGCGTACGCCGACGGCCGGCCCGAGACCCTGGTCGCCGGGGCGCAGGCGCTCGCGCTCGTCACCGGGGTGCTCGACGACGCCGGCATCAACTACCTGTCGGTGACCGGGCGGACCAAGACCATCACCTCGTTCGCGGAGAAGGCGGCCCGCACGGTCGACGGCGTGCCCGCCTACCCGGACCCGGCGCGGGACATCACCGACCAGATCGGCGTGCGGGTGATCACCTACGTGCAGAGCGACGTGGAGGCGGTCGCCGAGCTGCTGGCCGCGCAGGTGCGGGTGATCGACGACCGCGACATGGGTCGGCGGACCGCGCAGCAGGGCCGGTTCGGCTACTCCAGCCGGCACCTGCTGATCGGCGTGGACCCGGGCCGGGCGGCCGAGCTGCCGGAGCTGCTCGGGCGCGTGGTGCAGGTGCAGGTGCGCACGGTGCTGCAGCACGCGTGGGCCGAGTTCGAGCACGACATCCGCTACAAGGGCACGGTGCCGGACGAGCACGCCTCCGAGTTCGACCGCCGGTTCACCCTGGCCGCCGGGTTGCTGGAACTCGCCGACCAGCAGTTCACCGCGATCCGCGAGCGCCTCCGGGCACCGGTTCCCGTCGACGAGGCCGACGACACCGACCCCGACGACCCTCGGATCGCGCCCCGCGAGCTGGCTGCGTTCCTGGCCGGGCAGTACCCCGACGCCGGCTGGTCGCGCCCGGACCACTACACCTGGATCTCAGGCCTCCTGCTGGAACTGGGCGTGACCAGCCTGGTGGAGCTGGGCGACGTGCTGCGCGGCGCCGACGACAGCGGCATCACGGCCCGGATGGACTACCGCTATCCCCCGGGTGCCGTGCGTCGGCTGGACGACACGCTGCTGGCCGGCTTCGGGCAGCGGTACGTGGAGCTGCACGGCAACGCCGACCGGCGGGCCGCGCTGACCACCCGGCTGCAACGGCTCGCCGGCGGCTGACCGGCGGCCGCCCGCGCGAGCGATGGGAAGCCCGCCACCTGCCCGGACGAGGCCGAGCACTCGTACGACGTCCCGCCGCTGACGAGGGATTCAGGGTGATCCGCGGGGCACCTCTACGTTCGGGACCGGAGCGCGCTCACTCGCCGTCGCCGAAGCCCACGAACGTCGAGTTGCTCGACGTCGGCACGCGCGTCGACTTCACCTGGTTCGCCTCGAATTCGTGGTCGGGATATCCCATCGCGACGCAGGTGAGCAGGACGTGCTCATCGGCGATGCGGGCGTGCTCGCGGACCACGTGGGCCTGCATGGCGCCCTGCCCGTTGATGACGGTTCCCAGGCCTCGGGCCCATGCGGCGAGGACCAGTCCGTGGGTGACGGCGCCGAGATCGAAGTGCGCGATGGGAGCGCTTTCCCCGAGCACGCGGTCGTAGGTGATCGCTATCGACACCGGGGCGTCGAACTGTCGGAAGCCACGCATGGTCCAGTCGAGCCGACGCTCACGATCGTGCCGCTCGATGCCCATCGATGAGAAGAGGTCGACCGCGATGGCGACCTGGCGCTCGCGATGCACGCCTTGGTACTTCTCGACGACGGGTAGGTCGCGCCGGGCCGGCTCGCCGGCCAGCATCAGCTCGCTGTTGCCCGCGCGGATCGCGTCCAGCGGCGCGCCGGTGATCACGTAGAAGTGCCATGGCTGGGTGTTCATCGACGACGGGGCGGCGCAGGCCAGCTCCAGCACCTCGCGGATGACGTCGGCAGGTACGGGGTCCGGCCGGTAGCCGCGGATGCTCCTGCGGCTGCGCATCAGGTCCCCGAGCACCTCGAAGTCGCTCCGAAGCGACGGCTGAACGGTGCCTGGATGGTCCACGAATTCGTACCTCTCGCCGGTTGCGCAGCGACGTTACCTACCCGAGATTCCTGGCCTTCGACGAGACCTTCGCAGGAGTCGAGCTGCTCTCGCGCGCCACGACGCCACCGCGAGGCCGCCGCCCAGCCGCCTGGGTCTTGCCCTCCGTCCGGAGGTCGCGCCGAGCATGATCGTGACCGCGGAGCAGTTGCGGGCATGTGCCACAGCCGCATGCGCTGCGGCGTACACCCCATCGACATCGGCAGCCCCTCGACCCGATCCCAGGGAACAGCCAGCAGCTCTACGAGGTGACCGCCGCAGGAGTCGACGTCGCCGACACCCACCACCGGCTGTCGCGCGACCGGGGCCGAGGCGACGGTGCCGAGAGGCGCCCGTCGATGACGACAGCTAGCGCTGCACCGGCGGACCTGCTGCGGTGAACTCCGTACCGGGCGGGTCCACCGCCCAGGGTGCGGGTGTGCCCCAGCCGTCCTCGTAGACGAGCTCGGACAGCGGTCGGCGCCGCACCGGACCGTGCGACCCGGCGGGCCTGCCCAGGGTGATCGTCGCCGAGATCGTGGTGGCGTCCGGGATGCCGAGCGCGGAGCGCAGTTCCGCCTCCACGCTCCGGTGGAACATCGTCATCACGCCGCCGTAGCCGTAGGCCCGCGCAGCGAGGAGGAGGTTCTGGCAGGCCGGGTAGACGTGGGAACCCTCCGTCAGCTCGGGGGCGCGGTACCGGTTGAGGCACGGCAGGATCAGCACCGGCACCGAGGCGAACGAGTCGACGTAGTGCTGCATCGTCGCGGCCAGTCGCGCCTTCGGTGAGCCCGGCTGCGCGCCGGAGCCCTGCGCGTATCCGTCACGCTGCTGCTTGGCCGACCACACGGCGCGGGCTCCCTCGGCGATCAACGTCTTCGCCGTGACCGCCAGCGGGCCGTTCCGCAGGACGAGGAACCGGAACGGCTGCCGGTTGGACCCGCTCGGCGCTCGGGTCGCGGCGAACAGCACATCGCGCA
This sequence comes from Blastococcus sp., assembly GCA_042090795.1. Classification (GTDB taxonomy): domain Bacteria; phylum Actinomycetota; class Actinomycetes; order Mycobacteriales; family Geodermatophilaceae; genus Blastococcus. The sequence continues at coordinate 19,862 of JBELIQ010000029.1, read as the reverse complement.
GGACGTGGTCCGGGACCGCTTCGTCGGTGTAGCGCCGGATGGCCCGTGTCGAACTCAGCCCGTCGACGAGGGAGACGTCGCTCGCCCGTACCGGCAGGTCCCGCAGGTCTTCCATGCTGCCCGTCCTCTCACCACCGGTTGCCCGTTCCCCGTCGTCCGACGGACCAGTGTCCGGGTCGGCGGAGCGCCGCGCCCCCCGGCGACCCACTCCGACGACGGTCGTCGGCACCTACCGCGACCCACCGGCTCCCGCGCCTCCCCGTGGCGAAGCAGTCAGGTCTGCCACGCACATCCCCGACCTCGCCATCGCCATCGCCAGGCGTCCCCTCCAAGCGTGCTGTGCAGATCACCGAGTTCGGCGGTGCCGAGGTCCTGGACGTCGCTCCACGACGTCTCCGCCGCCGGCGTCGACGACGTCGACACCCACCACCGGCTGTCGTCCACCTGGCATCTGCGTGGATCCGTTGCCGTCAGAACCGACGTGGCACTCCCGGAGTCCCGCTGCACACCACCACCGGCGCAGCCGGCGCGGCCGCCGCGTCGGACGCCGACCCGGCAGGCCCCTCGAGTGGTGGGGTCAGCCGGCGAAGGCGGCGCGTCCCTGCGTGGCCGAGGTCCCCAGGTCGCTCTTGACCAGGGCTTCTCCGGCAGCGACTGCCGCGGTCCAGCTCTCGGTGCTCGCCACGGCCGCGAAGTTCGACTGCAGGAGCACGAGCAGGACCTGGTGGAGCTGCTCCGCCGAGACCTTGCCTGCTTCGTTCGCGAGGTGGATCGCACCCGTGGCGTCCGACAGCACCTCAGCGGCCAGCCCCAGTTCCTCAGCGCCGACCGCCGTGGCGATGTCGCAGTTGTTGATCATGTAGCCGACGATCGTGATCGTGTCGACCGCCTGACCGGCCAGCCACTCGGCGACGTCGGTACCCGCGAAGACGCTCCCCTTCTCCTTGCTGACGCGCTTCCAGCCGGACTGCACGCGTCGCTCGACCTCCGGGTGCAGGGACCAGCTCTCCGAGCCCTGTGCGAACACCGGCGCGCCCTCGGGCAGCTGGTGCTGGACGACCACGACGGGCATGTCCTCGCGCGCCGCGACATCGAGAGCGCGGACGACGTTCGCCAGTGTCTCGTCCCGCGGCGGGGCCTGGATCTGGAGGATCCCATCGAAGTACTCCTGCTGGACGTCGATGACGACGAGTGCTCGGCGGGGCGCGGACATGTCTCTCCTCCGGGGGATCACGAACTGACGGGCTCCACCGTGCTCCACACACCGCGCCTACGGTGAGTGGCCCGGAAGACGCCTTTCGATGAGATCGGGCCACCTTGCGCATCGCCGTCCACGCCTTCGACGGGATCACCATGTTCCACCTCGCCGCACCCCTGCTGGTCTTCGGCGAGGTGGGCCGACAGGGCCTCGCCACCGGGTGGGACCCCACGGTGTGGACCGATGACGGCCGCGGGATCCGGACCGCGGAGGGTCTCCGGGTCGAGGGCGTCTCCGGGCCGGAGGCCGCAGCGGACGCGGACCTCCTGGTCCTGCCCTCGTGGCCCACGGACCTGCCACCCGCCGACGCCGGCCTGCTCGTCACGATCCGGGCCACCCGGGCCCGCGGGAGCCAGGTCGCAGGCTTGTGCCTCGGCGCGTTCCCCGTCGTCGACAGCGGTCTGCTGGACGGCCACGACGCCGTGACGCACTGGGGCGCTGCCGACGCCCTGCAGCGACGGCGCCCCGAGGTGACCGTCAGCGCCGCCGCCCTCTACGCCGAGCACGGCGACGTCCTGACCTCCGCCGGCACTGCGTCGGCGATCGACGCATGCCTGCACATCGTCCGCTCGCACCTGGGGTCGACTGCCGCAGCCACCGTCGCTCGCCACCTCGTCGTGGCGCCGCATCGGGAGGGGGACCAGGCGCAGTACATCGCCCGCCCCATGCCCGAGCCGGAGAGCGCTGGACACCTCGGGGCGACGATGGACTGGGCGCTGGCCCACCTCGACCAGCGCCTGTCCGTCGATCTCCTCGCGACCCATGCGGGGATGAGCCGACGCCACTTCACCCGCCGGTTCGCGGAGGTCACCGGCTCTACGCCTGCGCGATGGATCCTCGCGAGGCGACTCGATGAAGCCCGCCGCCTGCTCGAGACGACGACCTGGACGCTCGAACGGATCGCCACCGCCTGCGGCTTCGCGAGCATCGTGACGTTCCGGCAGAACTTCGTCGCGGCCTATGCCACGACACCGTCGTCGTACCGCCGCAGGTTCCTGCGAGCGGACCCGTGACGAGCGCCGGTCCCCCGAGCGACGGGCCCCGCCGGCCGCATCACCGTGCACCCAGGGGGCGGACCTGGACCAAGGGGCCACCGCGGGAACCCCTAGCCTCGATCGCATGCGTGCCGTGCAGATCACCGAATTCGGTGGCCCCGAGGTCCTGAGAGTCGTCGACGTCCCCGAGCCGGAGGCAGGTGCGGGCCGGACCCTGCACGACGTCTCCGCCGCCGGCGTCAACTACGCCGACACCCACCAGATCGAGAACTCCTACCTGTCGGCGCAGCAGCTGCCCCTGATCCCGGGTGCCGAGTTCGTCGGCACCCCGGTGGGCGGTGGTCAGCGGGTCGTCGGACTGCTCGACGGCGGTGGCTACGCCGAGAAGGTCGCCGCCAACGACCGGCTCACCTGGGCCGTGCCGGACGGCGTGACCGACGAGCAGGCGCTGTCGCTGGTCCTCCAGGGCACCACCGCCTGGCACCTGCTGCGCACCAGCGCGCACCTGGCCGAAGGCGAGTCCGTCGTCGTCATCGCGGGCGCCGGCGGCGTCGGCTCGCTGGCCGTGCAGCTCGCCCGCCGCTGGGGCGCCGGCCGCGTCATCGCCACCGCCTCCAGCGCCGAGAAGCGGTCGCTCACCGAGGAGCTCGGGGCCCACGCCACCGTCGACCCCGCGCTCGCCGACGACGACCCGAAGCAGTTCACCGCCGCCCTCCGCGAGGCCAACGACGGCAAGCCGGTCGACATCGTGCTGGAGATGACCGGCGGCAACGTCTTCTCCGGTTCGCTGTCCGCGCTGGCCCCGTTCGGCCGGCTGGTCACCTACGGCATGGCTGCCCGCCAGGAGACGCCGTCGGTCCCCCCGGGCGCCCTCATGCAGAAGAGCCGCGCCGTCCTCGGCTTCTGGCTCGCGCACTGCATGGCCCGTCCCGACATGCTCGACGCCGCCATGACCGATCTGCTCGCCATGACCGCCGACGGCTCGCTGAAGCCGGTGGCCGGCGGCCGGTACCCGCTGTCCAACGTGCGCGACGCCCACCAGGACCTGCTGGCCCGCCGCACCACCGGCAAGCTCGTTCTCGACCCCACCCGCTGAGGAACTTCCTGTACCGGAAGTCCCGGGACTTCCGGTACAGGAAGTCCGCAGTAGCGCGCGGGCAGGCCGGGGACGCTCAGCCCTTGACGCGCGTCGAGTCGGCCAGCGCGACGGCGTCCTCCGCGCCGTCCAGCGCGACGAGCAGCGCCTGCCCCTGCCGCAGGTTCGCGGTCAGCATCCGGCGGGCCACCGCGAGCAGCTCCGCGGTCTGGGGGTCGCACAGCGTGCAGATGACGTTGTTCCGGACCCGCCGGCTGCCGACGATGCCCGCGCGGCGCAGCACGCTGACCTGCTGGGACAGGTGTGAGAGCTCCAGCCCGGTCCCCTCGGCGAGCTCCCCGATCGTGCGGTCGCCCGCGGCGAGGAGTTCGAGCACCCGGATCCGCGCCGGGTGGGCCAGCGCCTTGAAGAGGTCCGCCTTGGCCTCGGCCAAGGGGCGGCCGGGAGTGAACGGCATGGCCTCAGCATACGAACGGGTCAGCGACCGAGGGGCTTGATAAGTTCGTCAAGTCACTCGGAAGAACGTCCGGAAGAGGTGCGATGTCCCGCTGGTGGCGTACGGACGGCGCAGCCACCGGTGGGGACGACGCCGACGCCCAGACGCTGGAGAGCATGCCGATCGGCCTGATCGAGCTCGACCCCGCCTGGACGGTCCGGTTCGTGAACGCCGCCGCCGAGCGGATGGTCGGCTACGGCCGCGCCGACCTGCTGGGCCGCTCCTACTGGGACGCCTTCCCGGCCAACGTGGACAACGAGTTCGGCCGCGACTTCCGGGAGGCCGTCGAGACCGGGCAGCCCCGCACCGTGGAGGCCTTCTATCCCGAACCGCTCAACCGGTGGTTCGAGGTGCAGGCGGTGCCCACGGACCAAGGGCTCTGGCTGTACTTCTCCGAGACCACTGCGCGCCGCCGGGCCGTGGAGCGGCTGGCGCTGCTCGCCCGGGTGAGCGACGACCTCGTCGGCACCCTGAACGCGTCCGCTGCGGTGGGGCGCATCCCGCGCACGATCGTGCCGGCGCTGGCCAGCTGGGCCACCGTCGCGCTGCTGACCGAGGACGGCGGCCTGCTGGACGCCGGCGCCTGGCACGTCGACCCCGCCAAGGTGCCGCTGGTGCGCCGCTACGCCGCGGCGGCACGGGAGTCCTCCCCCACGACCGCTCCGATCCTGCGGGCGGTGACCACCGGCGCCCCGGTCACCGTCCCCGCCGCCGGGCTCACGGGGAGCCCCCTCGGGATGGTCGCCAGCGGCGAGGCCCGCCGGCTGCTGGAGGTGCTGGAGCCCGGCACGATGACGGTGCTCCCGATCCGCGGGCCGGACCGCGTGCTGGGGGTGCTCACCCTCGTCCACGACCGGCACCGGGCGGTCGATCCCGCCGACGTCGCCACCGCCACCGAGGTCGCCGACCGCGCGGGCCTGGCCCTGGACAACGCCCGGCTGTACGAGCAGCAGCGCCGGCTCGCCCACGAGCTCCAGCGCAGCATGCTCACCCCGGCCCCCGAGCCGGACCACGCGCAGATCGTCGTCCGCTACCTGCCGGCGGCCGAGGCCGCGCGGGTCGGCGGCGACTGGTACGACGCCTTCGTCCAGCCCGATGGTGCGACCACCCTCGTCATCGGCGACGTCGTCGGGCACGACACGGCCGCGGCGGCGTCCATGGGACAGCTGCGGAGCATGCTGCGCGGCATCGCCGTCACCGGCGACGTCGGTCCCGCCGGGCTGCTCGCCCAGCTCGACGCGGCGATCACCCAGCTGCAGCTGCACACCTACGCCACCGCGGCCCTGGCCCGCTTCGAGCAGACCCCGGCGGACCTGGAGCGCGGCATCACCCGGATGCGCTGGGCGAACGCGGGCCACCCGCCGCCGCTGGTCATCCACCCGGACGGCACCATCGCGGAGCTGGCGAGCTGGCGGGGAGACCTCATGCTCGGGGTCGACCCCGCCACGCGGCGCAGCGAGTCGGTCCTCAGCCTGGACCGCGACACCACCGTGCTGCTCTACACCGACGGGCTCATCGAACGCCGGAACTCGATCCTGGACGACGGGATGGACCGGTTGCGGGCCGCCGCGGCCGAGTTCGCCGGCCTCCCCCTGGACGACCTGTGCGACCAGCTCATCGAGCGGCTGGTCGACGGCCGGCCGGAAGACGACGTCGCGCTGGTGGCCATCCGCCTGCACCGCCAGGACCGCCCCCGGCCGGACAGCGCCGGGCCGGTGGACGTGCCGCCGACGGTGAAGCCCGACCCCGCCGGCCGCTAGACGAGGCGGTTGGTCCAGAGCAGGCTCAGGACGGCGCCGACCATGAGCACCAGGACGCCGACCCGCACGAACCGCGGGCTGATGTCCTGCGGCTCGGACGTGTACCCGATCTGGCTGCCCAGGTCGGCGTAGACGTCCTCCAGCTCCTCGGCGCTGGCCGCCTCGCTGTAGCTGCCGCCGGTCTCGTCGGCGATCCGCTCCAGCGTCGCCCGGTCCACCGGCACCGGCACCGTGTCGCCGTCGAGGTCCAGCGTGCCGTAGTCGGTGCCGAACGCGATGGTGGAGACCGGGATCGAGACGTCCTGCGCGGCCGCGATCGCCTGGGACTCGTCCCGCCCGACCGTCGGGTAGCCGTCGGACAGCAGCACGACCCGCGCCGGCGGAGCCTCCTCGCCGGTCTGCTCGAGGGAGGACTGGAAGTTCTGGATCGCGGTCAGCGAGGTGAAGATCGCCTCGCCGATCGCCGTCGACTCGGCCAGGTCCAGGTTGTCGATCGCGCTGCGCACCTGCTCGCGGTCGGTCGTCGGCGGCACCAGCGTCGTCGCGGTCCCCGCGAAGGTCACCAGCCCGAGGTTGATCCGCTCGGGCAGGACGTCGACGAACTCCTTTGCCGCCTTCTGCATCGCCTGGAAGCGGCTGGGGGCGACGTCGCGGGCCTCCATCGACAGCGAGACGTCGACGGCCATGATCACCGTCGCCCGCTCGCGCGGCACCCGCACCTCGGTGCTGGGCTCGGCGAGCGAGACGACGAGCGTGGCCAGCCCGAGCGCGACGAGCCCGAAGGCGACGTGCCGTCGCCAGCCCGGCCGCTTGGGCACCAGCGACCCGAGCAGGGCGACGTTGGTGAACCGGGCCGCGTAGGCCTTGCGACGCCACTGCAGGACGACGTAGAAGGCCACCAGCGCCGCGACCACGAGCAGGCCGAGCAGCCACCACGGTGCCTGGAAAGTCATCGCGACGCCCCTCTCAAGCCTGCTCGTCGCTGGTCGGCGACGAACCGGACGACATCCATGAGCCAGTCCCGGTCGGTCCGCAGCTGCAGGTGCCCGGCACCCGCCCGGCGCAGCGCGGCGGCGATCCGGGCGCGCTCCTCCGCGGCGCCCTGCGCGAAGCGCGCGCGGAACTCGGCGTCCCCGGTGGGGACCTCCAGCGTCTGCCCGCTCTCCGGGTCGACGACGGTCAGCAGCCCCACGTCGGGCAGCTCCAGCTCGCGCGGGTCGACGACCTCGACGGCCAGCAGCTGGTGCCGGGTGCCCAGCGCGCGCAGCGGCCGCTCCCAGTCGCTGTCGCCCAGGAAGTCGGAGATGACCACGACCAGACCGCGGCGGCGCTCCGGCCTGCGGAGCGTCTCCAGGGCGGCGGCGAGGTCGCCCCGGCGCCCGCCCTCGGCCCGGGGGGTGGCGACGACGGAGCGCAGCAGCCGCTCGGCGGCGACCCGGCCCGGCAGCGCGGGGTGGCGGTCCACCCGCTCACCCGTCGTCACGACCGCGCCCAGCCGGTTGCCGCCGTGCACCGTCAGGTGACCGACCGCGGCCAGGCCGGCGATGGCCAGGTCGCGCTTGAGGCAGTTGGCGGTGCCGAAGTCCAGGCTGGCCGACAGGTCGACCACCGCCCACGTCTCCAGCTCGCGGTCGGCGATGGTCTCGCGCACGTGCGGCACCTGGGTGCGGGCGGTGACCGGCCAGTCCATGCGCCGGACGTCGTCGCCCGGGTGGTAGGTCCGCGAGTCACCGGCCTCGGACCCCGACCCGGGGACCAGGCCCAGGTGGTCGCCCTGCAGCAGCCCGTCCAGGCGGCGGCGCACGGTCAGCTCCAGCCGGCGCAGCAGCACGTCGGCCGGTCCGTCGGTGAAGCGCGGCGGGGCACCGCTGTCCGCTCCGGGGCTGTCCCCGGCGTCGTGCAGCAGGAGGCCGGGATGCGCGGAGCCCGCCGCGGGTGGCTCGGCGCTGCGACGACGCCGGATCACGCCGGGTGCGGTCCGTGGCCGTTGGAGCCCTGCCCGCCCTGCGACGGCGGTGCGGCGTGCATGCCCTGACCCTGGCCCTGTGCGCCGTAGGCGGTCGCGCCCTGCCCCGGCCCGGCCTGACCCTGCCCGTTGGGCATCGGCACGCCCTGCGGCGGGCCGAACTGCGGCACCTGCGGGCCGCCCCCGGAGCCGGGGCCGAAGCCGCCGGCGTTCTGCCGCGGAGCCACCTGCGGCAGGGGCACCGTCTGCACGATCCGCTTGACGATGTGGTCGGCCGGCACGCCGTCGGCCAGCGCGTCGTAGGAGAGCACCAACCGGTGGCGGAGCACGTCGGCGGTGATGTCGAGGACGTCCTGGGGCAGGACGTAGTCGCGGCCGCGCACCAGGGCCAGCGCCCGGCTGGCGGCGATCAGCCCGAGCGAGGCGCGCGGGCTCGCGCCGTAGGACACCCACGTCGCGACGTCCTCCATGCCGTGCTCGCGCGGCGTCCGGGTCGCCATGACCAGGCGCACGACGTAGTCGACCAGGGCGTGGTGCACGAAGACCTGCGAGGCGGTCTTCTGCAGCCGGCGCAGCTCGTCGGGCCCCAGCACCGTCGTGGCGACCGGCGGCTCGGAGCCCATGCGGTAGATGATCTCCCGCTCCTCCTCGGGGCTGGGGTAGTCGACCAGCACCTTCATCAGGAAGCGGTCGCGCTGCGCCTCGGGCAGCGGGTAGACGCCCTCGGACTCGATCGGGTTCTGCGTGGCCAGCACCAGGAACGGGTCGGGCAGCTTGTGGGTGACCCCACCGATGGAGACCTGCCGCTCGGCCATGACCTCCAGCAGCGCCGACTGGACCTTGGCCGGGGCGCGGTTGATCTCGTCGGTGAGGACGAAGTTGGCGAACACCGGGCCGAGCTCGGTGTCGAAGGCGTCCTGGCCGGACTTGTAGATCCGCGTGCCGATGATGTCGGCCGGCACCAGGTCGGGGGTGAACTGGAGGCGGGCGAACCGGCCGCCGACGGCGGTGGCCAGGGTCTCGACGGCGAGGGTCTTGGCGACGCCGGGCACGCCCTCGAGCAGCACGTGCCCGCGGGCCAGCAGCGCGACGAGCATCCGTTCGACGAGCCGGTCCTGGCCGACGATGACCCGCTTGATCTCGAACAGCACCCGCTCCAGCCGGGCGGCGTCGGTCGCCGGCGGTACCGGGCCGCCCGCCTGTGCGGGCGAGTTCTCGGTCGGCGTGCTGGCAGCGCTCGTCACGGGGCTCCCTGGTCGTGCCGGGCCGCGGCCCCGGATCCGGGTGGGCCGTCGGCAGGGCGGCACAGCCGTCCCCGGGGCCAGTGTCCTACACGTTCCTGGGGGACAGCTGGACGCCGTGACGGGGCCTCGGGAGCAGCGCGCCGGGGGCCCGCCTCCTCCGCTCGATGGCGGCGCTCGACGCCTGCCCGGGAGGCGCCACGACTGCTAGCCTGGGATCCGCGTCGGGCAGCTCCCCCCGTGGCTGCCCGACGCCTCGTACTCCCGGGACGCCGCGTACTCCCGGGACCACTCCTCAGCCGGACCCGGGCCGCCGACCGGCCTCAGGCGCTGGGACGCACCGCGCCGGCGTACTTGCCCCAGCGCATCGCCGTCGTGCGCACGTGGCTGCCGCTCTCCGGCGCCTCGAGGATCCGGTCCCCGCCCAGGTAGATGGCGACGTGGTGGATCGTCGACGGCCGGCTCGGATCGGTCGCCCAGAAGACCAGGTCGCCGGCCTTCAGCGCGCCGCGGGCGACCTTCGGCAGCTGGGCGTACTGGGCGCGGCTGTTGCGCGGGATCGAGATGCCGGCCCGCGCGTAGGCGTACTGGGTCAGCCCGCTGCAGTCGAAGCCGATGACACCGCGGTCGGGGTCCTGGCCGCGGCCCGGCCCCCACGATCCCCCGCCGCCCCAGGCATAGGGGGTGCCGATGTACCGCATCCCCGCGGCGATCGCGGTCTGCGCGGCCGCCGACGAGCCGGGCCCGGCGGGCGGCGCCGGCCGCACGATCGGGGCCGGCGCCGGCCGCACGATCGGGGCTGCGACCGGGGGCGCAGCGGGCGGGGCCGGTGCTCCGGCGGGCGGGGCCGGGGGTGCCACCGGTGCGTCCGGCGTCGGGACGTCGGGAACCTCCGGGCTGCCGGCGGCGGGAGCCTCCGGGGCCGTGACCACCGGGGCCGTGACCACCGGCGCCGGCGGCGCGGCGGCGGCACGCTCGGCGGCCGCGAGCTCCGCGGCCTCCCGGGCGCCGACGAGGGTGGTCAGCTGCCGTTCGGCCTCGTCCAGTTCGGCCTGCACCGCTGCCTGCTCCGTGCGCACCTGTGCCTGCTGCGCGCGGGCGGAGATCTCCGCGGTCCGCGCGACCTCGAGCTCCTCGGCCGCCTGCTCCCGCAGCTCGTCCGCCTGCACCAGCGCGGTGCGGGCGACGATGTCGGCCTTGGTGGCCCGCTCCTGCAGGACCGTCACCTGGACCAGGACGTCGCTGCGGTGCGAGCCGGCGGCCTCGAGCAGCGCGGCGCGCTCGATCAGCTGGCCCGGGCTGCCGGCGGTGAGCAGCGAGCTGGCGCCCGGGCTGGTGCTGCCCTCCATGTACGTGCGGCGGGCGAAGGCCACGAGGTCGTCGCGGGCCACGCCGAGCTCGGCGGTCGTCCGCCGGGACTCGTCCTCGGCCTGCTCGGCGTGCCTGCGGGCGGCCTCGGCGGCCTCCTCGGTCGCCTGGTAGCCGTCGAGGGCGAGCAGCGCCTGCTCGCGGGCACTGTCCACCGCGGCCTGCGAGGTGGCGAGCTGGGCGTCGAGGGCCCCGATGCGGGCGGCCACGGCGTCTGCCTGGGCCTGGGCGGTGGAGATCTCGCCGTCACTGGGCGCGCCGGGGGTCGCGCCGGCGACGGCGGGCGCGAGGCCGACGAGGACGGCGGCGGCGAGCGCCGTGCCACCTGCCCGCAGCGCCCCACGCCGCCACGCCGACCACGCCTGGCTGTCCGGGATACCGCTGTGCACGTCGCGACCTCTTCCGACTTCTCGACGGTCAGCACCCGGAAGGGTGCCGTCGAGAAGGCATCGGTCGGCGCGACGACGTCGTTGAGCGCCGTCTCACCCCTCGGGGTGAGCTGCCACGCTCGGGTGACGTGCTGGCACGGCCACCCTCCAGGGCCCTGCGCCGAGCGTGCGAGGCGTGGGGGGAAGGGTGGTCCTTCCTCAGTTGACCTGGCGGTCGGCGCCCTCCCAGAAGGACTCGCGCAGCTTGAACTTCTGGATCTTGCCGGTGGCCGTGCGCGCCAGCTCGTCGCGGAACTCGACCCGCTTGGGGATCTTGTAGCCGGCGATCTTCCCGCGGCAGTGGGCGACGATGTCGGCCTCGGTGACCTGCTCGCCCTCGGCGACGACGACGATCGCGGTGACCATCTCGCCCCACTTGTCGTCGGGCACTCCGATGACGGCGACCTCGGCGACGGCCGGGTGGCCGAACACGACGTCCTCGACCTCGATCGAGGAGACGTTCTCCCCGCCGGTGATGATCACGTCCTTCTTGCGGTCGGAGATCGTCACGTAGCCGCCGTCGTCGATCGTGCCGCCGTCGCCGGTGTGGAACCAGCCGTCCTCCAGCGCCTCGGCGGAGGCGTCGGGGTTCTCCCAGTAGCCCGCGAGCACGGTGTTGCCCTGCGCCAGCACCTCGCCGGACCCGCTGATCGACATGCGGGTGCCGAGCGCGGGCACGCCGGCGCGGGACAGCCGCCTGGCGCGCTCCTCGGGCTCGAGGTCGTCGTACTCGGCGCGCGGGCGGTTGATGGTGAGCAGCGGGGCGGTCTCGGTGAGGCCGTAGATCTGGTTGAACTCCCAGCCGAGCTCGGCCTCGACCCGGGCGATGGTCTTCGACGGCGGGGGCGCACCGGCGACGACGATGCGGACCTTGTCGCGGCCGGGGATCTCGCCGTCCCAGTCGGCGGCGGCCTCGAGCACCGCATTCCACACCGCCGGCGCCCCGGCCATGATCGTGACGCCGTGCTCCTCGACGCGGCGGAGGATCTCGGCGCCGTCGACCTTGCGCAGCACGACCTGCTTCGCCCCGAGCCCGGCCATCGTGTACGGCAGGCCCCAGCCGTTGCAGTGGAACATCGGCAGCGTGTGCAGGTAGACGTCGCGGTCGCTGACCTGCATGTGCATGCCGAAGGTGATCGCGTTGATCCACAGGTTGCGGTGGGTCATCTGCACGCCCTTGGGCCGCGCCGTCGTCCCGGAGGTGTAGTTGATCGTCGCCGTCGCGTCCTCGTCCGGCTCGGCCCAGGCGCGCGGCTCGACGTCGTACCGGAGCAGCTGCTCGTACTCCTCCCCCGTGCCGAACCGGTGCTCCGCGCGCACATTGCCCAGCGTGGGCTCCAGCTCGGGGTCGACGAAGAGCACCCGGGCACCGCAGTGCCCGACGATGTACTCGACCTCCTCCGGGGAGAGCCGGAAGTTGATCGGCACCGCGACCCGCCCCGAGGCGGGCACGGCCAGGAGCACCTCCAGCAACCGGGCGGCGTTGTGGCTCACGATCGCCACCCGCTCCCCCTCGGCGATGCCCAGCTCGTCGAGGGCCGCCTGCAGGGCGCGCCCGCGCCGGGCGACCTCCCGGTAGCTGAGCCCGCCGAGGGACGGCGCCGGCTGGGTCGGTTCGTCGACGATGCCGGTGCGGTCGCCGTAGACGAGCTCGGCCCGCTCCAGGAAGTCGCGGGTGGTCAAGGGCACGCGCATGCCGGCTCCCCGGGGTCCGAGACCGGCTCCGCACCGGCCGCTCGACGTGGTCCCCGTCACGCTAGCCGCCGGTGCCAGGGCACTACAGCAGGGACAGCCCCAACCGCTCGCTGAGCAGGTGCAGCGCCACCCGGCCGGCGCGGGAGTTGCCGGCGGCGTCCAGCGGCGGGGACCAGGCGCAGACCCCGAACCGGTTGGGCACGTCGCCCATCACCGCGCCGTCGACGCCGCTCTTGCACGGGAAGCCGACGTCGTAGGCGAACTGGCCGGCCGCGTCGTACGTGCCGCAGGTCATCATCACCGCATTGACCCGGCGGGCCAGCGGCTCGGTCAGCACCCGGCGCCCCGTGCGGGGGTCCACCCCGTCGGCGGCGAGGAACCGGGCCGCCCGCGCGAGCTGGCGGGTGGTCACGGTCAGGGCGCACAGCTGCGCGTACGCGTCCACCACGTCGGCGACCGGGTTCCGGAAGTTGTCGAACGAGCTCATCAGGTGGCCCATCGCCAGGTTCATGGAGCTGCTCGCGCGTTCCTCGTCGAGCGCGCCGGGATCCGGCTCGAGCCGGACCCCGACGAGGTCGGACAGCAGCTCGGTCACCGCATCCCTGGCGGCGTCGGGCGACCCGGTGGCCTCCACCAGCACGTCGCAGACGACGACGGCGCCCGCGTTGATGAAGGGGTTCCGGGGCACGCCGTGCTCGCGCTCGAGCTGGACCAGCGAGTCGTACGGGTCCCCGGAGGGTTCCCGGCCCACCCGCCGGAAGACGTCCTCGCCGACGTGCTGCAGCGCCGTCGCGAGGGCGAACACCTTGACCACGCTCTGGATCTCGAAGCCGACGTCGGCGTCCCCGGCGACGTGCTCGGCGCCGTCGAGCCCGGACAGCGCCAGCGCGAAGTGCTCGGGCCCGTCCCCCGGCTGGTCGACCTCGTCGTCCTCGGCCAGCGGGCGGGCCTCGGCGGCCACCTCGTCGAGGATCCCGGTGAGGTCGTCGGGCAGGTCGGAGGGGGTGGGTGGCACTCCTGTCCGGTGCCCACGGCCTGCCCGGAGCGAACCGGCCGGGCCCGGTGGTCCTCCTCACGCCACCGCGGACCGCCGGCGGGGTGCCGATGGGGTCAGGCGGCCAGCAGCGCCCACGCCGCGGCCGCCGTGCCGGCCGTCGCGGCGGCCACCCGCACCCCGTCGACGCGGAGCAGCCGCCGGTGCGCCGCAGGGTCCCAGCCGGCGTCGAGCCGGCGGTGCAGCGGGACCGCGAGGAACGCGGTGACCCCCAGGACCGCGGCCAGCAGCGCGGCCCCGGCGAGCACCGGGAGCAGCGGCACCGCTGCGGGCCGCACCACCAGGAGCAGCAGCGTGGTGAGGCCCTGACCGGCGAAGATCGGACCGACGACCCGGCTGACCAGCCGCTGGTGGCTCCGCTCGTAGGCGGCGAAGGCTGCGGGCGGCACCCGGGCGAACTGCGGGTACACCACGATCCGCACGGTCCACTGGAACCCGGCGTAGGCCGCGGTGAGCGCGAGGTGCACGGCGAGCAGGGTCACCCGGCGAGGAGACGTGGCAGCGACGTCCCGATGGGCTCGGAGACCACGAGCGAGGCGAGGCCGTCGAACGGCGTGGGCTCGGCGTTGACGATCGCCACCCGGGCGCCGGACCGGAGCGCCACCTCGACCAGGCCGGCGACCGGCCACACCTGCAGCGAGGTGCCCACGGCCAGGAAGACGTCGCAGTCCCGGGCGGCGGCGACGGCGGTGTCGATCGCCCGCGGGTCCAGCTCCTGGCCGAAGCTGATCGTCGCCGACTTGAGGATCCCTCCGCAGACCAGGCAGGACGGGTCGAGCTCCCCCGCCTCGACCCGGTCCAGCGCCCCGGTCATCGACGACCGCTCGGCGCACCCGAGGCACTCGACCTCGTGCACCGTGCCGTGGATCTCGACCACCCGGTCCGGCGAGGAGCCGGCGGCCTGGTGCAGCCCGTCGACGTTCTGGGTCACGAGCATGCGCAGCCGTCCCTGGCGCTCGAGGTCGGCGAGCGCGGCGTGCCCGGCGTTCGGCCGCGGCCGGCGGGCGCTCATCTCGCGCCGCATCAGCCAGGCGCGGCGGCGGATGTCGGGGTCGGCCACGTAGTACGAGAGCGTCACGAGCTTCTCGGCGTCGGGATCCCGGGTCCACACGCCCTGCGGTCCTCGGTAGTCGGGGATGCCGCTGTCGGTCGAGATGCCCGCGCCGGTGAGCGCGGTGATCCGCGTGGCCGTGGTCAGCCAGTCGGGCAGGGGCTCGGGGACGGCGCCGGTCACGCGTCCACGGTAGGAGCCCCGACCCGTGCCCGGTCCCCGAGGACGGCACGGCGGACCAGCGGCCGGGCACGTGCGGCGAGCGGCCGGGCGCGTGCGGCGACGAGGACGACGCCACCGGCGTAGACCGCTCCCAGCACGGTGTCCACGACGTAGTGCTCCCCCGCCCACACCAGGACCAGCGCCATCGTCGGCCCGTAGGCCAGCAGGAGCAGCCGCTGCCAGGTCCGCCGGGCCACGGGCAGGAGCACCAGGCAGGTCAGGACGGCGAAGGCGGTGTGCAGCGACGGCACCGCCGCGACCTGGTTGACCTGCCCCTGGCTCTCGGCGAGCAGCGCGCCCGCGCGGGGCAGCCCGAGCACCTCCCACCCCGCGCCGCTGAGCCGGTGCACGGGTTCGACGACGCCGTACTGCGCCGCCAGCCACGGGGGCGCCGCCGGGTAGAGCACGTAGGTGACCAGTCCGGCCGCCGACAACGCGACGACCAGGCGGGCGTACCGGACCCAGCGCCGTCGGTCGCGCACCCAGAGGATCCCCAGGACCACCGGCGTCACGACGAAGTGGCTGGCGTAGACGAGGGTCGCGAGCGCCTGCCACCAGGCGGCGTCCCAGTGCGCCTGGAGCACGACGGTGGGCAGGTGGCCCGCGCCCAGCCACCGGTCCGCCGCGGCGGGTTCGCTCACGTGCACCGGCGCCCCGAACCCGTCGGCGAACCCTCGGCTGGCGTCGTAGGCGAGCAGCAGTGCCACCAGGGGCAGCCAGTCGGCGAGCAGCCGGACCACGCGGCGGGCGCCGTCGGCGACCGCGTGGAGCGCCAGCCCGGCGACCACCCAGCCCAGCAGGACGATCCGGTCGGTGGGCAGCCCCTCGACCACGCACGCGCCTGCGAAGGAGACGCAGAGCAGGGAGAGCAGCACCCGGCGCACCACCCGCCGCCGGCCGGGGTGCGTGACGGGTACGCCAGGGAAGCGCGCCGGTCCACCGGCGAGGGAGGCCCGGGCCGCATCGGGAAGGGGGCCACGCGGAGCGGGGATCGCGGCGGCGATCGCAGCTGACTCGACCACGGTCATGGCCGGGCACGCTAGGTGGCCGCCTGTCCCGATGGCCGGAATTCGGCTCCCGTTCACCCGGCGGCGGGCACCTGCGGGGCGCCAGTGACCGCTGAGTCCGCTGGGCCACCTCCGGTGATCGACGTCACCGGAGGAAGGAAGGGTTGCCTGACCCGGTGCATCGCTCCGCGAACTGGGATGATCGGGGATGGACACGAGCGCGACGAACCAGCCGCGACGAACCAGCGAGGGGTAGGCGCAGAAGAGTGGCAGCCAGCAAGGACAGCTTCGGAGCCCGGTCGACGCTCTCGGTCGACGGAACCGACTACGACATCTACCGACTCGACGCGGTGGAGGGCTCCGAGAAGCTGCCCTTCAGCCTGAAGGTCCTCCTCGAGAACCTGCTGCGTACCGAGGACGGCGCGGACATCACCGCCGACCACATCCGGGCCATCGCCAACTGGGACCCGTCGGCCGAGCCCGACCAGGAGATCCAGTTCACCCCGGCCCGCGTGGTCATGCAGGACTTCACCGGCGTGCCCTGCATCGTCGACCTCGCCACCATGCGCGAGGCCATGGCCACCCTCGGGGGCGACCCGCAGAAGATCAACCCGCTCGCCCCGGCCGAGCTGGTCATCGACCACTCCGTGATCGCCGACGTCTTCGGCACCGAGGACTCGTTCGAGCGCAACGTCGAGATCGAGTACGAGCGCAACGGCGAGCGCTACCAGTTCCTGCGCTGGGGCCAGGGCGCCTTCAGCGACTTCAAGGTCGTCCCGCCCGGCACCGGCATCGTCCACCAGGTCAACATCGAGCACCTGGCCCGCGTGGTCTTCCCGCGTCCCGAGGGCGACCGCGTCGTCGCCTACCCCGACACCTGCGTGGGCACCGACTCGCACACCACGATGGTCAACGGCCTGGGCGTGCTGGGCTGGGGCGTCGGCGGCATCGAGGCCGAGGCCGCCATGCTCGGCCAGCCCGTGTCGATGCTGATCCCCCGCGTCGTGGGCTTCAAGCTCTTCGGTCAGCTGCCGGACGGCGCCACCGCGACCGACCTGGTCCTCACCATCACCGAGATGCTGCGCCAGCACGGCGTCGTCGGGAAGTTCGTCGAGTTCTACGGCGAGGGCGTCTCGGCGGTGCCGCTGGCCAACCGCGCCACGATCGGCAACATGAGCCCGGAGTTCGGCTCGACCGCGGCGATGTTCCCCATCGACGAGGAGACCATCACCTACCTGCAGCTGACCGGCCGCGACGAGCAGCAGGTGAAGCTGGTCGAGGCCTACGCCAAGGAGCAGGGCCTCTGGCACGACGCCTCCCGCGAGCCGGCCTTCTCCGAGTACCTCGAGCTCGACCTCGGCAGCGTCGTCCCCTCGATCGCCGGCCCGAAGCGTCCGCAGGACCGGGTGGCGATCACCGACGCCAAGCCCGCCTTCCGCGAGGCGCTCAAGGACTACGTGGCCGCCGACGAGACCGGTGGCGAGGACCGCAAGCCCGGCGTCCCTGCGCAGGAGAAGCCCTACGGCGTGACCTCCACGGTGGACGAGGCCTCCGCCGAGTCCTTCCCCGCCTCCGACCCGGCCGCGCCCTCCGAGCACGGCAACGGCGAGGCCGGAAAGCCGCACCACGTCGACGGGCACGCCGTCGACGAGCGGCCGCGCAAGCCCACGAAGGTCGTCATGGAGGACGGTCGGGAGACCGAGGTGGACCACGGCTCCGTGGTCATCGCCGCGATCACCTCCTGCACGAACACGTCCAACCCGCAGGTGATGATCGGCGCGGGTCTGCTGGCCAAGAACGCCGTCGAGCGCGGGCTCACCAGCAAGCCGTGGGTGAAGACGACGATGGCCCCCGGGTCCAAGGTCGTCATGGACTACTACGAGAAGGCCGAGCTCACCCCGTACCTGGAGAAGCTGGGCTTCTACCTGGTCGGCTACGGCTGCACGACGTGCATCGGCAACTCCGGCCCGCTCCCCGAGCCGGTCTCGGCCGCGGTGAACGAGGCCGACCTCGCGGTCGTCTCGGTGCTCTCGGGCAACCGCAACTTCGAGGGCCGGATCAACCCCGACGTCAAGATGAACTACCTGGCCTCCCCGCCGCTGGTCATCGCCTACGCGCTGGCCGGCTCCATGGACGTCGACCTGAACAACGACCCCCTGGGTCAGGACGCCGACGGCAACGACGTCTTCCTGCGCGACATCTGGCCCTCGCCGCAGGAGGTCCAGCGGGTCATCGACCACGCCGTCTCCGCGGAGCAGTTCGGCCGCAGCTACCAGGACGTGTTCGCCGGCACCGAGCAGTGGCAGAACCTGCCCACGCCCACCGGCGACACCTTCGAGTGGGCCGAGGACAGCACCTACGTGCGGCGTCCTCCGTACTTCGAGGGCATGCCCGCCGAGCCGGCCCCGGTCGAGGACATCGCCGGCGCCCGCACCCTGGCGGTGCTCGGCGACTCGGTGACCACCGACCACATCTCGCCGGCCGGTTCCATCAAGGCCGACAGCCCGGCCGGGAAGTACCTGCGCGAGCACGGTGTGGACCGTCGCGACTTCAACTCCTACGGCTCGCGCCGCGGGAACCACGAGGTCATGATCCGCGGCACCTTCGCCAACATCCGGCTGCGCAACCAGTTGGTGCCCGGCACCGAGGGCGGCGTCACCAAGAACCACCTCACCGGCGAGACGACGACGATCTACGACGCCTCGCGCGCCTACATCGACGCCGGCATCCCGCTGGTCGTGCTGGCCGGCAAGGAGTACGGCTCCGGCTCGTCGCGCGACTGGGCAGCCAAGGGCACCGCGCTGCTGGGCGTCAAGGCCGTCATCGCCGAGAGCTACGAGCGCATCCACCGCTCGAACCTCATCGGCATGGGCGTGCTGCCGCTGCAGTACCCCGAGGGCCAGACGGCCGAGTCGCTCGGCCTGACCGGCGACGAGGAGTTCACCATCACCGGGATCACCGCGCTGAACGACGGCCCGGTGCCCCGCACGGTGAAGGTGAAGGCCGGCGACGTGGAGTTCGAGGCCCGCGTCCGCATCGACACCCCCGGCGAGGCGAACTACTACCGCAACGGCGGGATCATGCAGTACGTCCTGCGCTCGCTGCGCGGCTCGGCCGCCTGATGGACCTGGGCCTGGGCGGTCGCGGATTCCTGCTCACCGGTGCGAGCCGGGGGCTGGGGTTCGCGACCGCCCGGGCCCTCGTCGACGACGGTGCCCGCGTGCTGATCAGCTCGCGGTCCGCGGAGTCCGTGGACGCCGCGGTCGCCTCGCTCGGCGGGGCACCCTCGGCCTCCGGCATCCCGGCCGACCTCTCCGCCGCCGACGCCGCCGAGCGGCTGGTCACCGAGGCGCGCGACCGGCTCGGGACCGTCGACGGCGTCCTCATCTCGGTCGGTGGGCCGGCGCCGGGGACCGTGCTCTCGACCGACGAGGACGCGTGGCGGGCCGGGGTGGAGAGCGTGCTGCTCGGGCCGCTGCGGCTGGTGCGGGCGCTCGTGCCGCACCTCGCCGAGGGCGCGGCGATCGGCTTCGTGCTCTCCATCTCGGTGAAGCAGCCGATCGGCCACCTCGCCATCTCCAACGGGCTGCGCCCCGGCCTGGCGATGACGGCGAAGGCCCTGGCCGACGAGTTGGGCCCCCGCGGCATCCGGGTGGTCGGTCTGCTGCCCGGGACGGTCGCCACCGACCGCATCGCCGAGATCGAAGCGGCGTCCGGCGACCCTGCGGCAGCACGCGCCCGGACCGAGGCGGGCATCCCGCTACGGCGGGTGGGCCGGCCGGAGGAGTTCGGCCGGGTCGCGGCCTTCGCCCTCTCCCCCGCGGCCTCCTACCTGACCGGGGTCATGATCCCGGTCGACGGCGGCATGACCCGCGGCCTGTGATGAAGGACCCCCTCGCCCCCCACCACTCGCAGGCTCGCGGCGGGCCCCTGCGAGGAGGCCACGTCCTCATCGCCTGCGCGCACGGCACCCGCAACCCCACCGGCCGGCGGCTGATCGCCGAGCTGGCCCTGGCCGCCCGCGCCCAGCGCCCCGACCTGGTGACGACGGCGGCCTTCGTGGACGTCCAGCCCCCGACGGTGGTCGACGTGGTCGCGGGGCTGGCCGCCGAGGGGCGCCCCGCCGTCGTCGTCCCGCTGCTGCTGTCCGGCGGCTACCACGTGCACGTGGACATCGCGGACGCCGTCGCCGGTACCGAAGCGGTCGCCGCGCGGCCACTCGGCC
>JBELIQ010000028.1:0-52185 GCA_042090795.1 Blastococcus sp. | reverse complement strand
CACACCGCTGACCAACACTGTGAGGACTACATCCACCACTCAGCGGGACGTCACCCTGCTCTGGCCGGACAGCCTCACCGCCATACGGCTGGCCGCGGCTCTCGGCGTTGATCTGGCTGTCGAGCCCATGAAGTAGCCACCCACATGCGGCAGACAAGAGGCCGGCTGCATGCTGATCCCCACCACGGGCCCGCCGGACCGCGGAGGCCGTGGCGACCCCATCGGATGAGTCCGGCATACACCTACTCCGGCTACCGTCCCTGCAGACAGTGAACCGTTGGTGACGCAAGGAGAGCAGTTGATGACGGCGGACAACGCTGGGGACGGCGCCGGCGAGAGCCAGCTGCTCGAGGTGGTCCGCCCAGGAGCGGTCTTGCGTGGGCTGGCCGGCCCGGAGCCGGTCACCATCGTGGCCGTCGACCGGCTTACTGACGACTCGGCGAACGTTGCGTATCGCACCGAATCAGGGGCCCTCGCCGAGCGGATGGTGTTCTCGTCCCACCTCCCTGGACTGACGCCGGTGCAGGCCGGGGCGGCGTTCTCCTTCGACGGCGACCCAGCGTCGTTCAAGCTCGCGGCGGAAGCGCGCCGGATGCGGCTGGCGCATCTCTTCGATCCGCAGGCAGCCCTAGGCACATCAGACGTCGACCCGCTCCCTCATCAGCTGCGCGCCGTCTACGAGGAGATGCTCCCCCGTCACCCGCTGCGCTACGTGCTCGCCGACGACCCCGGTGCCGGCAAGACCATCATGGCCGGGCTCCTGATCAAGGAGCTGCTGATGCGCGGCGATGCGCAGAACGTCATGGTCGTCGCGCCCGGCTCGCTCGTGGACCAGTGGGCGGACGAGATGCGAGACAAGTTCGGGCTCGACTTCGCCCTACTCACGAAGGACGCCATCGAGCAGGGCGGCAACCCGTTCGCCCGCGGCGGGTTGTGGCTTGCCCGCCTCGACGTACTCGCCCGCAACAAGGAGGCGATCCTCGACAAGGCGTGCGAGACCGACTGGGACCTCGTGATCTTCGACGAGGCGCACAAGATGTCGGCGAACGTGTTCGGCTCCGAGGTCAAGAAGACGAAGCGGTACCAGATGGGTGAGCGGCTCGGCGCCGCCCGCAACATCCTGCTCATGACGGCGACGCCGCACTCCGGCAAGGAGGAGCAGTTCCAACTCTTCCTGGCGCTGCTCGACGCGGACCGATTCGAGGGGGTCGTACGCGAAGGCACCCGTCGAGTCGACGTCTCCGATCTGATGCGCCGGTTGGTCAAGGAGGAGCTGCTCCGCTTCGACGGCACCAGGCTGTTCCCTGAGCGCCGCTCGTACACGGTCCAGTACCCCCTCTCGGACCCGGAGAAGGCGCTCTACGGCGCTGTGACTGACTACGTCCGCGACCAGATGAATCTGGCTGACCGGCTGCAGGATCGGGACAACCGCCGTCGCGTCGCGGTTGGGTTCGCCCTCACCACCCTCCAGCGACGGCTCGCCTCGAGTCCGGCGGCGATCCACCGCTCGCTGGAGCGCCGCCTGCAGCGGCTGCAGGGCGAGCTCCGTGACGCGCAAGCCGGCCTGGCGGCCAAGCCGGTGGACATGGAGGGCTTCGAAGGAGATCTGGACGACCTCACTGACGAGGAACGCGAGGCGCTGGAGGACAAGGCCGTCTCCGCCGCCACCGCTGCCGCCTCCATCCCGGAGCTGGAGACCGAGATCGCAGTGCTGACGGGCCTGGAGCAGCAGGCCCGCGCGATCCGCAACTCCGGCTCCTACTCGAAGTGGGATCGGCTACGCGAGACCCTCGACGACGCTGACCCGATGCGCGACGCCTCCGGCGCCCGGCGCAAGGTCATCATTTTCACGGAGCACCGGGACACTCTCGACGACATCACCGTGCGACTGCGCAACCACCTCGGCCGCGACGACGCCGTTGTGACGATTCACGGCGGCACCCGGAGGGAGGACCGCAAGAAGGCGCAGGAGACGTTTCGCAACGACGCCAACTGCGTTTTCCTGGTCGCCACCGACGCCGCCGGGGAAGGCGTCAACCTGCAGAACGCCCATCTGCTGATGAACTACGACCTCCCGTGGAATCCCAACCGCATCGAGCAGCGATTCGGTCGCGTGCACCGCATCGGACAGCACGAGGTGTGCCACATGTGGTCCCTCGTCGCGAAGGACACTCGGGAGGGCGACGTCTACGCGCGACTGCTGGAGAAGCTGGAGCAGCAGCGAAGCGCGCTCGGCGGACGTGTCTACGACGTGCTCGGGCAGGTCTTCGAGGGAAACTCGCTTCGCGACTTGATGATCCAGGCTATTCGGGAAGGCGACGCGGCCGAGACCCGTGCACGTCTGTTCGAGGTCGTCGACGCGCAGGTCGGCGACGGGATCCGTGAAGTCCTGGCCACCGACCAGCTCGTCACGACGACTCTGACAGGGAGCGACATCGAGCAGGTGCGCCGGGAGATGGACCGCGCCGAGGCTGCTCGACTCCAGCCACACCACGTCGAGGCGTTCTTCGCCGCGGCTTTCGCTGACGTCGGTGGCACGCTGCGCAGCAGAGAACATCACCGGTACGAGATCCGGTCCGTGCCCGCCGCGGTCAAGGACCAGGACCGCATCATCGGCCGGGGCACTCCTGTCGTCGGCGCCTACTCACGCATCGCGTTCGACCGCGCCCACGTCCGGGTCGAGGGCCACACCGCCGATGCGACCCTCATGCACCCCGGCCACCCGCTGATGACCGCCATCCTTTCGCTCATCGGCGACCGCCACGGCGACACCCTTCGGCATGGCGCTGTCCTCGTCGACCGGCACGACGCGGCAGTCGATCCGTATGTCGTCTGCCTGCTGGAGCACGACGTCACGGACAGTCGCGCAGATGCGACGGGTCAGCCGCAGATCATCTCCAGGCGCGTGCAGTACGTACGCCTCGACCCGAACGGGACCATCAGTCCGATCGCGCAGACACCGATCCCGAACCTAGAACCGCCCACCGACGACGAGCGTGACGCCGCCCGTGACGTCCTCAAGCAGCCCTGGTGTCAGGCCAGCGACCTCGACCGGCGCATGGTCACCCACGCATCGGCGACGGTGGCCCGCGATCACCTCGAGCACATGACCGCGATCACGCACGAGCGAGTCGATAAGACCAAGCGCCTGGTCCGCGAGCGACTCCAACATGAGATCAACTACTGGGACCGCCGCGCCGCCGAGATCCGGGAGAACGAGAGAGCCGGCAAGCACAGCCGACTGCCCGCCGATCAGGCTCAGGCCAGGGCGGAGGAGCTCGCCCGCCGCCTCGACCGACGCATCCGCGAACTCGACCTGGAACGCTCCATCGCCGCCACCCCGCCGCGGGTCACCGGCGCGACCCTCGTCATCCCGCAGGGCTGGCTCGACGCGCTGACCGACCCGGAGGGAGCCGAGACCCGCGCCCGCGAAACCCAGCGGATCGAGCGGATTGCTGTCGACGCAGTCCTGGCCATCGAACGATCCCTGGCCGGCCACCATCCGACAGAGATGCCGCACAACAACCCGGGCTACGACATCGAGTGCGAGACCCCAGACGGCCTCGACTTCATCGAGGTCAAGGGGCGCGTCGAGGGAGAGGACACGTTCGTCCTCACGCGCCAGGAGGCTGTCACCGCCCTCAACAAGCGCGGCCACAGCGTCCTCGCGCTCGTCCGGGTGCATGCCAACGACACGACCACGGTCCGGTACATCCGACAGCCGATCACCGAGCCCATCCAGCCCTGGCAGACCGCGGTCCAGGCCGACTGGAAGTACTTCTGGAACCGCGGAACGGAGATGGCCCCGCAGTGAGCAACACCAGCGAGCACAAGAAGCTGATCGAGGTTGCGCTTCCGCTCGACGAGATCAATGCAGCCTGTAAGGCGGATAAGGATCGAAAGACGGGCACTATCCGCAACCTCCATAAGTGGTTCGCGCCCATGCCGCTGCCTGCCTGGCGTGCCCTGCTCTTTGCAGCCCTCGTGGACGATCCCGATGACGACGAAAAGCGTGCCGAACTACTCGATGTAATCAAGCGGCTCGTCGCCAACGGTGCAGATGTGCCCGATAGCGCTGTGACGGACGAAGCCCGAAAGATCATCGAGACGCAGTACCCGAACGGCACCCCGACCGTGATGGATCCGTTCTGCGGCGGCGGTTCTACGCTACTCGAAGCACAGCGACTCGGGGCCCCAACCTCAGCGAGCGATCTCAACCCTGTGCCCGTCCTGATCACGCGCACGCTCACCGACCTCCTACCGAAGGTGTATGGACAACAGCCGCTGCACCCCGAACCTGCTGGTTCAGCGCCAACCAGGGGTCGCCGGAGCCGCGAGGCACAGTTGTCCACCACGCTGCCGCTCACAGAGCCTCCGGTCGCGGCCCGCCAGTACACCGAACTTGATGGACTCCTGCGCGACATCCGCTACTACGCGGAGCGCATTCACGACGTCGCCTGGGAGCGCCTCAACGTTCTCTTTCCGAGCCCGCAGGGTGAGACGCCCATCGCCTGGATGTGGGTTCGCACCGCCACCTGTCCCAACCCAGCATGTGGAATCGTCACTCCCCTGACAACTTCGTGGTGGCTGAGCAAGAAGAAACAGAATCTCGCATGGGTCGAGCCCATGGTTCGCGACGGGGCTGTCCATTACGAGGTCAAGAGCGGTCAGGCTCATGGCGTCGCGCCTGAACCCACGAAGATTGCCGACGGGATCTTCTCGTGCCTGGCTTGCCAGGCGACCCTAGGCTCCAAGTACCTCCGCCAGGAAGGAGCCGCACACCGACTCGGATCGTCGCTCACTAGCGTTGTCAGCGAGGGCCAGTCCGGGCGGGTATTCCGTGCCGCGACGCCACGGGACACTGATGCGGCAGCCTGCGATCCACCTGATACCGCACTTCTGAACTTGCCCATCAACACAGACGGGCAAGGGATCCGGGTGGGGGGCTATGGCATCCACAACTGGCAGGACCTGCTGACTCCACGCCAGCTGAGAGTGATGAGTACGTTCGCGGACCTTGTAAGTGAGGTGCACGGCCAAGTCATCACGGACGGAGGCGATGCAGAATGGGCCAACGCCGTCGCGACAATGCTAGCCCTCGCCCTCGGGAAACTGGCCCACGGTGAATCAACTGCAAATCGGTGGAAGTTCGACTCCCGATCCGGCGGCGCAAAGGTCGAGGGCATTTTCGCAATGCCGACCCTGCCGATGTCGTGGGATTTCGCTGAGTCGTTCCCGTTCGGAGACGGAGCGGGGAGCTGGAGACAGTGTGTCTCCCTTCTAGGAGGGGCGATGAGATTCGTCGTCCCGGATGGCGTGGGTACCGTTCGCCGCGGTGACGCCAGGACTGAGAAGTTGGTGACTCCAGGACTCGTAGCGACTGACCCGCCGTACTTCGAGGCCATCGGGTACGCCGACCTTTCGGACTACTACTACGGGTGGCATCGGCACGCGCTTCGGCACGTGCATCAAGACCTCTACGGGACCGCGGCCACGCCCAAGACAGGCGAGTTGATCGCGTCACCGTCACGGCACGCCGGGTCCGTTGATAAGGCGCGGCGGTACTTCATCGACGGCTTCACCGACACCTTTCGGAACCTTCAACGGTCGATGGCCTCCGACCTCCCCCTCATAGTTGTCTATGCCTCCAAGGAACAGAAGGGTGGAGACGGAGAGGAGACTAGGTGGGCATCCATCCTCGCTGCGATGGTCGCCGCCGACCTAGAGATCACCGGGACCTGGCCGATCCGAGGAACAGGTAGCACTCGGCTACGCAACCAAGGCTCGAACGCTGTCGCGAGCTACGTGGCAATGGTGTGCCGGCCGAGATCGTCGACCGCCGGAACTTGCTCTCTGGCAGATTTCAATCGCGCGCTGAGGCGAGAGCTCCGATCGGCGGTGCATGCATTTCAGGCCGCTGGCATTCTTCCGGAGGATCTGCCGCAGGCGGCGATGGGCCCGGGAATGCAGGTCTACAGCAGGTATCGGCAGGTCTTGGATCAGAACGGGAAGAGCGTCCAAGTGGAGCAGGCGCTGCGGCTCATCAACGCCGCCCGCGGCGAAGTTCTCGACGAGCAAGAGGGCGAGCTTGATCCCATCTCCCGCTTCGCCGTCGGATGGTTCGAGAAATACGGGTGGCAGCCTGCACCGTTCGGTGACGCGGACGGCATGGTGCGTCCGCACGGCTTCTCGGTCGACGACGCGGTGCGCGCCAACGTCACCGAGTACCCGTCGCCCGGATGGGTCCGGCTCCTGGGTAGCGGTGCGATGAACCGTGCGTGGACGCCGGCGTCTGACCGCCTCCCGACCGCGTGGGAAGCCGTGCACCACCTCGCCGACCGACTCATCGACGGCGGAGGAACCGTCGAGGGAGGGCGCTTGCTGGCTCAGCTGGGTGTTCTACGGGATCCAGCCCAGGCGCTTGTCTACAGGTTGCACGCGATCGCGGCCAGGAAGAGCTGGACCAAGGACCAGGAGCGCTACAACGCGTTGATCGGAAGCTGGTCCGACCTGCTTGCGGTGGCTGCGACTGAAAAGGATGGACTGTTCTAATGGCGGGGCTCTCGAACAAGGAGCGCGTCGGCCGCGTGCTCGACGCAGTCGCGGCGGGGCTCGGGCCGTGGATGGTCGACTTGCTGACGCGAAAGTACGGCGACGCGTGGCAGACGCAGGTACGCGCAGCCGCAGGCGCGGTTCCGCGGGAGTTCGGAGACAGCGTCTCTGATCCCTCTTACCTCTTCTGGGTCTTCGACAAGCAGTGGCACGGCCTATTCCGAGACCACGCCTCACACGAAGAGCGGCGGTGCGTGTCCGCGTTGTGGGACGCGCGCAAAGAGTGGGCGCACGGGGGTCGGTTCACCGATGAGCAGGCGGAGCGAGTGCTTTCTGACGGGGAGCATCTGCTGAGACACGTTGGGGCGGTCTCCGTTGCGGACGAGATCGACGACCTGCGCCGAGAGTTGCGGCGCATCAGGTTCGAGAAGGACCAGCGTCAGTACCAGGCAGCTGCCGAGCGGCAGCTCAGCGTTCGGCTCAACACTGGCGGGCTGCCAGCGTGGCGGGATGTCGCTGAGCCGCACGATGACGTCGCCCACGGGACATTCCAGCTAGCGCAGTTCGCTGCAGACCTTCGCCAGGTGGCACTTGGCATCGCACGGCCGGAGTACGGCGATCCCGTGCAGTTCTTCGAGCGGACGTACATCACCCGCGGCCTGCGCTACCTGTTGTCGCAGACGCTGCAGCGTCTCAACGGTGTCGGCGGTGAACCGGTCATCGACCTGATGACGACGTTCGGTGGCGGAAAGACCCACTCCGAGATCGCCGTCTGGCACCTCGCCGGCGGGACCGCGGCGGAGTCCCTTCCTGGCGTCCCGGAGGTGTGCGAGCAGGCGGGTGTCACCGGTATCCCCACCGGGGTGAACCGGGCAGTCATCGTGGGCAACGACTTCGCCGTGCTCGGCACGGAGAAGCCCGATGGGACTGTCGTCAACACTCTGTGGGGCGAGCTCGCCTGGCAGCTCGGTGGTAAGGAGGCGTTCGCCGCCGTCGCTCGCTACGACAGCAACGGCGTTCCGCCACCCACAACCGAACTGGCCGACCTGATCGCCGCACATGCCCCCTGCGTCATCCTGATCGACGAGTGGGTGGCGTATCTCAGACTGCTTTATTCGCGCGGCGATGAGAACCCGTTTCCGGCCGGCACGTTCACCGCCCATCAAACGTTCGCGCAGTCCCTGACCGAAGCCGTGAAGGCCGTCGAGACGGCAATCCTCGTCGTATCGCTGCCAGCGTCGGACTCCGTCCGCGACCTCGGCGACGGGATGGCCGACAGCACCCACGAGCTCGCGGGCACGCCGGGCCTCGAGGCGCTGCGCTCCCTGCGGTCGGTCATCCACCGGGTGGAGACCCCGTGGCAGCCGGCGACGGTTGAGGAGTCCTACGAGATCGTCCGTCGCCGCATCTTCAAGCCGCTCATCGGCGATGGCACACGCGCGCGCAACCTGGTCGTCTCGAAGTTCGAGGACCACTACCGCCGGCACGCGAGCGCGCTGCCCAGCGAAGTCCTCCAACCGCAGTACCGTGACGTGATGAAGGCTGCCTACCCAATCCACCCGGAGCTGTTCGTCCGGCTGTACCAGGACTGGTCGACCCTGGAGCGGTTCCAGCGCACGCGCGGCGTTCTGCGCCTCATGGCGACCGTCGTCCATGCCTTGTGGGTGCGCGGCGACCAGTCATCTCTGATCATGCCGGCGTCCATCCCGCTGGATGACACGAAGGTCTTCGAGGAGATCACGAGCCATCTCGACGATCACTGGAAGCCGGTTGTCGACGCCGACATCGCGGGGGGTGGCTCGACCGCCGACATGATCGACCGGGACATCCCGCTGCTCGGCAAGTCGATGGCTGCCAAGCGCGTGGCCCGGGTCGTCTTCCTCGGTAGCGCGCCAAGCGTCAGCAAGAGCGCCCGCCCCGATGGGAACACCCCCATCCAAGGAATCGATCAGAAGCGCGTCGTCCTTGGCGCGACCTTCCCGACTGACAACCCGGCGCATGTCACCGATGGATTGCGCCAGCTCGGCGACCGCGGCAAGTACATGAACCGCGACCAGGACCGGTACTGGCTGTCTCTCCAACAGACCGTGTCCCGCATCGTGCAGGAACTCGCCGACGGATACGACGTCAGCGAGGTCCACGCTGAGTTGAACCGGACCCTTCGGGAAGAGAACGACCGCGGCATCTTCGCCCGGGTCCATCGCGTTCCGGACGGAACCGCCGACGTCGATGACGAGCCGACCGCAGCGCTCGTCATTTTCGGGATGGACCGGCCCCACACCAAGAAGGCCAAGTCGGTCGCGGCGGACGCGGCGCTCGAGTTCCTCGCCCGCCGCGGCGGCCAGCCCCGCATCCACAAGAACGCGCTCGTGTTCCTCGCTCCTGACGTGGACCGGGTCGACACCCTGGATTCGGTGCTCCGCCGCAAGATGGCGTGGGAATCGGTGAAGAAGCGGGTCCGGGAGTTCAACCTGGACCAGCACAACATCACGGTGGTTGACGGCCGCCTCGCCCAAGCCGTTCAGGCGGTCAGCGACACGATCCGCGAGGCCTACAAGTGGGTCATCAACCCGCACCAGGAACCGGGTGACAGCGAGATCGAGCTCGAAACCATCATCATGAACGGGAGCGGGACCCTCGCCCAGCGCGTCACCAAGAAGGCGGAGTCCACCGAGTTCGTCTTGACTCAGTTCGCGCCGGCCCTGCTCCGGCAGGAGATCGACCGGTTGATGCTCTGGAACAAGCAGCCGCACATCCTTGTAGAGACCCTTTGCGGCTACTTCACGCAGTACCTCTACATGCCTCGTGTCCTCGACCAAGATGTCATCAGGACCGCAATCCATCAGCTCTCCGAGGTGCTGCTGCCTCAACAGGACGGCTTCGCGTACGCGGACGCTGTGGACGAGAACCGCTACAGGGGCCTCGTCCTCCACGAGCCACCCCTGACCGTCAGCAAGGCGGGCTTCGTCGTCGACCCGACGGTGGCCCAACGTCAGATCGACGCGGAAGCCGCGGCTCGGCGCGGGGGCGACGACGAGTCCGGGGAAGGCTCTGACGACGAGACTGGCAACCCGGCCAAGCCCCAGCCCAAGCCTCCGGCTCCTGGCCCGGGCCCCTCACTGAGAGCCACACGATTCCACGCGGCGAAAGCACTCGATGCAAGCCGACCCGTGCGCGACATCAGCGTCATCAGCGACGAAATCCTGACGCCACTGACGACGGCAGGCGCGCAGGTCCGTATCACCGTCGACATCGAGAGCGTGGACCTCAGCAAGCTCACGCCTGAACAGGTCACAGCACTCAGGGAAAATCTGACGACCCTCGGCTTCACTGATTGGGACGTCGAGTAGCCGGAGTTCCACTGTGGGGTGCCCCGAGCATGCGCGCGGGGCACCCCACAGAGGCTCGGGGCACCCACAGAAGGACGATGACTTCCTGGAGGGGAAGCCTGCCTCCGACGGGGCGGTCCCAAGGATCGATCGGACTACGAGCAGCGGCAGGTTCCCGTTGGACTAACGCGAATGCCGCATGCGTTGCAGAGCGGCATCTCCGCCACAACGCGCTGCCCCTCGGCGACCGGTGCCGGCAGTGCGGTCGGACGGCGACGTGCCGTACGTCGGCTCTCCACGGCACGCTGGCGTTTTGCGGCATGCATCTGCCGTCGAACCTCGGTCACGTGTGCCTTGGTGACCGGTACGCCGAAGGCTCGGACGGCGGCTGCGATTTGTTTGGAGCCGGCATCGGGGTTCTCCCGAATCACAGCCTGGATTTGTCGTCGCAAGGTCGCCGAGATGACCAGTGGCTTTGAACCGGATACGGCGCGAGGGGACTTCTTGCCGCTACCGGCTCCGTCCCGACCGGTTCGGCCGGACGCCGTTCCCCGGCCCGTTTTCCAAGATCCCTTCGCGTGAGCGATCTCATCCGCCCGCCGCGGTGGGGGCTGAGCCGGCCGAAGGTCCCACGGCGCCTGCCACTCAACGATTTCGTCGTCCATTGAGTCACCGGGCGACAACAACTGCCGGCCCAAGAACCAATCGTTGATCGAGCTAGCCACCGGCGACCCTCCACGAGTGCGTCGTCTGTGAGTTCAACGTGCCAAACAGCCCTGGAAGTGCAGCCAGTTGCAGTGGATCAAGGCCATTCCCCGCGCCGGAGTAGGCGCCGATCATGCGAACCTCCTGGTGGGCCGCGGAGTTGAAGCGGCCCCCAGCCGAGACTCGGGCAGGTAGACGACCCGCTGCGCCGCCAGTTCCAGTCGAGCTGACAGGCTGGCGCGCCGGCTCACGACCGTGACGTCGCAGCCCGCAGCTGCGAGCCTGGCGGCCATCGGGGCGAAGATGCCGTCGCCCGAAGCGATCACGACCCGTCGGAAACGGTCGGCGACCCCCTCACATTCGAGTACCCCGAGCAGCTCCCAGTCCGCGCCGTTGTGGCCGACCCCCACCCGGTAGTGCGCATGGCGAGGTCCCCAACCGAACCCCACATCAACGAGGCTCCCCCGGTTGCAGGCGACGACCATCTGGTCCAGCGGCGTCACATTCACGACGGCGAGGTAGGCAGTCCGCAGTGCAGCAACGGTAGCCTCAGCAGGCCGGCCGGAACCCACCAGGTTCTCGATGTCGATGGCGTGGAAAGTCCTGCTCGGGGCGAACGCTGGGACGGTCACTGGCCGGCCGAGTCTGCCAGCGGGGTGGTCGACGAGTCCGAGAGAACTGTTTTCACTTCGATTCCCTGCAGCGCAAGCTCGGCGGAAACTGCTGTCGTCACAGCAGCAGGAAACGAGGAGCGGGAGAATCTGATCACCGCTTCGAGGCTGGGCCACTTCTTTCCGGACCCGATCAGGTGCCGGACGGCCTCGGCACGAGCGTGCCCCCACTGCCGCGCAGCCAATCCTTGCTCGCCCGGAATGAAGGTCGGCTTCCCCGCCAGCCGCTCAGCCTCCTCGTCAATCTCGAGCATGACGTCCTTGAGGAAGTCGCACAGATCCTGACCGTGGTCCCAGTCCATCGTCGCAACGGCTCGGAGGTTGTCGTAATGGTCGTTCTTGACCTTGTCGTTGACCACTTCTTCCAACGCGAAGAGGCGCACCTTGCCGTTGGCCAGGTCCTGAGTGAAGTAGTCGTGAGGCGGGAGAGTGCGGTAGCCCATCTCGGCGCGGTAGTCCATGTCGAAACTCGCAATCGGGAAGCCTGGTCGACACCAAGGGCTGGCATCCACCAAGCGGGCAGATAGGACGGACAGCGGCAGCGAGTAAGTCCACCGGCAGTACGACTACCGGAGGGCGCTTCATCGCCACAGGGATCACTTGGCGGTGCACTTCCGGTGCTGCCGGAACTGCTCTCCACCTGACTCAGACCATAGTTGATCAAGTGAGCCAACGCCAGACCCGATGCGGTGAATCTCGAGCACCAACCGCGATCAATCCACCGAACCACCACGCGCTGCGACCGCTGACAGGCGCGGTCCCGTCGTGCTTGAGGCTCGTCCCTCAGAGCTCTGCGCCTCGCTGATCCCCTCCACGAGCGCCCGCCATCCTTCAGTCCTTCCTCGGTCAATGCGCCGACTCCGACGAGTTCGCGGCTACCGTCCGGATGTGTCGTCACCTGCCACCAGCGATGTGAGCCTGTCCGACCTTGCAGTGAACGAGATCGTCGGCGACTTCTTCGTCCCCGCTTACCAGCGCGGGTACCGCTGGGGACCCGCCGAGGTCACCCGCCTTCTCGACGACATCGAAGCCAGCGAGAATGACCGCTACTACCTGCAGCCGGTGGTCGTGAAGCGGATGCCTGGCGGTCGTTGGGAACTGATTGACGGTCAGCAGCGACTCACCACCCTGTACCTGATCCTGCTCTACATCCGCCGCGAGAACCTGCTGCCTGCAGCCGAGGTCCGCTACTCCCTTGAGTACGAGACCCGCAAGGACAGCAAGGCCTACTTAGAGAACCCGGTGGCCAAGGGGCACGAGAGCAACATCGACTTCTTTCACCTCTACAAGGCCTACGAGGCGATCGACGCGTGGTTCACCAATCGTGGCCACCACAAGCTGCAGGCAGCCATCGACTTCTACACGGCCCTCTCGGCGAAGATCCGGATCATCAGATACGAGGCAGGGGCGGACGAGGACTCGGCCACGCTGTTCACCCGACTCAACGTAGGACGTATCCCACTCACGGACGCAGAGCTCGTGAAGGCGCTCCTTCTCTCCCGCAGCCGCGCCGAAGGCGGACGTGGGGACCGGGCTCAGGAGATGGTCGCGCAGTGGGACGGCATCGAGCGTGACCTGCGGATCCCACAAGTCTGGGCCTTCATCACCGGCAGCCCTGCGGAGGAACCAACCCACATCAGCTTGCTTCTGGACACACTCGCGAACCGTGACCCGGCCGTCGACCCCGCGTTCCACACCTTCGAGACCCTTCGCGCCTGCGTCGAGTGCACCTCCACTGAGCAGGTGTGGGGAGACATTGTGGACCTGCACTCGCTCGTCCTCGGCTGGTATGACGACCGCGACCTGTACCACTGGATCGGGTACCTGATCGCCACAGGGACGAGCTTCGGTGACCTCGTCTCCTTCGCTGAGGGCCGCACCAAGCGTGACTTCGCCCAGGGATTGCGCGACCGCATCCGCGACCAACTGCGGCTCACCGAAGCTGCGGTCCGGGAG
This sequence comes from Blastococcus sp., assembly GCA_042090795.1. Classification (GTDB taxonomy): domain Bacteria; phylum Actinomycetota; class Actinomycetes; order Mycobacteriales; family Geodermatophilaceae; genus Blastococcus. The sequence continues at coordinate 38,972 of JBELIQ010000028.1, read as the reverse complement.
TTGACCTACACCGACGGTCAGACCGAGTCCGTCCTGCTGTTGATGAACGTCGAGTCGGTCCGACGCACCCAAGGGTCGTCGGAGCGCTATTCCTTCCTGGACCACGCGGCCGGCGCGTGGTCGCTGGAGCACATCCACGCGCAGAACGCCGAGCGACTCAACAAGGCCGAGCAGTGGCTGGAGTGGCTGCGTCTGCACGGAGAGGCCCTCGCCCACCTGCCGGACGTCTCGCCGGCCACCCGCGACGGCCTGCTGCAGCGGATCAGCGAGGCCCGTGAGTCCATCACTGAGGCCAAGTTCCGGGGACTGGAGCAGGAGCTGCTCGAGGTCTTCTCGCTGGCCGACGAGACCGAGACCACCGGAGTGCACTCGATTGCGAATCTCGCGCTGCTGGACCGCAACGTCAACAGCGCACTGAACAATGGCTTCTTCGAGGTCAAGCGCCGCGCGATCATCGCGTGGGACAAGGCCGGCGCCTACATCCCGGTCTGCACCCGCAACGTGTTCCTGAAGTACTACACCGCCGCCGAGGCCCAGCAGATCCACTTCTGGAGCGTCAAGGACCGAGAGGGGTACCTCGACGAACTCGTCGCGACCGTGTCGCCCTACCTGCTCGCATCCGACGAACCCGTGGAACCTCAGCCGGTTGGGGACCGCCACGACGACGACCAGCCCGCAGGAGTGCAGCCGTGACCGACATCGAGCGCCGCGAGGGCTACCGCACGTCCTACGCGAGCCTGTTCGACGATGACCCCGCCCGCCGGCCCGTCACCAACGTCCGGATCCCGCTCATCCAGCGGGACTACGCCCAAGGCCGGCCCGGACGGCAGGTTGAGGAAATCCGGGCATCGTTCCTCGACGCCCTCCACGATGCCGTCAACGGCGGGGACCCCGTAGGGCTCGACTTCGTCTACGGCGACGTCGACTCCAACGGCACCCTGCTGCCCTTGGACGGCCAGCAGCGGCTCACCACTCTGTTCCTGCTCCACTGGTACTTGTGCGTCCGGGCCGGCGGCACTCCGGCCGAGCACGGGTGGAGCCGGTTCAGCTACGACACCCGCGCCAGCGCCCGACGATTCTGTGAACGCATCGTCGCCAACCCGCCGCCGCAAGGAGAGGTCGGTCTGGCGGACTGGGTCGCCGACCAGCCGTGGTTCCTCCACGGGTGGCGCATCGATCCGACGATCAGCTCGATGCTGACCATGCTGAAGGCCATCGAACACCGCTTCGCCGATGCCGACGAAGCCGGCGCCTGGTCACGCCTGGTCGACACCGACCAGCCGGCGATCTCGTTCCTGGTCCTGCCGATCGAGGAGACGGGGGCCGGCGACGAGCTGTACATCAAGATGAACTCTCGGGGGAAGCCGCTGACGCCGTTCGAGAACTTCAAGGCCCGGCTGCTGCAGACCCTCTCCTGGGACCCCGCACGGGCCGACGAGCTGGCACACAAGATCGACGGCCGGTGGGCGAACTTGCTGTGGCCGCTGCGCGGTGACGACGACATCGTCGACGACGAGTTCATGCACTTGCTCGAGTTCGTCATTGAGATCTGCGAGTGGCGTGAAGACCGCGCCGAGGCCGGCGGCCTGCTGCACCAGCGTGCGGCCGAGACGTTCAGCGCCGTCAACTCCCGGGTGGATGATCACCTGTCGCTGCTGTTCCAGACCTTCGACGTGTGGGCGGGCCACGACGACGTCGCCCGCACCTTCCAGAAGCTGTTCACCACCGCCCACCGTCCTGTGGGCGACGGTGCGCTGCAGTCGGTGGTCTTGTTCGGCACCGACGTCCAGACCGACCTGTTCGCCGAGTGCTGCGCCAACTACGGGAAGCTCCGCGGCAAGGCGCGCCTGTTCCCCCTGACGCACTCACTCCTGCTGTACGCAGTCCTGCTGCACCGCATCCATGACACCGCCGACTTCCCCCGCCGGCTGCGGCTCCTGCGCAACCTCCTCTCAGCCTCGGACGTGAGGAGCGAGAACATGCCCCGACTGGTCGCCGACACGCGGGCGCTCTTGCTCGCGACATCCCCGACGCAGGCGCTGGCGGAGCTGACGGCCTTCACCAAGGCGTTAGTCGCCGGCGAGCAGGAAAAGCTGGCGTTCCTTGATGCTCACCCCGACCTCGGCCCGGTCGTCCACCGCCTCGAAGACCACGACCTGCTCCGCGGCTCGCTGAGTGCGTTTGACCTCGACCCCGTGCACCTGGCCCGTCGCGCGGACGCCTTCACCGACCTGTTCGACAGCCCCGGTCAGTGGCCTCAGCTGACCGGGGCGCTGCTTGCGGCTGGTGACTATCAGCGACGACGGCCCAACTCGGAGGCGTGGCAGTTCGGCACCAGCTCGGCGGCAAACGATGGGGTCTGGCGCTCGCTGTTCGGAGGCGCGCGTGCCGACGTGGCCCCCACTCGCGAGGCACTGACTGTCGTGCTGGACGCATACACCGGCGCCGACTCTTCCCCGGAGGAGTTTCTCGCCAGCTTCTCAGACACCTGGCTGCAAGAACGCTGGGCGGCGAGGTGCCTGGACTGGCGGTACTACCTGGTGCGCTACCCGAGCATGCGCAAGGGCGCTAGCGGCATCTACTACGGCATCGGCGGCGGCCTTGGCTACTCCCTGTGCATGCTCGACAAGACGCAGTTGAACAGCCTGTACCGCGACCCGTTCCTGTCCGCCGTCCTGCAGGAGAGCGGCGTCGGTGCCGAAGTGAAGGATCGGAAGTTCACCGGATGGCCGACCACGCCTCGCTGGATGGAACTGCACCGCAGCGGCACCGCCCTGCGAGCAGAGGCAGCCGGCTTCACCATCAACCCGTCGGGTCTTGACGCCCACCGTGGAGTTCTCGAGGAGCTGTCCGCCGAGCGCGACGACCTGGTGCATGACGGCGACGGGTTCCGGATCCCGGTCGCGCAGCGAGAACTTGCAGACGGCACCGTCGTCGACGTCGAGGACCGAGTTGTGAAGGGCGCCGCCGTGCTAAAGGCCCTCGTTGAGGGCGGCCTGTGATGCCGACAACCGCTGGTCAATCGCCAGCCGTGTCGGCGGGGTAGACCCGGCGCGGTCAGCGCAGGTCGGTGGGAATGACCGAAGCGGTGAGCCGGACGGGCGCCGATTCCCGCCTTCCGGTGGGAGGTCGCTGAGCCGGCGGCGCTAGCTGCCGCATCGGCGCAGGAGCCGGCGGCAGGACTGGAACCACCCACGGGCCGAAGCCGACGTCCTCGAGCAGCACGGCGACGTGCCCGAGGCTCCCCCCGTGGGTGATCAGCAGCAGCGCATCTCGACCTCGTCCGGCCGGCCCTCTCCCCCGGACGCGCACACCGGCCCTGCCCCACCCTTGCGAGCGCCCAGGCGGGGCCGGTGTGCGTTGTGTGGGGCTGCGATCAGGTCGGCGGGGAGGTGATCCGGGCGCGCAGCGCGGCGGCGTCCAGCCATACCTCGTCGACGTCCACGGCATCCCCGTCCACATCATCCAGGCCGGCCGGCGGGACAGTGCGGTAGGGGGCGTCCACCTGCCAGCCGTGGCTGTCCGGGTGGTGACCCTCATGGTCCTCTTCCAGGTCCGCGACGCGGAGCGCGCCGGGAACTTCGTCCCCGTCGAGGAGGACGAGGCCGCCGCCGGCGGCACCGGTGCAGACAACGGCGTCCAGGTGCAGGTGCGGGAAGATGTCGTGGTCGGTCGGGGTGAAGCCCTTGTCGTAGCGGCAGTCGATGCCCTCGCAGGTGTAGCCCACGACGTGGGTGATGTCTGGGTGGGCCAGCAGCGCGGCGGCGAGGTCGTCGAGGACGGCCTCCATCTCCTCGCACCGGGCGGCCCAGCGCAGATCCACGGCGCGGGCACGGCGGCTGGCAGCGCGGTCGGCGAGCCACTTCTCGGGGGTGAGCGGCGAAAACAGCGCGGTCATGACGGACTTCCTCAAGCAGACGGGATGGTGCACGACACCGGACACCGTGCGCGGCCCGCCAGAACCAGCAATCAGCCCGGTGCGATCGTCGCGGGCCCGGCATCCGCCAGCAGTTCTGAGATCGTGACCGCCTCGGGGAGAGTCCAGGTCGCCGCATCGTCCTTCAGGAGTTCTCCCCAGGACGGCGCTCCGGCGGTGGCGCGGAAGGCCGCGTCTGACCGGACCTTCAGCGCGAGCATGCCGACCCGCATCAGCACCGGCAGGTTGAGGTGGCGGACCGCCATGACCCCTTCACCCGCGACGGCCACCGCGGCGGTCTTGGACAGGCTGACCGCACCAGCAGCGGCGTGGGCGGCCAGGAGCATTTCGTTGCGCTTCGCGGCTGCAGCCTTGCCGAGACGAGGACTCCCGTTCTCACGGTAGGACGCCAGGTGCGTGTGGGTTCGGACGATCACTTCCGTAGCGACCATCCCCAGCCCCGGACTGAGTATCCCTGAGCGCAGGTTCAGGCCATCGCCTGAGTTCGAGCCCGCGTATGCGTCGTTCGCGAACTTCCGCAGATCGCGGTTCGGCATCTCGTACAGCAATGACCAGCCCGGCAGCGGGAGACTCATGGGAGTGACGAAGTCCGCCGCCCAGTGCTTCAGCAGCAGCGCCACTGCGACATGAGGCTCCGACGCCTGCGCGAACGGAAGTCCCGAGGGCGTCGTGGTGACCTGTTCGACGATCCGACGGCCGTCCTCCCACCGGATTCCCTCGAAGGTCCCGGTGCGTATCTGGTTGAGCGCGGTGAAGAACCGGCCGATGTCATGGCCAGCTGATCGGACCCGATGGGCTGGGCCGCCGAAGTACGGTCCGGTGTGGTCGATGGGCAGCCGGGCTGCGTCCTTCTCCCACTGCTGCAAGAGGTCGCTCTCTTTCAGATACGACAGGCCATCGAGGACGGCGGCGTCGATCTGAGTGTCGAAGAGGTTCGCCAGAGCGCCGACGAGCCCGGCGACCCCGACGACCACCAGGTCGCTCCGTTCCCAGGGGAGGCGCTGCGCCTGCTGCCATTCGTCAAGTTGCGCGAGTGCGATCGGGTCGAGGATGTCTGCCAGCTCGGCTTCGCCCCACGCCTCGGCCCGCCGGCGCTCAGCGTGGTATTCGGTGAGTGCGTCGTAGGTGAGGGCGGTCGGGGCAGCCGCGAGACGTGCGACGGCGGTCGGGTCGATGGGGTCGTCCCGGAGCGCGGCTGACGCGAGCGCCTCGATGTCGACGAGATCCTTGGTCACGGCGTCGAGGTTCGCGACGTAGTCGGCACCGACCGGCGACTTGCGACCCTCGAGGCCTCTGTCCCCGGTGGTCACGCCGCCTTGTCCTCGAGGTCGTCGGCCAGGACCGCGACGCCCTCGGCGACAGCTTCGGCTGCCTTCTTCTTGCCTTCGAGTTCTTCCAGCCCGGCCAACAGCGCCTGGAGTTCTTCATCCGCGGGCCCGGTGATGCGCTCCTTGAGCCGGTCAGTGACAGCACGGAAGCGGGCGAGCTGGTCCTCGGCCGCCAAGCGCCGTTGGCGCTCTGCGTCGGCCTCTGCCTGCTTGGTGCGGAGCTCCGCTTTCTGTTCCTCGATCTTCTCGACCAGATCGGCGACGGTCTTACCGATGTTGGCGACCCGCTCGCGGAGGCTGACGATGACTGCCTTGGCTGCTTCCTCGTCCCCGTCGACGTCGCGGAGTACGAGCTGGGTGACGACGTGCAGGCGCACTGCGTCGGCGGCGACGCGGGCGGCGGTGAAGCCGGTCGCCCTGCCACCGAGTGTTGCAGCCCCCGCGCCAGCCGCCCCGGTGAGCCCGGTGATGAGGGCCGCGCCTCCGGCCACGCCGAGACCACCCGCGGCGATGGATCCACCACCAAGGGCTGCCATACCGGCGGTGGTGGCGACCGCACCGGAGTAGCCGAGGACGATGGTTCCGTATGCGCCGGCGATGGCCGGTGCAGCGAGCCCCCCGGTCAAGACCCCGAGACCCAGGCCGGCGCCGGCGAGAAGGGCGACCTTCGCCCACGAGACTGACTTGGAGAGCTTCTTGATCGCGTCCTTGTAGGCGGTCTCGACTGCGTCCAGATCTTGGGGATGAAGTTCCTTCATCGCCCCGAGGGCTTCGGCGAGGGTCTCGGCGCGCGCGCCCTTGTCCCATTTGCCCTCGCTCCACGGTTCGAACCCGTATAGGTCGATGAGGAGCAGGAGGGCTCGCGACCGCCTGGGCACGACTGACGAGATCTCAGGCCCTGCGTCCTCGAGCGTCTCGAAATCTGGAGCCGTGCCTGCGGGGACGACCCGGTCGACGACCTTCGCCACCACGGGCGACCACTCGTCTCTGTTGCGTTGTGCGATCGCCTCGATGGCCGCGATGCGGAACTGGTTGCGGATCTCGCGCTTGGCCGTCAGGTGCTTCCCCTTGGAGGCTGCGACATCACGCTGCATCATCCGGTACTGCCACGCAGTGAGGATGAAGTCCTCATCGGCCGAGAGTTCGAGCTTCGTGCCCACCTGCGCAGCGTCCATGTTGCTGACGCTAATGACCTCACCCGACGGAACAGGCCACATCGAGGGGGCTGGCCACACTTCCGAGGCACAGCGTCCACGGCGGTCACGCGCCGCGCCGCCGTCCCAGCCGCCGCAGGGGTCACTGCGGCTTACAGGCCGCTTCGCCCGCCTCGAAGCCGCCAGGCCCGGCCACGAGCCGCGGGGCCGAGGAGGCCCTTGAAGCAGCTGACCCTGCTCACCGAGGACCCCGAGGCGCTGATCGTCCTAGGTACGCGGCTACGGCCGCAGCAGGAGTCCGGTGTGCTGGTGGTCGGCTCGGGCCACCTGACCCTCGGCCTGCCGATTCTGACCCCGAGACGTGCACCGAACTGCGTGCCGAACGGGCCACCCGACTGCCCGGGCGACCAGGCTCGATGGGTAGTGCGGCCGATCGGGGGGTCAGCGGGTGTGCGGTCAGGAGAGCAGTACGTCACCGAGCGGGTAGTCCCGCGTCCTCGACGGCACCTGGCTGCGTTCCAGTTCTCGTCCCATCCCGTCGACCGCTGGAGAACTTGCAAGCCATTGCGTTTTATCGGCTGTAAGGCACAATGCATTGCTAACCGTGGGAGGTGTGTCCGATGGCCCGTCGCGTGACGGTCTACTCCGCGCCGACGCGCGACGTCTGCGCCGCTCTCGGCTCGGAGATCGCCCGAGTCCGCCGCGAGCGCCGCTGGTCCCAGACTGAGCTCGCCGAGCGGGTCGGGGTGTCGCTGGGCACGCTCCGTGCCGTGGAGAAGGGCGCGCCGTCGGTCACCCTCGGCGTCGCGGTCGAGGCCGCCACCGTTCTCGGGATCGACCTGCTCGGCGGCCCGGCCGCCGCTGCTGCGCGGGTCGCGGACAACCGCCGCACGCTCGCCCTGCTCCCGCAGCGGGTCCGGGCCGAGGCCGTCGATGACGACTTCTGATCGCCGCGCCGGCGCGCCGCCGGCGAGCGCATTTGTCTGGGTGTGGCTGCCCGGCGCCATCGACCCTGTTGTCGCCGGGCGCATTGACCAGGTCGGTGACTCCTACACGTTCACCTACGGCCGCAGCTACCTGGCTCGCGACGAAGCGATCCCGCTGTACCGGCCCGAGCTGCCGTTGGGACCGGGCCGCATCCAGCCCCCGGACGGCCTCACCATCGCCAGCTGCCTGCGCGACGCCGGCCCGGACGCCTGGGGTCAGCGCGTCATCCTCGCCCGGCGCCTCGGCCACCTCGACGCCAGCGCGGATACCGGCGCGCTGAGCACGCTGACCTACCTGCTGGAGTCCGGCAGTGACCGGATCGGCGGGCTGGACTTCCAGCACAGCGCAACCGACTACATCCCCCGCTCCGCCGACCACCCGACTCTCGAGCAGATGCAGGACGCGGCCGAGCGGCTCAACGCCGGCGAGACGCTCCCGCCCGCCCTGGCCGACGCGCTGCTGCGCGGTACCAGCATCGGCGGTGCCCGACCGAAGGTGACGCTGCTCGACTCCGACGGCCACCCCGTGATCGCGAAGCTGTCGACGCAGACCGACCCGTACCCGTCGGTGAAGTTCGAGGCGGCGGCGATGACCCTGGCCGGACGCGTCGGCATCGACGTGGCGCCTACCCGCCTAATCCGCAGCTCGGACAGGGACGTGCTGCTAGTGGACCGGTTCGACCGGCCCGGCGGCGGCCAGCGCAGGCTCATGGTCTCCGCGCTCACCATCCTCGGCCTCGACGAGCTGACCGGCGCCCGCTACGGCAGCTACATCAACCTCGCCGACCAGATCCGCGCCCGGTTCCGCGACCCGGTCCAGACGCTCACCGAGATGTTCCGCCGAGTCGTGTTCAACGTGTGCGTCTCCAACAGCGACGACCACGCGCGCAACCACTCCGCGTTCTGGGACGGCGAGTGGCTCACGCTCACCCCCGCCTACGACCTCACGCCCGGCCTGCGCAGTGGAGACACCTCCGCCCAGGCGATGGCCCTCACCCGCGACGGGAGGCGAGCCTCCAGGCTGGCGCTGTGCCGCGAGTCCGCACGCGATTACCTGCTCGATTCCGACCAGGCGAACCGGGTCATCGACGAAGTCGTGGCCGGGATCGAGAAGCACTTCGACGAGGCGGCCGAACTCGCCCGGCTGACCGGGACCGACCGTGACCAGTTCCGCAGGCTGGTTCTGCACCCCTCAATCCGCTACCTCGAGTAGCCGCCCACCGGTTGAATCACCCACTGTGTGGGCTACTCGAGCGGGCTGGCGGCGCCGTCCGGGTGGTGGTAGCGGGTCAGCCAGCCGTGCTCATCGAGGGCAACCGTTTCCTCGCCGCGGGCGGCGAGGACCTCGCCGAAGCGGATGGTGCGAGCCGTCTGGGAGATGGCCGCGTCGAGCGCGGCGTTGAACAGGACCCGCTCGTCGACGTCGATCTCCCGCTCGTCCAGCTCACCGGCGAGCGCGGCCATGACCGGGTGGCGGGCCGCGGAGGTCGGCGCGGAGCCGGCACGGCCACGGGCCCTGTGGTCAGGTGACTGCTTGGCCGGATCTATACCCACCGCCTCATTCTGCTGTCGAAATCGCTTTAGCACACCCGAAACGTCACACGGGTGACCAACGGTCCGTCCGCGTCCCGATACCGTCGGGATCGGTGCGCTCGACGGCCGGGCGCGGGACGGTCCGCTACATGTGGCGGACGGAGGGCTAGACGGGGGTGAGCGACCGGTGGGCGAGGCCTATCTGACGCCGGAGGGAGGAGCGCGGGTCCGCATCGACGAAATGCCGACCACGGCCGGCCACGGCACCGCCGACTACCTGCTGTTCGTCGACGGCGAGGTCGCCAGCGTGCTTGAGGCCAAGAAGGTCGGCAGGTCGCCGACCGGGGTGCAGACTCAGTCCGTGTGGTTGCTGATGGCCGAACACGTGGTGAAGGAGGGTCGGCCGCTGTCCGACCCGCTAACCCGTGCCCGGGCCGCACGCCGCTGACCGTGCCCGGCGAGTCGGCGGCGGCGTTCGAGCAGCTCGTCGCCGTTCTCGCTGGCGGCCGGCTGACCGGGCTGCTCGCTGCGTTGGAGCACCAGCTGCTCGACGCCGACGCAAGCGCTGCCGCGGACGCCACGAAGGACGCGGGCATCGACGCCTCTCTGCTCGCCGCGGCACTACTGGTGCGTCGTGACGTCGGCCGGTTGAACGACCTCATCCACGCCTGCGCCATCACGCTGGCCCTGCCCCACATCCTCGAGCCGGGCGAGACGATCGTCCGCCGCCCGTCGCTGGGCGCTGGCAACGACCCGACTCGCAAGTACGATCTGGAGACCGACCGCCGGGTCGCGGAGTTCAAGCTCGCGCAGTGGACCGGGGCCGACGCGATGCGCAAGCGCACCCTGTTCCAGGACCTCGTTCACCTCGCCGCCGCCGACGGCGACCGCCGCGCCGAGCTGTACGCCATCGGACCGCCGCCGCTGCGGTTCCTGCGCACCTCAAGATCCACTGCGAGCTGGGCGCTGGACAAGTCGCAGCCCACCCGCCTCCTGTTCGAGCAGCGGTTCGGTCCGCTGACCACCCCGATCGCGGACTTCACCGCCGGTCCGGCCGCGCACGTCCAGATGGTCGATCTAACCGAGCTGCTGCCCGAGGTCGCCGCGGCGGTGGACCGCTCGGTGCCCGCCAAGGATTGATCGCCACCACGACCCCGGATGCTCGGTCCGGACCGTGCGGACAAGCACGCAGAGCGGCGCTGTTGGCTGTCGACTACAACACGGAGGAGGCGCGATGGGAACGCCGCCTGGACAACAGAGGCGTCCGTACTGGTCGGAGCGTCAAGGTAGACGCGTCTACGCCTCGTTCACCCCTGCACAGGCCCGCCGCGCGTTCGCCGGTGTTGTAGCGGACAGCGCTGCGCGCGACGAGCTCCAGGAGGCATTCGGGTACTACTGCGTCGATGCCAGCGACATCGCCGGCACGCTGGTCTCGGCAGTCGAGGAGCGGCTGTTCATCGAGCTCGGACGAGACCACCTCTGGCCGGTTGGTAAGTACGCCGAGGGCTGGGACGACGACACCTTGTTCGACATGATGGAGTTCCTCCACGACCACGTCTCCAGCGGTGACCGCGATACCGGGCGCCTACACGGCTTCGACGACTGCGGCTGGCACTACGTCGACTTCACCCCACAGCCCGCTCGGAGCACGTACCGGCAGCGGGTCAACCAGATTCTGCAGCGCATTGACCCCGGCTACGAGATGACGGAGGCCGGCGAGATCGTGCGGGCCGTGCCCGACGGTGTCGCTCCGCTGCTCACGACCGCGCCCCGGCGCCTTGAGCCGAGTCAGCGGCAGCACGTCGAGGCCGCGATCACCAAATACCGCGCGCGGTCGTCGACTGCGACCGATCGCCGAGATGCTGTGCGCGATCTGGCTGACGTACTCGAGCACATGCGTGCTGAGGTGAAGGCCACCTTGCCCCGACAGGACGAGGCCATGCTCTTCGAGATGGCAAACAGGTTCTGGGTCCGCCACAACAAGCCCGGCGAGCGGCGAGACTACGACCACGACGCGTGGTGGTCATGGCTGTTCTACGTCTACCTCGCCTCCATCGCGCTCGTGACCCACATCGACGAGCGCGAGTCGCCGACCGCGTAGTCATTCGGGCGCACATCAGCCCGCAGCCGCGGGGACGCCACGTCCCGCTCCGCGGCGGTGGTCTGGCGTGCCCGCACGGGGCACAGGACGACCCAAGTTTCGCGTCGAGTGGAGATGGCCGGCCTGCAAAGAGCACCGCGGCTGCGGGCACGGTCCCGAGATCCACAGCCGGGAGGCGGTCATAGGCTTCGGCCAACCAGCCGCGTCACCGACGTGCCCGGGTGCCGCGATCCCCGACCGGCTAAGCGCGCACTCGGGGCGGAAATGGACCAGGGCTTGCACAAGCTGCGGTTGGCGCTTCTGGTGCACACCGGCATGACGCCGGCGGACGCCGCGTCTTTACCGAGATCTGCCGCAACAACTGGCGCCTGTGCGGCGAGGGATTGTTGACCGCCGCGGAGGCCGCGAAGGCCGCTGCTACGTGAGTGAGGGGCGCGGCATTCGAAGCAGCGGGCGGCCGCTCTTCGCTCGCGTACAGGACGACACACCGATGGATCGCCGCCCTCCGGAACACCAGCGCGGCCTCTTCCCTACTCGCTCACTATCAGACTCACGTAGAGATCAGTGGTGGGCGATTGCCCACCTCCCGGTGTTCAAGTCCCCCCTCGGACACCAGCAGAGAACCCCATGGTCACCGACCGTGGGGTTCTGGCGTTCTCGGGCCGCGCGTTCCGCTACCGCGAACGGTCACACCGACGCACCATGGGAACCGTGGTGGAAGGGCTCGTGCAGGCCCGCGCGGCCATGGACGTCCAGGCCTGGGACGTCAGCTGCACGCTGCTCGTCGCCTTGGACTCCCGGGGCGAGCTCACTGAGCCGGAGGACCTGCAGCGGTTCGCGCTGAGCGCCGCTCTCACCGGCCGGAACGAGTTGGCCGACGCCGCCTGGGAGCGGGCGTACGCAGCCTTTCTCGACCGCGGAGAAGTATTGCCGGCCGTCCGGTGCGCGTTCTGGCTGGGCCTTGTGCTGAGCACCGCCTGGGGCGACGAGGCACGCGGGAGCGGCTGGTTCGCCCGGGCGTACCGGCTCCTCCGTGAGCGGGCGCCCGAGGACTGTGTCGAGCGGGGCTACCTCCTGCTCCCGGTGGCCCTGCGAGACCTGGACGGCGGCGATCCGGACGGCGCATTCCGCGCATTCGCGGAAGCGGCCGCCATCGGTGAACGCTTCGGAGATGGCGACCTGTCCACCCTCGGCTGCCTCGGGCAGGGACAGGCCCTGATCCGCACCGGCGAGACGGCACGGGGGGTGGCTCTCCTCGACGAGGCCATGGTGACCGTCGGCACCGGGCGCGCGTCGCCGATCGCGGTCGGCATCATCCACTGCGCGGCCATCACCGCCTGCCAGCAGGTGCTCGACCTCCGGCGCGCGCAGCTGTGGACGGCGGCCCTGGACAGCTGGTGCGACGCGCATCCCGATCTTGTGCCCTTCCGGGGTCAGTGCCTGGTTCACCGATCCGAACTGGCTCAGTGGCGAGGCGACTGGCAGCAGGCGGTCATCGAGGTCGACCGCGCCTGCCGGTGGCTGACCGATCCGTCGGATCCGGCGGCCGGGATGGCCCACTACCAGCGCGCCGAGCTGCACCGCCTGAGAGGAGAGCACGCGCTCGCCGAGGCGGCCTACGAGGAGGCCATCGCCCTCGGCCACGACCCGCACCCCGGTCTTGCTCTGTTGTGGTTGGCCCAGGGCCGCACGGAGGCAGCGGCGGGTGCGACAGGCTGCGCCGTCGAAGGGGCCTCCCCCGCTTTCCCGGGTGTCGCGAACGAGCTTCGCGCTCCCCGGCCGCGGGCGCTGCTGCTGGCCGCGCACGTGGAGGTCATGCTCGCGGCAGGAGACGTCGCTGCGGCCCGCGCGGCCTGCGTGAATCTGGAAGAGGACGCCGCCGCCCACACCGGCGCCCTCCGGGCCGTCTCCGCACGGGCCCGGGGGATGGTGGAGCTGGACGAGGCCCGGTACGCGTCGGCGCTCCGGGCGTTGACCGATGCCCGTGCGGCCTGGACGCATCTGCAGGCACCCTACGAGCTGGCCCGGACGCGCGTCCTGCTCGCCCGGGCCCTGCGCGCGCTCGGCGACGAAGGGACCGCATCGTTGGAGGACGCCGCGGCGAGACGGGTCTTCGAGGCGGTCGGTGCCGTCCCCGACCTTGAGCGTCTGCTCGCCCCGCCGGCCGGAGGTCCGGCACTTCAGCTGACGCCCCGGGAGCTCGACGTGATCCGGCTGGTGGCCACAGGGCGTACCAATCGTGAGATCGCCGAACGGCTTGTCATCAGCGACAAGACGGTCGCCCGCCACCTCCACAACGCCTTCACCAAGCTCGCCCTCCCCAACCGGGCCGCCGTCACCGCCTACGCCTACGAGCACCATCTGGTGCAGGGCCACATGGACGGAACGGTGTAGTCGTCACCCCGGCCAGTTGCACCGATCGGCCGACGCGGCGCAGTCCGGGCGGTCCCTAGCGTGGTGGACACAGCACCGCCGACGCGAGGAGGGGCCGTGAACCACCATCTGGGAGACCACGCAGTCGTGCTCGGCGCCGGCATGGCCGGGCTCGCGCACGCCGTACCGCTGGCCGAGCACTTCGACCGCGTCACGCTGGTCGAGCGGGACGTCCTGCCCAACCGGGCCGGCGCCCGGCGCGGCGTGCCGCAGGGGCAGCACATCCATCTGCTCGTGCCCGGAGGGCTGACCCGCCTGGAGCAGCTGCTCCCGGGGGTGGTCGACGAACTGTCCGGCCACGGCGCCGAGCTCATCGGGTCGCCGGAGTGGCGCTTCCACATGGGCGGGGGCCGGCTGGCTCTGAAGGGCTCCGACTTCCGCATCACCGGGGCGACCAGGCCCCTCATCGAGGACGTCGTCCGCGCCCGGGTGCTGGCGCTCGGTGATGTCGAGGTGCTCGACGGCTGGACCGCCCGCGAGCTGCTGACCGCCGCCGACCGGGGCCGCGTCACCGGCGTGCGGCTGCGGTCGGAGGCGGATCCGACCGAGGAACGCACGCTGGAGGCCGACCTGGTCGTCGACACCACGGGCCGTGGCTCCCCATCGCCGCGCTGGCTGGCGGACCTGGGGTATGCGCCGCCGGCCGAAGAGCGACTGAAGGTCGACGTGCACTACACCACGCGTCTGTTCCGCAGGAGTCCCGGAGACCTGGACGGCAGCCGGAACGTGCTGGTGGACGTCCCGCCCGACGCCCGCCGCGGTGGCGTCGCCCTGGCCGTCGAGGAGGGGCGCTGGCTGGTCACGCTCATCGGGATGCTCGGCGAGCGTCCCCCCGCGGACCTGCCCGGCTTCACCGACTACGCCGCCGGGCTGTGGAACGGCGACGTCCACGACGTCGTCCAGGGCGCCACGCCGATCGGGGACGCCGTCCGGGCGGCCTTTCCCTCCTTCTCCCGGCACCGCTACGACCGGCTCCGGCGCCTGCCAGAGAGGTACCTCGTCGCCGGCGACGCGGTCTGCTCCTTCGATCCGCGCTTCGGGCAGGGCATGACCGTGGCGATCATCGAGGCCCTCGAACTGCGCCGCGTCCTGTACGCACACGGCCTGGATCGCATCGGCCCGCGGGTGCTCTCGTCGGCGCGGTGGGCCGTGCAGGACGCCTGGGATCTCGCGGCGGGGGGCGACCTCGCCCATCCCGAGGTCGAGGGGCCGCGGCCGCCGTCGTGGCGGCTGACCACCGCCTACCTGCAGCGCCTGGTACCGGTCGGCCATCACGACCCGGAGGTGGGCGCAGCGCTCATCCGGGTCATCGGGATGCTCGATCGCCCGCAACGGCTCATGCGGCCGCAGCTCCTGTGGCGCGTGCTGGGGGGGCCCGGTGGAACGGGCGTCGCGCACCGTCGTCCGACGACGCCGTGAGGTCCCATGTGTGAGCCACGGCCGACGGCTCGGCCGAGGGGCATCACTGCCCCTGCAGCCGTGTGCGTACGTGGCGTGTCGCCCCTCGGACACGGAGTTGAACCCCCACGGCTCTCACGCCGTGGGGGTTTCGTCGTCGATGGGGTGGTCGGAGCGGTGACGCCATCGCTCGAGCGCAGGCGCGTCCGATCTCGCTCCGGGGCCAGGAGACGGTGCTGGCGCACCCCGGATCCCGTACCGGCTCTGCGGGTCTCAGCAGGCGTCGACGTCCGGCCGGCCGGGAGCGCGATGCCCTCGGGCGCCGGATGTCCTCGAACCGCGTCCGCCCGAGCCCTCCGACCCTGGTGGCGTGCTTCGCCGGAGGGGACGCTCGGGCCGCGCCCTCGGCCTCGGGAGCGCTCGAGGAGACGGCCATGACCCACAGCGCGTTCCACGAAGGCCCGTTCGCTCCGGTCACCGAGGAGGTCACGGCGTTCGACCTCCCCGTGACGGGCACCTTGCCGGTGGAGCTCAGCGGCCGCTACCTGCGCAACGGGCCCAACCCGATCGGTCTCGACGACGCCGGAGGACACTGGTTCCTGGGCGCCGGCATGGTGCACGGCGTCCGCCTGCGCGATGGCCGGGCGGAGTGGTATCGCAATCGCTGGGTGCGGTCGCGGGACGTGGCCGCGACACTCGGCGAGACCTGGGCGGGCGGCCCGGAGCACGACGGGGGGGACTTCCCGGCCAACACCCACGTCCTCTCGCACGCCGGCCGGACCCTCACCACTGTGGAGTCCGGTCCGCTGCCCTACGAGCTGACCGACGAACTGGAGACGGTCGGGCCGTGCGACTTCGGCGGCACCCTGCCGGGCGGCTACGCCGCGCACACCAAGCTCGACCGGCGGTCCGGCGACCTGCACGCGATCGCCTACTACTGGGCGTGGGACCACATCCAGCACATCGTCGTCGGTCCCGACGGCACGGTCGCATCGACCACCGACATCCCGGTCAGCGACGGGCCGATGATCCATGACTTCGCCCTGACCGAACGCTACGTCGTCCTGTTCGACCTGCCGGTCACCTTCAGCATGGACGCGGTAGCCGCGGGAAGCCGGCTGCCCTACACGTGGAACCCGGCGCACCAGGCCCGCATCGGACTGCTGCCACGCGCGGGGACTGCGCGGGAGGTGCAGTGGATCGAGGTGGAGCCGTGCTGGGTCTTCCACACGCTCAACGCCTACGACGACGGCGACCGGGTCGTGGTGGACATGTGCCGGTACCAGGGCTCCTACGACGTCTCCATCCTCTCCGGCCGAGGACCGCTCACCCTCGACCGGTGGATCGTCGACCCCGCCGCCGGGAAAGTCGTCCAGCAGCGACTCGACGACCGCACCCAGGAGTTCCCGCGAGCCGACGAACGGGTGATCTCCCGCCCCCATCGCTACGGCTACAGCGCGCAGATCGCAGAGGTCAGCCGTGCGATGGTCGACGGGAACGGCGACCTCACCGACGCCGCGTTCGCCGACACGCTCATCAAGCACGACCTGATGGCCGGGACGACCCAGGTCCACGCGTTCGGGAGGGACGCCACCGCCGGTGAGGCGGTGTTCGCCCCGTCGTCCCCCGATGCAGCCGAAGACGACGGCTACGTCATGGCTTTCGTGCACGACCCCGACCGCGGAGCCACCGACCTGGTGCTGCTGGCCGGCCAGGACTTCACCGGCGAGCCGGTGGCCCGGGTGCACCTGCCGGTGCGGGTCCCCCTGGGCTTCCACGGCAACTGGATCGGCGACTGAGTCCCGCAGGGAGCCGACGCCCGACGTCGACGCCCAGCGCCGGTGTGCCCCCGGTGTCGGGTACCCACCCGGGACAGCCTGCCCTGCGAGACGGACTTCTTCCGTCTACCGGCTGGCGGCCGCCGTCGAGGACCGCCCGGAGATGTCGGGGCCGGGCCTGACCCACGCAGATCTCGGCATCCGGCGACTCAGGCTCGGCCGACCTCGACTTGGACGTCGTCGGAGCTGTCGTCCACCGAGACGTATCCGGACACCTGCTGCGCCTCCGGCAGCCCGGGGACGTAGGACCACAGGACGTCCTCGTACCGCCGGCCGGCCACGGTCAGGTGCTCGTAGGTCGCCACCCCCTTGTACGGGCAGACCGTCCGCGTGTCGGAGCCGCTGAGCCCGGCGATGTCGAACACCTCCCGGGGGAGGTACCAGCGCACCGGCAGCCCGGTCTCGAACAGTGCGACGGCGCGGTCGGTCTCGGCGACCACGGTGCCGCCGACCCGGACGATGACCCGGCGACTGCTGCGCCGGGTGTCGACGCGGTGGAACGGGTCACGCGGGTGCCCGAGGACCTGCTCGTCCTCCTCCAGCCAGGCGTCGAACCGGTCGAAGTAGAAGGCCATCAACCCGGCCAGCTCCGGCACGGCGGGCAGCGGCTCGGGATAGGACCACACCGCGTCGGTCTCGACCCGGTCTCCCACCGTCAGCGTCCAGTAGGAGGCATCGCCCTTGAACGGACAGTGCGTGGTGGAATCGGTCGGCGTCAGCAGCTCGGTGCGGACGTCGTCGCGGGGGACGTACCACTGGGGCATCAGCCCGGTCTCGTGCAGCAGGAGAGCACGCTCGGTGTCCAGCACCGTCGTCCCGTTCACCACACCGCGCACCCGCTTGCCGGCCTCGTGCGAGTAGAGCAGGTGCGCCGGTGCAGCCGAGAGATCGACGTTGAGGTGCTCGCGGTTGGCCGCGGCCAGCGGCCCGATGCCCATCGTCAGCGACATGTCGACCAGTCTGGGACCTCGCCGCGCGGCGCGCTGACCCACATCACCCGACGCAGGGGCGCCGTACGCCCTCTCCGCCTGGTCACCGACGCCTGAGCGGAACCGGCTGGTCCGGTCATGACCGCGCGGGGCGCCCGGACGGCTCGTACGCTGCGTCGATGACCGCAGATCTGCTGAGCCTGCGCTCCGACGAGCGCGCCGCCCTCGTCCTGGTCGGGCTGCGAGGCGACTGGTAGCCCTACTGCTGCGCCCAGGCGGTCCGCCTGGCCCGGTCCGTGTCCCGTCTCGCCGACGCCGGCGCCGAGGTGGTGCTCGCCTCGGTCGACCCGCCCGAGGTCCAGGTGGCGATGAACCGCACCTGGCACCTGCCGTTCCGCTGGATCAGCGATCCGGACGGTGAACGGCTGGCCAAGCCGCTCGGCGCCTGGGACGACGACTCGTCGATCTTCCGCCCGGTCGTGGTGGTGGTCGCCCCGGACGGGCAGGAGGTCTTCCACGAGCTCTCACGGGACTTCACCGACCGGACGGACGACGAACCCGTGCTGGCTGCGCTCGAGGCTCTCGGGCTTGCGCCGCTGCCCGGCGCGCCGGATTGGGCGCCGGATGTCGAACCGCAGGCCTCGAAGCGGGCGTTCCAGCCGTCGTCGTTCATCCCGTACTTCCGCGCGATCCGGTTCAACACGATGGCGCTGAGCGAGCGGATGGTCGACCAGCGCGACCGCGAGCAACTGGTCACCGAGAAGGAGATGGCCGAGTCGTTCCTCGCCGCCTTCGACGACTGGCGCACCGAGCACCCGCCTGACCACTGAGCGGGAGCAGCCGTCGACCGGCCCATTGCGTGCCTTCCCCGTCGAGCCTCTGACCCGGTTCCTGCGGCTCTCGCGACGGCGGCCGCAGGCGGGGGCGCCAGGACCTCGCCGCCTGGCTGCGGCGCCAGAGCGCGGCCACCGGGGAGCCGCTCGACCGGCTGACCGATCGCTGCGTCGCCGCCTACCGGGGTCGGCGGACTTCGCCTGCGAGCGGGAGCCCGGACGGTGTCGGTCGCGCGGGCGCGGACCACGTCCGGACGAGGTCGAGGCCCGCGTCGCCGGCTACCTGGTGTTCTGCGAGGCTCTGCAACGCACCGCCGAGCCCGCTCCGCTGTTCCGCCTGACCCGTCGCGCGAGGGCGTCGCCCACCGCTGCGACCGATGAGTTCCCGCGACGCCTCGGGTCTGTTCCGCGGAAGGTCCCAGCCCATGACGGAGGTGCTCGTGCGAGATGTGTGGCCGATCGTGCACGCGGAGCGTGCGGCGCTGATCCGGCACCTGGAGCACCTCGACGCCGTGCGGTGGGAGGAGCCGTCGCTGTGCGAAGGATGGACCGTGCACGACGTGGCCGCCCATCTGGTGGACACCGCCCGGACCACCCGGCTGGGATTCGTGGCCGGCCTCGCCGTGGCGCGGTTCGACTTCCACCGCCAGAACGCCCGCGGTGTGCAGCGCCATCGAGGTGCCTCACCCCAGGAGACGCTGGAGCGGCTCCGCCGTGCGGCGTCGCGCCGATCGACCCCGCCCGCACCGCTCGACAGCCGGCTCGTCGAAGAGGTCGTCCACGGCGAGGACATCCGCCGGCCCCTGGGGATCACCCACTCCTACTCCCAGGAGGCCGTCCTCCGATCGCTCCGGCTGCAGGCACGCACCCCGGGAGCTCTCGGCGGCGCGAGAGAGCTGGTGTCCGGCGTCCGGCTGAGCGCGACGGACGCCGACGTGTCGATCGGCGACGGCCCCGAGGTGACCGGGCCGGCCTTGTCGCTGCTGCTGGCCGTGTCCGGTCGGCGGGTGGCGGTGGACGATCTCGACGGACCGGGGGTCTCCGCGCTGGCCGCGGCGCCCTGACCAGCCGGCTCCCGGTTCCCGGCCGGGCGGCAGACGCCGCAGACGCAGCAGCCCGCTCCAGGTCACCCGCTCGCGTCGGCGGAGCGCCACGTGGAATGGTCCTCGTCGGCGCGAGCGAGGGAAGGCGGACCTAGTGCACTCACCGGTGCCCGACTACCTGACGGAGATCCTGGAGGCCTGCAGCGACGACGCGGGTGCCCTCGCGGACTACATCCCCGAACTGGCGTCGGCCGACCCGGACCGGCTCGCCGTGTGCCTGTCGACCGTCGACGGGACGCTCTACGGCGCCGGCGACAGCGGCACCGAGTTCTCGATCCAGTCGATCTCGAAACCGTTCGTCTACGCGCTGGCCCTGGCCGAGCGCGGGCTGGACGACGTCCTGGCGTCGATCGGCGTGGAACCCAGCGGCGAGGCCTTCAACGAGCTCTCGTTGGAACGGGAGTCGAGGCGGCCCCGGAATCCCATGATCAACGCCGGGGCGCTGACGGCGCACGCCTTGATCGGCGACCCCGCGGACGACGTCGACACCCGGGTGGAGCGGGTCCGGCGACTGATGTCGGACTTCGCCGGCCGTGACCTGCACGTGGACCGCGGCATCTACGAGTCGGAGATGTCGCAGGCCTATCGCAACCTGGCCATCGCGAACATGCTCCGCAGCTACGGCGTGATCTCCCAGGACCCGCGGGAGGTGGTCCGCGGCTACACCCAGCAGTGCGCGGTCTCGGTGACCACGGCCGATCTGGCGACCATGGCAGCCACGTTGGCCGCGGGTGGGGTGCAGCCGGCCACCGGCAGGCAGGTCGTGCCGGTGGAGGTCGCCCGACAGGTGCTGAGCGTGATGATGAGCTGCGGCATGTACGACGCCGCCGGGGACTGGATGACCACGGTCGGGTTCCCGGCGAAGAGCGGTGTCTCCGGAGGCATCCTGGGGGTGATGCCCGGGCAGCTCGGGATGGCCACCTTCTCACCGAGGCTCGATTCCCACGGCAACAGCACACGTGGGGTCCGGTTGTGCACCCGCATGTCCGCCGACATGGGGCTGCACATCATGCAGGCCCCCGAGCCGGCACGGTCGACGGTCCGACGGGACCGGACGCTCCGTGGGCCGGACGGCTCCCTCGCTCGCGTGGTCAGCCTGCAGGGCTCGATGCAGTTCAGCGGTGCGGAACGCGTGCTGCGGACGGTGACCGACGGCAGGTCCGCCCCGCTGTTCGTCCTGGATCTCCGGCGGGTGTCATCGGTGGACGACGTCGCTCGACGGATGCTCGCGGAGATGCTCCGCCGCCTGCAACTGGACGGCGCCGAGGTGGCGCTGCTCGACCCGGACACCCTCCTGCCCCTGACCGCACAGGCGGTCGTGCAGCTCCCGGAGCGATGGACCTCGCTGGCGCCGCTGGAGGGCTACGACCGGGTCTGACCGCACCGATCCGCCATGGTCGCGGTGCAGACCCGGTACGGCTCTCAGCCGTAGATGTAGCGCGTCGCCCACTCGGCCACGAGCGCCGGCTTCGCTTCCCCGTCGATCTCCACGGTGACGGTCTGCGTCGCCTGGATGGTGCTGGCGTCCTTGAGCTCGACACCGGACAGCACGGTGGAGGCCCGGATGCGCGAGTCGACCCGCACGGGGTTGATGAAGCGGACCTTCTCGAAGCCGTAGTTGACGCCCATGACGATGCCCTCCAGCCGCTCCCGGGGCACCGGGATGCTGGAGACGAGGTGGCTGAGCATCGACAGCGTCAGGAAGCCGTGCGCGATCGTCGTGCCGAAGGGCGACAGCTTCGCGGCCTTCTCGGGGTCGACGTGGATGAACTGGCGGTCCTCGGTGACCTCCGCGAAGGCGTCGATGCGGGCCTGGTCGACCAGGAACCACTCACCGACCCCCTGGTGCTCCCCCACTGCTGACTCGAAGTGCGCCAGAGCACTCTCTGCGTGACCCATCGGACCATTCCTCCTGTTGTCGGTGCCGCCCGCGAGCGGGACGGCGGCGCTGCCGGTGAACTGCTCGCAGTGTGCCGCACCGGATCCGGGCGGCGTGGTCGGCGCCGTGCTGGGTGTCGTCCCGCTCGACCAGCGGCCGCGGTCCCGGCAGCCGATCAGGCCCCGGGCCCGACGGTGGTCACCCGGTTGCCGCGGTCGGTCGACCGGACGAGCAGCCGCTGCCCGATCGGTTCCCCGGTGGTCAGCAGATCGAGCACCTCGTCGTCCCCGTCGTCGGTCCGGGCCAGGAACCGGCGGCCGTCGGCCTCCAGCCGGCCGACGACGATGCCGGTGCGGTCCCCCGAGCGGCCGTGCTTGACGGTGTAGGTCTCGATCGTCGCCGGGCCGTCGGCCCGCTCGGCCTGCGCCGGTGCGGGCCAGGCGTCCACCTCGGCCTGGAGGGCGCTGCTGTCATCCGGCCGCCAGGCGACCGGTGCCGTGGAGTAGATCCCGACGGAGTACTTGCTCAGCATGCCGCCGTTGGCCCCCACGAACCCGGGACTGCCCGGCGCCCGGCGCGCCCGCTGCACGGTCTCGGCGATGGCGTGCATGGAGTAGTTGTTCCCCGCGCCACCGAAGAAGGGCAGCCCGCCGGTGAGGGTCAGCCCGCGCGGGTCGTCGGCCGCCAGCCCCAGCCCGTCGGCGACGGTGGTGACCGCGACGGGGAAGCAGCTGTAGAGGTCGAACGTGGCGATGTCGTCGACGCCCATCCCGGCGACGTCGAGGGCGTGGCGGGCCGCGAGCACCGACGCCGGGCCGTTGCCGAGGTCGGCCCGGTCCAGCGGGTCGCGCTCGCGCAGGTCGGCGTGACCGTGCAGGAACACCCACCTCTCCTGCGGGACGCCGAGGCGCTGCGCCGCCGCCACCGAGGTCAGCAGCACCGCAGCACCCTGGTTCACCTGGTCGCGGGAGACCAGGTAGCGCGGGTACGGATCGGCGATCGGCCGGTTGGCCGCGGTCGGCGTGATCAGCTCGACCGCATCCCGCTCGACCGGCGCGGAGGCGTGCGGGTTGGCCGCCGCCACCCGGGTGAAGGGGGCGAACAGCTCCCCCATCGCCCGGTCGTACTCCGCCCGCGACATGCCGAGCCGGGCGCGGCGGGCGTTCTCGAACAGCGCGTAGATCTCCGGCGCCCCGGTCACCCCGTGCTCGCCGGCGCGCGGGGGGAACAGGCCGCCGAGTGCGTAGCCGCGGTCCTCGAGGTCACCGGCCACGTGCTCGGTGAAGTCCGGCCGGCCCTCGGCGCCGGCGAGGTGGCGCACCGTGGAGATCGCCTCGGAACCGACCAGGAGGACGACCTCGGCGTCGCCGGCGGCGATGGTCGCGGCGAACTCGTTCACGAGGTGCTGAGGGGACTGGCCGCCGACCACCTCCAGGACCGCGCGCCGCGGCGAGGCGCCGACCCGGCCGGCGACCGAGCGCGGGTAGTTGTCCGACCGGCCCAGCGGCGCCGAGGCCCCCGGCGAGGAGATCTCGAACTGCCGGACGCCGGCGACCGTGTCCACGGTCCGGGCGACGACGTCCGGCTGCGCCCCGGTGTCCTCGAGCGCCTCCCGGGCCGCCGCGGCGGCGAGCTCGACCGCCGACAGTCCGCGGTAGCCGGGGCGGTCGATGCGCTCGGAGGACTGCCCGACGCCGATGACGACCGGGGTCCGTGGATCGAGGCCGGCGAGGGTCATGGCTGCTCCGCGGTGATCGGGTGCTCGCCCGGCCGGGCCGCAGGAGCCGGCCGGCCGGGATGGACGTCGTCGGCGGACAGTCTGCGCGACGCGTGCGGCACCCTGCCCGGCAGCCGCGCCGCCGTGCCCCGCGACGGCTGCTCGGTTCGCCGCCGCGGACACGGCGGCCGCATCACTCCCGGGCGGCGGCCTTCTCGAGCGCCCGGCGGGTGAGCAACCGCGCGAGGTGCCGGCGGTAGTCCGCGTCGGCGTGCATGTCGGCCACCGGGGAGGTGCCCTGGTCGGCCAGGGCGGCGGCCTCCGCGATCGAGGCGCCGGCGGCCAGCGCCTCCTCCGTCGCGGTCGCCCGCACCACGGTCCCGGCCATGTTGGCGAGCGCGACGCGACCGTCCACGGCTGCCGCCGCGACGATCGGCCAGTCGTTGGCCCGCCGGGTGAACTTCTCGTACCCGAACCCGGTCGCGCCGGTCCGGGGCACCCGCAACTCGACGACGAGCTCGTCCGGCGACATCGCCGTCTCGAAGAAGCCGGTCCAGAACTCCGTCACCGGCACCTCCCGGCGCCCGCCGGGTCCTTGCAGGACGACGGTCCCGCCGAGCGCCAGCAGCGCCGTGGGCAGGTCCGAGGCAGGGTCGCTGTGCGCCGTCGTCCCGCCGATGGTGCCGCGGTGCCGTACCTGCGGGTCCCCCACGAGCCCGGCCACGTGCGGCAGCAGCGGCACCTCCGCACGGGCCACCTCGTCCCGCTCCAGCTCGTGGTGCCGGGTGCCCGCACCGATGGCGACCACGGCGTCCGCCCCGTCGCCCTCGACCCGGACGTAGGACAGGTCGGGGATGCCGCTGATGTCGATGAGCACGGTCGGGACGGCCAGCCGCAGCTTCATCAGCGGCAGCAGCGAGTGGCCGCCGGCCAGCACCTTGGCGTCCTCGCCGTGCTCGGCGAGGGCGCTGAGCGCCTCGTCGAGCGATCCGACGCGGACGTAGTCGAACGGCGACGGGATCACGCCTGGGCCTCCTGCGCCTGCGGGACCTGGCCGGCCACCGCGCCGGCCTTCGCCGCGGTGCGGACCGCCCGGACGATGTTGTGGTAGCCCGTGCACCGGCAGAGGTTGCCCTCCAGGCCCTCCCGCACCTCGCGGTCGGTCGGGTCGGGGTTGTCCGCCAGCAGGCCGATGGCGGCCATGACCATGCCCGGGGTGCAGAACCCGCACTGCAGGCCGTGCTCCTCGCGGAAGGCCTCCTGCACCGGGTGGAGGTCGCCGCCCGGCTCGGACAGGCCCTCCACCGTGGTGACCCGGGCGTCCTGCGCCTGCACGGCGAGCACCGTGCAGGACTTCACGCTGAGCCCGTCGACGACGACGGTGCAGGCGCCGCAGGACGTCGTGTCGCAGCCGATGTTGGTCGCCCGCAAGCCGCAGACGTCACGGAGGTAGTGCGCCAGCAACAGCCGCGGTTCGACGTCGTCGGTGCGGTGTTCACCGTTGACGGTGATGGAGACCTGCATCGGTTGCCCCTCTGCTGGACGGTGGTGTTCGAGGTCTACACCGTGCGAGCGCTCCGCACACCACGGGACACGACCCGGGGCGTGCCGCTCCCCCGTGTCCTGCCTTGCACGGCGGCGCGATGGGTGCCAGGTTCCGGGCATGGCAATCGAGGGCACGGCGATCCCGGGCACGACGAGCGGCCCGCTGCCCGCAGGCAGCATCCTGGGCACCCGCGTGCTGCGGACCGAGGACCCCGGCTTCCTGACCACCGGCGCCGTCTACACCGACGACCTGGTCGACGACCGCCTGGCCGGCGCGGTGCACGCGACCTTCGTCCGCTCCCCCGTCGCCCACGCCCGCATCGGGTCGGTCGACATCTCGGGCGCGATGGAGATGCCGGGCGTGGTCGCCGTGCTCACCGGCGACGACCTCGGCGCGCCGGACCAGCGGCCGATGATGCCGATGTACCCGAAGTCGATGATGCAGCCGCTGCTGGCCCGGGACGTCGTCCGCTACGTGGGCGAGCCGGTCGCCGTCGTCCTCACCGAGGAGCACTACCAGGGCGAGGACGCCGCGGAGCTCGTGGCCGTCGAGTACGACCCGCTGCCCGTGGTCGTCGACCCCGAGGCGGCGCTGGCCGACGAGGTGCTGCTGTTCCCGGAGGCGGGCACGAACGTCTGCTTCCGCAATCCCGTCGCGGCGGCGCAGGCCGCGGCCGGCGAGGACCTGGCCGCCGCCGAGGAAGCCACCGACGACGGCGCCGGCGCCGCCGACGACGCCTTCGCCTCCTGCGAGGTGGTCGTCTCGCAGGAGATCCTCAACCAACGCGTGGCCGTGGCGCCGATGGAGGTGCGCGCCGCCGCGGCGGCGTGGGACGACGACGGCCGCCTGACCATCTGGTTGCCCAACCAGGGCGCGCAGGGCAGCAAGCGGTCCGTGCGGGGGATGCTGCGCCTCGACGCCGAGCACGTGCGGGTCATCACCCCGGACGTCGGCGGCGCCTTCGGGGGCAAGTTCGGAGCCGACGTCGAGCATGCCGTCGTCGCTCTGGCCGCCCGGCACGTCGGCCGGCCCGCACGGTGGGTCGAGAGCCGGTCGGAGAACATGGTCGGGATGACGCACGGCCGCGCCCAGGTGCAGACGGTCACCATCGGCGGGGACCGGGACGGCCGGATCCGGGCCTACCGGCTGCACGTGGTCCAGGACAGCGGCGCCTATCCCAAGTTCGGCGCGATGCTGCCCTCCCTGACCCTGCTGATGGCGCCCGGCGTCTACGACATCCCCGTGCTGGAGACCTCCTTCCAGAGCGTCGTCACCAACACGACGCCGGTCGGCGCCTACCGCGGGGCCGGCCGGCCCGAGGCCACCGCGGCGATCGAGCGCGCCGTGGACCTCTTCGCCGCCGAGCTCGGCATGGACCCGGCCGACGTCCGGCGGAGAAACCTGATCCCCGCCTTCACCGAGCCGCGCATGAGCAAGGGGGGCGCGCTCTACGACTCCGGGGACTACCAGGCGGCCCTGGACACCGTGCTCGACGCGGCCGACTACCCCGCGCTGCGCGCCGAGCAGGCGGCACGGCGCGAGCGGGGTGACGTCCGCCAGCTGGGCATCGGGCTGTCGGTCTACGTGGAGATCACCGGCGGCGGCTCGGAGGCCGGGGCGTCCCAGGAGAACGCACTGGTCGAGGTGCACCCGGACGGATCGGCGACGATCCTCACGGGCACCTCGCCGCACGGACAGGGCCACTCCACGGTGTGGGCGATGCTGGCCAGCGACGAGCTCGGCATCCCGGTGGACCGGATCACCGTCCGGTGGGGAGACACCGACCTCGTCCCCGAGGGCGGGGGCACCGGCGGCTCGCGCAGCCTCCAGCAGGGCGGCGCCGCGGTGCAGCAGGCCACCGGTGAGCTGATCGACCTGGCCCGGCAGCGGGCCGCCGACGAGCTCGAGGTCGACCCAGCCGACCTGGTGGTCGACCGGGACGTCGCCGGCCTGCGGGTCGCCGGGGTTCCCGGCACCGCCATCTCCTTCGCCGCCCTGGCGGAGAAGGAGCGGTTGTTCGTCCGCAGCGTCTTCACCGCACCGGGTGCCACCTACCCCTTCGGTGCGCACGTCGCCGTCGCCGAGGTCGACGTCGAGTCCGGCAAGGCCGAGCTGGTGCGGCTGGTCGCACTCGACGACGCCGGCGTGATCATGAACCCGCTGATCGCCGAGGGGCAGCGCCACGGCGGCCTGGCCCAGGGGGCGGCGCAGGCCCTGCTCGAGGAGGTGCTCTACGACGAGGACGGCAACCCGACGACGTCGACCTTCGCCGACTACCCGATCGTCTCGGCCACCGAGCTCCCCACGTTCGAGCTCGTGGCGAGCGAGACCCCGACCAGCTACAACCCGCTGGGCGCCAAGGGCATCGGGGAGGCCGGCACCATCGGCGCCACGCCGGCGGTGCAGAACGCGGTGATCGATGCGGTGGCGCACCTCGGCGTGCGGCACATCGACATGCCCACCACGCCCATGCGCGTCTGGAGAGGCATCCAGGGCGCCGCCACGCGGGACGACCGCTGAACGGGCGCTCGACGGCCATGCCGGCGCCCCGTCTGCGCCAGCTCGTGCTCGCCGCACACGAGCGCGCATCGGTCGAACAGGCGCTGCGGACGCTCCTCGCCGCCCCCGCGGCGCACCACGACCCCGGCGTCGGGCGGTTCGGCCTCACCAACGCCGTGCTCGCCGCGGGCTGTGACTTCGTCGAGGTCGTGTCGCCCTCGGAGCCCGGGACGGCGGCCGGTCGCTGGCTGGCACGGCACGGCGGCGACGGCGGCGGCGGCTACATGCTCATGGTCGACGGACCACGGGCGCTCACGGCGCCCGACCGCCTCGCGGCACTCGACGTGCGCGAGGTGCACCGCGGCGAGTGGCCCGACGTCGTCGACGTCCACCTGCACCCCCGGGACACCGGCGGGGTGCTCCTCGCCCTCGACGCGGTCGACCCGGCCGGGTCGTGGCGATGGGCGGGTCCGGCCTGGACCGGGACCAGCCCGACATGCGCCGGTGGGCTGCGCGAGGTCACCGTCGCGGTCCCCGACCCGGAGCAGGTGACCCGCCGCTGGGCGGCCCTGCTGGACGTCGCGGCGGTCGGCAACGAGTGCCGGCTGCCGCTCGACGACGGCCGCCAGCACGTGTCCTTCATCGCGGGCGCAGGCGACGTCGCCGCCGTGACCGCAGTGCGCCTGGCGTTGCCCGGCGGCGAGCATCGCACCGCCGACATCGGCGGAGTGCGCTTCGACATCGTCCCGCTGGAGGAGACATGACCGACATCGAGACCGGTACGGACCACCTGCTCGCCCGCATCGAGGACGGCGTCGCCGTGCTCACTATGAACCGCCCCGACCGCCGGAACGCGCTGTCCGACCAGATGATCGGCGCTCTCGCCACCACGCTGGCGCAGGTGGAGGCGGACGACGCGGTCGGTGCCGTGGTGCTCACCGGGGCGGGTGGCGCGTTCTGCGCGGGCGGTGACGTGAAGGGCTTCGCCGAGCGCTCCCCCGGCGCGCCCGAGGCGTCGAAGGAGCGGCTGCAGCGCGCGAACCAGCGCGCCACCAGCGGGCGCCTGTGGCGGATGCCCAAGCCGACCATCGCGGTGCTGCCCGGGGCCGCTGCCGGAGCGGGTCTGTCGCTCGCGCTGGCGTGCGACCTGCGCTTCGCGGCGTCCTCCGCCGTGCTCACCACGGCGTTCGCCCGCGTCGCGCTCGCCGGCGACTACGGCAGTGCCTGGCTCCTCGTGCGCCTCGTCGGTCCGGCGCGCGCCAAGGAACTGCTGTACCTCTCGCCGCGGCTGTCCGCGGACGACGCCTTGCAGCTGGGGCTGGTCAACGCCGTGGTGCCGCCGGACACGCTCGAGCGCGAGGCGATGGCGGTGGCGCAGCGGCTGGCGAACGGGCCCCGCACGGCGCTGGCGTCGATGAAGGAGAACGTCGCGCTGGCACTGTCCACCCCGCTCGAGGAGTACATGGACGTCGAGGTGACGCACCACCAGGCGACGTTCGCAACGGCCGACCACGTGGAGGCCGCACGCGCCTTCGTCGAGAAGCGCGATCCGGTCTTCGGCGACCGCAGGGCCCGTCGACAGGGCTCGTAGCCGCGGCACGCGCCCATCGACGACGAGGGCCGGCGACGGTGCTCCCCACTGCCTGTACCGGTTCGACGGATGCGGCAGGGACGGCCTCGGTGCCGGCGACGGCGTCGGCGTCGGCGTCCGCGTCGGCGTCGGCGTCCGCGCCCGTCTCGGCGCACCGGCGGGAAATTCACCGGGCGCATCGCATCCCGTGCCGCCCCTGGCCCGGAAGGGGAGGCATCAGGGAACGCCCGACCAACGCCGGCGGCACGCCGACGGTCCCCACGCGCGAGGAGATCGCACCGATGAGCATGACCAGCAACGACGCCGCAACCGGCTCCCGGGACATCAAGAGCCACGAGAGCACCAGCTTCGCCGACCTCGGCAAGGAGATGTGGGCCTACCTCACCGGCAAGGGCGCCGCGATCAACTACGAGTTCGTCGACATGACCGTCGAGGTTCCCCGGGAGACCGGGTCGGACGCACCCCGCGCGACGTGGCGGCTCAACGGCACCCTGCGCATCACGACGGCCGAGAACGCCGGCCGGGGATGACGGACCCGCGCGTCCCACTGCAGCTGTCCGGCGAGCTGTCGCTGGAGGTGGACGGGGAGGGCGTGCAGGTGCGCGCGGAGGGATCGGACCTGCGGATCGTCGCGCAGGACGTCGGCGCCTTCGTGGCGCGGGCCCGCGAGGCGGCGACCGCACGCACGGGAGTGGCGCCGGGCCGGCGCGACCTGGGCGGGCTGGCCGAGGCACTGGCCGCTGCCGGGATCACCGCCCGCCTGGAGTCCCCCACGCGCCTGGTGGCCGTGGCCGGTGCCGGCGTCGATTCGCCGGCCGGGGCGCTGCTGCTGGGCACCCGACGGGTACGGCCCCGTGCGGCCGTGATGGTGATCGCCATGAGCCGCAGCCGACGGCTGCTGGTCGCGGCCGCCGTCGCCGTGGTGCTGGGGACCGCCCTCGCCCGCCGACGCCGCTGATCCGCCGTCGGGCGCGGCCGGTCATCGCACCGACCGTGCCCGACGCCCGGAGCGGCGGCGGGCGGCCCCCGTCGCCCGCCGGGTCGGAGGCCCGACGGAAGAGTCAGAGGGGGCTGCGGACGCCGGCGTTCCACGAGTCGAGGATGGCGTCGATCCGGGCCCGGCACTCGGCGACGTCCGCGCGCGCGGCAAGCGTGTCCTTGGAACGCAGGGCCGCGGTGGCTGCCGCCAGGTCCACGCGGGCCAGCGTGAACTCCACGAGGAGGACGTCCGGGGCGCCGTGTGCGGTCATCACGCTCATGCCAGGTCTTCGCGTTCGCCGGTGGGTGCGGATGCAGGTGTGGCCCACGTCCCTGCCGGGCCAGGACGCCCACCCGCGCCGCGCCCGAGAGACGATGGTGCCGCCGAGGGGATCCTGGGACAGTGGGCCGGACGACCCTGGAGAGGCCGACATGCCCGTTGCCCGCACCGCTCTCACCGCGCTGACCCTGATCACCGGCCTGCTGGTCGCCGGGTGCGGCGACGAGACGGAGTCGACGGCGGCGGTGAGCGCACCGCCGACGTCGAGCGCACCGCCGACGTCGAGCGCACCGCCGACGTCGAGCGCGATCGCCCCCGTGCCGTCGACGCCACCTCCACCGACCACGCCCCCACCCGCGATCGGCACCGTGATCACGACCGGTGACAGCGACTTCGGGGAGATGCTCTTCGACGACCGCGGGCAGGCGATCTACCTGTTCGATCGGGAGACGACGAGCACTCCGGACTGCTACGACGAGTGCGCCGTCGCGTGGCCGCCCGTGCTCTCCGACGGCACCCCGCAGGCCGCCGGTGCCGCCGACCAGGCGTTGCTGGGCACCACCGAGCGGACCGACGGCTCGGTGCAGGCGACCTACGCCGGCCGACCGCTGTACTACTACGCCCACGAAGGGCCCGGCGAGGTGCTCTGCCACAACGTGTTCCTCAACGGCGGATTGTGGTTCGTCGTGACCCCGGAGGGCGGTCCCGGACCGGTCTGACCGCGCCTTGCATGCGCACCCTCGAGGCCGGCACCCGGCGGGAGCAGCCGGTGGGACGTCTCCAGCCTCCCGATGTGCGCCACCCTCTCGGGCACTCCACCGGTGGGCGTCCCCCACGTTCAGGGCGCGCAGCGCTGACGCCGCGGGCCCCCGACCTCCAGGCTCGATCGGCCCGGGCGAGCCCGGTCGTCGGCCACGGCGGCCACGACCTGCTCGAGGGCGACGACGTCATGGCCGCTGAGGAAGGCGTCGCAGAACGGCAGCGCGGCCGCCATCCCTCCGACCAGCGGCGCATACCCAGGGGCTGCCTTCCGCGGATTGACCCAGATGATCCGATGGGCCAGCCGGCGCAGCCGCCGCATGGCCTCGGCCACGTCGTCCGGGTCGTCCTGCGCCCAGCCGTCGGAGAGCACCACGACGACGGCGCCGCGTGCCACTCCACGGCGACCGTGATCGGCGACGAACCGGGTGACCGCCTCGGCCAACCGGGTGCCACCGGCCCAGTCCGACGACGCCTCGCCCGCGCGTGCGAGGGCCAGATCGGGGTCGCGGCCGGCCAGGTGCCGGGTGAGCCTGGTCAGCCCGGTCGAGAAGACGAACGCCTCGGCGCGGGCGCCGGCGACGGCACCCTGCAGCAGGGTCAGGTAGATCCGCGTGTAGGGCTCCATCGAGCCGGAGACGTCGCAGAGCAGGATCAGCTGCCGCGGCCGGGTGCGCCGGGTCGCGTGCACGAGCCGCACCGGGTCCCCGCCCGTCCGTCGCGCGGCCCGCACGGTTCGACGGAGGTCGAGCCGGTCACCGCTGCGCGCCGTCGGCCGCAACCGCCTGCTGCGCCGTGCCGGTGCGCTCAGCACCAGCCGGCGGACCAGGTCGCGCACGACCAGCAGCTCGTCCGCGTCCAGCTCGTCGAACGACGTGTGCCGGAGGCGCTCCTCCGACGAGGCGGCGGCGAGCAGCACCTCGCGCTCGACGTCCCCCCCTTCCCCTGCGGCTGCACTCCCCGAGCCGCCCGCGGGCGGCGGCCCCGGATGACCGGGCCGGGAGTCCGGAGAGGTCGGACGGGTGCGCGGCTCGCTGCCGATCGGCGGCGGTGC
Source organism: Blastococcus sp. (assembly GCA_042090795.1). Classification (GTDB taxonomy): domain Bacteria; phylum Actinomycetota; class Actinomycetes; order Mycobacteriales; family Geodermatophilaceae; genus Blastococcus. The sequence continues at coordinate 7,096 of JBELIQ010000028.1, read as the reverse complement.
GTTCGGGTCACCCCGGCTGTCGGCGGGATCGAGCCGCCCGTCGAAGACCGCGGAGAACACCGCGTCGAACAGCGGCAGCTGCGCGCGGTCGGTGACCAGGCTGACCCGGCAGGTCCAGTACAGCGACTCCCGGTCCAGGGGAGGCACCAGCAGCAACGCCCGGGCCAGTCCCGCGGCCCGCTCCGGCGGGGCCGGCACGCCGGCCCGGTGCAGGGCCGTGGTCAGCGCGACCGCGAGCGGGCCGGGCGCGACCATGGCGAGCCCGCCCGTCCCGGGCTCAGGCACCGGCCAGCCAGCCCGCGCCGCGGGATCGCGCCAGCTCGTGGTCCTCACGGTTCTTGAGCACAGATCCCCAGGTGGCCTCGACGGCCGTCGTGTCGAGCCGGGTGAGCCCCAGCACGCCGAGGGCGGCCACCCAGTCCACGACCTCGGCGATGCCCGGCGGCTTCACCATGTCCAGCGAGCGCAGCCGGTCCACCGCCGCCGCTGCGGAGACGGCCAGCGACACGTCGCTCCCGGGCACGCGCCGCCGCACGATCTCCGCGACCCGCTCCGGCGGCGGGTAGTCGATCCAGTGGTAGAGGCAGCGCCGGGTCAGGGCGTCGTGCAGGTCCCGGGTCCGGTTGGAGGTCAGGACGACGACCGGCGGATGCTCGGCCCGCAGCGTGCCGAGTTCCGGCACGGTCACCGCGGCCTCCGCCAGCACCTCGAAGGTGAACGCCTCGAACTCGGCGTCGGCACGGTCGATCTCGTCGAGCAGCAGCACCGCCGGGCGCGGACCCGGGTGCTCGATCGCCTGCAGCAGCGGCCGACGGAGCAGGTAGTCCGGCCCGAACAGGTCCTCCTCGGCCAGCGGCGCCCCGTGCGCCTCGGCCAGCCGGATGCCGAGCAGCTGGCGCGGATGGTTCCACTCGTACAGCGCCTCCCCGGCGTCGAGGCCCTCGAAGCACTGCAGCCGGAAGAGCGGGGTGTCCAGCACGCGGGCCAGCGCCTTGGCCGCCTCCGTCTTGCCGACGCCCGGCTCGCCCTCCAGGAGCAGCGGCTGCGGCAGGCGGACGGCGAGGAACAGCGCCGTCGCCAGCCCCGGCTCGGCGAGGTAGTCGGCCTCGTCCAGGGCTGCGGTCAGGGACTCGACGTCCGGCACGCGCGCCCGGACGTCGTCCTCAGCGCCGGGCCGGGCGGCCTCAGGAGTCAACCGCGTACCGGGCCGGGTCGGCGAGGAAGGCCGTCCGGCAGCCCTCGCAGCAGAACCAGGTGGTGACGCCGTCGACCGTGGCGTGCGGTGAGCTGTCGACGGCGGCGACGGTCATCCCGCAGACCGGGTCCCGCGCGCTCGCGGGGCCGGCCGGCGCTGCGACCACTTTCTCCGCGGCGCGCCGCTCGGCCACCAGCTCGGTCAGCACCGACAGCGCGATCTCCGCCGCCGTCCGTGCACCGATGTCCAGCCCGGCCGGGCTGCGGACCCGGCTGCGCTGGTCGTCGCTCACATCCAGCGCGGCGAGGACGGCGGCCCCGCGGATCCGGCTCGCCACCAGCCCCACGTAGGGGACGCCGAGCCGAAGTGCTGCGGTCAGCGCCGGTTCCTCCCCGCGGCCGTGCGAGGCGACCACGAGCGCGGCGTCGTCCGCCTCCGGCCGTGCCTGGTCGCCGGACACCAGCTGGACGTCGAAGCCGAGCGGTCCTCCGAGGTCGGCCAGCGCGACGGCGATCGGGCTCTCCCCCACGACCAGCACCCGCGGCGCGGGTACCCGCGGCTCGAGGAAGATCTCGACCGATCCGCCGGACAGACACGGGTTGGCCACGGTGACCGCACCCTCCTCGGTGCTGGTCGGTGCGACCTCGCCGGGGACGATCCGCAGCAGCAGCGGCTGGTGGGTCGAGAGCGTCATGAGCCCGTACTCCCGGACCGAGGCCTCGGCGCAGGTGCCGCCGACGAAGCCGTCGATGGAACCGTCGGCGCGCACGAGCGCGGTGTCACCGGCGTGGGCACTGGTGGGCTTCTGCGCGCGGACCACGGTGGCCTGGACGAACGGCTCGCGCGTCCGGGTCAGCTCCGCGGCGCTGTCAGTGACGGACATCGGAGAAGCAGCTCCTCGGATCGGGTCTGCAGGTCGGCCCCGGTGCAGGGACCCGCCACGAGCGCGCGAGTGGTGGGGGGCAGCGGGGTCCTTCCACTAGATCGGCGGGGTCGCGCGACCCTGCAGGGCCGCCCACACCCGGGCCGGGGTGCACGGCATGTCCATGTGCCGGACACCGAACGGCGACAGCGCGTCGACGACGGCGTTGACGACGGCCGGCGGAGAGCCCACGGTCGCCGACTCCCCGATCCCCTTCGCGCCGATCGGGTGGTGCGGTGAGGGCGTCACCGTGTGTCCCGTCTCCCAGTCGGGGACCTCCATCGCGGTGGGGATCAGGTAGTCCATGAACGAGCCGCCGAGGCAGTTGCCGTCCTCGTCGAAGCCGATGAACTCCATCAGCGCCATCCCGACCCCGTCGGCCAGGCCCCCGTGGATCTGCCCCTCGATGATCATCGGGTTGATCCGGGTGCCGCAGTCGTCCACCGCGACGAACCGCCGCACGTGCACCTTGCCGGTGCCCTTGTCGATGTCGACGACGCAGATGTAGGCCCCGAACGGGAACGTCAGGTTCGGCGGGTCGTAGGTGACCTCGGCGTCGAGGTTGCCGTCCACCCCGTCGGGCAGCGCGACGGTGCCGTGCGCGCCGAGCGCGATCTCCGCGATCGTCTTCCCCACGCCCGGGTCGCCCTTCACGAACCAGCGCCCCTTCTCCCACTCGAGGTCCTCGGGCCGCGTCTCGAGCATCGCCGCGGCGATCAGCCGGGCCTTGTCCCGGACCTTGCGCGAGGTGAGGGCCACCGCGGCGCCGCTGACCGGGGTGGACCGGCTGCCGTAGGTGCCCAGCCCGAAGGGCGTGTTGTCGGTGTCGCCGTGCACGACGTCGATGTCCTCGGGCGGGATGCCGAGCTCCTCGGCGACGATCTGCGCGAACGTCGTCTCGTGGCCCTGACCCTGGCTCTGCACCGACAGCCGGACGACGGCCTTGCCGGTGGGGTGCACCCGCACCTCGGCGCCGTCGGCCATGCCCAGCCCGACGATGTCCATGTGCTTGCGCGGCCCGGCGCCGACGGTCTCGGTGAAGAAGGAGATCCCGATGCCCATGAGTTCCCCGCGGGCCCGCTTCTCCGCCTGCTCGCGGCGCAGGTCCTCGTAGCCGGCGATCTGCATGGCCAGGCGCATGGTGGGCTCGTAGTCGCCGGAGTCGTACTCCCAGCCGGTCTTGTTGGCGTAGGGGAACTGCTCGGGCCTGATGAAGTTGCGCAGCCGCAGCTCCACCGGGTCCATCCCCAGCTCCGCGGCGAGCACGTCGACCATGCGCTCGACCAGGTAGACCGCCTCGGTCACCCGGAACGAGCAGGCGTAGGCCACCCCGCCGGGGGCCTTGTTGGTGTAGACGCCGGTGACCTTGCAGTGCGCGGCCTGCAGGTCGTAGCTGCCGGTGAAGATGTGGAAGAAGCCGGCCGGGTACTTCGTCGGCTGCGCGGTGGCGTTGAAGGCACCGTGGTCGGCCAGCACGTTCGTCCGGACGGCGAGGATCTTCCCGTCCCTGGTCGCCGCCACCTCGCCGGTCATGATGTAGTCGCGGGCGAACGAGGTGCTCATCAGGTTCTCGGAGCGGTCTTCGACCCACTTGACCGGTTTGCCGGTCACGATCGAGCCGACCACGGCGAGGATGTAGCCGGGGTAGATGCCGACCTTGTTGCCGAATCCGCCGCCGATGTCGGGGCTGATCACCCGGATCTTGTGCTCGGGGATGCCGGCCACCATCGCGAACAGGGTGCGGTGCGCGTGCGGGGCCTGCGTCGTCTCGTAGAGCGTGAGCTTGCCGTCGACCGGCTCGTAGTCGGCGATCGCTCCGCAGGTCTCCATCGGTGCGGGGTGCACCCGCGGGTAGACCATCTCCTGCTTCACGACGACGTCGGCGGCCGCGAAGACCGCGTCGGTCTCGGCGGCGTCGCCGGCCTCCCAGTCGAAGATGTGGTTGTCGGTGCGGCCCTCGAGGTCGGTGCGGATCACCGGCGCGCCGGGGTCGAGCGCTCGGCGCACGTCGATGACCGGGTCCAGCTGCTCGTACTCGACGTCGATGAGCTCGAGGGCGTCGCGGGCGGAGTACCGGTCCTCGGCGACGACGAACGCGACCTCCTGGCCCTGGAACCGGACCTTGTCGGTGGCCAGCACGGCCTGGACGTCGGCCGACAGCGTCGGCGCCCAGGCGAGGTTGAGCCCTTCCAGGTCCGTGCCGGTGATGACCGCGTGCACCTTCGGGTGCGCGAGGGCCTCGGTGGTGTCGATCGAGACGATCCGGCCGTGCGCCATCGGTGAGCGCAGGATCGCGCCGTGCAGCATGCCGGGCAGCACGATGTCGTCGAGGTAGTTGCCCTTGCCCCGGACGAACCGCGGGTCCTCCTTGCGCTGGATGCGGCCGAAGCCGATCGGCCGGTCGGCGGCGGTGGCCGACGGGTTGGTCTCGCGGGCCGGGCGTTCCTCGACGGCGGTCATGCCGGTACCTCGCTGGTGGTCGTGCCCTCGGCGGCCGGGTGCGCGGCCGCCCACTGCACGGAGCGGACGATCGTGGCGTAGCCGGTGCAGCGGCAGATCTGACCGGAGATGGCCTCGCGGATGGTCGTCTCGTCCGGATCGGGATCGCGGTCGAGCAGCGCGCGGGCGGTGAGCATCATCCCGGGCGTGCAGAACCCGCACTGGAGTCCGTGCTCCTCCATGAACCCCTGCTGCACCGGGTCGAGCGTGGTGCCGTCGGCCATCCCCTCGACCGTGGTGACCTCGTGCCCGGCGGTCATGGCCGCGAGCTGGGTGCAGGACTTCACCGGCTCGCCGTCGACGAGCACCACGCAGGTCCCGCAGTTGCTGGTGTCGCAGCCCCAGTGGGTGCCGGTGAGCGTGAGCGTGTCGCGGAGGAAGTGCACGAGCAGCAGCCGCGGCTCGACGTCGCGGGTGACCTCGGTCCCGTTGACGGTCATCGTGACCTGCATGGTCGGCCTCCTCAGGCGACGGCGGGGTGGGCCGCGCGGTCCAGGGCGCGGCCCAGGACCCGGCGGGTGAGTTCGGCGGCGAGGTGGCGCTTGTAGTCCACCGGGCCGCGCTGGTCCTCGGTCGGCGAGCTGGCCGCGGCGGTCAGGTCCGCGGCCTCGGCGAAGAGGTCCTCGCTGGGCCGCTCCCCGACCAGCACGGCCGCGGCCTCGACCGCCGGCCCTTCCAGGCCGAGGGCGGTCAGGCCGATGGTGGCGTCGGCGATGGTGCCGTCCTCGGCCATCCAGAGACAGGCACCGGCCGCGCCGACCGCCCAGTCGCCGACCCGGCGCTCGACCTTCTCGTAGGCGCTGCCCTGCCTGATGCCGATGGGGAATCGGATCTCAGTGAGCAGTTCGTGCTGCTCGCAGGCGGTCTCGTAGGGGCCGCGGTGGAACTGGTGGATGTCCACCGTGCGCTCGCCCGTGCGGTTGCTGATGAGCACCTGGGCCCGGAGGACGTCGCAGACCGTGGTGAGGTCCTCGGCGGGGTCTGCCTGCCCGAGGGAGCCGCCGATCGTGCCGCGATTGCGCACGACGGGGTCGGCGATGACCTTCTCCGCGTCGCGGATGATCGGGAACAGCTGCGCGACGACGTCGGAGGCGAGCAGGTCCGCGTGCCGGGTGAGGGCCCCGACGCGCAACCAGTCGCCGTCCACGGTGATGTGCCGCAGCTCGGCGATGTCGTTGATGTCGATGAGCCACTCGGGCCGGGCCAGCCGGAGCTTCATCATCGGCAGCAGGCTGTGCCCGCCGGCGATGACCCGGGATTCCTCACCGTGGAGTTCGAGGAGTTCGAGGACGTGGTCGACACTGGTCGCGCGCACGTAGTCGAACGGTGCCGGTACCTGCACGGGGGAACCCCCTCACCGACGGGCTTCGCTGCTGGAGCCCTGGTGCCGCGGAGCTTGTCCGTGACCCACGTCACTGTCAACATGCTCATAACCGATCCCTTATGAGGGTGGCCGAGCATGACGTTCGCGCAGCTCCGCACGTTCGCACTCGTGGCCGAACTGGGTTCGCTGCGTGCGGCGGCCAGTGCACTCGGAGTGAGCGAGCCGGCCGTGTCCGCGGCGGTCGCGGCGTTGCGCGCCGACCTGGGTGACCCGCTCTTCCGCCGGACGGGCACCGGCATCGCGCTGACGCCGGGCGGCCGGGCGCTGGCCACACGGGCCCGCGAGCTCGTCCGGCTGGCCGAGCGGACCCGCCGGGAGGTGGGCCAGGCGTCGACGGTCGACCGCCTGCGCGTGCTGGCGACGGCGGCCTGTGCCGAGCACGTGGCCGGCGCGGTGGTGGCGGCATTCACCCGGCGGGTCCCGCGGGCCGTCGTCGACCTCACCGTCGGATCGACCGACTGCGCGGCCACCGCGCTGGTCGAGGACGTCGCCGACATCGTGCTGGGTGTCCGGCCCGCTCCGACCGCCGGTCACCTCCTCGAGCCGGTGCCCTTCCTGCGCTACGAGCGGATCCTCGTCGCCGCACCGGACCACCCGCTGGCCGGCCGCGGCCGGCTCCGGCTGTCGTCGCTGACCGGCTTCCGGTGGCTGGCGGGCCCGGCAGGCATCGAGGCGGGCACCGAGGAGGAGCACTGGGCGGCGGGTACCGGGACTCCCCCCGACGTGGCGCGGCACGAGAGCGAGGCCGCCGCGCTCGCGGCAGCGAGAGCGGGGTCCGGGCTGCTGCTGGCGCTCGGTCACGCCGTTCGCGAGGACCTCCGCGGGGGCGCGCTCGTCCGGCTCCCGGTCGACGGGACGCCGGTGACCGGTCGGTGGTGGGCCACGGTCGCGGCGGACGGGCGTGCCCCCAGCGCGGCGCGCGCGCTGCAGCGGTTCCTCACCACGCCCGACGCCACCACCGCCCTGCTGTCCCGCCCCACCCGGCAGGACCGCGTGAAGCCGACCGTGCGGGTCGAGCTCTGGAGTTGATCGCGGCCTAGCTGTACTGATCAGAGACGTTGGTCGAGGACGTGTGACCACCGGATCTGACTGAGGA